>NZ_LT839648.1:4046601-4275839 GCF_900176885.1 Oceanobacillus senegalensis | reverse complement strand
CCAGGTTTATCGGCTCCCCTTCTCGGTTATCGGCTCTCCTTCGCGTTTATCGGCTCTCCTTCTCGGTTATCGGCTCTCCCCCAGGTTTATCGGCATTCCTCCTCTTTTATCAGCAATCCTCCCCTTTTATCAGCGCTCCGAAATCGCATCC
This sequence comes from Oceanobacillus senegalensis, assembly GCF_900176885.1. Classification (GTDB taxonomy): domain Bacteria; phylum Bacillota; class Bacilli; order Bacillales; family Amphibacillaceae; genus Oceanobacillus; species Oceanobacillus senegalensis. The sequence continues at coordinate 4,275,688 of NZ_LT839648.1, read as the reverse complement.
TCTCTGACAGTTAATAAACATCTGGTTAATTATATGGGAATATTATGAAAATTATTAGTATAGACGTACTAGACTAATAATCTGTAGTACGTCGTGGGTCATTCTATTGATGGACGAAATGGGGAGATAAAAATCGTCCCTCTAGCACGAAAAAAAGAACTAACCGAAATTGGTTAGTTCCATGATGTGTTTATTTATTTACCAATAAATTGTTGTGTCCAAATATTTCCATTCTCCACGTAGCCTACACCAATGTGCGTAAAGTTTTCGTTAAGAATGTTCGCACGGTGTCCGTCACTATTCATCCATGCATTTACTACTTCTGCAGGAGTTCTTTGGCCTTTGGCAATGTTTTCACCTGCTGTTTTGTAAGAAATTCCATAGCTTTTCATCATGTCAAACGGTGAACCGTAAACAGGGCTATTGTGTGAGAAGTAGTTATTTTCTGCCATATCTTTTGATTTATCACGTGCTACTTTACTTAGTTCAGTATCAATTTCAAGGGCAGGTAACCCGTATTTCGCTCTTTCTTGGTTAGTCAATTCTACTACTTCTTTTTCAAATTGACTTAAAGCTGATGGTTGTTGTTCTTTTTGTGTTGTTTCTGTTTGTTCTTTTGCAGGTTGTTGCTTAGCAGGTGCTTCTGCTTTTGGTTGTTCTTTTTCAGGCTGCTCAACTGGTGCTTCTGTTTGCTCTTTTTCAGGCTGCTCAGCTGGTGCTTCTGTTTGCTCTTTTTCTTCTGTTTCAGGGGCAGCTTGTTCTTCAGGTTGCTCTACAGAACCCTGATTATTCCAATTCCACTCCATTTGGAATTGCTTCATCGCTTGATTGATTAGTTTATTTAATTTCTCATCTGAGATATATTGATTGATATCACCACTAGAGATGTTAGCCTTTTCTCCATTAATAGAATAATAGATTTTATAAGAAGTATTTGACTCTATGTCATTTGATGATGCTTCCGCACTTTGAAAACCTGTACCCAAAATCAATGCTGTTGATAGTGCTGTAACGATTCCTATTTTCTTAAACATCGTTGTTTTCCTCTCCTTTGATTCGTTTTTTGATTCGTTTTCTAAGAACTTGCTCTGTGTCTTACGGTTACTATCATAGCATGGGATTTCTGTAATATATTTGAAATATTTTTCCAACCCTATCAAATGAAAATATTTTCATAGGGATGGAACAGACAATCCTTTATTTCATCGACATATTTCGTATGAGGTGGATTGGAATATTTCATATGAATTGGAAAAAAATACTAATAAATGGCTATTGACAATCATCTAAGATGGGACGTTTTGTTACAAGCAAGTCCATTTTGTAAAGAAAATGTTACGATTCTCATTGCATCATCAAGAGAACCTTCCCTAATCCCCCTTAAAAGCGATACTATGACAGAACCTTACCAACGGATCATTCAACTAGGTTGAATACGAATAAACTACATCGAATACAATTTACTAAAAGAAAAAGGAGGCATCCTCTTGTCAACACGTATACCTGGATTCTATAACCTATCGCCGAATAAGAGATTGGAACACCTTGCCAAACATGCCAATCTCTCAAAAGAAGAAACGGAAATAATAAAAGGAGGTAAAGGTTTTTCCGTTGCGGACGCGGATCGAATGATAGAGAATGTCATTGGCTACATGCCGATACCACTAGGGATTGCTGTTAATTTTAAAGTAAACGGGAAAGATATTTTTGTTCCAATGGCAACAGAGGAACCATCTGTGGTTGCTGCAGCCAGTAATGCGGCGAAATACACATATAACACTGGTGGGTTTACCACATCCTACAGTGGTTCTATCATGCGAGGGCAAATTCAATTAACGAATGTAAACGATCCCTATGGTGCGCTTGCTCGAATTTATGAAAACAAGGAAAAAATATTAGCCATGTGCAATGAACAGGATCCTACCCTTGTTTCATTAGGCGGGGGTGCTAAGGATTTAGAGGTTTTTGTTATCGATGGGCTTACTCAGAAAATGGTCGTTGTTCATTTACTCGTTGATTCCCAGGATGCAATGGGCGCGAATGCCATCAATACCATGGCAGAAGCCGTTGCCCCAGTCATTGAAGAAATCGCTCATGGTAAGGCAATTTTACGTATTCTCTCTAATCTGGCGGACAAGCGCATTATTCGTGCTCGGGGGGTATTCGAAAATCCATTCCAAGATAACGAAGAAGCGATGGAGAATTTCTTGTCCGCTTATGAATTGGCGCTTATCGACCCCTACCGTGCAGCAACACATAATAAAGGAATAATGAATGGTATTTCAGCGGTCGTTTTAGCTACTGGAAACGATACAAGAGCAGTGGAAGCAGGTGCCCATGCGTATGCTTCGATGACGAACCATTATCAATCGTTAACACATTGGGAGCGCGGTGAAAACAATAGCCTAGTCGGAACAATCGAATTACCTCTTGCAGTTGGACTCATTGGTGGTGCTACGAAATCCCATCCTATTGCAACACTCGCAACGAAAATCATGCAAGTTGAGACAGCGGAGGAACTTGCTGGTGTTATCGCTTCGGTTGGTTTAGCACAGAATTTTGCCGCATTAAAAGCATTAGCAGGAGAAGGCGTTCAAAAAGGACATATGAAACTACATGCTAGAAATTTGGCAATCATGGCTGGTGCAAAAGAGAATCAACTAAATGAAGTCGTCAAATGTGTTACCCAAAAAGGAAGTTATCGCTTTGATGAAATTAAAGAAATAGTTGATACTATGAATAAAATGGAATAAGACAATCCTTTATATTTGATATTATTTACTCCTATATAAGTACAGAAAAAAGGGGTGAAAAAATGAGTAAAGAATATAAGCGTTTAGTAGATATTTGGGGTGATAACGTAGACATCAAAGACCTTGGAATAGCGATGGGACTTTGCATTGGTTTCGCACTTGGTGGATACATAATCGCCCCAGGTGAAGCGCCGCAACCTTTGATTGTTGGCATTATAGGTGGCGTGATTGGATTTGTGATTAGTAGTTTTGTAATTAAGCCGAAGCGAAATATAACGGAAATAAAGGAGGATGAGTAGGATGGATATGGTTCTTATTTTGCAAATGATTCTTGCTGCCATTGCTGGAGCCGGTCTATATACCATTATAGGAATTGCACCAGGAACCGATGAGACAGCAGTCCTTGCACCGGTTACCATTGCACTTGTGTTACTTGGCTTATCTCCCTACATTATTTTGGCATTTTTTATGTCGGCTATTGTTGCCAAAAAATTAACAGACTCCATCCCTGTTGCCATCGCTGGTATTCCAGGTGGTGTGATGTCCGCACCGATGGTTGAACATGCGATGGTATTAAAACGTTATGGATTGCCTGATGTTAGTATTCGAAAAATGGCGTCTGGTTCTGTTATCGGTACATTCGTTTCCATACCTGTAAGCTTTTTAATCGCAAATGCCATTCTTCCATTTGCAGATACAATCAGCGAATATGCTGGACTCATCTTTTTCCTTGGTGCCGTCTTTTTAGCCCTTATGACGAAAAGTAAGATTTTATCTTTAGTGATGATCGTTCCTTTTGCCTTACTCATACAGGGATTGCGCCATTTATATTGGGGACTTGACGTGGTTCCATCGGATGTTACTGTTTTTGTATCCTTTTTCTTAGGAATTACCATTGGACCCATTGCTTTCTCTTTATTTGAATTACTTCATACCGAACATCGTAAAAAGTTAAAACCACTTGGAAAGAAAGAAATTCATGTTCGCTATTCAAAAAAAGTAAAAGGTTTACCCAATCCATTTAAGGTATTAACCAAGAAAGAATCAAGTTCTGCTGCCTTTGGTAGTGTTTTAGGTTCCGCTACCTTCTTTCTTACTCCAGTCGGAATGACTGTATTTTTAGGGGAAGCACTAACAAGACATATTAAAGACCCTGTAAAACGAGCATCACGGGCCATTTCAACCATGGACGGGCTCACGAATGCATCCTATATAGCAGGTGCACTTATTCCACTTATCGCTATTGGATTGCCACTATCTCCAATGGCGATCGGACCAGCAGCAGGATTATTCAACGCACCACCTGTATTCACACCGGAACATAATATTCATCACATCCTTTCCATGGGAGAAATCATGACTGCAACGATTATCGGAGCCGCTATTGCTCTACTCATTACGTTCTATGTCACCATCAAATATGCCACACAAATCTGTTCTTTCGTATTTAAATATATTCCACATGAAGCACTAATCGGACTATTTGCTGGTCTCGTTATCATGCTTGCTTACATGGATGCAGGATGGGTCAATATTTTCGGCGTTCTTTTGGTTGCCTTGGTATCCGGGTTGCTTCACCGCCATGGTGTCAATTATGGAGTGATGTTTATGGTGCTGTATGCTGCTCCTTGGTTGTTAGGTGTTTTGAGTTAACCATGGAGAAAAGCTGAAAGAAACAGGTTAACAGCACCCCGGTTTCTTTGATATGCCAAATAGTAGCACCCTTTAAGCATCTTAACAATAGGTATCGACAACTAGATAAGGGTGCTATTTTCGTTGTCCATGGATATGTCCATTCTGCAGCCATATTATGTTAAACTATCCGTACCTATTTTGGAAAAGTAGGTTCTTCAACTGACAGGTTAGGATAAAAGGATAATGAATCAAAGAAACCAAAAAAGAAGTCAAAGGGGATCAAGATGAATATCAGGCAACGGAATAAAGATGAAAACCTTCCAATGGAATTGTTATTATTGGCTGACCCTTCCAAAGAGATGGTTGTGGATTATGTGAATAGAGGCGAATGTTTTATAGCTGAAACTGACCAGCAAATTATTGGGGCTTATGTATTACTTCCAACAAGACCAGGGACAGTAGAGCTTGTGAATGTAGCAGTCATAGAAGAGCAGCATGGGAGAGGGATAGGAAAACAGTTGGTAATGGATGCAGTTAAGGTAGCTAAAACAAAAGGCTACCAAACCATAGAAATCGGAACTGGAAATTCAAGCATCGGGCAACTGGCTCTTTATCAAAAATGTGGCTTTCGAATAATGGGTGTGGATATCGACTTTTTCATTAGACATTATCAAGAAGAAATTTTCGAGAATGGTATACAGTGTAGAGATATGATTCGACTATCACAAGATTTATAGATGAAAGGGATTCTTCGATTAGTGGGGGGTTTTCTTTCATCCCCCACTCAATAGTGGCAAATTGAAATGAAATAGATGAACTAGAAAGAAAATTCATTGAAAAACACCCTTTACTTCTGTGACACATTTTAAATGGAATTTGTATCAGATTCCCCTTGAAAGCCTATCTCTATTTTACCCAAAAAATGAAGGAAAATTGTCACAGAATAATAATCCTGTGGCAATTTGGGAAATTTCAAAAAATAACCCTTTTCACTAGGATTAGATAAAAATATCAAATTTCCTATTTGAGGGAAAAATACATTCTTAAAATCTATCACCAATCTTCATGAACCCGAAAATTAACATCAATAGTGGCATTTCCTGAAATACTCATGACCGCTAGTGTAACTGGAGTAGTCCTTGAAAGAACGATATCAACGGGAAAGTTTTCAACTGTTGATCTTTGTCCCCCCTTTGTTAATCCACTTAGAATTTTAATACCTGTTCTTGTATCAATTGCTGTAGCCGAAACATCAGATAAACAGCATGTTTCAGAAGTAGGTGTTTCACTTACATCCCCAAAATTCGCACCAGTTAAATTTGATCCTAATCGTAATTGCCAAACAATGTCAGCAGATGAAATGATATCAAAATTTAAAATTTGAACATTGATGGAATTATTTTGTCCTGTACCATCAGGAAAAATAGACTTTCTTCGGAAGCTAACGGTCGGTACCATGGCATTGGCTGTTGCAGATAAACGTAAACGACGCTCCGCTGTAATTCGATTGGTTGGGGTAATTGACCCAAGAATAGCATAGTATCTTCCCCGCACAATGGCAGTAAATGTTCCACCCGATGTACCATTTTGAATATGTACACGTATGGGTTGGTTTGGATCAATAAAGTTAGCTTGAGTGATAGCTGATATAGATAGCCGATGACATACAACGATTTGTTGAAAGTTAGAAGAATTAACAAATACAACTCGGAATTCAATAATTCCATATTCATACCCATATCGAATCTGAAACATTTTACCAGATGTTGTATCAAAAATCGGATTGCTTGGACCTAAATCATTTAATTGATCACCATTCCATGAAGATTGGTATATTTTGTCACTTCAACTCCGTTACTAAGAATCCCAATATACATCCCATTAACATCCTGCCCAAAATATGCACCATTGTTCCCATCAAAATATCCCCAAGTCGCCTTTTGAGTTCCTGTAGGTTTAGTAGGTAATCGAACAGATACCCCAGCTTCAAATGAATTTCCTGGGAACAACTTTCCTCTTTCTACTGTTTCTAATAAAGCCGACGCATTTGCACTTGAAGGGGTGGAAATTTGATAATATCCAGAAGTATTGGTAACCGTCCCTCCTCCAGAGGTTAATATGACATCTCTTAATGTTGAAATACCATAAGTTGATGAATAGTTAAAAAGTGGAGTCAGCCCAGAAGTCTGTAATCTATCAAACATGGAATTTAAAGACGGAGCAATACCAGTTAAATTGTATATAGGCTTAATAATAATATTATCATCAGACATTTAGAAGTTCCCTCCTTTTGTTACCTCCTCTTGTTATATGTACGTTTCTTAGTTCATATAATATTACTGATTTTTGATTATCCCATTATCGAAATTTCCTAGACACTCCAAAACTTTCTTACCAAATAATTGTCTTTATCGAATTCTATAGTATTTTACGAAATAAAATAAATGGTTTCGTAAAACTCCTTTTTCCTTTTGATTTATGATTTATAAAATTCGTTTCTATCTATCGGTTGTGGAGGTTGCTCCATCCAGCCTCGCTCAATGAGAAGTTTAAGCCCTTCGTTACCGTACTTCAATACATCTGCTGTTAAAAGAGAAAAATCAACTGCTAGATCCTTTCTCATGGAGACGGACAACGAATGTCCAAGTTCATAAATAGAAATAGTGCTTAGCGTACTTACCATAAACAGCATTAATCTCTCAGAAAATGGAGAAGTGGTTGAATTTTTTACCTCCATCGTCATTGGGAATCCAATAAAATGATTATCTTTTCTTAGCAACTTATCATATATATCCATTTTCTTTTCAGCTAGTTTTTTTCCTTTTAATAAATGGTCCTTTATTTCCTTATCTTTTGTTACCTGTATAAATCCCATCAATAAAATGAGACCAATCGCATTTCTTTCGATACCGGCAAAAAGTTCTGTTATTTCTAAGGTATTTAAGGGTCTCTTTTCACCTAACCAAGTATCCATTAAAGATGGTTGATGTCGAACAAACTGTACTTCTTTTGGATATTCTATATTTGGAGGTCGATCATTTAATCCTTTGGAAAGCATAAGTTGTAATGCTTTCTTATGTAATTCCGTCTCACTGTATAGACATTCTTTAAAAAAGTCATAAATATCCATTCGCGTTACCTTAGTAAGAGCCTTTGTATATTGAGGCATAATGATTTGCCCTCCACGATAAACAAAGCTTAATGCAAATAAGTCTGTATATAGGGCAGGCGCAGATAAATCAATATCCTCATCAGAAAACCCTTTTGGTATGGGAAAGTCTTCTTTTTCAAAAATCTTTTCAATTTTTTCGATAACTGTTTGAACTAAAACATCAACTTCCTCAATAATTGATTTTATTTCAACATCTTGGAGATGTTGAAGAAAATGTTTGTAAATACATCTTACGGATGTGTTGTGAATATATGTTCTCCAAAGAGCTGCGATTTCAGCAGATGTTAATTTGATGTACTCCTGATTATGATCCATGCAACAACCCTCCTATTTTATACACTAATATATTATGTCCTTAATGGATAAAAGTATTATGAGTAACCAAAGCAACAATAATACTTTTAATTTAAAAGGGACTAATCAATTAGCCTCTTTTTTATCCTCTTATTACATTATGGTGCAGGAAACTCAATACGTCTTATTCCATATAATGGCCCAATCGTTGGATAGTTCTATTGTTCACATGGAACAGTCCCGTTCATGAATGGTACTCTTTCCCCTCTACCTAATTCCTCATTGACTATCATTTTCTGAAGTCATAGTTACTTCATCATAAATAAACAACCGAAAATACCCATAAACCTGACATTTCCCCTTTTTTCAACGGATAACGAAGCGATAGCCACACAACATATGTGAATTATTTCCATTTCCTGGGCAATATCGACAAGTTATTCCTAAATCATTGTAAATAGCTTGTACATAGCTCGACAATACGAGTCAGATATGGAGACAATGCGCTTCCCGCTTAACATATCTTTTTAATCATCTTCTTTTTCATACGAACATATAAATTGTAAAGGATATTGAATTTATTTATACCAACCATTCCTACTTGCCTGTCTCTTTTCTTTTATAACCAGACAGGCTACCATTTCACCACTACAGAACGAAAGGAGGCGGATGAAACGGTTTAGGAGGGCGCCGAACCTATAAAGGGAACCTTCTCGATTTAACCACTAGGAATATAGGAGGGATAATGGATGGATTTTCTTTCTGTCATACCGCCCATTGTTGCGGTTGTTTTGGCGATTATAACAAGGCGTGTGTTATTGTCACTTTTCATCAGTATTTGGGTAGGCGGTATTATCTTTGCTGGTGGAAACCCGTTTGCGGCAGTTGGACAGACATTTACTTGGATGAAGGATGTCATGATTGATCCTTGGAATGCTAGATTCCTGGTTATGACAGCACTGCTTGGGACAGGTGCGGCCTTCATGTTTAAAACAGGTGGTGCACAGGGACTGATTCGCGCATTAGGAAAAAAAATAAATTCCAGAAAAAGAGTACAATTATTACCATACTTCCTAGGGCTGATTATTTTCTTCAATGACTATGTAAACTCCGTTATCGTTGGGAATGCTTCTAAAGATATTACAGGAAAAAAGAAGGTTTCTAGAGAAAAATTATCCTACATTATTGATTCTACGTCCGCTCCCATTGCTACCATTGGACCCGTCTCAGACTGGATTGGCTTCCAAGTTTCCCTCATTGCTGCAGCCTTTGCCAGTGCCAGTATCGTTGGTCTAGAGCCTTATTTTTCTTTCTTACAATCGATTCCATGGAATTTCTATGCTATTCTGTGTTTGCTTGCAGTACCTATGATCATTCTTGGAAAAGACTTCGGTCCCATGGCAAAAGCAGAAAAACGAGCACAAACTACCGGAAAGCTCATTCCTGAAGGTTCGGTGCCCCTATCGTCTGTAGAGGATGACTTAGGAGAACCATTTCAAAAGGAAGGAAACGTTTGGAACTTTTTCTTACCACTCATCACTCTTATTTCTGTTAGTTTATGGGGGTTATGGTATACAGGTGGCGGTGCAGAAGGAAAATCCATGATGGATGCTTTGGCTGCCACCGACGTTTCAATCGCTTTAACATGGGGTGCATTCGCCATGACGGTCACTGGGCTTATCTTGGCACTCCTTCAAGGTATGAGCCTAAAAGCATGTGAGGAAACATTACTAGGTGGTATTCGCACCATGCTACCGGCGCTGATCATCATTGTTTTAGCATGGTCAATCGGAACCGTCACCTCGGACCTTGGAACCGCAGAATACGTGGTTAGTGCTACCCAAGGATGGATGACTGCTGCCCTATTGCCATTTCTTATTTTTATTATTGGTATGTTTATTTCCTTTGCAACTGGGACGTCGTGGGGAACCATGTCCATCCTTACACCCATAGCGATTCCACTGGCATATACCTTTGGTGGAGAGGAACTTATCCCAATCATCATTGGTGCTATCTTTGCAGGCTCCATCTTTGGGGATCATGTTTCGCCAATCTCGGACACCACTGTCATGGCATCCATCTTTTCTGGTTCCGATCACATCGCCCATGTTAACACACAAGCACCTTATGCACTCATACCAGCAGGAATTGCATCTGTGTTGTACCTTTCCTACTCCTTTATTGGTAACGGTTACATTCTATTAATCGCAGGCATCATCATACAATTTTTCCTACTGCGGTACCTAGGAAATCGATACGAGAAAAAACAGGCAACATAAGGAAAATGAGGTTCATTGGATGTAGTGATGCATTGGCGATGATGCACAAACGATGACTTTTCTCATGCTAGAGGGGCGATGCCATTTGGCCCCTCTCTCCCCTTACCTTCTATCAAAATCATAAAACAAACGTTTGATCTGGACCATTTTCCTATTCGAAATTACCGCATGAGGACCGCCCCCCCCACTATCACAAAATAAGTTGGCTAGCAATATATTGATTAGAGAGCCTAACCTTATCATGCTTTAGGTAAATCATAAGAAAAGAGGAATAATATTGTTTGTTTATACAGTTAAATCCGGGGATTCTTTGTTTACCATTAGTCAAAAGTATGATATTTCCATGGATAGCATTCGCAGTGTAAATGGATTAATTCGTCCAACCATTGTTCCCGGTCAAGCATTATTAATAGACACAAATGTATATACCATTCAGCCGGGGGACAGTTTCTATACGATTTCACAAATGGCTTACATTCCCTTAGATCGGTTAATGGCGGCAAATCCTGAATTACATCCATACTTTTTACAACCTGGAACGAAAATTGTCCTTCCTGAACTACCAGAATACACCACTTCCGTTTTAAATTATCTCTTCATAACGGGAACGCAAAATGATTCGCTCTTCATTAACGACTTTGCTCCATATACCACCTATTATTCCTTTTTTAGATATTACTTTAATGTGGATGGTTCCCTTAGTTCATTAGATGATTTAACCGCAATAGAATCAGCGTGGAACAGTCATACAGCTCCATTAATGACGATTACAAATCTAACGGCAGCAGGATTCAGCGGTGTATTAACAAGCGAAACGCTAAACAACGCCTCGTCAAGGCTAAATTTAGTAAACAATATTTTTACCCTTGTGACGCAAAGAGGATATGCTGGCGTCAATATCGACTTTGAAGGAACGTTACCAGAAGATCGTACTATCTTTACTAGATTTTTAAGCGAATTAGGCGACCTGCTTCACGAGGCAGGCTTATTACTAACTATTGCCATCCCACCAAAAACAAGTGAAGATATCCCCTGGTATGCAGGTTATGACTACGAAGCCATCGGATCTATCGTCGATTTTATGTTCATTATGACCTATAATTGGCACCATACGGCGAGTGAACCTGGTCCAGTAGCACCCATTCGTCCAGTGAGAAATACCATCGAATTTGCATTGGAAAAAATGGATAGCAGGAAGGTTATTCTCGGCATCCCCTTATACGGTTTCCATTGGACCCTGCCATATCATCTGGAAAACCTGGCAACTGCCGTTTCCAATCAAGATGCAATAGATTTTGCAATGAATAACAACATACCGATTCATTACTCAACAGAAGATGAAACGCCTTATTTTTACTATGTCGATGAAGCGGGACAGCGTCATGTCGTATGGTTTGAAGACACCCGAAGTATTGCTGCAAAGATGCAGCTCGTACGTGAATATCAACTTCAAGGAATAGGAGCATGGCAAATTGGCTTCGGATTCTCTCAAGGCCCATGGCTATTAACCAAGTTTTTCAATATCAGAAAGGTAACATAGGGGACGTGGTTCACTCGGGAGTTCATGAGAGACGGTTCACTTAGTGCACTGCCGGAATGTGCCCCATCCAAAGAACCGGTCCCTCATGCATCAAAACAACTCCTCCCAAACAAGATACATCCTCCCTGTTATCTCATCTATCCCTTTGTCTGAAGGTGATTCATATCCATCCCACTTCGTTCCAGGATGGGGTCTTCCTGCCTAAATATGTTAAAAAAAGACAAATAGAGAGAGTCCGCCTAGGCCCCCCCTGCACAAAGCCTCACCTATAAGCATTTCATTGTATAAATGAACGAAAATATGCTCTTATTCATGTGTTCATGAACATGGTGTAGTAGGATGAGCTTATCCTACTACACCATCAGAACCACCCTCCCTTCTCCTACTAGTAATCTATTCCCAAAAGTACTAGAATAATAGATGGAAGAATTTACTACTATGCTAGGTAAGGGGGATTATGTTGAAAGGCCGAATAAAGATCATACATAAAAAAAGTTTTATGGTATTTTTAGCTTTTATTTTAGTCATGTCCAACTTTGGGGGACTTTCATCTCAACAGATGGTTCAAGCTAAATCTAGTAATCTATCCATAGGAGAAGTTGTCCATGAATCGCAAACTATGATTTCTCCAGGTGTAGAACAAACAAGGCTTTCCGTAGAAGCGAACCAAAAACCACTTCAAATCTATCAAATGAACATTGACCCATCGAATCCATATGTAGAAATGGATGCAGTGAGTTCACATGGTAAATTAACAGGTTTTCAGACCTTAACAGAGCAAGCAAAACAGATAAGCAAGCCTGGGCATGAAGTGGTTGGTGGTATTAATGGAGATTATTTTAGTACTGCCACTGGTATACCAACGGAGGCTGTTATCCATGATGGACGTATCATGAGGAGTAATGCCAATCGCAGTGTTGTCGGTGTTTTAGAATCGGGAGAGGTAAAGATTGCTCCATTATGCATGCAAATAGAAATGAGCATTAACCCTTCAGCAGAAAAGGCGCACGTTTCACAAGTCACTTCCGATAAGTCCAAAGAAAAAGCTTCACAAGAACCGGATGAAGAGGTTTTAAAAGCCGAAACAGATCAAGATACCTCACAGAATTCTGAAGAAGTCCATACAAAAGGAGAAACCAATCAAGATACTTCACAGGACTCCGAAGAAATAGATACAAAAGCAGAAGCAAATCAAGATACTTCAGAGGATTCCGAAGAAGTGGACCATCAAGTAGAAACAACAGAAGAAACGTCCGAGGAATCGGAGGAAGTAGATCCACAACAAGAAATAACAGAAGAGACATCAGAGGAACCGGAAGAAACGGATTCTCAGAAAGAAATAGAAAAGGAAGCGTCACAGCAAACGGAAGAAGTGAATCCACAAACGGATACAACGGAAGATACACCAGAGCAATCTGAACAAGAGAATCCTAACGTAGAAGAAACACAAGAAGTTTCACAGAAATCGGAAAAAACAAATCTACAAGCAAAAATCGCTTCCGCTCATGTAGCTAGCGGACCTATTCAAATCACTTCGATTAATCGAACACGTCATGCAAATGATTTAGTGATTTATAGTGCGGATTATGATAGTTCCACTCATACCAATTCATATGGAACAGAAGTGATTTTAGAAAACGTAAGTGGTGTATTGAAGCCGACCGGCAACGTTTCAGCCGTTGTCAAAGAGGTTCGTTCTGGAAAAGGAAATACCAACTTAACAGAAGGACAACTCGTATTGTCTGGGCATGGGACAAGCAGAGGTATTCTTGATTCTCTAAGCCCTGGTGATCAAATAACCATCGAAACCAAAACGCAAGCACCCTTTGAAAATGTGGAAGAAGCAATCGGCGGTAAGCAAATCGTTGTCAAAAATGGAGAAGCCGTGGTTTTCTCTGATTCCTCCGTGCATCCCCGGACTGCAGTTGGAATCAAAGAAGATGGCACCGTCATTTTGATGGTGATAGACGGACGGCAATCAGGTTTTAGTGAAGGTGTCTCTTTAACCGATTTAGGACGTATGATGAAAGACCAAGGAGCAGTAACAGCCATTAACTTGGATGGAGGTGGTTCTTCCACCTTTGCAGCTCGTCAGCCAGGTGACAGCCAAATAAGTGTAATCAACAGCCCCTCTGGCAATGGGCAGCGGAACATTTCGAATACACTCTTGATTGTCAGTACGGCACCTAAAGGGGAATTAAGTCAATTAACCGTTTCCCCACAGAATGCAAAAATTCTCGCTGGAAGTCATGCGACGTTTTCCGTAAAAGGACAGGACCAATATTATCATCCAGCTGAAATCACAGAACCTATTACATGGTCAGCTGAGTCAGATTTAGGAGCATTTAAGGATGATGGGGAATTTCAAGCAGGTACCAAAGCACAAACCGGAGATATCGTAGCATCCACAGGATCGGTTAGTGGGGCGGTCCCAGTTGAAGTAGTAACTACCATGGAACGTATGGAATTAGGTCAAACGGAGTTATCTCTCGGACGAGGGGAATCCCATAAAATAAATGTAAAAGCATACCACCATGGAACGCCTATTATAGCTGATGACGATGCCTTTACCTATGAAGTGATTGGCGACATTGGAAGCATCGATGAACATGGCCAATTTACAGCGGTCAATGGTACGGCATCTGGAAGGATCAAAGTTAGTTATGGAGATTTAGTAGAAGAAATCAAGGTGGAAGTGGGCAAACCACCGATGATCATAGAGGATTTTGAAGACGGCCTTAGCGGTTGGACCAAATCGGGAGCACGTTACAATTCTATCGATATATCCTTAGCCAGTGATCCAGCGTTCGTCCAATCTGGAGAGCATTCCCTTCGATTAGATTATGATTTTACTGGCCAAAAAGGAACATCTGGTGCATATGCTTTACCTTCAGAAGATATTGTGCTGGAAGGTTATCCTGAGAAAATCGGCTTATGGGTGTATGGTGCCAATGATGGTCACTGGCTTCGTGCCCAATTGCGAGATGGGAACGGCAATGCATTTCCGATTGATTTCACCGATGATCAAACAGGAGTCAATTGGAATGGATGGAAGTATGTCGAAGCAAGCATTCCAAAAGGGAAAGCAACGCCATTAAAAGTAGACCTAGCCTTCCGCGTGATGGAAACCGACAATTCCAATAAAAATGCAGCAACCGTTTATATCGATAACATGCAAGCTATTTATGGGGAATCAAACACAGACGAAACCAAACCACCCGAAAACGGGAATGATGGTGAACTCAAACCAATCGAAAAAGAAGTAATCACTTCTTTCGTTATCAAACTATGGATGGCCATGCGCCCTGGATTTTGATCATGGAAAAAGATTTGGTGCAGGAGGAACGATTCCTCCTGCACCATTTTTTTGAGTATATTTTATGGTGGTGTTTTGGGAAATCGCCCCGCTGCCTCCCCCCTGGCCTATTCTACGGATTCATTTTCTCTGGCAAAGCATGTATCGAATGAACTGGTTCCGTTTCCATCCGGTGTAGTAAATAAAAGATGACCGCAACAGGAAAACCTACTTCCGTCAGTGGAGGAGGAAATGAATGAGAAATTATTTTAAAGGTACAGGAGATTAAACTTTGAACTTATACAGAGTCATTGTGTAACCCAAACTCGATTTGCTTTTAAAACGATTATTTATCATTTCGTGAAAAGCAGAAGAGAAGATGTATTCCTACATTTCCCAAAAAATATCGACAATTTCCTAGGAAATATTCGTATTTATTTGTCGAACAATGATTACAGGGAAATTAGGATAGAAGGTTTCACCAGAGCGCCATGGTTCGTCTCACAGGCTCCGATAAAGAAGACAGCGCGTCAGTAAGCGCCCCGCAACCTCTGTACATAAGCGCTGTAAGTACAGTCTGACTGCACCATGCACAGAGGGAATTGGTCTACAATATGACCCTAGTGAGCGCCTCCCGATCCCCCCCTCTATTGAATCCCAGAATTAGAGGAAAAAAGAAAACATTAATACATCCCACTCCAAAGTTAGTTTCATTAAAACAAACGTTTGATCTAGAAGGAACCAATCGTAAAAGCTGCATGCGTACCCTTCCCATCAAAACATTGCAAAATTATTTTTATTTCATCATATCCTTTATCTATTTGGTTACACTATGTTATATAAAAATGCCCTCAGAAGGGGAAGATTTATATGGAAGGAAAAGAGAAATTAACATCTTCTGAATTGACAAATTTGTGGACTGCTTACATGAATGATAGTGCGGCAATCTGTCAGCTAACCTATTTTAAAACAAAATGTGAAGATGAAGAAATTAAACCTGTCATCCATGATGCTTTAGAGGTAGCACAATCACACATAACGAAAATAACGGAATTTCTTCATGAGGAAAAGTATCCGATTCCATACGGATTTCATTTAGAAGAAGATGTGGATATCCATGCACCTAGGTTATTTTCGGATCTCTATGTGTTAAATTATCTTGAACAAATGGGAAGGATTGGCTTAACTTCCTACAGTATGTGTTTATCGTATTCACCAAGAAAAGATGTGTATTCATTCTTTAGTGAATGCCTTGCTGAAGCAGATAAGTTACTTCGAAAAGCAACGGATGTACTACTTTCAAAAGGCCTTTACACTAAAACACCCTATCTACCTATACCAGATAAAGTGGACTTTGTTAAAAAACAAAGCTTTTTAACTGGTTATTTTGGTGAAAGAAGACCATTGACAGGTCCGGAAATAACAAACTTATACGGGAACTTCCAACGAAATGCACTAGGGGCAGCTACCATGATGGGATTCAGTCAGGTTGCAAAAAATAAAGCTGTAAGTGAATTTTTGCTTAGAGGAAAAAAGATTGCTAAAAAACATTGTAAGACGTTTGGTTCTGTTTTAAGTGAAGATGATCTTATTGCCCCTCTGTCATTAAGTTCAGAGGTGACAGATTCCACTTCCTTTACCTTTTCAGACAAGCTTATCATGTTTTATACGACAACATTAATTGCATTAGGTATTGGTTATTACGGGGCAAGTATGTCCATGAGCCCTAGAAGGGATATTGGCATCATGTATGGTAAATTAAACATGGAAATATTACTATATGCAGAAGATGGAGCAAATATTATGATTGATCATGGATGGGTAGAAGAACCACCACAAACATTAAATCGTGATGAACTAGCAAGGAAAAAATAAAGGGGCATGATGTAGAAGTTGCCCCGCTCCTTCTTTTGAATAGTAAACATATTTACTTCTTAAAAGAATTTACGTCATAACCATGTGAGATGGATTTAGATAAAAAGACCATATTATTTTTAGCCCTGTCATAGAAGGGCTTTTCCATCCTCCCCCAACGATAAGTGAATCTTGAATCAGTGGAGGTATTACTTCCCCCTTAACCAGCAACAAATCCTGATATACAAAACAAACGTTTGATCTTATTCTCTTTTTCAATCGATTATCTAGCAGCTAGAACAGAAACCACCACTACTTTGTAACGGCGGAAAAAAACTGTCCCCACTCTCTGGAAAAATAATGGATAAAATTCCACTTTTGGAGAAACATATGACAGAGTGCATGATAGAAGGGTGGCACTATGATGAATTTAATTAGGAGGATTAAAAAAATGGGTGTATTAAGCGGAAATCCAAAAGATGAACCAATGCATTACGGTGAAGTCTATGGTGCATGGTCCTTTCTGTTAACCACTAAGGGAACCATTGCCGGTTATCAAACGTACCTTAATCATTCTGGTGATGAAGATTTAAAGAGATTGCTTCAGGAAGCCATTGATGGTGGACAACAGGAAGTTAATCAAATTGAAACGTTACTTAAGGAAAATGGAGTAGGTTTACCACCAACTCCTCCCGATCGACCTGATGCTCATTTAGATGAAATTCCAGCTGGGGCGCGTGTGACAGACACTGAAATTGCTGCTATGCTATCTGGAAATATTGGAGCGGGACTAGTTGCTTGCAGTACGATGATTGCGCAATCCATTCGCGAAGACATAGCGACCATGTTTGGACAGTTTCATGTTCAAAAAGCGACACTTGGCGCCAAAGTTCTTCGATTAAACAAGGAAAAAGGTTGGTTAGTTCCACCTCCATTACACCATCATAAAGGTGAGGAATAGGTCTAGGGAAACACAATGAAAACGGGCTGGGACATAACTAATGTGTTTAACTCAAAAAACGAACAATGCACTGATTAGCGCAGTAAATATACGTAGACTCCTTGAAAATGCATTCGCATTTTCTGCGTGCGATGTTTCGCTGACGAAGCGTTCCTTGTCCTGCGGGATGAGAGGCCTAGGTGAGACACCGTAGTGCGTTAGCACGAAGGAGGCTCATCAACCGTTCGGGTTTTGTGTTGAAAAATACTTTTGTCCCAGTCCTGTTTTTGTTAATACATATCGAAATTCTCTAGAAATAGGTAACGATTCCCTTCATAAAAGGCCAATAGAGTTCTCTTATACCACTCCACTGTTTCCGGTCAAGCTAGCGTAATCCGAACCCACACTCTTTATCGCTTCATTAATGCCGATAACTCCCCTTTAAACACTTTTTCCCCTTTATCATTATACGTAGTTAGTAATACAGTAATAATCCCAGTTTCTTTACTCACCTGTTTCTTATGCATAACCTCGACAATGGTATGTAATTCATCATCAGGGTATACTGGTTTTTTAAATTGAATATGATTCATCCCAGTTCCTGCTATGACATCATCACCATAGGTACCATGTTCCACCCAAAGTTTAAATGATATGCCTAACGTATGTATTCCAGAAGCAATAATTCCATTAAATCTTCCCTGTTTTGCTTTTTCCTCATCCAAATGCATATATTGAGGGTCATATTCTCTCGCAAACCTCATAATATCCTCTTTTGTTACTTTAAAAGACTTCGTTTCAACTTTCTGTCCTATATCAAACGCATCAAATTTCATACAATACACCTCTCGTACTCCGTGTTGATCTTGCTTCGAATAGGGTAACTTCGCTTACTGCTTCATACATATACCCTATGAAATGCGCATTTACCCAATGAAGCGCGATCAAACCATCTATTGGTTGTGAATTATTTTCTTTTTCTCCCCCAACCATTCGTATTTTACCATAATCCTTTAGATGCAATAGATCCTAACGATATCGCTATAACATAGTTTTATAATGGGAGTGGATTCATTGCTTTTTCCCCTTTATGTGCGTGAACAATAACAATCCTAGAAGTGGTACCATTGCTTGTGACATTATCGTGCAAAAATCCTCAATTTCCGCACATTATTTCCTTCAAGCAAATAGATGCCTTGTAATAGTTAGATCATAAAAATTGGGGCAATCCCAAAAAAAGTGAATCTTCAACCCCTGTTGGATTTTGCTTTCATCCCCCACCTAAAAATTGATTTCTTCTTTTTCTTGAGATGGGGGTATTACAGCCCTTTACCTAGGTTAAAGAAGATTCAACTCCCTTTGGAATGGAACCTTAACGAACTTTTTTCTTATTTATCTTTTTTAATTTCTTGAATCAAGGCCTTTAAAATTTCCAGCTGTTCCTTCTGATTTTCTTGCGTTTTATTCATCTGGCTCTGTAGTTGCTGTATCTGTTTCTGTATTTGTATATCTTGTGATGGTTGATTGGATGGCTGGCTTTGTTGTAGAATTTGTTCCATCAGTGGCTGTATCATTTGTTGATTGTTTTGCATTTGACCTTGCTGTTGTTGCTGCTGAATTTGTTCGATTTGTTGTGCCATTTGTTGTTCCTTTTGTTGTTGATCTTGTTGCTGTTGCTGTAACTGCTGCTGCAATTGGTCAATTTGGTCTTGCATTTGCTGTTGTTGTTGCTGCTGTTGTAAATCATCTTGCTCATCTTCCATCATAGAAATGATCTGACCGTAAACCCCCATGGAGTCCCCAATTATATTTAATACTCCACCAAATAATTGTATGAAGTCACCTTTATTTCCACTTGTTCCAAGTTGATTGGACATGTATTCTGCAATATTTCTCTTCGACTTATATCCTCCATTTTTATACACTGTCGTCACCCATTTTTTTCATTCTATAGGTTATTTTATTTCTATTTATAAAAATTGTGCCTAGGGAGGAGGACCGTTCTGGTTGTATCATTTGGTAGCGGCAAGGATTGGATATCGGAACCCGATTACACTAAGTCACCATAAGTAGATTGCGAATGCCGCCATCCCAGCAAACTTACCTCCCTTCCCGCTCCTACAACAAGAAAAGTCATGAAAACAAACGTTTAACCGAAAAGTAAATCATAGTAACTGCCGCCTGAGAACCGCCCCACTACATCACGAACACCACATTCACAAAAATGAAAGCTATCTTTTCACTCGGAAACAGGAGAAAAACGGTGTAAATCTAAGAAAAATAGAGATGTTCCCGTTTCCATCTCACTTGTTGTCGTTTTCATGATGAATGTTATCGATTCCATCGGCTTTGTAAATTGATCCTATTTCTAAGATAATATAAGTAACAAAAGAAAGGAGGGAAAAGGATGAATAAAATTAAACAAGCAATAAAAGAAGCCTTTGAGTTATATGCTAATGCTTATGATAAACTAAACCATCGATAAAAGACTTCATGGTTAGAGTGACGTATTTAAGTATAGAAAGAAAGGATGTTACGATGTTTCTTTCCAAACCAAATAAAGGTGATCCATGAAACCGATTCTAAAAGGAAATTAAGAATCGGTTTTTTATGATGATTAGAGATGAAGGATATCTTTTTTAGTTACATCTACCCCTTGCCTTCTTGTTCGCAACACAATTGATTGTCCTCTCTTACCACTATACTTAAATGGAACGGTTTCCCTTCGTCCCAAGATGAATGAAAACAAACGTTTGATCTAAGGTTGTAACATTTCATAACTTCCCATTTCCCTATCAATGGCTCTAAAGGTACCTACGAACGCTTTTACAATATTCTTCGTATTCTCTACCGTAAATCTTTTTCAGGGATTTTTCCTCCAATTTAACCTGACGATGAAAAAGCCAAAATCCCCCAACAACGAATAATAACACTATCCAGTTTGGTAAAATCAAAAAGATCCCTGTTAGAATAAGCCCAAAAGCAGTGTAAATAGGATTACGGCTGATTGCAAAAACACCTGTTGTTATTAGTTCACCTGGCTTTTCTTCATCAATTCCAACCCTAAAACTTTTCCCAAATGAAAGGATACTGAACAAGAATAATATTAAACCGCTCAGGCACAAAACGACACCAAGCCAACGAAGGATGCTATTGCTAAATAATTCGGTACCTAATTTCGGTAAATCAAAAACACTAGAGAGAACGATATAAAAAAACAGCAATGCAAATGGAATAATGATGAAATCTTTTTTATCTAGCTCACCAATTCTAATAGCCTTAATACCCTTTTTTCTTAACTGTTTAGCACGAATAATAACCATCATGATAATGAACAGTAATGATAGGACAGCAATATATTCCTGCATAACCACACCTCCATTATGAGTGTTTTTTCTCCAACCATCATATATTCTTCACGATGATGAATTCGAGAAAGACACCCTCACTAGTTTACCGTTCTATTTTTGTTTTCTACTAGTATCCTATTAAAAGGGGGGAATTTTATGAAGCTCGTCTTATTGATTATCGTGCTGATACTCCTATTGGTTATTATTTTATTCCTTCAAAAAGATAAAGAAAAGATAGTAGAAAGCTTTTCCCTTGGGGAGTTTTTACAACAAAAAAATATAGAAGCAAAGGATACAACGATAATCACAAAAGTCAATGATTTTTTTAAAAGTGATCATGATAGTGGTCATGGAGATGGAATGGATAACGGCGGTGACATTGGGGATGATGGTGAGTAAAACGACTGACTTTAGTGAAACCATGTGATTCCTTATTCAAGGGTTTTATCCGATAGCAACCTACGTTTTAACGGGTAAATCCATATCGAAGTAGAAGAAAACTACCAACCCATACCACCATGGCAACCTTTGTTAGGACATATATTGCACATTCAGAGGTTGTTGGTTTTCTTTCTTGCTTTGTTTTTTTCAGCAGTCTGACAAAAAAAAGGAAGTGTGATGACAGTTTTTATCTCTATACTCGCACAAATCATCGGTATATTTTCAAACGAACTGATAGTTAATTCCCAATCTTGTTCGGGAATGTCTGCCTCACTGTATGCCCACTTTTTTATTTCTTCTTGGGTCGGATTCCAAACATCTTGAAACATGATTCCATCCCCTTTTCAGTATAAAAATATAATCATCATTCCTACACTATACTGTTCATTAACAGGATAATCTAATTCGATGATACTATTAATTCCCCTTTTGTGATGACAATTCAGAATATCCAAACCAGTGTTTTCATCAAAAACTTGGGACGGTTCCTATGATACCGGTAGAGGGTGTGGTACCAAAATCCTATTTTTCTACATGAAGAACTGTCCCTATAATACTTCTCACCCACCCATTTTTGTTATTTCTCCATATATTAGTTATCAGTATGGGATATCGTATCATACACGTACGTTCAATAGTCTATCCCATGGATAACTTTTTTCGGAAAGGTGGAATAACATGCCTTCTGAGGTTTTTATACCAGATGACTTTCCAACCATACAAGCTGGAATTAATGCTGTAGATAGCGGGGGAACGGTCCATGTTGCTGCTGGGCTATATACCCCTTCATCAACCATCCTCATTACGAAACCTGTTACGATTCTCGGGCCGCAAGCAAATGTAGATCCACGCCCAAACTGCTTCACGACACGTACCCCGGGTGATACGACTACGGAAGCTATCATTGATGGAAATAATACCTTGTCAACCATTATCAGAATCCAAGCAGATGATGTTACATTGAACGGTTTCGAAATAAGAAATGGAACAGGAGATTTAGTCGACTCCTTAGCTGCCGCACCAGTTAAACAACGTCCAAAGGTCATTTATAATATCATCCACGCGGCAAATCGAGATGAAGGAATCCAACTGCGCAACATTGTAGAAGGTGTCATTAGCTATAACCATGTATTCGATACAGCAGGTGATGGAATCAACATGTGTT
Organism: Oceanobacillus senegalensis; assembly: GCF_900176885.1. Classification (GTDB taxonomy): domain Bacteria; phylum Bacillota; class Bacilli; order Bacillales; family Amphibacillaceae; genus Oceanobacillus; species Oceanobacillus senegalensis. The sequence continues at coordinate 4,252,970 of NZ_LT839648.1, read as the reverse complement.
GCGGAACAACCGACAGTGTCATTAGCTTTAATGAGGTACATGATATTCGTTCACCGGATGCGGCGATTTATGTATACGAATCAACCTTTATGAGAATTGAAGGAAACATTGTTTACAACGTTAGTATTAATGATGGAATTAAGCTTGGAGATGCTGGTGGGGTTGATGCTAATCTCTCGGGTGGGCTTATTCTCAACAATCTGGTTCATGACATCATTGAAGATGGCATCACGGTTAAAACAAGTGATACGGTAGTGGAAGGAAACGAAATTTATAACAGTACAAGTAGGAACGGAGCCATATTTCTAGACTATGATATAGATAATATTGACATCATCAATAACTGTATTCACGATAACGGTGTCCTAGGAGATGGGAAAACCACGTATGGTATACGGGGTGGGATAGATAACAAACTCCCTACGAATGTTCATGTAAACTTTAACAACATTTTTGATAACATCGATGGTGGGCTTTTTTATAATTCACTGACAGGGACACCTTTGAATGCGGAGAATAACTGGTGGGGAAGTCCGGATGGTCCAAATACTCCTGGTGGGGATACAGTGGTTGGGAATGTAGATTACGATCCTTGGTTAAGCTCTGCTGCCCCTGTTTGCAATCCTAGGATTACATGTCCAGAAAATATAACCGTCGAAAATGATACAGGAGAATGTTCAGCCGTCGTTTCGTATACCATTTCAGCATCCAGTAACGATTGCGGAATTACGGAAATTACAGGCAATGGTCAAACCGAGACTTATTCACCACCTCAACCATCTGTTACCTTATCTGAGCAACAGACGTTCCCAGTCGGTAGCACCTTGGTGACATATACAGCTACCAATGCAAGTGGGGATACAGCTGAGTGTTCGTTTACGGTAACCGTGAACGATACCGAACCTCCGGAAATTACTTGTCCGGACGACATCGTGGTGAACAATGATCCTGGGGAATGTGGAGCGAATGTCACCTATACTGAGCCTACGGTTATCGACAACTGCCCAAATGTCACATTTTCCTGTACACCAGCTTCCGGTTCCTTCTTTCCAGTGGGAACGAATACAGTGGCGTGTACCGCTACCGATGCCGCTGGAAATACATCTACATGTACGTTTTCCGTTACCGTTAACGATACCGAACCTCCGGAGATTTCTTGTCCGGACGACATTGTGGTTAACAATGATCCTGGGGAATGTGGGGCGATGGTTACCTATACCGAGCCTACGGTCACCGACAACTGTACGGTTGTCACATTTTCCTGTACACCAGCTTCTGGTTCCTTTTTTCCAGTGGGCACGAATACAGTGACGTGTACCGCTACCGATGCTGCTGGGAATACGGCGGAATGTACATTTACCGTCACTGTGAACGATACCGAACCGCCGGAAATTACTTGTCCGGACGATATCGTGGTGAACAATGATCCTGGGGAATGTGGGGCAATTGTTACTTTTCCAGATCCTATCGTACAGGATAATTGCCCAAATTCTACCGTTGCTTGTACTCCTTCATCTGGTAGCTTTTTCCCGGTAGGAATGACTACGGTCGAGTGTACGGCAACCGATGCATCAGGGAACAGTAGTGACTCTTGTTCATTTGAAGTGACAGTCCATGATACCGAGCCGCCTAGAATTTCCTGTTCGAGTGACTTACTCGTAGAAGTGGATCCAGGGGAAGAAGGAACCGTTGTAACCTACCCTGATCCTACTGTTACAGATAATTGCCCGGGGGTAACCTTCTCCTGCTCCCCTCCATCCGGGACTTTCTTCCCCTTAGGAACGACGGAGGTTACATGTACAGCAGAAGATAACGCCGGAAACATGACTACCTGCTCTTTTACCGTTCAAGTAAGGGTTAGAAGTCAGAACACGTTGCTATTAAATGTTGGGTTGTTTAAAGATGTTCAAGTACATTCTAATGTCACATTGGAAGTCCAGGCAAACTTAGGTGAACCACGAAACACCTTACTTAACCAGCAGGAAGTAAGTGATTTCTCTCTTCAGGACAGTAATGGTTTCGAAATTATCCGAACTCAACTAGTTTACGATTGGGTGGCTTTTTATACAGACCATCAAAGAAGGGTTTTCGTTCCAGAACATTGCAATGCACAAATTCTTCGGTGTGAAGCGGCTGGAGACGAACTTACCGTCCGTTGCAATGCCATCCCAGGCTCAGGAGAGTTTACCGTCCTAAATGATGACGTTAGGCCCATCCCTGGAATCCCTGAAGCTAACTTGGTTTCCATACGATTCACGATTCTTTATCGCGTTCAATACTACTGTAATGACATCCCCCTTTGCGACTTTGACGTACCCATTACCACCGTGGATCAAATTGTTCTTTATTACCCTGAGGGAACTTTTATTGAGGCTAATATTTCAGATGTTTCCTGTACTATCGTAGAAGAAGATCGTTAAACCATGGAAAGGAACTATCTACCCAAGTATTCATTGAAAAAAGCTAACAAAAATGGATTCTCTACTTTCCATTTTTGTTAGCTACCTTTTGATCTGTCATCCTTACGCAGAAGGGCGCCTTTCTTTTATAAGAAGGCGTCTTCTTTGCAATGAGTCAAATTTTAGAAAAATACATGAACGGGATTATGCTAAAGTGTAAAAGAAGATTCTAAAGGGCACTACTTTAGGGTACGATTGCTGAACAAGCAACAGTCGCTAATTTATTATGTAACGGCCAGTTTCGTTTATCTTAATCATTTCTTTTTAGATTAGCTTCCATAAAGATGTAGATACTAAGATCGGAGGTGTCGTGATGAAAAGAAATAGATTATTTTTATTAGGACTATTCGTTCTTCCTTGGTTGACAATCCCTTTACTTAAAAAGAATGAATTTAAAAAATATCTCCCAGCAGTGATATTTATTGCAACCGTAACGAAAGCCTTAGATGGATTCGGAGAGAATAGAAAATGGTGGAAGTTTTATAAAAGTATACCATTTTTCAAAAGTATAAACTTCTTTAACCTTGGCCCTTATGTCGTGAGTAGCTTTTGGATGTTAAAATTTACGTATGATAAGTTACCGCTGTATTTAATATCAAATTTTATTTTGCAATTTGTATTTACTTTCTATGGGGGATTAACCTTTGTACAAAGGTATAAGATATTTTCACTGGAGAAAATGTCGAAGTTACAGTACTTACTAAGTACATTTTTCAGAGCCATCATTCTTTACGGATTTCAGTCTATTTGTGATTTTAGTCAAAATCGGAATCATAATCATACTTAACATTTACGTTTCCATTTCTTTTTTTCACCAAACATCTAATAGATTGCAGTTATAATAACCTGTGCTTCCTAAAGAAGGAGAAGCACCGATTTTTCCTTATTGCAGGATTGAAAAAGAAAACGTATATTAAAAATACCTAAAAATGGAAGTTTGGGAGGGTAGAACATGGGTGGAGTAATCGTGTTTATTTTACTTTTTGGCTTTTTATTATTGTACTCCTTTGATTTTACAAAGTTAAAACAACAAAATGAAACCATCATTGAGCAAAACGAAAAGATCATTTCTTTATTGGAGGAAATGAAAAAGAAATAATTTTTCGCATTCACCTAATTGGGGTGGTCGCCTTTTCTTGTTTAAAATTCAACCATATTATTGGAATATTATGTATGTTAGTATGGAATAGACAAGATATAGTGAATCTTCAATCAAAGGGTTCTTCCTCTAACCCCATTGATTGTTAAATGATATTTAGATGGCCGTTATGGAACTTGGGGGGATTATCATTTTAATTACAGTTGGTTTCTTGATTGCGTTCATTACCATTATATTATTTTTGATGTTTTGTACGAATCTACTAATCTTTTTCATTAAAAAGAAATCGTTTCCTAAAAATTTATTGATAGCAACGTTGTCGGGGGTTGTGATGGTATCATCCATCTATCTATATGAAATGTACTTTCTTACATTTGATGAAATAGACCGAGAATCCATTCAAAGAGGACCAGGACCTGTAACATCCCCCACGGATGCATATACAGCTAATGCCTATTATGAACTATATGGTGGTGCTGCAGGCGGTGTTAATGTATGAGTCGAAATCACGGACCATGAGAAGAATGAAGTTCAGACGGTTTATTATAGTGACGCAAAACGGAGTATATCATTGGAATGGCTGGATGGGGATACCCTATACATTCTAAATAACGAACCGGATTATCCAAACTCAAATCGAAGTATCGAATTAGAAATAGGGAAAGAAATTTATCACGAAAATGGGTTAGCTTGTAAAAGTTGGATCATGCAAGACGAATATGAAACGTGCTATCAAAACTAACATCCTCGCTAACCGGGGATTGTCTTATTGAGGCAGTCTCACTTTTCAGATTGTGGGGGACCTTTTTGATGAAAAACTATTTCATTTTCCATGTTATTCTATTATGTTGCATACTACTCATCTCAGGTTGCGACAATTCAAAGGACAAGGTAGCTACCATTTCCGCTCATTCTGATTCTGAATATGTGCAAACCTTTGAAGATTTACATTTAGGGATACTATTCGATTTTGATTTCAAATTACTTCATGCAGATAAGCATTGGGTAGATCTTTGGATGGAAAGATACCAAAACGGAATAAAAGAATCACAACCACTAACACAATTATCTTACGGCAACAGTCCGAATCATGGTAACGAAGGACAATTGGGTTTTGGAGTGATAAATCCAATTTCTGAAGACACTTTTGTTTTTCTATATGGACCCGATGTAAGAACCGAACCATCACGAATCGAAAAGGAAACTAAAGACGATATGTTAACATCATGGGACTATGCCATTGGCGATGAAGAAGTAGAGTTAGCATTAGGTGAAACAAAAATCTTAGCAGTATATAGGGAAACGGAAGGTAATTCCATTCGTACAGTTGATTACCAAGATAAGGAGTCTTTAAATAACATGATAAAACAAGATGACATGGTATGGTTATTGAAGATAAGGATAGAAGAAACCAATGCAAATCATAACGAGGGGATGCAGCAGAAGTCATAGAAGAAAGATAGTAAAAGATATCCGGTTATAAAAATACTTGCCCGAAATTCAGATTGGAGGAATATATTATTTTTTTGTTAGCAGCCATTGGTGGATTAAACGTAGGAGATATGATTTTTCAACTGATTTTTTTCATCGTTTTCATTGCAATCGTTGTAATGATTATTGCGCTCCCTTTTCAGTTTAATAAAAAAAATAAGCGTTTAAAAAACATCGAAGAAAAATTAGATAAGTTACTATCAGAAAAAGAAAATAACTAAACCTAAGCAATCGCTGAACAAGCTCTTGTCCAATTACTATCAGACAGGATTCGTTCCATTCTAAACTGGCCGATTAGATTAATAGGGAAACCTTATTAAAAGGATTCCCTCCATATTGCCTCGTACCAAATATTTCAAAACATGTCATTACCATTTCATGACATGTGCAAATATGAAGGCACCCATCTTATGTAAGATTGATGCCTTTTTGAAATATACTACTTAATATGGATTTGCTGTAACGCCTAATACGGATGCACGAATCATATCGGAATCATTTAATTTTTTTAATTCTGCTGCTGTACCCGTTACAACAACACCTAATACGTCTACATGGTCCGCAGAAAGAGTAGAAGTTTTCCCTTTTATATAGTTATAAATACGTTGGAATTCTCCAAAGTATTTCCCACCTTCTATACTAAATCCTGTTTTAATGTCTTCAATAAACACCTCTTCACTTTGGGAAGGATTATGAGGCAAATGGTTGAATCCATATACCTGAGATGCTAATTCTGGAAATGCTGGTATGGTTTCATCTCCACGATTTATTTCTTTTATCCCATCCAAATTCGTATACGTATCTGCCCAGTACCATTCGAGTGTGACATCTTCATGAATGAAATCACGTACTTCTTCTGGTGTATATTTTTTATCAAATGATAGAGCCATTTCAACGAGCGTTTCGTCGGTCAAATTATTTAAGCGATTCAGGTCATTTCTAACATCATTGTATGTCACTTCTGGATGATAGAATTGCATAATCCTTTGTTTGGTGTCACGATTGTAATACCTTTTTTGGCCATCCTTTTCGTCGATTAACTGAATCGGTGTATGGTCTCCTGCTAAACGACTAATTCCCCCAAAGAGACTATACGTAACCACTTGATCACTCCAGTTAACTGGTATTCCCTCTATCTCTTTATAGCGGTCAAAAATTAAAATTCCCTCGAAAAGGCCATTTCCCATCTTTTGAACGCCTAACGCTTCTATGTTCGGGTCACTTATTCGGGTAAATAATTCAATATCTCGTACTGCATTCTCTTGATTCCATCTCATCATGGATAACCAAGAAAAACCTAAGACGATAACTAAAAACATTACAACAAATAACGTAATAGCGATGTTACGAATAATGGTCATTATTTTGGCCTTTCTAACTGTTCTTTTAAATGTAGGCTTATTTAAATTACCATTAAAAAGCTCATTGAGTTCTTTTTCCTTTTTACTATCTTTGTGATCCGTCATTTTTTGTTTGCTCCCTTCTGTACTTTTGTTTAAACGATTCCCTAGCACGATATAAATACGTTTTTAACGTACCTATGTTTAAATCCAACATTTCAGCAATTTCTTGATAACTTAACTCCAAATCATATTTTAATAATAATAGTTGCTTGTGAAGAGGAGTTAATTGATTAAGTAAATCTTGGATCTCCTTGTTCCTTTCATCTTGTTGAATAAATTCTTCCGGTAAAAGAGATTCATCTACGAGTTCAACGTTTTCCATGGATACTCGAACGTTTCTTTTTTGCTTCCGACATAAGTCATAATATCGATTAAGGGAAACACGGAATAGCCAACTGTATGCCTTGTTAGAATCAATCGAATCCATATATAAGATAAATTTATATAACGCTTCTTGTATGATATCTTCTGCATCACTAGGAGCAGCCCCAATTTTCACTAAATACTTAAAAATGATTTCGGATTTTTCCTGTAACATTTCTTGCAGATCTGCATTTAATTTCAACAACTCCCCTCCCTTCTACTTATTAAACGATTTGTATATTAAAAAGTTAACATCAAAACAGAAAATAAATAGGAGAAACTCCAATTATTTTGACCCATCCTTTTTCAATTAAAAGAGTATGAAATGGAAACCCGTTGAATAAGTATGAAAAAGGAGATTGCTAGTTATTATTTCTTCTTGCTTTCGTTTTATCTCCAAATTTCTTTCCTGTACTTGAAGGTGAGTGAACATGAGAAATAGAATGAAAACAATAAAAATACTTAGTGGATACAGGGAAACTAGATTAATGGTTCATGTTTCAGATACTCCTAGAAAAATAGAAAAAGGATTAATGTTTGTTGAAATATTACCCGAAAATGAGGGGATGTTATTTGTGTTTCCGGGAAAAATATATGGTGGCTTTTGGATGAAAAACACATGCATTCCTTTATCGATTGCTTTTCTTGATTCAGATGGGGAAATTCTAAAAATACTAGATATGCAACCTTGTCAAGGGAATGACTGTCCCATCTATAATCCAGAACGTTTTTATCAATATGCCATCGAAGTGAATCTAGGATGGTTTGAAAAGAATCAAATTAAAGAAGGGGATTATGTAAAGTTTGATTGAATGTAACTTATCTCGTAGGGTGAGACAAGGGATTTGTTAAATTTTTGGATAAAATATTGGACCATACATTTCAGATAAGTCTAGAATGTAGGGTCCTTTTATTATCCATGTAATGATAGGTTCATAGTCGTTCAGTCCTTTCATTTTATCAGCGGTCCTTCCCATTTATCAGCTTTCACTCTGACTTATCGGCTTTCACACTAACTTATCGGCTTTCACACTAACTTATCGGCTTTCACACTAACTTATCGGCTTTCACACTAACTTATCGGCTTTCACACTAACTTATCGGCTTTCACACTAACTTATCAGCTTTCACACTAACTTATCAGCTTTCACACTAACTTATCAGCTTTCACACAAACTTATCAGCTTTCACACAAACTTATCAGCTTTCACACAAACTTATCAGCTTTCACACAAACTTATCAGCTTTCACACAAACTTATCAGCTTTCACACAAACTTATCAGCTTTCACTCTGACTTATCGGCTTTCACACTGGTTTACCGGCTTTCACTCTGATTTATCGGCTTTCACACTAGTTTATCGGCTTTCACACAAACTTATCAGCTTTCACACTAACTTATCAGCTTTCACACTAACTTATCAGCTTTCCTATCAATCTCCCCCTTCCGATATTTAAGTGAAATATTCCACTATTTCTATTATTTTATAGCTATAGATAACGCCTACTATAGGTGTTAAAATAGTTTCAATTCAACTAGAAGGAGCACAATTATGCAACAACGAATTTCATTTTCTACTTATGCCATCATTGGCACGATGCTGTTTGGAATGTTCTTTGGTGCGGGAAACTTAATTTTTCCAATCCAATTGGGGCAACTCGCTGGTACGAATTTTTGGCCGGCATTAATTGGATTCCTTATAACTGCTATTGGGCTACCATTTATAGGGATTTTGGCATTTGGTTTATCTGGGAGTAGTGGATTACGTGATTTAGCAGGTCGAGTCCATCCGCTATTTGGATTGGTCTTTTCCATCGCACTTTACTTAACCATCGGGCCGTTTTTTGCGATTCCACGGACAGCAACGGTTCCTTTCGTGGTCGGATTTGAACCATTTATATCTCCCACACAAAGCAGTTTATATTTAGGAATCTTTAGCTTGATGTTTTTTGTGATTGTCTATTTCTTCTCTTTGAATCCGGCAAAGATTATAGACTATATCGGAAAATATTTAACGCCTGCGTTCTTACTGTTTTTATTTATTATCATTATCACTGCTATCGTGAAACCAATGGGACACTTCGGTCAGCCAACTGGTGATTATAGCGGCTTACCTTTTATAACAGGGTTTAAAGAGGGGTATAACACCATGGATGCCCTTGCATCCCTCGCATTCGGGATTGTTGTCATCAAGGCAATAAAGGGACAAGGCATCCATCATTCGAAGGAAATCGCCAAAGCGACGTTGAAATCAGGCATTTTCGCCATGGGACTAATGATGCTCCTTTTCGGACTTATCGCTTATATGGGGGCATCGAGTATATCGGCCATCGGGGCATTTGAAAACGGTGGTTTAATTTTTGCAGCAGTTGCTCAGCATTATTTTGGACCATTCGGAAATATTTTACTGGCTATTATTATTGTACTAGCTTGTTTAAAAACCAGTATCGGACTGATTATATCTTGTAGCGAATTTTTTAATCAGGTTTTTCCAAAAATAAGCTATAAATGGTTCGTTCTGATTCTATGTCTTCTGTCATTTTTCATTGCCAACTTTGGTCTAACCAATATCATTCAATATGCAGTACCCGTATTAATGTTATTGTATCCGTTAGCCATTGTTCTGATTTTATTAACCCTTTGTTCACCATTATTCGGTCATAAGCAAAGTGTTTACGCATCAGCCATCGTATTTACGTTCGGTGTAAGCTTCTTCGACGGCTACAACGCGTTAGTGGATAGCGTGCCAGGCACTGCCATCGCTTTGTTTGAATCGATTACCTTATTTTATATGGATTATTTGCCGTTTTACGAGATTGGTCTCGGCTGGATGTTACCAGCTCTAGTCGGTACAGTGATTGGGCTTTTCTGGCCGGCAAACTCTAAAAAAAATCCATAACCACAAACTGGGACCAGCCTTCGAAATGCTTCGAAGCTGGTCCCCTATTTGTTCTCCATGTCTGTAAAATAGACTTTCGCCTAATAATAGCACCTCATAGATCAGTAAAACTAAACATACAAATTATCAGGAGTTTTTCGAATAACAATCCAACGATTATACAAATCTATCAACAATCCACTTCCGAACATAAACAACAATGTTCCCGGGCCGATTCCAATTAGTTGTTGGCGATAGATACTAATGATCACCCCTATGGATAACGGTATTGCCGTCCATACAATCGTTCCCAATGTATAATTTTTCATGAGTTTCCCGAAGGCCTTCAGTAAAAAATCAGTAGGTAGATAGATAGAACTTGCTTGGAAATAGATACATATTGCTATGGCTATGAAATTGAGCCCGATGAATAAGTATATATAACGGATAGCCGTATGTTCCGGCACATATACGAGCTGGTGTATGTATAAAAATAAATCAATGCAAACGCCAAATAGGAATGCCAGAAGCATACTTTTAATAATTACTCCCACCGTAATTTTCACCTTCATAAAATAGCTGAGTAACAAGGCAAAAAGATGCAAAATAATAATGCAAACACCGATGGAAAAAGGTAACACGTACACGAGATTTTCCCCCGCAGAGGTCCAGGGTGCACTGCCCAGGTTAGAAATAATCATAAAACTATTCCCCAAAGCATTAAGGATAACAGAAAATATAAACCAAAATGAATGTACAAACGATCGTTTCATAGAAACCTCCTTTTATGCCTAAAATGATGCTTCATAGGCTTTATACCAATGATATGGTTGTATTTCCTTTAATGTTTTATACTCTAGTTTACCACTTGGATTCGTTACAGCCGCTTTGACATTTTCTCCCCAGTAAAAAAGTCTTTCCTGACATACACCACAAGGGGTTAAAACGGTAAACTCCGCATTTTCATCATCCCTTACAACACAAACCGTATGTGTAACCTTAGTATTCCGTTTATGTGCTTCCAGGATTGCACCCATACATAATTCAGTAGAAGCATTGATAACGTCTGGCGCTACACTTGTTAACATTCGACCATCTTCCGTATACAGTATACGTAGGATATCTTTTTTCTATCAAATCAATGGCTGCTTGATAAAGATATTTTGTTCCACGTCCATTTTTATCCTCCTTCCATATTCTCTTCCTTTCATAGCTTATCAGAATTTGGTTTGCTATTGCATATAGGATGGATCCAGAAAATCCTGAAGATAAAGTGAATCTCAATCAGTGGGGATTTTCGATACAGGTCGTGCTAGTGTCGACAATGCGACAAATGTTTTTTGGTGGGGCGAGTAATCGCAGTCCCAGGACGTCGCGTTTTTGTTGACCTTTCATCCCCACTGATTGTTAGATGAACGAATCGGGCTTTTAGGGGCAGTTTATACCACATGGGTATGACACAAGACCCTCCCCCACCTAAAAAGATTAATGTTTCCTCCATTTCCCGAGGTGGGGGATTACTGCTCCTTAACCTGCGATAAAGTGAACCCATCCACATGGAATTATCTTTCTTCCGATAAATGATGGAGAAAGAGCCATACACTTTTAGAAAGACGTTCCGCTGGGCGCGTTATAACATTAGACAGGATAGATCTCGGTTCTAATCCATCCCAATCCCTTAACTTCCCACACGAAATCTCTAACTCTACCGCAGATTTTAATACCATTCCATATCCCATACCTTTTATGACATATTGCTTTACCGCCTCTGTTGAAAAGATGCGCTTCGTTTGGTCATTTAATTCCCCATTTATAGGAATGTCACTAGGAATAAATATCGTTTGGGAATCGATAGGATATGGAGGCTGAATTCCTATAAGTTTATCATCAGATACTTTCCTTATTCGTAAAGAAAAATGATCCTCTGGAGGTGCTAATGTAATACCTATATCAATACGGCCTGATCGAACGAACCTTTCCATTTCCTGATCTGCTCTTATTTCCCAATCTACCGTAATATTGGGATGGTTTTCATGAAAAGAACGGATAATGCTCGGTAATAAATAGGTACCTAATACTTGGGAGGTGCCGACAACAATTCTTCCTTTACTCCCTTCCTGAAATTCTTCCATTGCCCGATAGGCTTGTTCTTCTAAAGACAGAATGGATTCCGCATACTCCAATAACGTTTGACCAGCTTCGGTTGGCATTAAGTCTCTCCCGACAACGGTATATAAGTGGACGCCTACATCCTGTTCCAGCCGTTTAATCATCATCGAGATAGCCGGTTGACTGACATGGATTTCTTTTGCAACGCGGCTAATATTCCCTATCTCCATCACTCTCTTAAATACAGATAAATGATTCGTATTCATCCATCATCCCACCTATAATATTTTTGTTATAGTATTATAATAATAATTATATTTGTATTATACTCTTTTCGCTGTCAAAATAAAGATAGGAATCTAGTGAGAGGAGTATAGAAGATGAACGTAACAGAAATAAAAAACCAGTTTCCCATTTTGGAGCAATCTATTAATGGACACCCTTTAGTTTATTTAGATAATGCGGCCACTTCGCAAAAACCAAAAGTGGTTATCGATGCATTGGAAACATACTATCGATCTTACAATGCCAATCCACACCGAGGAGTACATACATTGGGAATGAAAGCAACCGATGCTTATGAAGAGGCAAGAGAAAAAGTGAAAACGTTTATACATGCAAAAGAAGTGGCGGAAATTATTTTTACACGCGGTACCACTACCTCCTTAAATTTGGTTGCTCAAAGTTATGTGAGAGAATTTCTCCATGAAGACGATGAAATTTTAATTACCGAGATGGAACATCATAGCAATCTAATACCCTGGCAGCAGGTAGCCAAAAAGATAGGAGCGAAATTAACGTACATTCCCCTATCCCCAGATGGAACGATAGATTTGGAGAATGTAAAGAAATCCATCACTGCGAAGACAAAATTTATTTCGATTACACATGTTTCGAATGTATTAGGAACGATTAATCCGATCAAAGAAATCGCAGAGCTAGCACATAAACAAGGAGCAGTCCTTTGCGTGGATGCCGCCCAAAGTGTTTCCCATCTTCCGGTAGACGTGCAAGACCTTAATTGTGACTTCTTAGCGTTTTCTGGTCACAAAATGATGGGGCCAACTGGAATTGGCGTTTTATATGGGAAAAAGGAAATCTTAGAAAAAATGCCTCCGGTTGAATATGGTGGAGAAATGATAGATTTTGTTGGTTTATATGAATCTACCTGGAAAGAACTCCCTTGGAAGTTTGAAGGTGGTACGCCAATCGTTGCAGGAGCAATCGGTCTTGGCGCAGCCATTGACTTTTTGGGGCAAATTGGACCGGAAGCGATACGACTTCATGAGGAAAAACTAACAAGCGTTGCATTGGAGCAACTATCTTCAATCGATGGCATTTCCATCTATGGACCAACGAACCCGAAACAAAGAGGGGGATTAATTACATTTAATGTGGATCATGTCCATCCTCATGATTTGGCAACCGTCTTAGACTCGGAAGGAATTGCCATACGAGCTGGACACCATTGCTGCCAACCTTTAATGAAATGGTTACAGGTATCCGCAACAGCACGCGCTAGTTTCTCTCTGTACAATACAGAAGAAGATGTTACCTCACTCGTGAGCGGAATTAAAAAAGCAATGGCATTCTTTGAAGATGCATTTGTATAATCAGTTAGCGACAGATGTAAGGCTGTTTTAAAAAGAATGAAGTGAATCTTCCATCAGGTGGGGTCTTTCATCCCCCACCTACATAATTCGTTTTTCCTCTATTTATGAGATACAGAAGGAATGGTGACTGCCACTTATTGAACAATCGCTCCGGGTCCTTGAATAAAAGCTTTTATTTATTTCAATCACCCTGACAAATTTTTCATTCGGATAATCTCTCCAATATTATAGCCTACCCAAGCACCTATAAATGGGAAAGCATCCATAGGAAAGTCCAATCTTATAGAGTTTAAACCATTAACGAACACTAAAACTGTAATAAGAACACTGATAGCACTGATAATAACGGTATCAATGATTTTCCTTCGCTTCCAACGCTTCTCCCCCAAACGAATGCTGTCCAATTTGTGCACCATTCTATTTGTCTTTGTACCAATAGGTCTTCCCGTCTTTAAGGTGTACAACGTGATGACTACGATAATCCACATAAGCACACAAAATCCGCCAATGAGAAGGGAGGACTTTCCGTTCTCGGCAAAATAACCAAAAAGAGCGAATATCAGAAGCAATACGAGATTGTTTTGGACTAATTGCTTCTTTTTCAAGCGCTTCACTTCTTGTATATTCCATTTTGTTTCGTCCATGTTATCCTCCCTTTCCATTTGATATCGATCCTGCTCCGTATAATAACTTCCACATCCATGCTAATATAATATTCCAAAGCATATTATTGGAATGAATTAAAGGCGACCATTTTAGATCATCTTCTTACTGTATTGCAACCTTTTGTTTAAAAAAACATCCTTTATTTGCTGGTTTATTTAAATATATTATAGGTAATTATTTCTGATTTCTCATAGCCCTCGTTACAATGCGAGACACAAAATAACCCATACCACCAAGCCCTAAGATACCTACTATAATAAGTAAAGGAATTTGTTCAGCAAACAGCATACCTACGACAAATAAGATAAAACACAGTATTATTCCTACAATAGAAAATATGGTGTCTGGTTTAATATTCAATAATCCCACCCTTTTATATTTTAATACGGTTGAATCGGATAGAAGTTCCAATTTTAGGCCGATTTCCCACTTAATCGTATCAAAACCCTGTTTTGCTTATTCAGCAATCCTCCCATTTAGCATAATTGCTAATCAAGATAGGATTTCAAAACATGGATGTAAGCAAAGAAACATAAAAAAGCCTAATATCTCTTGTAAATGAGACATTAGGCTTTCGTGAACCTTTTTAGGAAAAACGATTATATCATAAATGTTTTATCCTATATGTGAGTTCACTTCATCTATTTAAATTATTGCTGTCCTTTTTTAACGTATTCAGCAATCGTTACCGTACGTTTTGCTTGATGTTTCACAGCACCTTCTACATCTTCAACCATCTTACCGTCTTGGTCTACGGTTACACTTGTTCCATATGGATTTCCACCCGAACCGAAAATGACTGGATCTGTGTAACCTGGTGTTGCAATAATTGCACCCCAGTGCATCATGGATGTATACAATGATAGAAGTGTTGCTTCTTGACCACCGTGTGGGTTTTGTGCAGAAGTCATACCACTTACAACCTTATTGATTGTTTTACCATTTGCCCAAAGTCCGCCTTGTATATCAAGGAACTGTTTCATTTGGGAAGGCATATTACCAAATCGTGTAGGTACACTGAAGATGATTGCATCTGCCCATTCCAGATCATCAGAAGTTGCTACCGGAACGTCTTTTGTAGCTTCCACTGTATTTTTCCAAGCTTCGTTTCCTTCAATAACAGATTCTGGAGCTAATTCTTCTACTTTTAATACTTTTACTTCAGCACCTGCTGCTTTTGCTCCTTCTTCTGCCCATTTTGCCAACTGGTAGTTTGTTCCACTCATACTATAAAAAACAACTGCTAAATTAACGTTTGACATAGTTTCATTCTCCTTTGTTTTTCCAAATAATTTGTCTAATAATCCCATTTTTTTATGCACCCTTTCTAGGTTGTTTTTCTACTTACTCTTATAAAAACCACCTCCATTAAAACGGGGAACTCGAAGTTACTCCATACTTCTTATCCCCATATTAGAGGAATTTATTTGAATCTCCATTTATTATTTCTTTCATTTATTTAAGCTTGATTTAGCTACTTAAATTACTCTCATTTTGCCCTTTAAAAAAGAAATGATTAAGAGATAAAAGCTTGCTGCCATTTATAATCAAGTGTACAGAAATGATTAGTAAAACAAGATCATACACATATCCATTTAGAAATCCATCTGGAAGTTTAACCGTAAAGATGGCGCCAAGCATAATTAATCCGAATAATACCGATACAATCTTGGTTCCTAACCCAAGGATGATTGCAATACCACCTACTAATTCTACTATGGCTACTACATAGGCAAGGAATCCTGGTATTCCTAAACTTTCAAACCAACCAACTGTATTACCTATTCCACCTTGAAACTTAGATACTCCATTTGCTAAGAAAACAAGTCCTATCACAACACGAAGTAAAAAATTACCAATTTCAACTCTGTTTGTATATAACATAAAAATAATTCCTCCATTCCATATGATTACTTAATTATTCCTGATTAATATATTATTATTTGATATATTAGTAATTAAAGATATTAGTCAAAAAAAATAAAAACAACCTTCCTACTTAATAATGCTAATTAGTATATTACTAAACTGAAATATCTACTTAAAAAATGGAAACATACAATTATATTTAATTCATAATATATTAATCTAATACAGATTGTATGTTACCTCCTATGAGTTGTCAATAGCCTTTTTATAAAAATTACTCTATTGTATAGTTCTTTACAGATAACCCTAATTTCTTTAATTGCTCAATCATAGTCGCCTTTTCTTCTAAATCTAAAACACTCATCATTTCCGTCATTAATGCTTGATGTTTCGGAAAAATCTCTTCCATCAACTCTCTACCCTCATCGGTAATAGCAGCATAAGTAACCCTCCGATCGGTTGGACAGGCCACTCGTTTGATGTATTTTTTCTTTTCCAATTTGTCCACAACATAGGTGATGCTGCTCGAAGCAATCAGTATTTTTTTTCCGATTTTCTGTATAGGCTGGTCACCTTTATGAAATAACAACTCAAGAACTCCAAACTCTGTTAGATTCAGTCCATAGCCCTTGATACTTTCAGCTAACTTTTTTTCAATAGATTCTAACGCGCGAGACAAAACAATGAATAATTTTAAAGATGATTCAGAGTTTTCATTGTATTGCTTAGACTTATCCATTTTATTCATTCCTTTTAACTTTTCTGTACGGAGGCAATATAAAGCCTTTAATTTATATATATCCAATTATATATCCCAAATTCATACTAAATATAATTTATCTCGCACTGTACCAAATGTCAATATAACGAAAGGTAACGTACAATTAATAAATCTCTATTTCAAATTGATTAAAAAATTCTTATGCTTTTTAAACAAATACGAATATATCCTTCCCTCCTTTATAAATATATATAATTAATATATTACGAGTTAGTTTATATTTAATTCAATATAAACATAACCCTTGGTCACACATTTGTCAACAGTTATTATTCATGAATCTCACAAATATGCCTGGAGGAAGTACTCCTATATCATCTAATGCTCCTAGGGATTTGTTTTAGCCCATTGCCGTTTCATCGATTATTCTTTGAGCTTCATGTAAATGAAGTGTCTTTATGGATCGAGGGAGAAAACTTCGAATCTCGTCTTCGTTATAACCTACTTGCAATCTTTTTCCATCAACAATAATTGGTCTTTTTAAAATTCCAGGGTTTTTTTGAATCATTGGGTATAGCTCTTTCATTGGCAGCTGATTCATATCACCATCTAATTCTTGAAATACCTTGGAGCGCGTTGAAATGATTTCTTCTGTCCCATTTTCCGTTAATCGTAATATTTCTTTTATCTCATCGATCGACATAGTTTCAGAAAACATGTTTCGTTCTTTATATGGTATTTCATTTTCTTGAAACCATGCTCTAGCCTTTCTACAGGACGTACAGCTTGGCGTTATATAGAGGGTTACCATACAACGAGCACCTCTTTTCCTTTTTTAAAAACTACATCATTCTTTCACTATTAACCGTCATCCCAGTTAATAGCGAGCAGTAAATGTTTATACACCCTTGTACCATTTACCAGCTGCGTCATCTAAAAACTCATTCAATTCTTTTGTACGGAAGATCAAGTCTTCTTCATCAAATACCCCTTCCGCTAATCTTTTAAAAAAGCGTGGCATTCCATTCTCCAGAACATTTCCTCGTACACTTAAAATATTGGCATCTGGATCAATCTTATCTGTGAGTGGCAGAAGGTCATGTTCTGTCCCTCCTGTTCCATGCAATAATAGTAATGTTGGTTTGGATGGATCATTTCCTTTTTGAAAGATATGTTTCATCGTCAATTCCCCTTTTTTTATTGGTTGAGATTCCATTTTTATTCCTCATATTCCTTCACAAACTCTTTTGTACTTCTCACTGTGTCAATAGGTCGAACTAACTTTTCAATCTCTTCCCTTTTGGATTCAAAGAAAGGAGGTAAAGCTAATTTTTCTCCAAGTGTTTCATAGGGCTCATCCCCCATAAACCCTGGGCCATCTGTTGCCATTTCAAATAATATTTGTGGTGCCACATTCGTATACAATGATCCAAAATAGTAACGTTCCACATATCCGGAATTAGGAAAGCGGAAGGTGTTCAATTGTTTCATCCATTCATCCAATTCTTGACGGTCATTAACACGGAATGCTGCATGGTGAACCGTTCCATATCCTTGTCGTGCTGGAGGTAGAATCGTATTATACTCCACAATGACTTGGGCACCATTTCCACCTTCACCCGTTTCAAATAGGTGGAAGGAACCTTCGTTATCTATTTCTTTAAATAATAGAACTCTTTCCATCATTTCCTTAAAATAATCAACATTGTCAACCCGTACAAAGATTGGGCCTAAACCAGTAATCGCATATTCTAAAGGAATAGGTCCCTTTTGCCATGGTGTACCGGAATCAACACCTGTGTTGGTTTCATCAGAAATCAACTGATATTGCTGGTCATCAAAGTCGACAAAAGAAAGTGTCTTTTTGCCAAATTGCTCTTTTATTCCTGTATGTTTCACTTCAAGCCGATTGAAACGTTTTACCCAATAATCCAGTGCCTTATCATTCGGCACACGGAAGGATGTTTTGAAAATTTCATTCGTACCGTGAACGCCTTTTGGTATACCAGGAAAATCAAAGAACGTCATGTCGGTACCCGGGCTTCCTTTATCATCTGTAAAATATAAATGATACGTTTGAATATCGTCTTGATTCACCGTTTTTTTAACTAAACGCATGCCTAGCACATACGTGAAAAATTCATAAATCTTTTCTGCACTGCTTGTGATTGCTGTTATGTGATGTAGACCTTTTAATTGATTCAATTTTATTCCTCCCTAATAGATGGTAAAGTCTTTTCAAATTTTTTCCTTTTTGCTTCCAACCAACTTGGTAGCATCAATTCCTCACCAAGTTTTTCTGGTTCTTCATCCACTGCAAACCCTGGAGGATCGGTCGCTATTTCAAAAAGGATTCCCCCTGGTTCATAAAAATAAATGGCTTTAAAATAATGACGTTCCTTTATTTCAGTCGGTTTATATCCCTTCTTTTCCAATAACTCTCTCCATTTGGAATGTTCTTCATCATCCTTCGCCCTCCATGCAATATGATGAATCGTTCCTGCACCAGCAAGACCCCGGACAGATGGAGATAGTTTCATATCAATCCTATTCCCTAAGGAGCCTTGCGTTTGAAAACGTAAATAATTATTCTCTTGAGCTATAAATTCCATTCCTAATACATTTTCTAATATATCTACCGTCTGATTCGGCTGCTTGGAATTTAAAATGGCTCCACCAAATCCTTTAATGGCGTATTTGGATGGAATACCCTTCGTGCTCCAACTATTTTCTGGTCCTTCTTCCCGTTCCACCATCTCGAGTTTTAGTCCATCTGGATCTTCAAACTCGATATACGTTTCGTTAAAACGGACATCCGATGTGAAAGAAATTCCTTGTTCACGCAAACGATTTTTCCAAAAATCCATTGAACCTACCGGAATAGCATAACTTGTGGTACCTACTTGTCCAGTACCGATACGTCCTTTAGGAAGTTTTGGCCAAGGAAAGAATGTGATAATGGTTCCAGGATGACCTGATTCATTCCCAAAATATAAATGATATACTTCCGGTCGGTCAAAGTTCACTGTTTTTTTCACAAGTCTTAATCCCAATACGTTGGAATAAAAATCAACATTTACTTGTGGATCATTGACAATTGCCGTAATATGATGAATTCCGGATGTTTTCAAGCTTATTCTTCCCCCTTTACTTTGGTCTTTCTATGGAAAATACATCACCGATCTTCGCATAATTAGATCCAGCTAGTCGGCTAACCGCACCGAGCGTCTCGTGATTTATTCTTCCATTTTCATAGATAGCCTCATCTATGTGAAATTGGACGACCTTTCCAATTATGAAGTCCGTGCCAATCGAATCATTTTCGCCAAGTTCAAGGGAATACTCTAATTTACATTCCAATCGGACTTTGGCTTCTTTCACACCTGGTACGGAAAGTTTTTCACTCTCAATCGGTGATAAGTCCGCTTTTTCAATTTCACTCACGTTAGGTGGTAAGGATGCTGCCGTGATGTTCATTTTTTCAACATTTTGTTCATCCACGATATGCACAACAAATTCTTTATTCTCCTTAATGTTTCGTGCAGTATCTTTCATCTCTCCATTTTTCCGTTGGGTTGATACAGATAACATGGGTGGATTGGACGAAACAATATTGAAATAACTAAATGGCGCACCGTTTACTGTTCCATCTTCCGCAATACTTGTCACAAACGCAATCGGTCTCGGCACAATACTGCCGATTAGCAGTTTATAATTTTCCCGCTCTTTATTATTTCGAGGGTCAAAAGAAAGCATGAACAATCCTCCTATTTATCCAAATATCTCATTTAATTCTTTTCTAGTAATCGGATTATTAGGTAAAAATTATTAATGAGCGTCGTTCCTTTACTAGGTTTTCCAATTCAGCCCATTCATTCTCCTCCCAGAGGATTTTTGTTTATTTACTTTTAATTAATATATAATGAATTAATATATACTTAATTTAAAGTAATTTTAAACCGACATTTCCATATTGTCAAATCTTATTTACGGCAGGATTTCATTTTTACGCATGAATTATCAAGAAAAAAATACAAAAAAATAGCACCATCCTTATTGAGGAAGGCACCAAATTATTGGAACAACTAGCTGATATGTTCCTTTTTTATAGGGTGTCTATAAAGCATGTTTAACACATATGGGCGAATCCACTGGATAATAACCCCAGTAAGTAATGCGTTAAGCAAGGTGCCAATACCAATCGCACCATTGAAAAAGAAAGCAATAATGACTAATACAATACTAATGATTGCCCGTGACCTACTAAAGGACCACCCTGTTTTATCTGTTAAAATAACCATCGAGCGGTCCATTGGGTTCGGTGCAAAGCTTGACTCTAAATAAATAGCAATACCTATCCCGCTAAAAAGAATGCCTAGTAACACGAATAAAACTTGTTCCAAGAAATATTGCGGTATTAACCATTCTCCTAATAATAAAAGCCACGTATCAATACCAATTCCTGTAATAAGGGAAGTTAATATAGCTAAAAGTTCGGGTCTTGCTTTTAGAGCTATGGCATTCAGCAACACCATCGCAGACCCAACAACAATTTCCCAACTACCTATCGTTAACCCAAATGTGCGATATAAACCAACGAGTAATGCATCAAACGGAGAAGTTCCTAATTCAGATTGAATCGTGAGAGAAATTCCTAATGTTAATACAACGATACCACTAAAATATATTAGAAATGATTTACTAAATTTTCGCATATACTTCCCCCATTTCCATAACCAGTTTTCGATCATCTATTCTTCCGTACATCCTTCTCCTATCCCACTCCATACTAACACAACATTCAAAAATAATTTCCTCCATTTGGAAGAAAAGAGACGACCGACGATATGTATGTTTGCAAATTTAAATAAGGAATGGTGAAAACTTCATTATTTATAACATAGATCCATTACGCACCTTGTTCCTCATTCCACTCTTCTGCCCCATCCAGGCGATTAATCCTTCTCGGGCAGCTCAATACTGGATATAAAATTAGCTCATTATGATGACATGCATCTCATAGTAAAACTTCTTCCTTTACGCCCCAAAATTTTACCAAGTATGCATATTTGTGGGTTGTTGGTGAAATCTAATAATCGTATTTCTTAAAAACCTTTAGGAGGAATATTATTTTGAATAACGATCCAATGAAAGATAAGAAACAAAAACAATTAGACGAGTATCGTGTTCAGCACATCGGGAAACCATTGACGACCGGTCAAGGAAGGACCATTGCAAATGACAGGGAATTATTAAAAGCAGGCGAACGTGGACCAACATTACATGAGGATTGGCAGTACTTTGAAAAAATCACTCATTTTGTACATGAAGAGGAACCTGAAAGGGTGGTCCATGCCCGAGGGTACAGTGCCCATGGGGAGTTTGAATGTTACAAATCAATGAAACATGTTACAAAAGCAAATTTTCTACAAGAATCTGGGAAAAAGACCCCTCTAACTATTCGTTTTTCAACCGTCCAAGGGCCAAGAGGTTCGTATGATACAGCGAGAGATTTACGTTGTCAGGGTGTTAAGTTATACACGGAAGAGGGAAATTATGACTTAACAACCATTGCTATGCCTGTACTTATTAACTTTGACGCAATGAAATTCCCGGATGCAATGCATGCATACCAATCCAAACAGGATGATGATATCCCAACAGCTACAGGTGCTCACGACAAATTTTGGGATTATGTCGCGAATAATCCCGAGGCGGTTCATATGGTTACATGGATTATGTCAGACAGAGGGGTGTTAAGAAGTTATCGCCATATGGAGTCGTGGTCCATTAATACGTATACGTTTGTGAATGAACAAGGGAAAGCAACTTATGTACGGTTTGTTTGGAAACCTGTTCTTGGGGTTGAATCTTTTCTTCAAGAAGAGGCAATTAAAATCGGTGGAATTGATCCTGATTTTCATCGAAAAGACCTCCGGGAAGCAATTGACCGTGGTGCTTATCCGGAATACGAATTAGGGGTTCAACTTATCCCTGTTGAAGATGAGCACAAATATGATATTGACGTCCTTGACCCGACCAAGTTCTGGCCAGAAGAACTGATTCCCGTAGAGATCATTGGTAAAATGACGCTAAATCGAAACATTGAAAATTACCATACTGAATCCGAACAAGTCGCGTTTAATCCTGCCAACGTTGTTCCTGGGATTGATTTTTCCAATGATCCTGTATTGCAAGGTAGATTAGTTGCGTATCATAGTGCACAACTTTATCGGATTGGGCCAAATTTCCAACAGTTGCCAATTAATAAACCGGTTTGTCCATTCCATAATAACCAAAGACGTGGACCGATGCGTTATCGAATTGATGTGGACCATGTGAACTACCATAATAATTCGTTAGCGGATAATACCCCTCATGAAACACCAATCGACGAAGGTGGTTATGAACATTATCCGAAAGAAGTAGGGGCTCGCACAACGCGTAAACGGATTGATTCGGCCAATGATTACTTTTCACAGACACGAATATTCTGGAATAGCTTAACTCCTGTAGAAAAAATGCATACCATCGAAGCGTTTAGCTATCAGCTCGGTAACGTAATGGATGAATCCGTTCGTCAACAAAATGTAAATTTATTAGCCAATGTCGATGTAGAACTGGCGTCGACTGTTGCAGATAATATTGGTGTTGCTCGTCCATCAGGCAGCCATGTCCCAGTTTCGGATAGTTATCCATCTTTAAGTCAATTCAACACACCTCCTAGCGCGTATACGAAAAAAGTTGGTGTACTGATTGGCAATGGTTTTAATGATCAAGAAGTAACCGAGGTTCTTCAGTTCTTTGACGAGCAAAAGGTTTTTTACGATATTATTAGCGAGCGGCTTGGATTCGTCACTGGAGCCAATGGAGGAAAAATCAAGGTGAATAAAACGTTCCTGACTTCTGGTCCATACTTAGTTGACTCCGTTTACGTTGTCGGAGGAAATACTCCTAATGAAAAAAGGTTTAAGCAAAATGTTTTAGAGTTTGTGAACATGGCTTATAAACTCTACAAGCCTCTAGGTATTGCTACTACTGGTCAGTCCATGATTGCACCAACAGATTCGGAAAACCTAGTAGGTGTCGTCATGGCAGCAAATAGTACCAATTTTAAGCAGGATTTTGTTACAGCTATTGCCCAATCCCGCTTCTGGGACCGGGACATGGGGTCAGGTCCCGCGTCCCAAGGAATGTCAGGAATAACGAAGTAAGGGGCACGAAGACAGGTTTGAGGTGACCCCCACATTTTTGATAAAATACCATAAAAAGCGCTCAGAAATTTTAAACTCTGAGCGTTTATCTTCTTACACACACCAGATCGAAAAAGTTCACCATGTTTTTTCCTTTATACATCTAATCCCTTCATGTGGAAGGCATATCAAAAAGACACCTTCTTATTCAAGAAGAGCACCAATTAACGAGAGAAAACGGCATATATTATAAATCCTAATAGTATGACAAGAATAAGTATTCCTGTACCTTTCCAACCTAAACCGCCCACTAAATCAGCAAGGCTACCATTAGCACCTCTATTTAATGAATCGTTTAAATTGCCAGTCTGGTTGTCTTTCCATCCTTGTTGTCTTAGTCTTTCTCTTCTTTCTTCAGGTGTTTCTTTGCCTTTTCCCATTTTAATCCCCCTAACAGTTTATCCTAACATACATTTCATTTGTCCACTTACAATATTCAGGAAATTAAATAAATTAAAAAGACCGACTTGATATCGATCTAATTGTTAACAAGCTACCTGATCAAAACCAGATATGATTTTATTAGAAAGGGATTTCAATGTTACTAGTTTGGAAGATACTTTAGGAGACCTGAAAAAAATACGAAAAATTTCATCTTCCGCAAAAGCATTACAATAGGTCTAAGAAAAATAGAAAAGAAAAAGTCTTTGGGTTGTTTCCTTCAACGCTCGAAGCGGTAGACTTTTTTAGAAAAAAGAGTCTGGGACATAACTAAAGTGTTTAGCCCAAATCCAAACATTGCATCTTACTAGCGAAGGAAATACACGGAGACTCCTGCGGCAAGAAAAGCCTAGGTGAGACTACGAAGAGCGATAGCTCGAAGTAGGCTCAGCAGCGGCCGCGGAAAGCGTAGTGTATTTCCGTAGCGGATTATATGCACGACCATGTTCGGATTTCACATTGATATAAACACTTTTGTCCCGGCCTCATATTAAGGTGTGTATTATTTTTCCAATCATGTGCTGCATTCGTTTCTTTACTTTGCTTGTTCTCTAAATAAATTGGAGTGGTCTCAATTATTTCGTGTCCCAGGGTTTGCATAATCCGATACACATCCATTTTATGTTCTACACTCAATATAGCAAACCCATGACGAAGTGTATGTGGTGTTAATGACCGTATTTTATCCTTGTTTTCCCCTGACAGTATTGATATCGGGCGGAGGAATAGACAAGTTTCTCAAATATTCCACGACTTCTTTGTTGTTAAATTACGGTATTTATTTTTTTGATAGTTTAAATAGCGGGGGGACAACTGTCGCTGTTACAAATGCAGCAAGAAATGCCTCAACGATTCCATTTGTAAAAAACACAGTTAAAACTGCTTGGTAAATGGCACTCGTGCTACTGGCTTGAATAGCTTGAGCATAGGCATCCTGAAATATTAAAGATATAGAACCCATTACTAAAAATGTATGTATAAACGTTGTAAGCAGACCAGTTAAAAATAAAGCCGGTTTCTGGTTGGACTTTTTCTTTATTATAGTTTTATCAACAGCTTTAAAAATATAGTAAGGGATAAAACCAATTATTACTCTTGGAACGATTGCAATACATAATGCCCAAAGACTTCCTTGGCTTGTGCCCAAAACAGGAATCGCTGGGGAAAAAGCAAATGACAGTAATGTTGGAGCGAGCGTATTAGTTACAATACTAGTGATTCCAAACACACATCCTAGGAAAGCACCAATTTTTGGTCCTAATATAATGGAACCTATAATGATTGGAATATGGATTATCGTCGCTTTAATTACTCCTAAATGTATAAAACCAAATGGTGTAAAAGCGCATAATAATATGACCGATAAAAAAATGGTAGTTAAAGTAAATTCTCTAATTTTCAATTTCTAACTTCTTTAGCAATAATATTACTTCTATTAAATTATGAAACACATTAGACAATCTGGATTATCTTCGTATGTAAATATATATACATGACTTTAAATGAATAAACTGGTATTTACACTAAAGTATACCCCCGGTGATTATGGGGTAATTGTAATATCTACAATTGGTTCAATGTTTGTTGCTATCCTGGTCGTTTTCCCAGTTTAGAAAGGTTGTACCCTTAGCTTCACTATACTCCCCATTCTAACCAATATGGAATAAGGAACATGTGCTTATATTATCATGCATTTCAACGTTGTAGAATATTTTTGACTTTCTTCTCAACGAAGTAAGATGAAATAGGCTAATATTCGTTCTAAGAAGTTTAGACCAACACAGTAAAGAAAAATATAGGAGGGATGGCATTGCACAACAGACAATTCCCTGCACGGGGCTTTACATGGAGTGGTGGGTATGATAGCCTCCAGTAGCATGCTAGTATTGTTTTTAATATAGCCGGCTTCCAGGCATCGAAATCATGCCTTTCGAGGCGTCCATGTCAAGCCTCGAAAGGTTAAATAATAGTACAATTTAGAAGGTATTTTTAAATGTAACTATTTTGTGTCTGAAATATGGACGTAGATCCACAATGAAAACATCATTTTCGTTTTTCTAATAATAAATAATCCTTTTTCTTAGAAATAGGTATTCCATACTTACTTGCAAAGTCAATCAAATCATTATAAATTCGTTCTGGATAAAAATTAGAAATTCGCAAATTAAAACCTTTATTGCTTTTTACAGTAACACTTTTCTTTCCCCAACCAACACGTTTAAACTTCATACAATCCATTTGTTTATGGTCCATTTCCTTTTTGTAAATCATAAGTGCAAATAAAAGGATTTGAACCTTCTGCTATCTTAAACTTAAAATGGATAAAGATAACTACAAGATTAAATATTGAAAAAGGTACTAGAAAGTAATACATAAAAGGATATTCTGTATGAGTAAACATTTCACGTACCAGCCATATAAATAAAAGAAAATGAAAGCCTGCTTCGATAAATCAATACACTATCGTAGATTTTTAAGTAACGATTTGAATATTTTCCTTCTCCACTTTTGTTGATAGGAATTTTTCACCATTTTATATGTATCAAGTTTTCCAATGGTGTTCCGCACATTATTATTTTCATGGATTAGATGCTTATATTCTTCATTATCCAGGTAATCCTGGAACCATTGATATTTTTTTAAGAATTCAATGTTTTTTTCAATTTCCTCTTCCGTAACATCCTTCATAGAAGAAATTACTAACGTTCCTATTGAACCAAGTAAATCAAGCAACGTTCCCATTTTTTCTCCTCCTTCCATTCAAGAAATAACTGGATATACTTTATACGCTTGTTCAAGTACCGCACCAGTTTGTTTACGTGTATTCTTTCACCTATATAACAAAATAACATCATAACCATAATCCATAGTCATGATGTTATTCATTTAATTCTAATTCTGGTCATTCTCTACCACTGTAAAGAACAAGGGCAACTTCCATCACATTCTCTTTTATTCTATAAGATATTCGATAATGATTGAATACTTAATTTGAAATTACTGAGGAAATTATCATTTATAATATTTGTATATACCCTTCTGTTCCATGCACGCGAATGCGTTGCCCGTCTTTTATTCGTTTAGTAGCATTCTCCACCCCAACAACTGCTGGTAATCCATATTCACGTGCAATAACTGCTCCATGGGTCATCAATCCACCAACTTCAGTGACGAGGCCTTTTATGGATACAAATAATGGTGTCCAGCTAGGGTCAGTAAAGGATGTTACTAAGTTATCACCATCTTCTAGATTTGCATCTTCCATTTTTAAGATGACGAGCGCTCTTCCCTCTATAACTCCGGAAGAAACCGGTAAACCTGCAATTGCTTCAGCTGGAAGATTCTCACGTTTGTATTAAAACTATCCCCATGATAGGTTGAGGATAGTTTAATAATGTTGGCTAGAGTGTTTAAAATATTCAATATAACAGGTTTGTTTATCCACATATAATCCAATTGAAGGAAGTGACAAAATCCCCAAAACAATATGGAAAGCAGCTGCAATCGGTTTCTTTAAATATAAGCTAAAAAACGCATAAATTAATACAGATACTATAAGTCCCACAGCTACCCAAGAAACCCAAGATGTCATCAAATCTCCTCCTTATGTCGTGTTTTTATTTAATGTTACAATCTGTACTGTTTCACTAATCTGCTAATAAAAAGGGTGCCATTGGCTTCTGGAAGAAAAGAACCAGTTAGCACAAGGGGTGATTGCCCTTCTTACTTAATTGACCTATTCACATATTCTAAATGTAAAAACCAATCATTGCTGAAATAATACCTACTACAATTGATGTAACGACATATATGGTAGCTAATTTAATTTTATTTAATTGTATTAGAGTTATGGTTTCATTCCCAAAGGTTGAGAAAGTTGTAAATGCACCACAAAAACCTACACCACCAAAAAGCCATAACCACTCGCTAATATGATTCGAAAGGTGAAGGTGAGTAATTAATCCAAGTAAAAATGAACCAGTGATATTTATTATCCAAGTCCCCATTGGAAAGGTATGTGATTTTTGTGCTCCTTTACTAATCAAGTTTCCTACTATAAATCTAGCTGCGCCACCTAAAGAACCACCTATTCCTATAACCCATATCACATTACATCACCTTCCCTTTCTCTTGATAAAGCTAATTTGCGACCTACATATGCCAGCACTAACCCTGACACTGTGGTAGCCAACACATAGAGTATCCCCATAAATATAAGACCTTCCTGGAATAAGTTAAGAGTCTCTACCGAAAAGGTTGAAAAAGTTGTAAAAGAACCGATAAATCCTGTTCCAATTAGCAGAGTATACTCAGGTCTTATTTTTTTATTTTGGCTAACGAATGTTAGAAACCACCCTAGAATAAAACATCCAATGAGGTTGATTAAAAAGGTACCTAAAGGAAATCCGTTGTTTGTATATATCCATTCACCCAAAGTAAATCTACATATAGCTCCAAAAAAACCACCAGTCATCACTAATAATAAATTCATTTAAATTACCCCTCTGTTTTTCAGTTGTAAAAAAATAAAAGGACTCCTGCCAAAAGACATAGGTATCCCTTTTATCTTTGGCAGGAGTCATCAGCCTCATACGGGCGGTTTATGGTGAACTCCATCACCTATTTTGTTTAGTAATTATAGCTAAATTATTGATAATTGTTTGGAAACTGTCAACTACAATACCATTCTGACTTAATAATTTAGCATCCTAAAAATCATTTAACCATTATACCAACAAACACACACTACTTCTGCGAAGAAATAGTGTGTGTTGTATGTTCGTTGTCTGTTTTTCAATAAGCAAAGAAATTACGTTCGATTCCAAAAACGCTGTTTACCTATAGCAGTGATAAAATCTTGCTCAAAATTGGGGTTATTTTCTGCAAAAACAACGCCCGCTAGGTTATTATCTTTAGATGTTAAGATAAACGATTGGCCAGTTGTTGCAACACCAATTGGTTTAAAGTGTTTATAGGCCTTAAAAACAAATTCCTGTACGTCTTGCATGAACCTTGCTTGATTCTGAGCTTTTCCACCAACAACGTAAAGGGAATCATATAAAACAGGATATTTAGTTAGAAACGTTTCGTTTACCTCTATTTTCGTACCATCTGATCCGGTAACAAAGCCAAGGTGTTCACTAATAACATCCATAAATACCCCTTTTTGTTTGAAAGTGTTCAACATATTTTTTACTTCCCTACCATTAAACCCATTACCAATGAGAACCCCTACTTTTTGCGTAGTAGCTACATGTGGTGTATTTAATTGGCTAAGGGAAGGGTAACTGGCTTCAACCGGTACATGGGATCCTTTAGGAGGATTTACTCCTAATTTCTCTGCTAAAACCGTTGCCAAACCGATATCTACATTTGCCCACATATCAACATTTTGCTGTCTGACTGATTTACTTTTAACATACTGAAGATGATACGTAAGGCATTCTTTGAGGTCCTGTCTCTCAATGGATGATAAACTGTTCCAAAACATTCTAGGTTGGGAAAAGAAATCGGTAAAGGAGTCACTTGGGACATCTCTTGTCATTTGACCTTCTACTTCCTCCGGATAATGAACATAGCCGCCTTCTTCCGGTGTTGCTTCAGATGGTGTGTTTCCAGCTAATGAATTATTATGATAATGGACAGAATCCACATCAATCCTGTACCTTAAATAACTGTCCCTCAAGTTATAATCCGTTTCGACAATCGGTTTATTAACTGGTAATTCTTCAAAATTAGCCGAATGATGACGGTGCAATTCGGTATCCCGATATGCAATGGCTCGTGTCTGTAAAACAGGGTCATTGGTAAAGTCGATTCCTGGAACGACATTCGCAGGGTCAAAGGCAGATTGTTCTCCCTCCGCAAAAAAATTATCGACGAGCCGGTTTAGCGTCATCTTACCGACTACTTCCATAGGGATCACTTCTTCTGGCCAAAGTTTCGTATTATCTAAGACATCAAAATCATACTTAAATTCGTCTTCCATCGCAATCATCTGGACACCTAGTTCATATTCCGGATAATAACCTTTTTGTATGGCTTCTATTATATCCCGGCGATGGAAGTCGGGATCGACCCCTCCGATGACATTGGCTTCATCAAGTAACAAAGAATGAACACCCAGCTTAGGAATCCATTTAAACCGGACAAAAGTGCCTTTTCCTTGTTCATTCACAAACAAAAATGTATTAATCGGCCAGCCTGCCATCATCCGCCAACTTCGAGGACGGCCACGCATGGACATCAACCACATCACCATATGTGCGCTTTCCTGATTATTGGCGATATAGTCCCAAAAATTATCATGTGCCGTTGTGGCTTGTGGTATTTCATTGCGTGGATTTGGTTTTGCAGCATGAACGACATCCATAAATTTCATTCCATCCGCGACAATAAATACGGGGAATTGCAGGGATAACAAATCGTAATTCCCTTCTTGTGTGTAGAACTTGGTTGCAAATCCTCGAATATCTACAGCCGTGTCTTTGGATCCTTTGCTTCCTTGGAATGTGGAAAAACGTACATTTACGGGAGTTTTTCGGCCCGCCTCGCCAAGGAAATGCGTTCGTGTCACATGTTTCATTGATTGATAGGCCTCAAATTCCCCATACACATTAAAACCTCTTGCATGAACCACTTTTTCCGGTATTCTTTCCCGATCAAAGTGCGTCTGTTTTTTGTAAAAATGAAAGTCTTGAAGAAGTGCTGGACCGCGCCTTCCCGCTCTTAAAGAGGTTCGATCATTGGAAACTCTTGTACCATTATCATCGGTCATCTTCTTCCCGGGACCTGTGTTTTTATGACGATAGTTTTCAAGCTGTTCATCTTTCTTGTCACCAGAATTTTTTCTTGAAGATGATTTTTCGTTATCCATAATAACCTCCATCCTTTGCGTACTATTCATCACACATTCCTATACATATTAGGGAAAGGGGAGGTTTATTCCTTCTAAGCTTTTATATACCCTTCCAGTGCCCGTTTGCATACAGCTAAAAAAGATAGTTGTTTACATCCAAATATAGAGTTGGGTAACGAATATTTACAACCGTCAAGGGAATATCTAAGTAAAGAGGAGGTATCTAATAGTGGCTCAGAAAAAAGATAAAAGAAAACGTAAAAAACGCAAGCTTCGTGAGGACGATGTAACAGTCATTGACACTGATTTAGCAAAAAAATCTGTGGTGACCACCGCATTGGGTAATGCCATGGAATGGTTTGATTTTGGAATTTATTCTTATTTAGTTGTGATCATAGGGCATGTGTTTTATTCTGGTGTCAGTGATTCTGCTCAATTGGTTTTTAGTTTTGGTACGTTTGCCGTTGCCTTTCTTGTTCGGCCAATTGGCGGGATGTTCTTTGGAATGTTGGGTGACCGATTGGGACGAAAAAAGATTTTAGCTATCACATTGATTATGATGGCTGTTGCAACGTTCAGTATCGGATTAATCCCAAGTTATGCCTCTATTGGAATCACTGCACCAATTCTATTGCTTATTGCTAGGTTGGTACAGGGGTTTTCTACGGGGGGTGAATATGCTGGTGCAATGACCTTTATTGCAGAATCTACCCCGGATAAAAAACGTGGTTTTATGGCAAGTGGGTTGGAAGTAGGAACATTAGTCGGTTATATTTTTGGGGCAGGACTAGTTACGTTACTTACCTATATTTTGGGATCAGAAACGATGTATGATTGGGGATGGAGAGTTCCATTTCTAATTGCCGGCCCAATTGGAATCATAGGACTGTATCTCCGAAGCCACCTAGAGGAATCCCCTGCCTTCGCAGCGATGGAAGAGAAAACGAAAGAGATGGAAAAAAGACCGCATGTCTCTATGAAAGAATTGTTTCAGTTTCATCGACGTTCACTATTAATGTGTTTAATTTTAGTTTTCTTCTATAATGTAATCGATTATACCGTCCTAACCTACATGCCTTCCCACTTAACAGCGGTTTTAGGATATGGAGAGACAAAAGGACTCCTGTTAATTTTGATTGTAATGTTTATCATGATACCGATTGTATTAACTATAGGTTATTTGGGTGACAGAGTCGGGAATAAACGAATCATTCAAGTGAGTTTGATAAGTATTATTTTGTTGGCGGTTCCATCGTTTTTATTAATCGGAAGTGGGAATAATTGGCTTGTATTCTTTGGATTGTTGATTTTAGGAACGCTTTTGTCGTCTATAAAAGGTACGATGACTTCCCAATTACCATCCCTATTTTTTACGGAAGTCAGGTATGGAGGATTGGCTATTGCCTACAATATTTCCGCGTCTGTATTTGGAGGAACGACTCCTTTACTGATTTCCTACTTAATCAGCGTTACGGCCAGCGAGTTAATACCGGCGTACTATCTAATAGTAGCTTCGCTCATAGGTATTGTGGTGGTTTCTTTATTTCTGAAAAATACATCCGGCAAACCACTTAGGGGTTCCCCACCTGCAGTGACGGATGAGCATGAAGTCAAAGAAGTTATAAAAGAAACAGATCAAGAGCTATGGTGGAGAGAAGAAGAACAAAAGATACAGGAAAAAATTGAGGATACGGAAGAGGATAAATAAACTGTTTAACAGAAATGGCTTATCGAGGTTCGATAAGCCATTTTCGCATTAAATTGATAATGCATTTTTGATATGGGCTAAGTGATGCTCTTCATGCCAGGCTAACTTAGCCACTTTTGTTGCAACAGTTATTTTTCCGTTATTCTCATGGATAAAGGCACGGTCTAATTGTTCCTCTGTTAAATGATGACCTAAAGATACGATGCGCTCATTTATCCCTTCTAACATTTTAATGGAACTTTCTACAGGAAGCTCTGTATCAGGTTGAATGGCCCACTTATCTTGATCAAAAGCGGGTACGGTTGGGTGGTCATCTGTTAAAGCCAGCTTCAAACGTTGATACATGTTCAACTGTGAATCTGCAATGTGATGAACAAGTTGACGAACATTCATGCTACCTTCGCGATACGTTTTACTTAATTCCTCTTCCCCTAATGAATCAACTGTTTCTCTTAATCGAGTCGTGTACGTTTCTATTTCCTTTAGCCATTCTTGAACATGTTCTAATGTTACTTTTTCAGGAACTTGTAGTTTCCCAATTGGGTATTTTACATCCATTTTTCAATCCCCTTTTCCCTATTCATTATGTTTGCCTAAAGTGAATCGTCAATCAGTGTGGGGGTTACTGCCCCTTAACCTACGATAAATGAGGCTTACAAACTAGATCACTCTATACACTTAAAGATATGGTTCCATCCTATCTTGTATTCGATATGAAAGGCTAAAATCCTTCTATCCATCCACTTCTAAAAAAACACAAGCGCTGGCTCTCCATCCCAAATTCATTAAACAAACGTTTGATCTATTTGGAATAACCTTTGTGTACGAACTATTTGCAGCACGAACCCTTCCCCCTCTGTGATTTACTCTCCAGCAATTGGGGTGACTGCTTCATACAATAGTTGATCTAATTCTTTTGTGTATGCTTTGGTTTGTTCTTCTGTCCATTCGAATACTTTCGCCATGTAGGCAATGACAGGTTCTTTGTGTTCATGGACCCAATGGATGTGGAAGAATAAGGCACCAGTACGGCGGATGAAGAAGTCCACCGGCTTGTATGCAAGCTCATGATCTATCGAATAGCGTAACATCGCCAATACGACTGGGTCGATGTTTTCCGCTTCTGCAACTTCTATATTTTCTTTGTACATGTTATAAACCGTATCAATATTTGAACCATAACGTTGTACGAGATCTCTTGCTTGTGCTTCTGGTAATCCGATTGCTTTCCCTTCTTTGGTTTTATCTATTAAAAGTTTCTGGAAGCCTTCTGATCCACCTACATCTCCTCCAGAAATCGGAATATTAATCGTAAGGGTTCCTGGGAAGTTTCTACCTTCCTCTTCCTTGAGCTGTGTGGCAACTAAGTCCACAATACTTTCTGCCATTTTACGGTATCCTGTTAATTTCCCACCAGCAATGGAAATGAAGCCAGTATCCGATACGAAAATCTCATCTTTACGGGAAATTTCAGAAGCGGATTTTCCTTCTTCATAAATTAATGGTCGTAATCCTGCCCAGCTTGACTCCACATCATCCGCGGTAATTTTCACACTTGGGAACATATAATTAATGGCTTTTATCACATAATCCCTATCTTCTACCGTCATTTGCGGATGGGCAATATCGCCTGTATAAACGGTATCCGTTGTTCCTACGTAAGTTTTCCCTTCACGCGGAATAGCAAATACCATACGACCGTCCGGAGTATCGAAGTAAACCGCCTGCTTCAATGGGAACCGTTCCCCATCGAATACAAGGTGAATCCCTTTCGTAAGCTGCAATCTTTTTCCTTTTTTCGAACCATCGATGTCACGTAACGTATCCACCCACGGACCAGCAGCACTTACAATTTTCTTCGCATGGAAGTTTTCTACCGAGCCATCCGTTAGATCTTCCGTTTTCACGCCAACCACTTTGCCATTTTCATAAACAAGGTCGGTCACCTTCATATAGTTTAGGGCTAATGCGCCTTTTTCTACCGCTTTTTTCATCACTTCAAGGGTTAACCGAGCATCATCGGTTTTATATTCCACATAGTAACCGGCCCCTTTCATCCCTTCTTTTTTCAATAATGGTTCACGGTTTAAGGCTACATCGGCTTTAAACATTTTTCTGCGTTCACCTTTCTTCACGCCAGCTAAGAAATCGTACATCATTAAACCGATGTTGGTCGTGAACGGGCCAAATGTCCCACCTTTATAAAAAGGTAACAGCATCCATTCTGGTGTGGTAACATGTGGACCATTTTCATAGACAATCGCACGTTCCTTCCCAACCTCAGCTACCACTTTCACTTCCAATTGTTTTAAATAACGCAACCCACCATGGACTAATTTAGTAGAACGACTAGACGTACCAGCTGCAAAATCCTGCATATCCACTACAGCAACCTTCATCCCACGCGTAATCGCATCAAGAGCAATCCCGGCACCCGTGATACCACCACCTATGACAAGCATATCCAGCTCCTGTTCCCTCATTTGTTGCTTGATTTCCGTTCGGTTTGTATTTGAAAATTTCATTACCATCGTTCCCTTCTTTTCTTCTAAAAATATATGTCGTAACGATGTTTTTCTTATTCTCTCCTCATTCTCCTTCGAAAAACAAAAAGAGACCACAAACCTCCCCTATTGATATATACTTATACCAATAGAGTGATATGTGGTCTCTCGATATCTCCATCCAACGTATTAACTTAATTGTAGTATAGCACTTCTCATCAAGTGGGTCAATAGTAGACCAAAGGGGATATAGTGCCCCACCCCTTGAGCAGCCTTCACAGCAAAAATTATTTAAATTCCCTGGTTGCTGTGACCGCTTTTTTCCATCCTCGATAAAGCTTCTCCCGTTTTTCTTCCTCAAACGCTGGCGTAAATGTTTTTTCCTTTTGCCATTGTTGCGCAATTTCTTCTTTACCAGACCAGTAGCCAACCGCAAGTCCTGCTAAATAGGCTGCACCTAATGCCGTTGTTTCATTTACGATGGGACGATCTACAGGCACGCCTAGGATATCACTTTGGAATTGCATGAGGAAATCACTTCTCACCGCTCCACCATCCACGCGTAGTGATTTTAATTCTAGACCAGCATCCTTAATCATTACTTCTAACACATCCGTTGTCTGGTATGCTAAGGATTCTAGGGTGGCACGGATAAAATGTTCTTTTGTTGTACCTCGTGTCAGTCCGAACATCGCACCACGTGCATCACTGTCCCAGTATGGTGTTCCAAGTCCAACAAATGCTGGAACAAGATAAACGCCTTCTGTGGATTCCACTTTTTTCGCAAAATCTTCACTTTCTGGTGCGTTAACAATCATGCGCAAACCGTCACGTAACCATTGAATAGCGGAACCAGCAACGAAAATACTTCCTTCTAATGCATATTCCACTTTTCCATCCACACCCCAAGCTAATGTCGTTAACAGGCCGTGTTTCGATTTTACGCCTTTTTCTCCTGTATTCATCAACATGAAGCAGCCTGTCCCATACGTATTCTTCGCCATTCCTTCCTGAAAACAGGCCTGCCCGAATAATGCAGCTTGTTGGTCACCAGCAATCCCGGCAATCGGAACCTCCTCACCAAAGAAGTGATAATCCACGGTTGTCGCATACACCTCCGAGGATTGGCGTACTTCCGGAAGCATGCTTTTCGGTACGGTTAATATCTCCAACAGCTCATCATCCCATTGTAGATCGTAAATATTAAACATTAAGGTACGAGAAGCATTGGAGTAGTCTGTCACATGTGCTTTTCTGCCAGATAATTTATACACCAACCATGTATCCATGGTTCCAAATAGAAGGTCACCATTTTCCGCCTTCTCTCTAGCACCCTCCACATTATCTAAAATCCATTTCACTTTTGTACCAGAGAAATAGGGATCTAATAGTAAACCTGTTTTTTCATTAAATAAGTCATTATAACCTTTTTCACGTAAATCACGGCAAATATCCTCGGTTTGACGAGATTGCCAGACGATTGCTTTGTAAATGGGATTCCCCGTATGTTTATCCCAAACAACCGCTGTCTCGCGTTGATTGGTAATACCGATACCTGCTACTTGATCGGCATTCACTCCCGCTTTAGTTAGAACCTCTGCGATACAAGCTAAAATGGATGTCCATATTTCATTCGCATCATGCTCTACCCAACCCGGATTTGTAAAATGCTGTTCAAACTCGTGTTGCACCGACTCCACTATTTCTCCTTTATGATTAAAAAGTATGGCTCGTGAACTTGTCGTACCTTGGTCTAATGCCATCATATATTTTTCCATTTTTCATTCCCCCATATTCTTTACACGGACTGTGTAGTATTCGCTTTTCTAATCTCTGTTTTCGCCGCTGTTAAAAACACACATGCTATGATAATACTTACTGTCCAAAAAGCAATTGAAAACTTTCCTTCAAAAAACGCTTTATAAAATAGAGCACCGTATACGCCACCGATGATAGGGCCCACAACTGGAACCCAAGCATAGCGCCAGTCTGAACCACCTTTACCTGGAACCGGTAAAACCGCGTGTGCTATTCTAGGACCCAGGTCACGAGCTGGATTGATCGCATAACCCGTGGTGGCACCAAGTGACATCCCAATCGCAACAATTAACAACCCGACAATAAATGGATTTAACCCTTCTGTGAATTCATTTACTCCAATAAACATG
Source organism: Oceanobacillus senegalensis (assembly GCF_900176885.1). Classification (GTDB taxonomy): domain Bacteria; phylum Bacillota; class Bacilli; order Bacillales; family Amphibacillaceae; genus Oceanobacillus; species Oceanobacillus senegalensis. Next base: position 4,215,366 of record NZ_LT839648.1, on the reverse strand, counting down.
ATTCCAAATACTAATATAAAGGTACCGATGATTTCACTGACTAGATTGGAAGGTGTGCTGCGTATTGCCGGATCAGTTGCAAATACCGCTAATTTTGTTGCTGGGTCAGCTGTTTTCCCCCAATGTGGTAGGTATTGAAAAAATACAAGAATCGCACCAATAAAGGCACCAATCAATTGTGCGATGATATAACTAGGAACCTGACTCCATGGAAACTCACCAGCAACCGCAAAGCCTAAAGTGACAGCCGGATTCATATGCGCACCGGAAATTCCCCCCACCGCATAAGCACCCATCGTTACACCAAGACCCCAACCGATGGTAATCAGCACCCAACCGGTTCCTTCCGCTTTGGTACTTTTAAGAACAGAAGCGCCAACAACACCTCCACCTAAAACAATTAGAATCATCGTACCAATGATTTCCCCTACAAATGCTGACATCCCCAAACACTCCCCTTTGTATATAGTTATTAGACTATTGTAAATATTATGATTCTAGTAGGCCGCTTTATTATTAGATGGAAAAAAGAAAACCACACCAATAACGATACTAACCTATGCCTCGGCTAGTACGTATTCGTGTGGTTCTCCCATTCTCCGTCACTTTTTTAACTTGTACGTACATCGTATCGCACAACTGCAAACGCTGTCAATCATTTTTTTGCAGATTCGACAAAAAGTAATGAGGGAGGCCTAGGGATGAGGCGGTGTTGCAGTGGGGGGTATGGTGAGGACGGTTCTTCTGCAACATCACCTAACCGCTCATAAAAAGGCCAGGGCCTCTTGCATGGTTCTGCCATTTTAGTGCAAAGTTCCTTTCCGTGTTTTGCTTCATTGATTGAGTACTTTCAAATATTAGCTTTCCTGGCCAACTTATCCCCTTTCCTCTTAACAGCGCACAACAATAAAAACACCATACACACTCAAAAAAGTCTTATCCCAGGTAACCCTACGATAGCTCTTTAGAAAAGGTGCCCATCCCTCGGTCCCTATAAATCCCATAGATGCTTATCGGAAGTTGTTATTGCAGAGGCATCACCATTTAATACATTCATCGCATCTTCTTTTGTGCGAATTAAACCACCTGCGATGATGGGAATCCCTGTTTCCTCTCGTATTTCCTTGATAACATGTGGAATGATACCGGGTAAGACCTCGATATAATCTGGCTGTACTTTCTTACAAACCTTCAAATTATGATCCAATGCATGGCTATCAATCGCAAACAAGCGCTGAATTCCAGTGATGTTATGCCGCTTAGCCGTTGCAATCACATTCGCTCTAGTTGAGATGATTCCATCCACTTTCACATCATTTATCAAATACTCCATCCCATACTCGTCCACTTTTAACCCCTGAACCAAGTCCGCATGAATAATGACCTTCTTCTTTGCCTGATGTGCATATTTGACCAGGCTCTTCACCTGCGACAATCTCGTTTCTAAAAACACCACATAATCCTGCTTCACCTCTAGCACACGCTCAAAATCCTTCATACTACGAATGGCCGGCAAAACTCCCTCTATCTTCATCAAACCGATCACCTCCTCGGGCGGGACATAGCGGGACATAGGGTCAGGTTCCTTGTCCCATTTCCAACTATTTTACGTTAAAGGCTCTATTGATTTTATATTATGCTTCTTAGCTAAGTCTCTAATTCCTAAATATCCATTTTGATACTCTTTAACTACTTTTATCTACATAATAGAACACCTCAAAAATTAGTTTTTCCACTCTAACTTTTGGGGTGCACGACAAACCCACCCCACGTCCCCCTAAAATATCTTCATACATTAATTTTAAAAAACAGCTAATAATACAGTTAGTATATGGTGAAGGAGTGAGTAGATGAATAAAATAAAGATAATTTTTTCCTTAGCTCAGTTAATCTTACCGTGGCTTACACTTCCTCGTTTAGGGAAACGTACTTTTTATAGATTTTTGCCTGTTTCTAGTTTCATCTGTTTATTCCTCGGTGCGTTAAGTGTCATTGCAAATAAGAGAAAATGGTGGATCAATAAAAATCCACTATTCCCAGGTCCTGTTGATTTATCATACCTTCTCGGCACTTATTTTATCGGAACCATGTGGATATTCAAGTTCAACTATGGGAATTTTTCCAGATATGTACTTATTAATATAGCTCTGGACTGGATAAACGCCTATCCATTCTTCTACATCTCAAAGTTACTAGGAATATTTAAACTCCAAAAAATGAGAAGTCGTTCGTGGTTCTACATGAGTGTCCTACTCGCGATTATCATTTATGCCATACAGAATCAAGTAGAAAAATCGATATTCGGAACAAAAGAACGGGGGATGGGGACATAGGTCAGGTTCCTTCTCCCATTTCCAACTATTTTAAGCAAAAGGGGCCATTGCTTGATTTTATCTCCTTTGGTTCTTTTCGTTGGCTCACCTGTTCTCGATACGTTTGCGAATTCCTTTTATTCGGCAACATGCGCTTCAAAATAGAGCAACTTTTTTTCTATAGATTCTAATGAAAAGAAGGGTTAATCAATAAAAAAAAGAAGGCACACGTTCTAAATGAAAGAAAATAAGCTCTACGACACCACAGAGCTTTTCTCTAAGAAGGAAAAATTGCGGGACGAGGAACCTGACCCCGCGTCCCTCTCAATCAATATGTTTCAATACGTGATCTCGTCCTGTATAAATATGCTCCTGCATAGCTATTTTAGCGCGTTCCGATTCTTGGCGTTCGATAGCGGAGAGAATCGTTTCATGGACTTCAAAGGAACGATTGATTTCGGAAATGCTATACCAGGAAAATGACTGAAAGACAAGTGGGATGACTACAGCTTTAGATAAATGAAATGAAATATAATCATTGTTTGATGCTTCAAGAATGGATTTATGAAAAGCTTGATTAGCCTGAACGATAGATGGAACTTTGGAACTTCTATTTTCGTCATTCAAATCACGGATTACTTCTCGATAGTTTTGATTGGTAACCATCATTTTTTCTATATCATCTAGAGATCGATAAGATGCAGCTTGACTAGCCGCATATCCCTCAAGTAGTGCACGTAAATCATAGATTTGAAGAACATCATGCTTGGTAAACTCGCGAACGACAACGCCCCTCTTCAGTGGTGTTACAAGCCCATCATTTTTTAATTGATTAATAGCTTCACGTATTGGTGTACGGCTCATGTTTAATTCCTTTGCTAGTGCCTCTTCCGTTAATCGTTTACCTGGTTTATATTCCCCTGTAATAATCGCATTCTTCATATAATTAAATGGATCCATTGCAACTGCCTCCTGCTTTTATTGTATGTAAACGAATAGAAGAATACAATCCATAATATAAGTAGACAGACCCATAGATTGAAAACTTGTATGCAAAGCATAAAAAGAAAACCGCATAAAATCAAGTTCTTCCCATTCGATTTCAAACGGTTTATCCTTTTACAATGGTAGTTTCTCCAATTTCTTTTCGAAGCTCTATGTCTTGAAAACGTTTATACTGGTACTACTTCATTAGCCAAACCAGCTTTCATGACTTGTCCTGATAATTTGTATCCTAATATACGTTCTAATTCTTTCGAGGTATGGATTAACTTATTCATATCTGGGTCATTAGGAATGTTCATCAAATCAAGCATATGAACAATATCTTCTAAACAGACATTTCCTGTTGCCCCTGGAGCGAATGGACATCCACCAATACCACCAAGTGCTGCATCAAAATGCCGAATCCCTGCATGATATCCAGCATAGAGATTTACTAGACCCATTCCCCTTGTATTGTGTAAATGTAGACTGAATTGAATATCCGGATACTGCTTTGTTAAGGTTTCTACAAATCTACTAATTTGAGTAGGGTTTGCCATGCCTGTCGTATCTGCTAATGTAATTTGATTGATTCCTTCCGAATGAAGTTTAGAAATAATGGTTGACACTTTTTCAACATGGTACAGCCCTTCAAAAGGACATCCGAAAGTTGTTCCAAGGCTAACATTTAGTTTCTTGTATTGATCCCTTACTAAATGATGAATAGCCGTTACATTTTCTAACGATTCACTAACCGTTTTGTTTACATTTTTCTTGTTATGGGTCTCGCTAATAGACAGAACGACATTTACTACATCGACACCTGAATCCAATGCCAACTCGGCACCTTTAAGATTGGGGACAAGTGCCATTACTTCCACATGGTCACGATGAAGCTCTCGGACAACTTCTTTTGCATCTTTTAATTGTGGTATCGCTTTCGGTGAAACAAAAGAAGTAGCCTCTATTCTCTTTATTCCTGATCCAATAATTCGGTTTAAAATATGGATTTTATCTTCTGTTTCAATCCATTCCTTCTCCATCTGAAACCCATCACGACCTGTTACATCAGTAAGGTGGATTTTTGGTTTATCCATCTCGTTACTCCTCTCTCCTTGGAAGTGTAAAAATATCACTGATTTCACTATACGTTCCTGCTAGGCGACCAAGGGGACTTAGTTTTTCTTGGTTTACTTTATCGTTTCCGAGATAATAATCGTCATCGATATGATAATGAACAATATGACCGATAACTACATGATCACTCCCTAGTTCCATGATATGATTCAGTTCTAACTCAAAAGAAATGGGGGACTCTTTTACCCTTGGTGGTCGAACCTTCTTACTTTGAACCGGTGTTAATCCTGCATAGCTAAATTCGTCTGTTTCCCTTTGTACGTTTTCTGCGCTTTTTTGCATTGGATTTCCTAATGATGCAGGAACAATATTGATAACAAATTGTTTCAACTGCCGAATATTAGATAACGTATCTTTAACAGTACCTTCCCGTTCGCCGACACCAGGACCAATGGAAATAAGTAACATTGGTGGATTTCTAGAGGCAACGGTAAAAAAACTAAAAGGTGCTAGATTATGATTACCGCTTTGGTCCATGGTCGACACCCAAGCAATAGGTCGAGGTACAACAGACCCTGTCATCAGTTTGTATGCCTGTTTTGTTTCTAAATCTCGTAAATCAATATCCACCGGACTCCCTCCTGGTTAAGCTAAATTTATTTTCTGAAGTTCTTCTTCTTTTTCACTTGTCATCGGTATTAAATAGGATCCAATTACTGCGATAAGGAAGTTAATGGCTAGTCCAATAACCCCGCCATGAATACCCATCAAGGTGCTATTCCCTGTTAATGTCAACACACCAGAAACCATTGCACCGATTAACATTCCCCAGAATACAGGCCCTGCTGCCATTCGCTTCCAGTACAAACCAAGAACGAACGCCGGGAAAACTTGCACCAACAATTCAAATTTCAATACAAAAATTTGATAGAGCGTACCAGGTGGATTCCAGGCAATCATTAATAAAACACCGACAGCTATGATTCCAACGACTTTTCCTACTAAAACCTTCTTCTTCTCCTTCGCATTTGGATTAATATATTTCCCATAGACATCATTCGAGATTAACGATGAAAAACTAAGCAATACAGAGTCAGCTGTTGATATAATCGCTGCAACAATCGCACCAAAAAAGATAATCATTACCCAGTAAAAGAATCCATTAATGGCCGCAATTTCATTTGCAAGCATTCCGACAATCTGTTCAGACTCTCCTTCATTTAACCCTGGAATTAAAGCTAGCCCAAAAATTCCAATGATAAAAACTAATCCCGTTGTAATGGGTGGCATCCAAGCCATTCTTGCAAACGATCGTTTTAAGGTACGCTCACTTTCAGCCGAATAAATCCGTTGTACCGCATGCGGATAAATGGCTGCACCAAAACCTACTAAAAGAATCATACTTAGCCAATTAACGGATGTCATCAGTTCTGGTACACCGACCTTCACAGGTTCTGTTTGGGCAATTTGCTGTGTAACCGCTCCTATATCACCACCAACTAAATAAAATGCACCACCCAAGAAGATAAATATTCCCACCATTAATACCAGTCCTTGCATGACATCGGTAAAGGCTACTGCTTTCATTCCACCTAGCCATTCATACGTCAACATAACGAGAACAAAAGCAACCACAGCTAATTGATATGGGATGGTTCCTCCGGTTAAACCAGCAACAGCCTGACCAATAGCTACGAGCTGTTCTAATAGGTAATTTCCCAACCCCCAAAGCATGAGTAAAATGGCTAGGATGGTTACACGTTTCGAGTTAAAACGGAAGCTAATCCAATCTGTTGGGGTAATAAAATTCCTTCTTTTCGAGATGACATATAACCTAGGAGCAAACAGAAGATAAACGCCAATGATAATAGTCATAAAAGAAATGGACTGAAGCCAAACAAACCCTGTTCGATAAGCAGTTGGCGCATATCCGATAATGGTATTTCCACTATACTGTGTCGCATAAAGGGTGAAAAATAATGCGATAAAACCAAGATTTTTCCCAGCTAAGTAGTAATTTCCTAAACTTTCATGTAAATTCTTATCTTTACGACCCGATAAGTACCCAATTAATAACATTATCGCCGCATAAACAATGAGAATAATAACCCCATCCAAACCAGCAAAAACTAAATCACTCATGCATCACCCTCCTTTTTTTCATTCTCCTCTTCTGATTCCACAATGTGCCATTCCGTTATACAAAGCCAGCTTAAATATCCACATAAAATGATGGAAAATAAGACAACAATAAAGGCCCAATAAGGAATTCCTAAAATTAAAGGCTCAAAGGTTCCTGCTGGTAGATACCATGGTACATTTCCAAGAACAATGAATACTAAAACAATCCATATCCATTTTTTCCGTATTGGCTCTTTGACTGGTTTATCCCTCATACACATACTCCTCTCCCCAAATTCATAATCCGCTTTCCCATTTTAAAAATTAAATAACATTCTTCTCTTTTAATCCATGGAACCTTTCCACATCATAGTTTAGTAGACCACAATAAACCTCTTCATTATGCTTACCAATGGACTCCGCACCCACTGATTTCACTTGACCAGGTGTTCTACTTAATTTAGGTACGACCCCAGGCATTGGAAACTCTCCTATTTGCGGATGTTCCTTTTTGATGATCATTTCCCTTTCCTGGTAATGCGGGTCTTCTACAATATCTTTTGCAGAATAGATGAGACCTGATGGCACGCCCTTTTTAGCCAGTAAATCAAGGATTTCTTTGGAATCATGTTGCTTTGTCCAGCCTTCAATGATTTCATCCAGTTCTGTTTGATTTTCCCCTCTTGCTAAATGGGTATGGAATTTCGGATTTTCAAATAATTCCGGATCCCCCATTGCCTCACATAATCGCTTAAACACCCCGTTTGCATTGGCACCAATGACGATATACGTTTCATCTTTCGTAAAATAAATATTAGAAGGGGCAACGTTTGGCAAGATATTTCCCATACGTTCACGGATATATCCTGCAAGAAGATAATCTGGAATTAAACTTTCCATCACAGAAAATACGGATTCATATATTGCTGTATCCACTATCTGTCCTTTGCCAGAATGATGACGTTCATTAAGTGCTGTTAACGTTCCGATTGTTGCAAAAAGCGCAGCTAAGGTATCCCCAATCGAAATTCCAATTCTTGATGGAGCACGATCCGGGAACCCTGTTACATACCGTATACCTCCCATAGCTTCTCCTACACTACCAAATCCAGCTCTTTCCTTATAAGGACCGGTCTGTCCGTATCCTGAAGTTCTGGTCATGATAATCCCTGGATTGATTTCAGATAGCTCTTCATACGAGAGATTCCACTTCTCCATTGTTCCTGGACGAAAATTTTCAATAATAATATCTGACTTTTTCACTAATTCCTTAAAAGTTTCCTGTCCTTCTTCCAAACGCAAATTCAACGTAATTGACTTTTTATTCCGTGATTGTATGGGCCACCATAGTCCAACACCATCCTTTTCCTGTCCCCACTCGCGCAATGGATCCGCTTTATCTGGAGCTTCAATTTTGATGATTTCTGCACCAAAATCTCCTAAAAGTCGTCCAGTAAATGGTCCAGCAAGCAATGTTCCTAATTCCAACACCCTAATGCCTTCTAGTGGTAACCTTTCTTTTTCCTCTCCCATGTTCATACCTCCAAGATTATCGTTAAAGCTTAAAATCTTAATTGATTAATAAGATTTTTTAGTAAATTAAGATTTATAAAAAAATTACCACATTGTATCCAAACCGTCAATAAAGATTTTGAAAATTTACATAAAAATAAAGAACAACACCGATTAACCCTTGATATTATTGAGTTTGTTCATTTCTATAAAAATAGGATTATTTTATAAATGGGTAGTTTGTATACAATAGGGGTACATAGGGTCAGGTTCCTTGTCCCATTTCCAACTATTTTTAGCAAAAAGGTTCTATTGCTTGATTTTATTTCCTGTGGTTCTTTTCGTTTACGCACCTGTTCTCGATACGTTTGCGAATTCCTTTTATTCGTCAACATGCGCTTCAAAAATGGAGCAACTTATTATTGGTAGCTAATATAAGAAGGGAAGGCATACTTTCTAAAAGAAAGAAAAAAAAGGCCTGCGACACCACAGGGCTTTTGTCTAAGAAGGGGAAAAATACGGGACGAGGAACCTGACCCCGTGTCCCCTTGACTTTCTATTTGTGTTCTGTTAATATTTCAATAATTTAATAAACGGATACTTTGTAACTATAAATCAAATTTAATAGATAACTCTTATCTCGAGTTGGCTGAGGGAATTGGCCCTATGACGCCCGGCAACCGCCCTTTAAGGGAATGGTGCTACTTCCAACAGGCAGAAGTGTCTGAAAGATAAGAGGGAGAAAACATCATGTATTTATGATTTCAACCCTCTTTCTTTTGGAAAGAGGGTTTTTCTTTGCACATGCACATTAGGAAAAGGTATAAAATTTTGCTCAAGAAAAAGATTTCACGTAGTAAAAATGTCCCAATCATAAGAAAAACTAGCCCATTCCTTAAAACACGAGGGAATGCTAATTTTTCTAAAAATAAAATGATTTGATTATACGAAAGGATGAGGCAATATGAATACGGTGATATTAGAAGGAGTTCGAACACCTTTTGGGAAGTGGAAAGGATTTTTATCAGGATTAGAAGCAAAGGAAATAGGAACTTTAGCTGTTAAAGAGTTAGTGCAACGAGTACCAGAGGCAAAAGAAGCAGATGGAGTTTTACTGGCACAGGTGCTTCAAGCGGGGCAAGGTCAAAATCCAGCCAGGAGAGTTGCGACAGATGCTGGTGTATCGCTTACTGTCCCTGCAAGTACATTGAACAATGTATGTTTAGCTGGATTAGCATCTGTATCTGACGCTGTCCGCCGTATTCATTTTGGTGAAGGCGAATTATACATTACGGGCGGATTTGATTCCATGACAAATGCCCCGTACACTGCTGCGATTCGAAAGGAACAGTCGATAGGACCGCTACAATTGACGGATACATTAAGTAACGACGGGTTATGGTGCTCATTAGCAGATAATTCGATGGGGGTATTAACTGATTTTAAAAATAAAGATTTTAAGATTGATAGACAGGAACAGGATCAATACGCACAATTATCGCAGGAACGAGCTGCTGCGGCACTTCAAAAAGGGATTCTGCAGGAAGAAATTGTTCCGATTACCCTGAATGGAAAGACGCTTTCTGGTGATGAAGGTATTCGCCCTAATTCAACGCAAGAAAAATTAGCGAAATTAAGACCAGCATTTATAGAAGGAGGTACCATTACAGCGGGAAATGCCTCGCAAATGACTGATGGCGCAAGCGTTGGTATTGTTTCATCCGAAAAGAAGGCGCTTGAGCTTGGTATAACACCGTTGGCACGCATTCTTGGATGGGTTGAAGTCGCAGGCCCTGATACGAGTTTACATACAAAGCCTGCCAAAGCAATTAAAGCAGTTTTAGAGAAAACAAACCTAACATTGGACGATATTGATCTTTTTGAAATCAATGAGGCTTTTGCAAGTGTCGTTATTGCAAGCTGCCGTGAGCTTGGCATTGACTATGAAAGGGTGAATGTCAATGGTGGCGCGATTGCGGTAGGTCATCCGCTTGGTGGAACGGGATTCCGACTTGCTTTAACTGTTGTTAAAGAACTGAAGCGTCGCGGCGGTGGAAAAGGGATTGCCTCCCTTTGCGGTGGCGGTGGTCAAGGAATGGCCCTTTTAATCGAAGTTCCAAAGAGCTAGTAGAACATCATTCACATGTAAATAAAATCAATATGGAAGATGTGCACTTCGTTTTTTTAACGAAGTGCACACAGTAATCCGATTATTCCCATGGGGAAAATATAAAATTACATCTGGAGGATGAAAATCATGCTATTAACGTACTTTCTACTGCTGGCCGTATTCTGGGCAGTTGGCTTACTGATATGGAAAAAATCGTATGTAACAAAAGAGAGAAAGGGGTCTAATAAATAATGCTTACCATAACAGGACCTTTATTTTGGACGATTATTATTCTATTAATTGGGTATTTTGGAGTCGTTGTTTGGATTGGAAGAAAGGGAAATCAACACAGTAAGTCGATGTCTGGCTTCGCAACGGCTCGTGGAAAAGTAAATCCTGTGATTGTTGGTGCAAGTTTTGCAGCTTCGTATGCAAGTGCCAATTTATTTATCGGTGTTCCAGGGCTTGCTTACGAATATGGTACATCAGTGCTTTGGTATACATTAGGGTGTTTCGGTGTTTCGTGGATTGGTTTACTTTTATTTGCTAAAAAGTTCTGGAGATACAGTAAAAAGTTTGGTGGGGTTTCCACATTGCCGGAATGGCTTGGAAGAAGATACAACAGCAAAACACTTCAAGTGCTTGTGGCAATATTAATTTTATTCAACGTGTATTATATTGTTGGTCAAAACGTAGGACTAGCGACTATCTTTGAATCCGTCTTAAACATCCCGTATTTCTGGGGCATTATCATTGGTGTATTTATCACGATTCTGTACATAGGACTTGGTGGTGCCTATGCACAACTTATCACAGACGGCGTTCAAGGGGTTTTGATGGCCATCACTTCTATCCTTATTTTAATTTCGTTATTTTGGACGATTGGCGGCGGCCTAAACGTATTTGGAGAGTTGTCAAGCAAGCTTGAGGCGGTAGATCCGAGTCTAACAGGTTTTCTATCCGTTGGAGGTCCATACGATACTCCACTAGCAATCATGGCCGTCCAATTTTTATTATTTAGCTTTGTGTTAATGCCACATCTATTAAATAAAGTATTGTCACTTGATAGTGAAGAGCAGCTTGCTCCATTTACATTATCAGCAGGTGTTATTTTATTTTTAATTTCAACGTTAATGGTTCTTGGCGGCTTAGCAGCACGGGTGATTGCGCCGTATTTAACAAGTGCGGATGCAGCGATTCCAGTTTATGTACTTGAATCATTCCCAACAATCATCGCGGCAATCATTGTTGTAGGACTGATCTCAGCCATTCTCTCCAGTACGGATAGTCTTTACCTAGGGGTGACGACAAGTATTGGAAACGATTTTTACAAAGTATTGGCACCAATTTTATCGAAAAAGCCGATTACTAAAAAGGTTTTAGATAGGAATGCGGTCAAAGTAGCAAAGGTGTCCTTAGTACTGGCGGGTTTAGCTACATTATATCTTTCCTTAGACCGTCCGGAATCGTTATCCATTTTAATTCAATTTAGTTTCTCAGCAATTATCTGCGGAATTATCGCTCCGGTTATATTAGGATACTTTTGGAAGAAGGCAAACGCTCCTGGTGCCATTGCTGCCTTAATTACTGGTACCGTACTGTATGTGATTTTTACAAACCAAAATATAATTGAAAATATTTATCTAGCCATGTTCTTTGCGTCTGTTTCCGCGTTTGTTGTAATGATAGTTACGTGCTTGGCAACGCAAAGTGCAACCACCAAACAGCAAGAATCTTTAACTATTTCTAAATAAGTAATAGAAGGTAATAGAATGAGGAGGAAAATGCAATGATAGAACAACAGACGAGAGAAATCGATAACCATATACTATGGCAACCTTCCGAACAGCGAGTGTCCAAATCAAATATAAAAAAGTTTTCAGAACAAGTAGGAATTCCAGTCCATCCCTATGAACGCCTGCATCGTTGGTCCATCGTAAAGCCAGAAGCGTTTTGGTCAGCGGTTTGGGATTTCGCTGGCATTATAGGAGAAAAGGGTGAAACTATCTTCGTTCCGGCAGAAGATGGCGGTATGTTGGGGGCAAAGTGGTTTCCAGAAGCAAGCTTAAATCTGGCAGAAAATCTATTACGTGGAAACGGTTCTCGCATTGCTGTTTATGAAGCTAATGAAGAAGGCATTCAACGGGCGGTGAAGATGGAAGATTTGCGCAGCTTGGTTGCAAAGGCACAAACAGGCTTACGTAAACTTGGCGTAAAAAAAGGAGATCGTGTCGCAGGGATTGTGAAGAATGACGTGCAATCACTAGTTGCACTCCTTGCGACAACTTCACTTGGTGCCGTTTGGAGCTCGTGTTCACCTGACTTTGGTGCTAAGGGAATTATCGATCGCATCGGTCAAGTCCAACCAAAAGTACTAATAGCTTCCCTTGATTATCAGTATAACGGAAAACCTTTTAATATCCGCGACAACGTGCAAGCGGTTATAAGGGAGTTGAAAGGCTTGTCTGCAGTTGTTAGTTTATCGGAAACACCTGGGCTGTCGGTGGAGTCTAGTGCTCAGTTGTCAACGTGGAGTGAACTGTTGGCAAATGATGTAGAGGTACCAACTTTCACCCGTGTTGCCTTTCATCATCCACTTTATATCTTATATACATCTGGAACAACAGGCATGCCAAAATGCATTGTACAATCTGTCGGTGGCGTATTGCTCCAGCATGTGAAAGAGCATCAGTTGCACTCAGATGTAAAGCAGGGTGATGTTTTATCATGGTATTCAAGTACGTCATGGATGATGTTCCCATGGCTTGTCTCTGGCCTGGCAAGTGATGCCGCTATTTTACTTTATGATGGTTCACCCATTCGGAAAGATCGCATCGGAATTCTATGGGAGATTGCCGAGGAGATTGGTATTACCCATTTTGGTACCAGTCCAAAATACCTTGCCTCATTGGAAAAATGTGGGTATCAAGTTGGTAAAAATCATAATTTGTCTACTCTAAAGGTAGTAATGACGACAGGTTCGCCACTCATTAGTGAACAATATGATTGGGTTTATAACACAATCAAGAAAGATGTCTTATTGGAATCCATTTCCGGTGGCACGGAAATTATGGGCTGCTTTTTCATGGGGACGCCAATCCACCCTGTTATTCGTGGGGAAATTACATGTAAGGCACTCGGTATGGCTGTTGATATTTTAGATGAACGAAGCGCTTCTGTCATTGGTAAAAAGGGTGAGTTAGTTTGCACGCAACCCTTCCCAAGCATGCCACTTACTTTTTGGGGCGAAGGTGGAGACGATCGTTATTACAACGCTTATTTTGCCAAGCATGAGGGCATCTGGACACACGGCGATTTAGTGGAACAAACAATAGAGGGTACATTCATTATTTATGGCCGAACGGATACGGTACTGAATCCAGGTGGAGTTCGAATTGGAACGGCGGAAATCTATCGTGTAGTGGAGCAAATTCCACAAATTAAAGACTCCATTGTGTTTGGCTTTCCAATTGAAAATGATGAAGAAATCGCATTGTGCATTGTTACAGAGAATGGCGAAGTGGATGTGGAACTAGCAGAACAAATCCGCCGTGATGTACGCAAAAAGGCATCACCACGCCATGTTCCACGCCACATTTATGCTGTAAAAGAAATTCCATATACGAATAACGGCAAAAAGGTAGAAGGAGCCGTTCGTTCCATTGTTCGCGGACAGGAGGTTAAAAACAAAGCCTCTTTAGTAAACCCAGAATGTCTGGAAGAATATAAAACATTGGCTGAAGAGATAAAATAAAGAGGGGACATAGGGTTGAGGTGACCCCGCCTCCCCCTTATAATGCGTCTTTCACCTTACTCATGATTTCATTCTCTCTTTGTTTTTTCTGGGCTTCATATGCTTCTTCCAATACATCGGCATGGGATGTACTATATCCGTTGGCCTGTAATTCTTGATGTACAGCATTTAAGATGGCCTGAAACGCTTGATCAGTGTTCCTTTCCAGACCTTCTGCAGCGGCCTTATACTTTTGATAGAAATAGCCCGCTGAAAGAGACTCCCCATTCGCCTTTTTCGTCTTATACTCGGAATAAGCCCGATTAACAAGACTATCAATCCTACCCATTGCCTGTGATTGTAAGCTCTCAAAAGAAGGGTTATATTTTTCTATGATAGATTCGGGGGTAACCTTGGTGAGTGGACTACTTTCCTTCTCTTGACTTGATCCTTGTTGTTTTTGCTGGGTATTCTCTTGATTCATAGCATGATTTTTATCCGATGAAGTAGAAGGGTCATTCTCATTTGTACTGTGGGATGAAGAAGAATCATCAGCTTCTGGATTCTGCGCATCGGGTGATTCCTTTTCCATCACAGGCTGCGTTCTCTCCTGCGTAGTTGTATCTGGTAGGATTATTTCATATTCACTATCTTTTATCTTTTCTAATTCTTCATCCTCCGCAATATCATACGTCCTTAGTTCTAAGTAATAATACACGAAGGCAGCACCACCTAGGATAACAACAAGCAGACTAATCAAAAGTATTTTTAAAGCCTTTTTCATTCCTTTCCTCCTTTCTGAGGAGACAGAGCGGGACAGAGGGTCAGGTTTCTTTTCCCATTTCCAACTATTTTAGGTTCCATTGCTCGATTTTTATTCGACAACATGCATTTTAAAAAATTGAGTAAATTGCTTTTGGTAGATTTTAATAAAAAAGAGCGTTAATCAAAGTCTGAGGCAACGCAAGCTTTATAAAATGACCGAAAAAGAAAGCCCTGTGACATCACAGGGCTTTTGTCTAAGGTTTCACGAGGAGCCTGTCCCCACATATCGGTTATTCAGCAATTGTAAAAACAAGGTCTCCATTTAGATTAATTTCTTTTCCATCTTTAGTTATTGTTGCATCATAGATAGCTTTTTTTGAATATCCGCTTTCAAGTTCTTTAAGTTGATCATAATTTCCACTTAATAACTCATTAGCAGCATCTAACACTTTTGTATGATTTAAGTTAATTTCATTGCCATCTATAGTGAAAGGAATAGTTGTCGAAATTATAAATCCCTCTTCATCACTTATAGAGAAAGTAATAGATCCTACTTCTTCTGTTTCATCTATAGTAAAAGCAACCGTCCCTGTTTCAACCCTATCAACTATATCGAATGTGATTTTTCCTTCTTCAATTCCATCTTGTGAACTTATAAATATACCTTCTCCTACTTCAATAACCTGACTAACTAATTTATCAATTGTAGCCGGTACACTAAGAGTTGTATTTATATGTGTCCTTGTACCGTCTTTATCAATTTCAATCTTTTCTACATTTTTAGTTTTCACATTTTGCACTACATCTTCCAAATCATCCAAGAATTCTTCTTTCACATCATCACCAGTAGATCCTCCATCATTGGATCCACCATTACCACCGGATCCGCCACTACTTCCTCTACTACCAGAAGAGGAATCCTTATAATCAGGGTTATCTTCCCCATCGACCTTTTCAATGTTTTCTTTCACATCGTCATAGTTTTCCACAACGTCTTCTACATCAGAGCCTTCTGGTAGAGTGATATCTTCTACTTTTGTTTCTTCTCCAATGTTCACTTTTGCTTCTTCATTCACTGTCTCTAGCTTTTTAATTTCTCCTGTTGTTTTGAGGTTTACCTTAGCCGTGTTTTTTACTTTCACAGTATCAATCGTAGCTTCACCAGTTAGCGTTGTTTCCGTTGTGCTGTCAATTTCCAATTCGGTTACCGTTGCATGGATTTCTACTTGTTCGGATCCGTTACGTAATGTCACTTTGGGAATAACGACATCTTCTGAGGCTGTAATACTTGCATTGGACTTGATGACTAAGCCAGTTAAACTAGTATTCCCCTTTGATTCTACGGAAACATTGTTCTTGCTAACTTCTACTTCATTTAATGTTGCATTTTCAAAGACAACTCTAGTCTTATCCTCTTCTGCAATTTGTGCCAAGGATTGAGCTTGCGCTTCTCCGTCCTCATCCGATATTGTCGTTTTGCCTTCAACAACTAGACCATCGGAGTAGAAGCTGTTTTCTACTTGATGACCGATTGCAACGTTACCTTCAATAGTTAGATTGTTTAGCGATACATAGTCAGCCGCTACTTTTACATCTCCATGAATTGTACCGCTTTGTCCATCTAATACGAGATGTCCAGCGAATTCGTCCCCATCGGCTTCCGCTTCACCTGCATTTGTAATTTCTAAGTATGTAATCTTGGTTATGGTGGAATTTTCAGACTCAAATGAGATCAAGGCATTCTCTAAGATTGCTTGATTACTAGCATTTAAAATGGATGTTAATTCCTCAGAAATGTGGTACGTTTCCCCATTGATTTCAACCGTTGAATTTGTAACATGATGAATCTCTGAAACAGCTTCCTCATCGACACCTAAGCTTCGATAAATAAAGGCTGCTACTTCTCCACGTGTAATAATATCCTCTGGTGCAAATTCTGTGTCTGATTTACCGTTCGTCACACCATTTTCTTTTAACGCTCCAACATAGCCCGCAAACCAATCGGAGGAAGAAACATCTTCAAAGGATGCACCTACACGAACATTTTCTTCAAAACCGAATGCTTTCGTAAAGAGGGATGCCATTTCAGAACGTGTAATGGTATCATTTGGTCTAAACTTATCTGTTGAACCATCCCCTTGAACGACGTCTGCCTCATGTAATGCTGCAATAGAATTGTAGTACCATTTTCCTTCCTCTACATCGGAAAAACCGGGATCATAGTTTGTATCATGGTCCAAATCTAATACTCTAGCTAGCATAACGGTTGCTTCAGCTCTGGTAATTTCCTTTGTAGAACCAATGGTACCATCTGGTAATCCTTTAATAACCCCTTCACTTACAAGATAGTTTAGTTCCTCGTAAAACATATCCCCCTTATTTAAATCTGGGAAACTAGTATCTGCAGCTTGTACCAACGCTGCATTTGGCGCTACCACTGCAGCAAACATAGCAGCTGAAACTGCCCCTGTAGCCACTATTTTTTTACCTCTTCCATTAAACTTTCTCAAATCAAAACCCCCAAGTCCATTTTTTCTAGGTAACCTTTCTTAATTTACAGTAATCCTATAAGTATAAATAACTACTTTCATTTTACTACATCACATCGAACCGTCAATGCTTTTGGAGGGAATTTTTGGTAAATGTGATACAGCGGAGCGATTCTTTTCCACCAGGGTCATTTCATCTTGCACCACATGCTGTGCGTCAGAAGAATCGACCCTACCGTCATGAAGAATCAACCCACTGCACGACTTTTCCTACAATCGAAATCCCTGAACCAATTCATTCAGTTCTTCTGCCAATCGTGCTAATTCATCTGCGCTTCCTGCCACCTCTTCCATCGAGCTTGATGTTTGTTGGGAAGAGGCAGAGGTTTGTTCAATACCTGCAGCGGATTGTTCCGAAACCGCCGCTATTTCCTGTATGGATCCAGTCATCTCTTGCCCATTCGCCGCTAAACTGGACATATTTTCTGTGATGGCATGGATATGTTGTACCACCTCTGTTATCGAATGTCGAATACTGTTAAATTTATCACGTGTTAGTCTAATTTCCTTCGTGCCTTGTTCCACTTCCTGATATCCATTATTTAACGATCCAGTGACCACATTGATTTCATGTTGTATCGTTTCCACAATATGCGAGATATTGGTTACCGAATAGCCAACCTGTTCCGCAAGTTTTCTTACTTCATCCGCTACCACGGCAAAACCTTTTCCATGCTCCCCTACTCTTGCTGCTTCAATGGCTGCGTTTAATGCCAGGAGATTGGTTTGATCCGCAATATCTTGAATGACCGTCACTAAATTAGAAATTTCCTTGGATCTTACATGTAGCCTATCGACTTTCTGTACAGCATCATGAACCAGTTGATCAATATGTTCCATTTGTTTCATAGAAGAATGGATCAGCTCCGTTCCTTCCTCCGTCATCGTTAGAACATGATTCGATTCGTCCTGAACATTTTCCCCATTCTCACTCGTTTCCCCAATCTTTTTCGCAAAGGTTGTCATCATGGAGGATAGCTCACTCGAATGATTGGCCTGTGATTCCGTTCCAGACGCCAATTCCTCCATTGTCGTAGAAATTTGTTCCGTACCAGACCGTACTTCATTGGCAGATTGTGTTAATTCTTCACTGTGTGAATATACGGTGGAAGAAACGTTTGAAATCTTTGTCATGACTTCTCGTAAATCCTGGTTCATATCATTGGCTGCAACAACAAGCTGACCAATCTCGTCTCTCGTTTTCAAATCTAGCGGTTCATGATGCAAGCTACCACTTGCAATCGCCTTTATTCGCTCCACAACTGTCCGGATTGGCTTACTAATAGATGACGCAGTAAACAGTGCAACGACTATTCCGAGAACCACAACAAGCACAGAAATGATAATCCCAAATAACATGGTAGATTCCCCGTTTTGCTGAATCGCTTCTCCCAATGTTTGGATGCTTGCTTCTCTTTCTTTGGCTATTTCACTAAACCCCTGAACTAATTCTTTCCCTAGAGACTGTACGCTCGTTTCCATAATCGTCCGTGCTTGGGCTTCGTCCCCATTATCAAGAGCCTTAAACGCCTCATCCGTCGCGGTTCCCCATTGAACCTTTTGATCAATCAACTGCCTTAATTCTTCAGAGTTGCTTATCTCCAGTGCCTGATTTTCTAAAGCAATACTCTCCTCCGTCCCTGCTTGAAAATCCGCTCGATATTGCTCATCCCCACTTAACAAGTACCCACGAATCAAGCTAGTACGATTTGCCATTTCCAGAGCAAGCCGCTCATCTGTGATAAGCAACGTAAGCTCTTTATCCATCATTATTTCTAAATCACGATTGGTCTGATTCATCGAGTAAATCGTAAATGTGCTTAATAAAATCGACAATACAATAACCATGGAAAACCCAAACAGAATCTTCCCCCGAACGCTTTTAAACCAAAAAAGTCTTCTCGCACGCTTCATGTTAGAACCCTTCCTTCATCTCAAATTCTGCCATAGCAGTAAAAGTTATGCAGGACTTTTACCCTATTTCTTTTATCGGATACACCACAAAAGATGTAAAGCAAAAAACGGAAGGGAATATTCAGTTATTGGTTCTTGAAGCAGAGAAGATGCAAAGGTGCGGCAAACCTGACTACAGTGGAACTGTCTCTCTTCTCTGGCAACTCCAAGGCACCGTAAAATAATAGATGAAGATGTTGTTCAAATGAATGAAAACTCAGCATTATTTTCAACTAAAAAACAAAACGCATCTAGATAAGTTATGATGAACTGTATCACAAGGAAATAGGTTTTGTATCGATAGAAATAGAATTTAGAGCTGAAAAAATGTGGCGGAGCACAATAGTTTGACCCAGATAAATGAACTACATATAATTAGGGTACTAATTAAATAAGTGATGGAGGACAAGGGTATGATTGAGGACGAAATCCGAATTCTTCTTGATAAAATATGCGCTCGAACACGACGTAACTACTCTGAATCTTTGCGTCAATATAACATTCATGTTGGTCAAGATCATGCACTTCGCCAACTTTGGATGGAAGAAGGCATGACACAGTTTGAGTTAAGTAAGCGCATGGGTTGTGAACCATCAACTACTACAAATATGATAAAAAAGCTCGAAGAATACGGGTTAATTTATCGCACGCGTGATAGCAAAGATAGGAGAGTGATCAGGGTTTATTTAACACCTGAAGGTAAAGCGTTACAGGAACCGGTTCAGGAAGTTTGGAGAATGCAGCAAGAAAAGATGTTGGAAGGGATCTTGCCTGAGGAACGCTTGTTGCTCCGTCGTCTTATGCAACAAATGCATGAAAATATTTCTTAATCTCAGGGTTTAACCCCCTTTTTTAAGAATATACTTAGTATACTAATGAATATAGAATAAAAATCCTATTGCAATATTGTTTAAAAGGAAGGCAATAGGCGATACGGAAAAATAATATAGAGGTGAACAAAGTGACAAAACATATACCATTGAACGTGCTTGATCTCGTCAGTATATCAGAAGGGCAAACGATAAGAGAAGCAATCGAACAATCTTTAGAAGCTGCTCAACTACTAGATAAGCTTGGTTTTAAGAGACTCTGGTATGCAGAGCACCATAACACGAAAAGTTTGGCATCCATGGCAACTTCCAACCTTATTGGACTGGCTGCAAAGATGACGGAAAGGATTCGTGTTGGTTCTGGCGGTATCATGCTGCCAAACCATTCTCCACTGCAGGTAGCTGAGAGTTTTGGCGCACTTGCCCAATTGTTTCCTGATCGGATTGATTTGGGCCTCGGACGGGCTCCAGGCACCGATGCGCAGGCAGCTCAGCTCCTAACTCGTTCCGGCAGTGATCCGCAATCATTTGCCAATTCGATTTTTAATCTGATGGGATGGTTCAGTGACGAGGGGGTGGCGCATAGTGTACCTGTAACCTCGAATGTCGGGACAGGCACAAATGTACCAATCTGGGTCTTGGGTTCAAGTATGAATGGCGCTTCAATCGCCGGTCAGCTGGGATTGCCTTATTCCATTGCCACCCATTTCACACCGGACAATTATCGAGAGAAAATTGACATCTATCGTTCGGCATTCAAAACGACAGCCCCAACGGCCCAAATAGAAGAACCTTATGTCATGGCTGGGATAAATGTGCTTGTTGCTCCAACCGATGAGGAGGCAGAGAGACTGTGGACCACGACACAGCAATATTTATTGGATATTCAAACAGGAAAACAGCGATTACTGCAGCCACCTGTAGACCCGGAAGAATTAGGAACGGAACAAGAAAGGGCAATGATCGAATCCATGTTCAGCATCAAAGCGGTCGGTTCTCCGGAAACAGTACGAAAGAAATTGGAAGAATTTACGGAACGCACTGGGGCCGATGAACTGATTGTTGTGACATACACCTACGATCCGGAAGACAGGAAGCGGTCGATGAAGATGCTTGCTGATTTATGGTTCTAAACCGTTTATTATAAATCCCGTGTTAATCGATGTGAAAGAATAAACATAGCAATTAAGAAGAACCCCTATTGCGCTAATCTTTTACGATAAAAATTACTTTCTAAGAAACTATTAAAACTACATTGAATTTTATGGAGGAAAATTTACATGGTAAACAATTTACAGGACTCGGTAACATTAAATAATGGAGTTAAAATGCCTTGGCTAGGTTTAGGCACAATGGAAAGAACGATAAGCAATAAAAGCATAGATGCTATTAAGTACGCCATCAAAATAGGTTATCGCGGCATTGATACAGCTTCTGCGTATGGAAATGAGGCAGACATCGGTCGGGCAATTAAGGAGTCGGGTGTGGCTCGTGAAGAACTCTTTGTGACGACAAAGGTATGGAATAAGACGCATAGCTCCGATTTCACGCTTACTTCTTTTGACGAGAGCATGAAAAAACTAGGACTGGATTATTTAGATTTATTTTTGATTCACTGGCCCGGCAAAGCAAGCGATGAAGAGCTACTGGATACTTGGAATGCATTGGAAAAGCTTTATAGAGACGGAATCGTTCGAGCAATTGGGGTAGCTAATTTCAATATCCCTCATTTGAAAGTGTTGATTGAAGGCAGTGAAATTAAACCTATGGTCAACCAAGTAGAACGGCATCCTCTATTAAATCAAAAAGAGTTGCACGCTTTTTGCATAGAAAACAATATTGTCCTTCAAGCCTGGAGCCCATTAATGCTAGGGAACTTGGACAATCCTTTACTAGTAGAGCTTAGTAAAAATTATAAAAAAACACCAGCTCAAATTATTCTCCGGTGGGATTTGCAACATGGAGTATCTGCGATTCCTAAATCCGTCACCCCTTCGCGTATAGAAGAAAATGCGAATATTTTTGATTTTGAGCTTTCAGAAGAAGATATGCAAAAAATCGATGCATTAAATAATGGACAGCGATTTGGCCCGGATCCAGATACATTTATACCTTAATTCTTATTTATACTTAAGGAAGGTGAAGCTTTGGCTGAGGAAGAAATCCAAGAACTTCTTGATAGAATATCAGCTCAAACGCGCCGAGAATGCAACCGTTTGTTACACGATGTAAACCTTCATATTGGACAGGATAATTTATTATACAAACAATGGACAAAGGATGGAGTTACACAAGTTGAGTTATGTGAGAAATTAAAGTGCGAACCTTCCATTGTTACAAACATGGAATAAGCCCTTGAACAAAAAGGATTTGTTTATCGCCAAAAAGATGGAAAAGCTAGAATTTATTTAACGGTTGAATGTTTAATTTGAAAGAGACAATCTACGAACGACCTAACAACAAGATAAATTATTAGACCTGAAGAGCGTTTATGATTGAGAAGCTCATGAAATAGATGGAGGGTACCATTTTTAAACCCTTCCTTCTTAATCATTTCATTTGCAAGCGAATTAAATGGAATAATAAATAGAGTAAAGGAGAGGTTGCATGGCAACTGAAAAACAATTGAGTAAAAAGAAAATTGGTGTTGGCATTATTGGTGCAAGCCCATTAAACCCTGATAGTTGGGCAGTCAACGCACATATTCCAGCTATTAAAGCATTACCAGAAGAGTATGAACTACGGGCAGTAAGTACGAGCCGTCGTGAATCAGCAGAAGCAGCTGAAAAGGAATTTGGAGTGCCAGCTTTTGATCATTATAAGGATTTAGTAAATCATCCTGACGTGGATTTAGTTGTTGTAACAGTAAGGGTTCCTTACCATCATGAACTAATCTCTGCTGCTCTGGATGCGGGTAAAATGGTATTTTCTGAATGGCCACTTGGTAACGGTCTAGAAGAAGCAAAAGATCTTGCTAAACGCGCTGAGCTAGCTGGTGTTCGCACTGCTGTAGGCTTACAGGCACGTTTTCAACCAGCTATTCGTTACGTGCGTGATTTAATTGCAGATGGTTATATTGGTGAGGTGCAAGGATCCATTCTAGTTGGATCAGGCATGGCTTGGGGAAATGTTACCGATCGTAACCATGCCTATTTATTTGATGCAGCAAACGGAGCGACACTACTATCTATTCCAATTTTTCATGCCTTAGATGCTTTATCTTACATGCTCGGTGATTTTTCAAGTGTTTCAGCTAACCTAGTATCCAACCAATCAGAAGTTCTGTTAATGGAGGAAAATGAGAGTATTCCTGTTACTTCTCCAAATCATGCTTCTATTATAGGTACAGTGAATAGTGGTGCAGCTATCTCTGTATTTTACCGAGGTGGTAGCTCTCGTGGAGAGAATATGCGTTGGGAAATTAACGGTACTAAGGGGGACTTGATTTTAACTGCTCCAATTGGACAAGTTCAGTTAACAGATTTAAAACTGGAAGGTGGCCGCGGGGAAGATACCGTGGTCAGCGAAATGACTATTCCCTCTGTTTATTATGATTTAGCTCAAGATGGACCAGTTGATGGATCAAGTAATTCAGGGGAACTATATGAGCAAGGTGTATCAAATAATACGAGAAGACTATATGCGCAATTTGCAAAGGATATTCGTGAAGGTACGAACCATACGCCTGATTTTGCCCATGCTCTCGTTCGCCATCAACTTCTCGACGCAATTGAAACATCTTCACGTACAGGAACAGCACAGAAATTAAACTAAGTGGGACATAGGGTCAGGTTCCTCGTCCCATTTCCAACTATTTTAAGCCAAAGCCAAAGGTTCTCCTTTGGCTTTTTTGATTTGCTCACTTGTTCTAGATACGTTTGCGAATTCTTTTATTCAACAGCATGCGCTTCAAAAATAGAGCAACTTGTTTTTGGTAGATTCTAATGAAAGGAAGGATTAATCAATAAAAGAAGGAAAGGCACACTTTCTTCATTACCGAAAACTAAGCCTCTATGCTACCACAGAGCTTTTATCTATGAAGGGGAAAATTGCGGGACGAGGNCGGGTTAATTTATCGCACGCGTGATAGCAAAGATAGGAGAGTGATCAGGGTTTATTTAACACCTGAAGGTAAAGCGTTACAGGAACCGGTTCAGGAAGTTTGGAGAATGCAGCAAGAAAAGATGTTGGAAGGGATCTTGCCTGAGGAACGCTTGTTGCTCCGTCGTCTTATGCAACAAATGCATGAAAATATTTCTTAATCTCAGGGTTTAACCCCCTTTTTTAAGAATATACTTAGTATACTAATGAATATAGAATAAAAATCCTATTGCAATATTGTTTAAAAGGAAGGCAATAGGCGATACGGAAAAATAATATAGAGGTGAACAAAGTGACAAAACATATACCATTGAACGTGCTTGATCTCGTCAGTATATCAGAAGGGCAAACGATAAGAGAAGCAATCGAACAATCTTTAGAAGCTGCTCAACTACTAGATAAGCTTGGTTTTAAGAGACTCTGGTATGCAGAGCACCATAACACGAAAAGTTTGGCATCCATGGCAACTTCCAACCTTATTGGACTGGCTGCAAAGATGACGGAAAGGATTCGTGTTGGTTCTGGCGGTATCATGCTGCCAAACCATTCTCCACTGCAGGTAGCTGAGAGTTTTGGCGCACTTGCCCAATTGTTTCCTGATCGGATTGATTTGGGCCTCGGACGGGCTCCAGGCACCGATGCGCAGGCAGCTCAGCTCCTAACTCGTTCCGGCAGTGATCCGCAATCATTTGCCAATTCGATTTTTAATCTGATGGGATGGTTCAGTGACGAGGGGGTGGCGCATAGTGTACCTGTAACCTCGAATGTCGGGACAGGCACAAATGTACCAATCTGGGTCTTGGGTTCAAGTATGAATGGCGCTTCAATCGCCGGTCAGCTGGGATTGCCTTATTCCATTGCCACCCATTTCACACCGGACAATTATCGAGAGAAAATTGACATCTATCGTTCGGCATTCAAAACGACAGCCCCAACGGCCCAAATAGAAGAACCTTATGTCATGGCTGGGATAAATGTGCTTGTTGCTCCAACCGATGAGGAGGCAGAGAGACTGTGGACCACGACACAGCAATATTTATTGGATATTCAAACAGGAAAACAGCGATTACTGCAGCCACCTGTAGACCCGGAAGAATTAGGAACGGAACAAGAAAGGGCAATGATCGAATCCATGTTCAGCATCAAAGCGGTCGGTTCTCCGGAAACAGTACGAAAGAAATTGGAAGAATTTACGGAACGCACTGGGGCCGATGAACTGATTGTTGTGACATACACCTACGATCCGGAAGACAGGAAGCGGTCGATGAAGATGCTTGCTGATTTATGGTTCTAAACCGTTTATTATAAATCCCGTGTTAATCGATGTGAAAGAATAAACATAGCAATTAAGAAGAACCCCTATTGCGCTAATCTTTTACGATAAAAATTACTTTCTAAGAAACTATTAAAACTACATTGAATTTTATGGAGGAAAATTTACATGGTAAACAATTTACAGGACTCGGTAACATTAAATAATGGAGTTAAAATGCCTTGGCTAGGTTTAGGCACAATGGAAAGAACGATAAGCAATAAAAGCATAGATGCTATTAAGTACGCCATCAAAATAGGTTATCGCGGCATTGATACAGCTTCTGCGTATGGAAATGAGGCAGACATCGGTCGGGCAATTAAGGAGTCGGGTGTGGCTCGTGAAGAACTCTTTGTGACGACAAAGGTATGGAATAAGACGCATAGCTCCGATTTCACGCTTACTTCTTTTGACGAGAGCATGAAAAAACTAGGACTGGATTATTTAGATTTATTTTTGATTCACTGGCCCGGCAAAGCAAGCGATGAAGAGCTACTGGATACTTGGAATGCATTGGAAAAGCTTTATAGAGACGGAATCGTTCGAGCAATTGGGGTAGCTAATTTCAATATCCCTCATTTGAAAGTGTTGATTGAAGGCAGTGAAATTAAACCTATGGTCAACCAAGTAGAACGGCATCCTCTATTAAATCAAAAAGAGTTGCACGCTTTTTGCATAGAAAACAATATTGTCCTTCAAGCCTGGAGCCCATTAATGCTAGGGAACTTGGACAATCCTTTACTAGTAGAGCTTAGTAAAAATTATAAAAAAACACCAGCTCAAATTATTCTCCGGTGGGATTTGCAACATGGAGTATCTGCGATTCCTAAATCCGTCACCCCTTCGCGTATAGAAGAAAATGCGAATATTTTTGATTTTGAGCTTTCAGAAGAAGATATGCAAAAAATCGATGCATTAAATAATGGACAGCGATTTGGCCCGGATCCAGATACATTTATACCTTAATTCTTATTTATACTTAAGGAAGGTGAAGCTTTGGCTGAGGAAGAAATCCAAGAACTTCTTGATAGAATATCAGCTCAAACGCGCCGAGAATGCAACCGTTTGTTACACGATGTAAACCTTCATATTGGACAGGATAATTTATTATACAAACAATGGACAAAGGATGGAGTTACACAAGTTGAGTTATGTGAGAAATTAAAGTGCGAACCTTCCATTGTTACAAACATGGAATAAGCCCTTGAACAAAAAGGATTTGTTTATCGCCAAAAAGATGGAAAAGCTAGAATTTATTTAACGGTTGAATGTTTAATTTGAAAGAGACAATCTACGAACGACCTAACAACAAGATAAATTATTAGACCTGAAGAGCGTTTATGATTGAGAAGCTCATGAAATAGATGGAGGGTACCATTTTTAAACCCTTCCTTCTTAATCATTTCATTTGCAAGCGAATTAAATGGAATAATAAATAGAGTAAAGGAGAGGTTGCATGGCAACTGAAAAACAATTGAGTAAAAAGAAAATTGGTGTTGGCATTATTGGTGCAAGCCCATTAAACCCTGATAGTTGGGCAGTCAACGCACATATTCCAGCTATTAAAGCATTACCAGAAGAGTATGAACTACGGGCAGTAAGTACGAGCCGTCGTGAATCAGCAGAAGCAGCTGAAAAGGAATTTGGAGTGCCAGCTTTTGATCATTATAAGGATTTAGTAAATCATCCTGACGTGGATTTAGTTGTTGTAACAGTAAGGGTTCCTTACCATCATGAACTAATCTCTGCTGCTCTGGATGCGGGTAAAATGGTATTTTCTGAATGGCCACTTGGTAACGGTCTAGAAGAAGCAAAAGATCTTGCTAAACGCGCTGAGCTAGCTGGTGTTCGCACTGCTGTAGGCTTACAGGCACGTTTTCAACCAGCTATTCGTTACGTGCGTGATTTAATTGCAGATGGTTATATTGGTGAGGTGCAAGGATCCATTCTAGTTGGATCAGGCATGGCTTGGGGAAATGTTACCGATCGTAACCATGCCTATTTATTTGATGCAGCAAACGGAGCGACACTACTATCTATTCCAATTTTTCATGCCTTAGATGCTTTATCTTACATGCTCGGTGATTTTTCAAGTGTTTCAGCTAACCTAGTATCCAACCAATCAGAAGTTCTGTTAATGGAGGAAAATGAGAGTATTCCTGTTACTTCTCCAAATCATGCTTCTATTATAGGTACAGTGAATAGTGGTGCAGCTATCTCTGTATTTTACCGAGGTGGTAGCTCTCGTGGAGAGAATATGCGTTGGGAAATTAACGGTACTAAGGGGGACTTGATTTTAACTGCTCCAATTGGACAAGTTCAGTTAACAGATTTAAAACTGGAAGG
The DNA here is from genome assembly GCF_900176885.1 of Oceanobacillus senegalensis. Lineage (GTDB taxonomy): Bacteria > Bacillota > Bacilli > Bacillales > Amphibacillaceae > Oceanobacillus > Oceanobacillus senegalensis. Next base: position 4,187,661 of record NZ_LT839648.1, on the reverse strand, counting down.
TGGCCGCGGGGAAGATACCGTGGTCAGCGAAATGACTATTCCCTCTGTTTATTATGATTTAGCTCAAGATGGACCAGTTGATGGATCAAGTAATTCAGGGGAACTATATGAGCAAGGTGTATCAAATAATACGAGAAGACTATATGCGCAATTTGCAAAGGATATTCGTGAAGGTACGAACCATACGCCTGATTTTGCCCATGCTCTCGTTCGCCATCAACTTCTCGACGCAATTGAAACATCTTCACGTACAGGAACAGCACAGAAATTAAACTAAGTGGGACATAGGGTCAGGTTCCTCGTCCCATTTCCAACTATTTTAAGCCAAAGCCAAAGGTTCTCCTTTGGCTTTTTTGATTTGCTCACTTGTTCTAGATACGTTTGCGAATTCTTTTATTCAACAGCATGCGCTTCAAAAATAGAGCAACTTGTTTTTGGTAGATTCTAATGAAAGGAAGGATTAATCAATAAAAGAAGGAAAGGCACACTTTCTTCATTACCGAAAACTAAGCCTCTATGCTACCACAGAGCTTTTATCTATGAAGGGGAAAATTGCGGGACGAGGAACTGTAGTGCACCCCAAAAGTTAGAGTGAAAAAACTAATTTTTGGGGTGTTCTATTATGGTCAAAAAATATAGTGATGATTTAAAGATAAAAGTAGTTAAAGATTATCAAAATGGATATTTAGGAATTAGAGATTTAGCTAAGAAGCATAATATAAAATCAAAATCCAGTGTAGGTAGATGGATACGAGTATATCCNATACACCACAAAAGATGTAAAGCAAAAAACGGAAGGGAATATTCAGTTATTGGTTCTTGAAGCAGAGAAGATGCAAAGGTGCGGCAAACCTGACTACAGTGGAACTGTCTCTCTTCTCTGGCAACTCCAAGGCACCGTAAAATAATAGATGAAGATGTTGTTCAAATGAATGAAAACTCAGCATTATTTTCAACTAAAAAACAAAACGCATCTAGATAAGTTATGATGAACTGTATCACAAGGAAATAGGTTTTGTATCGATAGAAATAGAATTTAGAGCTGAAAAAATGTGGCGGAGCACAATAGTTTGACCCAGATAAATGAACTACATATAATTAGGGTACTAATTAAATAAGTGATGGAGGACAAGGGTATGATTGAGGACGAAATCCGAATTCTTCTTGATAAAATATGCGCTCGAACACGACGTAACTACTCTGAATCTTTGCGTCAATATAACATTCATGTTGGTCAAGATCATGCACTTCGCCAACTTTGGATGGAAGAAGGCATGACACAGTTTGAGTTAAGTAAGCGCATGGGTTGTGAACCATCAACTACTACAAATATGATAAAAAAGCTCGAAGAATACGGGTTAATTTATCGCACGCGTGATAGCAAAGATAGGAGAGTGATCAGGGTTTATTTAACACCTGAAGGTAAAGCGTTACAGGAACCGGTTCAGGAAGTTTGGAGAATGCAGCAAGAAAAGATGTTGGAAGGGATCTTGCCTGAGGAACGCTTGTTGCTCCGTCGTCTTATGCAACAAATGCATGAAAATATTTCTTAATCTCAGGGTTTAACCCCCTTTTTTAAGAATATACTTAGTATACTAATGAATATAGAATAAAAATCCTATTGCAATATTGTTTAAAAGGAAGGCAATAGGCGATACGGAAAAATAATATAGAGGTGAACAAAGTGACAAAACATATACCATTGAACGTGCTTGATCTCGTCAGTATATCAGAAGGGCAAACGATAAGAGAAGCAATCGAACAATCTTTAGAAGCTGCTCAACTACTAGATAAGCTTGGTTTTAAGAGACTCTGGTATGCAGAGCACCATAACACGAAAAGTTTGGCATCCATGGCAACTTCCAACCTTATTGGACTGGCTGCAAAGATGACGGAAAGGATTCGTGTTGGTTCTGGCGGTATCATGCTGCCAAACCATTCTCCACTGCAGGTAGCTGAGAGTTTTGGCGCACTTGCCCAATTGTTTCCTGATCGGATTGATTTGGGCCTCGGACGGGCTCCAGGCACCGATGCGCAGGCAGCTCAGCTCCTAACTCGTTCCGGCAGTGATCCGCAATCATTTGCCAATTCGATTTTTAATCTGATGGGATGGTTCAGTGACGAGGGGGTGGCGCATAGTGTACCTGTAACCTCGAATGTCGGGACAGGCACAAATGTACCAATCTGGGTCTTGGGTTCAAGTATGAATGGCGCTTCAATCGCCGGTCAGCTGGGATTGCCTTATTCCATTGCCACCCATTTCACACCGGACAATTATCGAGAGAAAATTGACATCTATCGTTCGGCATTCAAAACGACAGCCCCAACGGCCCAAATAGAAGAACCTTATGTCATGGCTGGGATAAATGTGCTTGTTGCTCCAACCGATGAGGAGGCAGAGAGACTGTGGACCACGACACAGCAATATTTATTGGATATTCAAACAGGAAAACAGCGATTACTGCAGCCACCTGTAGACCCGGAAGAATTAGGAACGGAACAAGAAAGGGCAATGATCGAATCCATGTTCAGCATCAAAGCGGTCGGTTCTCCGGAAACAGTACGAAAGAAATTGGAAGAATTTACGGAACGCACTGGGGCCGATGAACTGATTGTTGTGACATACACCTACGATCCGGAAGACAGGAAGCGGTCGATGAAGATGCTTGCTGATTTATGGTTCTAAACCGTTTATTATAAATCCCGTGTTAATCGATGTGAAAGAATAAACATAGCAATTAAGAAGAACCCCTATTGCGCTAATCTTTTACGATAAAAATTACTTTCTAAGAAACTATTAAAACTACATTGAATTTTATGGAGGAAAATTTACATGGTAAACAATTTACAGGACTCGGTAACATTAAATAATGGAGTTAAAATGCCTTGGCTAGGTTTAGGCACAATGGAAAGAACGATAAGCAATAAAAGCATAGATGCTATTAAGTACGCCATCAAAATAGGTTATCGCGGCATTGATACAGCTTCTGCGTATGGAAATGAGGCAGACATCGGTCGGGCAATTAAGGAGTCGGGTGTGGCTCGTGAAGAACTCTTTGTGACGACAAAGGTATGGAATAAGACGCATAGCTCCGATTTCACGCTTACTTCTTTTGACGAGAGCATGAAAAAACTAGGACTGGATTATTTAGATTTATTTTTGATTCACTGGCCCGGCAAAGCAAGCGATGAAGAGCTACTGGATACTTGGAATGCATTGGAAAAGCTTTATAGAGACGGAATCGTTCGAGCAATTGGGGTAGCTAATTTCAATATCCCTCATTTGAAAGTGTTGATTGAAGGCAGTGAAATTAAACCTATGGTCAACCAAGTAGAACGGCATCCTCTATTAAATCAAAAAGAGTTGCACGCTTTTTGCATAGAAAACAATATTGTCCTTCAAGCCTGGAGCCCATTAATGCTAGGGAACTTGGACAATCCTTTACTAGTAGAGCTTAGTAAAAATTATAAAAAAACACCAGCTCAAATTATTCTCCGGTGGGATTTGCAACATGGAGTATCTGCGATTCCTAAATCCGTCACCCCTTCGCGTATAGAAGAAAATGCGAATATTTTTGATTTTGAGCTTTCAGAAGAAGATATGCAAAAAATCGATGCATTAAATAATGGACAGCGATTTGGCCCGGATCCAGATACATTTATACCTTAATTCTTATTTATACTTAAGGAAGGTGAAGCTTTGGCTGAGGAAGAAATCCAAGAACTTCTTGATAGAATATCAGCTCAAACGCGCCGAGAATGCAACCGTTTGTTACACGATGTAAACCTTCATATTGGACAGGATAATTTATTATACAAACAATGGACAAAGGATGGAGTTACACAAGTTGAGTTATGTGAGAAATTAAAGTGCGAACCTTCCATTGTTACAAACATGGAATAAGCCCTTGAACAAAAAGGATTTGTTTATCGCCAAAAAGATGGAAAAGCTAGAATTTATTTAACGGTTGAATGTTTAATTTGAAAGAGACAATCTACGAACGACCTAACAACAAGATAAATTATTAGACCTGAAGAGCGTTTATGATTGAGAAGCTCATGAAATAGATGGAGGGTACCATTTTTAAACCCTTCCTTCTTAATCATTTCATTTGCAAGCGAATTAAATGGAATAATAAATAGAGTAAAGGAGAGGTTGCATGGCAACTGAAAAACAATTGAGTAAAAAGAAAATTGGTGTTGGCATTATTGGTGCAAGCCCATTAAACCCTGATAGTTGGGCAGTCAACGCACATATTCCAGCTATTAAAGCATTACCAGAAGAGTATGAACTACGGGCAGTAAGTACGAGCCGTCGTGAATCAGCAGAAGCAGCTGAAAAGGAATTTGGAGTGCCAGCTTTTGATCATTATAAGGATTTAGTAAATCATCCTGACGTGGATTTAGTTGTTGTAACAGTAAGGGTTCCTTACCATCATGAACTAATCTCTGCTGCTCTGGATGCGGGTAAAATGGTATTTTCTGAATGGCCACTTGGTAACGGTCTAGAAGAAGCAAAAGATCTTGCTAAACGCGCTGAGCTAGCTGGTGTTCGCACTGCTGTAGGCTTACAGGCACGTTTTCAACCAGCTATTCGTTACGTGCGTGATTTAATTGCAGATGGTTATATTGGTGAGGTGCAAGGATCCATTCTAGTTGGATCAGGCATGGCTTGGGGAAATGTTACCGATCGTAACCATGCCTATTTATTTGATGCAGCAAACGGAGCGACACTACTATCTATTCCAATTTTTCATGCCTTAGATGCTTTATCTTACATGCTCGGTGATTTTTCAAGTGTTTCAGCTAACCTAGTATCCAACCAATCAGAAGTTCTGTTAATGGAGGAAAATGAGAGTATTCCTGTTACTTCTCCAAATCATGCTTCTATTATAGGTACAGTGAATAGTGGTGCAGCTATCTCTGTATTTTACCGAGGTGGTAGCTCTCGTGGAGAGAATATGCGTTGGGAAATTAACGGTACTAAGGGGGACTTGATTTTAACTGCTCCAATTGGACAAGTTCAGTTAACAGATTTAAAACTGGAAGGTGGCCGCGGGGAAGATACCGTGGTCAGCGAAATGACTATTCCCTCTGTTTATTATGATTTAGCTCAAGATGGACCAGTTGATGGATCAAGTAATTCAGGGGAACTATATGAGCAAGGTGTATCAAATAATACGAGAAGACTATATGCGCAATTTGCAAAGGATATTCGTGAAGGTACGAACCATACGCCTGATTTTGCCCATGCTCTCGTTCGCCATCAACTTCTCGACGCAATTGAAACATCTTCACGTACAGGAACAGCACAGAAATTAAACTAAGTGGGACATAGGGTCAGGTTCCTCGTCCCATTTCCAACTATTTTAAGCCAAAGCCAAAGGTTCTCCTTTGGCTTTTTTGATTTGCTCACTTGTTCTAGATACGTTTGCGAATTCTTTTATTCAACAGCATGCGCTTCAAAAATAGAGCAACTTGTTTTTGGTAGATTCTAATGAAAGGAAGGATTAATCAATAAAAGAAGGAAAGGCACACTTTCTTCATTACCGAAAACTAAGCCTCTATGCTACCACAGAGCTTTTATCTATGAAGGGGAAAATTGCGGGACGAGGAACTGTAGTGCACCCCAAAAGTTAGAGTGAAAAAACTAATTTTTGGGGTGTTCTATTATGGTCAAAAAATATAGTGATGATTTAAAGATAAAAGTAGTTAAAGATTATCAAAATGGATATTTAGGAATTAGAGATTTAGCTAAGAAGCATAATATAAAATCAAAATCCAGTGTAGGTAGATGGATACGAGTATATGAAGAATTTGGTGAAGATGGTTTAAAAAGTGTGAAGAAGAAACATACTTACTCTGTTCAATTTAAGCTAGATGTATTAAGATTTATAGAGAGAACAGGATATTCAGAGACGGAAACAGCCCTTCATTTCGGGATGAAAAATTCCACTATTATAGCTGACTGGAAGAAAGCCTTTCTTAAGGGGGGTGTTGATGTTTTTGAAACGAAAGGACTGCCATCTATGACTAATACATCTAAGAATAGAGAAAATAAACAAACAAAAAAGAAGCAAATAAATGAAAAAGAAATGACACGTGAACAATTGGAAAGAGAATACGAATTTCTTCGTTTGGAGGTAGAATACTTAAAAAAGTTGCGAGCTTTTCAGATAGATCCGGAGGGATATCTAGAAAAGCACAAGCAGCACTATCATTCGAACTCAAAGAAGAATTCAAATTAAAAGATGTCTTACAAATAGTTGGCATCCCTGAGTCTTCATATCATTATCATATTAAAATAATGATGAAGGAAAATCCAGATCAGGACTTAGAGAGGCTCATTCAATCCATTTTCAATGAACATAACGGTAATTATGGTTACCGTCGTATTCACCTTGAATTAAGAAACCGTGGACATAAAGTGAATCATAAGAAGGTTCAACGTATCATGAAGAAACTAGGACTTAAAGGCAAGAAATTCTGGACAAAAACACGTAAATATCGTTCCTATAAAGGTACCATTGGGAAGGTTGCCAAAAACCGCATCAATCGTCGATTTTACACCAATGTGCCACTTCAAAAACTAACGACAGATATTACTGAATTTAAATGTACCGACGGAAAATTATATTTAAATCCGATTATGGATATGTTTAATGGCGAAATTATTTCATTTGGAATAAACAGGCGCCCGAATTTAGAACTAGTGATGAAACCTCTCAATGAAACGTTAGAAATCGTTAAAGAATCAAAATACAGAACAACTATTCATTCTGATCAAGGGTGGCACTATCAACATAGAAAATGGGTAGAAACACTGAAAGTGAATAAGATTTTTCAAAGTATGTCTAGAAAAGGAAACTGCTTAGATAATTCGCCGATGGAAAACTTTTTCGGTTTACTCAAACAAGAGATGTATCATGGAGAAGCATTGTGTTCTTTTAAGGAATTAAAAAACAAGATTGAGAAACATATAGTTTACTATAATAATAAACGTATCAAGCAAAAATTAGCTGGTATGAGTCCAGTTCAATACCGCAATCACACCAGCCAATTATCTGCTTAATATAAAACTTTAACTTTTGGGGGTCACCTCAAACCTGCCCCCGCGTCCCCCTGTATGTAAAGATTCAGGTTAATTGAATAATTGTACATAATTTCTATTAACTATTGGAAAAGTAAAACTATATAAGAGGAGATTTTAAGGGGACATAGGGTCAGGTTCCTTATCCCATTTCGAACTTTTTTAAGTCAAAGATTCCATTGCTTCATTTTATCTCTTTGGTTCTTTTGGTTTACACACCTGTTCTAGATACGTTTACGAATTCCTTTTATTCAGCAATACGTGCTTCAAAAAGGGAGCAACTTGTCTTTGGTAGATTCTAATGAAAAAAGGGATTAATCAATATATGAAGAGAAGGCACACTTTCTTCATTACCGAAAAGAAAGGATCTGCGACACCACATAACTTTTTATCACAGAAGGGATAATTACGGGACGAGGAACCTGACCCCGCGTCCCTTTTGTTTAATCTATAGGAGGCCATTATGAAAATTAAAGCAGCAGTAACAGAAGGAAAAGGTCAAGATTTTAGTTTTGAAGAAGTAGAATTAGCAGTACCTAAAGCAAATGAAGTTTTAGTGAAAATTGTTGCTACGGGTGTATGTCATACGGATGCAGTTGCACGTGATGAAGCAATTACACCTCTACCTGCAGTACTTGGACATGAAGGCTCGGGTATTGTAGAAAAAGTTGGTGAAGGAGTTACACGTTTTGAAAAAGGCGATCATGTTGTATTATCATTCGCACATTGTGGGCAATGCGATAATTGTTTAACGGGGCATCCAACAGTCTGCGATACTTTCAATGATCTAAACTTTGGTGGTACCCATGACGATCATACACATCGATTATCAAAAGATGGGCAACCACTTTCAACATTCTTTGGCCAATCTTCATTTGGTACATTTGCCATTTCTCACGAGCGTAATGTTGTTAAAGTGGATAAAGATGTAGATTTAGCTTTATTAGGTCCTTTAGGATGTGGTATTCAGACAGGGGCAGGTACTGTTTTAAATAGAATCAAGCCAGAATTTGGTTCAACTATTGCCATTTATGGTGCAGGCGCCGTTGGTTTAAGTGCGATTATGGCTGCCAAAATAGTTGGATGTAAAACAATTATTGCTGTTGATGTACACGATGCACGACTAGAACTAGCAAAAGAGCTTGGTGCCACACATACATTTAATGGAACAAATGTAGATGTTGTGAAGGAAATTAAAGAAGTAACAAACGACGGTACAAAATACGCTGTCGATACAACGGGGGTTCCTTCCGTTGTTCGTCAATGTTTACAAGCATTACGCCCGCTTGGTGTTGCTGCAATCGTTGGTGTTACACCAGAAATGAATATTGATGTGCATAATGATTTAATGGCTGAAGGAAAAACAATGATGGGTGTTATTGAAGGGGACTCAGTACCAAATGTCTTCATTCCAGAATTAGTTGATTACTACAAAGCAGGCCAATTCCCATTTGATAAATTAGTCAGATTCTATGAATTTGAAGATATTAACAAAGCCTTTGAGGATTCAAAAAATGGCGGAGCAATTAAACCTATCGTAAGAATTGCAAAGTAATGGGGACATAGTGGGACATAGGGTCAGGTTCCTCGTCCCATTTCCAACTATTTTAAGCCAAAGGTTCTCCTTTGGCTCTTTTGATTTGCTTATATGTTCTAGATACGTTTGCGAATTCTTTTATTCAACAACATGCGCTTCAAAAAGGGAGCAACTTGTTTTTGGTAGATTCTAATGAAGAGTAGGATTAATCAATAAAAGAANATCAACTTCTCGACGCAATTGAAACATCTTCACGTACAGGAACAGCACAGAAATTAAACTAAGTGGGACATAGGGTCAGGTTCCTCGTCCCATTTCCAACTATTTTAAGCCAAAGCCAAAGGTTCTCCTTTGGCTTTTTTGATTTGCTCACTTGTTCTAGATACGTTTGCGAATTCTTTTATTCAACAGCATGCGCTTCAAAAATAGAGCAACTTGTTTTTGGTAGATTCTAATGAAAGGAAGGATTAATCAATAAAAGAAGGAAAGGCACACTTTCTTCATTACCGAAAACTAAGCCTCTATGCTACCACAGAGCTTTTATCTATGAAGGGGAAAATTGCGGGACGAGGAACTGTAGTGCACCCCAAAAGTTAGAGTGAAAAAACTAATTTTTGGGGTGTTCTATTATGGTCAAAAAATATAGTGATGATTTAAAGATAAAAGTAGTTAAAGATTATCAAAATGGATATTTAGGAATTAGAGATTTAGCTAAGAAGCATAATATAAAATCAAAATCCAGTGTAGGTAGATGGATACGAGTATATGAAGAATTTGGTGAAGATGGTTTAAAAAGTGTGAAGAAGAAACATACTTACTCTGTTCAATTTAAGCTAGATGTATTAAGATTTATAGAGAGAACAGGATATTCAGAGACGGAAACAGCCCTTCATTTCGGGATGAAAAATTCCACTATTATAGCTGACTGGAAGAAAGCCTTTCTTAAGGGGGGTGTTGATGTTTTTGAAACGAAAGGACTGCCATCTATGACTAATACATCTAAGAATAGAGAAAATAAACAAACAAAAAAGAAGCAAATAAATGAAAAAGAAATGACACGTGAACAATTGGAAAGAGAATACGAATTTCTTCGTTTGGAGGTAGAATACTTAAAAAAGTTGCGAGCTTTTCAGATAGATCCGGAGGGATATCTAGAAAAGCACAAGCAGCACTATCATTCGAACTCAAAGAAGAATTCAAATTAAAAGATGTCTTACAAATAGTTGGCATCCCTGAGTCTTCATATCATTATCATATTAAAATAATGATGAAGGAAAATCCAGATCAGGACTTAGAGAGGCTCATTCAATCCATTTTCAATGAACATAACGGTAATTATGGTTACCGTCGTATTCACCTTGAATTAAGAAACCGTGGACATAAAGTGAATCATAAGAAGGTTCAACGTATCATGAAGAAACTAGGACTTAAAGGCAAGAAATTCTGGACAAAAACACGTAAATATCGTTCCTATAAAGGTACCATTGGGAAGGTTGCCAAAAACCGCATCAATCGTCGATTTTACACCAATGTGCCACTTCAAAAACTAACGACAGATATTACTGAATTTAAATGTACCGACGGAAAATTATATTTAAATCCGATTATGGATATGTTTAATGGCGAAATTATTTCATTTGGAATAAACAGGCGCCCGAATTTAGAACTAGTGATGAAACCTCTCAATGAAACGTTAGAAATCGTTAAAGAATCAAAATACAGAACAACTATTCATTCTGATCAAGGGTGGCACTATCAACATAGAAAATGGGTAGAAACACTGAAAGTGAATAAGATTTTTCAAAGTATGTCTAGAAAAGGAAACTGCTTAGATAATTCGCCGATGGAAAACTTTTTCGGTTTACTCAAACAAGAGATGTATCATGGAGAAGCATTGTGTTCTTTTAAGGAATTAAAAAACAAGATTGAGAAACATATAGTTTACTATAATAATAAACGTATCAAGCAAAAATTAGCTGGTATGAGTCCAGTTCAATACCGCAATCACACCAGCCAATTATCTGCTTAATATAAAACTTTAACTTTTGGGGGTCACCTCAAACCTGCCCCCGCGTCCCCCTGTATGTAAAGATTCAGGTTAATTGAATAATTGTACATAATTTCTATTAACTATTGGAAAAGTAAAACTATATAAGAGGAGATTTTAAGGGGACATAGGGTCAGGTTCCTTATCCCATTTCGAACTTTTTTAAGTCAAAGATTCCATTGCTTCATTTTATCTCTTTGGTTCTTTTGGTTTACACACCTGTTCTAGATACGTTTACGAATTCCTTTTATTCAGCAATACGTGCTTCAAAAAGGGAGCAACTTGTCTTTGGTAGATTCTAATGAAAAAAGGGATTAATCAATATATGAAGAGAAGGCACACTTTCTTCATTACCGAAAAGAAAGGATCTGCGACACCACATAACTTTTTATCACAGAAGGGATAATTACGGGACGAGGAACCTGACCCCGCGTCCCTTTTGTTTAATCTATAGGAGGCCATTATGAAAATTAAAGCAGCAGTAACAGAAGGAAAAGGTCAAGATTTTAGTTTTGAAGAAGTAGAATTAGCAGTACCTAAAGCAAATGAAGTTTTAGTGAAAATTGTTGCTACGGGTGTATGTCATACGGATGCAGTTGCACGTGATGAAGCAATTACACCTCTACCTGCAGTACTTGGACATGAAGGCTCGGGTATTGTAGAAAAAGTTGGTGAAGGAGTTACACGTTTTGAAAAAGGCGATCATGTTGTATTATCATTCGCACATTGTGGGCAATGCGATAATTGTTTAACGGGGCATCCAACAGTCTGCGATACTTTCAATGATCTAAACTTTGGTGGTACCCATGACGATCATACACATCGATTATCAAAAGATGGGCAACCACTTTCAACATTCTTTGGCCAATCTTCATTTGGTACATTTGCCATTTCTCACGAGCGTAATGTTGTTAAAGTGGATAAAGATGTAGATTTAGCTTTATTAGGTCCTTTAGGATGTGGTATTCAGACAGGGGCAGGTACTGTTTTAAATAGAATCAAGCCAGAATTTGGTTCAACTATTGCCATTTATGGTGCAGGCGCCGTTGGTTTAAGTGCGATTATGGCTGCCAAAATAGTTGGATGTAAAACAATTATTGCTGTTGATGTACACGATGCACGACTAGAACTAGCAAAAGAGCTTGGTGCCACACATACATTTAATGGAACAAATGTAGATGTTGTGAAGGAAATTAAAGAAGTAACAAACGACGGTACAAAATACGCTGTCGATACAACGGGGGTTCCTTCCGTTGTTCGTCAATGTTTACAAGCATTACGCCCGCTTGGTGTTGCTGCAATCGTTGGTGTTACACCAGAAATGAATATTGATGTGCATAATGATTTAATGGCTGAAGGAAAAACAATGATGGGTGTTATTGAAGGGGACTCAGTACCAAATGTCTTCATTCCAGAATTAGTTGATTACTACAAAGCAGGCCAATTCCCATTTGATAAATTAGTCAGATTCTATGAATTTGAAGATATTAACAAAGCCTTTGAGGATTCAAAAAATGGCGGAGCAATTAAACCTATCGTAAGAATTGCAAAGTAATGGGGACATAGTGGGACATAGGGTCAGGTTCCTCGTCCCATTTCCAACTATTTTAAGCCAAAGGTTCTCCTTTGGCTCTTTTGATTTGCTTATATGTTCTAGATACGTTTGCGAATTCTTTTATTCAACAACATGCGCTTCAAAAAGGGAGCAACTTGTTTTTGGTAGATTCTAATGAAGAGTAGGATTAATCAATAAAAGAAGGAAAGGTACACTTTCTTCATTACTGCGACACCACAGAGCATTATCTATGAAGGGGAATATTTCGGGACGAGGAACCTGCCCCCGCGACCCTCGCGTCCCCCTACACCCCCGTCCCCATCTTTACAACCGTACGGTAAAGTAACTCGGTACCGACTGCAATATCTTCTGATGTTGAAAATTCACGGGGATCATGACTTATTCCATCTTTTGATTGAACGAAAATCATGGCAATGTTACTGACTTGTGCCATAGGCAGTGCATCATGAAAAGCACCACTCGTTAATTCTGGGATGACATCAAGCCCCATCGCTTTACTCTCCGTTCGCATAACTTGTAATATTTCCTCACTGCATGATTCAGGGATAATCGTTGTATCTTCTGTAATCGTGAACTGTAAACCATTTTCATGGGCTGTTTCTTCAATATATTTTCTTAATTGCGCTTCATAGCGATTCCGCCTGTCTATATCGATATCCCTTAAATCAATGGTAAACGTCACTTTTTCGGGAATAATCGCTCTCGCATTTGGCTCGACGGTTAAGTTGCCAATGGTTCCAACTGTTGGAGCATCTTCCTCCTGTTGTACGATTTGGTTCAGACCGGAGATTATTTTTGCTGCACCTACTAATGCATCTTGACGTACCTTCATGGGAACCGTTCCAGCATGACCTGCTGCACCAGTTAACTCCACGGTTAGCCAAAGTGGGCCGGAAATTCCTGTGACGATGCCGACGGGGACATCAGCGGCTTCCAGCACAGGTCCTTGTTCAATATGCATTTCGATATACGAATCAATGGAACCTCTTGGGTACTCGGAGGAAGCGAGCTCATCTGGATTAGCACCAAACTCTATTAACGCTTCCCGTCTCGTTACACCATCCCTATCTTTCTTTTCCAGTTCGCCTTCTTCTAACTGACCTGTAATCCCTCTAGAACCGAATAAACCTTTATTAAATCGGAAGCCTTCCTCATCACAAAAGGAAATAACTTCAATCGGCATGTCTGGGATGATGTTTTGCTCGTTGATGGTTTGGACAGCCTCTAACCCACCTAATACGCCAATCGGACCGTCAAATCTCCCCCCGGTCGGTTGGGAATCGATATGGGAACCGATCATGAGTACCGGAGCATTGGGATTTTTCCCTTCCAGTCTACCAATTAAGTTTCCAAAATGATCCACCCTCGTCTGTAGTCCGGCCTCTTCCATCCATTGTTTCACAAGCTCTATACCCATCTTATATTCCTTGGATAAGGCTAACCTACATACACCTGTTTCACCAAACTTACCAATTTCAGAAAGCTCATCCATATGTCGTTGTAATCGTTCCTGATTAATGGTTAACTCTTTGACCACCATTGTTATTCCATCTCCTATCGCTTATTTTTTAAATTTAAATATTCAATTAAGATGCATTGGTTTTCTTGTCTTTTGCTTTCTCCAAGTTATAAATGATAGCGATTGATATCGCCACACAAGATGCGATTTTTAGTAACGACGGAATGGGGGAGAAGAAAACAAGTAAACCGACAATAAGTGTCATTACTCCGTACATCGGTGTCTTAAAGGCAAACTGTCCTAATACAGCGCCGAAAATGGCTGGCAGAACAAAGATAAATGATGCTTGAATCGATTCAGGAATGAACCCAATGACATAGGTTCCACCTAAAACCGTTAAGAGAATCACAACGGTATTCGTTAAGGAGGCAAGGGCAATTCCTAATACACCAGCGATTTCTGCTTTTTCTGTACCCGGTTCCGCACCGACAGCCTTTTGAGCAGCTGATGAACATGGTAGACATAGATTTGCAATATTTCCTGATAAAAAGGCGATATACGTTCCGGCAATCCCAAGCACTGGAAAATAAGTGATTGGTTCAACCACCCAAAGAATTCCAATAAAAGCTGCATATCCGATTAGTCCCGCTACAATCGGCCCCCAGCCTGGATGGGCACCTAAGACAAATGATAAATACATGGGCAATGATAATGAGGCAAAAATAACGAATAATAAGGTCAGACGTCCCCAGAAATGGGATTGTTGATGAAACGCACTCATGGTATGAAGCGAATCACTTTCCACTTTCGTAGCTTCCTCGCGAACATATTCTGGATTTAAACTCATGGTTATTCCTCCTTTTATACAGGTGATTTAAATAAATCATTACATAAGAGTGACAATAATGGAGCCACCTATCATTCCACAAACCATCGAAATACCGAGTGACCACTCTCTTAACCAGTTGATGTTTTTCTTCTCAGCCATACTCATCATCGTTACCATGATGGTTAGGGAGACGATAGTTGCAATAGCATAGCTGATTCCATTGATCATCTGTTCCGTTGCTAAATAACCAAATGCACCGAGCATGGCAGCTAAAGAAACACTTGCCATTGCTTTGGGATTTTTTTTGCGGATGGACTTTTCTGCTTTTCCTAGTGATTTGGTAAAAAACAGGGCAAAAAGTAGCCAACCCATTCCACCTAAACACATCGTCCAAACGACGGTAGCAAAAGCCTTCGTATTATAGCCAGCACCACCTAATTCAACCCCAAAAGCGTTCGCACCAATTTGAGCAGCGGCGGTTTCTGTTGCTGCTGAACCGACAATTCCGATTCGCATCAATGTAACAGGTGAACCGAGCAGTGCGATTAACGATATAATAACAATCGCAATACCGAATGAGGGCCCAAGTGAACTGATAAAACCAGTTCGGACTGCCCTTGACACCTCTTTCGAATTGAGCCCGGCCCCAGGTGCTGCCTTTTTGGCAAGTTTTATAAAGACGAGTGCTTGGAAAATAACCACCGCAATGATGAATAGAGCAATCATCCAAACGATACTACCGTTAGCTACGTTCATGACTTGTTCAGGCATTTCCATCTCCCCCTTTATCCTCGGATAAATAGTCCAATACAGATGCAATAAATAGTCTTCCGATAGGGATCATTGCCCGTTCATCGACATTAAACCTTGGGTGGTGATGTGGGAATACATCCTCTTTCTGTTCAAGGGCTCCACCAACCCAGACAAATGTTCCTGGTACTTCTTTCAAATAATAAGCAAAATCCTCCATCCCCATTTGTGCGGGAATGTGCTTCACGAAGTCTTCATCAAATAATTCCTTGGCAATTCTCTCCACTCGCTTTGTTTCTGCAGGATCATTGGTAACAGCTGGATACCCCCGAACATAGTTAAATTCAGCAGTCGCTCCAACGGCTTCACATGTCGAAATAGCGATTTTTTCAATGGAGGCTTCAATCCTGTCACGGACATCTTCATCAAAGGTACGGACCGTCCCTTTAATTCGAGCGGTATCAGGGATGACGTTAAAGCTATCACCGCCTTCGAAGGTTGCCACCGTGACAACAGCTGGTTTTACTGGATCCACTTGCCTGCTAACAATTTGTTGTAAATTTAACAGCACCTGAGCACCAGCAACAAGTGGATCAACCGTTAAATGTGGAGATGCTGCATGTCCACCCTTTCCAGAAATGTCGATCTCAAAGGTATCGCCACATGCCATCACATCCCCCTCTTTCAGTCCGATGACACCGAGTGGATCCGTCGAGCTAACGTGGGCACCGTATACGACATCAACCCCGTCCAGGCATCCGTCTTCAATCATGGCTTTTGCACCGCCAGGAATAACCTCCTCCGCAAATTGGTGAATAAAGACTACCGTGCCCGCAACCTTATCTTTATTTTCACTAAGCACTTTTGCAACACCGAGCAAGGCGGCTGTATGTAAATCATGGCCACAAGCATGCATGACGCCGGGGATTTGTGATTTATAGGCAACATCATTTTCTTCCTGGATTGGCAGCGCATCAAAGTCTGCCCTTAATGCCACGGTCTTACCAGGCTTGTCCCCTTTTAATGTACCGACAACTCCACGCCCGCCGACACCTGTTCGTACTTCGATTCCTAAAGCAGATAAATAGTCCGCAACCTTTCTAGGTGTATTCACCTCGGTATGGGACAGTTCCGGGTACATATGTAAATCTCGTCTAAATTCCACTAGTTCTGGATAAATTTCATCTAATCTATTAAATAATTCATTCCCCATCGTTTAATCCCCCTGTTATATAATAGTTGTTCAAAGTATAAAATATACTATTCCAAAAATCAAGAATTTTTTCATTATACAGTCGAAAAAAGTCGAGGTCAGAGGAGCAGGTTCTAGCTAATGGCAACATGAAAGATTCGTAGCATTGGTACCAATAGCGCCATCTCACGCATAAAGGAAATCTTCCATCTGAAGGTCGTCACCTCCTATAAAATGGAAGTTGTAGATTTCCGTACAAACACAAAAAAGAAGCCTTGCAGATACCCTCTACAAAACTTCTTCTCCTATCACATATTTTATCACCTAAAATAGTAGCCCTATCATTGGTTGGTGTTATTCGTATTCTTATCATTTTTATCGTCGTCATCACTTATTAAATCATTGGTTGTACTCTTAAATTCCTTTAATGTTTGTCCTGCCGCCTTTCCTATTTCCGGTAGCCTTTTCGGTCCAAAAATAATTAATGCTAGAAGAATGATAAGAATCAAACCAGGAATACCAATTTGTGCGATACCCAATAAAAAACCTCCAATCCAACCATCGATTTTCTTATAGTATTTCCATTTCTAAAGCTGTTTACACAACGTGATGGGACAAATCATGACAATTCTTGAGACACCTGTTCGTTACCTATTTCACGCCAACAACATGCTTTTGCCCCAAAATCCCCATCTTCCCCCTTATCCATCCAAAAAAATCCCGTATAAAACAAACGTTTGATCGAAAAAAGGAACTGGGTTGGAAAATAACCCCAAAGGATCCATCCCCCCCCACTGTAACCTTTTCTTTTTACCATCGACTAATATACTGAAAAATTCAAAAAAGGGGGTGATTTTATGAAATGGGCCAAGATTATACCAATTGCTGTGACAGCAGTATTCGTAGGCAGCATCCCCGCCGTAACAACAGCACGGCCAACAACCGAACAACCCATGAAACAGGAGGAAGTACAGCCCGTCTTTATAAAAAATACAGGAACAGTGGAAAGTGTCGATGTACGTGAACATGCTAACTACTATACGATAAAAGAAGGGAATAATGAATTTGTATTAGTTGTTACACCGGATACGCTAGTATTGGATAATACAGGAAAAAAGGTAGAGCTGGAAAAAGGAGACAAGGTAACAGCCCACACGTACGCAGATAAACCACGCATATTTATCTATCCTCCTCAGTACAGTCCAGAGGTAGTCGTTGTTGAAACAGAAGCAAGGGGGACTGCGGTAGTAGGAACATTTAATCAAAACTTAGTCGATGCTAATTTGTTATTACAATTAAAGGTAAGCAAGGAAACTGAACTATCTAGCTTATCAGGAAAAAAGGTAGAAATGGCAGATTTGACGGATGAGAATTTACTCGTATTTTATACCCGCACGACAAGAAGCATTCCTGCACAAACATCACCATATAAGATAGTCGTATTGGATGAACAGGAACCCCATCAGGAAAACCCACCAAATCCTGTTGTAGAAGACATTATAGCCAACGATTTCTATGAAGTGGACGGCACAAAGATGGTACCGCTTCGGATCCTTGCTGAAGCGCTTGGTTATAAGGTGAATGCAACAGAAAAAGGAGCCACCCTATCTAAAGGATCCCATTCCTACACCATCACACGTGGTGAAAGGGCATATCGTTACAACAACGCCCTTCGCTATTTCGAACTAGCTCCTGCCCTTCTCATACCAGGAAAAACGTATCTACCCGTTTCATTTATAGAAAGAATGAAAGATGAATAAAAACAACGAAAACCGAAACGTCTGTCCTAGATACTAGGTTTACTGTTAAGAAGGAAAAAGAGGACTGGGATATAGCCAAAGTGTTTCACACCAACTGCTAAGCGGAGAAAATACACTTTCGCTCTATTCCAGCCTCTTGACTCAAAACAATCTAGTAATTTGCAAATATAGGTTTGCAGTCTGATCCAAATTATTAACACCACAACTTATGCTGAAACCTCTCCCTCTATCAGCTTTCCATTAGAATCTGTGATTTGAATCGCATTTTCGTCTACCCCATTTGTAAATTCAAGGCTTTTAATATTTTCTGCCCCTCTAATTTCCTTGACACTTCCCCCGAATTTATCACGAATGATCACTTTTTCTACGATTGTTCCGTTAAAATCAATGATAGCTTCACCTGACTTCGGGTTAAGGCTTACTGTTGCACGCTCGAACCCTTCCCCATCGAATACTCCGTAATTTCCTCTGAAATCAACACCATTTTTAATATCCGTTTTACCGTTCAATGTCACGGATACGCTTGGCTCGTTGATGACAAGTTTTCCGCGCTTTAAGTTGTTGTATTGGTATACGTTTTCCGGAATAATTTCTTCCTGTTCACCAGCGAATGTTGCGGCCACACTTACTGTACGTGATAATCCCCAGTCTCTACTTTTTACTACAATATCGTACTGATTCGTATCTTCATTATACGTAACTACGGTTTCGACGGTGTTACGAGTCATTCGATCTTCCAGTTCTTCATCGATTGCCAAGTCCGCTACTTCTTGCACTGCTGCTAATTTCGCTTCATCTGTATCTTCCTCGATTCCTAAATCATGGAAAGAAGCATTTTCTACTGCTTGTACTGCTGCTGTTACGTTTTCCACGGTATGAGGGTAGGTATCTATTTTTCTCTTTTGATACTCCAACGCATTGAGACCCTCCAGATCAAACATGTACATTGTAGCGCCAGCTTCTACTGCTTCATCATACAATCCTTTGACATCGTTATATTCTGCTTTTGCTGCTTCTAGAGCCTCGTCCGTCAAAATATATTCGCCAAAAGGATCATCATAGGATAGATTTCTCAATGCTTCGTTCACTTTTTCCGCTTGTTGTTCCAATGCTATTGTTTCCTCGATGACTTGTTGGGCATCATCCAGGATTTGCTCCCATGCACTGGTATCATATGCTGGATCTATCGCACGTACGGCTTCTACTGCTGACCTTGCTTCATCTAGCTTGGTTTGTCTTTCTTCATCTGCTGACCAGAAATAAGAGGCCCTGTCAAAATAGTGGATAGCTTCTTGTGCTTTTAAAACGGCATCATCTAATACGTCGGCATCACCAGTATCTTTCAAATCTACTTGCACCATCACTGGATCATGATCACTTGCACGGCCTGCCATGTCTGTGAAATCGGCATTAATATGAAGAATATCTATTTCTGTTGCATCCACTAGATTGTTAGAAACTAAAATATGATCGAGTACTTGTGAATTTCCTTGATAGAGATACGTATACCGATCCTTTTCTTCCACATGGTTTATCATATTGGTCATATGGTCACCTTCATGGATTTTCAGTGCATCAGAGAATTGGAAATCATTAAAGTCACCGACAGACACAATGTTTGCATCGGGATTATCTGCTTTGATTTCTTCTACAAAACCATATACCGTATCCGCTATGGCCTTCCGTTGTTCTTCACTACCATATACTGGTGGTTGGGTGGAACCGAATAATGGAGTATCTCCAGATTTAGACTTCCAATGGTTTACAATGACAACCACTTCTTCCCCTTGGAATTCAAATTGAGCTGCTAGTGGTTTACGGCTATCCTCAAATGCTTCATTGGTCGGATCAATTCGCCCTGGGTTGTGGGTTAATTGCCCATCTTCATAGCCTACCGCCGTTGTTGCATCTCCAGCCGGGAGTCCATCTGTTAAAGATACTCGTTCTGGGTTGTATAAGAATCCGACGCGGATATTCGCATTTGGTGCGCCACCATCTTGGTTGACTTCCGGATCAATATTGGCATATTCATATCTTGGGCCACCTGCATCAACAATCGCTTGGATTAAACGCTCATAACTTTCATCAGCAGCAGAATCCCCTGCATCTTGTCCATTATTGTCCTGTACTTCCGTGACACCAATAACATCTGGACTCTTCATATCCTTTACAAAGGCTCTGGCTAATTTAGCTGCTTTATCATCGCTTGTTTCCGACTTGTTATTAGAAAAATTCTCCAAATTATAGGAAGCAATCGTTAATTTATTTTCATGCCATTCCAGTGTGGTTTGCTCTGGCTCCGCATCACCAACAACATGTGCATCCTTCAATTCTTCATAATCAGCATAAATTTTATAATTTTGGAAGCCATAATTCACGACACCAACCATCGGACCTTCAAATGTATCCCCTGTTGCTACTTCGAAATCCCTCGCTTCCTCATTATCATACAATTTAAATGAAATGCGATCAGGATTTGGGTCATCCGCTGTAAGAAGTACCCCACCATGGAGTGTATCTGTTTCCCTTTCCTCAAGAACGGTGAAGAGATCACCATGTTCCTGTGGTGCAATGGCTTTTACATTTCCAACCTCTACCCGCATTCCTTCTAAGCTTTCCCAGAAATCAATCGCATCTTCTTCAGGGTCAAATACTGTAAAACCATCATTGTCAATGACTTCCCTTGGGAGATTTTCACTCGTAATTTCAACAGGCTCTGGAAGGCGTACATCTTTCTCCACAACCGTTACCATTCCACCACGGTCATCCCTTGCATTGATTTGTGTAACAGGCAAATCGGTTTCTTGTTTCGTGTCATAATAGCCGTCAATATGGTATTCATCCACTTCACCAGTAACACTCACCAAATCCCCCACATTCACCGATACTTCCTGATTTCCCGTAAAAACAACCATACCTTCTGATGTTTTGGGGTTATTATCTTTTAATTCATCTGGGGTTTGGAAATGGAAATAGTAGTTTCCACCTAATTCATATTTATAAGTCACAACGCCTTGGATATCCTCTACCGTCTTATTATCAAATGGCGAATCATGTGTTTCTCCTTGTAAATCATGGATTTCTAGGCCTTCTTCTACATCATAAACGATATAGTCAAATTCGTTGACAGCACTATCCTCCAAACCATCTTTTGCCACATAGGCCTTAACGGTCATATCTCTATCGACAACAATTGGTTCTTCATAAAGTTGTCCTGCTTCCCTTGGATCTTCTCCATTGGTTGTATAGTAAATCTGCGCATCACTTGTGGATGTCGTAAGTTCTACCTCTGTCCCAACTGGAATCGTTCCACTCGCGTGAGAGGCGGTTACAGCTTGTACAGGATCCCCCTCTTCTGGAGGATTCTCTGGATCTACCTCACCAGCTGAACCATCCATAACATGTGTACCAAGATGATCAAACGTATCTTTTGCATGGGATGTCCATTCATTTGTTTCAAACGCATCATCCAGAGTGGTATCCCCTGTCGTAACGGATGGGTTTCGTACTAGTGTTGTATCTTTTCCAAACGTATCACGTTTTCCAACCTCACCAATGGAATCAATCACTTTCCCTGCTTTTTTAAGTACGATCGCATCATCCCCGTTAAAATTAATAACACGGCTAGATGCTTGATTCCCCTTCGTTTGGATGGATTCATCCGCCTGACCATGATACAAAATATAGGTATCACCACTTGCAAGATTCCCTTCTAATTGGACGGATTGACTAGCTTCCGTGGCCCCATTCGAATATAGTTCCAATGTATACTCGCTTAAGTCTATATCATGAGCCGTCACATTATAAAGCTCCAATGCCTTATTAAAACCACTGCCCTCTATGTATTCCGAAATCATTAAATCCGTCGCTACCGCCTCTGCACTAGCTGCGACGGGAAGAACTGGAACAAGCGCATGAGCAGCCATGGACGTTGCTAGAAAAGAGCTTACTGTTTTCTTTTTATTTCCTTTCCCCATTACATCCACTCCCATTGATAAGAATTTTTTGAATCCTAAACCGTTTTCCCACCATTATACTTACATTTCACCACTACCCATTAAAACATAGGAGTATTAATTCCATATCTATTTATTGTAAATAATTGGTAAAGGAGGTCTAATACAAGGAAGAAGGCTTATAAAGTGAACCTTCCATTCTTTATTTGCTCCCTTCATATTTTTCTTTTATTAGCGAATACTATGTTTAATCACCGCGGAAAAAACTTACAAATTCTTAATTAGGAGCTTGGGGTATATGAGGAAATGGCTAAAAAAGAAGAAAGAACCAATGGAAGTAGAGAATATACCTTCCGATTTGGCTACTCCTTTACACAAAGATATCAAACAAACGCTTGATCATGTGAAAGCGTTGCTTGGGGATAGCTCGGATCTTGTTGTAAGGGAATTTAAAATCGGTTCGACCCAACCAGTAAAGGCTGCTTTACTGTATGTGGACGGTATGGCTAGTAAAATGTTTGTTCAAAATTTTATTACGGAAACATTGATGATTGATTTACGCCTAGTTGATTTACCAGATGAAGATAGTGCGGGAAGCTCTGAAAAGGAATCATCGAATCCTCAGGATGGGTTACAGAAAAAGAAGAAATCATTGATCAAGCCTAAAACGAAGCCTCAAGAGAAAGATCTGTTTAAGGTCATGAAAGAGCAAACATTAGCGAATAGTGAAGTGGAGGAATGTAAGGATTACAAGGGATTGTTTAGTTTTATCCTTGCTGGAGATTCGGTTATTTTATTGGATGGATATGAAACGGCTTTTGCCATTGGTTCCAAGGGATATGAATCGAGAGCTGTAGAAGAATCTTCCTCTACAACGGTTATTCGCGGACCTAGAGAGGGATTTACCGAAACATTAAGAATCAATACTTCCCTTATTCGTAGGAGAATTAAAGATCCGAATTTATGGATTGAGAACAAAGTAATTGGTAAAAAAACACACACAGATGTTTCGATTTGCTATATAAACGGCATTGTGAATGAAAAAATCGTGAAAGAAGTAAAAAAGCGGATAAATGCTATCGATACAGATGCCATCCTTGAAAGTGGCTATATTGAAGAATATATTCAGGATAGCCCTTACTCTCCATTTCCAACGGTCTACAATACAGAAAGGCCAGATACGATTTGTGCAGGGTTACTAGAGGGAAAAGTAGCGATTATTGTAGATGGGACTCCGTTTGTATTACTGGTTCCCACCTTAATCATTGACTTTTTTCAATCGAGTGAGGATTACTATCAAAGAGTAGATATTGGTACCATGTTACGACTTTTGCGCTATTTAGGATTTTTCTTAGCACTGTTAACACCGTCTATGTATATCGCTTTAACTACGTTTCATCAAGAAATGATTCCTACCCAACTATTAATTAGTCTAGCGGCACAACGGGAAGGGGTCCCATTTCCTGCATTCGTTGAGGCCTTAATCATGGAGTTTGTGTTTGATATTTTACGTGAAGCTGGTACACGAATGCCCAGAGCAATTGGTTCTGCTATTTCCATTGTTGGAGCATTAGTTGTGGGACAAGCAGCGGTACAAGCAGGTTTTGTATCGGCCGCGATGGTTATCGTAGTATCCTTAACAGCGATTAGTAGTTTCCTTATACCCAGTCCAGATTTGTCCAGTTCCATTCGAATATTGCGATATCCTTTTATGACATTAGCAGCATCGTTTGGATTACTTGGCATCATTATTGGAGTGATTTTCATGGTGTTACATTTAGCGAGTTTGCGCTCTTTTGGCATTCCATACTTATCTCCGATGGGACCCATGATTATCCAAGATCAAAAAGATGCCTTAATCCGTATGCCATTATGGAGAATTAGCACAAGACCACGATTAATGAACCAAAAGAACATAGTTCGGGAAAACACGGATAAACCTTCGCCAAATAGAAAGTGATGGTGAGTGACCTTGAAGCGAATGATGATGATTAGCCTCATCCTATTTATGACAAGCCTTCTGTCTGGTTGTTGGGATTCGGAGGAATTAGCTGATCTATCCATTGTCACAGCACTAGGAATTGATAAAGAAGAAGATAAATATAAAGTAACCGTTCAAATATTAAATCCAAGTGAACTTGCTGGGGATACATTAACAACAAGGTCTCCTGTTAATTCGTATACAGAAACTGGAGATACATTAATGGAGGCGCTTCGAAGATTAACGACTACGGTTCCTCGAAGAATGTATTTTAGTCATTTACGCATCATTATATTAGGGGAGGAATTTGCAAGGGACGGGATTGCAGGGATATTAGATTTACTTTCGAGAGATCATGAGATGCGAACCGATTTCCTTTTTGCAGTAGTGAAGGATGACAGTGCGAAAAACGTCCTGGAAATTTTGACCCCACTTGAAAAAATACCAGCCAATAAACTATGGGGAATGATTCAAACATCCGAGGAAGTTTGGTCAGGGGTTGCTTCTGTAGAAATTGATGAGTTAATTTCTGCTGTTACATCCAAAGGGAAAGAGGCTAGTATTACAGGACTTCAAATTATAGGTGATCCAGAAGCTGGTTCGAAACTCCCTAACGTAGAAAATATCGTACCGTTCACCATGATTGGGGCCTATCATGAAGGTGCTTTTCAAGATGATAAATTCGTGGGTTGGCTAAATGAAAATCAAACAAGAATGCTAAACAATATCGCTAATAAGGTTAAAAGTACCGTCATTACGATTCCTTGTGGAGAAAAGGGGAACTTGAGTCTAGAAGTATTGAATTCCAACACAGAGAAAAAAGCGAAAGTAAAAGGAAATACCCCAACCATCGACGTGACCATAACGAAACAAACCAATATAGCTGATGTATCCTGTGTCTTAGACCTCACCGACTCCACGGAAATCACCAGGTTGCAAAAAAAGGTGGAAAAGGATCTTGGCAAACTAATGGAAGAAAGTGTCAAGGGAATACAGGAAATGGGGACCGATATCTTTGGCTTTGGCGAAGAATTTAAAAAAAATCATTTTACCTACTGGAAAACAGTTGAAAACAATTGGGATGACGTTTTTTCCAATCAATTGGAAGTGAACATAAAATTGGATGTACAAATTAAAGGAACGGGGACAACCAACCAATCCTTTTTTAACGATATACAAAATCCGATGAATCAAAAGGAGGAGTAAGATGGTTAAAGCAATATTTGCCGTTATATTAGCTGGTTTGATTTTTAAATGGGATAGGTCCCAGGTAAAAAAAGATACAACCTCCATGAAAGATACCATGATTCACCTTGTTTTTTCGGTTATTGCTTTATCGCTTACGCTTCTTTACCTCTTTGACGTTTCGCTTCCTAATCCAACGGAGGCAGTGAAATGGATATATGAACCATTCGCTCATCCGTTAAGGAATCTATTAGAAAGCTATTTGTGAACAGGTAACGTAACGAAAGAAAAAGGAGGGTAAATGTGCTAGAAAAAGGGAAAATTAGTGCTAGACAATTTATGCTATTGGTTTTCATGTATTCCTTAGGGACAAGTATTATTGTGCACCCAGCCCTAACAGCTGGTTATGCGGGTACGGATGCCTGGATTACATCGATCATTGCCGCAGTCATTGGGATTGGTATTGTATTTTTATTGGTTCACGTTTCCGCCTTGGATACGAATAAGAATCTATTTGAATTAATGGAAGCCATATTAGGAAAATGGATGGGAAAAATCGTTATTCTCTTGTTTTTACTATTTATGTTATTTCTTACTGCAACCAATTTACGACAGATTGGCGATTTTATGATTACACATATTATGTTAGGGACGCCGATTTCCTTTATTATGTTGATCTTTGTTTTAACTAGTTTATATGCGATAAAACTAGGCTTAGAAGTAATTGGAAGGAGTTGTGAGATTTTTGTTCCGTATGCTTTTATTTCGTTAATGTTGTTAATTATACTCGTATCTCCTGATGCCGATCTATCGAGAGTGAAACCCATTCTAGCAGAGAAACCGAGTGCAACGTTTGTTAGTGCCCTCCCAACATTAGGTATCCCTTATCTCGAACTGGTCGTATTTCTCGCTATTATTCCATATGTGAATGCCTTTAAAAAAGCGAAAAAGGGGTTTTATATCGGAACCATCGTTGCATCTTTCCTCTTATTTCTCATCACGTTTATGTGTTTGACGGTGTTAGGACCAGAGTTTACGGCTAGACAAGCCTACCCAACTTATATTTTAGGGAAGAAAATTAGTATTGCCAATTTCCTAGAACGAATTGAGATTCTGGTTGCGATTGCTTGGTTTTTCACGATTTTCTTTAAAATTACCGTAAATTTCTATGTTCTTTCGCTAGGATTCAGCCACTTTTTTAAATTGAAAAGCCCCTCCACGCTTTCAACGCCATTAAGTTTTATTCTCATTATACTTGGGTTCATATTGTATCCCAATATTGTTTACTATTACGAGCTAATCGCATATTATTGGGTGTTTTTTTCAGCTACCATAGGGTTATGTCTCCCATTGCTTCTGTTGATGGTAGGTAAGATAAGACAAAGAAAAACATAGTCCAATCCATCAACGTTCCCGTACGATTATCTTCGTACATATATCATTTAAATGGGACGATATAACATATCAGAAATAGTAGATATACCTGGAGAAATAGGTAGTCGTTAGGAAAGGAAATACGGAGATTACTAAAAAGCTTATCTGGTTCATGGATTTTTACTTGATACAAAAAAGATCCAAGCTTTGTGCGAATATGGATAATCACATGAACAAGGAATGAATATATTAGGTTAAATAGGACATATGAAATGTTAAGGTAAATGAAGAGACGAATGAATCTACTTGAGTTCGATAACACCGAAGCGTTTCATCTGAGGCATTTCAAAAACAAACCTTTTGATTTTTAAATAGAGAAACGAACAATTCACCCCCTTTTATCCTTTTTTAGTAGAAGACTGGAAAAATAACTATTTCAACTAAACGAAAAAGAGAGGGTTTGTACATTTCAATAATGAATGAGATATAGAGGTATTATAATATAGTAAGGACAAAGTTTAGCATGGCAATTAAGAATGTTCCAAACGTACATAAGAGGGCTAACAAGGCGATAACATCTCTAAATTTCACACGATTACCTCCCCTCTATTCAATTGTACCCAGTGTCACTATAGTTGGTGGAACTTTCTAAATTTTATGATTATATCTTGGTTGTCCTAAAATTCTATCATAGTTAAATATGTTTTTCAATATGATAATATACCTAATTTATAAACGTTTTAATCATGATTTCTACGAGAGTACATAATAGATAGAATGCGTAGTAACCTTGTGAGAATGTGTGCATATATACCGCTGCGGAAGGTCACCGCTTCGGAGTCTTCAGACACGCGCTATTCTCACAACGACAAGGAAGCTCCGTCAGCGTCACATCACACGCAAAAAAAGTGATTTTCTTTTTCAAGGAATCGACTGTCCTCCGCTCCAATCAACCATTTTAATATTAGGGAAAATTACTTTTTCATCACATCATCTTTTTGATAATTGAATGAGAAAGTTGAAACACAACACCAGCGGAGGAAATACACGAAGACTCCTGTGGGAGCAGAGGCCTAGGTGAGACCCCGGAGTGCGTAGCACGAGGAGGGCTCAGCAGCCGCCCACGGAAAGCGCAGTGTATTTCCGTAGCGGTATAAACTTACCTTAACAAGTTACTGCACATTAACCCTTCCAACTCTGTCATAAAAATCGACAACAGCCACTACCTTAGATAGGAAACCATTCCATAAATCCACAGAAAATTTTACATAACCTTTAAAGTGAATTGATATAGAATTAATACGAATCTAGTAAACTTAATTTGATGTAGTAAAGAATACTTAATAGAAGAAGGAGGTCTTTTTGTGAAATTCAAATTTCTAGGTATTATTGCCACTGCGATTATCGCTGTCTTAATCACAACAAATTCTTTCAGTACCCCTGTTCAAGGGAAAACAAATGAAAATGAGAAGCTGCAATTCAATTCGGATGGGAAGTATCGAATTGTTCAGTTTAATGACATTCAGGATGATGAGGATATCGATGCCCGGACGATAGAGTTAATGAATTCTGTGCTTGATGAGCAGAAGCCTGATTTAGCCATTTTAAATGGGGACATGCTTAATGCTAATCTGGAAACACCGGATGAGGTGAAGCAGGCCATACATACTATTGCCCAACCGATGGAATATAGAGGGGTACAATGGGCAGTAACCTTTGGCAACCATGATGAGGACCATACACCAAAGACCGGATTAGATGAAGAAGAAATGCTTGAGATCTATATGTCTTATGAACATAATGTTAATAAGCGCGGACCAAAAGATATTACCGGAACAGGAAATACAAACCTTGTTATCAAAAATTCCAAAAATACAAAGCCAGCATTTAATATTTGGCTATTTGACAGTGGTAGATATGCACCAAAGGAAATGGCAGGACAAGACTTTGAAGGTTACCATACCTGGGATTGGCTTCGCCACGATCAAGTTCAGTGGTATAATGAAACCTCTAAAAAGCTGGAGCAAACAACCGGACATAAGGTTCCTTCATTAGCGTTCATGCATATTCCACTCCCAGAATTTAAGTATATGTGGTATGGTAGCCCATCTGAAGAAACAGAAGAAAGCCACAAAAAAGCTGTAGAAAAGCATACTATCAAAGGGGAAAAGAATGAGTGTGTTTGTTCTGGTCCATTTAACAGCGGAATGTTTGCAGCTATGTTAGAGAGGGGCGACGTAAAAGGGGTATTTTCTGGCCATGATCATATCAATACCTATGTTGGTGACTATTATGGAATCAAATTAGGCTATGCAGGAAGCGTAGGGTTTGGAGCCTATGGCCTTGGCGGAGAAGAAAATGACAGATTACGTGGTGCCCGAGTGTTCAACTTAGATGAAAATGCGGAAGATGTATTGGTTGACACCAAAATGGTTTTTGCTAAAGATTATGGAATACAGTAGATAAGAATCGATTGCCATTATACGGTTGGTCGATTACCAAGGAAACCTTAAAGAATAGGTCACCCTCTCAGAAAGGATTGGGTGGCTTTTACATTTTCTACCCAAAGATTATTCCAATCGTTTTAACTAAAAAGAGAACCTTCTAGCTTTCTTTTCTATCTAAATTTACGTACTTACATGTGTTTTTCATTAAACATAGTAGTTTTCCTCCATAAAAAAAATGAATTGGTTTAGGAAGATGTACCTCTTCCCTACCCCAATTCCAAACAGTATAACTTGAACCATTTTTAATTACTTAACCATTTTCCATTCCTTCTTTTATCCGATCCGCCAACTATTTCCCCATCTTCCACAGCTAATGCTTCTACACTACCAAAATAAACAGATCGATAATCTTCTCTTACCTCAAAATCATCTGATTCAAATTTCTCTTCTAATTCATTATCTATTTCATCCTCAAAAAATATCACATCTTCATTTAACTCCATAAAAAACCTTGGTTTGTCAATAGCTTCTTGTAAAGGAACATCTTGATCAAAATAGTGCACTAAAATACTAGTCAATACGGAAGTTATTCGTCTACCTCCTGAACTGCCTATTCCAAGTATAGGTTCTCCATCTTCTGCAACAATCATTGGTGAAGTATAGCTAAATGGTCTTTTTCCACCCTCTAATTCATTAGGAGAAGATTCGCTAAGACTGAAATTGTCTAATTGATTATTCAAGAAAAACCCTTCTACCGTTTCTCCTGACCCAAAAAAGTTACTTAACGTATTCGTAGATGATACCATCATTCCATCTTTGTCTATTACTACAAAATGAGTTGTGTTTGCGTGATCTTCCATATCACCTTTTGAATCTAATTTTGTTTGTAAATCCTCGTCTTTATTTCTTACTAATTCTTTTATATGTTCTTCCTCTAACATTTTATCTGTTTCCACATCTACAAAGTTTGGATCTCCAACTTTTTCATATCTTTCCCGATAAGCAAGGCGATTGGTAATACTGATATTATTGTAAAAGTCATACGTCTCATCGTAATCGAGGTATTTCGCCATCGACAATTGTTGACCAATCATAATTCCTCCACTAGGGGGTGGTGGTAAATAGACCGTATACCCTTTATAATCAACACTTAAGGGCTCCTTTACTTCTACCTCATAGTCCTCTAAATCACTTAATTCGATACTAGGCACTTCATCATTTATTTCTTCTGCAATGTCACCTTCATAAAAGGCATCCGTACCTTCTTTTTGAATCAGTTGTAATGTTTCTGCCATTTCTGGCTGTTTTATGATTGTTCCTTCTTTTACTGCCTCCCCATTTGGAAATAGATATGGAAGCTCTTCATCATCCAACCGATAATCTGCGCCTTCTAATCTTTCATGTAACGTCTCGGATACTTCAAATCCATTCTCTGCTATGTTTATGGCATATTCCATTAAAGCATCCATAGGAAGGTCTCCATAATCATCGTGGACTTCCTCCATACCTTTCACAAAGCCCATGACACCAATTCCCTTACTAGAAATATTTCCATCCTTTGGTGCCGTCTCACGATAATCATAAACAATGGGTTCTTCATCAGGTTCCATGACCATTAACGTTCCACCACCACCAATACCCGATAAAGAAGGCTCTACAACATTTAATGTGTAAGCAACAGCAATCGATGCATCGACAGCATTTCCACTATTTTCTAAAACTTCCATTCCGATTTTCGTTGCAATTGGATTATCACTTGCAACACCAAAGTCTTCCTTTCCATTCTTCACAATCTCGTTCAATTTTGGTATGGGATTGTTTTCACTATCTTCTTTGTTCAATAAAGGAATGAGTAAAAAATGTATAAATAAAATAATCACTAAAATGATTATATTTGTTCTATAAAAATCAGATCTGTTTACTTTTTTCATTTGTAGCATCCATTCATTAAATACAATTTTGGGTTTAACTTCGTGTAAAGAAAAAACCACTATACTAATACGATTGGTTGAACTAATTTCTGTCTTTCTTTTAATTTTTTCCTTTTTCACTCTAATTATTTCAGTCAAAAGAAACTGGGACATAATGTACGTGTTTAAACCAAATCCGAACATTGCATCACACGAACGAACGAAATGCGCGGTTCGGATTTCATTTGGTTTGAAACACTTTTGTCCCAGTCTCTAACATGATTTTATTTTTAAAATTTTCTTCTAGTCATATTATAGCATTTCATATAACAATATACATACCAAAGTAATAATAGAAGCTATAATGGAATGTACGTCTGCTTTCTTTTGTTCACTTTTCGTATGTTTTAACATCCATTCTTTAAACGACAATTTTTGATTTACTTTTGATTCCAATTTTAACCTCTCCTATCTATTAAACAATTGAATTATATGTAAGTAAAACAGAATAGGTCAATGCGCTAAGAAGCACTGTACTACTAACCGTTGGAATGACACCCTGTCTTTGAATGGTATTGGCAATGATTCCCGGAACTACCATCCCTAATACCTGCAATTCTATCATTCCTAAAGTCGTAGGAATATTTACGAATTGGTCAAAAATTATTTTAAAGATAATCCCACAAAGTAACATGGCAGTAAACTTTCTTCTACCATATAAGACAGTAAAGCGGCCGATTACTTTCATGACAAATAAATACGTGATAAAAGCAATAAATAATGTGCCAACAATAATCATTGGTGAAGTAAATGTTAATGCTAAATAACTTGGCACAACGATCCCTGCTGGTAAAATACCAGTTCTTTCTACATATAACAAACTAAAAAAAGCACCTACTGCTAATGCTATATACGCATCTGTGACCATTATTTTCTCCCCCTGGTTTCCTTAGTTTAATACCAATTCTTTTTCTTCTTCCATTACCATTTCATCATCGTTTATTTGGTAATCTTTCATGTTGACTTTCTCTTCCACTTTTAATGCTTCTAATTCTTCAATTAATGGCTCACCAGACCCATGAATATTACCAATCCCATAAATCGTATGATCATGTAAATAATCTTCCAAATTTTCCATTATTTCACGTGTTTCTATCCCCTCTAAATTGTAAAGATTCTCTACATTTATATTTCCTTCTTGGTAGCTATCTATTATAGGCTTTGTAGTTTGACCGATAAGAAAAAGTGCCTCCATGTCCAAATGAGGTAACACATCGGTTGCAAATGATTCGGTTCGATCGACCCTATCACTACGACAATTCATGATGACAACTAACTTGTCAGGATAGTAACCAAGCATGCGAACTCTATTGTATATATTCAACGTTGATGCAGAGTCATTTGCAGCAAATCCATTTACAAAATAGGAAGGAGTCATAGGGTTACCAATTGGAATGATTTTCAATGCGCCAACATCAGGATTAGCTTTCAACATTCCCCTTAAAGCAACTTCTTCCTCAATGTTTAACGCTTCTGCAACAGCTAATGCAATGGCTACATTGATCGGAAATACCATATATTCAAATTTTAATAAGTATTCTTCACTAACTCTGCTTTCATCGGCAACGATTACTCTTGTATTTCTTTGTTTTGCAATTTCCTTGTAATAATTTTCATACTCATTTTTTTCGATAATTAACGTCCCATTATAAGGGATAGTATGTGTAAATGATTCTGCAACATTATCTAAAGTTGGACCTAAAACATCCATGTGGTCTTCTAAAACATTGATGATCACACCGATATTAGCTTGTAAAAGGTCTTTTTGAAAAACTCGTTGATAATCGGGATTAACTGCCATACACTCACTTACTAGTACTTCTGCCCCGACATCTGACGCTTTTTTAACGATATTTTTTTGCTCTTTTATGTTTGCACCTTCGCGTCTTCTGATAATTGGTTCTTCTTCTTCACGATTCCAATAAAACATTCTTGCGCTTGTCCCAGTAGTTTTTCCTACCGCTTTATAACCATCTTCCATAATTGCCCATGTTATCAATCTAGTAATTGTTGACTTACCTCTTATCCCATTAACATTAATGCGAATCGGTATCGAATCTACTTTTCTTTGGTGCTTCCTTTTTTCTACCATACCTAGAACAAACAACATACAACTCAATAAAGTAACCAGATACACCTTTTAAAACCTCCTTAAAATCAGCATATTAACATTTGGCACGATAGACTTTCACAACTCTGTCAATCGATTAATATCGACGTCTACCAAACATCAATCAACATATTACTACACATTATTGCTTAATTCCATAGATAAACTGAATAATTACAATATTGTTACAACATATTTAGAGTATGTTAAACTAATTTACAAAATATTAAACTTTTTTACGGTTATATTACTTATATTTCACAAGGATATTAAGTTTGAATTACGTTATATTTCATTCATTTTACAGAATGAAATATCCTGAGTTTTAGCAATAAGGTTGTTTGTTATTAAAATAATTAAAAAGGAGGTAATAAAATAGTGTAAATCTCATTCGGATGTCTCATATATCCATCAAAGCAACTACTATTCATTTGAGATGAAAACTGGTAAAACATCGGAATAAAATAATAAAAGCAGAGGAATTTCCCCTGTTTTAAGATCAGCATAAAGTAAATCTTCAATCAATAGGCGTTTCTTTCACCCCTCACCTAAAGGATTCGTTATTCTTGCATGTTTCATGTGGAGGTAATACTGCTCATTAATCTGCAATACCTTAGCCATGAATGTACGGGATAGTTTAGGTCAATTTCTTCACAACCTGAAAGGAGAATCACCTCTTACTTACTAGGAGGTAATGATGAAAGGGCTTCTTTATACATGGGAGTTTCGGGAAGTAATACTAACCTATTTACTAGCACCAACTAGGTTGCTGCGCCAGGAGTTCTTAGCGTTCTTGGTGTACATCACTATGTAATTGGGGTGTTCTGGGTATTGTAAAGGACTAACGAAAAAAACGAAACGAGGGAGAAAGAAACTGCGAAAGGCTTTCATACATTCGCCATCCCATTCTGAAATAGCTGTTTATGAAATTCTAAGAAAATAAGAGCATATTGGAGATATTTTAATGATACAGAGAGGAATGTATGCGAATGACGAAAAGGAGGAAAAGAACATCAAACGTGTCTTCAGGCTACTTTTGTACATGTAAACGGTCTATTTCCTTCCTATGAAACATTTGGTATACGTACATCCATGTGTGTTTCACCAACAAATTCTCTATCCGGAAACCATTTCATGCCGAATTAGGGAGGATGGAAAATTATACTTATATCATAGGTTAGGTGACGTTTCTAAAAATGGACAACTCAATACTATAGTAGGGAAAGGGATTTCTTCTTCATCCCTATTTACTAATGAAATGGAGGGAATAAAATGCCTATCGTTAGACCTTTTTTAGCTTCTAGAAAATTTGTTTCTACCATAGGAGCCGGTACAGGGACAGGGGAAACATTTGCAATTGATGCAACATCTTTTACGGATGACACAGGTGCTGCTGCTACTGCATTTCCATTGCCAAGCTATTACATTTTATATATAAATGGAATGGTGCAAACTGCTGATGTATCAACCATCTCGACCACTGCTATAACGATCCCAGATGGCGAAACACTTGATGGTGCAACACCAGTTATTGTTGAAATTGTAGTTAACTAGTCATTCAACCCTTACCTTTAAAGGGAATATGGAAAATTATACTTGTATCTTAGGGTATGTGAGGTTTCTAAGAATGGACAACTCAATACTATAATAGGGAAAGGGATTTCTTCCTAATCCCTAGTTACTAATGAAATGGAGGGGATAGGATGCCAATCGTTAGACCATTTTTGGGCTCTAGAAAATTTGTTTCTACTATAGGAGCTGGTACAGGGACAGGAGAGGCATTCGAAATTGACGCAACTTCTTTTACGGATGACACAGGTGCCGCTGCTACTGCATTTCCATTGCCAAGCTATTACATTTTATATATAAATGGAATGGTGCAAACTACTGATGTCTCAACCATCTCGACCACTGCTATAACTATCCCAGATGGCGATACACTTGATGGTGCAACACCAGTTATCGTTGAAATTGTAGTCAACTAATCATTCAACCATTAACTTTTATGATAATTGAAGTGTAATAAATTGAAGAATAATGGGGCTCCCTCTTTCTGGTACATCTCCAGAGGTAAAGATGAGCCTCCCTTTTTTCACCTCATATTGATTCTGCGGCTGTAATATTCCGTTAATGAAAAGATTCATATAGGAAACAGACGCAGGATCTAAAATACCTCTATCTCCGTATTCCTGTAATTCATCCTCATTCGTATAAATGGATTTTATACCATCTGAAATGGCATAGTATTGATAGTTATCGGCCTGGATAATGCCATTATTCCTCTGACACTTACATTGCATATTAATTTTTATATTAAACGTATCTGTCGAATTCAACCAATCATAAACCTTAGGGACAGAAACGATATGTTTATTATGACGATGGGGATTATTATAAGAGGCCATTGGTTACCCTTCTTTCTCCTATTCGTTATTATTACTTATGAAAACGATGATAAAAAGTTGTATGACTGTGGCCTACTTTGGTAAAATTCTTTCCGGAAAGCGCAAATAATTTTTAGATGTCAGAAAATATAATGGAAACTTTGGTAATTAGAGCGAACACAGATTTGGAAATAAACCTGCGAGATTTACAAGTCCTATCACATTTCCTTGTTTCGTTTAGAATGGCAGCATCATAAACGTGTTAGACCAAAACACATGATGAGGGTATATTACATCAATACACATATAATCATCCGTTGATTCAGAAGGTCCACTATCACTTATAGAGCAATTCCCCCCCATTGTTCAACACATGTTATGAATACAAACTTTCGATAAGAAGATAAATACCTGTAAAACTCAAAAGAATATATGTAAATACCTTGAAAATCTGTTGATTAAGCCATTTGAAAATAATTTGACCTATAAACAACCCTAAAAATACGATGGGAATTGCATAAAGACTTGATTCCCATATTAATTTATTTGTACCAGTAAAAATGATTTGGGTAATAAGACTAATAAAATAGATAAACAGATAAAAGGCTAACGTAGTTGCTCTTAACTTCCCTTTTTCCGTATCCGTTCCTGTAAAATAAAGCAATAATGGAGGACCTGGCATACCAATGCTTGTTGTTAAAAGACCGGATAACCCTCCAACGATGAAGTCTCTGATGCGAGTTGGCTTTACTCTAAAATTCAATATCAACAGCAATGTTAATACTAAAAGGAGTATACTAACCCCTATTTTAAAAGCGGTTATATTCATGGTGATAAAAATGATTATACCAAAGGGTACTCCGACGATACTCCCGATAACAAACCTCTTTATAATTGAAAAGTCAATGTCTTTTCTTATTTTCCATATCAATGAAATGGAAATAAGGAAAGATAAAATGATATTTATTTGTATGGCTTCTTGCGGTTGAAATAACAGTAGCAAAAAAGGTGTCGCCATGATGGAAAACCCAAAACCTGTACTTGTTTGTAAAACAGAAGCCACTAATATAATACAAAAAAAAGATAATACAGTACCCAACGTTACCCTCCTAATGAAAAGAAAAGACCATTACTATAATGATTCCATTAACTAAATTTATACTTGTAGGAAATGGGTTATCGATAAAATAAGAGAAACTGGGACAAACCGCTCCGGAAATATACTTTGCGCACCTTAGCTCGGCTAATGAGCCTTCACTTATTGAAGCATTACATCCGTTACAAAGAAGGGGAATAATTAATTTTTCATTATGACCCTTTTATCATCTAAATTATTCTGTATCATATTTTTAAATACATCAACGTCTTTATTGGTTCGAAAAAATCTCTTAGGTAACAGAATGGCTTTATTTTTGGAAACATACAAACGAAACATCTCTTTATGTTCATATGCTTGAACGATATCTCCCCATTCAAAATATGTGTTTGACCTTCCTCTTTTCTGGTGGATTCCCTGATTACTAATCACATAGGAAACATCGCGTTTGATTTGTGTATCGCTTTGATATTCCTTCCGAACTCTTGATTTTAGCAAGAGTATAAGTACCAAGGTTAACGGAACTGCTATTACAGAAGAAATGAGTAACGAAACAACTATTATACTAATCCAAGCCAAGAATATGGAATATCCAAAAACAAAAGATAAAAAAATACCGATTTCATTAAAGAAATATACAATTAATGCGCTTAATACCATTACCTCCAATAAAAAATGACCAATCAGAAATTTTCTTGTATGATAGGCGTTATGCTTTTTAAAATCCTCATATGTTATGTTTCCTGTTAGCATCATCTCCGCATTTTCATTTTCCATTTACTCCCCCCCTCTCAATCATAGTTTTATTCTTAACAAAAAGTATCCATACTAACAACTGTACGAATCCGAAAACAAAAAAGCGACTGCCTTGTCCGCAATCGCACTAGTTTGTTCAAAATTATGCTCTTTGTAAGCTAGCTTCAAATAAATCTATTATTTCTAAAAATCTCTCCGCTTCTCTAAAGGTATGGTCAGCCAAAAGCGGATGGATATTACTTTTGATACGACATTCTTCTATTAACTCTCGTGCTGTTTTCTTAAAATCCCTTAATGACGCAACGGATACTCTATTTTGGTCTAAAAATTGACTAAGTATGGGTCTCGTTTCAGATTGTGGCCGCATTGAGTCCAAATCGACAGCTTGAAATACCAATTGATCAAAATCGTGACTAAATTCTCTAGCCTGGTCTACTAACTTTCTTTCTGAAGGGTCTAAAAGATGGCCAATAAACTTAGCATGATCGGCCATAATCTTAAGAAAGAAAACATTCTCTTGAATAATAGCGTCTTTTCTTGGGGCTAGTACTCCTTCATTTAGTTCTTTTAATCGGTTTGCAAAGTAAGCTGCTTCCCTACTAATGTGGTCAACCAATAAAGGGTAATTATTTGAAATAATTTCACACCGTAACGTTAAACCTAACACTTTCCTCTTATAGTTCCATATGGCAACTGCTGCTTGATATACCTCACTATTAAAAGCTCGAATTTGACTCAAATCAGAGTTTACCGAGAACCTACTCAATTTCTCCTCTATTCTTTCAAAAACATCAATAAACTGCTGTGCTTCTTCAATTAATTTTTTCTGATCATGTGTAAATCCCAAACTTAAAAATAAGGAATGTTCTTTCATAATTCTAGACCAAAATCTAATTTCGTCTAATGACCTTACAACAATCGGATTAGCCATTTCTTCCCTCCCTATTACTCCTTCCTTCCCTTTTCATATTATGAAATAGCTGGTTGTCCTAATTCCAACCTTTTTTATAATTCCTCATCCGCGCCATATCTCAGACATTTCTAACCCATCATTAGGTAGGTCTTTCCTATTTTTTATAATTGGTCTGCTATACATAAAGTTGTTTTCCATAGGTTAGAACCAAACAAATGACAAGGTGAACGGGCCAGAATTGGTGCAAAAGCTAATAACACGTATAGCGTATAGGAAAAAGAAGGTAAGCATGGAGGGAATTTCCAAATGGTTCATCATGCATAGGTACAAACCGGCTTCCTAAAGGGGTTGATACAGAAGTTTTTTAAAAGATAAATCATTACCACTTCAAATCCTTTCCTATCTTTCCATATGGTAATGAATTGAAACGTTACCTAACAAGCATTCTCCAAGACTTGTTCCACTCTATTAACATCACGAATCTTAATCAATCATTAAATACGAAAATCAATAAACTGATTGCAAATAAAATATATGCGATTTGTATGATGATGTACATGGTACGTTCAAAGATTGAAAGTTTATTTTTAGTCTTTTCCAAATGCCGTAAATAGAAAGCAGAACTAAAAACAAGTATTACAATAGAAATAGTACGTATAACCTCTGCAAAAATTATCAATCTTATCTACTCCTCCCCCTGCCTATTCAAGTAAAGCACTATTTTATTTAAGTATATCTTTTCACATTTTTTTACTAAAGATTGAATAAACCTACTAATAGAATGACAAGCATAATGGCAAGATATATGTAGCTTTTCTTTATATAAAAAGTGATTATAAATATAACAGAAATTATAACCCAAAAGATATTATCTGCTATTGTTGGTAACGGGTCAAAGGCAAATTGTTCAATTGTAATTTTTATCAATAATATTATTACTAATGCCATTAATATCGAGTCAGATGTTTTATTTCCCTTTTTGTGATTTTTATTAGACTCCACCAAACTCCCCCTTTTTCGATGAAACAAACCTATACTATAAAAAAATGGTACTATCCATTATTCAGGATATGCACCAGTTTATACAATAACTATCAATGATTATGTTTAAGGTTCCTGAAATCCGAATATAGCGACGAAAGAAAGAACTCCAAAGCAAATAATCATCAATGAATTTAGTGAAACTAGAATTTTTCGTGTCGTTCCTTTTACACTAAAAAAAGCACTTATGACACCCAAAGCATTTAGAAGGATAGGTGTAAACAAACTTATTCCAAATAAATAATTAAAAGGCCAGATAAAACCGTAAAGAATTTCTTCATATACTCAGTCCCCTTATTTCGTGACTTTACTCCATTAACCTGCACCTATTGCTTCGTACCTATTATTTCAAAACAAGTAATCCGGTTCAATGATTATTTAAAAGTTTAGACAGCTATCTCATTCTAGATAGGTGCCCGTTTACGAATGATTGATGAACACAAAAAGGTCTTCAAGGATATTTAACTTTTTTGCTAACTGCCTTAATCCTACATCTTGACGGACTCCTTTAATCATTAATAGTTTGCTTTATCGTATGGCTATTTTCGTTTTTATATCTATTGGATCTCATGTACATAACTATGAGATGTAAAATAACCCCTACTAACATTAATCCACTCAGAACGAGAAAGCCCAAACCAGGAGAATAACTATCGATTAAAACGCCTAACCCTGGAGAAATCATTGCTTGTAACATGAGTGCTATCGCCGTCCAAACGGACATTGCTCTCCCCATGTATGACTTAGGTACGGTCTCCATGATTGTGGTGTTCATTAATATTCGTAATGATGAATTACATAAACCAAACATAAGACTTCCTAAAAACAGAAATAGGATGTATGTATTTAGTGACAATGCAAACAAGAAACTGATGGATACAAGAAATAAAATAGTGACACTTCTGTTCCTTGAAAATTTCTTAGCAAAAGGTTCTGCAAGCATACCAGATAAAAACCCCCCGATTCCATAAAACATATCGGATACCCCAAAATCAATCGAACTACCATTTACACTGTCATTGACATATTCAGGAAGTACAACATTATACATCATGGTAGCAACCAACGGAATGATAGCAACCATACCAATAAAAAAAACATTCATCCTCGTTAATAAATACTTCATCCCACTCGTGAAACTAGCAAGATAGGTCTCATCATTATTATCTTTCATAACCGATTGATGTTTAACTCGAGATAGTAACAAACCACTAAAAATAAATGCTATAGAATTGGAGATTAGAATAAATTCAAACCCTGCAACTTGATAGAAAGCACCTGAAAGTCCACCTGCAGTAAACATACCAACTTGCAAACATATTTCAACTAAGGAATTCCCAGTAATCATTTCCTTTTCAGATAAAATTTCTTGTAGAAGGCTCCTTGATGTCGACATATAGGTCGTCCAACCCATTCCATTCACCATCGAAAAAAGATAAAGATATCCAATTTTAAATTCGTCAAAGATAAATAAACCTGCAACCCCCAATATGAGTAGGGCCTGAATGAAATAGGTCCAAATGATAATTGTTTTTCGATTTAACCGATCTGTTAATGTCCCAATAAGTGGCGAAATCATAAAACCTGCAATAACATTTAATGCAAGCATACCCCCAACTGCTGTCGTAGAATTCGTTTGATCCATTAAATACCAATTTGCACCAACTGTACTCATTCCTACTCCAAACGCATAAATGATTTCAGAAAGGAAAAAAAAGCGGAAATTCCTAATTCTTAACATGTTAAAAATCATTCTGTTCACCCCCTAACTGTATGTTAGCTGTGTATTTTTAACGTTTTTCGCATTTGACTGGCAATCGCTAATGCTCGGTCATCTTGAAGAATCTCATTCGGTTTATTTCCAGTACCAAGAACATAACCACCAAAGGTTATTCCAATAAATTCAAAGATATATTGAAATTGTTGAATCAAAGGAATTCCCTTCAAAAATGGTTCGTCACCTCCAACGGCAACGACATACGCAGTTTTAGAAGACATTCCATCCTTAAAATCGGGATATCTATGATCCTTCAAGGTCTGTGACCAACGATCAATAAATAGCTTCATGGTTCCAGACATACTAAACCAATAGATAGGTGTTGAAAATATCAAAATATCATATGGAAGGATAAGGTCAATGATGGAGTTATAATCGTCGTTAACATCCTGAAAACCTCCTAAAACATGTCGCTGATCTGCAATCGGTTTTACTTCAAATTCAGACAAATATATCCTCTCTACTGGCATGTCATGAATTACCTTTTCTGTTAAAATTTCTGTATTCCCGTTTGCTCGGGTTCCTCCATAAATAACGCCAATCGTCATGATTACAAGTCTCCTTTGTTATGATTTGATGTTTGGTTTCACTCATCTTATAATGGTTTCATTCATTAATAAAGATGATTATTTCGATTTCATCAATCAAAAAATCCGATTAAGGTAGGTTAATAGTTTGGATATAAAACAATTAATGACTTTTAAAACCGCGGCAGAAAATTTAAACTTCACACAAACAGCTAAGATTCTTGATTATGCTCAATCTAGCGTAACGGCACAGATTAAATCTCTTGAAATGGAGCTTGAGACGCAGTTATTTGAGCGATTAGGGAAGAAATTATATTTAACAGAAGCTGGTAAGGCGTTTAAGAAATATGCAGACAGAATGGTTTCCCTTTCAGAAGAGGCAAAAATAGTTACTAGCGGAATGACGGAGCCTTCAGGTACCCTTGTCATTGGTGCCCAAGAAAGTCAATGTACGTATCGTCTTCCTCCTATTCTAAAAGAATTTAAAAATCAGTTTCCAAATGTAAAACTAGTTTTCAAACCCGCCCATTCTGATGAGATAGCGAAAGAAGAGTTACTGCATGGTAATCTAGATTTAGCTTTTATA
The DNA here is from genome assembly GCF_900176885.1 of Oceanobacillus senegalensis. GTDB lineage: Bacteria > Bacillota > Bacilli > Bacillales > Amphibacillaceae > Oceanobacillus > Oceanobacillus senegalensis. The sequence continues at coordinate 4,145,318 of NZ_LT839648.1, read as the reverse complement.
ATGGATGTACCTAAACCAACCGATTCATTAATAACGGAAAAACTTATTCAGGATGAAATGAGACTGGTAGCTTCTCCTTCCCACCATTTAGCAAAAAAATCTAACATAACTATAAAAGACTTGGAGCGTGAGACCCTTCTACTTACCGAAAAAGGGTGCTCGTATCGTTCCATTTTAGTGAATACTTTCAGAGAGGCTACTATTTCTCCAACGAATAAATTTGAGTTTGTTAGTATAGAAGCCATTAAACAATGTGTAATGGCTGAACTTGGAATAGCCCTCCTGCCAGCCATGGTAGTAGATCGAGATATAAAGGATGGAAGAATGAGAGAACTTCATTGGAATCACTCTATTCCTCCTTTTTTCACGCAAATTGCTTGGCATAAAGATAAACTAATGACCATTCCTTTGCAGTCTTTTATTGCGTTAACTCGAAGAACGTTTAATGAATCAGAGGAAATCACAAAAGGATGACACCAATGTTCTGGTATGCTCCCCATTAGGTAGACTGATTAAAAAGTGAAAGAATGGTTTGAACTCCTAATCCTTGCCATCTAAAGTTAAATTGTGAATATGGTATGAAGGCAACAAACGGGTAAGTTGTAGTGTTAGGTGATTTATAGTTTGATAAATGGAATCCTTGTATTCTTAGAGACAGTAAATAGAGGGATGTTAATGCCCGTTTCTTGTCCATATTAATATGGGTAGCTGTAATTTTACACAGTAAAAACCCCTGGCATGCAAAAGTATATTTGAAAGAGTTATAAAAAAAAGCTAACAAAAGATAATTTCCTCTATCTTTTGTTAGCTTGATATCTACATACCCCAATTATTTCTATCCCACTGTTTCGGAAACACCAATTCGATAGCTTTTCCCTGGATGATGGTCAGGTAATTGATCTTGCCCGGTAAGGTTTGCGCGCATGGTATTGCCCTCGTATTCTTTTTGGACTAATCCTCGTTCCTGTAGGACTGGGACTACTTGATCAACAAATTCTTCAAACGTACCTGGTGTTACGGCGTATGTGATATTAAATCCATCGACTCCAGCTTCATTTACCCATTGTTCCATTGTGTCTGCAATTCTTTCAGGGGTTCCAACAGCTACCGGACCAATTCCGCCAACACCTATAAATTTGGCAATTTCATCTACAGTCCATTGTTTGTTTGGGTCTATTTTTGTAAATGTTTCAATAGCTGATTGGATAGCGTCATTTCGAATGTACCGTAACTTTTCATCTGGATCATATCCGGAAAAGTCGATACCAGTCCAACCGCCAAATAAAGCAAGTGCTCCATCATAGCTACCATGTTTTTGATAATCCAAATACTTTTCTTCTGCCTCTGTTTGTGTTTTTCCAACGATTGGCGTAAATAGGCAAAAGATTTTAATTTCATTCGGGTCTCTACCTATTTTCACTGCTTCGTTACGGATGTTATCCACATAATGTTTAGCAACCGTTATGGTTGGTACACTGATGAATACACATTCCGCATGTTTTGCGGCAAAAGCACGACCACGAGAAGAGGCGCCCGCCTGATAAATAACAGGTGTTCGCTGTGGGGAAGGCTCACTTAGATGTGCTCCTGGAACGTGATAATATTTGCCATGATGTCCAATGTCATGGACTTTGGCTGGATCGGTATACAGTTTCCTCTCCTCATCTCGTACGACAGCATCATTTTCCCAGCTTCCTTCCCATAGCTTATAACAAACCTCCATGTATTCTTCTGCCATTTCATAGCGTTTATCATGACTTACTTCTTTGTCTAAGCCTAAATTAATTGCAGCACTATTCAAAAAGGAAGTGACAACATTCCAACCCACACGTCCTTTAGTCAAATGATCAAGGGTAGACATGCGTCGTGCAAAACTGTATGGATGTTCATAACTTGTTGATGCCGTTACCCCAAAACCAAGATGCTTGGTCACATTTGCCATGAGTGGGATAACATAGGTAGGATCATTTATTGGAACTTGTGCGCCTTGGGTCACAGCCGCATCTCGAGAATTTTGATATACATCATAGGTCCCCAAGACATCTGCAAGAAAAACACCATCAAAGCGACCGCGCTCCAAGACCTGTGCGAGTTCTGTCCAGTAATCCATATCTTTATAACGGTGCGATTGATCGTCCGGATGTGTCCAAAGCCCAGGTGATTGATGTCCTGCACTGTTGATTTCAAATGCATTTAAATAAATTCGTTGCTTTGTCATGTAAACTCCCCCAATATTGTTTTAACTTTAAAATACTTTTGTTATCATTCGTTATTGTGCAATGACTGTTTTCTCCGTAGCGTCTTCTTTCTTTTTAGAATCTGTTTGAATAAACGGGGTTAGGGCAAAACTTGCTGCATAGACAATTCCAAATGCCCAAGCAACCCCTTGAATTCCATATGCAGAACCTACAACTCCAACGATGGCTGGGCCAACAAAGGAACTCAGTCCCGCACCTAAATTTAAAATAGACATGGCTGCGCCTTTATTGGCTGGAGCCAAAGCTGGCATGATGGCAGATAAAGGCGTGAAACCGGCTATGGCTGCTCCAAATAAAATCGCGATACATACTGCTACAAAGAAGTTATTTCCAAATGCTAGTGGAACATAATAAAATAGGACCGATGTAATAGCAGAACCAATACAGCCAAACCACCTAATAACAAACATCCAACCAATCTTATCCCCAATCATGCCCCATATCACGTTAAACAGCATGTTGCTAAGGGAACAAATCGTCCAAATGAGAAGCCATTCGGTTGTGTCGAAATGCAATGTACTTGTAAAGAATACGGGCAAAATAACAACATATCCAAACCATGCGGAAGTATTAATGGTTCGCAAAATACCACCAATGGCAACTTTAGGGTTCTCCCATAGGATGGTGATTCCCTTGGTAAGATTAGATAGATTGGTCTTTTCCTTTTTTTCAGCAATTAGGTTACCATTTCTATCTTTGTCATTGACAACGAGAATACCTAGCAATCCACCTAAAATGATCCAAATTAGTGAACTCCAAAGTGTTCCGACATATCCTAAAATAGGTAGCATGACGCTTGGATAAAAAGAACCTAGAAATCCGATACCCCCGGTAAACATAAAGAAGAAGCACCCCATTGCCGTTGCGAGCCTCTTCTCTTCCGTAATGTAAGCAACCCAAACAATGAAAGAAAAAGCAAATAGTGGGTAACCAAATCCTCGGATACCATACATAAGAAGTATCATGAAATAATTTTCCTGTGCGATTCCCAGTGATAAAAAACCAATTTCAAAAATGACCCAAACGACTAAACCAAGCAACATTCCCCGCCTCGGCCCCCATACCTCGGCAAGTACCCCGGCTAACCAGGAACCTATTGCAAGGGTGATACCATAGATACTAAATACAAGCGCGGATTCATCTAGCGTAAAACCTAAATCCACAATGTATTTAGAAAGAAAAGCCTGTTCCACACCATCCCCAGCCATAAAAATGAGGATAGCAACAAATCCAAGGATGAGACGAACTGGAAATCCAAATAATACAGAATCCAAATGTAATTTTCCTGTTTTCATCCGATACCTCCTTTCGTAAATCGGCTTTGGCAATGATTTGTTATGTACATCTTGGATGGTAAAAGTCTTAGAAAGGTACTTACTGGTAATAAAAATCCTTCATACTATTTTCTTTCTATAAAAAAACCCCCCTTTCCAGTATCATCCCTGAGAAAGGTGGGGTTTGTGCGTTTGTTCAACTCTTATCTCTCAAGAATAATACTTGCTGGATTTAGCACCTTTCTGACATTTGCCAGAGGTTGCTGAAGCTTCAACGGGCCAGATCCCTTCACTTCTCTTAATAAGAATATTTAATTGTATAATAGTTTAGTTCCAAATAGTTAGGTTGTCAATAGTTTTTCTTATAATACCGATTACTTTAATCAGAAATACGGTTGAAATCCTTTTGATCTTTCTATCGGTTCCTTTATATTATAGGAACACACCGGTTACATTAATAGAAATTATAGTCAACATCCTTTTATCCATCCAAATTATTAACTAAGAGATACTCTTTGTTATTATCCCCAATAAATTGTAATCCTTTAATGTAAGGCTCAAAGTTTGTCATTTCCTCCTTTGTAAGCCCCCTTGAATCAAAGATAATTTCTCCGTTCATTTCAATTGTATCTTGATTATAAGTTATACCTTGTTTTTTTGTCTCTATAACTCTATCTTTTACATTCATGGATGGAATAACATGAACAGAATCAACAATACGAACATCGTCTGCATTTTCAATTGTTATTTCAAACGTCAATTTTTGTTTGTCAAAATTTGACGATTCAGATTCAACAGCCCCGATTGAAATGACACTATCTGTTATTCTTTGTCCATTTTTTTCTTCGTCTGTATGTGAACACCCAGTTAACAAAATAAATACGGTTAATAAAATAACTATACTTTTTTTCATATGTTACCCACCTTAATCTATTCTTAAATTATACTGCTCACAATAACCACATTATTTTCCTATAAAATAAACGGTTAAAATTAACCCATTCATTACAAAGGCTGATAAAGGAACGATGGCAACACATGCGGAGATAACTAATTCCCTTTTGATTCTATTTGAATTAGCTTTAACCATACTGCATAACGAGGATAGAATGAAAAGGAATATAGTGAGAATACTAACTAACCATATGCTTCGATTCATTTCACCAGTTACCCTTGCAATATCTTCCACGAAAAATACTGCGACTAGCCCTACAATCACCAATAGAAATGAAGAAATAATCCATTTCGTGAATTTATCCATTTTACACATCTCCTAATCTAGATATCCATGAAACTTCACTTTAGATTTACATTTCTAATTTTTTATACCAGTCCAATGCTTTTTCTTCTATTTCTTGAACAAGACGTTCTTTACCATTTATGTAGGATGCGATATCATATGGAAATTGTTGTGCCAACCTTTCTTTTAAGTCACCATAGCTCTTCTTTACATCTGGATGTCTATGCAAGTAATCTCGAAAAGCCAAATGTCGTTCTATATCATAACTTCCAACCTGATAAATATGAACGTGATGGGAGCGATTGTCTCCACCTTTTTGAAAGTATCTTCGTCCAGGTATTCCATTCTCACCTTGAGGTTCATATCCAATGGCCTGCATCTCTTGATTGTATTGATCTACGAGGTCAATGTCTTTTACGACAGGCATCATGTCTATGATTGGTTTAGCTTTTAGCCCCGGAACGGATGTACTGCCAATATGATGAATATCTATGATTTCGTTTCCAAATAGGAGTTTAAGTTTTTCACGTTCTTCGACAAACAACAAAGGCCATTTTTCATTATAAGAACGCACTTCAACCTTTCTCAAAGTACCATCCCCTTTTTTATACTAGTTTGCTATAATTACCCTTGTTGTGGAACGCCACTTGAAGAGGAATCAAACATATTTATACATAAGAATGTCATCAGCATATTCATGTTCACTTAACTTAATTTCATTGTATTTTCGTCCTTCTTCTATAAATCCCATCCTTTTGTATAGAGATATTGCTCTTTTATTTGTTGAGAAAACGCCCAAACTAACCTTTTCGATGAAGGGGTTCTTTTCTGCCCAATTTAATAATTCCATTATAAGCATTTTACCGATTCCTTTCCCCCTAACATCTTTATGTATCATCATTTCAAATGAACCAGTATGTGATAACCTTTTTCGATTGGGTGATTCGAATACTAACCATCCAATCACTTCGTCGTCTTTCTCAGCTATCATAATGGTTTCTCTTTTATTCTCTAAAACATTCCGCATCCACTTTTTTTGTTGTTCTAATGTCCTATCAAACTCATCTGGAACTGAAATCAAGAATTTATTTTCCATTATAACGTATCTTTGAATATCTAAAATGGCTTGGGCATCATCTAACTGACCTGTTCGTATATGAATGTTGACGTCATTATCAGCTACCGACAAATCTATCTCTCCTATCATTTATGGGATGATACTATTTTATATCTTACTAGATTATTCTATAAATTATTTGTCATCCCTTTTGCTTCAACTATAATCAACGATGGTAGGATTTTAACAAGCATGATGGTAAGAAGTTCATGAATCGGCGCACCTGGAATGCCTGGCACCATTTTTTTATAGTAATACTCAAACAAAGGTGCCCTCATGAAAACATAGATATTTTTCGTGTTTTAGCAATAGCATCCCCGATATCAGGAGTGAAAATGGAGTAGCATTTAATGAATATATATACGTTGGGTCAAGCACGTCCAAAAACGTACTTGACCGAAAACCAATTCATCTCCACCTTACCGTTGGGTTATCCCTTCACACACTTGAAGATGGAGACTTCATGGCTAAAAATGTTAAGAAAGAACAGAACCTAACTAAACATCCTTACCGTTCTTCCAATTTGTTCCGCTGTTCGCTCTAGGTTTTTTCTTGCTATTTCTGTATTCATTGCTTGTTCCAATGTCATTGGGCCAGGGACAATCGTGAAGAATGCGTTCATTCCACTCTGGGGTAATGCACTGGATATATCCCCTGCTAAGGTAATGACCGGTATATTGTGGCTTTTAGCAATAGCTGCTATACCTGCCGGTGCTTTACCCATGGAAGTTTGGTGATCGAGTTTCCCTTCGCCAGTTATAACAAAGTCTACTTCTCTTAACGTTTCTTCCAATCCGATTGTCTGTAGGATTAATGTTACACCTGGAACAAGTTTACCTTTTAAAAAACTGGAAAATGCTGCACCAAGTCCACCAGCAGCACCAGCTCCTTCAATCATTTGTAATGGACAATCGAATTGTTGGGAAACAACGGATGCAAAGTGACGAAGCCCATCGTCTAACTGGATCATTTCGTTTTCATTTGCTCCCTTTTGCGGCCCGAATATATAAGCAGCGCCATTTTCTCCATATAGTGGATTGGTTACATCACATGCCACTTGAAAATGACATTCTCTCACCTGGTCTGGAACATTAGAATCATCTATATGGTGAATAGTAGTAAGTGCGGCTCCACCATGTTCATTTACTAAACCACCATCGTCATTAAAAAACTGATAGCCTAATGCTTGCAACATACCAAGTCCTGCATCGGTTGTAGCGCTTCCACCAAGCCCAACAATAAATTGGTTACAGCCATTTTCAATCGCATCAAGAATGAGTTCTCCTACGCCATACGAAGTGGCACCTAAAGGATTTTTTTCCGAATTTACTAATAAGGGTAAACCACAGGCTTCAGCAATCTCGATTACTGCGACATGCTCATTCCCTAAGATTCCATAGCGTGCTTTAACTGGGTCTCCCAATGGTCCGGTCACCATTTTATTAAAGTACTGTCCGTTTGTTGCTTCCACTAATGCTTCTACCGTGCCTTCCCCACCATCTGCTATTGGGATGGTTCGTACAGAAAATGAGCCGGCATTTTGTAGTCCTTGTTTAATAGCCAAATTTGCTTCCTTGGATGAGATACTCCCTTTTAGAGAATCCATTGCCACTAAAACATTCATGCTTTCACTTCTCCTATATAAGAAATTTAATATTAAGTTATTACTAGCTTTTATATAAATGGTATAATCGGTTTGAGGTGACAGGTATGTTATTTGAAGAACGCGTCCAAAAATATGAATATAAATTAAACGATACAGATGATCAAATTATTGAATACCTGATGGAACATAAACAAGATGTGATTCATTTAACTATTCAGCAAATTGCCAGTGAACTGTTTACCGTCCCAAATACGATAATGAGACTTTCTAAAAAACTAGGATATGATGGCTTTTCTCATTTAAAAAACAGTTTAAAAGGTGAATTAGAAGAAAAGCATCATAAGGTTGATAACACTGCTTACCATCATATACAAAAAACATTTGAACTATTGGATCATAAAATGATTCAGACCTCCTTTAAGTTGCTGAAAGATTCCAAACATGTATTATTTTTTGCAGTAGGAGATAGCTCTGATTTATGCAAAAGGATGGTTCGTCATTTACGAGTATCAGGTAAACTATCAGAATTTTCCCCCCACAGACATGAAGTACTTCATCGAATTAATGAAATGGGAAAGCAAGACGTGTTGTTTCTTATTAGTTTAACCGGTGAAACAGAGTTAGTTCTAGAAATTGCTCGTATTGCTAAAGAACGTGGCGTAACAATTATTTCCCTAACACATTTTAATCGTAATACCCTTCAAGGATTAGCTGATGTGAGATTGTATTGTTATTCTCCGTACAGAAGTGTAAATGGATATAACACCACGGATCATACACCTGCTATTATTGTCTTACAAGCATTATCTCAATATTTTTGGGATCATTATTAAATTTGTATAAAAATACACACTCCAATGCAATAAAAATATAAATCTAGTTGAAAAATAAGAAGAATCCATCTTCTTATTTTTTTTTTTGATATTCTTAGGATAAGAAATGTAAACACTTACAAAAAGAAAGGTGATTAAAAATGAAACTTCGAGAGATTACTTCACCCAGTTTAATAAGTGTTGAAAACGAATTCAATTCCAAACAAGAAATAATTCGCTATTTAACAAAACAACTTAGTGAAGCGGGGAAACTACATTCCGAAGAAGAATTTTATCAAGCAGTATTAGATAGGGAAAAGCTTTCTCCTACAGGGTTTGAAGGTGGTTTAGCCATACCTCATGGTAAATCAACGGCAGTGAAAGAAGCTGCTTTTGCCGTATGTACTTTGAGAACGCCACTTTCTGATTGGGAAAGCGTGGATCCTAATAATAAAGTAGAGCTTGTATTTCTACTCGCTATACCTGAATCAGAAGCAGGAAATACACACTTGGAGGTACTTGCGGAATTAGTAACGAGACTATCTAATTCTTCTTATAAAGAAAGACTTTTACATGCAAAGGATAGCATGGACCTATATAACAGTTTAGATGGTGTAGAGGAAATTCAAGAGAGTAGAACGACTGTTGAAAAACAAGATAAAACCATTTTAGCTGTAACGGCTTGTCCTGCTGGAATAGCCCATACGTATATGGCTGCTGAAGCTTTAACGAAAGCTGGTGAAGAGCTCGGCATGAAGGTCTTTGTTGAAAAACAGGGAGCCAATGGTATAGAGGATCGACATACTAATGATAGATTACGTAAGGCTGATGCAGTAATATATGCAAACGATGTTGCCATCAAAGATGAGGAACGCTTTGCCCATTTACCAAAGGTGAAAACATCCGTTGCAGCACCTCTAAGAAATGCAAAAGATTTAGTGCAAGAGGCTGCTGAAAAATCAGAAACACAAGGAAAAACAGAATATACCCCTTCTAATAATGAGGAATCATCCAATGATGATCATACTAAAAAGACCTTTAAAACGGAAGTTAAAGACTCTATTTTAACCGGAATCTCCTATATGATTCCAATCATTATTGCAGGTGGAATGACATTAGCAGCTGCTGTGTTTATAGCTCAAGCATTTGATTTACAAGAAGTCTATGATACGGAGGGGTCATGGTTATGGATGTTAAGGCAACTTGGTGGTGGACTGTTAGGTACACTAATGGTTCCAGTATTAGCCGCTTACATGGCCTACTCCATCGCTGATAAACCAGCATTAGGACCTGGTTTTGCTGCTGGACTTGCTGCCAATCTGATTGGAAGTGGATTCCTCGGTGGTATGCTTGGTGGTCTATTAGCTGGTTACGTATTGAAATATTTGAAGAGTATCGTAAAACCAAAAGGTACATTCGCAGGATTTGTTAGCTTTTGGGTATACCCAGTAGTAGGAACCCTAATTGTTGGGATTATGATGTTATTTATCATTGGTGAACCACTTGCTTGGTTGAATCAATCATTAATTAGTTGGTTAGAGGGCTTACAAGGGGCAAACGCTTTAATCCTTGGTGCTATTATCGGTGCATTCGTTTCCTTTGACCTAGGCGGCCCAGTTAATAAAGCCGCATATGCTTTCTGTATTGCAGCAATGGCCAGTGGCAATTTCATTCCTTATGCAGCTTTTGCTTCTGTAAAAATGGTATCAGCATTCTCTGTAACTGGGGCAACAATCGTCGGAAAACAATATTTTACAAAACAAGAACAAGAAGTTGGGAAACAGACATGGTTACTAGGATTAGCAGGAATAACAGAAGGCGCTATTCCGTTTATGATTAATGACCCCATCCGCGTAATTCCATCATTAATTGCTGGTTCCGCTGTAACAGGCGCCATTGTTGCCTATTTTGGAGTTGGGTTAAGTGTACCAGGTGCGGGAATATTCTCCTTAGCGTTACTTGATGGACAACCAATAGTACTAGCAGCAGGGATTTGGTTAGGTGCTGCAATAATCGGGGCATTCATTTCTATGTTATTACTGATTGCAACAAGAAAACAAAAACTTAATAAACAAAACAAATTGGCATCATAGATAAAATCTGTAGATGTCAGGAATGGAGGAAATTATGAAAAACGTTCATATCGTACCACATATGCATTGGGACCGTGAATGGTATTTTTCAACAGAAGAATCACGTATTTTACTTGTTAACAACATGGAAGAGATTCTAACGATGTTAGAAACGAATCCAGATTATCCTTATTATGTATTAGATGGACAAACAGCAATCCTTGAAGATTACTTTGCTGTAAAACCAGAGAACAAAGAACGAGTAAAAAAACTAGTTCAAGCTGGAAAGTTAATTATTGGACCATGGTATACCCAAACAGATGAAATGGTTGTGGGTGGAGAATCCATTGTTCGTAACTTACTATATGGAATAAAAGATAGTGAAGAATTCGGAGCACCGATGAAAATCGGTTATCTCCCTGATTCTTTCGGTCAATCCGCTCAAATGCCACAAATTTTAAATGGTTTCGATATTAAATACTCTATCTTTTGGCGCGGAGCATCCGAACGCCATGGTACAGACCGTACTGAGTTTTATTGGGAAACAGAAGACGGATCAAAAGTATTAGTTCAATTATTCCCTCTAGGTTATGCGATTGGTAAGTACTTGCCAGAGGATGAGGAAGCACTGCAGAAACGGATGGATAAATACTTCTCTGTCTTAGATCATGGAGCAACTTCCGATCATATTATTGTGCCGAACGGACATGATCAGATGCCCATACAAAAAAATATTTATGAGATTATGGAGAAACTCCACAAGCTTTATCCAGAACGTAAATTTTTCTTAAGCAAATATGAAAATGTATTTAAAGAGTTAGAGAAGAATGAGGCACTCCCTACCATTCAAGGAGAATTTTTAGATGGAAAATATATGCGTGTACATCGCAGTATTTTCTCAACCCGTATGGATATCAAAGCAGCGAATGCTCGCATTGAAAATAAGTTGACGAATGTCTTAGAGCCTCTAGCATCTATAGCTTATCGACTTGGTTTCGAGTACCATCACGGACTAATTGAATTGATTTGGAAAGAAATGATGAAAAATCATGCACACGATAGTATTGGTAGCTGCTGTTCAGACAAAGTTCACCGAGAAATTATGGAGCGATTCTACCTTGCAGAGGAAAAAACAGATCAACTCATCGAATTTTATAAACGTAAAATAACAGACTCTATCCAAACAGAACGGACGGAAGATAGACTGACTGTCTTTAACTTATTGCCATATCTGCGTAATGAAGTTATTACTACTACTGTCATTACAAAGATGAATTCTTTTATATTACAAGATGATCAAGGAAATGTAGTACCATTTGAAGTATCAGAAAAAGAAAAAATAGACCCTGGATTGATTGATCGACAAATCGTTCACTATGGAAACTATGACCCATTTTATCAGTATACGATTCAATTAAAAGATGCCATTCCTGCAATGGGATATAAAACCTACTTCATTGTTGGTGATCAGAATGAAATGGATCATAGCTGGATGGAAAAAGACGCTGTGGAAACAGATTATTATACAGTTGAAGTGAATACAAATGGCACGTTAAAAATAGTGGATAAACGATTAGGAAAAACATTTGATCAAGTATTACTATTAGAAAATGGTGGGGATGATGGCGACGAATATGATTATTCTCCACTATTAAATGAGACATTGATTGATAGTAAGAACGTGAAAGCTGAGTCGAAAGTTGTACAAAATCAATATGAAGCAAAACTAGATATAAAGGTGAGCTTGGATGTCCCTAGAGATTTAGAATGTCGTAAATCAGGAAAGGTGAATAGCTTTGTAGAAGTTCACTGGAAAATCTCTATTCCGAATCACCAACCAATAATAAAGGTAAAAGCAGAAATGAATAACCAGGCAAAAGACCATCGTCTGCGTGCATTCATTCCAACGAATATTGCGTCTACCTTCTCGGTGTCAGATAATCAATTTGGTGCAATCAAACGTAATGTGTATGACGATGCTTTAGATGTGTGGAAAGAAGAAAACTGGAGCGAACGTCCAGATACTATTTATCCCATGCTTTCCTATGTCGGATTGTCTAATGAATCAAACGGTATGAGTGTATTAACAAATAGCACAAGAGAATATGAAATAGTTGGCGAAGAATATGACACCATTGCTATAACATTGTTCCGTAGTATTGGAGTCCTCGGGAAAGAGGAATTAGTTAGAAGACCTGGTCGCCCATCAGGTATTAAGCTACCTACACCGGACTCACAAATGATAGGGAATATAAAGCTTGACTTTGCTATTACGACATATGAGGGTAGTACATTAGATGCAAACGTCGCTCGTATTGCAAAAGAATATTTAACACCTGTTCACACCTATAATAAAATTCCTTATAATGCTATGAAGTTAAATGACTCTAGTTTGGAAACTCCAGAAAGCTTTAGTTTATTAGAGGAAGTAAGTGGTGATGTTGTTTTAAGTACGCTGAAAAAAGCGGAGAAAGAGGAGAAATTAATTCTACGGGCATATAATGCACAAAAAGATGATCGTGAAGCAGTCTATAAAATAAAAGAAGGTACATTATTAGATGCCGATGAAGTGAATCTAAATGAAAGACCAGTAAACAGTGTTCCTGTAGATGACAATAAGGTTCAACTGTCCATTACTAAAAACCAGGTAAAGACATTGATGTTTTAAGAAACAGAGCTGTTCATGCCGACTCATTTGGTATTAACAGCTTTGTTTAAGATTTGTAGATGAGGTGAGTGGATGTATAAAGAGCCAATTTTTTTACAACCTGTGTTTCAGGAAAGAATTTGGGGAGGAAAGAAATTACGGACAGAGTTTAACTATGATATTCCATTTGAACAAACGGGAGAAGCATGGGTCATCTCAGCTCATTCTAATGGACCGAGCATGATACGAAATGGCCCATTAATCGGAAAAACCTTAGCAGATGCCTGGGAGGAACATGGAGAACTATTTAATAAACCTCAAGGTAATGATAAAGAATATCCATTATTAGTAAAAATGATAGATGCCCAGGATGATTTGTCTGTACAAGTACATCCAAATGACACATTTGCTCGTGAAGTGGAAGGACAACCTTACGGAAAATCTGAATGCTGGTACATCTTACGTGCCGAAGAAGGAGCCGAACTTATTTTAGGACATCATGCCCGAACACAAGAAGAGCTAGAGCAAATGATAGACCACGGGAAGTGGGAGTGTTTATTGAAGCATATCAAAGTTCAAGCTGGTGACTTTATTTATGTTCCAAGCGGTACCATTCATGCCATTGGAAAAGGCATCGTAATCTTGGAGACACAACAAAGCTCTGACATAACATATCGCATGTACGACTATGATCGAACCGATGCTTTAGGTAATAAAAGAGAACTACATTTGGAAAAGTCGAAGCAAGTCACCACTGTTCCTCACCCCGAAGCAGTGAACAAATGGAGTGAGTCAGTAATGGAGGATATGACAATAAAAGAACTCGTAGAAGAAGAATATTTCACAGTATATCATTGGCAATTAAATGGACAAGTGACCATGGAAATGAGTCAGGATTTTTTGCAAGTAAGCGTTGTGGAAGGTAAAGCAGAAATCATTGTCGATGAGAAAAAAATCCCGATTCAAAAAGGTACGCACTTTATATTGCCGTATGGAATGAAGGCTTTTCAGTTAAAAGGAAATGCTGAATTTATTATTTCACACACTTCGGAATGAACGTACAGTTAAATAGTGAAAAAATGATAAAGGAGCTAAATGAATATGATAGAAAAAACGTTTACTGTTATTGATGAATCAGGTATACACGCGCGCCCTGCAACCACTTTAGTACATGCCGCAAGCCAATTTGATTCTGAAATCAAATTAGAATATAAAGGAAAAGCCGTAAATTTAAAATCTATCATGGGTGTCATGTCACTAGGAATTGGAAACGGCGCCCAAATAAAAATGAGTGCAGACGGTAAAGATGAACAAGAAGCATTAAGTACGCTTGAGAAAACAATAAGTAAGGAAGGTTTGGCAGAATAATGTTTCTCTAAACAGGATAGCTGCTTCAAGTGGTATTTGCAATTGCTAGTGCCTATCGCTTAATTGAACCAAATCTTTCCTTTAAAAAGAAGACAATTGACAACATAGCGATGGATGTGGAATGGTTCAATGCAGATTACCCCTGTAAGAACATAGCATGTTTACATTCGTTGCGCCCCTTATTCAATAGAAATAGAGTAAAGCCGATGGTTCCTGAATGTAGGAAAACTCGGCTTTTTTTATGTCGAAATTTATGTTTTCCGCGTTTTGTTGGTAGGACTTCTGTAAAGGTATTTTACACGCTAATCCACCCACTCCATAAAACGACTTATATGTTGACATTACATATTGTTCCAGCAGATCCGGTATCCATTAAAATTCAACTACGCCCTCGAAAAGTTACTGTAACCTTTATAAATGATAATTATGGCAACAACCTCCTTTTTAGAACTATTTATTTATTCCTGTCTTTCTTCCATTGATAGGGTTTCTTGGACCAATTATAAAATAGAATAATGAAAAACATCATAAAAGATACCCCTACATTATCAACCCACTGAACCTCTTGATGAACGATAAACTGCCATACAATCGATACTACAAAAAATATGAACGGAAGTCTGATGCTTTCCTTAAACATCGTCTTATCACCTTCCTGCCTTTAACAAAATATAGAAATAGCGAAACATTTTATAGAAGTATCGGGATATATTTCATCCCAATATTAAAGGAGAATTGCTTCTTCGTCTAGAAAGTAATGGTGGAAGGATTAATAAAAAGTTTCACCATACATAAGGGGGTTGCGTAATGGATTTGCAGTTAGCTGGTAAAAAGGCGCTTATTACAGGAGGCAGTAGAGGAATTGGTAAAGCGATAGCTCGCCAATTGGCTTTAGAAGGCGTCGATTGTGTAATATGTTCAAGAAATGAATCGTCGTTAAACGAAACAGCGGAAGAATTAAAGGAAGAGACGGGAAGAAATATTCACCCCATCGTTGCGGATATGGGGGATCCCGATTCGATTCAACATTTAGTGAAACGAGCAGCAGAGGCGATGGGCAGTATCGATATTTTAGTGAATAATGGAGCACGTGTTAGCGGTGGAGTGCCTGAAGACTTCCATCATATAGAAGATGAACTTATTTTAAAAGACTTTGAAGAAAAGTTTATGGGCTATTTCCGCTGTATACGAGCAGTTGCTCCTTATATGATTAAAAATAATTGGGGACGGATTATAAATGTGAGTGGGATGGCTGCGAGGAATGCTGGAAGTATTAGTGCTGGTGCACGTAATGTATCGGTTGTTCATTTAACGAAGTCGTCTTCCGTTGAATTGGGTCAACATGGCATTACGGTCAATGCCGTTTATCCCGGTATTACAGAAACCGAAACAACGAAAGATCGATTCCCGAATGAGGCGGATTTACTGGAGGTCTCTAAAATGAATTCCATCGGACGCTTAGTGAAAGCGGAGGAGATAGCTAATGTGATTACATTCTTATCCTCACCATTATCCGTTTCTATTACGGGCGATGTGATTGCGGTAACTGGAGGAACAGGCAACGCGGTTCATTATTAAAAGATCCATATCGTTGCAATCCATTTAACCGTTCGAATCATTCGTTGATAGAAATCTTTCGTTTGCGAATTCATGGAAAACGGTTATTCGGATTTTTTGCAATTTTGCCAAGAGTCATTGCAATAGTGAATGTAAGTACGCTTACAAATATCCAGAGGGTATGATTGGGACGAGGAACCTGACCCTCTGTCCCTTGGATTGGAGGAAGTTTATGAAGGTTGGGTTTATTGGGGCAGGAAAAGTAGGGGTATCCCTTGGAAAGTATTTAACTGAGCATAACGTAAATGTGACAGGATATTATAGCAAAACTTCAAAATCATCGATAGAGGCAGCGGAATTTACGAACACAAGCGCATATCAAGGAATCAACGATCTGGTTGAAGATAGTGATGCCATATTTTTAACCGTACCAGACGGGATGATTAACAAGGTATGGGAACAGTTAAAAATGCTTCCAATCGAAAACAAAATAATTAGTCATTTTAGTGGTTTGTTAAGTTCGACTGTATTTTCCGATATAAGCCGTCACCATGCATTCGGTTATTCGATCCATCCGCTCTTTGCCATCCATGATAAGTATCATTCGTATAAAGAGCTATCCAAGTCTTTTTTTACCATAGAAGGACATGAGAGATATCTCAACCATCTATCTCGTCTTTTTGAAGGATTTGGAAACCAAGTAGTAGTTATCCAAGCAGAGGATAAAATCCGATACCATGCGGCTGCATCTATGGTCAGTAATCTCTATATAGGGCTTGTTTCCCTGGGTGAGAAAATGCTTGTCGATTGTGGCTTTACACCAGACAAAGCCCATCAAGCGCTGACACCGTTAATTCAGGGAAATACAAAAAACATCCTTTCATCTGGTACAAGGGATGCACTTACTGGACCCATTGAGAGAAATGATTCGCTTACCATTTTCAATCATTTGCAAGTTTTAGAACCACAGGAAAAGGAAGTTTATAAAGCTCTATCCAGACAGGTTCTAAAAGTAGCAGAAGAAAAACATACAGATAGGGACTATGAAAAAATCAAGGAGGTTCTAAAGGAATGAAAAATACAGTAACGTCATTACAGAAACAAAAAATCGAAGGCGATAAAATTACGATGCTTACTTGCTATGATTATTCGATGGCAAAGTTAATGGATGAAGTTGGAATTAATATGCTTTTAATCGGGGATTCGCTTGGACAAGTTATACTTGGATATGAAGATACATTATCGGTAACAATGGATGACATCATTCACCATACAAGAGCTGTGAGCAGAGGAGCAAGTAATGCTTTTGTTCTAGCCGATTTACCATTTATGTCCTATCAAACTTCCATTTATGATTCCGTATTAAATGCTGGCAGATTAATGAAAGAAGGTCGAGCAAATGGGGTAAAATTGGAAGGCGGTGTAAAGATTTGTCCACAGATCCAAGCTATTGTAGATGCATCCATTCCAGTTTGCGCCCACATCGGGCTAACCCCACAGTCTGTAAATGCTTTTGGTGGATTTAAAGTACAAGGTAAAACCGAACAAGCTGCCAGACAGCTAATCGAGGATGCCAAAGCAGTAGAAGCAGCAGGTGCATTTATGGTTGTTTTAGAAGGTGTGCCTGCAAAACTAGCAGAAATCGTTTCCCAAGAAATAAACATACCGACCATCGGAATTGGTGCTAGTGCGAGTTGTGATGGACAAGTACTCGTATATCAGGATATGTTGGCGATTTTTTCTGACTTTAAACCAAAGTTTGTCAAACAGTTTGCCAATGTAGGCGAAATCATGAAAGACGCCTTTCAAGATTATATCACCGAAGTAAAAGAAGGTTCGTTTCCTGGTAAGGAGCATACGTTTACCATTTCAGATGAGGTCATTGACAAGTTGTACGGATGAAAGAAAGATGGAAGATGCCATAAAACAAATTACAACTTTTAAACCACACATTGCAGGAGAGCATGGAAGTATCTAGCACATTGTGTAAGTGTAAATGATAAAATGAGTATTATGGCATTTATGACACCAGAAATGAGACTGGGACAAAAGTGTTTTCCTATCACAAGATCCGAACATGATTGGCGTGAAAAACCGCTCCGGAAATATACTTCGCTAAGTAGTGCGTTATTCGTCTTTTGAGTTAAATACTTTAGTTATGTCCCAGTCTCGTTATTATTTATGTAATGGATCTGTTGTTCACAATCTTATTGAGCGAATTACGGTGACCTATTCTTTAATTGGTTAGCATTTTTGCCTATTTGTTTTTCATTAATCGGCATAAAGACGGTAAATGGGGTTTGATATTCAAATACACCATGAAACCAGATACTAAAATGAAAAGTAAAATTTTCATAGTATCCCTCCTCATATCATTACGGTTGAACTGAATCGTCTCTAATGTTTATATCAGCAATCATTATCATTAAGATAGATTATCAAACAACGATTATTCTGGCAGCATAACTTTATTAAATTCTTCTATAAATTCTTCGTAATGAAGTTGGATGGCGATTCGTGTTTCTCCTGTTTTACTTGTTGGTCGGTAATCAATATAGGACATCCCTCTTGCTTCCAACCCCTCAATCACATTTGCATCATAATGAATATAATCAACGATAGCAGGATTTTTAACAAGCATGATGGCAAGAAGGTCATGAATCGGTGCACCTGGAATACCTGGTACCTGTTTTTTATAAAATTCATAGTAATACTCAAAAACAGGGGCCATCATGAAAGCATAGATATTTTTCGTATTTTTGGAAATAGCGTCCACGATATCAGGAGTGAGAATGGCAAATTGTGTAGCATTTAATGGAGCTATGGTCAGATTATGAGCAAACTTTAGAACGAAATTGGATGAGGTCGGATCACCAAAAAAATTGGCCTCCGCTAGTGCCGTTACGTTACCTGGAACAAAAAATGCCCCGCCCATCACATAAAAGGAATGAACCAATTTTATTTGATCGGGAAATAGGATAAATACCGTTGCAAGCGTCGTCGAACGTCCTGTGTCTACAATAATGAGCTCGTTTCTATATCTTTCCATGATAAGACGAATGGTATCAAAAGGATATATTTGGTATTGCATATTACTAGGAGGTCTTATCGGGCCTATCCCTTCTTCCCCGTGGATTTCCGGATAAAAGGTTACATCTTCTTGTTGAACTGGCTTGGAGGCACCAGGAATAATTGGTATGTCGTTTCTACCTGCTAATTGTACCAAGTATGCAGCATTGGCGGTAGCCTGGTCTTTTGTTACATTCCCATAACTCGTGACAATCCCCACCAGTTCAATTTCGGGATCAATCATGCTATACATAATTGCCAAAGAATCATCAATTCCAGGATCACAAAATAAAAGAACTTTTTTTGTGATAGAAATCCCCCCTCCCCCTTCTATTCTATAAATATTCCCAAATTCATGAATCATGCCTGGAACAGGGAGAACCCCAAAAATTGGTAATGGCGAAAGAAATAGAACAAAACGTGCTAAATTAACCTAAAAGACAATCCCCGAAAGGAATAAACGGATAAATGCCCGAATTTTAGTTAGCCGAAGAAACAAATTCGTTCTTCCTTCCAAGTATTATGAAAGAGAGGTTATCAATATGTAACTATTTCTTAGCTTTTCGTTCTAAAAGTATAGGTGCTATATTTAGTAAGATGGAAGCAATTGTCAACAGCCATAATACCCTTGCCATACCAGGTACCACATCCATTAAAGCTGCCCAATCTTCTGCTTCTACCCACCGAGTTAGATAACTGTAGTCTGCACAAAGTGTTAATGCTGTAAATGATAATCCTAACGCCATAGCAAGCTTATAATCCTTTCCTGTTGCATACAAATAAAGATTGATAAAAGTTACTACTATTGCAATCACCCCTAATATTACCCACATAACTATTCCTCCCTATATTTTTTCATTTAAGATGAATGTTTATCTAAAGTATATTTTAAAGTCTTCAGTTATCCTATTTTGACATCCATCCCCAATAGTTGGAGAAAAAACAACTTTGTTCAACTATTGAACCGATTAATTCAATACGTCCGGGCCTTTAAATAACTTAAAAAACCTTCTGCCATTTGATTATATTTACTCTCTACCTTACCTTCATCCACTGTCACCATTTTTCTATCTTTCATAACCCACTTACCATCAACCATTACATGTTGAATGGAATCTTCTTTACTATAAAACAATACATTGTGGAGGTAATTAGAAAAGGTTTCATGGTTTAGCATAGGTGCTAAATCTGAATTTTTTCTAATAAATACTAAGTCCGCTTTATAACCTTCCTTTATTTGACCTATAATTTTCTGTAAGTTATATGCTTTCGCTCCATTTACAGTTGCCATTTTAAAAATATCCTCGGCAGAATATTTGTGAACGGGATTATTTATTTTTAATAAATAGTAAGTTAACCGCATTAAGTCCCATATGTTCGTATGACCGTAATCAGTACCTAAACAAACATTTACACCCTTTTCAAACATATAACTAACATCTGCAACTCCTGCTCCTGTATCTAAGTTTGAAATGGGACAATGCACAACAGAACTATTATATTTGGCAACTAACTCTATATCACTTTTTGACATAAAAACACCATGAAAGAAAATGGTATTATCATCAAGTAAATTCAATTCATTGTAAATGTCGATACTTGATTTTCCAAATTTAGATTTTACTATGTTGTATCTCCACTCATTCTCTAAACAATGCGTCATCATTATAGGATTATATTTATCCTTTGTATCTTTCAAGTTTATTAATTCAGCATTAGTAAAGTCTTCTTCTTCTAATAAATGAGTGCCAAATAAAACATTACCTTCAGACTTCCCATAATAATCTCCAATCTCTTCATATGTATCAATTATTCCTCGTATTCCAATTTCGTTTATTGCATCACTTAGTAACTGTGGCGTTTGTGGATCTGAGTCACTTACAAAGGTTACCCCATTTTTAACCATATCCATATAGCTCTTTTGAGCAACATACACAAAATCTTCTTCAGAAACTACATTGTCGATATAATCAAAAAACAATTGTTGTATTTTTCCTTGTTCTGAGCCATCACACCAATCCTGAAGTGACATTTCCTTCATCAATCCTTTAGTTAGAGGGGAATAACTATGGAAATGAGCATTAACCAAACCTGGGATTACAAAATAATCCGAGCAATCTATTGCCCCTTCATCAGTTGCATCACTAAAATTAAAACGAATTTCAGCCTTTTCAATTGCAATATCTTGTGTTTCAAATTTCATATTACTATTTAGGTACGTTACATTTTTTAACTTCATTTAATACCCCTTTCCTTTTGAACTACATTTCACTTATTAATTTTAAGTACAACATCTATCATAAACCTGTCCGTTAGATAATAACATAACATTCAAAATACTTAACTCAAAAGAAAAAGATCATCATCATGATGATCTCTTGTTTCAGTAACGTACCAGTTACTTTACCAAGTTATTTCTGTTTTTTCTTCTCCACAAACACCCAACATAAATAAGAGAAATAACCAATAATTAGTGGAAAAATAGGTACGATACTAAATTCTTTAGGTAAATAAATAAACAAGCCAAAAGTTAATATAAAAGCTGGAACCATAAGCCATAACCATACTCTTACTCTTTTGTTTTTTAAACTTAGCTCAAATTCCATTGTTTAATCCCCCTCCTGTAACACAAGAAGCTTCTTCCTAATTGAATAATTGCACTCTTTACTTAAATAAAAGCTAACATAAAAATCATAATAATAGCAATTGGAAAAACTATGAAAAAACAATTCGATCCCTGTAATAACCATATTAAGAATTTATTTATTTTGGCATTATGTTTTCTAATATAAAAGAATGAAACCAAGCCAAATACAGGTGTTAATAACTTAAATGGCCCTCCATAGTTAGGCATCGAAGCATCTATTAACTCCTCAACTGTAAAAGAGAATAAGATTATATTGATAACTAATAATATCAATGGAATCCATAATTTGAATTTACCTGAAGTCATATAAAAGTAACTCCCCTCTTAAAACCCTCAAGTTTTACCTAAAATTAAAGTGAATTAGGATTATGTAACGCACCCGTTACTTTAAATTACAACTCTGTTATTCTAATTTAGACAGTCCCAATTGTATTATCATCACTTGTCATTCCGACAACATTGATAATTAATATATAAAACGGATAAATGATCAACCCTCCTATTGCAAAAAGACCAGTAACAGGATTAGGGGCATCTCCACCATTGGTTATTGGAAATACAGATGCGAATACATAGATAAAAAGAACAAAATAAGGTATCCATAAAACGACTGTCCAAAAGTTTGCTTTTCTCTCTCCCAACCACTTTTTTGTTAAGAAATAAATCAGTATAGTACCACCTATAATTCCAATAATAAGCGTTAAACCAGTCAAAATATTCACCGTACCTATTTCCCAATTTGTTAGCCTAGTTATCCTATACACATTTAACATAAGTTCAAGAGGAACAAATACCATAAGAGCGTATAGAATACTAACAACATTTAACTTCAAAAAATATTTCATTTAATCCCCCAATAACAATTATTTCATCTTCAACCTACTGTAATTGGGTATAAAGATAAACATACAATGACAAGTACTAATATTATAAAAATGGCTGATGTTATTTTAGAAATCCCCCTCTTCTAACACATATTTTCCATCTAACCCCAAAACCCTGTTAAACATAACTGCCCCAGATAGTGAAGCAAAAAATAAACAGGGAAATGTCATTTATGACGATCCCTGTTGTATAACTAAACGTACCCGTTAGCGGAATAAGCGACTGTCCTTATTGAACAATCGCACCCGTTTGTTTAAGTACAGTAATTCACAAACTATCTACTTCTATTCATCTGATTACCATTATTAAATAAAACCTGAAATTCTTAAAGGTTTATTCAAGTAACAACCACTCCTTAAAAAAGAAATCATCTGTTAAAGAGAAATATTTTTTTGTAAATCTTACGAATTCTTGGGTATCTACTTCTTTGTATTTATAGTTATCATAATAAACCTTTAAATAATTTTCTGCCTCTTCTATTCCGCCTCTATTTTCAAATATTTTAAATAACATTATGCTCGATTTCGAATAGATGTATGAGCTCATATGTCGATCATATTGATCAAGTGGTAAATTAACAGGAATTGATTCTAAGCTTCCCAGCTGTTCTTCCATAGATTCATATGGTATTTCTTGGTCATTACTAGTCAAATTATATAAACCAGTAACAAAATTTGCAAAACCCTCGTCCAACCAAGCATCATTATATGGATCATTGCTAATAATGCCATAAAACCATTGATGAGCTAATTCGTGAACAACTATATATTTCAACACCTCAGGATTAACAGGACCACTTTCATAAATGGAATTAGCTGTAACAATACCTGGATATTCCATCCCTAAACCATCTAAGACAATGTCTAATTGTTTAAATGGATACGGTCCTATAATCTCCTGAAAGTAATGCAAAGCGCCAGCTGCGACATCACTAATTTCACTATAGAAGTCTTCCTTATCTTCAAAACCAAATACTCTTATGTTTACATCGCCTTCCTGTTTTTGAATAACCATTGGTTCTTTAAGGATTGCTATAAAAACCTCTTTTACATCATTTACATCAAATGTTCCATCCGTTTTGCTGGGGTATTCATCATCCTCTCCTGTAGAAACTATGGTATAACCTTCAGGAATCTCATAGGATACTTTAAAGTCACTGAATCCTGTATGGTATGTTTCTCCCCTAAATCTATAATCCTTTTTATTCCATTGATTACTCCGGTATGTAGCTACCATTGGATAGAATTGAGCTAAATGGTAATTATCATTACTTTTAGTAAACCTTAATCCTCCTTCAGGGAGAGTGAATTCATAATCAAAGTGCACTCTTGCACCCTCACCTGGCTCTAATTCCTTAGGAAGAGGGATACTTAATGTATCCTTTTCCAGATTATACTCAACTTGTTCATCGTTTAGTGTGACATTATTCAATTCGACAGTTGCTGGAGTTTCTATAGAAGAATTTAATTTTTGCGAGGTTTTCTCCGTAAAGATATTTGGAATAAAGTAAAATACAAGGTTGTTCCAAGATTCTTAGGAAATATTGTTTATGATAACTGTCGTTTCTAAGTTGAAGGTTCCATCTTTAGTCATTGTTAATTCAATATCATACTGACTATCACTGCCCTGTGGCACAGTTTTTGGGGTGAAGTCTCCAAGAGCATTGTTCTCAATTATAATTGGCTTTTCACTCCCGCTTTGGTTTTTATTCATTACTAAAGCAGTAACCGAAATCATTATTATGAAAATTAAAGAAGACCATACCAGCTTTTTACTCATTACGTTGCCCTCAATTCTAGTTTGTTCTTTTTAAACTATATATTCTGGACGAGTACAGAGTATCCCTTTTCCTAAACGTTATTTTTCAAAGGAAATTCCATATTTGCGAACTTCTTATTGTATTAAACTGTTCCGATAGCTTAATAACTTCTATCTAAATACTAACATAATATGCCAAAATTATTAATTTTCTAAAAAAGGCGATCATTTATTATCACCTTGTTTAATTAACGCACCAGTTACTTGAATACTGCCATTAGCTAATTGAACGCACAACAACAGTTAATAAAAGAAGATATTACACCTTTATTGTTCGTTTAATGTTATTTCCTCAGTATTTCCATTCCATTCAATAGTAGCGATAATCTCATTGTCTTCTTTAACAATCAGATCATTAGGATTTTCTTTTACATCCAATATAAAATTCCCATCCTCATTTAACTTGGCACCACTTGTATTAAACCCAAAGTTCCCACCGTGAACACCTGCATTAAATAAACCAATTGACTACATATCAGACCCTTTATAGCTTAATACGAACCCATCAACTGTTCCATCTGAAGAAGCATTAAGTTCAGCCTTCCAATTGTTACTCTCTCCAATAAAACTTTGGGGATCTGCATTACAGGCAGTCACGATAGATAAACTAAACAACAAGCAAACTAATAATCTTTTATACATATGAATTCCCCCCCTTCTATATTAAGGGGATGTCCAAAACAAGATTAATATTACAATAATTTTTTTAAATTAACCTGCTGCTAAAATTAAACAAGGATTCATTCTCTTATTTAAGAAACGCACCCGTTAGCGGTATAAATAAAGTCTTTTAATCATAAAACTCCATATGTGTTTTTTCTTGTTTGTAGTAATCTAATCTGTCTTGTAAAGTACCTGTATGAAACTCAAACTTATGACCATCTGGGTCAGTAAAGTAAATAGATTTCTTGTCTCTTTCATCTCTTGGACGACCTGACAATATGTTTACATTTAATTCTTCCAGTTTGTCATACATTTTTTCAAATTCTGCTTCATCAATTGAAAAGGCAATATGTGTGTATGACTGACTTATCTCATTACGAGGTATATCCTTCTCTACATTAAGAGCAAGCCACATACCATTTAAATCAAAATAGGCTGTGCTTCTACCTTTTACTAACAATTTAGCATCAAACACTTTTTGATAAAAATCAATTGAATCATTTAAATTAGAAACAGAAAATAGAACATGGTTAAGTCCTTTTATAGACATCTTTAGCACTCCTAACTTAGAATTCCTTATTCAACTAATCTTCCCTTTAGCACAATAAGCTATTACCCTAATTAACCAATCACACCAGTTTGTTTTCACCATAACTAGCTTTAAGCATAATTCACCAGAAATCAGTTTTCTTTGTTTTTAAGTTGTAGACGATTTAGAATTGGAAATCTCCATCCTTCATTAACAGGACTTCAGTTCCACCTTCTTTAATGCCCACTACTTTCATATCTTCGGTACCAAAGGTCACATTGACTGACAAAAGTGAAGTATTCAGCCCCGCTGCCTTCAACTCTTCCTCAGATTGGTCATTACCATTTTGAAGATTGGAGGGAGATGCATTTCCGATTCCAATATGACTGGCCGTATTTTCATCAAACAAGGTATTGTAAAAAAGAGTATCTACCTGCGCAAGAGGAGATTTATTGGAGACCAAGGCAATTTCACCTAGATAATGTGAACCTTCATCTGTTTCGATTAGATTATGTAACACTTCTTGTCCCTTTGCGGCATAATAGTCGGTAATCCGACCATCTTTAAAAATTAGATAAAATTCATCGATGACACTTCCCCCATAGATAAGAGGTTTAGTACCTACTAATTTGCCATTCACCTTATTTTTATGGGGTGCAGTAAATAGTTCTTCTGTAGGAATGTTCGGAAAGAAGGGTATTCCATTTTTATCTCTGACACCCCCACCGATATAGAGATGATTTTTAGGTAGACCAACTAATAAATCAGTTCCACGGCTATTTGTAAAATGCAGGGATTCCAATTGGCTCTCGTTTAAAATTTTTTTGCGAGACTCGAAGGATTGATTGTGACTCTCCCAATCTTTTATAGGATTTTCCCCATCTGCCCGAGATCCTTTTAAAATGAATTGCCATAATGATTGTAAAGCTTCTTCTTTACTTAGGTTAGGAAATACTTTAGTTGCCCATCCAACGTATGGGACAGCTAGAAGACACCAGCGTACTTCATGGGATCTAATTTTCGCATGATGATCCCTCAATTTGGTACGAGAAGCTTTTTGGAAACGACTTATCCTTTCTGCAGAAACCCCCTTAAATACATCTAAGTTTTCAGAAATAATATGGATGTATGCAGCACCCGCATCGTCCCACTCCTTAAAACGGGCAGCCTGCCAATCAGGATAGTGATCGATGACACTATCTGCTGCATTTAAGTAAAATTCCTTGGTAGACTGTTCATCTGTCCAATCTATCAATACATTTGAAGCTCCTGCCTCGTAGGCTACCGTTTGGATGAGACGTGCAAACGTAGCATTTTGTATATCACTATGAATAATCAATAATTGATTTTTTTGCAAATTTACACCAGCTCGCACAGCAAGTTCTGCATACTTTTTTAAACGTGCCTCACTTATAAATTCATATATTTCATTAATCATTTAATATCCCCCCTGTGATGATCTTGTATAATTTTACTCCAGAACCCGATCTACTTAAGCTAACCTGCCCAACACCTATAAAAACAGGCAATACCGTTGTTGTGTTAAAGCTACCCGTTAATACAATAAGGGTGACTATATTTTATTTATATACCCTTGCAAATGTCGAAGGTGAAAATGATACTTTATATTTCACTCCAAGTTCTTTCTGTACTTTCTCTGTTAATATCATTCCTTGCTTGTTGTGTTCATCTTCGAGTTTTATTCCATTAGGAACGATTTTATCTTTTTCCCAATCTATCCAATCACCATGTTTCCCTATCCATTTCATTAGCTCCGACTTTAAACCGAGTGAAAGTGGTACTTCTTGTATGTCAAGGTTACAATTACAACGATTACACCAAATTGCGTCTGCCCCAACATCTCCCTCAACTTTTAATTCATTTGTTTCTTTTTGTTTACATAGACATCTCATATAGTTTTCCATCTCCATTTATTAAAGTAAAGCACCCGATCGTAATATAAGGTTAGCCAGAATTTACTGGTTGACCTTTTTTTATAAGGTTTTATTATTACGGTAGTCGGGGTAGAACGTCGCACCCGTGGGACTAGATCCCGTCAGCTAAACTGTTCACCCCCTACTTGTATAAACATGTTTCAGGCTGGTTGGGACAACTTGATCCCGTTTAACAAGCGAACCTATGACATTACAAGAAGCCTTAGGGGATACCGACAAATTTATAATCTAGGAGGAGATAGTCTATGAATCCAGTCATTGGTCTGGATGTCTCTAAAGGAGAAAGTCAGATTCAAGCATTTTTAGATAAAGGCAAACCTTATCGAAAGAGCTTTAGTATTAAGCATGATATTAAAGGGTTGGAGAATTTACTAGAATTCCTTCATGAAGTTGAAAAATTGGCTAACGGCAACCAACCTACGGTCGTCTTGGAATCAACTGGTCACTATCATTATCCAGTTACTCAATTTTTGGAAGAACAAAATTACGTTTATATTATTGTTAACCCTCTTATTTCACATCGGACAAAAAGTTCAAGTCTGCGTAAAGTTAAAACAGACGCAATAGATGCCTATCATCTTTGTGAGCTGTTTTATAAAGAAGAGTTAGAGCCTTATAAAAAGCGAGGTATTCAACTTTTAAATCTACGCAACCTTACTAGACAACAAGAAAGTATTGCAGAAATCTCAGCCAAAGCTAAGCTGCAGTTACATTCCTTATTAGATCAGGTATTCCCTGAATATAGGGGTGTATTTGGAAGCCTATATTCAAAGGTATCATTACTTACTTTACTAGCATTCCCAACATCTGAAGCTGTGTTAAGGGCAAGTGAGAGGGAATTATCAGAGATGATTAGTGAATTATGTAAGAGTCGTTCCGAACTTTGGGCACAAGAAAGGGCAAAAAAGTTAAAAGAAGCCGCCCGTCGCAATCCATTTCAGAACAACCTGTATCAGAGTAATATCTTTAATCTTGAAATGTTAGTTCGTCTTGTACTTCAATACCAAGAGCATCTATCTAAGATTGCGACAGAAATAGATGCCCTCGCTAAAGAAGTTGAAGAATATCATCTCCTCCAATCTATTCCTGGAATCGGAGAAAAAATCGCTGCAACGATTATTTCCGAGATTGGAGAGATTAACCGATTTGATAGTGCCAAAAAGCTCGTTGCATTCGCTGGTGTGGATCCGAGTGTTTACTCTTCTGGTAAGTTTACAGCATCAGTAAATCGAATCACTAAACGAGGCTCGAATAGACTACGGCACGCTTTATATATGGCTGTTCAAAGTAGCATTCGTGATTCTCGTAAAAAGAAAACAACCGATGAGATAATAGCACGCAATAAGAGACTAAGAGAGTTTTATGATAAGAAACGTGAAGAAGGTAAACCCTTTAGAGTCGCCGTTATTGCATGCGTTAATAAGCTCTTACATTGGATTTACGCCTTACTAAAAAACAGAACCACTTTCCAAGATATAGCATAAAACCTATATCTAACTAAATATAACAAAACCTTCCAGTCACTAAGTAGTGGAGGGTTATTTGGCATACGTAATTTTAGTATATCATGAGAGAATTAATTTTTTTAGAGAAAAATATTGACAA
This sequence comes from Oceanobacillus senegalensis, assembly GCF_900176885.1. Lineage (GTDB taxonomy): Bacteria > Bacillota > Bacilli > Bacillales > Amphibacillaceae > Oceanobacillus > Oceanobacillus senegalensis. The sequence goes on along the minus strand of NZ_LT839648.1, from coordinate 4,116,196 downwards.
CTATTAGCTGGTTTAGCTTAATAGTGAAGTTATTCAATATATAAAGAAAAGGCATAACTTGCAGTACCTTGTTCCCAATGTGCTAACACCTCGTAAACAATTTTTCCTTTGCCAGACAGAACAACTTCATCAGAGCTGTTTACAACATTGTTGTCGTCATCCCATATTCTAACGGTATAGCTTTCTGGTTGTTCCTCGAAGTCTAATTCAACATTGGTATCGGCTGTTACCTGCATTGGATTACTGTCTTTAACCAATTCTGGTGGTGCGGCAGAATCTGCCTCTATTACACTTGCTGTTCCGTCTCCATTATCTATACTCCAACTATAAGTGCCAAGCGATGGCCTAATAGTCTCTTCTCCAACAAAAACGGTTAGACTTGGTGGCTTAGGAATAACGTCTCCTGAAGAACCGTCCAACTCTTCATTGTTACTAACCTCCTTAACTTCACTATCATTATCAGCTTTTTCATCCGTATCACTTATGCCAGAACATCCCATTATTGATAAAAGACATATAAGAGTTAAAGCAAAAAATAAAAATCTAAAATTCATCATAATACCCCCCCTACTATTTAGACGATAAATATATGAAAGCGTTACAGTACACTTTAATTGGTATTAAACTCTACTGCTTCGTTAGCACAAGAAGCGTCTGCTCCTATTGAACAATCGCACCCTATAATTAAACAACCATCTTAATTTAAAATACTCCAAAGTTTCCCATCTTCCATTTCAATAACTCATCGAGTAGGCTTTCGTCAGCCGAACTGGTACGGTAATTTCTCACGCCTTTTCACCGAGCTTATAACACTATTATTCTTACTAAATCCAGTGCTATTAGACTAAGAGAGAATCCTTCAGGACGTTACTCCGCCATTTATTCTTTGATATAATCCTTCAGTTCCAATAAGAACTATCCTTTACCTGAAAAATGTGACCATTCTCAATTTAAGCCAGAAACATTTCGCACCGCTAACCTGCTCAATAGTTGAAGAATAATAGTAACAGGAGCAACCACATATGACTGCTCCTGTTGTTAAAGTAATGCACCCGTTAATTCAATAAACCTTCTTTATTAAATAAATCTACTTTTTCTTCCTTTGTCTTTTTATTATCTTTCCATTCAATAATCATATAGATATCGCTAATGTTTTCAAGAGAAACAGGTTCTCCATTTTCATTGAGTAAAGTTCCGCCTTCTGTTGCACCCATAGATGTTTCGGATATATCTGATTCACTTCCTGTAACAGACCTTCTCTGAATTACCGTATCTTTATTATCAATAACAGCATAAACCCCAATACTAAAGAAATCGGTACTAAATTCAGTTTTATTTTTCATAGTCACGTTTCCATTCCCTACATCAAATGTTTCAGGTTTAATCAAAATTTCATAAGAATCTACTTTCCAACTTTCACTTTCTCCCGATAATGATAAATAGTAATTACTTTCTACCGTTTTCTCACCACCATCACAGCCTGAAAGTAAAAGTATCACTAACAACACACCAAACGAAAATAATTTCTTTCCTTTTTTCAGAAACAACAAAACACTATCACCTCTTGAGGTTATTATATCATTTTAAAATTTTCCTTCTTATACTAAAGGAGCAGTTATACTTCAATAAAGGAAATAAGCGAACCCTTGTTGCAGATTCGCACCCGTTAGCACAATAAGCTGAATATACAATATTCTTTTGAATATATTCCCAAGTTATTTGCATACTAAATAAAAAAGGAGGTGAATGAGTTATGAAATTTATTAAAGCATTTATTTTCACCACAATTTTATCATTTCTGTTATTTCCCATCAGCGGAATGGCATCATCGCTTGAGAAGTTACCATCATCAGAAAAATCAAACCAATGGGAAGTAGTTATTGATAAACCTAAAAGCAATGAACACACCCCAAAACCTGATGTTAATTTTTACAGTATGGATATCAAATATATTGGCGATGAAAAAGTTAAAATAGAAAGGGTTGAAGCGTACAGAGACGACCCAAATTCATCGTTTGATTTTGAAATATTCACTGTTACTCCTGATTTAGAAACGGAAAAGGATGTTAAATCCGTTGGTCATCAGAATTTCCCTATATTTACTCAGGCAACGAAATTGAAAGTTATTGTTACTTGGACAAAGGAAGGCGAAGATTCTAGTAAGTACAAACGGAATTTCAGAGAAGAATTTATTTTTAAACAATAAAAAGTAGTAAGGAGAGAAGAGGAAACTCGCTCTCCTTTTTGCTTTTCATATCGGTTTCCTTATTATAGAAAAGCCTTCTATTAAAAAGTTTTAATATTTCTTCTTATACTAAACTGCCAAGTTAGCTTAATATCATATCTTAATCCTAACATTAAATCCCAATAAATCCATTCGAATATTATAAAAAACTACTTTATTCAACAACTTAGAAATGATGCTGATAATAATAAATTTTGGGAGTGAGCAATTATGTTATTGTCGGATGCAATAAAGGCATATGTGGTAGATTAGAAGATTGAGGGATTTTCTGCACAAACGTTGAACGCTTATGGGCTACAAGCTAAACTACTTATTGATTATTTGGGTAACATCAAAATTGGTACGATAACAATCCTACAACTGAAGAATTGTAGACCGTTACAAGAAATTTGTAGAATATATTTCTAGAATATTAAAGAGAAATTACTACAAAAAAAAACAAATGACATTTCCTTTGTCTATACAGTCATTAATTAGGTCATTTATACACCTCACCACGATTGTCAATCGTTATTTTATAAACGCACAACTTAACTTCTTCCATCAATTAGTTATTGAACAGAAAAGGGATTTTCTATCCCGTTATAGGGTTCGATAGGAAGCTCTTCACCATTTAAAAATTTAACAATGGCCTCTGTGTAAGTCTGCTGGTAGGGCTTAGTTATTACGTGTCCAAGCCCCTCAACTGGTAGTAGCTTGGAGTTTGGGAATGTATCCCGGAATTCGCGGGTTTGCTCCCAAGCAATATAATCATGTTGTCCACGAAAAACCAAGACAGGCGTTGTATTCTTCTTCAAAGATGGACGCGGATCTGGTACATTCTGAGAATCCAATGCCATCATTACATTAACCCAGAAACCAAACCCTTCAGAAGGAGGAACCTCATTCGTATCCGGATTCGGGTTACCCGGTTCCATGTTAAGCATATCTACAAAACGTTCATATAATCCATCAAGATATTTTTCTGGCATCAAGACGTATAGACCTTGTGCCCCTCCTGCTTGAGAAATGATTTGAGCTACGGTAAAGCGCAGATTTTCTGAAACTACTTCATTTTGATCTTTTTTTCCGACTTCATTCAATTTAGGTCCAATATCACTGTCCTTATGAAGCCAGATGCCCCCTGGTGACACAAAAACGGCCTTTTCAACATTATTGGGATAAGCTGCCATATAATTTGCGGTCAGTGTACCGCCCCATGATTCACCGATTAAAATCACTTTTTCCACATTTAATTGGTGACGGATTGCTTCCAAATCCTGTACTTGTCTCTCTACTGTATACTCATCCGGATTATGCCGACTGGAAAGGCCTGCACCGACTTGATGATAGTTGTATACGTCATATCCTTCTCTTGACAGAGCATTAGCATAATCATCGTGCTCCAACGACGGTGCGCCTGCTCCTCCATGAACAAGTAAAACAGGATATGGCTTATCCACATCCTCTGAGATCCGTGTATACGCAATCCGTGAACCAGTAGCTAAATCCCAATAATGAACCTTATCACTCGGCTGCATTGGATTGGATTCGACAGGAGTATATAGGAATCCAAACACGAGCGATCCTGTCAAAGCTAAAGTTATTCCGGCAGAAAACATAGTGTATTTTCTGATAGACCTTGTCTGCTTTCCTTTTAACACTCGTCCTGCAAAATATCCACCTCCACCTGCAAGGATAACGAGAAGAACTATCCCAGCAACAAAAGCAATAATTCTACTTCCGGAAATTCCCGCAAAATATATTGTCGCAATCATCGAAATGATCATTCCTACAATGCCAGATAAGAGCAACAAAATCCAAGCTGAAATTTTCTTAAAAATCGATGGAGTACCTTCATTTGTTTTATGGCCTATCTTTCCCATCTTTTCGTCCTACCTTCCTGATGTTTGGTTTTACAATTTTGTCATTGTACTCTTAGATTGAAGATAAATTCATCCCTCATAAGCCATAGCATAATACCTAATACTTCCATATACTTCCATTGTAGTTTTCTAAAATTAATAATAAAAGAAAAAGACCATCATTTGATGATCTCATTTTTCAACTATTGTACCTGAAAATTTAAGTACTCTCTGTTAATCCTTACATCTATATTTTGTTGAAGTTTATATGACTATTTGTCACCCAAATGCTGCTTTAAAGTATTAGAGATCGTTTCTAATAAACCTTCATTGATCTCTACGTAATATATACCATTAATAAATGTTTCTTCTATCCCTTTTTCCATATCAATCACTTGAATAGATTCTGCATTACCTTCCTCCATTTGGAATTGATTTATTATCTCACCCGGAATATTTGTTTCACTTTCCTCCAAAAGATTTTTAATCTGAGAAAAGGATAATCGTTCTTTCATTAAATATCCAATTTCATTAGTTGTGAATGGATTATTCCTGGCCTCATTTTTACTAATTCCTAATTCTCCGTATATATCCCCTTCTGGAATAACTGCGTAATAATCGATAGAGATATCAGTAAATAGATCCGACACCGTTGTCAAAACAGCCTGAGGGTTTGGGTAGTTTAAAGCTGATGCATGTGCTAACTTATCCTCACCAATTATTTTTCCTTCCGAATCATATATCTTAACGTACGTATCACGAGGAATGGGTACCAATTTCACGCTATTGTCATTGTTATTATAAGTAAGTAAAATATTTATAGTACTTCTGTGATTACTATCATCAGATGAATCTTCTCCCATTATTAAGGCTGAAAAGGAAAAATCCTCCTGTGTAGATGCTTGTTGTTTACTCGGATTTTCTTGACTCATTTCATTACCTGAATATAAATTCGGTAAAAGTAAGCCAATTGCTAGGATTAATACCAGTACAGTCCCTAATATGGGGCCAACGTAACGTTTACCAATACGAAAAAAAGTGCTACCGTTATCTTGTTTTCCATTATAGTTTTCCTGAATTTTTTTAAAGGTTTCTATCCTATCGTCTTTAGTAAAAGTTAAATCATGATCATCCTCAAATGAAGGAAATTCCTTATTAGACTTATCCATAAATGCCCGCCTCCTCAATTAAAGTTTTTAATCTTTGCTTTGCTCTTCTTAACCTTGTTTTAACTGTATTCAGGTTTAATTCAGTTACTTCAGCCACTTCATTGATTGTTAAGGACTTGTAGTAATATAGATAGATAACTTCGCGATAGTTTTTGGGCAAGGAAAATATAACATTTTTCAATTCCTCTGATTCTGATTCCTTAATAACCTTTTCTTCTGTTAAAGGTAAAAAGGATTTAACCGCACTTTCAAAAACACTTTTCGTCTGCACTTTCCTGTAATGCCAACTTTTTAAATAGTCTTTACACTGATTAATCGTGATTCTATACAACCACGTTTTTATCGATGAATCATAACGGAATTTATCTAAGTTTTCATAGCATTTGATAAAAGTATTTTGAACCATATCCTTTGCAGTCTCTTTATCTTTTACGTAATTAAATGCCAACCTAACCAAATCGCTCCCATGTTCTATCATTATTTCTTCTAATTTATCTTCCTTTCTAGCTTTATCCATAACCACACCTCTTTTCCAACCTGTATTAGAATTCGACCTTTAGACGAAAGACGAATTAAAATTGTTTCAGAGTCTTGAGTGAATATTCCCACATTTACCTAAACCGAATCATTACTTGTAAAAAAAAGCATTACGTACAAGATAACGTTAATCTTGCAAATAATGCTCTATGTTTTATTAACAACTTTTTAGTGAATCCAAATCTCTATTTATAATCTTAAAACACTTCATACGTTAATGTTCAAGATGTTAAACAAATTTGTACATTTAGAGAAGCCTAGATTTACCATTCTTCCATTATCCTGCCATTAGCACAAAAAGCGATTACCCTCATTGAGCAATCGCACCAGTTATAAAGTAACTGAATTTAATTAGGTATCTTAATCATTCTGTTTCATTATCTTGCTATTTGTTAAAAAGTTATTATTTTCCATCAAATAATGTCGTAATTCTATACATCATTAAGAGAAGGGTGCAAATAAATAAAAGATGCTATTATAGCAATTATTCCTCCGATTAATAAAGTCGGAGTGGTCCCCAAGTATTCACCTATGATGCCGGCAACTAAAGCTGAAACAGGCATCAATAACCATGTCATAAAGCGACTAGTAGCTTGTACACGACCTAATAAGTGATCAGGACTAAGCTTTTGTCTTATGGTCACGATACAGGGACTCATAATGGCCGCACAGATTGTTCCCAATGCATTCATTATTACTAACCAAATAAACGAATCATATAAACCAAAAGCTATAATTGAACCCCCTCCCACAACACCAGCAATAAATAAAATACCTCTGTAAGTAAAATATCTTTTTAATACATTAGTCATTAAAGCACCAACTATTGCAGCTACTCCACCAATAGAAAGTATGTAGCCTATGCGAATCGCATCTAATCCTACTGTGGATTTTAAATGAATAACAAGCATTGTTAAAAAAAGCGTTGTCCCAAATAACGAGAAAAGCATAGCTAGATTTGAGTATAAAATTGGCTTCTGGTATATGACAAAGGTAAAACCTTCTTTAATATCCGCAAAAAATTTTGTACTAGTAATTTTTCCTTGTTGTAAGTTACTCTCTATGTTAAGACCCAATATAACCAGAAATCCCACAAAGAAAGATAAACTGTTAATAATTAAACCTATTCCAGGATTATAAATGCTAATAAGAATTCCACCTAATCCTGGGGCAATAAATACAGCCATTTGAAATATCCCTGTATTTATTTAGCTTACCAATTGCAGATCTTTTTTTTGTACTAACTGAGGTACAGAGGCAAACTGAGATGTATTATATACTTGGGTTAAGACACCAACAACGAAAGCAGCTACATATACTTCCCATATAAGCAAGTTTTCCATTATGTATAATATACCTAAAGTACCTATTGTTAAAAATCTCCCTAAGTCACATACCATTAAAATTTTCTTACGACTAAAATTATCTGCCAACACTCCAGTAAACGGCTGAATTAAAATAGGTAGTCTCTCTAGTGCTGCTACTATTCCCATACTTAAAGGTGAACCAGTGATAGTTACCACAATTAGAGGTAGAGCAATTAAATATATTTGATCACCGAAGAAAGAAACTAAGTTTCCACCAATAAATCTAAATACAGGGTAATTCTTTTTAAATTCAGGCACTTCCTCCTTTAATTCAACACGTGCAGTTGAATCTCCCATGAAGGTCTCCACCCCTTTTATAATTTACTTTTCCAAGTAAATTTCGAGTTCCATTGGTAAATTCTCTATCGCTTTAATATCTATGCTGTATTCATTTGATTTCTGAGACACTAGCCTTGCAGACTTTAATATTTTTAAATGATGATGAACAGTTGTTTTACCCAAATCCAACTTAGTTGTTAACTCTTGTAATGATACATTTTTCTCTTTTATCAATTTCAAAATTTTTAAACGAGTTTCATCTCCTAAGGCTTTAAACCTTTGTACTAGGAGTTTATTAGGAACAAATTTACTTTCACCTGAAATACTTTCATTTGCTACGGCATAATAAAAAACTTTTACTCCTTCCAAATCAGCTTCAACATTCCATGGTCGATAAATAAAATGGGGAATAAGTAAAACCTTATGTACACTCGGCTCTGGGGGATATTTCACACCATCTGTTGCCCATTCAACAAACTGATCTGGTTCTAAACTATTCAGCATTTTTTCCTTCAAAGCTTTATCCCTTAAGAGGATAGATTTCAGTTTTTCTTTATTAGGCTCAATTACAGCTTTAAACCAACCAGTCATAACTTCAATTAAGTGACTTTTCAGTTCCTCAAAAGACACTTTACTAATAAATTCAAGGTATGACGGAAGGAATGGGTGTTCTTTTGTCATGTCCTGTAATTCCTTAAGTGCTTCTTCTGACCCTTTTAGTAGATCACTTTTTAATTCTTCTTGTCCTTTCCCTAGGTATGGAATTGCAATGCTCTTTAATTCCATAAACGATAAACTCATTACATACTTGTTAAAGGAAATTAGATCTGCGAAATCTTTTTGGTGAAGGATCTGAAGAATCGTCTTCCAGGTATTGTGTTTTTGGACAAATTCAAGTTGTTCTTTCATCTCCATCGATAATGATTGGGTAATGGAAATTTTATCCTCTTCAGAAAGGTCCAGTGTATCGATCAGTGATTCATTAGTAATAGCTGCTATCCCTAAAGCTGATTCCCATAAAAGAGAGCTTTTGATCTCAACGATATATTTTTCTCTATCCCGTTTAATACCTGTGGAAAATAACTCCATATAATCGCCTCCTAACTCCTATTCTATATAATTAGAATACTATATTCAATATACTTTGTATAAAATAATAAAAAAGACATTCTTTTATGTAGAATGTCTTTTGTCCTTATATTTAATTGCTATTCCGTTTATAGACTCTGTTGTTAAAGGTCTTCTTACCCTAAACTGCCATTTACATACAGAAAAGCATTACCATTGTAGCGGTAAGGCGCCAGTTAGTTTAAGCTCAAAACTTCATAATTTTCACACTTTCATAAACTTATTCCCTTAAATTTAAATGTGTTACCCTTACAAGATGCCTTATTATTAAAGAACAGTGCCCTTTAACGTAGGCATTGCTTTCAAAATAAATTTTTCTGGACTTACCGTTCCGTAACTTGTATACTAACACTAACTTATATGAATGGGGGTGTGGTAAATTGGGTAGAAGTATTAGTTTTAACAAAGAACATGCTTTGAATAAAGCTATGTATTTATTCTGGGAAAAAGGCTATGACGCTACATCTATCTCAGATCTTATTGAAGCGATGGGAATTAGTCGATCTACGCTTTACGATAGTTTTGGTAATAAGGAAGAACTTTTCAAACTGGTATTAGAGCATTATAAAAACTATGGCTATCGAAAAAGAAATCTACTTTTTAGAGGAATAGACTCTAAAGCATCACTTAAATCCTTTTTTTATCAACATATTGAAGAATGCTATTCAGATGACATTCCCAAAAGTTGTATTATAACTAATTCTTCACTGCTTATTGGAAATATTGATCCTTCTATAGAAGAAATACTTTTAAACGATTTTAATGAACTTGAGAAGGTTTTTCAGCAAGTCATTGAAGAAGGAAAAAAGAAAGGAGAAATTTCACAAGAGGCTAACGCTGAATTAGTTGCATATTCTTTATTAAGTTTAAATCACAGTATTAATTTAATGTCTAGATATAAAAAAGAGAAATATCTAGCCTATAATCTAGTGGATAAGACTATTGCAGACCTATAGTCTTTCTTTTTTAGGCATTTTGGAATGATAGTTCCAAAAATAAGAATAAACAAAAGGAATGATAAAGTTGACTATAAAGACAAATTTTCTAATATTTATTTTGGCGATTAGTTGTGGTTCACTTGCTGCTAATATTTATTATGCACAACCAATTGTACAATTCATTGCAGAAGATCTGAACATCTCTTCTGATTTATCTGGATTGCTCACTACCTTGACACAAATTGGGTATGCATTGGGATTATTTTTTATCGTACCAATGGCTGACTTATTTAAAAGTAAGAAAATAATTGTTATTCTTATCGGGCTTTCTATTATTTCATTAATTGGTACGCTTATTTCGGCAAATGGAATTGTTTTTTTAATATTAACATCCATAATTGGTATTGGAGCTTGTGCGGCTCAAATGTTAGTTCCACTAACAATGAGGATTGTGCCCATCGGAGAGTCAGGTAAATATGTGGGTAAAGTGATGAGTGGCTTATTGATTGGGATTATGATTGCTCGCCCTTTATCTATCGGAATAGCTGACTGGTTCGGCTGGAGAGCAGTCTTTCTTTGTTCAGCAATAATGTTAGTTGCAGTATTACTGTTAATTATAAAATTTTTGCCCAACTATGAAGTAGTATCGACTAGTAACATATCATATCCAAATTTAATAGCTTCTATGGTGAAGCTACTAATAAATACATCGCCTTTACAAGAAAGAGCATTTTATCACGCATGTTTATTTGCAACATTTAGTCTTTATTGGACAGTTATCCCCATTTTATTAAGGTCTGAGCCATTACATTTTTCAAATATTGAGATTGCATTATTTGGCTTTGCTGCAATAGCTGGAGCTTTACTAACTCCTACTATTGGTAAAATAGCGGATAAGGGTTATATTTATACAATGACTAATATTTCAATGGCGCTCGTACTATTATCTATCGTACTATTATTCTTTGTTAAAGATCATTCACTATTTAGTGTCATTTTAATTCTTATCTCCGGAATTAGCATTGATATTGGCGTATCGGGAAATTTATTATTAGGTCAAAAAGTTATCTTTAGTTTGCATCCCGAGATAAGAAATAGACTTAATGGCTTATATATGACCATTTTCTTTTTGGGAGGAGCCTTTGGTTCATGGATTGGAAGTTATTCCTACTATAAATTTAATAGCGAAGTAACTTTACTTATTGGAACAGCTTTTCCTTTAATCGTCTTATTAGTTCATTTAATAAAAAATAATAAAATAAATTTATCAAAAACCAAAAGCAAACACGTGTCCTGACTATCAATGTCCCCAAAAGTTAGAGTAAAAGTCTAATTTTTGGGGTTGTATTATCTTCTACATCAGGAGCAAATAATCACTATTTTTACTTATCTATATTCGATTTGGCCTATGCCAAAATAAGATTATAACCAAAATACCTCATACACTTCTCCAATACCTTTTTGCATAATCCTATTCTACATTTATTCTAAAGATGTTGTTCAATTATATGGACCGATTGTTGAATAAAGACTAATCTGGACTCTTCCACTATCCAGCCAAATAGAAAAATAAGCATTCCTCGTTTTTCTAGAAACCACCCCGTTTGTTTAAGTAAATTTGATTAAAAGTAAAAAAATAAAAGTTCAATAAAACAAAAACTCTTAAATAAATAGGCGACTACCCTTATTAGATAATCGCACCCGTTTAAGTCTTTTATTATTTGTTGTAGGTTTTTATTGTTGGTGGTTCATATGTATAAAATTTATCAATTAACACTTTAGGATCTGAATCTAATTGAGCTAATGAGCGATATTTCTTCTGAAGGAATTGTTGCTCAACCATGTGATCAAGTAGGTCAATAAGAGGGTTGTAGTATCCATTAATATTAAGAAGCCCACAAGGTTTTTGGTGTAATCCAATTTGCGCCCATGTAAATATTTCAAAAAACTCTTCTAAAGTCCCCGGACCTCCGGGTAATGCAATAAACCCATCGGCTAACTCTGCCATTTTCGCTTTTCTTTCATGCATGGTATCCACGGTATATAATTTAGTTAAATGTTGATGAGATATTTCTCGCTCTTCTAGAAGCCTTGGTATCACACCTATAACATTCCCGCCTTCTTCTAAGACGGTATCAGCTACTTCCCCCATAATCCCTACACTTGCACCACCATAAACTAATGTAATATTACGTCTGACTAATTCTTTTCCTAATTGAATAGCGCCTTCTTTATAAATATCAGACGCTCCATTACTTGAACCGCAAAAAACCGCTATACATTTCAAATCAATAACCTCCAACACATCATTAAATCCCTTATCGTTTTCCTTTTCTCATTATATATTCTTTTCTGATAGGTTAAAAGATTTTTCCAGCAAATCTGGTATCTATTAAAACCTTTTCTAATTTTAAGCTTCTCCCCCGAAAAAGTTACTGTAACTCGATAAACTGTAATCTGACATTTCCATTATCTTAATCATATTTTTCTAAGTCCTGTCCATTTTTTCTTATGTATTCTTTATAAAAGATAAGCACCCATTAACAACCACCTATTAGCAAAGGCGTAATCACAAACAAACTTAACTTTATTTTTTTAATGATAACGTCCCCTTTCACCTAATTTATTACCATATAAACCAAATTATCTTGTTGAAGTATTAACTCCTTTAGCACAAAAGGAGCTGCCAGCCTCGACAACTCTTTGTTCAAGATAAGCACTTGTTAGCCAAAAGGAAGGTTGTTTCTCAAATTCAAATAATTAATTGCAAATTAGCCCCTCAATTTCTTTCATTACATTGAATGCACCTTGGGATTTGTTCGAACATATTACTGTTTTGGTTGATGTTTTAGGATAAAACGCAGAATGGAAACTAACCCCTGGGTCATAACCCATAATATAAAATTTTAAAATTTCATCATCCTTTTTCTCAATCCATACTCCGTAACCATAAAAGCCATTTTTATCATTTGTCCGAACATACGGAGTAAGTAACTTATTAGTGTGCTCGTCATTAAGTAATTGGTTATGTAAGAGCGAATCCCATAAGTTTGCCATATCGTAGACGGTTACAAAGGCTCCGCCATCTGAACCACCTTTTACAGGCAATGAATAAATATTTGTTTTCCACTCACCATTTGGATGGTCAATATAACCAAGTGCTGTACGTTTGGGAAGAGAATCAAATTCAAAATAACCCGAGCTGGTCATATCCGATTTTTTAAAGATATTTTCCTCTATATATTCGGAAAATTCAAGTTGACTTACTTGCTCTATAATTAAACCAAGTATAATATATCCAGCATTATTGTAATGAAAACTTTCTCCTACTTTAAATTTCATAGGTTGATTCTGAAATAGGGGTAAAAAGTCTTTTAAGTTTCTCATAAGATACATTGGCTTCTTAACCCACAATTCCTCAAAATCACCCATAACTTCTTCTTCAAAATAATCAGGTACTCCTGCCGTATGCGTTAAAAGATGATGAATAGTTATGTCCTTATCAAAATGAGGAAAAGAAACATCGAGGCAATCTTCTAATTTTGTTTCAAAAGTAAGTTTTCCATCTTCCACAAGCTGACAGATTGCTATTGATGTAAAAAGTTTGCATCCCGATGCTATCCCATATCTTGTATAAGTGCTATTTTTAATTTGCTCTGAACGGTTAGCATAACCATAGCTTAATTCTGTTAAAATATCATTATTCACTTTAACGAGAATGCTTCCAGAGAATTTATCCTTTTCTTGGATATGGTTAATACGATTGATAATGGTGTTATTCAATATAATCCCCCCCTCGTATACTTTTCTTTTTTCCACTAAACTACCCTTTATAAAAATTAGATCTGTCGCATCGACAACCCCTTGTACAGCTATTGCACCAATTAGCTCCACACATTTCCTATAAATATAATAAAACCGATTAATGCCGATAAACTCAGTGTTAAGACTACTGTAGACACACTTCTTAACATACCTTTCCAGTCTTTTACACCAGAAAATCCATATACACCAAATAGAAATGTAAATAACGTAATAATTAAAACGATAGTTAAAGGGGGATTACCCATTATGGAATAGCGCACCCAACCTGAGATAACGATTAGAAACAAAGGTATACAAAATATTGAAAAAATAAATGACCAAAAATTAACTTTCTCTTGCATTCCATTCCTCCTAATTTGCACCATTACGTTTTCTGCAAAGACTGATTAAGAACCTTAATTTTTGTTTTTTAATTTTAGTTCCTCCGTGTTTTCATTCCACGTTATAGTAGCATTAACATTTGTATTTTTATTGATAAATGCACAACCACCACAATAACGCCTATGCCCTCCTATTTCCATTACACCATTCAATAGAATAATTAATTTGTTCTGGAATAGATTTTTCACCAATGTATTCAATTATTGTCTTTGTCTGTTCTATTTGATTATCAAGTATTTCCACTGTATAAGTTACCTTCCAATTATCACTTTGATCAACAAAATTAAAAACTTCTGTTTCGGAACAAGCACTTAAAAATATGGATAAAAGCATTACGAACAAAGACCTTTTCATCATATCCCCCTAAATCAATATCCCATATATTTCCAAAACACTTTGTTACACCATTCAAACCATTAGCTTCATTTCTGATGCTAACATAATATTCCAATAATATTAATGGATCCTAAAAAAAGACAATCATTTTGAGATCGTCTTTTTTAACTTCTGCACCCGGTATTTTATGTATATTCATTCACCATGGTTACAATGTTCAAGTTGAATTTAAGATGGGAAGATTGAGAAAAAAACAGGTAACACTTTATGAAGACATTGATGCATAATCCAGAGGTATTTTACCTTTGCACCTTCTGTTAACCCATTCCTTTGTCCATTGCTATTCCGGAATAATTTCCCTTCTCAGATATAATTTATTCTTATATGAAGCTACATCTACCTTATGGAGAAACAATCAGTTCCTTATATACAATTAAGGTACGCTGATCCTTACTCCAAAAATGCGCCCGTTTCTAAAACAACTAAGTGATATTTTCTACTTCTAAGTCAATCAAAATATGCGGGCTCTTGTGGATTATGTAAATGTTTAAAAGCCAATTTAACCTGTGATTCCGTATTTCTAGCTATTGATAATGGTGGTAATTCATCTTCAGCAAAAAATTCAACTGCACTCGTTTCCATTCCTTCTTTTGGTTGCCCCCCTATTATTTCACACTGGATAAACACTTTATAAACGTGATAGGGTGAAGGGGGATGAGGATGACATTTCTTATCAAGTACACCTATCAATTTAATTGCTTTAACGTCAAAGCCCGATTCTTCTTTTACTTCTTTAACGGCAACTTCGCTTGGAGTTTCTCCAATATCTCCCCAACCGCCTGGTAACGACCAATTTCCATCTGTGTTCTCTCTAACCATTAAAATTTTATTATCTTTAAAGACAACGGACCTAATATCTACTTTAGGAGTTGCATACCCAGTTTCATTGGCAAACAAATCTCTTATTACTGTCTTGTGAACATCCGTATGTTCTGACAGTATTTCAACGCTAATATCTCTAATCCATTCAAATCTTTCTAAGTCGTATACATCTTTCGAGTACGTTAATCCTGCCTGTGCAATGGATTGAAGTTGCTTCGCCCATTCAAGCCATTTCGGTTCCATCTAAAATCACCACCAATAGATTGTATTTGATATCACCAAATTACCATATTCGTTTCAAAAACTTAAGCATCACCTTGTTCCACTAAACTATCATTTTAGCAAAACAGCAAGGTGGTATTCCTTATTTCAGATAAGTTATCCGATTGAAAAAGCCTGTTCAATGGTAATACTAATTTAACTTATTCTAGAAAAGCTCAAAAAACGTAATAACATAATAAATGGAAAAGAGATATATTATCAGAGATATTACGTGTGAGATTGTTTTATTCACCTAAACGATTAACTAAAAGGACTCTCTGTTATTATCTTCTATAAAATGTAGTCCTTTTATGTAATGCTCAAAGTTTGTAATTTCTTCCTTTGTAAACCCCTTTGAGTCAAAGATAATTTCTCCGTTAATTCCAATCGTATCTTGATTATACTTTACACCTATATTCTTTACCCTAATAAGTCTATCTTTTATATTTATAGATGGAATGACATTAACAGTATCAACAATACTAACCTTATCTGCATTTGCAATTGTAATTTCAAACGTAATTTTTTGTTTGTCTAAATTTGATTGTTCAGAGTCAACAGCCCCAATTGAAACTGTACTATCTATGATTCTTTGTTTGTTTTTTCTTTACTAGTATTTGAACAAGCAGCTAACAAAATAAATGCGGTTAACAAGCATGCTATAAATTTTTCATATATTATCTACCCCTATGCCTTACTTAAATTGATTAATCTGCCCTTTAGCACAAGAAGCGATTACCCCTATTGAGCAACCGCAGTCGTGGATAAATATAGACATTCACTTATTTTCGATATACTAGTTTAAACCTTTCACAAACAACAGGCATATTATATGTAAAATCTTGATTTATGTTCTCAAATTCCTTTTTGAAGAAGGTTTCATGAACTTCACGCCAATATTCTAATGTACGGTCACCTTCACCTTCTAAATAGGCGTGCTCCTTTGTTACTTCAGCAAAAGAGACAACTTCTACCGATGTGGTTACTAAAATCGCAACAGCTTCTCCATCCCCATCCAGAATAATATTGTGAAGACCAACATAAGGTAGTGGTTCATTTTCCAATTCATACAATGTATAATTCGACGCTGTAGCTGTTTTCTTTCCTTCGATTACTAACTTCGCAAGCTCATCAGCCATCTCCTGCGAGTCACCAAATGCCCATGCCTCATAATTTTCAGGTGCATCTGGGTTAATTTTTTGATAGCTTTCCCACATTTGAACAACGGAATCTTTACTCATAACTATCAACCTTCTCTCTAAATTATAAGATAAAATTTGTTAGCTTCATTACTTTTATTTCAATAATAGCATAATATTACAAAGATATTATTAGAATTTTGTGCAAAATAAAAAGGCGATCCTATTAAGATTACTTCTTAACACTCAGAATATTTAACCCAAAAAAAGACCATCATCATGATGATTTCTTCTCTCATTAACACCAACCGTTAGTAGAATGAAATATAACTCTACTTCTTATTAACGACAGCTTCGAATGTAATGGTTTGATTGGCTTTAGTTGGATATTGTCCATATTGATAATCTGCTGATACTACTATATCTTCAAACCCAATCTGTTCCAGGAGCATTTTAAATTCTTCCACTCCGTACCAACGAAGTGGAAAACATTCTAATTCTGTTTGTAGTAGTAAACCATTTCGCCACTTTTCGTAGCGGTTGTGCGATATTGTATGCTGGTTGATATAATCGACTTCGGTAATCTTACTTTCTAATGTAATCATATCACCATCTTTCGTTTCCCATGTTCTTGTTGATCCGTTATCCTTTGTTAAGTCTGTTTGTAAGAAAGTATCTATAATAAGCCTTCCTCCGTTAGCAAGATGATGATAAAAATTCTTTAATGCTTGGATAGAATCCTTTCTCTCGTGAAGTAATAGGAATGTTCCAGTTGGCACAATGATAGCTTCATACTTTGTTTCTAACGAGAATGATTCCATTTTCGCTTCAACTAATTTTGGGTTTAATCCTCTTTTTTTACAATTATTACGACATATCTCTAACATATCAGCCGAAACATCAAAGCCTTCCACTTTCAACCCTTTTTCTAAAAGTGGAATGAGGATGCGCCCCGTTCCAACTCCTGGTTCCAGAATAGTACCCTTGCAGGAAGCTAATCTATCATAATAAAATTCTACATCTCCAAATGAAAGACCAATATATTTGCCTAAATCATAGACTTCTGAAGAAAGTTTATTGTAGTAACCTAACATGAATGCATCTCCTTCTTGTTTACTTTGTATTCAACATTACTGCCCTATTGATTTGTACCAATTATTTATAAAGCTTACTATTCTTACCAACTTCATATCATTCCACCCTTAATTTAAATGTTAATGTAACCTGTTCAACAAAAATGGAGCTTATCCTTTATGAGGACAAGCACGCGTTAGTTAAATAGAATGTTTCCGAAAAAACCTAATAATATCATTAGAATAATTCCGCCAAATATAAAATAACCGATTAAACGAATTGGCAGAGGTAGTCGTCCGCCTTGGTTTGTTGGAAATCCCTCGACCTTGTGTTGATGTTCCATTGCGTCATTAAAAGGTTTATCTTGTTCTTTATTATTAGACATTATTCGACCTCCCTTATTTTAAGATAGCAACGTTACTCCAATAAATTTAATTTATATTCTTTTGTAAGTATGAAAAAGTGTATATGGTAGTGAAAAAACTTAATCCTATTACTAATATTAACCATAAGATTTGCGGTAGCACCTCTATATCAAATAACATATTAAAAATTGGCCTAAGTATCGTTTGGTATAATAAAAAATTCGCAAATAAATTTATGATGAATAAAAAATTCTTCAATCTGACCCCTCATTTTCATTTCTTCCATTAAACTGCTTTGTTAACACAAGAAGCGACTACTACCAATCATGAACAATCGCACCGCGTTAATTCAGTAAACTATTTACTTTTTTCTTCTAGATATTCTCTTAATGCTTTTTGAGCTTTATCTTCCTTGGGTGATATATTTGAAATTCTTTTATGAATATCATTTATTAAATACAATCCTCTAAATATACAACCTACTACGATTCCAAAAGCAACAATACCACCAACAAGTGGTCCCATCATAAATAAAACATAACCTAAAATGGCACTTAAAACGATTGATAGAATCAAATACATATAATCCCTCCCATACATATGTTTTATTTAAAAATTCGATTACCTTATTAAAGGTTACTGTCCATTTAAAAAATCAATTAAAAATGGATCTATACCTTTTTGAAGAAAATCCCCCGTTCCATCACTTTTTTTGAAAATAAAAACACCCACTTATTCAAGTTAGGTGCCCGAAAGTATATGTACAATTCTTCACATGGCTAAAAGATTATATTTTTGAGAAACAGAATTCCATATATTATAGACCCACAAATGATAATAAATAATCCAACCATTACAAACCCATACACAAAGCCTTTCCCCATAGAAAATAAATCTAAAAACATATTTTTGAAAGTAACAAGAACCTTCGACATAACTCTCACCCTACAATTATCATTTTAATGATAACTCTCTCAATCTACATTGATTCTAACATACATATTCAATACATTATATGAATAATTCTGGTTCTAAAAGGTTAAAAAACAAACGCTTATGACCATCAAGTAAAAAGACACAATTTCTGTTAATTAATTTGAAACACTTTCTTGACCAAATATGGTTGATCTATGTTTCATTCGATAGCTATCTTCGTTTTCTACATATTTTGCATTTACATAAAGAATTTTCTTAAATCCATTAACTTTTGCTCATCTAGGCTAGGAAAACACTACAAAACGACTTTTAGGTTAAACAAAATTATACAAAGATTTCAATTAATCACTTTAATTTTATTAATAATTAATTTAGTATAAATTGTATAACTATTTTGAGAAAGGAGGGTTATAAAAAATGAAATTACTTAAATGTTCATTATCTTTAGTTTTAATTGCTGCATTAGCTATTTTTGTATTACCATCAAGTAGTTTTGCTGCTAACCAGTCAACTGATTACTACTGGGAATCTGGATGTGATAGAGATGCTTGGCCATATGATGGCTATTTAGAAAAATATAATCCTTGTAAGATTTATGTTGAAACTACTTATTTTTCAAAAGATGACCTTAGTAAATTAGCAGCCGACCTGGGGTATACCACTACCTTTTCTACTCTTACTGTCGGAGCTTGGGAAAAGATTGCAACTCAGATGTTGACAAAAACTTCATACACATTGGGAATAACTGGTACTGTAGCATTCGCAGCAGAAACCATGTATAGAGGAACTTCGGATGATATAGTGGGTTGGAATATTGAACATCATTATAACTACGAAATAGATTATGCACACCATGATACGTTCCCGACAAAACATTCCATATCAATTGATTGGGTTCAAGCTAAGTAATAATGGGGAACCCTAATTATTACTTAAAAGATTAAAAATGGGAGAGTCGGTAGTCTCCCTTTTTTTATCATAAATAAACTTCATAAAATAAAGCTATTACTAAAATTGTTGAATATAATGCAATTAAAATCGAAAATAATCTATTTGGTTGTTTTACTTTAACCACTCTTTCTATTTTTTCACCTAAAATAAATAAAAAGACTAAAAATATAAGTACAATATGATTTAAAAATCCAGTAAGTAACATAACTGATATAATTAGATTAACTATTAACAACGACCACATAAGCAATTATTCTCCTTTAATTCATCATTTTTTACAATCAATCAAATCACTTTTTAATAGATCAGTAAATCATTTTTTCTAATAATAAAATAGGCTTAAGGACAGATACATATAATACACTCAATTAATTTTCGACATTAATTTTGTTATACTTATGCTACGCCAAATTTATAAAACAAAATGATTTAAATGATTTTCAATCTATTCATTTGCCAATGTATTTTAACGTCACTTCTGGATGAGAATGATTTAAAATCATCTGGAGTTCCGCCACATTTATTTCTAACTTGCTTTTCATATCCATTTTATGAACAACCCTACGTTATTTTTTTCCTATAATTATTATCACACAAAAAGGTACTGGCTCCAATATAATTTCTTTCCTTTATTGCACCAGTTAGAGTAGTAAAAAATTATATTTCATTTGGAATAAGAATAATTTTTTCTTCCTTTTTTTATGGACTTTCGTATATCTTATAGCATCCTCTTGTTGAGCTATTAAGTCTTCATTGTTTATCTGTAATTTGGCAATCAATTTTTTCATCCTTTATTAAAGTTTTTGATTTTAATTGTACTTTTTATTCCCTGAAAACTCCAAACTCTTCTTCAACTAAACTGCCTAGTTAACACAATAAACAATAGGGTCTATCATTTTATCCTTTATTTATTATTTTCCATTTTTATTCAATCAACTTGCTCGTCACCAAAATTGGAGTTGCCTCGTCAACAACTCCCTATTTCACTCTTGCACCATATAGTTTAAGTGTATGTTTTCACAAAGGTATTTCTTTTACAAAACATCCTGATTCAATTTATTAAGATTGAAAAAGACCATTATGACATTTAATTTGTCTAAATGGTCTTAAATTAAGTTATTTATATACATCACCACGATTGTCAATAGTAAGTATATAAATCATTTTTTCATTACGATCAATTTCGAATATAACTCTGTATGTTCCTACCCTTAGTCTTAATTGGCCTTTTCTACCTGTTAATGGCCGTATATCACCTAGAGGGGGTTGTATTGTTAGCCCATTTAAAGCTGTACTTATTCTTAATTGTATAGATTTCTCCTGCTTCTTCAGAAATTTAATTGATTCACGACTTAGTGTCAGTTGGTAAGTTAAGCTCATTCAAAGCTTCCTCCCATGACACAAACTCAGAGTTATTCTTTAGTTGTCTTTCTTCCTCTTCAGTTAAGGGGGTTCCATCTGGATCCAATTCCATAATTTCATCCCAGTTTGGACGTGTATGACTTATAGTTAAATATTTCAAATAATCATATGCTGATTTTTTAGCAGATTGTGGTAGCTTTTTTACCATTTCGACTAATTCATCATTACTTATAGCCATAATTCAACCTCCTCCTTTGTTTTATCTATACAAACTTAACCATCTTCTATCATTTTATCACATACCCCTATAAATAAGTGACCTAATCCATTCAATTTAAAACTTTTTCTTAAGGAACAATCCCTATTTTAAAATGGCANTATTGATAAGCCAAAAAGCAATGATCTCAAGCCAAAACCTGATGTCTACCATGTATATAGTATGGCTATTAAGTATATTGGTAATGAAGACATTAAGATTGAACGAGTGGAAGTGTACAGAGACGACCCAAGTTCTTCATATGAATTTGAATTATTTACTGCTACCGGTGATGGTTTAGAAATAGAAAAGAATAGTGATTACCCATCTATTAGCCATCAAAATTTTCCTATATCTACTCAGGCAAAGAAATTGAAAGTTATTGTTACTTGGGAAAAAGAAGGAAAAGAATCTCGTAAGTACAGAGAAGAATTTGTTTTTAAACAATAAAACGTAGTTAGGAGAGAAGAGGACACACACTCTCTCCTTTTTTGATTTCATATCGGTTCTTTTATTATAGAAACGCACCTGTTAGTTGAATAACTATACTCTTTGAGTAAACTATCCTTCCAATTGACGATCATATTCTTAACGTATCTTCCCTACCCGTTCTTTGTTAAACTTAAAACTCTCTCCACGTAATGTGGCATCAATTGCTTCATTAATCATTGTCCAACCTGTAAGGTCTCGAAGTGTTTGCTCATTTACTTAATTTATTTTAAATGTCATGAGCAACTCTCCAGCCTTTTTCATTTCAAATCGGATATAACTTCCGTACAAGGCTTGGGAAAAAATTGCAACTCAGATGTTGACAAAAACTTCATACACATTGGGAATAACTGGTACTGTAGCATTCGCAGCAGAAACCATGTATAGAGGAACTACGAAATAGATTATGCACACCATGATACGTTCCCGACAAAACATTCCATATCAATTGATTGGGTTCCAGTTAAGTAATAATGGGGAACCCTAATTATTACTTAAAAGATTAAAAATGGGAGAGTCGGTAGGCTCCCTTTTTTTATCATAAATAAACTTCATAAAATAAAGCTATTACTAAAATTGTTGAATATAATGCAATTAAAATCGAAAATAATCTATTTGGTTGTTTTACTTTAACCACTCTTTCTATTTTTTCACCTAAAATAAATAAAAAGACTAAAAATATAAGTACAATATGATTTAAAAATCCAGTAAGTAACATAACTGATATAATTAGATTAACTATTAACAACGACCACATAAGCAATTATTCTCCTTTAATTCATCATTTTTTACAATCAATCAAATCACTTTTTAATAGATCAGTAAATCATTTTTTCTAATAATAAAATAGGCTTAAGGACAGATACATATAATACACTCAATTAATTTTCGACATTAATTTTGTTATACTTATGCTACGCCAAATTTATAAAACAAAATGATTTAAATGATTTTCAATCTATTCATTTGCCAATGTATTTTAACGTCACTTCTGGATGAGAATGATTTAAAATCATCTGGAGTTCCGCCACATTTATTTCTAACTTGCTTTTCATATCCATTTTATGAACAACCCTACGTTATTTTTTTCCTATAATTATTATCACACAAAAAGGTACTGGCTCCAATATAATTTCTTTCCTTTATTGCACCAGTTAGAGTAGTAAAAAATTATATTTCATTTGGAATAAGAATAATTTTTTCTTCCTTTTTTTATGGACTTTCGTATATCTTATAGCATCCTCTTGTTGAGCTATTAAGTCTTCATTGTTTATCTGTAATTTGGCAATCAATTTTTTCATCCTTTATTAAAGTTTTTGATTTTAATTGTACTTTTTATTCCCTGAAAACTCCAAACTCTTCTTCAACTAAACTGCCTAGTTAACACAATAAACAATAGGGTCTATCATTTTATCCTTTATTTATTATTTTCCATTTTTATTCAATCAACTTGCTCGTCACCAAAATTGGAGTTGCCTCGTCAACAACTCCCTATTTCACTCTTGCACCATATAGTTTAAGTGTATGTTTTCACAAAGGTATTTCTTTTACAAAACATCCTGATTCAATTTATTAAGATTGAAAAAGACCATTATGACATTTAATTTGTCTAAATGGTCTTAAATTAAGTTATTTATATACATCACCACGATTGTCAATAGTAAGTATATAAATCATTTTTTCATTACGATCAATTTCGAATATAACTCTGTATGTTCCTACCCTTAGTCTTAATTGGCCTTTTCTACCTGTTAATGGCCGTATATCACCTAGAGGGGGTTGTATTGTTAGCCCATTTAAAGCTGTACTTATTCTTAATTGTATAGATTTCTCCTGCTTCTTCAGAAATTTAATTGATTCACGACTTAGTGTCAGTTGGTAAGTTAAGCTCATTCAAAGCTTCCTCCCATGACACAAACTCAGAGTTATTCTTTAGTTGTCTTTCTTCCTCTTCAGTTAAGGGGGTTCCATCTGGATCCAATTCCATAATTTCATCCCAGTTTGGACGTGTATGACTTATAGTTAAATATTTCAAATAATCATATGCTGATTTTTTAGCAGATTGTGGTAGCTTTTTTACCATTTCGACTAATTCATCATTACTTATAGCCATAATTCAACCTCCTCCTTTGTTTTATCTATACAAACTTAACCATCTTCTATCATTTTATCACATACCCCTATAAATAAGTGACCTAATCCATTCAATTTAAAACTTTTTCTTAAGGAACAATCCCTATTTTAAAATGGCATTGTCATATGGGGAACCCTTATGGCTGAATGAATGCCTCATATGATAAAAATTAATATTCTTCGCAAAATCATCCCTAGTTTATTGCGAACCTAAATCAGAATGAAAGACTAGTCCATCTTCTGGTTGCTGGGTATCATAAGCATTCTTTAAAGCCTTTGAAATCAAATCGGTTGTCATAAAACGTGAGAAAGAATATCCAACCATTTTTTTCGTGTGTAAATCCATAACGGATGCCAGATAGCACCAACCATCTTTTAACGTATTGATATAAGTAATATCACCACGATTCGATTCTGTTTTATTTAATGTATCGTAATACGTACTCCTTGGAATATCTAAAACATTACAAAGCATTTGAATAGAGTGTTGATCTGTATTCTTTTCTATAACAGTAGTTAGCTCAGTAAGACTTACTTTTTTGCGAATATAGCCATAGCCTTTTTTAAGATTTCATTTTCCTCCTGAAGACGGAGCATTTGCTTTTTCATTTTAGCAATTTCGTCAGCAGTTACAGTTGATCCATCCTCCGTTTTAATTGGAGAAAATCTCTTAACCCAAGCATAAATAGTAACTTCAGAAACACCATATTCGCTGCTTAAATCTCTGGCTGAGCTACCATAGTTATAAAGATTAGCTATCATCTTTTTAAAGTCTTCATTGTATTTTTTGCCATTATTATTGTTTCCCATATGGACACAACCTTTCATTATTAGTGTTGTCAATTTCCCGAAAAACTTAACTAAGTTGTGTCCATGAAACTATACTAGCATCAGTTCTTGCCGATATGGTACAACAAAGATAGCACCTTATTTCAGGAAGGCACCCGTTTCCCGAATATGTTAAATTTTTCCTTAGTTAAACTTAATTTAAAAGAACCTCAGATTTACTAAATGGAACTACTTGATATCAAATTTTTACGTCGATACACACTTAATACGACACCCATTAAAAACGCATTAAATAAAGTTGGCATCAATCCATAACTGATAAAAGGCAAGGATACAGAAGTGATTGGTAATAAGCCCAGGATCATTCCAACGTTATAAATGAATTGGACTACAAAAAGGGTCATTCCACCGACAAGAAGCAATTTACCATAATGACCATTTATTTTATAAGCTATGACCATTATCCTTGCTACAAAAAGGGAAAGAATTAAGACAAGGAAAAGCGCAAACAAATACCCATAATAGTAAGTCAAACTTGCAAACACCAAGTCAGTATGCGCAGCCGGAATGAACTCTTTCATTCCAGATGTACCAAACCAACCTGCTGACGACATTAGCTCTGTCAAACGTACATACATATAACCCGCACCATCAGCATAATTTTTCGGGTTTAAATACCCTAAAATTCTTTGCAGTTGGTATTTCTCTGCAGAAGACCAAAAATAGAAGCCACCAATAATTGATAAACAAATGGGTACAACCGTAATGATAAGTGCCTTTTTTTTACCTAACTTACTCCACCAAAGCATAACAAGTACCATCATGGTATAGATAAAGGTTGTGGAAAGATTAGGTATCATTAAAAATAGATACAAAGAAAATAAAAATAAAATACCAAGATGCCAAACCTTTAATTTACTGTTATTGAAAAGAGAAGCCCAAGCTAGAAAAAAGAATGGTACAGCCATTAGACATTCAATTACAATTGGTCCAATTTTTATAAAAGGTTCCCCATTTACTGTTACATTCGGAAAAAGATGGATTGATAAGAGTATGAATACTCCAACTATGTAAAACAACCATCCAAGCTTTTCTAATTTACGATAATCAATCATCATCATTCCCAAGGCTATAGCAACACCTAAAATAACAAAAATAACCTTATTTTTTAGGAAGTGATTCACATCCATAAGGTCTGCGTCTCCGAGTGAAATAATCGGCAAGAAACCCAGCCCCATAGCAGTCAATAGCAAAATAATAATCAACCAATCTATCCTTGGACGATGAAGTTTGTTGAGTTCCAGACCCAGCTTGGTTGGACTTCCCATTTCTTGAACCGCTTTCTTTTCTGCATCTACCTCACTTAAACCTTTCTCTAGCCATGTCTTTTTAGCTTGCCTTAAATGAAATTCCAATTCAGTTCCCACAAATTTCTTTGCTTCCTTTGATTTAATATGATTAGTGACCTCTTTTAAAAAATGCTCTTCCTTTTTATTCAATTTTTATCACTCCTGCATCAATTCTTTAAATATAAAGCGTTTCTTTGCAGTATTTTTTTCTGCCTTACGTAATATCTTTCTCCCCTTATTATCTATTTGATAATATTTTGCTCCTGTGTAATCCCAACTTGATTGGATAAAATGATTCTGTTCTAGACGATGTAGCAAGGTATATAAAAAACCTTCATTTTCCTCAAACTTTTGAATTCCTCTCCCCCGTAATAGCTGTGTCAATTCATACCCAGTTTTTTCATGAATAAGTAACCGTAATACTGCTAAGAAAATATCCTCGTCATTTTCGTAGGATTTATTAATTTTCTTGTGAACTTCCTTACGCTGTTGCGCAGAAAAATCCAACTGTTTAAAGGTTGTTTTCTTCATTGATTTACGCAACCCTTTTAATTGTTCTTCCATTTACCTATTCCTCCAATCCATTTTTAAGGAGTTCCTTGGCTCTTCTAAGTCTTGTTTTAACCGTATTTTCCTTCACTTGTATAACTATAGCAATATCCTTGATTGGCAATTCTTCAAAATAAAAAAGATAAATTACCTCTCGATATTTTATTGGTAAGTTCATAACTGCTGAAGCTAGCCTGTGATCATCATCATTTTGAATAACAGTCTGTTCCACACTCTCTTTTTGAACTTCTGTGTACATGGATTCATTTTCTGTAACGATTACCTTTTTGTTATACCAACTTTTTAAATAGTCCTTACAATGATTAATAGCAATTCTCCACAACCATGTTTTTATCTTTGACTTTCCCCTGTATGTATGAAGAGATTTATAACATTTAACAAATATATCTTGGGTTAAATCCTCAGCGAGCTCTTTATTATTTACATAAGAATAAACAAGTTGTAAGATATCCTGTCCATGCTTATTCATTATTTCATCTATAAGTTCTTCCTTATCTTCTATTTCAAACACTTCTGCTGTTAAGTCATCCACATCAGTTCCTCCTTTCTATTTATTAGACGACGTACACCGTTTAAAGGTTTTTAAATTAATTAAAAGAAAAACGGATGGCAAATGGCCATACCGTTTTGTTCAAACTTTCTCTATTTCATGTCTATATCCTCCTTTACTTAATTCATATAGCTCAAAAAAGCACAAATATCATTTATGTATGTGCATCGAGTTCAGAACGGACACCATTCTAGATAGACAGCGTATATTATATATCACGAATAAGGATTCCAGTACCTTTCCAACCCATTCCTCCAACTAGATTAGAAAGATTGCTCCGTGAATACTACTTGAAGGATGCTTAAATTCCTATTGTCTCATTCGTTCTCTTTTACTCCGGGAGTTTCTCTATTTTCACTCATCAACGCACCATCCAATCTCCCTGTTGTGTCAATGCACCCAATAGTTGAATAACCATTTAAAGGCTATTCAGCCAAATCTAAATTATAATGATAATATTGAGAATCCCTTTTGTAGCCATTCTTTTCATATAGTCTTTGAGCAGCGTAATTATCAGGTGCTGTTTCCAAGCTAATGCTTTTAGCACCTGTTTCAATAGCAAATTCTCTTGCTTTATGTAAGAGCATTTCTCCTATTCCTTGGTTTCTGGCTTCTGCATCTACATACAAGTCATTTAATATCCATGCTCTTTTCATGGATACTGATGAAAATGTAGGATATAGTTGAGTAAATCCTACATACCCTTTCTTATCTTTAACAACGAATATAATAGAATCCTTACTTTCTAAACGATTTTTAATATAATTTTTGGCACCTTCTAAATCTGCTGTTTGTTGATAAAACATACGATACAAATTAAATAAATGTGATACACCTTCTAAATCTTCAATAGTAGCTCGATATAATTCCATTTGAATTCCTCTCCCCGTTAGAAAAAGTGATATAACTTTATTAAATACAATTTTATATGGTATATTATTCCAAATACATAACTATTTTAAGGTTATTTTAAAGAGTCACTTCATTTTTAACTTAATTAATATACATATACTTAAATTTTTAATGTGAAGGGAGAAGGCTATCATGGACGAAATTGATCAAAGCATTCTTATTCAACTTCAAGAAAATGCTCGAATTTCAATGACAGAATTAGGTAAGAAGATTGGACTTTCAACTCCTGCAACAAACGAAAGAGTAAAAAAGCTTAAGGATAAAGGAGTTATAAAAGGATATAGGGCTATCATTGATCCTAAAAAACTCGATAAAGATGTAACAGCATTTATTTTAATCGATACGAAGCAAGGAAAAAAATTTAGAGAATTTTGCAAAGAACATCCGGTGGTAGTAGAATGCCACCGATTAGCGGGTCAGTATAGTTATTTAGTAAAGGTCGTAACGGAATCAGTAAATATACTTGAAGAATTTATTGATGCTACTTTACCCTTCGGAGAGCCGTCTACCTTAATCAAATTATCTTCTGTTGTGGAGTATAAACCCCTTACAAATTGCGTTCTTGAAAATGGTTATATTTGAAGAGTGAAATAATTTCTTAATGTTATCTGCTTGTTCTGAAGCATCGGAAACGGATAACCACCCAATAATTATTTTTTTCCACTGCTCCAACGTTACTCTCTAAGACTTTACTGAATTATACTTAAACTGTCCCCAGATAGTAAAGGAAAAAATAAACAGGGAAATGTCACTTATGACGATCCCTGTTGTATGACTAAAACACCCATTACTATAAGTATCATCCTTCACAAACTGTAATCAGTTGATGTATTATGGTTTATTCCAAAAGAAAGTTGTGACAATGAAAGGAATAACAATTGAAATAAATAATATAATACCGTTACCAACTAAGCCTATCTTTTTATACACCTCTTTTTCAGCAAATAATGCCGAAACAAACCCTATTGCAGATAAAATTACCCCGAATAATAGGAAATTATCATTACCAAATAAAACAGCAATGTATGATACTAACCCAACAAAAAATAAAATGGTTGAAAACCCACCTAATTTGCTTTTCATAATTAGGAATAACATATAAAAGTTCCCATATTACTATTCATTACTCTATTTCCCATTTCACATCAATTTTCCCCTTCAGATCATCGCCTGTGACAATTAATTTATATACACCTGCTTTTTTAGCATTAAATTGGAATGCTTTCGTATCAACCGCTCCATAGTCTTCATATGTTTCTTCTATCTCTTTCATCCCAACATAATCCTTGTTTTGATCTAAAATACGATATCCGTATCCTCCTCCGTTTGTTTGTGTAAAGGATATATAACTCGTTACCTTATCTCCTTTTTCTAAAGATAAAGGAATTTCGTGCTTTCCATTAAAATACTCGAACTCTGCAGAATATGATGATTTTGTTATTTCTTCATTCCAATTCGTTTTAACAGTAAAGTCTATTAATCTCATACCTAATAGTAGAGGAAAAACGAATAGAGCCATCCATACGAATCTCTTTTTCTTTTTAAAAAAGTAGGAGCCTATAGCATAAATAAAAGCACATAATGCGCCAACAAAACCAGCAATTAACGAAAAAGGATTTATACCCATAAATGGAAAAAACACAATGAATCCTGCTAAACAGTGCAATAGGATACCTCTATTATTCGTTAATTTTTTCCATTTATATCTTACTAAATCGATTAGCACGGTTGTTAGAAGTGCATATCCACACATATATAGCCAGAACTCTGTATTCAATAAATATTCCGTAAACTCATAAAGATCAAATCCAGTTGCTAACAATAAATATGTACACATAATAAATACTAACAAACCAAGCGCTGCAACTTTATTAAGTATGTACTCCAATACCTTATAGTTAAATATTTTTTCTAAGTTCATAAATCACCTGAATACCTCCTTTTTTTCAATATGATATATCACTTATGGTAGCACAAGAACGACTGTCCTTTTTCAGCAATGCACCAGCTAGCATAATAAACTAAACAAACAATGTTCCTTTGAATATATTACCAAGTTATTTGCAAACTAATAAAAAGGGAGGTGAATGAATGATGAAATATATGAAAGCATTTATTCTCACCACAATGTTATCATTTCTTTTATTTCCCATCAGTGGAGTGGCATCATCACTGGAGGAGTTGCCATCATCAGAAACATCAAATCAATGGGAAGTAGTTATTGATAAGCCAAAAAGCAATGATCTCAAGCCAAAACCTGATGTCTACCATGTATATAGTATGGCTATTAAGTATATTGGTAATGAAGACATTAAGATTGAACGAGTGGAAGTGTACAGAGACGACCCAAGTTCTTCATATGAATTTGAATTATTTACTGCTACCGGTGATGGTTTAGAAATAGAAAAGAATAGTGATTACCCATCTATTAGCCATCAAAATTTTCCTATATCTACTCAGGCAAAGAAATTGAAAGTTATTGTTACTTGGGAAAAAGAAGGAAAAGAATCTCGTAAGTACAGAGAAGAATTTGTTTTTAAACAATAAAACGTAGTTAGGAGAGAAGAGGACACACACTCTCTCCTTTTTTGATTTCATATCGGTTCTTTTATTATAGAAACGCACCTGTTAGTTGAATAACTATACTCTTTGAGTAAACTATCCTTCCAATTGACGATCATATTCTTAACGTATCTTCCCTACCCGTTCTTTGTTAAACTTAAAACTCTCTCCACGTAATGTGGCATCAATTGCTTCATTAATCATTGTCCAACCTGTAAGGTCTCGAAGTGTTTGCTCATTTACTTAATTTATTTTAAATGTCATGAGCAACTCTCCAGCCTTTTTCATTTCAAATCGGATATAACTTCCGTACAAGGCTTGGGAAAAAATTGCAACTCAGATGTTGACAAAAACTTCATACACATTGGGAATAACTGGTACTGTAGCATTCGCAGCAGAAACCATGTATAGAGGAA
This sequence comes from Oceanobacillus senegalensis, assembly GCF_900176885.1. Classification (GTDB taxonomy): domain Bacteria; phylum Bacillota; class Bacilli; order Bacillales; family Amphibacillaceae; genus Oceanobacillus; species Oceanobacillus senegalensis. Next base: position 4,085,151 of record NZ_LT839648.1, on the reverse strand, counting down.
CTACGAAATAGATTATGCACACCATGATACGTTCCCGACAAAACATTCCATATCAATTGATTGGGTTCCAGTTAAGTAATAATGGGGAACCCTAATTATTACTTAAAAGATTAAAAATGGGAGAGTCGGTAGGCTCCCTTTTTTTATCATAAATAAACTTCATAANCATTCTAATTCTGTTTGTAGTAGTAAACCATTTCGCCACTTTTCGTAGCGGTTGTGCGATATTGTATGCTGGTTGATATAATCGACTTCGGTAATCTTACTTTCTAATGTAATCATATCACCATCTTTCGTTTCCCATGTTCTTGTTGATCCGTTATCCTTTGTTAAGTCTGTTTGTAAGAAAGTATCTATAATAAGCCTTCCTCCGTTAGCAAGATGATGATAAAAATTCTTTAATGCTTGGATAGAATCCTTTCTCTCGTGAAGTAATAGGAATGTTCCAGTTGGCACAATGATAGCTTCATACTTTGTTTCTAACGAGAATGATTCCATTTTCGCTTCAACTAATTTTGGGTTTAATCCTCTTTTTTTACAATTATTACGACATATCTCTAACATATCAGCCGAAACATCAAAGCCTTCCACTTTCAACCCTTTTTCTAAAAGTGGAATGAGGATGCGCCCCGTTCCAACTCCTGGTTCCAGAATAGTACCCTTGCAGGAAGCTAATCTATCATAATAAAATTCTACATCTCCAAATGAAAGACCAATATATTTGCCTAAATCATAGACTTCTGAAGAAAGTTTATTGTAGTAACCTAACATGAATGCATCTCCTTCTTGTTTACTTTGTATTCAACATTACTGCCCTATTGATTTGTACCAATTATTTATAAAGCTTACTATTCTTACCAACTTCATATCATTCCACCCTTAATTTAAATGTTAATGTAACCTGTTCAACAAAAATGGAGCTTATCCTTTATGAGGACAAGCACGCGTTAGTTAAATAGAATGTTTCCGAAAAAACCTAATAATATCATTAGAATAATTCCGCCAAATATAAAATAACCGATTAAACGAATTGGCAGAGGTAGTCGTCCGCCTTGGTTTGTTGGAAATCCCTCGACCTTGTGTTGATGTTCCATTGCGTCATTAAAAGGTTTATCTTGTTCTTTATTATTAGACATTATTCGACCTCCCTTATTTTAAGATAGCAACGTTACTCCAATAAATTTAATTTATATTCTTTTGTAAGTATGAAAAAGTGTATATGGTAGTGAAAAAACTTAATCCTATTACTAATATTAACCATAAGATTTGCGGTAGCACCTCTATATCAAATAACATATTAAAAATTGGCCTAAGTATCGTTTGGTATAATAAAAAATTCGCAAATAAATTTATGATGAATAAAAAATTCTTCAATCTGACCCCTCATTTTCATTTCTTCCATTAAACTGCTTTGTTAACACAAGAAGCGACTACTACCAATCATGAACAATCGCACCGCGTTAATTCAGTAAACTATTTACTTTTTTCTTCTAGATATTCTCTTAATGCTTTTTGAGCTTTATCTTCCTTGGGTGATATATTTGAAATTCTTTTATGAATATCATTTATTAAATACAATCCTCTAAATATACAACCTACTACGATTCCAAAAGCAACAATACCACCAACAAGTGGTCCCATCATAAATAAAACATAACCTAAAATGGCACTTAAAACGATTGATAGAATCAAATACATATAATCCCTCCCATACATATGTTTTATTTAAAAATTCGATTACCTTATTAAAGGTTACTGTCCATTTAAAAAATCAATTAAAAATGGATCTATACCTTTTTGAAGAAAATCCCCCGTTCCATCACTTTTTTTGAAAATAAAAACACCCACTTATTCAAGTTAGGTGCCCGAAAGTATATGTACAATTCTTCACATGGCTAAAAGATTATATTTTTGAGAAACAGAATTCCATATATTATAGACCCACAAATGATAATAAATAATCCAACCATTACAAACCCATACACAAAGCCTTTCCCCATAGAAAATAAATCTAAAAACATATTTTTGAAAGTAACAAGAACCTTCGACATAACTCTCACCCTACAATTATCATTTTAATGATAACTCTCTCAATCTACATTGATTCTAACATACATATTCAATACATTATATGAATAATTCTGGTTCTAAAAGGTTAAAAAACAAACGCTTATGACCATCAAGTAAAAAGACACAATTTCTGTTAATTAATTTGAAACACTTTCTTGACCAAATATGGTTGATCTATGTTTCATTCGATAGCTATCTTCGTTTTCTACATATTTTGCATTTACATAAAGAATTTTCTTAAATCCATTAACTTTTGCTCATCTAGGCTAGGAAAACACTACAAAACGACTTTTAGGTTAAACAAAATTATACAAAGATTTCAATTAATCACTTTAATTTTATTAATAATTAATTTAGTATAAATTGTATAACTATTTTGAGAAAGGAGGGTTATAAAAAATGAAATTACTTAAATGTTCATTATCTTTAGTTTTAATTGCTGCATTAGCTATTTTTGTATTACCATCAAGTAGTTTTGCTGCTAACCAGTCAACTGATTACTACTGGGAATCTGGATGTGATAGAGATGCTTGGCCATATGATGGCTATTTAGAAAAATATAATCCTTGTAAGATTTATGTTGAAACTACTTATTTTTCAAAAGATGACCTTAGTAAATTAGCAGCCGACCTGGGGTATACCACTACCTTTTCTACTCTTACTGTCGGAGCTTGGGAAAAGATTGCAACTCAGATGTTGACAAAAACTTCATACACATTGGGAATAACTGGTACTGTAGCATTCGCAGCAGAAACCATGTATAGAGGAACTTCGGATGATATAGTGGGTTGGAATATTGAACATCATTATAACTACGAAATAGATTATGCACACCATGATACGTTCCCGACAAAACATTCCATATCAATTGATTGGGTTCAAGCTAAGTAATAATGGGGAACCCTAATTATTACTTAAAAGATTAAAAATGGGAGAGTCGGTAGTCTCCCTTTTTTTATCATAAATAAACTTCATAAAATAAAGCTATTACTAAAATTGTTGAATATAATGCAATTAAAATCGAAAATAATCTATTTGGTTGTTTTACTTTAACCACTCTTTCTATTTTTTCACCTAAAATAAATAAAAAGACTAAAAATATAAGTACAATATGATTTAAAAATCCAGTAAGTAACATAACTGATATAATTAGATTAACTATTAATAACGACCACATAAGCAATTATTCTCCTTTAATTCATCACTTTTTACAATCAATCAAATCACTTTTTAATAGATCAGTAAATCATTATTTCTAATAATAAAATAGGCTTAAGGACAGATACATATAATACATTCCATTAATTTTCGACATTAATTTTGTTATACTTATAACACGCCAAATTTATAAAACAAAATGATTTAAATGATTTTCAATCTATTCATTTGCCAATGTATTTTAACGTCACTTCTGGATGAGAATGATTTAAAATCATCTGGAGTTCCGCCACATCTATTTCTAACTTGCTTTTCATATCCATTTTATGAACAACCCCACGTTATTTTTTTCCTATAATTATTATCACACAAAAAGGTACTGGCTCCAATATAATTTCTTTCCTTTATTGCACCAGTTAGAGTAGCAAAAAATTATATTTCATTTGGAATAAGAATAATTTTTTCTTCCTTTAAGTTATCATCATTCTTACCTTTCCATTGAACAATCATATACAGTTGTTCGATGTTATTTATGGTCATCGGCATCCAAAATTCAGTTAAAAATACCCCTGCTGTCCTCCCAATTTCTAATTCAACTATATCCATTACATCATCGTCCTGCCAAGATAAGAGATTGTCAGCCTCCAATTCATATTCGTGCATCCAAAGTTCACGTCCCCCACTTTCAATATAAGCTGATAGTTTAAAATAATCTGCCCAAAACTCTGTCTCACCTTTCATATAAAGCATTCCATCTTTTGTAGAAAATCGTTTACCTGTAGTGATTTTATAATCTTCAACTACCCAATGTTCGCTCTCTCCCCCGGTATCGGTGAAAAAATCGCGGCAACCGATGCTTCTGGAAATGAAAGTGAACCTTGTACGTTTGAAATCACAGTAAACGATACAGAGCCACCAACTATTACGTGCCCGACCGATAACGTCGTTTTGATTGAACCCGGTGAAACTGGATACGTGGTAACTTACCCAGACCCTACAGTTACAGACAATTGCCCAGGAATCATCTTCTCTTGTTCCCCTGCATCTGGATCTTTCTTTCCTCTGGGAACGACGGAAGTTACTTGTACAGCTGAAGATGCTTCAGGAAATACCGCTGACTGCAGATTCGAAATCCAAGTAGAGGTATCCAGGCCAAACAACTTACAATTGGATCTGGTATTAAGACACAATGTTCAAGTTGTCCCTCCAATGACGTTAAAAGTGGAGGGCCACCATTCGTTTTTGGTTACCCATACAGATTCAATTCTTCTGTGATGATTTACTCATTTGTGAATTTGAAACACCGATTTGTACGGTGAAAGAAATGATTCTTTGTTACCCAGAAGGGACCTCTATCATAGCGGAATTAACCGATGTACAGTGTATCGCTTACCAATACATTTAACGCCATTAGAAAAAATTAGATCCATCATGTGCACCTCTTGCAAATGATGGATCTATTCAATTCCAATATAGTAATTAAATAAAAAATAGCAGTAATATAGGTAGAACATCTCTTGTATGTATATAAGGGCCTCATTTTTATTATCAACTATCTATAGCTATAGTTTTTAGTAAGTCCAATGTTTGCCTGTACCAATTTTTGTTTTAACTCTGGATTTTTTTCAACATCTTCTGCTACTGTTGTTTCAAATTCATCTTTATTATCTATAGCAACAATTTTATACTGCCGTCCATTAAATTCAAATGACTGATCTTTGTCTTGAATAGTATCTTTTTTAAAAATGAAAGTTCTAACTTAGGATTAAATATCACACCAATTTTGAAGATAATAAAGTTATTTTTGATCTTTATAAACTTTTGACAAGCGAAGATAACAGTGCTGATAATTGCTCTCCCATATATTCTGGTGTTTTTGTCATATCATTTTGTAACCAGTTATTAATAACACCTAAGTGTGCGTGTGCGACAAAATTTACTAAGATTTCCTTATCAGTCTTTGGCTCTTTATGATGTATAGGCAATTTAGAATACTCCTGCATATAATAGTCTTTAATAAATTCTATAAATTTGATATAGAAATATGGACCTCCTTTAAAACTGAGAATCGGTTTATAAAATGAAGAATACTCCTGAAAGTGTTTAAAGAATAACACATAGGGATTACTTTCTTTTTTATCTGCTTTTTTCCCCTGATATTCTTCTAGATTTGATATCTTAATTTTTGAAATTAGTTCATTTAGTAGCTCGTCAACGTATTTCTCAAATAGGTCAAATTTGTCCTGATAGTGTAAATAGAATGTTCCTCTATTAATATCAGCTCTTTTTGCAATATCGTTTACACTTACTTCCCCAAAGTTTTTCTCATTAAGTAGTTCAATAAATGCCTTTTTAATTGTTTTCTTCGTTTTTTGTATACGTCTATCCTCTTTTTTCACCATGTAATACCCCCCTATTTTAGTTTTGTTTATTAATAGACAATTTTTATATTCGTGTTCAATAATCATCACATTTAAGAAATTGATTATTGAAACTAATGTGAATACAAGTTTAACATTATAATATACATGTTGTTCACTAATCAACACCATGTACATTATAATGAGATATTTTTCCTAGAAGGACAGTATCTATAATACACAAAATGAGGAGGAGAAATATGAAAGCTGTATTACCAAATGAACATGTACGAGCAACTTTTGGAGAAGGTCCATTGTGGGACGATGAAAACGAATGTTTATTCTGGGTTGATAATGCTGAAAATAAAATCCGAGCTTATTGTCCAAAGACAAATCAGGACACATTCTATCAACTTCAAAAATCCCCAATGTCTCTCGCTAAATACTCAAAAGACAAGCTCATCGTTATCATGAGGGATGGATTTTACCTTTATCATTTAAAACAAGAAACATTAAAAGAACTTCTTAAACCCAAAGATTTAAATGAAAAATTACTCTTAAATGACGCTAAATGCGATCCCCAGGGAAGGCTTTGGGCTGGTTCTGTCAATGATGATTTTAGATTATATAAAGAAAGTCAAGATTCCCTTCAAACCGAATTCCATGGACAAATAGCAAGTCTTTATCGTATAGAGAACTTGGATATTAAAACAATGAAAGATAATATAACCCTATCCAACGGGCTTGACTGGGATCCCATCAGGAATATCATGTATTTTATTGATTCAGCTAATCAAGAGGTCGTTCAATTTGATTACGATACAAAAACTGGCGAAATCTCGAACGAGGAGGTAGTTTATAGGTTTGAAGAATCGGATGGTTTACCAGATGGAATGACGATTGACCAGGAAGGTATGCTTTGGATTGCCCTTTTCAAAGGCGGAACAGTGGCAAAAATTGATCCGTTCCGAAAAAAATGGATAGACAGCATTACTGTGCCAACCAATAATGTGACATCTTGTGCATTTGGCGGCGAGGAATTACGAACTTTATTTATTACAACCTCAGCAGAGCCTTTATCTGAAATCGAAAGAGTCCAACAACCAACAGCTGGTTGCCTGTTTTCAGCTGAATTAGAAGTTGGCGGATATAAAACAACTAGATTCCGAGGCGACTTAAAAGAGATTTTTCATAAATAATTTTTTTTACAACCTGGGGTGGACAAATTGACGAAATCTAAATTGTTTACAAAGAGTTTTATTCTGATTTTTTTCGCTAATTGCTTTGTATCTTTAACCTTTTATTTATTGATGACAACACTAGCTGCCTATGCTATTAGGCAGTTCCAAGCATCCGAAAGCATGGCAGGTCTAGCTTCTGGTATTTTTATCATTGGTGCTCTATTTGCACGGCTTTTTACAGGGAAATATATGGAGGTAATTGGACGTAAAAAAGTAATATATGGCAGCTTGGTTTTGTTTTTAATTGCTGCATTGCTTTATTTTCCTGTTAATCATTTAAATCTGCTGCTTTTCGTTCGCTTTATTCAAGGAGTTGCTTTTGGAGCCTCTACTACAGCTATGATTACAGCAGTAATGGACATGATTCCAAATTCCAGGCGCGGGGAAGGTACGGGGTATTTTGCTTTAAGCACGACAATTGCAACAGCAGTTGGCCCGTTCTTAGGTCTTTTTCTTACTCAATATGCAGACTATCATATGATCTTTGTTACCTGTACAGCTTTTTCTGTACTTAGTTTACTAATTATACTATTTGCGGAGATTCCTGAAGCTGACATTACCGATGAGCAATTAGAATCCATGAAAAAAGGGGTAAGGTTACAAGATTTTCTTGAAAAAAGAGCTGTGCCTATTTCCGTAATTTTAATCATCATGGGGATTAGCTATTCAAGCATCGTATCCTTTATCAATTTATATGCGGTAGAAATACAACTTGAGGAAGCAGCCAGTCTCTTCTTCCTTGTCTATGCAGTATTTCTGTTTATTTCAAGACCGATTGCTGGGAGGCTGCAGGATAATAAAGGAGATAACTTTATCATGTACCCAGCCATTCTTCTCTTTTCCCTATGCTTATTACTCATTGGTGTAGCACAGAACGGTTTTATTCTTCTTCTAGCTGGTATACTGCTGGCTGCAGGCTATGGAACAATCGTATCCGCTGCACAAGCCATTGCGATAAAAGAATCACCAAAACATAGGGTGGGATTAGCAACCTCGACCTTCTTTATTTTTATGGATGGGGGAATGGGGTTAGGTCCCTTTATAATTGGCATGATTGTTCCGTATGTTGGTTACCGGGGAATCTATTTAACCTTAGCTGTAGTTGTGTTCTTGTCGTTAACTTTGTATTATTTTTTACATGGAAAAAAGGTTACAGCAAGGAAACATGATAAACAAGTAGCTTAAACAAAGAGCCGATAGTACATCTTAAATTGCTATCGACTCTTTCTTTATATCCAGCATGGGTATAATTCCATGGTTGTTTAATTCAATTGTTTACATGGCTTATCGCTTATTTATTATAAATGTGTCCTTTCAATAAACGGTCCGATGTTGAACACAAGTTAAACAACACTCTCTTCTCGCTTGGCCAATTAATTGAATTGGTGAAAGATCAAATACTAACCTCTAATAGGTAACGGAATCATTTATACTTACCATATATAAATCGAGAAACTAGGATACCTATTAGACCAATAAAAACAAATAAAATGGAACGTGTCGTTAAACTTATAAAAGCTAAATCAAAGAATATGAGCTTCAAAAGTGTAAAAAAGATTAATCCTATCCCCGCCAGGCGAAGCGACTTATATTGTTTTTTCATGCCTATATATACACAACCTAACGCGTATAAAGCCCACCCTGCTGTAGTTAATAATACTTGTGCATTGGTAGAGAATATAAATTCACCTGCGAGATAAGAAATAAATTGAAGATGAATCAAAACATTTACTACTTGATAAATCTGTTTGATGACTATATTCATATGTTCTTTGATCAAACGATATAAACCATATAAAGAACCAATAATTACCATCCAATATAACGGACCAAATGTTAAAACATAATGATCCAATCCTGCTAAGAATAAAACATGAGCCAATAAGAATGCAGATATATGGAGTTGGAAAAATGTTTCATCTTTCCCTTTTTGGCTGAACCACACTTGGAAGTATAGTGTTCCAATAAGAACTCCCCATAGTATGATATCCTCAATTCCACCGATATACGGGTTTCCAATAATGAATAAAGTCATTCCATAATAGATGAGATACCCGCTAATCTTTTGAACCTTAGATTGGAAGGTATAACCGACATAGACAGCGGATGCCCCTTGAATGAGATATAGGGATGCCATGACATATGGACTCTCCACTAAATCTAAGATGAGAACAGAAATTCCGATTGTAGTTGTAACGATTAAAATGGAAAATAAATTGGCCTTTTCTTTCATCTTCGCTTGATAAGCTACCCATCCATAGCGAATCGTAGTAAGGAGTACATATATCGGGAAGAGATAGGATACAACATAAACTGCAAATCCTATTTTCGCCCATAGCAGTGTGATAACAAAACTAGAAAATAGTACAGGGAAAGCTTTTAACTTTTCTATTTTTCCTTTGACTAACGTATAGAAAATAACTTCATGTTGAATAAGAATGGCTAAAGTCATTATGAAAATAAGAGTACTATCTAATACATGATTAGCTGCAACCATTAATGCGATATAAACAATATGTAAAAAAAGGCTAGAAACGTAGAATAGAACGCGATATTGGTTGCGTGCTGCAAACCAAAGTAAAGCTATATAATAAATGAGTTCATAGACAATAACCATAACCATTGTAGTCGTAGTTCCATTCCCTGTTACTAAAAATGGAATTAAATATCCAGCTATTGCAAACATCACACCCATCGCCTGGGATCGATGAAGATGCGATAAATATATTCCAAAAGCGACCCAAAGCCCATTTAATAGGAAAGCTATGCTACTTGGAATCATGCCATAAAGGATATGCATGGCAAAGGTGGTTACTAATAAAGTAGATATAAAACCGACAAGCAAAACTTTTCCTAATGCGATTCGGTTTTTCCTTATTTGTTTACTTCCTATATAATAAAAGAGTCCAGCTACTATAAAACCAATAATAATACGGTTCGTTTCATTTAACCATCCAGCATCTACCGCTATTCTAAATCCCCAAACAACACCTAAAAGCAGTACAAAGATAAAAATGCGTGGAAGCCATACCTTTCCGATTAGTGTTTCCCAATCTGTATGCTCTTTTTTCTCTTTCGTAGTATGATGGACATTAGGGTTATCGGGCTCACGTATTTTTTTCATTTTTATTGGTTTATGAACTTTCTCAACCGGAGAATGGATTGGCTTTTTTCTTTCCCCTTTTAATTGAGCAACTTCCTTTTCCAACTGAACAATCCGAGCTTCCAGCTTTTCTATTCTTTCCCTTTCCATATTCTACCTCCCTCTCGTACAAAAAACGGCAAACATAAATCGTTGGATATTAAAGAGATAAAGCGTATCTTTCTTCAAATCCTTGGCTCATTCATTAATTCGACAAAAAACGTGGTTCTCCTTCTCTTACAATCGCATTCGTTAGCACAATAAGCTCAATAAATTTTTCTTATCTCTCATAAGTAATAGAAGCAACTCCTTATTAAACTATCACACCCTTTAGCTCAATATCCTAGCTTTTATCTTTTTTAAAATTAGAAGTTACCAAGAATCGAAATCCAGAAAGTGAGCACTTTGGAACGTATCACCCTCATTTTCATGTTTTATTATGTGTTTCACCTAGTTACTTTACAAGAGATTACATAAAACATTCAGAATGGACAAGCCTTTGGAAACGAGCTATGAAACTTGATTATACACCGATTGTAGACGTTCGAAAGGTTAAGCCAAAAGAGAGTTTATCAGATTTGGAGAGCTATGAAAAAGACGTTAAAGATACGATTAAAGAGCAAAGTGCTCTTTTGGAAGTCTCAAAGTATCCGGTGAAGGATACGGACGTGATACAGGGAAACAAGGTGACGGATGATAACGTAGAAACGGTTCTTGCCTTGGACTTTGCATTGGCTTATAAAAGGCTAATCAGTTATGGTGGTTTGCTGAAAAAGATACATAAGGAATTGAATTTAGAAGATGCCGAGGAAGGTGATTTGGTCAATATTATTTCGGAGGATGAAGACGAGATCGCTAACGGTGCTTTTGATGTGATAGCAAAATGGCATATTGGTTTGAAAGATTATGTAATTTTTAGTTAAGATGGGTGAACATTATGATAATTAGCCTTTGGTATCTTTCTTATAATCAAAGGTAAAGAACCATCAATAAATTTAGAGAACTAAGAAATGCTTAAAAGGTTGCCTTAATGGCAACCTTTTTTAATGACTCTTTTCCAAACAAAACTCGCAGAAGTAAATAAGAAGATCCAAACAATAGAATAACAAGTCTCATCGAAAGAAAGGCTTGTTATTCTGAACTAGAAAGGAATGATGTTTAAAGATAAGAGTGTCAGTCAAACTTTATCTAATTCTAAAATTAAATTTTCTTTAAAAGTTTGAAGTTGTTCCTTCTTTACCGTTATGTATAAAGCAGGTCCTGTATCTGTAGATACCTGTTTAGGTCCAGAGATTCCTGCATCTATTACGAAAAGCACACTAAATAATGTTTCGTTCTCTAATTTTTGAGCATGTTTAACTTCCATGAAAAGTCCTGGCTCATCTGTAGAAATAAAGTTTGGCTTTTCGGTATCAATAACGTCTTGAATGGTTTCTAACATGAATAATAAATCGTTTTTCAGGCAAGTAATTTCTTCTTTAATTGTACCGTATCTACTTACCAATGTTACATTGAAGGTAACTACAGTTTCATCCCCAGATGCTATTCTTTCAATTTCTAAATTAATTTTACATGAACTAAATTCTACACCGTAATCTAATAATTCTGCCATTGTAAACCCCTCACTTTACCAGGACCAAAAACTTCGTTGCCAGCGATATTTAGCAAGAAGAATTGGGTAAGTTGTTATTGTTTTGTTATTAGTCTTATCAACAACTACAGCGACCCCTTTTGATTTGTCAAAAGCTATTCTAGCCCCAGTATAGATATCTGTGTACCTTTCCCCATAAGATAGTGCGTCATCTAAATTTCGAGATGTAATAGATCTTTGTACAGCTCTATAAGTTGTATGTGAACCAACCCTTATAATTGCTCCTGCCGAGATACGTGCAAGATATGAAAGTCCTGATCTAATTGTTATATTTGCTAAGAGGGGAAGTACCATTGTTTGAACTTCTGATTTTTCTTTAATGAAATCATCAATATACTTATCAATTTCTTCTTCTGTGATATGTAACCAAGGGCAAAGCCAACAAAGGTAGAAATACACCTAAGGTAAATGAATTAGCACCAGAAAAAATGCTTTCCATTGCGCTTTTTCCCCTTCGTGTACCTTTCAGTAAATTTTAAGACAAAGTTCTCCCAAATAATGATTATTGAGAGCCCGATGTGCATCACGTGCATCTTTTAATAAAAGGTTTAATCAATATTGGCTGTTAAATTCCCTGATTTAATATATTAGTTGACTCTACGGTTATAACCAATTACCCTTACGTTATTTTGTTAAGATGTTAAATACTTCTTCGGTTGCTTTTTCTATAAGCTCGTCATCAGATTCAGCATCTTTTTGGTCGCGGCTAGAAAGGACTGCAAGAAAAATAGGATCCCCATTCGGTGGCCAGATAATTGCGATATCATTACGCGTACCGTAAGATGCTGACCCTGTTTTATCTCCGACTTCCCACCCTTCTGGCACGCCAGCTCGAATCAAAGCATCTCCAGTTGTGTTGCGCTTCAGCCAATCGATCAGTAAATCTTGTTTTTCTGAAGGAAGAGCATCTCCAGTAGTAAAGGCCTGCAGACTGGTTGCGAGCGCCTCAGGGGTACTTGTATCCTGTGTTTCTCCTGGTTCTACCTCATTTAGCTCGGGTTCAATTCTTTCCGGGTTCGTGACATCATCCCCGATTTTACGGAGTGCTTCTTTGAATCCTTCAGGTCCGCCTATCTGTTCCAGTATGAGGTTGGCAGCAGTGTTATCGCTATGTCGAATGGCTGCATCACTTATCTCTCTCAATGTCATCCCAGTATCCACATGCTTTTCTGTAATCGGGTTATAATTCACAAGATCATCATAAGTAAATGTAATGGTTTGATCCAGTTCATTTAAATTATTCTGTTGCAACAGTACACCAACAGATAGGGCTTTATGTGTAGAGCCGTAGGCAAATCGTTCGTCCTCCCTATGTTTTACAGTCTGATTTGTACCGGTGTCCAGTGCATAGATACCAAGACGTGCATCGTATTCGTCCTCTAGCTGCCTAAATACATCATTTGTCGACGTTTTTTCTTCCCTTGGTTCAGAGTCACTCGATTCCGTCTCTGCGTTCGTACAGCCGACAAGTAGGATAAAACTTAAGATTAATGTTCCTGAAAACTTCATTGTTTGTAACATAATTGATAACCTCTCCCTCTTTTTTGTTAATTAATAGGGGATTTTTGCACAACCCCTCGAAAAAGTAGATTCGTAATTATCCGATAATATATTGTCGCCGAATATAGGAAGGCACTTCAGAACACTGGAATATTAGCAAAAGATTTACCCGAACAGTCTTAAATCGGGTAAACCTAATTTTGGAAGCCTTATTCCATAAAGTGGCCCGTTTATTGAATTGTCACAATCCTTATCGTCAACGTAATTATATAACTCTTTTAAAAAAACCAAGCTCAATCTTTATTATGAAATATGAAGCTATTTTTCAAAGTAACAGTTTTACTGCTTTATTTCTTCTTCTCTTAATTTTCTTTTCGCTCTTTTTTGGCAATGGCACAAAGAGTCTGGATCGACCGTAGCTGTTCAACCAAATCAGTCCCTTTTTATAATCAACTAATTGAATATCGACTATGATGGCATCATATTGTTCTGCATTTTTTAAAAAATGTTGAATTTCTTCATCATCTTCTACAACTAAAATGCGTGTCATGCGCCACAATTACTTGTTTTGTTTAATTAAAATTTAATGAACTATATATTACCATATCTATTTGTTCAACTATCTGGTCAGCTGTTAAATTATATTGTATCAGAAATACTATTATAATCGGTTACAAAGTTTATTGCCATGAACATCAAATCATCAATAATTACTAAATCCGCATCCCGTATTCTTTTCATTCTTATCTGGGATTGACGGGTGATTTCCTCAGTTTTTAATACATGAACAAGGTCTCCCATGGTAGTGAAGATAACCTTATATCCTTGGTTTAAAGACTCAATGCCTAGGCCGATAGAAATATGAATTTTACCATTTCCCGGCGGCCCTAATAGGATGATATTGTGTAGCTGTTCAATCCAAGTTAAATCTTTTCATCTATTTAAATGTTGCTACTTAATGATTTCTGCTCTTTCAAATTAAATTCTTCTAATGTTTTAAGAAAAGGGAATGTAGCCCATTTAAATCTTTATTAGTAACAATAGATAACAAATAACACCAAGAACAGAGCAAATGTCACTATGTCATGCGCCATTTTTTTAAAACTAGGGATTGGTCGCTTCGTTTTCGCAGTGCCTTAATATACATAAATACAAGCGTAAATATTTTGTTATCAGAGCCTTTCATTCTTAACATAACAAAAAAATTGAAGGAGGAGATTTTGTTGGTTCAATATTATGGACGGAAAAAACCTAAAAGGTTCCATCATCCAGAGGCAAAGGACGACAAGGATTGCAAAGATGATAAAAAAGTATATTCTACAGGCCCTCTCGAAAATGACAACAATAAAAAAACAAACACAGAAGTTGCTTTCGTTAAAGTTTTGAATAATGACAGAAATAACGAAACAGACGTACGTATCAAGGTTTTTAGTTTAAATGGAGAAAAAACTGAAATAGTTGATGATGCATTCACTCTTGCACCTGGATCATCAACTTTTAGAGCTTTTAATGTTCGAAATACGGCTGAATATGAAATTCAAATTCAACTAGAAAATGAAATAGATGTTTTAGTCAATGTATTTGGTAAAAATAAAGACGGCAATCTTGTTGCGGCTCACCGCGTGCTTCATTCAGAACTTTCTAAGATTGATAGCCTTACTAAATCAGCTAGATTCCTGTATGTTGCAAGTTTTGGAAATGACACCATCCAAATTTACAATATAAACAATCCAAGATCACCTGAACATCTTGGAGAGGTAAATGGAGTGAATTTAAGTGGTCCTTCTGGTTTAGCGATTATAGGGACTACCCTCTATGTCACAAATTTCTCCGGTAACCATGTCGAAATATATGACATTACCACACCTACAGCCCCTACACATGTTGGGGAATTTAATGCAGGAAATTTAGTCACCCCTGAGTCATTGGCAATTACAAGAAACACATTATATGTCACAAATGCGTTAGATCCCACAATAGCAATATATGACATTACTACACCTACATCCCCTACACATGTTGGAGAGTTTAATGGAGCAAATTTAAATATCCCAACCGGATTAGCGATTACCGGAAACACGCTTTATGTCGCAAATTTTGGCGATAGTACAGTCGAAATTTATAACATTAAAAATCCTAGAGACCCTGAACATCTTGGACAGTTTAATGGTGTGAATTTAGCCAGTCCAACTGCATTGGCAATTACCGGGGACACACTTTATGTCGCAAACTTGGGCGATAACACAGTCGAAATTTATAACATTGAACATCCTGAGGACCCCGAACATCTTGGGCAGTTTAATGGTGCGAATTTAGATGAACCTGAGGGATTAGCGATTATAGGGACTACGCTCTATGTTACAAATTTCAATAATAACACAATTCAAATATATGACATTTCTGATCCTGAAGAGCCCACACATGTTGGGGAGTTTAATGGAGTGAATTTAGATGAACCTGATGGTTTAGTAATCTTCCCAGTTGAAAGTTAGAGAGATTTTAGAAGATGGCACAACTGAATGACACCATTTGTTGCTTTAGTACCAGTTTGGTATGAACAAGTAGTAGTAATTTTAAAGCTCAAATATCCATCTCCCTCTAGGTGTATTTTTTATTATATAAAATTCATCGATAAGGGAGTGTATCTACATAAAGCTGTTTTACCTGTAAATACAGTAAGTTATAAGAAATAATGGACTATGGAAGACTGAATGATTTATAGACTTCTTCCTCTAATTCTTCAATTCTTTCTCTTAACTTTTTGCTTTCTATTTTTACTTCATGGGAGTTATATAACGCCCCAGCAGCAAGAGAACTTGCGAACCACGCTCATAACCAATCCATTTAAAATTTCCTCTAAAAATAACAATACAATGGAATCACAGAACAATTTCATTATGGAAGGATTACTACTTTCGTTAGTGAAAAAGCTACTGCCTTATTTCGCAATCACACCTGTTACCTTAAATACATTTTTTCACGATACGTTATTCTCCCTTTTCAACCTTTTTCCAGTTCACATAATTGTAGGTGAATTCTATGAGAAAGATAAGTAATAAAATGATTACAATGGCTATATTTTCATTTGAGCTAAAATCACCAATCCAATATAAAACTAAATATAAAAGGATAATTATTGGAATGTTCCATAAACTACGTATCATCTTTCTTCTATATGTTAATTGATGGTAGAATAGAACAAAGCCTTTATCCTTTTTTTCTTCATCCCTAAAGATTCGAGACATTATTGCACCAACAATTATAACTACTATTACTGGAACTATGAAATACATTAAAATATTCATTATTCTCCTCCCCACAATAGAACAATCCTGCCCCGTTAAATTAATAACTTCTATCTAAACACTACCATAATATTCCAAAAATAAAATGGTTTAATTACTACTTTTTATCCATTTGTAGTAAAGATATATCAGTGCAACAGCAAAAGTTCCAATAGATACAATAATCGAGGTTTGTAATACTTTTATTATGTATTCAAATACTGTAAGTTCTTGGTATGAAAATTTAGTCCAATCTCCCTGAGTTATGATTTCTTCAGTCCTTGGTATAAATAATATACTGTAATAAAGTCCTCCAATAAAACCGTATATCAATGATTTCACAAATACCTTTTCGTTATCTCGGAAAAAGCCCATTTCATCCCCCTTAATAATCGTTCTACCTTTAATCTAATTAAGGCATTTTCTCTCCATCCTTTTGCACAATCCTGCCATTTCTTGGAGAAATAATATTACAGAGTCTGGGACAAAAGTATTTTTTCAACACAAAACCCGAACGGTTGGTGCGAAAAGCCGCTCCAAAATATACTTCGCGCACCTTAGGGTNGGATTGACGGGTGATTTCCTCAGTTTTTAATACATGAACAAGGTCTCCCATGGTAGTGAAGATAACCTTATATCCTTGGTTTAAAGACTCAATGCCTAGGCCGATAGAAATATGAATTTTACCATTTCCCGGCGGCCCTAATAGGATGATATTGTGTAGCTGTTCAATCCAAGTTAAATCTTTTCATCTATTTAAATGTTGCTACTTAATGATTTCTGCTCTTTCAAATTAAATTCTTCTAATGTTTTAAGAAAAGGGAATGTAGCCCATTTAAATCTTTATTAGTAACAATAGATAACAAATAACACCAAGAACAGAGCAAATGTCACTATGTCATGCGCCATTTTTTTAAAACTAGGGATTGGTCGCTTCGTTTTCGCAGTGCCTTAATATACATAAATACAAGCGTAAATATTTTGTTATCAGAGCCTTTCATTCTTAACATAACAAAAAAATTGAAGGAGGAGATTTTGTTGGTTCAATATTATGGACGGAAAAAACCTAAAAGGTTCCATCATCCAGAGGCAAAGGACGACAAGGATTGCAAAGATGATAAAAAAGTATATTCTACAGGCCCTCTCGAAAATGACAACAATAAAAAAACAAACACAGAAGTTGCTTTCGTTAAAGTTTTGAATAATGACAGAAATAACGAAACAGACGTACGTATCAAGGTTTTTAGTTTAAATGGAGAAAAAACTGAAATAGTTGATGATGCATTCACTCTTGCACCTGGATCATCAACTTTTAGAGCTTTTAATGTTCGAAATACGGCTGAATATGAAATTCAAATTCAACTAGAAAATGAAATAGATGTTTTAGTCAATGTATTTGGTAAAAATAAAGACGGCAATCTTGTTGCGGCTCACCGCGTGCTTCATTCAGAACTTTCTAAGATTGATAGCCTTACTAAATCAGCTAGATTCCTGTATGTTGCAAGTTTTGGAAATGACACCATCCAAATTTACAATATAAACAATCCAAGATCACCTGAACATCTTGGAGAGGTAAATGGAGTGAATTTAAGTGGTCCTTCTGGTTTAGCGATTATAGGGACTACCCTCTATGTCACAAATTTCTCCGGTAACCATGTCGAAATATATGACATTACCACACCTACAGCCCCTACACATGTTGGGGAATTTAATGCAGGAAATTTAGTCACCCCTGAGTCATTGGCAATTACAAGAAACACATTATATGTCACAAATGCGTTAGATCCCACAATAGCAATATATGACATTACTACACCTACATCCCCTACACATGTTGGAGAGTTTAATGGAGCAAATTTAAATATCCCAACCGGATTAGCGATTACCGGAAACACGCTTTATGTCGCAAATTTTGGCGATAGTACAGTCGAAATTTATAACATTAAAAATCCTAGAGACCCTGAACATCTTGGACAGTTTAATGGTGTGAATTTAGCCAGTCCAACTGCATTGGCAATTACCGGGGACACACTTTATGTCGCAAACTTGGGCGATAACACAGTCGAAATTTATAACATTGAACATCCTGAGGACCCCGAACATCTTGGGCAGTTTAATGGTGCGAATTTAGATGAACCTGAGGGATTAGCGATTATAGGGACTACGCTCTATGTTACAAATTTCAATAATAACACAATTCAAATATATGACATTTCTGATCCTGAAGAGCCCACACATGTTGGGGAGTTTAATGGAGTGAATTTAGATGAACCTGATGGTTTAGTAATCTTCCCAGTTGAAAGTTAGAGAGATTTTAGAAGATGGCACAACTGAATGACACCATTTGTTGCTTTAGTACCAGTTTGGTATGAACAAGTAGTAGTAATTTTAAAGCTCAAATATCCATCTCCCTCTAGGTGTATTTTTTATTATATAAAATTCATCGATAAGGGAGTGTATCTACATAAAGCTGTTTTACCTGTAAATACAGTAAGTTATAAGAAATAATGGACTATGGAAGACTGAATGATTTATAGACTTCTTCCTCTAATTCTTCAATTCTTTCTCTTAACTTTTTGCTTTCTATTTTTACTTCATGGGAGTTATATAACGCCCCAGCAGCAAGAGAACTTGCGAACCACGCTCATAACCAATCCATTTAAAATTTCCTCTAAAAATAACAATACAATGGAATCACAGAACAATTTCATTATGGAAGGATTACTACTTTCGTTAGTGAAAAAGCTACTGCCTTATTTCGCAATCACACCTGTTACCTTAAATACATTTTTTCACGATACGTTATTCTCCCTTTTCAACCTTTTTCCAGTTCACATAATTGTAGGTGAATTCTATGAGAAAGATAAGTAATAAAATGATTACAATGGCTATATTTTCATTTGAGCTAAAATCACCAATCCAATATAAAACTAAATATAAAAGGATAATTATTGGAATGTTCCATAAACTACGTATCATCTTTCTTCTATATGTTAATTGATGGTAGAATAGAACAAAGCCTTTATCCTTTTTTTCTTCATCCCTAAAGATTCGAGACATTATTGCACCAACAATTATAACTACTATTACTGGAACTATGAAATACATTAAAATATTCATTATTCTCCTCCCCACAATAGAACAATCCTGCCCCGTTAAATTAATAACTTCTATCTAAACACTACCATAATATTCCAAAAATAAAATGGTTTAATTACTACTTTTTATCCATTTGTAGTAAAGATATATCAGTGCAACAGCAAAAGTTCCAATAGATACAATAATCGAGGTTTGTAATACTTTTATTATGTATTCAAATACTGTAAGTTCTTGGTATGAAAATTTAGTCCAATCTCCCTGAGTTATGATTTCTTCAGTCCTTGGTATAAATAATATACTGTAATAAAGTCCTCCAATAAAACCGTATATCAATGATTTCACAAATACCTTTTCGTTATCTCGGAAAAAGCCCATTTCATCCCCCTTAATAATCGTTCTACCTTTAATCTAATTAAGGCATTTTCTCTCCATCCTTTTGCACAATCCTGCCATTTCTTGGAGAAATAATATTACAGAGTCTGGGACAAAAGTATTTTTTCAACACAAAACCCGAACGGTTGGTGCGAAAAGCCGCTCCAAAATATACTTCGCGCACCTTAGGGTGGCTGATGAGCCCCCTTCGTGCTAACGCACTACGGTGTCTCACCTAGGCCTCTCATCCCGCAGGACAAGGAACGCTTCGGCAGCGAATCATCGCACGCAGAAAATTGGTTTGTATTTTCAAGGAGTCTACGTATATTTCCTCCGCTAAGTAGTGCGTTATTCGTCTTTTGAGTTAAATACTTTAGTTATGTCCCATCCTCACTGGTTAGTTTAATAACTGATTTACCTTATTTCCATCTTTCAATTGTTCATGGACAAGACTTTTTAATTCTTCTTCATTGTTAAATTCACTTAACTCTTTACCATACCACTTTTGTAATTCTTCCTTTGTTATTCTATATTCATCATTTTCAAAAACGAAGGTAATCCACTCTGCATTATCAATTAAAGCGAACAGGAAGGTAGCATTGTGAATCGCCGTTTCTTCATATTCCTCTTCTATCATTGTCGCATCCATTTCATTGTACGTTAAAGTCATTCCATATGGCTCTGTTTCCGTTTGAAGTGAGACTTCATTAAATTCCTCACTATGTTGTAATTGCCCAATAATGTTAATTACTGCACTGTTATCGCCTATTAAAGTGCCCTCGTATTGAAAGATATTTTCATTTGTTGTATTTTCTTCATTGTTATGTGAACTGCATCCATTTATGAACATCAAAATTAACAATGAAAAGAAAATATATTTTGTTATTTTTTCCACCTTTCAGTCACCCTTTCTTCTGTCTTAAATTATCGCAATATAGAATACTAAAACCCTTTTCAATGTATTCTACTTCTTTCATTTTATAAATAAGGTGCTTAAACCTTCTTGAAAATAAGCACCCAATAGCTAAAGTACTTAATATAGATTTACACTAAAGTTTGAATAAACCCTGCGATTAGTATGACAAGCGTAATAGTAAGAAATATGTAGCTTTTCTTTATATAAAAAACGATAACAAATATCACAGAAAGGATAGCCCAAAAGATATTATCTGCTACTGTTGGAAACAGATCGAAGAAAAATAAGTCAATTGTATTCTTTAACAAAAGTATAATTACTAATGCTATCAAGATTGAATCCGTTGTTTTACTTTCCTTTTTCTGTTTTTTAATAGATTCCACCAAAACTGCCCCTTTAGTTGAATAGTATTTCCTTAGTGATCATTGTTTTTTTCATCAATAGATCCGTTCCGTTTAAACGTGATATCTCTGTATATCGATATTGCAAAATACATAGAGAATAAAGCAAAGGTTACATATTTTGAGGCATCATAATAATTTAAATCATATCCAATGAAAAAACAATAAGAGATAAAACCAACATGAAGCATTCCAGTTATAAGAAATGTCTTTTCTAAAAAATTTAGTTTAACCATAATAAACCCCTTTTTAAAAAAATGCACCCCATGCTTTCATAACGTCAGACAAGATAGAAACAAGCGATTATTAATAAAACATATAAAAAAGGTGCTATCTTATCTATTACACGTGTCTTAAAATTATTTTTCTTGTTGTACCACATTATTTTGATTATACCCATAATCAAAAATATTGTTAATAAGGGTACAAAGAAAACGATATAGGGTTGTTTATACTCAGAAAGAATGATACTTATAATAACTACCATTATAATTACTTATTTTCGTTAAACAGCATCTCAATGACTTTTTCCTTTATTTTCAAATTATCCCTCCTTTATTCCGCTAAATTTCTCTATTGCCTAATACCAATTATTTCAAAGTTAGTAATCTTATTCCACCACTTTTTCAAAAATAAAGACACCTACTTATTCAAGTCAGGCGCCCAAAAGTCTACGTACAATGCTTCACAAAGCTAAAAGATTACATTTTTTAAAAATAGAATTCCATATATTATAGACCCACAAATGATAATAAATATAATGCAACCATTACAAACCCATACACAAAGCCTTTCCCCATAGAAAATACATCTAAAAACATATTTTTGAATGTATCAAGAACCTTCGACATAACTCTCCCCCTACAATCGTCGGTTTCGTCGTTTTAACTATAAATCTCTCAATCTACATTGATTCTAACATACGTATCCAATACCTTATAAATGGTTCTGGTTCTAAAAAGTAACCACAAAAAGACATGCTATCTCTAATTTGAAATAGTAGGTGTTCTGTGGGTTAATCGCCTGTTTGCCCCCCCATTGGTATCTTCCAATACGAATCATATTTTTACACAGTGATAGAACTTGTCGTGAACTACATAATAGTGAAAGAATCACTTTCTAGGGTTTAATAGTTATTTCTCTCCTTAGTATCTTATTCTTGTCCCTAACACATCTCTCAAGCCTGATTTATTGAGCAAGCATAATCCTCTCAAACCTTTTTCTACTAAATAACAAAGACCAAAATGAAAGCAACAACATTAAGACAATCATAGCAATTTGTTCAGTATGAATAGAAGTATGATATAACATTCTGAATGGGTAGGACCACGGATAGTAAATCCAAAGACTTGTGGAGGCAACAAAGAAGTTACCGATTGACCCAAGCAGTGCAATCAACAAAGACAAGATTTGATTATTTAAAATAATAGAAATAAGAAACTGAATATTAATCAGTAATGTAATCCCTATGATTGTGTAGAGTACGCCGTAAAGGTTTTCTCTTATATATGTTAAGGGACTTCCACCTTCCAATAAAATGAACAACATCGCAATAATCACACATAAGGCATAAAACATTACCCCTTGGATTTGTTGAGCGCATAGTTTATTTCGATACACTTTTGTTACGGGGACTGCATTATAATAGTACACTAGGATAGCTTCGTATTTTTTTTCATTATGCAAAGATATTGAGATAAACAAGCCGAGGAAAACAGGAAAAAATAATCTGAAGTATAAGGATAGAGCCGTTATAAAAATATTACTTTCGTCAATTGAAGCTGCAAGTAATCCTAGCCCCCCCTGAAAGGGAATAATAATTATAATACTGACGATAACTAAAGTAAACAGCCCCGTACGTTTATTCTTTTTAAATTCATTTGTTATACCTTTAATGAAATCCATAATAATTTCCTTTCTAATCCATTTTAGATAGATTTACCTTAGAGGATAGCAATACAGTTAAAAATATAAATAATAAAGAACCTATTGCGCTAACTATGACGATTGATAGCCCCTGAAGCTTGCTCGCATCAATCACAGTTGTAGATAGGAATAATGGAAACAAATATTGAACGAATTTTGGAAAAAATGTGTACAAAAATAATAGGACAATCCATACCAATGATAGAGAAGCTGCAATTAATCCATTTTTGAAGACTACATGTAAAATGAATTGTAAGAAACCAATACTTAAAACAGTAAACAAACTAATTAAAACTGAAGAAATGAAAGATTGTGATATCAACTCAACCTTTTGCATGAAACAAAACACCAAAAGCAGTATATGGCTGATAACGACAGAAAACACATAATAAATAATAAAAGCAATGGATTTAGCGCTTATTAAATAAAACTTATATGGAATTTTAGTCAATAAAATACTCCAAGTGTTATAACTATTTTCCTTGGAATAAATAAAAGACCAAAGAAGAGCTGATAAGGCTATAACAAAATAATTGTTGACAAAATGATAATACATCAATAGTCCCGTGCTGTTTCCCAAACCTTGAGATGCGAAGTTTTCATATCCTTTCACATAAGCTATGATAGCCACTCCCACGGGAATGATAGACAAAATTGTTGTCCATAGAAGTAACTGATACTTAGGGATCTTTATGAATTCTCCTTTAATAAGCGGAAGAAACTTCATCAAGCCTCACTTCTCTTTCGTGTTAAAGATAAGAATACATCCTCTAACGTTTTCTTAGACTGAGTCAGTTCAAAAACTTTTACTCCACGATTTACAAGTATTTCATTAAGTTGAGCAGCTTCATCCTGACTCATTTTTACAACAATTTGATTAGCTTGTCCGCTAAAGGATATCGATTGGTTCTTTAGGATTTGCTTGACTCCTTCTGGATTATCAACAGTAATTGTATATTCATCTAAGGTTGATTCATATAGGTCCTTAAGGCTCCCTTCGTAAATCATATTTCCTTGATTGATCATGCCAATATGAGAGGCCATTGACTCTATTTCAGCTAAATTATGGCTCGAGACCACAATTGTTTTCATCTCCACTTCACTTAAATGAATCAGTAAATTTCTGATTTCATAAATACCTTCAGGGTCCAATCCGTTAGTTGGCTCGTCTAATATGAGGACGTCGGGATCATTAAGAAGGGAAAAAGCAAGCCCTAGTCGTTGGCGCATCCCCAGAGAGTACTCCTTTACTTTTTTATCCTTAGCAAAGTCTAAGTTCACGACTTTTAATACGCGATCCACCTCTGCAATAGACATGTTTAATATTTCCTGTATATACTTTAAGTTTTCATATCCTGTCAAGTGCGGATAATAGTTTGGAGTATCTATGAAGCACCCAATATTTTTTAGGATTGC
Source organism: Oceanobacillus senegalensis (assembly GCF_900176885.1). GTDB lineage: Bacteria > Bacillota > Bacilli > Bacillales > Amphibacillaceae > Oceanobacillus > Oceanobacillus senegalensis. The sequence continues at coordinate 4,060,615 of NZ_LT839648.1, read as the reverse complement.
TCTTTTGTTTTGTTGCAAATCCCCCCCTTTATAACATATCGAACCTTTATCCGGTTTAATCAATCCCACTAACATCCTCATCGTTGTTGTTTTTCCTGCTCCATTTGGACCAAGAAAACCATAAATGCTTCCTGTTGGAATGTTAAGTGAAAGATTGTTAACGACAGTTTCACCCCCATATTTTTTCGTGATTTCTACTGTTTCTATCTCATTTTCATTCATTTAAACCATCCTTTATCTTTTGTTCCTTATTTCCAAAAAACGACTAGGTATCCAAACATTATTATGATGGGTGTACCATGGAATAAGGTAAGTGATTCACTTTGATTTAAATGGGTTTTCTATGAAATTAACTTATTTTACAGGAAGACCTCGAACCCTAAAGTTATCAATAAAATAAAGTTACGCACTTTCCATTCCTCCATCAATAGCATGGAAGTCTTGTCGTCTAAGTGGTTAGTTGGCTCATCTAGTAATAAAATGGGGTATTCCTTTAGAAAAATCCTTACCATGGATAGTCGCTGACGTTGACCTCCCGAGAAATTCTTACCACCTTCAAAGATAGGGACATGAACTTTTCGAGGCCAGCTCATTAAATCGTCCCTCAATTGGGATTTTTCTAATGCCTTGATTAATTTATCTTCACTGGTACTGACTCCAAACATATCTTAGAACGCTGTCTTGAGTAATTAGTCCAATTTGGTCACGTAACTCTTTCAGTGAATAATCTTGAATATCTTTATGATTGATTTTATAGAACCTTCATAATTAACATAGATTCTTAATAATAGGTTAAGAATGGTTGTTTTTCCTGAACCAGTTTTTACAATGGAAAAGTCCATTCCGCCTGATGCACCTAGCACTAAAGCTTTGTTCATGATAATCTCCCCTTATCTCCCCTTGTTTCTTTTAAAAAGTTTACTCCAATATTCGTATAATAGCTTAACAAAGGAATATGAAGGAAATTTAAGATTTATGTAAAACGTTGATGTTTTGTCCTGCTAGAATGATCTCCTTATGCTATAGCAAGGTCTAACCAAAATAATGTTGATTAGTAATCTACTATTTAAACTTTCATCATCCGTTTACGAAACATGGTACCATTTGGTTTCGAAAATTTCGAACAGCAAAAGAAAAAGGGTGACTATTCCAATTGTAATTGATACAGCCATTGACTGTTGGAAAAAGAATAGCCTCCTTAAGGACGTTGTTTCATTGGAGGGAAATCCTTTTTTTATAACGCCCTGGCTACTTGATTCACCTATCGTACCTGCTAGTGAACACTACAAACTATCTGGTAAGTGATTGATATACATTTCCAATGTATTGGTATGTTCTTCTAAGACAGCCACTGTTTTGGGGTGAGGCTTTGTATAGATAACTGGATAATCTTTTTCATCAAGTCCTTCATTAACAGGAAAAGCTAATTTTTCCTCTTCCATTGAAAATTGGGCATCCACTCCCTTTTTATTTCCACGAGCATCTACCCTAATCCATTTATTTAGAGATTTAAGGTAGATAGCATTTAAGGCGTGAATACAATATCCTTTATCTGGAGTGTCAAACAACATCAATCTTTGATAACAAAAGCCCGTTGGTATACCCTGCGAACGCAATAAAGACGCTAATAAGTGAGATTTTGCATAACAAATTCCTTCTTGAACATCTAACACTTCCGAAGCATGGCAAGTAACTCGTTTGGATTGAATATCCCAAGAATGAGCAATTTCATCACGAACAAATTCAAAAGATACCTTAGCTTTTTCAATTTCCGTTTGAGCTGGATTGAAAAGTTCATCTGCTTTCCTTTTAATGATTGGCTTGGAATAATTCACTTCATTTAATTCTAGTAAATAATCCCCCTAAGTTATCAGACTCACAAATCAATTTCATTATTTCCACTCCCATTTATTGTATAATTATTTATATTTATGAATGATTATACATAAAGATCAATAAATTTGCTAGGCGTACTATTAAAATAGTTTCCCCATTCGTACCATAATCCTTCTTGAATTAACGCAATCCCCTTATCGCCTCTTCCTTTATATATAAAAATGATATCCAGACATCGTTTTTTAGTACTATACCATACAGCAAAAAACAGATAAGATAGAAATATAAGAAAATTATTATTACTGGAGGTGAAAGTTTGAACAAAAATCCTGTTTTATTTTTGATCGGAGGAATTTTTTCGTTAATGGTAGCGATGGGAATTGGGCGGTTTGCTTATACTCCAATCTTACCGATTATGCAGGAGTCTCTCGCCTTTACGGATGCTGTAGCAGGCTACCTCGCTTCTAGCAATTATGCAGGATATTTCGTTGGAGCGATTTTAGCAGGGGTTCTCCCTTTGAAAAAGCACAGAACATTTTATTTAAGAAGTAGTCTGGTGGTAAGTATTATGACCATTGGCATGATGGGGCTGACCCACTCCTACACACTGATGCTCATCATCCGCTTTCTTTCAGGAGTGTCAAGTGCCTTCATTTTTGTAATAGCTTCCAGTATTGTTCTAGATAAACTGGCTATTGCAGGTAAAACAAATTGGGCAGGCTATTTTTATTCAGGCGTAGGCTTTGGAATCTTTTTTTCGACGCTCTTTATTCCGAGTCTTAACGATTTATTTAGGTGGGAAGGCGTCTGGATCGGGCTAGGCATCATAAGCTGTATGCTGACTATCTTCGTATGGTTTTGGCTCAAAGATTCCCCAAACTCAGAGATGAAAAAGGATTCACAAATGGTTACTATACAAGCACCGCCCCTCAAATGGCTTCCTTGGTTAATTATTGCCTATGGACTAGAAGGATTAGGGTATATTGTAACAGGGACCTTTATTGTGTCCATCGCTGAAAAGACCTCCATCTTTCTCATGGATCCTGCCATTGTTTGGGTGGTTGTGGGCTTAGGTGCCATTCCATCCTGTATCGTCTGGTCCACCCTTGCAAAAAAATGGGGATTTGTAAAAACACTCGTCATTTCGATGTTTCTCCAATCCATAGGAATTGCGCTACCTGTCTTCTGGTTGACTCCATCCAGTATCATGATAAGTGCATTATTATTTGGAGCAACTTTTATGGGTATTACCACTCTGGCCACAACCTTGGCACGCCAAATGAGTCCATCCAATAGCAGTCGAATTATTGGTTATCTAACCGCCATTTATGCTGCTGGTCAAATGGTAGGACCAACTATCGCTGGAATCCTATTATCTTATACACGAAGTTTTAATTCCGCATTGACTGGAGCATCTTGCGTCGTATTCATTGGATCCATGTTACTTGTAAGCGGTATTCGTTTTGATCGAATACCAAGCATCGAAACATCAGCTATTAAATCAAATTAAAAGGGGGAATTTTAATGCCATATGTAAATATTAAAATTACTAATGAAGATGTTACACCTGAAAAAAAGGCTGAGCTAATAAAGGGAGCCACTCAATTACTGGTTGATGTATTGGGTAAAAATCCAAACACGACCGTTGTAGTTATTGATGAAGTTGATACGGATAATTGGGGTATTGCTGGAGAATCAGTAACCGTTCGAAGGAAAAATGGCCAGTAATCTATTTTTGTTTTGATGGGCCTATGGAAACCTAATGAAAGAAAAAAGAGGAGATATCAAACGATAAGTAGTTCGATTGTGAAGTAGAAAAATTGAATTTACAAGGTAAATATCAAAGTAAATCGCATACTTTTAGACAACAAAATCACACAGAAAAACGCAGAGGTTTTTAGCATCCTCTGCGTTTCTTATAATCTAATGACCTGTTCTTTAACTAACGCACCCGTTAGTGGAAGTAAATTTATCAACACTTACCTTGAAAAGTGTAAGGCGACGTAGATTTTAACAACCCTTCTACCCCATCTTTATGGTAAGGCATTAAGTTATTAGCTATATCTATATCCATCCATTTTACCTCTGCAATTTCTTCATTTTCTTCCAATTGAATTTCTCCATCTTTAACTTCTGCATTGAATGTAATGAGTAGAGCGTGATTCTCGTGCTTTAAAAAAAACGCTTCATTAACTGCAATTATATTCCCTACTTCGATTACTAAACCAGTTTCTTCTCTCGTTTCTCGAACAACTGCTTGCTCTAATGTCTCCCCTTTTTCTACTGCCCCACCTGGTAGTGACCAACCACCACCTTTGTTATTAACCATTAAAACTTTTTCTATTTTATCATCATAAATAAATGCATAAACAACATCCACTCTCTCCATAGCGTAACCCCTTCTAATAATTGTTTTTAATTCATAATAGCACATCATTCTTCAACTAAACTGCCCTTTAGTTGAACAAGCAGAACAACTATTCATATAATTATTTTAACATCAAATTACATAAATCCTTAAAAAACATCGAAGAAAAATAATTTCGTTCCAATCAAATTCTTTATCAATAATGCCTAGCCTTTGAGCAGGTGTTTTAGAAACGATTTCTCCATATTCCTTCGTATTATAGGTCAAACAAAAGTTGTAATAGTTTCTCATAATCGTAATCGCCATTTGTGCGTACTATGGATTAAAATTAGCGTAAATATGGCTTTTTCCATCCTTATAAGCAGACACAGTTTGTCCCCTTTGACAAGCTCAGCCATTATTTCTAACCTCTTTTCCTACATTTCAATTGTTCCGTAAAAAATTAAAGATTGAAAATCCTATTCGAGAATGTTCGAATAGGATTTTTATTTATTCTAATCCCCATGTAAGAAACCAATATGAAAAGAGTTAGGCGTTAACTAAAGCCATGTATAAATCAAATAGATACAAATAAGTGATTAGAAATGGGGTAAACTAATTTCCGACGTATTTAAAGCCAATTCTTGTAGTGAAAGGAATTAGAATTACCATGAATTGGGTCATCCTTCGTTACTTTTGAACGAAAGGATATCGTTTCATAAATGAAATTTTAACCTCAACTAATACGAATAAATAACAACATAGGAAAGGAGTGTTTCCGTGTGCTAAGTATCCTGGTTGGCTTAGTAATGCTGATGGGTTTAGCCTATCTGGGGTGGTCGATTATTTGGGTAGCACCTTTGGCGGCTGGAGTTGTTGCAGTACTAAGCGGCTTAGATGTTTTTGAAACATATACAGGACCTTATATGGAAGGGTTGGTTGGTTTCGCTAAGAGCTGGTTCCCAATCTTTTTATTGGGTGCCGTATTTGGGAAATTAATGGAAGAGACAGGAGCCGCAAAATCTGTTGCTAAAAAAATAACCCAGTTAATTGGTAAAAATCGTGCGGTTCTTGGCGTTTTAATAGCTGCCGCGGTATTAACTTATGGTGGCGTAAGCTTGTTCGTAGTTGTATTTGCCATCTATCCGATTGCACTTGAATTATTCCGTGAAGCAAATATCTCGAGGAAATTGCTCGTACCGACATTTGCTCTTGGTGCATTTACATTCACCATGACTTCTGTTCCAGGTACACCACAAATTCAAAACTTGATTCCAATGGAACACTTTGGAACAACACCGATGGCAGGCCCTGTCATTGGTATTGTCACTACCTTAATCATGGCAGTTGGTGGTTATCTCTGGTTAGCATACCGAGCAAAGAAGCTTTCTGCTAAAGGAGATGTTTTTACAGAACCTAAAAATCAAGAAGATACCGAGGAGACAAGGGATGAAAACATCCCGAACTGGTTTCTATCTCTACTTCCACTTCTGATTGTGGTCGTATTGCTTAACGTTATGAAGCTGGAAGCTCTATGGTCTCTTCTGTTCGGGGTTCTGAGCATTATGATTCTGAATGTGAAGAATTATAAACAATTTATTCCTTCCATTAATGATGGGTCAAAAGGGTCCGTTATGGCAATCTTTAATACGAGCGCTGCAGTCGGCTTCGGTGCCGTCATCGCCATTGTCCCGGCCTTTGAAGATATAACCTCCTGGCTGTTAAATATATCCGATAACCCGTTAGTTGCCGAAGGGCTTGCCGTTCAAGTCATGGCGATTATCACTGGATCTGCTTCTGGTGGGATGGGTATTGCCTTAAGTACACTTGGTGATACGTTCGTTGAGCTATCGCAAACAACCGGCATTAGTCCTGAAGTGTTCCATAGGATTGCAGCCGTTGCATCTGGTGCATCGATTTTTCCTAATAATGGAGCCTTATTAACACTCGTTTCTGTTACTGGATTAAGCCTTAGGACTACTTATAAAGATGTGTTCGTGGTTGCATTCATTATTCCGAGTATTGCATTAATTGTAGGGGTTATTATGGGCGCATTCGGCTTGGTATAAACAAATTATAAAAGAACAAGTAAAAAATTGGAGGTATGTAAAGTGATTGAAAATAAAGTCGTTATCATTACAGGTTCTGCACGTGGTATCGGATTTGAAATTGGTAAACATTTTGCTCAGGAAGGTGCGAAAGTTGTCCTTTCCGACATCAATGAAGAAGGTGTACAAGCTTCTGCTGAAGAACTGAAAAAGCTCGGTTTTGAAGCAATCGGCATTAAAGCTGACGTGACAAGCGAAACAGATCTTCAAAACTTAGTAAAAGTAGCAAAGGATACATACCATTCAGTAGACATTGTTATTAACAACGCAGGTCTACAACATGTATCACCTATCGAAGACTTCCCTACAGCGAAATTCGAATTGATGCAAAAAATTATGCTGACAGCGCCTTTCATTCTTACAAAAACAGTATTCCCTATTATGAAAGAACAAGGATGGGGACGTATTATCAACATCGCTTCCATTAATGGATTAATCGGATTTGCAGGTAAAGCAGCTTACAATAGTGCAAAACACGGTGTTATTGGCTTAACAAAAGTAGCAGCTTTAGAAGGTGCCCGCCACGGAATTACGGTAAACGCACTTGCTCCAGGATATGTGGATACTCCACTTGTGCGTGGACAAATTTCCGACTTAGCAAAAGCTCGCAATATCCCCGAAGAAAGAGCACTTGAAGAAGCGATTCTTGCTCAAGTACCACAAAAGAATTTATTAGACGTTAGCGAAATCGCAGACTACGCCTTATTCTTAGCAAGTGATAAAGCAAAAAGTGTTACTGGACAAGCAGTGGTTATTGATGGTGGGTATACTGCACAATAGTTTTAATCCCATGCTTAGGAATAGGCTATCCTTTTAAACAAACGTGTCAATAAGGAGGAGTATATAATGGCAGAGAAAATTACAGTATTAGGCGCAGGTACGATGGGACATGGAATTACACAACTTTATGCACAAGCTGGCTATGATGTATATATGTATGATATTAAGGACGAGATCTTGGAAAAGGCGGTGACACGAATTTCAAATAACTTAGACATGCTAATCCAAGAAAATCCAATGACAGAACCCGAGAAAGAAAAGACATTAAAACGAATATCTACATCTACTGACTTAAAAGAAGCGGTTGGAGGAGCGCGATTTGTCACCGAAGCAGTATCTGAAAATCTAACCATTAAATTTGACTTGTTCAAGCAGCTAGAGGAAGTCGCAGAAGACGATACGATTATCGCATCCAATACATCTACATTTTCCATTCATCAACTATCCAAAGGTCTTCAAAGAACAGACAGACTAATCATTACACACTTCTTCAATCCGGCACATTTAGTTCCACTTGTAGAAGTCGTTAAAGGCCCAGAAACTTCACAAAATATGATTGATCGTACCGTGGAGGTTTTACAAAACATCGGTAAGAAACCAGTTGTATTGAAAAAAGATATTCCGGGTCTCATTGCCAACCGTCTACAAGCGGCATTAGTCCGTGAAGCCTACTACCTATTAGACAATGATATCGCGGATGCAGAAGATATTGACTTAGCTGTTACTGCAGGTCCCGGATTCAGATGGGCGTTCATTGGTCCATTAGAAACCGCAGACTTTGGAGGATTAGATATCTGGAAGAGTGTGGTTGAAAACCTTGCACCTGTATTATCCAAAGAAGAAAAAATCCCGCAATTCGTGGAACAGAAAGTCCAAAGCGGAAACCTTGGGACAAAAACAGGGAAAGGCTTATTCACTTATTCAGGGATGGAGGAAATACAGAGAAGAATTACAGAAAGAGATGAAAACTTCATCAGATTGTCTCATATAAAGAATAAAAATAACGGTAAATGAACAGATTGATTGAACTGCACCCCCATTGCTGGACACAAACAATTGGGGTGCAGTTTTTATTCAACAACTGCGCCCTTCTGTTGCATAGTCTATAAATACATAATGCAAAGGATAAACTCCCCATCCTTGTGATTAATCGCTGCCAACTACACAGATTCTCTGAACCTTACATTTTTCTATATCGGTTTCCTCATTCCTTCTATTCCCTCACACTGCATGGTACCATACGGACAATGACGGGATGTCCATTTTCATCTCTACTCCACTAATGTCGGGCACCTTTTTCTATTGGGGATCCTGCCGAAATATAGAAAAAAAGGCTATAAGTCTTTACTGCGTAGTAGATTGCAAATAATTTTCTGTGAAGGATTGTGCTTTAATAAAGAGGTTTATTTGTCGAAGGAAAGTTTTCAACAATCTATGCTGTCACTCCCCCTTTTTCACGAAACAATTGTTGTCGAAGAAATAGGAGGAACCCCTAGGATTGTAGTGTATGAATTGTATTTATTTTACTACAACATATATTTAATACTCCCCCATCTAGCCCTCGAGGGTTTTTTAATTGAAGAATCCCTTCCGTTACGATTTCACCCATTTCTCCAGTTTCTGCATTTCCATTATCCGTATATACTTGAACACGCGTCCCCTTTGGAATACCGATAATTAAATCCTCACATGAACAACCACAACCCATTTTTTTCTTTTTGCCCATACTATTTCACCTCCCACAATTACTATATGGATAAAGGGAAACAAGGGATTGTATAGGTGTCTCTTGAAAGAAAAACACTAGATAAAGGATGAAAGAGCGTTTATGTAATGATTCCTTATTCGTTAGGCAACAATCTGGCCCTGTTGCTTATTTCAAAACAAGTAATCTAGTTCAACAATTATTACAAAAAGAAGGCACCTACTTTATTCAAGTGATTTTCAGTGTTACTAGCAACTTGTTTTGATACATTATCTAATTTTTCTATAATTACCTGCTGCCCACCTTCAAACCTCTCCAAACGTTCATTTAATGGTTGTAGCTTCTCGTCTAATAAAGATGAAAACATTTTAATCTATGTATAAATAGAACAGCCTCCATTCTCCTTTAATTCGAAAGAAATGAGGCTGTTTGATAGCTCCATTAAAGCACTATTTAGTCTACGTCCTCTTCATAAAGAGGTTTACAGATATTCTATTGATCCATTGAGTATAAATGTTAACCTTCGTTCCATTCGATAGATTCCTGTAATTTTTTTAGTACTTCTAACAAATCTCTATAATTTCCCTCGCCGTATTTATCCAACCCCTTCTTGTATTTGTAACCAAATAGGCGTTGCTTGACTAGACCTGTATCGGTTATCGAAATAGATTTTATTCTAGAATCATTTATATCTTTTGTAAGGTTAACATAACCACATTTCTTTAGGAAGAGAAGCAGATCTCCTTTCGAATCTGTTCAAACTTGATAAGTAATTAACGGAACCTTTAATAAAGTATTAATTTACTGAAAAATGGTAATTATCTCTTGACAGTTAATCTATTTATCCATACGATTACATGTAAATACTTAAATTCAAAAAGAAAAAATATTGCTTGTTTTATAGTGATGTTTAAATGGGGTTCCATCGAACGAATATCAACCATTAGATAACTTGAAACAATAATTAACCAATTCAAGAGAGGCTTTCATCCAAAGTATTCAAGGAGTTAGTGAAGACGATTTAAACCAAAAATCGATACCACATCTAGCATTCGTTTTGCTATCCAACCATGCTTTCTTTCATAGGCTACCATGAACAGGGAATTATAGAAGCTCTTTCTTGAAGTATGGCACGCTTTAATTGAGGTATATTTTTTCACCATCTTAAAGGAGATAGCAATGAGAGAAAATACGTTACGTACAAATTTTAAAGATTTACGTCAACATTTAAATGTAAATACAGTTAGTTCTGGTCTCGTTGCAGCAATTTTTGGGTGTACAGGTCCAGCGCTAATTATTATTGGAGGAGCTACAAGTGGTGGTTTAACTTATGCGGAGACGATAAGTTGGATATTTGCTGTCTATTTTTTTAGTGGATTATTAGGTATCTTTTTATCTGTAAAGTATCGTCAGCCCATCGCAGGTGCCCATTCGATTGCTGGTGCTGTACTCGTTTCGGGGGCTTTGACCCATTTTTCATTAAATGAAGCAATAGGAGCTTATATTGTAGCTCATATCCTTGTCATTGTTCTTGGGGCGTCCGGATTAATCGACAAAGTGATGAAATGGATACCCGTTCCAATTGTCATGGGGATGATTATTGGAGTGATGATCCGTTTTGCAACAGAGATGATTACATCCATTACCATTTCCCCCTTATTAGCAGGTTCGGCTATTTTAGCTTTTTTACTTTCATCACGACTCTTAAAAAAAGTTCCACCTGTTTTATCTGCATTAGTTGTAGCTGTTTTGTTGGCTGTCTTTATGAATGAATTTAAGGTTCAGAATGTTTATGATTCCTTTATTATTCCACAACTCATTATGCCAGCATTTAGTCTTGATGCCATTATCTCTATTGGAATTCCACTTGCATTACTCATCATTTGTACGGAAAATGCCCAAGCAACTGGTGTATTAATGGCTCAAGGATACAAGCCACCGAATAGTGCAATGGCAGTCAATGGTTCAATCGTGGGACTTATAGGTTCATTGTTCGGTGCTCATGCAATCAATATTGCGGGACCAATGACAGCTATCTGTTCTGCAAACGACGTAGGAAGAAAAGAGAGTCGGTATGCTGCATCGGTTGCGTGTGGAGTGTTCTTCTCTGCCTTTGGATTATTTGCGGCAATGGTCGTTCCTTTGGTTATCGCTATGCCGATTGTGATTGTTAGTGTAATTGCTGGTCTAGCGATGCTAGGTGTTCTTATTAACTCACTCAAAACGGCTTTTTCAGATAGTACATTTCAAATGGGTGCCTTTTTTGCCTTAATTATTGGCATGTCCGGTGTAAACTTCTTCAATATTGGTGCTCCTTTATGGGCAATTGTTGGAAGTTTGTTTGTCTCATTCCTTGTTGAAAATGAGCACTTTGTCTCGAAGGTAAAGGCAGAAAAAAGGAATAGCTCCAAAGCAGAAACAAGTGCTTGATATGTCTGTTGATTGTTGATCTGGTCTCTAAACGGAACCTCCAATCAGTGGGGGTTCCGTTTATCCTCCATCTAAAAAAGATGAATGTCTCCCCCATTTTTGAGATAGGGTATGACTGCCCTTTAACATACGATAAAACCCATCGGTAATTGTGAAGAATTGCACGTAAATAGAATAGTTAACAAACAAATGGGTTAAACTACCGAATAACTATATCGTATCGGGTGGGAATGAAATGAAGGAAAAACAAGTAGAATATTTGAATGAAATAAGATCGATGGCTGAAGAGTTAACTCAATTTCAAATAGAGTATTGGAAAGCATTTTCGGATTTTGGCATATGGCAATTTTGGGTCGTTATCCTCATGTTAATCGCCCCCCTAATCGTGTTATTCCTTTCCATTGATAAAGGTAAAATGTTACTTCTTGGCTTTTTTGGCCTTAATTATCATGTATGGTTTGCCTATGTTAATGCTATTGGTATTAGTCTGGGGTTATGGGAATATCCCTATCAAATTCTCCCTTTCTTAGCGGGGTTTGCCTTAGACGCTTCACTCATCCCAGTGTGTTATATGTTGTTATATCAATGGACCTTAAACCATAAAAAGAATATCTATCTATACGCCGTCCTACTATCCGCAATACTTGCCTTTGTATTAAAACCAATGATGGTAAACCTTCACCTTTTCCATATGTTTAAGGGAATCAATTACATTCATTTATTTCTATTTTATGTGGCATTTTTCCTGGTATCTAAACTTATCACAAACTTATTTGTATGGTTACAACAAAAGGAAACGAAGGTTGGTAAACACTAAAACGCTAAATTTCTGAAGTAGTGGGGTTCGGACATGTTGACGCTGCTCCCAAATAAATACAGTACACCGCAAATGTCTCCCCCCTATTGAATATCAAACGGGGACGATGACCCCCCTACCTCATCTTTTCTGGCAAATCATGTATCGAATCAATCAACTGGTTCAGTTTCCCCTCAATCCGGTGCAGCAAATAAAAAGTGACCGCAATCGGAAAGCCTACTTCCGTAATAAACGATACCCATGTTTCCATCATGACAAAAACCTCCTGTTCTCTTTGCTAAAGTGAAACACAGGTTAAAAACAGGACCAGCAAGCAAATCGCCGGCTGGTCATGCATCCATTTCCATTTGTTTTATAATCCTAAATCAATATCCTCCACGATGTTTTCCACCACTCGTGCACTCTTCTTCGCAACAAGGTTACCACCTGTTGATGTAAAAGCATCTTGTGCAATGATTTCATCCATTGCCGCATTCACTGCAGCCGGATCAACCGGTTCAATCGGATGTTCTAGGGAATGTGTTACGGTTCTCCCATCCTCATTTGTAAATTTCAGTTCAATTTTTTTCATCGTTTGTACGCCCTCCTTTTCCTATTTTTCAACTACTCATGATCCATCCTTTACTCGGAAACAATATCGGAGTTATCTTTACGGATGATGTTATAAAGCGGTCGTTCTTGCAAGCTTACAAATGCTGTCGCTACCGCATAAAGCTGGTCAGGTGTTGCATCGGTTTTAACATTGTTGAAGCTTTTGTTACGGTAGATTGGTAAACCTGTTTCCAAGTCATTTCCATCATTAAGAACCAACGTTAATGTGGATTTCTTTAACTCTGCTACTGCCATGTGCCTCACCTCCCTTTCACCACTATAATCGTCGTGAAAGAAGCGGAGGGGGGATGGAATGTAAAAATAATTGGGAAGGGAACCACTTCCTGCTCTGATCTAGATACGTGTTCTTCCCGCAGGACAAAGGATAGACACGTCATCTACTCATCTCACGGTCAAGGAGTCGACTGCCCTCCACTCCAATCAACCATCATGAACGTTTTGAATGATAAATAGACAAAACCAGCGGAGGAAATCTGGAAAAAGGAACTGTAGAACGACCCAATAATAAAAAACCCCGGTTAAAAAAATAAGGAAATAAACGCTTGGTTTCAAAGGGCCAAACGTTTATTTCCTCGTAAAGATGCTTTACTATTCATCCATTAAGCTTATCTATTATATATGACAATTATATGCTCATCACGCCACCGTTTGATGCATTTGTTACTAACTTCGAATACCTTCCTAACCAACCGTGTTTAATCTTCGGTTCGAATGTTGGTAGGTTTTTCTTTCTTTCTTCTAAAGCTTCATCTGTTAGGTCAACGTTTATGGTACGGTTTGGTAGGTCAATCGTAATCGTATCTCCATTTTCAATTAATGCAATTGGCCCACCTTCTGCAGCTTCGGGTGAAATATGTCCGACTGAAATTCCGCGTGATGCACCAGAAAAACGGCCGTCTGTGAGAAGTGCAACAGATTTACCAAGTCCACGTCCCATGATAGCAGACGTTGGAGCGAGCATCTCAGGCATACCTGGTCCGCCTTTTGGTCCTTCATAACGAATGACGACAACATGTCCTTCTTTTACTGTCCCGTTATCAATTGCTTCTTGTGCTTCATCTTGTGAGTTAAAGACAATGGCTTCCCCTTCAAATACGTTAATGCTCGGGTCTACCGCACCAACTTTAATGACCGCACCCTCTGGCGCTAGGTTACCGAAAAGAACGGAAAGTCCACCAACTGGACTGTACGGGTTGTCTTTCGTACGAATAACTTTATCGTTAGTGATTTCATATCCGCTAACAAGCTCCCCCATCGTTTGGCCTGTAATCGTCAAACGTTCTGGGTGCATGGTGCCCGGAATTTTCGTTAGTTCATTAATAATCGCACTGATACCACCTGCTTTGTTTATATCATCCATCGAGATATCGGATGCCGGC
>NZ_LT839648.1:4004433-4044798 GCF_900176885.1 Oceanobacillus senegalensis | reverse complement strand
CAACCATCATGAACGTTTTGAATGATAAATAGACAAAACCAGCGGAGGAAATCTGGAAAAAGGAACTGTAGAACGACCCAATAATAAAAAACCCCGGTTAAAAAAATAAGGAAATAAACGCTTGGTTTCAAAGGGCCAAACGTTTATTTCCTCGTAAAGATGCTTTACTATTCATCCATTAAGCTTATCTATTATATATGACAATTATATGCTCATCACGCCACCGTTTGATGCATTTGTTACTAACTTCGAATACCTTCCTAACCAACCGTGTTTAATCTTCGGTTCGAATGTTGGTAGGTTTTTCTTTCTTTCTTCTAAAGCTTCATCTGTTAGGTCAACGTTTATGGTACGGTTTGGTAGGTCAATCGTAATCGTATCTCCATTTTCAATTAATGCAATTGGCCCACCTTCTGCAGCTTCGGGTGAAATATGTCCGACTGAAATTCCGCGTGATGCACCAGAAAAACGGCCGTCTGTGAGAAGTGCAACAGATTTACCAAGTCCACGTCCCATGATAGCAGACGTTGGAGCGAGCATCTCAGGCATACCTGGTCCGCCTTTTGGTCCTTCATAACGAATGACGACAACATGTCCTTCTTTTACTGTCCCGTTATCAATTGCTTCTTGTGCTTCATCTTGTGAGTTAAAGACAATGGCTTCCCCTTCAAATACGTTAATGCTCGGGTCTACCGCACCAACTTTAATGACCGCACCCTCTGGCGCTAGGTTACCGAAAAGAACGGAAAGTCCACCAACTGGACTGTACGGGTTGTCTTTCGTACGAATAACTTTATCGTTAGTGATTTCATATCCGCTAACAAGCTCCCCCATCGTTTGGCCTGTAATCGTCAAACGTTCTGGGTGCATGGTGCCCGGAATTTTCGTTAGTTCATTAATAATCGCACTGATACCACCTGCTTTGTTTATATCATCCATCGAGATATCGGATGCCGGCATAATTTTTGCAAGATATGGCACGCGTTCTGCGACTTTGTTAATGTCTTCCATGTTATAGTCAATACCAGCTTCATTCGCAATAGCTAATGTATGTAAAACCGTATTGGTGGAACCACCCATTGCCATATCTAATGCAAATGCATCATCAATCGCTTCTT
The DNA here is from genome assembly GCF_900176885.1 of Oceanobacillus senegalensis. Lineage (GTDB taxonomy): Bacteria > Bacillota > Bacilli > Bacillales > Amphibacillaceae > Oceanobacillus > Oceanobacillus senegalensis. The sequence goes on along the minus strand of NZ_LT839648.1, from coordinate 4,043,680 downwards.
TTGTAATGATGTCACGTGGTTTAACGTCTTCTTTTACCATGCGAACGAGATGTTTGGCAGCTTCATAGATTAATTCTTTTCGTTTTTCACTAGTTGCGACAATCGATCCGTTACCAGGAAGTGTAACTCCTAACATTTCCATTAAAGAGTTCATCGAATTTGCTGTAAACATCCCAGAACAAGAGCCACATGTCGGACAAGCGTTTTGTTCAATGAAGCCGAATTCCTCTTCGGACATTTTACCAGCTTTTACCGCACCAACACCTTCAAAAACGGATGTTAATGACAAATTCTTCCCATCCTGGCTAATGCCTGCTTCCATGGGCCCCCCAGAAACAAAAACAGAAGGAACGTTTGTACGAGCTGCTGCCATTAGCATTCCAGGTGTGATTTTGTCACAGTTCGGAATATAAAAGACACCGTCAAACCAGTGTGCATTAATGACCGTTTCTGCACTGTCGGCAATCAATTCTCGACTCGGGAGGGAATAACGCATTCCGATATGTCCCATTGCAATCCCATCATCAACACCGATTGTATTAAATTCAAATGGAATGCCACCAGCCTCATAAATGGCATCTTTTACGACATCAGCGAATTCACGCAGGTGCACGTGCCCTGGGATGATATCGATATACGAGTTACATACCCCGATAAATGGTTTTTCTAAATCTCCTGGTTTTACTTTTCCTGTGGCATACAAGAGACTACGGTGTGGACCACGATCGAGCCCAATTTTGATTTTATCACTTCTCATTTTGCTCCCCCTAAAAAAAATGAATGATTATGATTATTTTAAGGGTTGTGTTGTCTGCCGTCAATAAGGTTGTATGACATCTCTCTGGATTTTTAAAAAAAGTTATTCTACTCCAAGTTCTTTCATTGCATGTAAAATATGAATCTTCATCGCACTTCTTGCCCCTTCTGGATTGCGGTTTTGCATAAAATCCATAATCATTCGATGGTCGCTGATTGTATCTTTAATCGCCATTTCTTTTTCCGTAGATAAAATAACGCCTTTTGCTATCGCTTGTTGGATGACGGGCATCAGTCTTTCCATAAATGCATTATGTGTCGCTTTCACGATGGATTGATGGAATTTATGCTCCAAATCCGTGCGATCTTCGTTGTTTTTTACTTTTTCTTCTATTAACGATCCGTAATCGATAATTCGTTTTAACTCCGCTTTACTCGCCCGAATGGTTGCAAGGTAAGCAACTTCTGGTTCAAAAATGAGGCGGATTTCATATAAATCTTTCGTATTGATTTTGGCATTGGTAAGGGAGCTTAAGGACCCGATGTTGTTGATATCGACATCATCTTTAACATATGTGCCTTTTCCTCGGCGAATTTCTAAAATGCTGTTTGTCACAAGAATGCGGATTGCTTCCCGTAACGTCGTCCGGCTGATATCAAGTTCTTCGGATAGCTCTATTTCGTTTGGTAGTTTTTCTCCTGGTTTAAAACGTTTTTCTATTGTAATCATCGCAATAATGTCGTCTGCAATATGGTCAGATAACCTTTTTGGAACCATATCCTTTATCACCCACCCTGTTTTGTTTTTTTTAGTATAGCATATGGGTTATAAAATTTTATTTAGACATGTGGTACTATTGCACAAAGTAGGCGCTTTACATTAACTTCCACAACAGGGAGCTTTTCTTGATTAAGAAGGCGATGTCTTTCGTTCATTGCTTCATGCCCCCAATGGCTTTTCATTTTAAACAAACGTTTGATCAAGCAACTCCTCATCCCCTTCAATCGACAAATCCATGTCGAAACTCCTATATCATCTTCCACGATTTCAACATAAATGTCGAAGAAGGTGTAGAATGAAACTCTTTTGTTTTTTTACGGCAATTGTTCAAACGTTTGTTTCATCCACCAAGAGCATGTGGTCTTTATCCAAGTCGTCGGAAACTGAAGCTATTTATAGATAGTAAAAACGTTTCTTCAACAAGACAATTACAGGGATTATCTTTTATTTTTTTATAAAATAATGGAAATATTATGCTAATATTGTAGGGTAAGATAGTTAGATAATGGCCAGATATACATAAGAAAATGTTGGGGGGGATTTCGATTCATACGATACTAAATAAAATAGCAATTGCCGTGATTCTATTAGTGGTTGTTTTATTTTCGGTAGATAAATCGATTCTTTTAGGATTCAACTATGTAGGGATAATCCCTTTTGTTTGTTACGGAGTAATCATTAGTTACATTAGTAAAGTAGAGAAAAAGTCTGAAATTGATAAAAGGATAAGAATAATAAGCTGGATTTGTTTTTATGCAACTGTAATTATAGGATGGTTGCTCATCATTTCGTTTCCTGAAATTTTTAATACATATGGTATTTAGAATGTGAGAAAAATAGGTTGTATCGCCTTTGTTATTACGTTTTTATCGAAGGATCGAAATGTAAAACCTCGCATAATAAGTCTACTTCGTCTCTTGGTATATAAAAAGACGAACAAATGATACGCATCATTTGTTCATCTTTTCCAGCTTCATTATTTTTCATCGGATAGCATCGAAATATATTCCTTCACGACTTCATATACATATTCCTGATTGGCTTCAGCTGTATTCGGGTTATATTCCCCGCCATTCACTTTGTTGTTGGATAATATGCGAATACCAAGGAATGGGACATCGTAAGCTTCAGCAATTTGTGCTGCTGCAGCACCTTCCATTTCTTCTACAGATGTGCCAAAGTTTTTGTGAATCCAATTGATGCGATCCACTTCATTATTCCAAAAATCAGCAGAGCCAATGGTTCCTTCCACCACTTCACCCTTTGTATAAGTGTCTTTCACAGCATTAGCAGCTGCTAGTAGGTCCTCGTCCCCTTCGTAGTAACGAGCCTTTTCCGCATTTGGATCTTCCCCAGCACTTCCTTCAGAAGCCATCAGATCCATCGGTATCCATTCTTTTGGCGCAATGCCTTCATTTTCTTCTTTATGACTTGTTTTTAATGCACCGATATTTACGGTTCTTTCCCCTAATACGATATCAAATACATGTAAATCGGGATCATGACCACCAGATGTCCCTTGATTAATGATTGCAATAGGATTGTATTTTTCAATAGCTATTGCCGTCGCAGCTGCCGTGTTTTCCATTCCTTTTCCGGTTTGAGCAACAATAACTGGATAATCTTCTACCGTTCCAATATAAAAATCAAACGTTGCGGATTTTTCCTTTTCAACATTTTCTAATCTTTGTGCAAATTCCTCTGCTTCAATCGGCATTGGACCTTGAATCATAATAGGCCTTTGTGCATTTTCCTCTGTTTCTTGCTCCGCATTATCTGATGTGCTTTCCGAAGTTGAAGGAGAACTGCAAGCTGTCATTACAAATAATAATAGGCCAACTATCAATATAGTAAAAGGTAATTTCCTTCCTTTCTTTCCTTTAAAAGCTGTTTCATTCATTCTAGTTTCCTCCCTGCATTTTGATATACTCCATTTCTCATCATAAAAAGGCCTGGAAAATGTAGAATGTTTCTACCTTCCAGACCTACGTAGTCAAAGTATGGTAAAGAGAGGAAATGTAAAATCAATCAGATGCAAGAGTTTCTGTCATAGAAAAACAGCCACTCTCAACCTTCTCTTATACTTTAACTCGTAGTCCGGTTCTTTAAGTGGGAACCAGGTAGAGACACTCAGACCATATTACTGAGAATATACGAGTAACGATATGAATAATAACTAGTACCTTGATAATATAACAGAGAATCTACAGGGAATCAACCCTAAAACTGAACATTAAACAAAAACACGCATCTAATCGTTCGTGTTTTTAGGGACGCGGGGGCGACCCCGCGTCCCTTCTGCCCATCCTCTTAATTTTTTCCTTGCTTGTTTTCCCCAGTCTTTGACTGCTTCAACACTTGCACCTTCTCGTTCGGCAATTTCTTTCAAGGGCATTTCCAAAATAATATGGTAATACACCCATTTAGCCTGCTTGTTTGTTAATCGGTTAAACACTTGCTTCCAGTATTCAGGATCTTCTACCTCTATTTCGGATGACTGTATAATCGGGAGCTTGGAGTTTCCGTATCGATTTCCTTGATACACCTTGGCGATTTCCTCTTGGACAAACGCCTCGTTCTTTTGTTGAACTCTCGTTTCCTTGCGTAGTGTATCGATGAGATGGTTCCGGATGGAGTAGTTGAAGTACGTGGAGAGTGGGCCTTTATCCGGATTGTATTTCTTATATGCCATCCACATGGCGTACAAGCCTTCTGTATAAAACTCCCGATTCGGATCACGAATACCAAGTTTCTGGATAAAGTAGTGGATCCTGTTTTCATTCTGTTTAAAAATCTCCTCAAACGTAAAGGATTGCTTGTTTTCCATTGTCATCTTCCTCCCTATTCTATTTCTGGACATAGAACCTATGCCCCGCGGCTTAACCTGCGCTCATCATAAAACAGCATCCCCATTCCGACAAACACGCTAACTTAGACTTTTAAGCAAAAAATAAAAGAGAAAGCCCATAAAATAAGGGGTTAAAAAGGTGAAAATCATTCCATTGTCCAAGTTAAGGCATATTTTCTTACCAGGAAAATTCTATGAAAGTAAAAAAGTGCCTAACTTATCATTTTCGTCAAAATATAGGTAATATTACCCACAAAAAGGCCGTTTAACATGGTATTTTAGACCAAAACGTTAAAGTTAGCGGATTCGACAGATTTTTTAGGTTGCTATAGGATAAATTTGTATTAAATATAAGACATATATATCAGAAAGGTGATTAGAATGAATTACATTAAAGAAGTGAATGCGTTTTATGACCGGATGGAAACGGATCCACTGTCAAGCTCAGCTACTTCCCTATGGTTTGCCTTAATGCACATCTATAACAAAACAAGATGGTGTCCGTCATTTACGGTTGCTGGTACCGTATTACGTATGAAATCTGGCTTAAAAGTAACTTCCTTCAAACGTGCTCGAACGGAGCTAAAAGAAAAGGGATACATAGACTATCAATCTCGTAGTCGTGGTCAAGCACCAATCTACCAAATGAAATCCCTTGTATTGGATAGAGACCAGCGTGTGAACGCGGAGGCGGACCAACATAAGGACCAGGACCAAGATACGGGCCAAGAAAATAACCAACATGCAGACCAGGGAACAGACCAAGATACAGGCGATACAACGGGCCAAGAGAAAGACCAACATAAGGACCCATTATTTAAACAGAAGGTAGGTAAAAAGAAAGATAATTTAACAAGTACCTTATATACATCAGAAGCATTCTTGTTTTATCAAGAGAATTTTGGAAAAATCAGTCCCTATATTTCTAACTCCCTACAAGAATGGTTAAACGAAATGGATGAAGATTTGGTGATAGAAGCCATGAAACGGACATTAGAGAGGAATAAAACCAGCTGGAACTATGTGAAAAGTATCCTACAGTCATGGAAGGATAAAGGAATCCTAACCCTTACGGCAGCTAAGGAAGAAGATAGAGCATTTCGAAATAAAAAGAAAGCTAGTCAAGGATATAGTGCATCGTATTCATCCAAGGATATTGTTCCAGATTGGTTTAAGGAGCGGCAACGAAAGAATCGATTAGAGGCACAACGGAAGGAAATGGAGCGGAAGGATAACACACCTAACAAAGGAATGTCCGTAAAACAAGCAATGAAACTGTACGGCCTCTCCGAAGACTAAGGGGCTACCACACACGACTCGTGTGTTTGCTCTTCAAAATAAACATAACACACACATTTTGTTTATTTTACCAAATTTATCTAGTAAGTGTGATATTCCTCACTTTTGAATTGTAAAACATATAGTAATATATACACAAGACAAAAGGAGGTCATTATATGATTCAAAGTTTTTATTTACGTATAGACAAACGTGAAGAAAATCGAAAAAGGAAGTAAGTCATCAACTTGGCTATTCGGACAACACCTTTGGTAATTATACACGGAGGGAAAGGACTCCTGACATTTTAACAATGTTACAGATAAGCTGACCTATTTAAGGTCTCCTTAGACTATCTGATGCGTGAAAAGGAATTTCAACATGATGAGGCATATACCACCACGTTACATGCATTAATGAAGTCCTGAAACAATTTGATCAGGCAGGAGTCATCCATCCTAGAAAAATGGAAAGCGTTGTCAAGTGAGGGCTTAATCGAATTAACCAACTATTTTGAGTACGTCGTTACAAAAGCAAAGCAAAAAAAGATTCATACCATTTCTAGCTGATTCATTGTTTTAAAAACGGGAATACATAACATGTTCGAATAGATGCCAAACGACATGTATTCGAATGTCCATACATCTTAGATATACCCACTATGTTAACCAACTTAGATTTGATTCGACAAGGAATAAAGCAACAATTAGGCTGTTCAATTCAACTTCTTAGCCCATTACATAGAGCCGATTCAAACTTTATACAAGGAGCGCATGCACATGACTAAGATTTTAAATGATTATACAATCACCCCAAATACGATGGCCCTAATTCCTGCGAAGGAAATAGAATACGAGACAATGGTAGTGGAGCAAGATAAATGGATCCCTGTAAAGAGAACAGCAATCGAGTTAATCCGTTCATCCTGTCAAGACTATTTATGTACATATGAAGGAAGAAGGAACGCAGTGATTAATCGTACTGGCTTTAAAAAGAAAGTTCCTATTCCACTTTATCCAGAGCTAAACTTATATATATTTCCTAGTCATTCCATTAAGGATCAAGAATGTCATTGGTTCCTGTACCACTCTATATTGGATATTAAAAAAGATTATGCTAGTACAAGTCCTGAACAACATTCCATTATCACCTTTATGAATGGTACACAACATCGGATGGAAGTTACGCGTTATATCCTACAAAAGCAAATGAAACGAACCCTAACCTGTATAAAAGGATTACAAACGATAATGGAGACCATAACAGGAACGGATAGCATCATCCATTAAATAGAATTAGCATAAAAGGACAAGGGATAGGTTCTCTGTTACTGATACATATTACAACCAAGAATCCACGAGAACCTTTCCTATCATGACATAACGCTATTCCACTGCTAGAAGATATGATGGGTCATCTATCCCCTTGATGAAGACAGTTACAGGATATTTCCTTGGGCGTTGCGTCTTCAAATGAATGGAACATGAATCATAACCATAATCAGCTCTAAAATGTGTGTGTCCTCTTTAACCAAAATTTGCATAAGATCTTCATCTCTACATCAATTATGTACATTCCCATCAGACGAAACGAGATACCCATGTCCGTTAAAATACCTATAAAGAATTAAATAATCCATCATAAGTCTTAATAAATTCAAAAAACCACTTCATAATCATACTTTTTTACCGATAATATAAATGGTAAAACGTGGTTATGTTGAATGATTACAGCAAACTTAGGGAATGAACAGGGCTAAAGCAAAAGACCTGAAGCATATTCGTTAGGCTAGTCTCGTTGCCGAAAAAGCTTTCATCATGGTGTACCCCGTTATATAGCTAGCCTTTCTTAAGTTTTAAACCAAAAATTGTAATGAAAGGAATTTTGTAACCATGGTTTATGGACGTAAGGAAGAAACAATGGGAGAACTAATGGAGTTAATTAATCATAAGAGAAATGTGATGTTAAAAGTTGCTAAACAATACGGGATAGGCAGTAAAATAACATTGAAATATAGTCAGGAGTTAGATGATTTAATTATAAAATACCAACGAATTGTAAGGTAGAAGGTCATTCACAACAGGCGAACGATAAATGATGCACCATTTATCGGCAACACGATTAAGACTTTAGATAGGAACAACAACAAGCACACAAAATAAGAAAACAAAAGGTGATCCGCATGAATAGACTCAAACATATATGGCATACATTACGACTTAGCTACTATAACATCCTTTTTAGGGATTGCATTGATCCTAAAACTCAAAGGGAGTTAAAAGAGAAAATAGATTATCATTACACTAAAATCTCTAATTCGTGAATTTGACTGGAAGGTACCTTATATGTGATCAAAGGACGGATACAGGTACATCGTCCATGTTTTTCGTTTCCATTTAAAACAAACGTTTGATACATTTATTCCCCTCTTATTCCATCGACAACTCCCTGTCGTAATAACCATCTAATCAACCTGCTACCCGATTAAATTAGTCGAATAAAGTAAAGTATTTAACCCATTTGACTAATCCTGACACTAGTTCAAACGTTTGTATCAGGGACACAGGGTCAGGTTTCCTACTTTTGACCCCACATCCCATTTTCATTAATTTGAACTATCTCTTGCTTCGTCATCTGAATTTTTATTATCATCGTCGCTTGAGCTTTCTGTTTCTTCGTCCTTCTCTAGATGATTTCTAGGGATGTCATCTTCTACATGTGTATCCTCATCTAGTTTCTTACCAAAGTCATCGTCCGTTTCATTTTCAGTAGGTTCAATTTCTATACCATTATACTCTACCTGATTTGTTTCTGTTCCGTTCTTAACCGGATCTACCTCGTTTTCAACCGAATTTTCCTCGTTTTCAATCGGATCTTCCTCAGTTGTACCACCACAAGCCGCTACAAGTGATAATGCTAAAATAGGGGTACCTAATTTGAATAGGATTTTCTTCGTCATATAAATCCTCCTCATCTTGTCATGGCTAACTTCTCCTGTCATAGCTTACCCAGCCTTTTGGAAGTCATACGAAAACAAAGGATTTTTAGATTAAGTAGCTCCGTTTCGGTGGAGAAACATACGAAATAGCATACCAATTAGCAGATTTGGTCTGCTAATTTTCCTAATATATCAACACTTTAATTAGCACACAAAATCGCAAGCCTAATAACATATCGACAATAGCTATTGTCAAAGTGCAATCTCCTATGTGAATTATAATGTTATTTGCGATGCTGCTTTTTAATGTCAATCAGAAAATAATATTTTTATGTTAAAATAAATATAGAGTTTGTGAACAAATGTACTTAAACTAACGGGCAGGTTAGTGGAGTAAGAAAATTTAATATGAGGGGTTTTATATGAAGTATTTATTCTTAATATCGTTAATAGGCTCATTCTTGTTGGCTTTTTCAATAAATTTGATGCCGTCAATCAAACATCCTGATTCGACAATCGACATTTTCAACCTTGTGGTAACAATACTGTTTATGGTCTTTTTACTACTGTACGCTAAAAAGGGAAGTAAGATATTAAAGATATTTTCAATATTCGGGGTCATATCAGGGGTAATTATATTTGTTATCACAACATTTGAACACGCTATGATTGGCAATGGCATTTTAGATGTAATAGCATCAATACAGTATCCCTTCTACCTAATCTTTATAACACCTTTGTTTGGAAGTAATATTTTATTTGACCTAAGTTATGGGACATTCTCACTGTTGATGTCACTGTTTTATGGAGTTCTATTTGGTTTAATAGTTTATTTTAAGAAGAACTAATTCTAGATTTTTAGATATTGTGCTTACGGGTGCGTTTCTAAAATAACTGGAAAATGTCTTTTTCTTAAACAGACTAATTTTGAATGTATTTAAGGGGAGTAGTATTCTAAATGACTAACAAATCAGGTGAATTCAAATTATGGATTCCATTATTATTATTGGTTATCAATATTATCTTATTTTGTTTTATGGTTGAGGAGTTAATAGATGCCTCTGTTCCGAACTATGGGGGACCATTTAATTTATTAACGCCTTTATTTGGTTTGATTTCTTTTTTCTATATTAGAAAATACACAGCAAAAAAGAATAGGTTTTTGATATGGCTATTACAGGGATTAAATTGGTTTTTTATAATTTTTTCCCGTAGTTGTTCTTATAATTTTTATGTTAGCTTTTATTTAAGTAAAGGGTGCTTATCTGGAACAAGAAACGTAGCTCTTATTGCGATAAAGAAGCAGTTTACTTCAATGTGAGACTACAAAGTGAGTTTTATTAAAAGGTGGTAGAAAATGTTATTACGAAATTTTAATTTAACCTTGGCAATTTTAGTTATTTTGTTATTTGTATATAGGCTTATATTCGATAGCACTTTTACTTTTATCTTCTACCTCGCTCCTATTATGTTACTATCGTTTGGTATAGAGAACGTGAAAGAAAAAAGAAAGGGATTAGGGTACTTTTATTTATTTGGATTTTTCCTCATTTGTTTAACAGCAATTTCAAATAAATTATTATGATAGTACAATTAAACAAACGGGTGCGAATGCTTAACAAGGTATTCGCTTCTTTCGTTATAGGGTCAGGAGAATTGATAAGTCTGGAAAAAGTGACGGTCTTATAAATGTTAAATTGACATATATAAGTTAGAAAACAGAAAGGAGAAACAAGATGAAAAAATTATATCTATTTTTAACACTATTATTATCAGTAATTTTTATCCTTTCTGCTTGTGGAAATGGAGATATGGAAAATCAAAGTAGTGAACAAAAAACAAAGGAAGTAACATTGATGGGAGAAAGCGAAAATTGGATAGCAAATTCTTATCAAATTTCACTAACGTCAGATGTACTTAAAGCAGGGAATGGAACCTTAGACATGAAAGGTAGTTCTGAATATAAAACAGATTATTTCTATTTTGAAGTTCATGCTGTAATAAATGGTGAGGATACAGTAATACAGGCGAAGAAAGTAACTGGAAGCGAAACTGATGTGTCACAAGTAAACACTGGAACTATTGAAGGCGATGCTCCACTAAACAAAGATGGCGAAACAATTAAAATGGATGATATAACTGATATTTATCTGACTATTGAGTGGAAAGACATAAATACGGATAAGAAGGTAAAAGAAAGAATTGATTTAAGTAATGAATATTAAGCTAATTGGTGCAAAAGTGAGGCAGGCGATCATCCAAATGGTCGCCTTTTTCTTCGGGAAATAGTGTTTAAATATTATGGTAGTATTAGAATAGGAGCTATAGTTAGTTGTTATTGTGAAGGAGTGCAAAGAATGATAACAGTTTTCATTACATATTTTCTATTAGGTTTAGTAATCTCTATAACCCCAGGAGCAATGACTGTACAAATGGTTAATCAGGCATTGAGAAAAGGCTTTTTAAGTGGATGGTTTGTGGGATTAGGTGGAATGACAATAGATTTAACATTAATTGTATTAGTTTACTTTGGGTTTTCACATTTCTTAGCTCATCCGATGGTTGAACTCATTATGTGGCTTATCGGAAGCATCTTTTTATTAATAATTGGGATTGATAGCTTAAAAGAATCAAAAAATAAAGTTGATTTTAGTAAAGCTACTCCAAAAAAATCATTGGCAAAGGCGTTTACTTCGGGTTTCTTAATGGCAGTTTCACCAGGGAATATAGTGTTTTGGATTGGTATATTCGGTCCATTAATAATATCTTCTATAAATGGTGCGAACCAAGCACATTTTGCAGTAGTAGCATTAGGGATTTTACTTGGAATATTAGTCCACGATATAGGACTAATGAGTATCGTTCATTTTTCAAGAAGATTTTTAAATCAAACAGTATTAAGATGGTCTGCGATTGTAGCTGCAATTATTTTATTTGGACTTAGTGCCTACTTTGGTTATGAATTTATACATCAGCTAAAAACTTATGTGTAACTAGTATTATTATTTGTTCATTATTCCACGTTGCAAATAAATCATTTCTTCGGCAAGTTTTTGGATTCTCTCGGAAATTCGTTCATCTATAATTTCATCACTTTCGATATCAAAGGAATTGTTTTGGATGAAGACATTGCCAGTTGGAACAAGTCCTTTAAAATAAGATAGGATGGATCCTAAATGATATTCTAATACAAGAAAGTGTTTATTCGTCCATCCTGTTGCCACCATGCCTGTCACTTTATTTCTAAATGCGTATTCAGGTAGGTGATCAAGTAGGTTTTTTAATGCACCAGAAAGGGATGCTTGATAAATAGGTGTGCCGAATACGAGAAAATCAGCAGATAAAATTTTTTGAACAACATTCCAAGTATCTTCATTATATGAAGCTAATGGGAGTCCAACAGCAAATTCAATTTCGTAATCTCTCAAGTCAACTAATTCTGTATCTACAGTCGAGTCATGGCGTCGAGCAGCAGTCAAAACACCATGTACAGCGACGGATGTTTTTTCACCAGCAAGTGCTCCTGATACACCGACAAGTTTCATTATCCATACCTCTTTTCAAATAAAGTTTCATGAGACACTAAGTCTCCATATATATTTATTTTATTTTAAAAATGATTATTTTACAATTTATTATCTCGATTGCGGTCAATAACGGTTTAGTAATCATTATTAAATTCTAATTGAACTATCCTTATCAAAAAGGAAATCTATCCTAAACAGATAAACCTGATGAAATTTATCCGAGTTGGGTGGGCTAAAAAGGCTGCAATTATAAAGCTGAAAAAAGGAATCAATATAATTATAGGGTGCGATTCATAAATAAGGAATTGCACTTTTTTAAATTTCGACTGTTTGCTAAAAGATTGTTCTTTTAAGATACACTTTTTGACAAGGTACTTTCTTAATTAATCTGGTGCTTTAGTTTGACAAGACAATTTTACAAACGAAAAGGCATTCCATCACCCAGCTTTCGAAATAAAAAGCAAAAGCACATCCCCTCTTTGAAAGGTCGATGTGCTTTTACCGCAAGTTGAGGGGCAATACCCCACAGATTAAAGATTCACGTTGTTGTATGTTTATAAAAGAGACCAACCTGAGAGTTTTCATCCAATTCCCATGGTTCCTGCTCCCTTTCTTATACAAGTGATCCGCCTTCTTTGCTGTAGTTGATAATCCCTTCTGATGCTCGATAAGCAAGTGCTCCTAACGTGGCAGTTGCATTATAACCACTTTGGTGGGGATATGCTGATCCACCAACGACAAACACATTATCCGCATCCCACATTTGTAGGTATGAATTGACAGCTGAAGTTTCCGGATCCGCTCCCATGATGACTCCACCTGTATTATGTGTAGCTTTATAACTGGTTATGTCATAATGCTCCAAGGGTTCATTCTCTGATACATGCGTTGCTCCCATTTCTTTCATGATTTTCTTCGTTTGTTCATTTAGGAAATGCCCCCGGTTTCGATCGGTATCTGAATAATCGAACGTCATGCGTAAAAGTGGATAGCCGTTTATATCCTTGTATGTCGGATCTAAATCCAAATAATTATTCTTATGTGGCAAACATGCACCATACGTATACACGTTGAGATGACGGTTAAAATATTTAATCGATTGGTTTTTGAATTCTTTCCCCCATCTTGGCGTACCAGGAGGAACTTGATTGTTCGCGATTGGCCTTTTTCCGTATTGTCCCATTAGAATGGAACCACCGTGCAGGAAGTCATGGTCTGTATGATCAAAGTTATCTGCATTAAAATTATCTAATGCTGTAGCTAGTCCTCCTGAGCCCATCGCAACGTTAAACTTTTCATCATCGAAGAATCCATCCGTACCGACAATCACTTGATAACAGTAATTCTTTCCAATCGTACCTCTTCCGGTTTCAGGATCATATGGCGTACCAAGGTTTGAAGCGAGCAATAAGCGAGTATTGTTAAACGTATAACTTGTTACCGCAACCACTTCTGCCGGTTGTTCAAATCGCTCCCCTGTACGCCTATCCATATACAGCACGCCTGTTGCCTTTTCCCCGTCATGTAGGATTTCGAGTACCTCCGAATTTGGGCGTAATTCGAAGTTCCCAGTCGCTTCTGCCGTAGGAATAACCGTTATGTTTGGACTTGCTTTTGCACCGTACTCACAGCCAAATCGTTCGCAAAATCCCTTTAATTGACAAGCACCTATTTTCTGGCCATCCGGATTTTCGTAGGGTTGAGAGTTGTTCGCTGCTGGCATGACAAAAGGATCTAACCCCATGTTTTTCGTTGTTTCGATAAATAAATCCATCGCTGGCGTACCTTTCAATGGTGGATTGGGAAAAGGCTCCGAACGTTCTCCTCGAAGCGGGGTCTCGTCAGCAGAAATACCAGCCATTTTCTCAAATTTCACATAGTATGGTTCGATTTCGTCATAGGTTATCCCCCAATCCTGGATATTTAATCCATCCGCTATTTTCTTCTCACCGTATTTATCAATGGTTTTTGATCTGATTTCAAAATCATAGGGGGAATAGCGATCTGTCAGGCCATTCCAGTGCGTACCTGCCCCACCAACACCTTCACCTAATAGGAAGGATCCAAATTGACGCATCGGCAATGCTCGCTGACCACTGTTATTTCTAAACGTAATAGTTTGTCTGGATAAATCTTGTCCATTTTCATATCGTAGGGCGTAACGGAGTTCATCATGTTTCATGGAAAAGTCTTCCGTTCTGCGATTTCTACCACGTTCTAATCCGACAACTTTTAATCCTGCTTTACTGCACTCAGCAGCGATAATACCGCCTGTCCAACCTACACCTACTGTTACAACATCTGTTTTAGGAAGTTTCGTAACCATATCCATTTCCACTCCTTTTTCAGCTATTCACGTCTCTAGAGCCCAACCTGTTTTTCGGTGGCACGTTCCATTTTGAACACATACTTTTCGTTATGCGTTAGCGTTAAATCGATCATGTAGGCTTGCTGGTTCAATTTCGATAAATTCCTCGGATTCGATTTTATCTGTATAACTCATTTGTACACCTGGAAATTCCTTCATTCTCCAGCCTTGCATATCTCTATTTCCACTATAAAGCGGATCTGCATAAGCTCCTTCAAAAGTCAATGTTCGTAACAGTTCAAAGAAGAGGCTGGAGGAAATAACAGACATGTTCACCTCATTATTATCAAAAGCCATGAGTACCTTATCTTGCTGTTCGGGTTCTAATGCCGTAAAACTATCGTTAAATGTCGATTGACTATACTTTTCTAGTGCCTCAATTCCTAATTCAAAAACCTCACGATGATTTAATTGGGTTTGATAACCTTGGTTCGGCTCCCCCTTATAAAAAGGTCCTTGCCTATACTCTCTTGCATTGATGCCCCACAATCCTGCTAATTGATGATCAATATAGTAAGGTACGCCTAACGCAATTGCACCTGGGCCATTCTCATCTTCTGGAAAAATTCGCTCCGTTGCTTGTGACAGGATATTGAAATCCGCTCTATTCTTAAAGTATTGTAGTGCCTGATCATGCTGTTGTTCCTGCTCCCCCTTGGTTGCAACGTTAGAATCCGTTTCATTGTTCCAAATTCCACTTCCGATTACACCACCTAAAACACCACCACCAATTAAACCACCAGTTACATAACCGGATTTTTTAAGAAAGTCTCTTCGCGTAGTTGTTTTATTTTTTTCTTTTTCTTCAGCCATCTTTTAACCCTCCTATAAAGTGAAATCGTATAGTAACCATTTTTCCTTCTTTTTCTAATGCACAACATTTAACGGATTCCAGAAGCCCCCTTTTTGAAAGGGGTTACAAAATAAAAAATGAGTAATACCATCATTAACCATTTTTGATAAAATTAAACACCATCTGTCGAATTATGTTGAGACACAGGAATATATGAACCGTTTAAAAATATTTCATTTTCCAGGGATGACTTCGAAATCCATTGAATACCATCGAGCGCTATGGGGAAAATAACATTCTAGAATGACCATTTTTACCTACAATCTCGGAATAGGGGAAGAAATAATACAGATTACCACTGGGATAGGAACACTTGGCTTTATCCAACTTTTTCGGAAGACACCGTTGATCATGAGCACATTCATCGGAAGAGCAGCAGAAGGAATTATCAAGTAATTGGAAAATGACGGGGCCAATTCGTACCGGTTAAGAGTTCAATAAAGAAATATCATTATTCTAAATCGGAGGTGGGAAACATGGGAATTTCAACAATTGGTGTACCTGGTTTAATTCTTATTCTCGTATTAGCATTAATCATTTTCGGACCAAGTAAGTTACCCGAGATTGGTAGCGCATTTGGACAAACCCTCCGCGAATTCAAAAAAGCAACTAATACAATCATGGACGACACAGAAGTGCCAACAGACAAAGGTACAGGTTCCTCGTCCCCAAAAAAGTAGTTAGGGACGTAGGACACTGGAATAGATATGTAGTGCACCCCAGAAGTTAGCTTCAAAAATTACCTTTGGGGTGTTTTATTATGGAGAGAAAACGAACTCTTTCGATTGGAGATATACTAAAAAAAGTTGCGAGCTTTTAAAATTGATCCGGAGGGATATCTAGAAAAGCACAAGGAGCGCACTCGAACTCAAAGAAGAATTCCGATTAAAAGACGTCTTACAAGGAGCTGTGCCCATTTAACACCCCATTTTCAACGAACATAACGGCAATTATGGTTACCGTCGTATCCATCTAGAATGAAGAAACCGTGGATAAAAAGTGAATCATAAGAAGGTTCAATGTATCATGAAGAAACTAAGACTTCACTAGTAGGACCGAGAGACAAATACATTTTCCATGTATTTCATTCGATATTTTCCTCCCATACCATTTAAAACAAACGTTTGATACATTTATCCCCCCACTTCTTCCATCGACAAATCCCTGTCGAAATAAGAATCTAATTTACCTGCTAACCTGTCAAATTAGTCGAATAAGATAAAGTATTTAATTTCTTTGGCTTATCCTGACACTAGTTCAAACGTTTGTAAGAATTCTTACACAGGGTCAGGTTCCTCGTTCCACGACCTAATCAACTGAGTAAGAATATAAAAAATTGAAATTCAGTGATACGATAGTCCTCAAAAAAGTAATTTCTCCTACAAAATAAACCTGACCACATGTCCCTTGGTTCTTTTCACTCATTTTTCACAAAATTTATCGTTAAAATTTGTACAATCATTAATTTGATGGTTAAATAGTACAGGGTATCTGTTTCCGCAATTTGGCATAATCAAACTCCAATCTACCACCTTTTCCCCGTTACCTTGATTGGAACAAAGGAAAAGATACCCCTTTTAATTTAAGACATAATAAAAAGCACCTCTTTTGAGATGCTTATTCCATACCTATCCAACTTTTCAATTGTGTTTTAGCAAGTTCTATAACAACATCAAAAGGATCATTTGAAAAAAGGATCATTTGAAACTTCCATTCCTTTTTCTTTTATAACAACCTCTTTAGTTTTTGACCATACTCTTTCGTGCATCTTTAATTCTAGTATTACCAGTTTTTCTCGTACTTAGTATCGCAATGGGCATTGCTACTGCAACAGAAGCTGCAGCATTAGCAGCAGTTTATGCCTTTGTTATTTCAGCCTTTGTCTATCGTTCCCTAAATTTCCGTCAAATTGCTCGAGCCTTACGAGATACCGTCTATACGACAACCGTCGTTATGTTCATCGTCTGCTCCAGTATGATATTTTCATGGGTACTAATAAGTGAGGGCGTACCTCAACTAATATCAGACCTCTTACTAGGGTTCGGTCTTCCAAACTGGGCTTTACTACTGCTTATCATTTTGGTCATGACATTAGGTGGTATGTTCTTAGACACCGTACCCAACATATTTATATTTGTACCGATTTTATATCCAATCACAGCTGAAATGGGTATGGACCCAATGCATTTCTCAATCATTATGCTCTGTACCCTTTCCGTAGGGCTATTTACTCCACCAGTTGGAACTTCTTTGTTTGTTTCATGTCGGATTGGAAAGATTCGCATGGAGGATACATTAAAGGATTTGACACCCTATTTTCTTGTAGGAATGGCAACCGTTATAGTTGTAGCGTTTATCCCTTCACTTACGCTATGGCTCCCTAGTTTAATAGGACAGTGATTAATGATGTGAAGTATTGTAAATAAAATCAAAAAGAAGTCTTGAAAGAAATATTCCTGACAAGACTTCTTTTTAACTTGCATTTATAAATCCATAACATATCGTCTAAATATCCTATAAGTAAAAAAGACCTTGCACAGAAAACCTCTGAGCAGGACTCTTCATTAAGCACATCAATGAAATACCCTTTTATTTATTCTCCTTGAACAATCTCCGACTCTCCACGTTCCTTCGGATATGCGTGCTGACCCCAATGCCCCCTGTGTTTCCCCGTTCTTTATTTCATTCTAACCGTCAACAACACAGATTCCCCACGGAGTACAGCTTTTTCCTTACTTTTCACCAATTCTTCAACACTATCAAAATTTGTAATTACTACTGGTGAAATAATACTATCCGCTCTTTCCTTGACCAATTCCATGTCAAAGCTAATCAATTTATCACCCGCTTTTACGTGATCACCTTGTTGGACATAGTCATGGAATCCTTCTCCGTTTAATGCGACCGTTTCCAATCCAATATGAATTAAGACTTCTAATCCATTGTTTCCACGAATTCCAATGGCATGTTTGGTTGGGAAAAATTGAACAACTTCCCCATCGAATGGTGCGACTACGGTTCCTTCCCTTGGTTCAACGGCAATCCCATCCCCAAGCATTTTTTGACTAAACATACCATCTGGGACATCCTCAATGTTTATAACATTCCCTGTCATTGGTGAAACCAGATTATCTTGCATCTCCTTTTTACCAAATAATTTCTTTAACATACTCATTTCCTCCAAATTATAGTAATAGAAAAGGCGAAAGTCCTATTTCTTTTCGCCTTTTCCACCTCATTATTTCAATACTGGCCAGTAGTCTTTGTTTGCCTCAATTAAATCATCTAATACATCTTTAGCTACTTTCGCACTTGGTACGGTTTTAGAAAGCGTTAAGGCCTGCCATAGTTTTTGATAACTACCTTCCATATACGCTTGTACAACCAGTTTTTCAACTGTTACTTGCTGGTACATTAATGCTCTTTCAAACCCGGGAATAATACCCTGGTTTAATGGTTCTGGTCCATCTGTTCCTACAATGCATGGTACCTCTACCATCGCATCGTTATCAAAGTTTGCAATCGCACCATTGTTTTCCACAATCATAATCATTCTTTCATGTGTATTAAATGCAATGGCACGAGCTAAGTCTACGATAAAAGAAGCGTGACTTCCGATTGCAAATTCGCTTCCTTCAGCAGTGCCTTTTTCTAAAATGGTTCTGGCAGTTGAAAATACTTCCTTTTCACGGCCATTGATTACTTCATTTGCACGCGTATATTCTGGATTCGCTTGTCCTACCTCATAATCTGGATAGAAGTAATATTTTAAATACGTATTCGGTAAAAATCTAGGATCAATTGCTAAAAGGTCTTTTGCTTTCTTGTGTGTTTCCTGCCAACTTTGGTCCATATGTTGCGTATCTACTTCAATTTGAGTAAGGTATCCATGTTCTGAAACATAGTCGCGAATTTCGGGCAAATATTCGTTTCCTTCTTTATCTTTCACACTTGTCCACCAGCCAAAGTGGTTCAATCCAAAATAACGTACTTCTAAATCTTGTGGCGTTTTACCAATAATTTGGGACATTCTGCGGAGTGTTCCAACAGGCATATCGCAAATATTAAGCACTTTTGAATTCGGACGTAAATGACGGCACGCTTCGGAAATAATGGCTGCAGGGTTGGAATAGTTTAACATCCAGCAGTCTGGTGAATATTTTTCCATGATATCAATCAGCTCAATCATGTCACCGATACTACGCAAGCCATAAGCGATTCCACCCGGCCCACAGGTTTCTTGGCCAACAACACCATGTTTTAATGGAATTTTTTCATCTAGTTCGCGCATTTTGTATTGTCCAGAACGAATGTGTGCGAAACAGAAATCAACATCTGTAAAAGCCTCCTCTGGATCTGTTGTATAAAGATATTCGATATCAGGTGCTTTTTCACTTAATACAATTCCCAGTGCTTTCCCAAGTGTTTCTTGTCTTTGGGCATCATTATCGTACAGTTTCAATGTGCGAATTGGAAAACGGTCTAAGTTATCTAATAGCATCATAACGATACCTGGTGTATATGTGCTTCCTCCACCTGCGATTACGATTGAAAATTGTTTCATATTATTCCTTCCTCTCTCTATTTATTCTTCTACTTGTCTACCTAAATAGTTATCTACTGCTTTTCTAACATTGCTTACTTGTAGTCCATATACAACTTGTACGTTATGGTCTTTAATGATGACCCCGCTTGCACCAGTTTGAGTTTTCAATGTTGCTTCATCTACCACATCTGGTTCTTCCAATGTAAGTCGTAGTCTCGTATAACAATTTGTAACGGTATTTATATTGTCGGATCCACCTAATGCTTCAACGATAACACTTGCCATAGCAGGTTCCCCTTGACTTGGCACGGTGTCTTTGCTTTTTGCTTTGCTTTCTTTATATTCTTTTTTGGAATAAAGTTTTGCCTCTTTACCGTCATCTTCCCGGCCGATTGTCTTAAAGTTAAATTTCGAAATTAAGAACCGGAAAACAACATAATAGATTCCAAAGAATATCAAACCTACTAAAATATATAATGGCCAACTTGTTTTTTCGATCCCTAATGGTAAGTTGTATAGTAGAAAGTCAATCATTCCATTTGGGCCAATAGCACGAACATCCAATAGATTCAACGTAACCATACTCAAACCACTTAGTGCAGCATGAACCACGAATAAGAGTGGTGCGACAAACATGAATGAGAACTCAATTGGTTCTGTTACACCAGCAATAAAAGAAGTAAATGCTGCTGGAATTAAAATTGCTTTAACTTTTGCTTTATTTTCCGGTTTTGCCATATGGTACATGGCCAAACATGCACCAATTAATCCAAACATCTTCGCTATTCCGCGTGCATCCCATATAACGCTTTCAGAAAGTCGTGTTACAGATGGGTCCGAAATTTCAGCGTAATAAATATTTCTTGCCCCTTCAAATACTTGCCCACCAACTTCAGCTACACCACCCAATGATGTATATAGGAAAGGTGTATAAACTAAGTGATGCAATCCAGTCGGAATCAATAATCTTTCCAGCATTCCATATAAGAAAATTCCAAAGCTGCCAGTATGATTAATCAATGCTCCCAAGTTGTTAATTCCAGTTTGGAAAAAAGGCCAAATATAGGTTAGTGCGATTGCTAGTAAAACGACAACTGGTATGAGTACAATAAAAACAAAACGTGAACCGCCATATATTTGAAAAGCGCCTTTGAATTCTGTATCAACAAACTTATTATGAACAATAGCGGTAATAATTCCGAGGATAATTCCAAGAAAAACACCCATATCTAGGATTTGAACACCTAATACTAAGGTCTGTCCAGTACCTTGTAATGCTTCAGCCTCTGTTAATAGACCAGTTAGTTCCATAAATTTGTTCATAGCGTTTACAAAAACTAAATACCCCAGTAAAGCGGTAAACCCTGCTACTGACTTTTCCTTTGTTGCTAACCCTACTGCGATACCTACACTGAAAATTAATCCTAAGTTACCTAATATAGAAACCAATGACCCGGTTAGAATAGATCCGAATCCTGTCGTAATTGGATTATCCAAAAAGGAAACGGTTTCAAGTAACCGTTGATTCGTAAACAAATTTCCAAGTGCGATTAATATACCAGCGATTGGTAAGATAAGCACAGGAATAAACATTGCTTTTGAAAACCTTTGCATTCCTTCCATCACTTTTTCTTTCATTCTTACACCTCCAGTGAATCTCCTGTTTACGATAATTAGTGTACAGCGTAAATAAATTCATGTCGATAGTTTCAGGTATACAAAAAACATGTTTCAAATTTTGAAACATGTTTCACTCTTCATCATTATTTTTATTCAATTGTTCAAAATGTACTTTTAAAATATATTCAAACAAAGTTACCAATCTTGGAAAGAAAATATTTGGCAACATATTCCGATCATCCAACTTGTTGTTATCGAATAATTTAAAGGCAAGGTCGGCTATTTCAGCTGTACGATTATCTGTTTCCTTCGTAAACGATACAGTAAAGATATTATGCTCTTTGGCTGCATGTAATTTGTCTATTACTTGTTGTGTTTCACCAGATTTTGATATCACTACTAATGCACCAATGTCTTCCAAATTATTTTCAAAAACTCCTATGGAATCCGTTCCACTGGCAATAATGGTCTTCTTTCCTAAGACGAGTAACTTTTTATATAAATACTCTGCAACAATCGCCGAGAAACCAGTTGCATAAATGAAAATAAAATTTTGTCTTAAATGTAAAACCTTTTCGATAAAAAGCTCTATCTCTTCCATTGTATTATATTCGAAAAAATCCTGCAGCCGAATCTCCGGAAAATCACCAATTATTTCCGTTTGTTGTAATTTTGCGCTATTTACTAGAGGAACAAGTTGATAATACATATCGACAAATCCTGTATAGCCTAATTTTTTTGATAAGCGAATAACCGTTGCTGGAGATGTGTAATTCTCTTTAGCAATTTCACGGACACCTTTGTATAGAACTGTATCGATATTCTGCACAATATAATTTAAAACCTGGACATCTAGTTCTGTTAAATTCTTTCCTTGGATTAACTTGTTTATATCTATCACGATTCCGTCACTCTCATTCATCA
This sequence comes from Oceanobacillus senegalensis, assembly GCF_900176885.1. GTDB lineage: Bacteria > Bacillota > Bacilli > Bacillales > Amphibacillaceae > Oceanobacillus > Oceanobacillus senegalensis. The sequence continues at coordinate 4,021,241 of NZ_LT839648.1, read as the reverse complement.
TTTCTCTATTACATTTATTATACATGAACGGTGAACGGATATACAGTGGTGAGTGTGGAGTTTTTGGGGCAGAGCCTCACTGCTATCCCCGTAGACGGCGGCTTTTTAAACTTAGCCTGACACTTTAAAACAAACGTTTGATACATTGATCCCTCTCTTATTCCATCGACAAACCCCTGTCGAAATAGCAATCCAATGAACCTATTACTCTTTCAAATTGGTCGAATAAGGTAAAATGTTTAACTTATTTGGCTTATCCTGACACTAGTTCAAACGTTTGTTGGAACGCAGGGTCAGGTTCCTCGTCCCGTTAGTATAGGGAATCCAGGGTCAAATACCTTAGTCAAGTTATTACCGACTATGTGGACCGATCAAACTGCCCCCGTGTCCCTTAAACAACAATCTCTGAGAAAACAACCAAAAAGGAGAAGGAAACCACTGGAGGTTCTCTTCTCTTTTTTTAACGCAGGTAACCTGGCTTTAGCATCTTAATCAACGGTAGGTCTCTTTAATCTCTCTAATTCTTTCAATATGAATAATCTGTTATTAAACTATTCGTTATTACTTTGCCACGCTGTTTGCTTTTTTTAGCCCTTTGATTGTTCCCACATGCATTCCTTCATGATATATCGTGAAAGTTAGAATCTCGCCTACAGTTGATAGTGATTTAAACGGTTCGGCAGCTTTTTCATCCAGCTGGCCGGCTAAAGCTTCCTTTAGTTTTGCCGGCTGTTCTTCAAGAATTTGCTTCACCTCATTAAGTGTCGGTACCTCACCTTGCCAATCAGCTGGCCTTGTCCCTGGGGCGAACAACTCCAAATAACGAGAAGGTGTTTCAATATCCTTTCCGCCAAATTTCGCTAGTAAAATATTTTGCACCGTGTAAATGTGGGCTAAGTTCCAACGGATATTATTATTGAATCCTTCTGGCATTAGATCTGCCTGTTCTTCTGATAGGTTTTCCATTTCATTCAATGTATTTTTCCTAACTAATTCAACTTGCTTAAAAATCATTTCTTCGTTCATCGTCACATCATTCTCCTTTTCTTAATCTAATCTATTAAAAATAGTAAACTACTTCTATAGTATTCTCTAATAGTTTGCTTCCATCCTCCCTCTGGAACACATTTTCTTCATAAGGTGGATTTCCAAGAATATATATCATAAAAGTGATAAATAAAGGAGGGTCTAATAATATGAAAAAAGGAAACATCAAGCTAGGAGTTGCTGCTACATTAGCAATTACATTGGTTGTTACGCCTACCTTTAGCCCGGTAAATGCGGAGGTGAAAGGTCCAGATGTAAATGAAAACCAAGAGGTAAAAATTGAAAGATTGACTAGTAACGAAGAATTAGCGAATTTTCTTCAGAAATCGGATCAGCAATCAGAAAATATTGAAGTGGAAGTATTCGGCCAATCGATTAAGGGTCGGGATCTTCATTTAGTGAAGGCTGGAAATGATCCAAGCAATCCGACCATTCTGATGCTTACACAGCAGCATGGTAATGAGGCGCTTGTCACCGAATCGGCAATACAAGTTATACGTAAACTTAGTTCAAATAGTAAGCAAGTGCAGAACTGGCTGGATCAAGTAAATGTTCTGATTGTGCCACGTTTGAACCCGGATGGAGCAGCGGGTGATGTGAATTGGGATACCTCCCACCTGCAATTCGAAGGCATGCAGACGCGAAACAATGCAGCAGGCATTAATTTAAACCGTACCCATAATTCCAAATCCCAGCCCGAAACAGAGGCTCTGCATACAGAAGTTCTCCAAAAATATGACATCGACTACGCGATTGACTTCCATCATCAGATAGCAAACCGCGTCACGGAGGATGGCGAGCTTGTCTCTGGAGCCCTGCTTTACCCAACAAGCAGTGTCACGGATGACGTTCTTGAGAAATCGAAGAAACTTGGAGCGGTGTTATATGAGGCAGTAGAATCGAAGGGGTATGGTACGTTTGCACGTTATGGATCAGAAAGCACTCTCACGTCAAACGCTCGGAATCATTTTGCTACTCACTATGATATCCCGACCATCCTTTTTGAAAATAGAGGGATGACCGACTCTCCTAACACCACTTCTATTCTGGGACAAAAAACAAATGGATATTTAATTAAACAAGGTACCGATGCAATGCTGGCAGCCATTCAGGCCATAGCCGATGGTTCAATTAATTCGGCGGATATTAGTATTTGGGATACCTTACCAACGCAGTACACTGACGAAGGAGAATAAAGGAACACAGGGTCAGGTTCTTCATCCCAAAACCCAATCTACTGATTAAGAATATCAAAAATTAAAATTCATTGACATAATAGTCCACAAAGAAAGTACTTTCTCCTACTAAAAGTAAATAATAAACCCTCTAACCCCTTGCTACTATTGAAATTTGACACTTTAACAACCCGTCAACTTTCTATTAACTATCTAAGAATCTATAATGCCATTCCGGATAATTAATGGAGGAGTTAGTATAAGAACGCAGGAACAAATACCTTGATCCAAATTATTACCGACTAAGTGGATCGAGGAACCTGACCCATGTCCCGTTGTTTGCCAATATCGGTGACATAAATCGTTTCCCAAATAACAGTAAACTTGCAAAGACTTCTGAATCACTGCAGTCGAACACAGCTCAGGCGAAACATCTAAACAATACGCCAATAAGTTGGAAAACCGTGATTTAAATAATGCATTCTACTCTCTTGCTTTGACTCAAATTAGAAAAGATGTAAATCTTATTATGCATGTGTATTATCAGAAGAAGGGAGAAAAAAGAAACAGGCAATGGTGTATGTGGAGCATAGGTTGGTGAATATTGTATATTCGATTATGAAAAAACATTATTTATATCGGAAGGAATTTTAGATTGTTTAATTTTTCCAACCCACTACTAAGAATTTTTTATAAAACTTTCATATTAGAATATAATACGATTAATCTAAAGCGTGTATCCTCCATTTTCTATCCATCTTTATATTGATAATAACTATTAAATAGATCCGGCATGAGAAACATCTATCTTTTTATGAATATATAGTTTTCCTTCTATTTCTATAAGGGACACAGGACCAGATATCTTGGTCAAGTTATTACCGACTAAGTGGACCGATGAAACTGACCTCGTGTCCCCTAAAAAAAAGACCTAACTCAGAAAACCCCTGAGCAGGACTCTTAATTAGACACATCATTGAAATACCCTTCTATTTATTCTCCTTGAGCAACCTCCGACTTCCCTCGTTCCTTTACTATCACCTTCCCTATCAATACCACAATTAATCCTGCAGCTAATCCATAAATAATCGCATTCAGTGAAGTAATTCCTTCCACCATTAAATCAGTGACTACAACAAGGGAACTGACTAACATCGCGGTTAGAACAACCTTCCTTGGAACTGATTTGAAAAATAGCGCTATAATAATCGGGATAAATAGGGTTCCGGATAGTAAAGCGTATGCAAGGTCAAGAGCAACTACGATATTTTGTAGCTCTGCTGCAATAATGATACCTGTTATTCCTACGATTAATATCATTAGTCTTGTTAACCTAATTTTACTCATTTCATCCGTGATATTCTTCAATGGAGTAATGATATCGTTTACAAAAACGGTGGAAGCAGCCATCATCGTACCTGAGGCGGTAGACATCGCTGCAGAGATAGCAGCTGCTATCGTTAGTCCGATTAATCCAGTTGGTAGAATGTTGATGATTAAGGCTGGCAATGCTTGTTGGGGATCGCTAAGATTCGGAATGATGACACTAGCCATCATTCCTATTAAGGCTCCAGCTATTCCATAGATGACACAATAAATCCCTGCCATGATGGTACCTTTTCGGACGACTTCCTTACTTTTACCAGTAAATGTTCGTTGCCATACATCTTGTCCAATCATCATGCCGAAGAAGTATAACAAGAAATAAGCAAAGACGGTGCTCCATCCCATATTAGAAAGGGAAAGGAATCCCTCATCAACCCTAGAGGTAATCCCATCTATTCCACCTACCTGAAAAAAACTAACAGGTAATAAAATGACAATCAGCCCAATAGTCATTACCCAAAACTGCATCACATCCGTCATCGTAACCGCCCACATGCCACCAAGTAATGTGTAAATAACTACAACGATACCACCTATAACGATGGAAAAGAAAAGTGACCAATCAAATATAGTAGTAAATAAAACGCCAACAGCTATGGTGGACGTTACCATCACCATAATGTTGTACACGACCATCACAATCGCACTATAGAGCCGACTACTAATTCCAAATCGATTTGCTAGCAACTCACTTACACTAAATATCTTTAATTCACTGAGCCTATTAGCAAAGAATAATCCTAAGCCCACAATTCCTAGTCCAATCATCATGACCATCCACATACCGGATATACCATATTGATAACCTAATGCTGTACCCCCAAAGGTTGAAGCCCCACCAAGTACGACCGCTGCCATGGCTGGTATAAATGAGCCATAGCCCAATCTTCTACCAGCAACTACAAAATCGGCATGGCTTCTAATTTTCCGAGAACTAATAAAACCAATGGAAATGAGTACGACAAAATAAAAAATGACCATAAAGAAATCAAATCCGGTCAAAATGCACCGCCCCTTTATACGATTTATGGATACGATTACCGTTCATATGTTGTTTAAGCATGTCAGATAGAGTTTTGTTTCTTTTGACGCGCAATTAAAGAAATAAATTCATAAACCATATTAGCTCCTAGCTGGGAAGTGATTTCTGCATGGTCGAGTGCTGGCAATACCTCCACTAAGTCAAAACCAACATAATGAACATCTGGTAAATGTCGCACAAAATTGATGCCTTCATAACTCGTCAGTCCACCTGGCTCCGGTGTACCAGTACCAGGAGCATAGGCAGGGTCGAAGCAATCAATATCAAAGGTTAAAAACACAGGCGTATCCTTCACCCTATTTTGAATTCGTTCCGAAAGGCTCTGAGCGGACATCGTTTTAACATCATCCGTTGTAAGTACGTCAAACCCGATATCTTTTGCTTCATCCATATCATTCGGATCATAAACCGTTCCTCTTAACCCTATCTGTATCGATGTATTCGGATTAATAATTTCCTCTTCTGTCGCTCTTCTAAACGGCGTTCCATGCGTATATTTCTTGCCCCAGTAGTTATCCCAGGTATCCCCATGTGCATCAAAGTGGACAAGACTTAATGGCCCATAAACCTCCGCCAAACCTCGCAATTCACCCAACGTAATCGAGTGGTCCCCACCTAACCCAATAGGGATGATTTTATTTTTTGCTAGTTTCGCATAATGCTCCCCCATAATGTCATAGGATTCATGGATGTGGCCCGGAATTAACGGTAAATCACCATAATCTATCACAGAACAATGGTCAAAAGGATTAATCTTATGAAATGCATTGGAAGGACGAAGAAGCATGGATATTTCTCGTATACTAGACGGACCAAATCGCGCCCCAGAACGATAACTGGCCGCTGTATCAAACGGTAATCCAACAACTGCCATATCTACCCCATCCGTCTCCGTCGTGTGAGGAAGCTTCATGTACGTTCGAATACCCGTATATCTTGGTGCATTACTATAATGAATTGGTCCAAATTTCGGTTTCTCTGTCATTCTATCTCTCCTCTTAATTTAGTAATCTATTATATGATATGAAAGAATTATCATAATTAGACATGCTGTTTGAGAAAACATAGAATTTTTCATATATCAAAATCCTATCGAATATATGGGGTCTGTTTAATGGACAATTTTGTTTATTTGCTATTGAAGTAGCCAGAGGAAAGTATATCTATAGCCATCAAGCGAATCAGTTCCAGTTATGTTTTCTGGTAAAACTTAAAATATAGTAGGTCTAGTCACCTATTCCAGGGAAGATATAAGAACTAAATATTAAGAAAGCTGAAAGCCTTAAATGGTGTATCGTTAATACAAATAGCGCGAATAATAGGGATATCGAACAAAGTAATAATAGTTGACATATAGAAAAACCCTGCGGAGACTCCTCTCCACAGGGTTTTCTTCATACATTTAATTTCAAGGTAGAATGGTATTTAACCCTCGAATATATTATACTTCTTTTTCAATTCCATAGGCAGTTTGAAGTGCCTCAACTAAAGTAGCATATTCACCTACATCAGAATTATCATTATTTGCTAAGTTTTGAAGTAGTTCTTTTAATCCCTCTTCATCATTAGCGTAATTTTCAGCTTGAACTTTTACATCGGAAAGATCTGTATTTTCAATAGCATCAGCTACATTTTGAACTTCATCTGAAGAAACATCTTCTTTAAAGTTGAAAGACGGAGCTGTATCAAGTTCTAAATCTTCATGCTCTGTAATAGCAGCACTAACCTCAGCTTCTGCTGATTCTAATTCTGATTGAACAGTTACTTCGAATGTAACCTCAACAATATCATCTTCATCAGTTACTTCTACACTAATTGTAGCAGAACCAGTTTCTGCTTCGTCAGCAGTAATAACTAAATTACCATTCTCAACAGCAGCTTCAACTGCTTCAGTAGATCCTGATACTTCAAGTGAATCACTTACAAATGATAGGTCATCAGCATCAGAATCTTCAGCTACTTGAGAAGGTGTAAGTTCGATATCATTTCCTACTGTTAATGTTTGATCATCAGCATTCGCTGTAGGAGATTCATTATCATCTTGCTCATCTTCTAGTTCTTCATATTGATTTGCGTCAATTTCTTCAAATACAAAGTACTTAGCGAAGTTTGAACCTTCTTCATCTAACACTACGGTAACCTTGATATTAGAATCACGTAAATCACTTAATGACTCTCTAGTAATGTCATCCTCGTCTGTTGCATCAAGAACTAATCCACCACTAACTAGGTCATATGTTTCACCATTAACCATTGTTACTTGATTTTTACCAATGTTTACTTCATCAACGATTTGATCTTCAACAACAAAATCTTCAAATTCATATGACTCTTGATTCTTGCTGAAATCGTCTGTATAGATTGCTGTAACTAGTTCATCATTATTTGTATCAAATTCAAATACAACATAATCACCTTTATTGATTTCTTCATCAACTTCGTCTACATCAAGAGTTACTTTTTCTCCATTCACAAATGCAGAAACTTCGATTACTTCTTCATCAGGATTTTCAAGTACATTTGTGATAACAGCACCTTCATAAACAGTGTCTGTTGTAGTTGTACTGTTAATGATTAATGCGATAACTTCATTGTCTTCATTATAGATATAGTCTACATCATTAATGTCGGAACCGTTATAATCTTCCCAAGTTGTCACAGACATATCATCAACATCGTAATCGCCATCTTCTACATCTGTTGCATCAAAGACTACTGTATCTGAAAGTAATCTCTTACCATCAACATATCTATCACCAGGTTCTACAGTTTCAGTGAAGTTTTCTACTACACCTTCATCTGTAGCATTAGAATCAAATAATTCAATTTCCTCAATATTTTCATTATCATCTAAGTGGAAAATAGCAAGTTTACCTTCAGGTGAAGATAAATCTACTAATGCAACTGGTGAGCTAGTTTCCTCTTCTGCTTCAACAGCTTCTTTATATGCATCTTTTTCTGCTACAGTATTAAATACAACTAAATCTGTACCTACAACATCAACTACATAATCATCATCAGATGCATCTGTATCGTCATTGTTAATGTCATAAGGCTCACCATTAATTGTAATAGTATCTAGATTACCAAGTGTAAGTTGACGTAGAGTTTCTTCACCGTTCTCAAGATATGCTTCTAACTGTACAATAGTGTCACCAAAATTACTATCAGTTGCAAAATCTGTAATCACTGCACTAAATTCATTAGTTTCTACATCTGCAAGTTCTCCATCAACATATACTAAGTTCCCTGCACGGTCAAAGAATAATGTCACATCGCCTGCAGCTTGTAATTCTTCTGCAGCATCATTATCTAGTGTTTCAGTTTCACCTTTATCATTAACGTATACTGCACCTTGATATGTCAATCCAAGATCTTCAGCATCTTCAGCAAAAGTGAAGTCATATACTTCTCCATCAACTTTGATAGCTTCGTTATATACTGTTTCAATTTCACCAGATACAGTATTATTATAAACTTCTGCGAATCCATCTCCATTGTCCGCATCATTGTTGAAGAACAGTACATCTCCTGCTTCTAAGTCTTCAAGAGAAGTAACTTTTCCGTCTTTAATAATAGTAGCATCTTTCGCATCAAAGGCACCGCCTGTACCTACACCTTCAATTCCTACTACTTCATTATCTTTAACTTCTTCTACGATTAAGAATTCTTCTAAATTGTAGGCACTAACATATGCAATGTCACCTGCTCTATCAAATGCAACTTTAGCAAAGTTGAATTCACTTCCAACAAATTCATTGATGTTTTCTTTTTCACCGTTTACATAGAAATGGAATTTATCCTCCGTATCATCATCTTCAAACTTCTCATCAGAAACATCAAACTCTTTATCTTCTGTTAGAAGCTTAATTTCATCATCTTCTGTAATTTCAATAGAATCATAAATAGCTTCTGTTTGAACTTCATAGTTAACTAATTCATTTCTATCATTATACCAAACACTTACTTCTTCACCTAGAATTGTTTGTAAGTCGAGATCATCAAAAGCACCAGGAACTTCCACTGTTACAGTGGTTCCATTGCTTGTTAAAACATCAAATTCACGATCTTCTATGTCAATCTCAACCACACGGTTTTTAACGAATTCAGGACGATTGAATTCTGTTACAAGTTCTCCAATTTGTAAAGTGTAGTCAGTTAGAGTTTTAATTTCATCTTCCGCGCGCCAATCTGTATTATCATAAAGGATAATTTCAGCAGATAACCCATCAGAAGCCAATTCTACACTTTCAACACCTACACGTTCTTTACTATCTGACTCAAATATGCTAATTTCTGATTTATCGATAGAAGTTATAGGGCTATTGAATTCAACAAGCAATACGTGACCATCATCAGTTAATGCACTTACATTTGTGATTTCAGTCTCTGTAGTCGCATCAATCGCACGTTTCACCATTACAGCGAATTCTGCACGAGAGATATCGTCTGTTGGAGCAAAGAAATTACCTGGTTTACCTTCCATAATTCCATTTGCAACTGCAACCTCTGCATAATCTTTAGCCCAATCAGCAACTTGATCTGCATCTACAAATGAATCAAGGTTAGCTGAACCTTCTAAGCCATAAGCGTCAACGATAGCTTTTGCAGCTTCTTGACGAGTTAGAACTTTCTTAGGCATGAATTCGCCTTCGTCATTACCTTCGAATACTTCTGGAGAAGCGGCACGTACTGCATCATAGAACCAGTCTGAAGAATCAACATCAGAGAAATCTTCCGTTCCTTCTACAGGTAGGTCTAAAGCTTTACGTAGTACTTCTGCTGCAGATGCACGATCGATAGAATCTTTTGGATTGAAGTTTCCATCTTCGTCACCTTGTAGGATGTTGTTACCAGCTAATAGGTTTACAGCGTCTTTATACCAGCCGTTATTGCTGTCGTTTTCTACGTCAGGGAAACTAACGTCTGCAGCTAATGTAGCTGTAGGTACTACTGCTGTTGCTGCCACTGCTGCTGCAGCTGTTGTAGCAAATGCTTTGCGAGTTAATTTATCTTTCGCCATTTTTGTGTATTCCTCCCATTTTTTCCTTGTTAATCTATAACTCTTGGAAACTATATACTGCATAATAAGTAAAATAGACTATATGTATGATAGTTTCCTAGATTATACAAACTAAGCAATAAACCATTTGAATCACTAGTCCATCGTTTGCTTGTTTTATATTGTACTAGGTTTAATTACTTACTACAAGAATATAACACCAAAACTAGTATAATTCAACATATTTGCCATTAAATTCCACTAATTTTACGTCCGTCGTTATACACTTGTAACGGATTTGTAATGCTTAGTACATTTCCATTATCGGTAAAATCTAGTAATTTTTCAAGCTTTAATTACCGAAAGCCAGATGGTAAATTTTCACATGTGTGATTATACCAACGGATATCGGGTTTGGCTACCTCGAACTCTCGTCTTTTAATGGATTTTTATGGATTCAAAAGCACAAGATTGGTTACATACATTGTTACATATAGAATAGTAGTTTATTTGTTTTACTATTTTGCTATTTTTCTTAATCATTTCAGTTGTAATATATCCTGTAACATCGGGTAGGAATGTTTCACTACTACCATCATCCTTTTTTTGCACTACCTCATCATATATATTCGGTTTCCTTTTGTTTATTCCTAGACTTTTCTTTGGAGATTACAACTTTTGAAGATCATTCGTTTGGCCCGAAACGATTAAATCTGGGCATATGGATTTAGAAAGCCATACACAATCTTCCAACGTGGGGATTTAGTTAATGTCGTAAGTAATATATGTTACATCGTTGTAAACGGAGGAAATACACTTAGGATTTTGTGGGGAATGAGGGATTATATAGTCACCGAGATGCGTAGAACATGGAGGTGGATCACCAGTCGTTCTCATTTGCGCAGTTTTTCTCCGTAGTGATGTTTCTTTGTAAATGAAAACAAAAGAAAAAAGCAAGTAAGCCTAAGCCTACCTGCCTTCTTTCCATTCATAATAATCTTCAATACCTAAAGCAATGGCTTTCGCCGCTTCTTTTTGTTTCGTTTCTAGAACGTTCGCATCGTCTGGATTCGTAATAAACCCAAGTTCTACTAATGCAGCTGGAAGTGGATTGGCTTTAATGACACGGAAACCAGCTGATTTCACGCCGCGATCCCTTGTTCCTAAAGCATTAATCATCCTATCCTGAATGAACGTTGCGAGTTGTTTACTCTCTGCTGTTCGGGTGGATGCGGTAGAATAATAGGTTTCGGAACCATTTGCACTGGAACTGGAGAAGCTGTTCGTATGAATACTAACAAATGTATCCGCATCATTATTGACTCCAACATCTACTCTTTCATCTAGCCCTAAATATGTATCATTGGTTCGAGTCATCACCACATCAATGCCTGCATCCTCAAGGTAATCCCGTAAGTGTAAGGAAACGGCTAAGTTAATGTCCTTTTCCACTAACCCATTGCCACTTGCACCAGGATCATGGCCACCATGTCCGGGATCAATGGCAATTTTCCTTTTTATCGAAGGTTTCGTCGTTGTTAAATATTTCTGGTTCACAAAGCCTTTTCCACCATCGTATTTGATGTACACCCAGTTGTTATCTTCTACCTGATAGGTTGTTACTTTATCATTCTTATACAATAACCCTACTTTGCCATGCTCTACGCCAGGGCCACTTCTTACATTTAACGCATAAGCTGTCACGTATTGTGTTTTCGGATCAACATTAGCTGCCTCTTCTTCTGGTGTAGGTTCTGGCTTAGGCTCTGGTTTGGGTTCTGGCTTTTCTTCCTCTTCTGGTTCAGGCGGTGTTTCTTTATCCTCTTCATTATCGGATACATTTCCATCTACCTTAAAGGAAGGTTCTAACGCACGAGCGACCATAATGGAAAACTCTAGTCTTGTAATGGTACTGTCTGGCTTAAATTTCCCATCCACATAACCATTGGTAATCCCAGCATTGGTTACTCGATTAATGGCTTGAACATGCTCTTTTTTATTCGGCATATCCGAATACGAAATACTTGTACTATCATCGGTATAGTCAAATGCCTTGGAGATGAGGTACGCCATTTCCAGCCTTGTCATTTCATTCAACGGTCCGAATGTTCCATCACCATACCCGTGAATCACATCTTCCTCATAGGCTAATTGGATATATCCGGAAGCATAGGAACTTGCATCCACATCAGAGAACACCGTTTTTCTTGGCTTCTCTCCATCAAGCCCCAATGCTCTTCCAACCATGGTTGCAGCCTGTTCCCTTGTTACTGGTTCATCCGGCTTGAAATACCCACCCGGAAAACCTTTCACAATGTCCCGGTCTGTTAAATAATTAATTTCCTCTGCATAGTTCTTCGGAATATCCTTTAAGGAAGCAGCGGAAATAACCGATGGAATCGCCATTACCATGATAACCCCAGCAATGAGCAGCATATACAATTTTTTCCCAAACATTAGGAAACATCCCTCCTTTTGCATCTCTTTGATTATGGCTGTGATACCGCTACGGAAATACACTACGCTTTCCGCAGGCGCTGCTGAGCCTCCTCCGAGCTAACGCTCTCCGTAGTCTCACCTAGGCTTTTCATCCTGCAGGAGTCTCCGTGTATTTCCTCCGCTGGTGCAGTGCCCTACCAATTCATAGCAATTGTTACTATAAAATAAGAAAAAGGCATTTCCTCCTATTAATCTAGTAGATAGGAAGTATTTTTACATAAATCAGCACTACGACTGACCGCGGCGCTATTTCCTGCACCACTATAAAACAGCCTTTTTTCACATCATAAAAACACCAAACGAACAACCTTTGACATTTTTAACTAAAATATACCATATTCTACTAAAAATAGCATTCCCCTATGACACATTTAGCAAATTAGACCCTATCAATTTCACTCTTTTTTTGGTAGATTTATAGATAGTTATGCCATAATAATAGAAGAAAGTGGGGAAGCATTTGAAACGATTAAGTCTAATCATGATTGCCGTGCTTTTCATGATACCGACTGTGGTTTCTGCTGAAGATATCACAGATCACTGGGCCTATGATGAAATGAAGGCTCTGATTGATGCGGGTATTATGGAAGGAAATGAAGACGGGGATTATAATCCAGATGACGATGTAACACGAGCACAGTTTGCGGCCTTTCTTGTAAGGGCGCTAGATTTGTCAGAGGTGAACAAACTGAAAAGCTTCAAAGATGTCGATTCTGACAAGTGGTATTACGATGCCGTACAAACAGCGTATCATTATGGGCTAATCAATGGGAATGGAGACGGGTATTTTAATCCGAAAGAAAAGATTACGAGACAGGAAATGGCTGTGATGCTGTATAACGCCATTTTTTCTAAAAACATCCATCCCGACGCTGCTGAGCTAACCTTCACGGATAAAGGAAGCATTGACGATTGGGCATACAATGAAGTAGAACAAATCGTCAGTCTAGAATTAATGGAAGGAAAGCCTGGCAATAAATTTGCTCCATTAGATGTTTCTTCCCGTGCAGAAGCAGCAACCGTTATTCATCGATTGGTTCAGCTGATTGAAGCACCGGAAGCTGGTGAAGATGAAGAGGAGCAAGACAACGAAGAAGAAAATGAAGAAGAACAGCCAGAGGAACCAAAGCCAGAAGAGCCTAGTGAACCGGAAGAACCTAGTCAACCAGAAATCGTACACGAAACAACCAATTATTTACATGACTTTTACGAAGTGGTCGTAAAGCAAGCAGGAGTAACTCCAAAGGTTGACGGAGCTGGGAAGTTCATCGCTACCGAAGAATTGGTTGCCCACTACGCCAATTCCAACAACTTTAAGAAGGATACACCCGAATACTATCAATTTCTAAAACTATCGATTCCATTAAAAAACCTAGATAAAAATCAAATCAATGATGAGATTCTTCATGGTAAAGGCAGCTTAGAAGGAAAGGCCTCTGCTTTTATTGAAGCTGGAAAAGCCTATAACATCAATGCTATCTACCTAATCGCCCATGCCATCCATGAAACTGGAAAAGGAACATCCCCTCTTTCAAATGGGATTGAGGTAGGATTGGATGAAGATGGCCATGCTGTGATGGTTACCGATGAAAATCGTGACAGCTTAACAAATATTAAAACGACCTATAATATGTATGGAATTGATGCAAGAGATGCCAATCCAGAAAAATTAGGTTCCGAGCATGCCTATCGAGAAAAATGGTTCACCCCTGAAGCAGCCATTATTGGTGGGGCGAAATATGTAAGACAAGATTATATCGCACTTGGACAAGACACGTTGTATAAGATGCGCTGGAATCCAGAAACACCTGCATCTCATCAATATGCCACCCATGTACAGTGGGCCGAACTCCAAGCGAAAAAAATCTATGATTATCTAAATGCGATTGATGCCATAGGGACCGTGAGCTTTACCTTTGATGTACCGAAATATAAAAATCAGCCATCCTCTTCCGCACTACCAGCACCTGAGGATCGTTATGTCATCAGAGATTCCTCCCTAACCGGAGTGACTGGCGTTGTTTCACTCGACGAAACCGATGATGGACTGAGATTCCGAACCTATCCTGTTAGTGGGAATGTTATCAAGAAACTTCCTGATGGAGAAGAGGTTCAAATCATCGGTACAAACGGTGGATGGTACTATGTAGATGTAGACGGAAAAGAAGGCTGGGTTTCCGGAGACTATATTAAATTCCATGATTTGTTGAAAGTGATGATTGACAGTGCTTGGCTCAACGTACGAAGCGAACCAAGTACAGATAGTGAGACTGTCGGTAAACTATATAGTGGCGACTATGTGAACGGCGTCATGGATAACGAAGGAATCTTCATAAAAGAAGACGGTTGGTACCAGATTACATTCGAAGGCAAAACACGCTGGATCCATGGGGATTATATTAAAGAGATTGGGTCTGGGATCAATTAAGTTCGTACCGCTCCATCGCAAAAAGAAGCAACCTATAGTGGTTGCTTCTTTTTATATAGAAAGAACGTTCATATGTTGTTCCTCCAAAATCCTTATTACTTTTTTTCATTTTGACCTTACCACCACTTAAAACCATCTTCTTCTAATAATTGATGAGCAGCTTCTGGCCCCATTGATCCGGACGTATAGACATGAAGAGGAACTCTATTTTCTTTAAATGCCTTTAAAATAGGCTCTACCCATTTCCAAGATAATTCTACCTCGTCCCAATGAGCAAAAAATGTGGTATCTCCTACGAGCGCATCAAATAACAACAGTTCATACGCCTCTGGTACATCTTGATTACTCTCCGAAAAGTCTACGGTGATCGGTTCCATTTTTCCGTTTACTGGATTTTTGCTATTTAATCTTAAGGATATCCCTTCATTAGGATTGATATTTATTGTTAATAAGTTGGGTTCAATCTGTTCCATTTCAGAAGGATATGTATCCCTTAAAGGATGTTTAAATTCAATGACAATCCTTGTTGCTTTTTCCGTCATTCTTTTTCCAGTTCGGAAATAAAAAGGAACCCCATCCCAAAAGGAATTATCCACCCATAGACGTGCTGCAATAAATGTATCACTTTGAGAAGAAGGATCTACGCCAGGCTCCTCTCTATATGCATCTACAGCATGGCCGTTTATTTCTCCAGACCCATATTGCCCTCTGACAACATGTACACCTATAGTGTCTGTTTGTAATGGACGCAACGATTCCATGACTTTTCTTTTCTCATTGCGAATTTCATGAGCGGTAATACGTTTAGGTAAATGCATGGCTGTCATCATTAACAGCTGTAGCATGTGATTTTGAACCATATCACGAATGGCTCCTGCCTTGTCATAATAACTGGCTCTTTCTTCCACACCAACCATTTCACTAGCTGTAATTTGGACATTGGCAATAAATCGATTGTTCCATAATGATTGCAAGACAGGATTCGCAAAAGCCAATGCTTCCATGTTCTGCACCATTGGTTTTCCTAGATAATGGTCAATTCGATAAATTTCATCCTCATCAAAAGCTCTGCTAAGCTTTCTGTTTAATGCTTGGGCCGATTGTAAATCGTGTCCAAATGGTTTCTCGATAATCAATCGTTTCCATCCGTTCGTAGTGCCTAAATCATTATTCATGATATTTAAAGCAATCACATCAAAAAACTCAGGAGCGACGGATAAATAAAACATTCGGTTTTGATCGATATCCCGTTCTCTTTCGCTTTGTCGAACCATTTCCAACAACTTCACATAGCCTTCCGTTTGAGTGAAATCAAGCTGACAATAACGAAACGGCTGGACGAACGTTTCTTTTTTAGATTTATCATCAATCAAATGTCTAGAAAAGGTATACAAGGAATCGATGACACTTGACTGAAACTCAACATCGGAATATTCATCTTTCCCTACACCAATAACGGAAAAAGACTCTGGTAGTTTTTGACTCCGATATAAATTAAACAATGCAGGATAGATTTTTCTTTTAGCTAAATCACCTGTTGCCCCAAATAATACGAATGTCATAGGATCCATTTCGTATTTCTCACTCCTCTCCCTGATAGCAGCGTATCCAGGGTCACACCGCTTTGAAAAACAGTATAGTACTTATCCTTCCCTTTTAATAGTACGCACTTTATTTGCATATAGTAAGAAATAGATAACATAGTGTGAAAAAGAATACTGTCCATATCATCGCTCTGGGGATTGTTAGCAAAGGGGAATCCGTAGCGCCTTTGGTGTACGAAGTGTATTTCCTTAGCGGTGTTATAGAAGGAAACAGAATGGGAGATAATCCCTCCATCTTATTGGAAGCAACCACTATTGGTTGCTTCCTTTTTGTGTTATATTAGTAGGAGAACATACATCATTCGACAATCTTTGATGGATTGTTTTTTCGTTTAGGCTATTTTCTAAAAAGATGGTTGGTTTATGCACAAGATTTGTGTGATGTTCATTCGTTTGGGTATAGCGGGGGCTCGGATTATGGGTGGGATTACTGGTTTATCAGCGCTCCTTCCAGTTTATCGGCGGTGCGCCTGGTTTATCGGCGGTACTCCCGGTTTATCGGCGGTACTCCTGATTTATCGGCGTTCCTTCCGGTTTATCGGCGGTACTCCTGATTTATCGGCGGTCCTCCCGGTTTATCGGCGATGTTCCTGATTTATCGGCGGTCCTCCCGGTTTATCGACGG
>NZ_LT839648.1:3982809-4001405 GCF_900176885.1 Oceanobacillus senegalensis | reverse complement strand
CGGTGCGCCTGGTTTATCAGCGTTCCTTCCAGTTTATCGGCGGTACTCCTGATTTATCGGCGTTCCTCCCGGTTTATCGGCGATGCGCCTGATTTATCGGCGGTGCTACCCTTTTCGCACGACAAGATCATTCCCGTAGTGAGGATCAACATGCACCAACGAATGTACATACACCTTCAAATGGTGATTAAACGTAACCACATATAGGAAGAGCCTTTGTTTATTAAAGGGGACTAATTATGAGTAAATCAACCCTTGTGAAAAGCACGATGGTTTTAACCATTGCCACTTTATTATCGAAAGTATTAGGGAGTATCTTTCGGGTTCCTCTACAAAATATTGCGGGTGATGAGGTGCTGGGCATTTTCAGCTTGGTCTATCCGGTCTATATGGTCGCACTGTATTTATCGGTTGCTGGGATTCCTTTAGCCATCTCGCAATTAATCGCCAAAGCACAGGCGGATGGTCGTCTGGAAGATGTTCCCTTTATCTATAAAACCGTACGCATTTTATCCCTATTATTTGGGTTTACTAGTTTTCTAGTGATTTATCTTTTTTCCACACCGATTGCGAATGCATTAGGTGGGCCAGCGACAAGGCCTGCTCTTATTATCGTTTCCTTTACATTAATCATAGCACCCTATATGGCGATTTATCGTGGATATTTTCAAGGATTTGGGGATATGAAACCAACTGCCATTTCTCAAGTGATTGAACAATTCGTTCGTGTTGGCGTTATTCTTGTCCTTGCTTATTATCTAGTCATCCAGGATTTTTCCAATGATGTGGTTGCTGGTGGTGTCATGGTTGGTTCCGTATTAGGTGCCACCGCTTCTTTAGTTTATCTGAAGTTTACATACAAGCGTTTCTCCAGTCGAGCTGCTTCAGGGGGCAGGTTTTCCTTTCAGCAATTCAAGCTATGGAGTAAACGGGTTCTTAAGCTATCCATTCCGATTGCGATTGGTTCGATTACGATGGCATTGATGAATGTTGTCGATGCGTTTACCATCCCATTTGGACTGCGGTTAGGCGGGGTAGCGGATGGCGATGTGAATTATTTATATGGTATTTATGGTAGAGGCCTTGCCATTGTACAAATTGCCACGGTCTTTGCAACATCGGTTGTCCTACCGATTGTTCCCCTGATTACTTCCAAGTTAGCGAAAGGGGATCACATCGGTATACGGAATGTGATCGATAAGATTCATCGCTTAACCCATCTCATCGCATGGCCGGTTGCATTTGGCTTACTTGCCTTGACTGTACCTATCAATCTCGCGTTATTTACCAATACAGAGGGAAGCATGGTCCTGGCGATCATCAACCTGGGCTCTGCCTTTATTTCCCTAACGATTGTCGGGACAGGAATTTTACAAGGATTGAATCTAGCTCGTCATGCTGCTTGGATTATACTAATTGGTGTGGTCATGAAAATGGTTGCCAATGTCATCTTTGTCCCTATGCTTGGTTTACATGGGGCTGCCATCGCTACCTTATTGGTCTACATGATTCTATTTGCCATGAACACGATTTTGATTTACCGGAAACAGAATTTTACGGTATACTCGAAAAATGTAGGATTGATGATCATCCTATCCATTATCATGGGTGTAATCGTTGGCGTTCCAAACCTTTCTATGTCATTCGAAGCTTGGAATCGATGGGAAGCAGCAGCTTATATTTTGCTAGCATCCGTGATCGGTGGCTTATTTTATTTACTGAGCTTGTACGGATTAAAGGTTATAACAAAGAAAGATTTACATGGGCTTCCTCTTATTGGGAAGCGTTGGAAGAAAGAGGATTGAAAGAATATACATGGTGGTACCATCAGGCTGTAGGTATTTGACCCACGAATGGTAACCCGTACCAATGGAAAGCAATACAGAAGAGGTGAAAGTCATGCATGTCGTTATCTCCGGTTACTACGGGTTCGATAATACGGGTGATGAAGCAATTCTCGTTGCCATTATCCAAGCATTGAAAAAACGAAAAGCCGATATAAAAATTACCGTTCTATCCCATCAGCCTGAAAAAACCAGGAATGCCTATGGAGTACATGCAATTAGCCGATGGAAAATACATAAGATATGTCGTCTCTTGAAAAAAGCGGATGGATTAATTAGCGGTGGTGGAAGTCTCCTGCAAGATAAGACAGGGCCGAAATCTATCCCTTATTATACAGCCATTATCCGAATGGCCAAACATTACCGAAAACCTGTTTTTATATACGCCCAAGGGATTGGCCCAATCGACCGGAAGCTAAATCAATGGATTGTCAAACGCATCTTGAATAAGGTGGACAGCATCACGGTTCGAGATTCCTTTTCCAAGGAGTTATTAGAGCAAGTAGGAGTAAAAAAGGAGAAAACAATTGTCCCTGATCCCGTGCTTGCCCTACAGTATGAACCTGTTAGCTGTGATTGGCAACCAGATTTACCTGACGGGCAGCCCTATATTACCGTCAGTGTTCGGAACTGGGAGACCGATAAACCGTATAAACGGAAAATTGCAGCCAGTCTCGATCTCTTAGCTCAAGCCGGATATGCGATTGTTTTTGTTCCGATGCATGGAGAACAGGATGAACAGGCATCTCAGGAAACCGCTGCTATGATGAAGGAAGAAAGCTTTATGGCCCCCGGTGATTTGTCGCCTGAGGAAAAAGTGACCGTGATTGGCGAGTCGAAGCTATTAATCGGCATGAGATTACATGCCCTCATCTTCTCCGCCATTAGCTATACACCCTTTGTTGCCATTTCCTATGATCCGAAAATAACCTCTTTCGCCGCCATGTGTGATCAGCCACTAGCCGGAAGTGTCGACTCCAATGACTGGAACGAGCAAACCCTATTTGACATGGCCATCCATAGCCTACAGGACAGGCACCGATCCTTCGTATTGAACAAAGCTGTTCGGAAGTTTCAACAAGAAGCCCAGCAAACACCAGACCTGGCATTGGAAGTTATCCAACATAGAGCTTTAGCCAAAAAGAAAAAAAGAAGGAGAAACGCCTAGCCCCTATGGAGAGCTAGGCGTTTTTGTATAAGGCACCTCATACGCATGGATTGTCGCCATTCACCCAATAAAGTGAAGCCCAATCAGTGGGTGTTTTCTTTCATCCCCCACTGATTGGTAGATGAACGAATCGGGCTTTTAG
This sequence comes from Oceanobacillus senegalensis, assembly GCF_900176885.1. Lineage (GTDB taxonomy): Bacteria > Bacillota > Bacilli > Bacillales > Amphibacillaceae > Oceanobacillus > Oceanobacillus senegalensis. Next base: position 3,998,251 of record NZ_LT839648.1, on the reverse strand, counting down.
GGGCAGTTTATACCACAAGGGTATGACACAAGGCCCTCCCCCACCTAAAATGATTCATATTTCCCCCATTTTAGAGGTGGGGGTATTACTGCCCCTTAACCTACGATAAATGGAACCATTTGACATTTTTTTAGACTGGACGTAATACAATGCAAAGTGGAGGTGATAAAGATGGCCAGAGTAAAATATCGAAACAGTGACATTAATTTAATTGCACGGATGATGCGGGCAGAGGCTGTAGGGGAAGGAAAACTAGGGATGCTGATGGTTGGGAACGTTATTGTAAACCGAGCCGTAGCTGATTGTTTAGATTTTCAGGATATAAGAACCATACGAGAAGTTATTTTTCAAGTTCAAGGTGGAAATTTTGCCTTTGAAGCCGTACAGAAAGGCAGTTTATTTTATAGTCCAGCAAGAAATGCAGAGAAAAGATTGGCACGAAAAGTAGTAAAGTATTGGGGACAGCACCCTTCTAAGTATTCTCTTTGGTATTTTAATCCGTTTGCTCCGTGTCCACCTACATGGTATGATCAACCATTTGCAGGACAATATAAACAACATTGTTATTATGAGCCACAGGCGAACACATGCGCAAGCGTTTATAGTTACTAAAAACGTTTTTACATGATGCGGATTTAGGGGGACGGTAACTGAGGCCACAAAATCCATGATGAGGTTTAGCAACCCTGATTTATCCTTTTCCACAACCCTTTCAGCTTTTCCCGATACGTATCGGCGTTCCTCACCATTCATTCAACCAATCACAAATCATCCAACACTGTGTGCGTAGGTAAAACCGTCCCCATACTTTCACCATTACAGCCGGTCGGAACACCCGTCGGAACTCATCTCCGTAAATCCTCCTATTCTAAAGGGAATTGGAATAGGAGGTAATTTCTCCATTACTCATTCCACAGAAACATAGGGATGCCATTCGTTTTATTTATCAGCGGTGCTTCACAGTTATCGGTGTTCCTTTCAATTTATCGGCGCTCGTATACATATATCGGTGTTCCTTCCGAGTTATCGGCTTTCGTATACATATATCGGCGTTCCTTCCGATTTATCGGCTTTCGTACACATATACCGGTGTTCCTTTCGATTTATCAGCGTTCGTATACATATATCGGCGTTCCTTCCGAGTTATCGGCTTTCGTATACATATATCGGCGTTCCTTTCGATTTATCGGCTTTCCTACACAGTTATCGGTGTTCCTTCCGATTTATCAGCCTTCGTATACATATATCGGTGTTCCTTCCGGGTTATCGGCTTTCGTATACATATATCGGTGTTCCTTTCGAGTTATCGGCTTTCGTATACATATATCGGCGTTCCTTCCGAGTTATCGGCTTTCGTATACATATATCGGCGTTCCTACACAGTAATCGGCGCTCGTACCCTTTTATCAGCTTTCCTCATGATTTATCAGCGCTTCGCCCCTTTTATCAGCAATACTCCACGGTTATCAGCCTTCCAACAAATGTACGAATATCCAATACTCAGCTACTCGATTCAGGACCGTTTGTCTTTCCAATAGTTATTTGCTGCAGCAACGGTTTGAAAGTGAATAGCGATGACTTGTGAGGCAAACATAAGACTATCTGCATCCTTCGCATATTTCGATCGTAATTTTTTTCTAATCTTTTCGGAAGGTTGGATATATCCCACACCTTTTCTTGCTAACTCGATGGCTAATTCGTATCCCTCTTGAGGTGTTTTTGTTTTTAAGCTCGTCAGCCAATCATTCATGATAACCATCCTCCTACTTATTCGCTTCTATTTCTAAACTATGCGATTTTCCTCATAAAGTGTTGTGGGAAAATAATGCCTGCTTTTTTAAGTAGTTGTTCTTTGGTGCAAGATGGATCATGGAACAGAAAAGCATATTTGAGTGAGCTTGAAATCCGATAAAGTCGTTAAATATAATAATACATTTGATATCCTACTGCGCTAATTCTAACTGTCCTCACTCCCAATTTCATTTCCTAAATTTTTACATAAAATAATGGTTTTTGTAAACAATATCCTTAAACCAAATAGTCAACATGACAGGGTGGTCTATATGAAAAAAATTTATTTTGGAATTTTGATAATCACATTCCTTTTTTTCTTTTTTTATGGCAATTCAAGAAGGTTTACTTATTGGGTATATTATATTCAGCGGGGCATCTCCATTTTTATGCGAGACAGCATCCGTAAGCTGAAACAACAAAAGATAGGAGCTTATAATAATGGTAAAGGATAATCCTCAGAAGGTTTTAACTTCAGCTGAGATGGGTAAATTATGGGCAGTTTATGCTGCCAATACCATGGCAAAGTGTATTTTAACGTATTTTCTTAACCATGTGAAAGACGACCAAATAAAAAAAGTACTAGATGATGCCTTAATATTAACCAACTCTATTTTAGAATCTGTTCTACTATTTTTTGAAGAAAGTAATTTCCCTGTTCCAGTTGGTTTTACGGATAAGGATGTCAATCTAAATGCTCCCAGGCTATTTCAGGATGATTTTTACCTATATTATCTATCCTATGTAGGGAAAGCTGGGATGAGCATTTATCATGTCGCCATCCCTATGATGACAAGAAAAGATATTCGTTCGTTTTTTATAGACACTTTAACCAAAACGGCAAACTTAATGGCAAAAGTTAATGATGCCTTAGAAGCAAAGGGACTTTTACGAAATTCTCCGGAAATACCGACACCAGATGACATAGACTTTATCGATAGTCAAAGTTATCTAACCGGATTCTTCGGAAATAAAAGAACCCTCCATGGGTTAGAGATTGGCCATTTATTTGCCAATATCAATAACGATGAAACAAGCAAAGCCCTACTCGTCGCCTTTAGTCAAGTGGCAAAAGATCCGAAAGTAAAGAAGTATTTCGTACGTGGAAAGAATTTGAACCAGAGGCATATCAGCGCAGCAACGGAAAAACTAAATCATGATAATTTGCCTGCCCCAGGTTTATTAGAACATTTGGTAACCGATTCGACGGAGCCACCTTTTTCGGATCGGATGATGCTATTCCATAAGATCGATATGTTTTCCATGAAAATTAGGACCTATGCAAATGGAGCGTCCCTCAACGGAAGACGAGATGTCGGAGCGATGTATGCCAAATTTCTATTGGATGTCTCCCTTTACGTGGAAGACGGCGTGAACATTATGATAGACAACAATTGGATGGAACAACCCCCACAAGCAGCTGATAGAGAAAACTTATCATCCGACTGACTGATTGAGTGGGTTGGCTTTGGTTTTTTGGGGGTGCATGATTTATGGCATATATTCGATGGTGCGCGTATCTATTCGATAGCGCCCATTTATCCGTAGTACCGATGGGTTGGTGATTCGATGCCGCGCAAAAATTACTGTTCAAAAATATAGGGTGAGTGCTGGAACACTCACCCTAACCAACTATAAGCTGCATGAAGAGCAGCTGACCTCGTTAAAATTTTTCTTAAGAAATAGTTCACCTTCTGATTGATTGGGTGACTATTTTTTTTGTGTAAATTAACAACAATACGTGCGGTACATGTTAGCTCTAGGATAGATTGAACGATGAAACGGGGTGCTTGATGTATGGTCTCCTAAGAAAAGCTTTGCTCCTGGTTTATCGGCGGTGTTCCACGTTTATCAGCACTCCTTCTGATTTATCAGCTCTCCTTCTGATTTATCAGCTCTCCTTCTGATTTATCAGCTCTCGTACCAGTTTATCGGCGCTCCCTCCAGTTTATCGGCTCTCCTTCACGGTTATCAGCGCTCCTTCACGGTTATCGGCTCTCCTTCACGTTTATCGGCTCTCCTTCACGGTTATCGGCGCTCCTTCACGTTTATCGGCTTTCCTTCACGTTTATCGGCGATCCTTCACGTTTATCAGCTTTCCTTCACGGTTATCGGCGATCCTTCCTGTTTATCGGCGATCCTTCACGTTTATCGGCGATCCTTCACGTTTATCGGCTCTCCTCCTCCTCCAACACCCTGCTCATGCACCACTCATTAAAACGAATCTACATCCCCTTGCGTTATCCACCAGCTTGTGTGATGGCCTGCATTTGCTTCTGCATCATTAGCTATATCATGAATCACAAGTGGCATGGGTCGGTCTTTTAATTTAAATCCAATCTTTTCTAATATTTCGGAGGACATGGTATCGGACATCATCCATGTTTGGATGATGTCGACATCGGATAATTGTTGGATGGCTCCGTATAGGAGGTGTTTCCAGGTTTCTTCGTCATTGTAAGCAAGGACATCGACAATGGATCCGATGGTTATTCTTCCCTTTTTAAAGTCGACCTCTTCCTTTTTAATCACAACATAGCCTTGGGATTTTTCGTTCTGGGTTAATTGGAAAACGGAATAGTTATAATATGGATGCTCCATGAAACGCCAATTTAAATAATCAGCATCCCTTTTTAACATAATCGGTTTTACGTGTTTCGTTTCCCCTGCCAAGGTTGTATACGACTCATCAAAACGATCTACTTTCTCCCATTTCCAGCCTGTTGGAAGGACAAGTTGTTTTACCTTTTTCATTTGCAAATGCTTATATATCTTTCCAAGCCCCTTGAGTGGAGAAAGTACTGGTAGGATAGCTGCGGCAAGGGATGTCGGGTCCATGATGTAGACATATCTTGCTATATTATCTACATGAATAGCGCCCGTAGACTTCAATAGTAGCTCTTTGGCTTTTGGTGCTGGAAACCCATAGAGCAGGTCAATATTATGTTTCTCAGCCTCCTCTAACATGGTCCTATTCAGTTGGTTATAGATGCCTTTCCCCCTTGCATCAGGGTCTACCATGGTATCGACTCGTAATGCAATTTCCTTCACCTTCCCATTTATAAACGCTTCCGATACCCATAATGCAATATGTCCGAGTATCTTTCCTTCTTCCTCAAACACAAGAATAAAGGGATTGGTTTGTAGTGGATGGTCGATAAATTTCCATTTCCAATCTTTGATGGCACGTTCCTTGTGAAATACCTTCTTAAATAAAGCTTGTATTTGTTCTTCGTCACCATTTTTATAAAAACGTACAGTCATGTTTATTCTCCTTCAACCCACTCGCAGACACTAGCGAATGGCTCAATTTCTGGTTCTAAGTCAAATGTTGGGGTGGGGCTATTAGCTCCTACCCCTTTAACCTATTGAATTGGCTACGGATTTAAATTGATGGTGTAATAATACCCTTAATCTCAATCGATCATATCTCTTGAATCCAAAGGCATTTCTCTTGATAACCTTTGTTTGATTATTCAATCCTTCAATAAACCCATTACTATACCCAAAGGCAAAGCTGTTCAATATTTCAGGTTGCCAATTTTGTAGCGTCTGTATCGCTTTTTCAAATTCCTCTAAACCCGCATCTTTTACTTGCGTATAAAACTGATACAGCCCTTCTTTAACCTCTTTCATATTATCTTTTCCTATTTTCTTTGCTTCTTCAAACCAAGTTCGATAAGATTCTTTTAACCCATAAGCTGTTCTCAAATCTTCTGATAACCCTAAATATCTTTCTAAGTACCAATGTTGTTTTGCGCTAAGGGCTTCATAATGCTTATAAAATACATGCTTCATTCGCTTGCACTTTTTACGATCATAAGGGTGGAATTCTTTTTGAACTCGTCTTCGCACACGTTCGAGTGCCCAATAAATATAACGACAGAAATGAAATCGATCCGCTATAATAATAGGATTCCCCAATGCTTGTTGAACAGCTGATTTAAAGCTATGACTCATATCCATAATGACTATTTCTACTTTTTCTCCCTTTTCCTGTAGATACTTTTTCACCGTTTTTACGGACCGATCAGGAAGAATATCCAAAGGCTCACCTGTCTCACCATTACCGATAATGGTCTGATATTTACCTTTATTTGTATCGCCCTTATATTCATCGATCGCTATTACCCGTGGCAGAGCTTTAACCTCACGTAATTTACCAGCTGATACGTTATCAAAACGTCGCATAGCTGTATTGGATGACGTATGAAATTGGGCAGCAGTATCCTTGAAATTCTTCCCCTTTATCACTCGAAAACCTAACGCCTGATTCCATTCCACCGTATGTCGCTGATAACGATAGACAATATTATTGTTTTCTACAAACCTCTTTCCACACTCACACCTATAACGACGCTTACGATAAAAAATATAGGTTCTACGTTCAAACAATTTTAAATGCTGAATTTTTTGCACTCGATAATCATGNTTATCGGCGATCCTTCCTGTTTATCGGCGATCCTTCACGTTTATCGGCGATCCTTCACGTTTATCGGCTCTCCTCCTCCTCCAACACCCTGCTCATGCACCACTCATTAAAACGAATCTACATCCCCTTGCGTTATCCACCAGCTTGTGTGATGGCCTGCATTTGCTTCTGCATCATTAGCTATATCATGAATCACAAGTGGCATGGGTCGGTCTTTTAATTTAAATCCAATCTTTTCTAATATTTCGGAGGACATGGTATCGGACATCATCCATGTTTGGATGATGTCGACATCGGATAATTGTTGGATGGCTCCGTATAGGAGGTGTTTCCAGGTTTCTTCGTCATTGTAAGCAAGGACATCGACAATGGATCCGATGGTTATTCTTCCCTTTTTAAAGTCGACCTCTTCCTTTTTAATCACAACATAGCCTTGGGATTTTTCGTTCTGGGTTAATTGGAAAACGGAATAGTTATAATATGGATGCTCCATGAAACGCCAATTTAAATAATCAGCATCCCTTTTTAACATAATCGGTTTTACGTGTTTCGTTTCCCCTGCCAAGGTTGTATACGACTCATCAAAACGATCTACTTTCTCCCATTTCCAGCCTGTTGGAAGGACAAGTTGTTTTACCTTTTTCATTTGCAAATGCTTATATATCTTTCCAAGCCCCTTGAGTGGAGAAAGTACTGGTAGGATAGCTGCGGCAAGGGATGTCGGGTCCATGATGTAGACATATCTTGCTATATTATCTACATGAATAGCGCCCGTAGACTTCAATAGTAGCTCTTTGGCTTTTGGTGCTGGAAACCCATAGAGCAGGTCAATATTATGTTTCTCAGCCTCCTCTAACATGGTCCTATTCAGTTGGTTATAGATGCCTTTCCCCCTTGCATCAGGGTCTACCATGGTATCGACTCGTAATGCAATTTCCTTCACCTTCCCATTTATAAACGCTTCCGATACCCATAATGCAATATGTCCGAGTATCTTTCCTTCTTCCTCAAACACAAGAATAAAGGGATTGGTTTGTAGTGGATGGTCGATAAATTTCCATTTCCAATCTTTGATGGCACGTTCCTTGTGAAATACCTTCTTAAATAAAGCTTGTATTTGTTCTTCGTCACCATTTTTATAAAAACGTACAGTCATGTTTATTCTCCTTCAACCCACTCGCAGACACTAGCGAATGGCTCAATTTCTGGTTCTAAGTCAAATGTTGGGGTGGGGCTATTAGCTCCTACCCCTTTAACCTATTGAATTGGCTACGGATTTAAATTGATGGTGTAATAATACCCTTAATCTCAATCGATCATATCTCTTGAATCCAAAAGCATTTCTCTTGATAACCTTTGTTTGATTATTCAATCCTTCAATAAACCCATTACTATACCCAAAGGCAAAGCTGTTCAATATTTCAGGTTGCCAATTTTGTAGCGTCTGTATCGCTTTTTCAAATTCCTCTAAACCCGCATCTTTTACTTGCGTATAAAACTGATACAGCCCTTCTTTAACCTCTTTCATATTATCTTTTCCTATTTTCTTTGCTTCTTCAAACCAAGTTCGATAAGATTCTTTTAACCCATAAGCTGTTCTCAAATCTTCTGATAACCCTAAATATCTTTCTAAGTACCAATGTTGTTTTGCGCTAAGGGCTTCATAATGCTTATAAAATACATGCTTCATTCGCTTGCACTTTTTACGATCATAAGGGTGGAATTCTTTTTGAACTCGTCTTCGCACACGTTCGAGTGCCCAATAAATATAACGACAGAAATGAAATCGATCCGCTATAATAATAGGATTCCCCAATGCTTGTTGAACAGCTGATTTAAAGCTATGACTCATATCCATAATGACTATTTCTACTTTTTCTCCCTTTTCCTGTAGATACTTTTTCACCGTTTTTACGGACCGATCAGGAAGAATATCCAAAGGCTCACCTGTCTCACCATTACCGATAATGGTTTGATATTTACCTTTATTTGTATCGCCCTTATATTCATCGATCGCTATTACCCGTGGCAGAGCTTTAACCTCACGTAATTTACCAGCTGATACGTTATCAAAACGTCGCATAGCTGTATTGGATGACGTATGAAATTGGGCAGCAGTATCCTTGAAATTCTTCCCCTTTATCACTCGAAAACCTAACGCCTGATTCCATTCCACCGTATGTCGCTGATAACGATAGACAATATTATTGTTTTCTACAAACCTCTTTCCACACTCACACCTATAACGACGCTTACGATAAAAAATATAGGTTCTACGTTCAAACAATTTTAAATGCTGAATTTTTTGCACTCGATAATCATGAATACGCTCTGTTATCTCCCCACAAGAAGGGCATTTATGAGGTTTTTTTGGCAACTGAACATGAATATGAAAGGATCCCTCTATCTCCTCTGTTTTCGTTATTTTCATTTCTTCTAATCCAGGTAATTTCATGTTAAAATACATATACACGCAACTCCTATCCACTTGTTTCTCGTCAATTCAAGTTTAAAGGATATAGGAGCTTGCGTGTTTTTTTATGCTTAAATTTTACTAAAACCCCAACATATATTTTAGAGCTCAATTTCTAACGATGTTCTTCTAATATATAAAAAAGATAGCATTATCAGCTATCTTCGTAAAGTTTGGTTTTCCATTTATTGTTTTTGTATATGGCCCATAATAATGTATCGGTACGATTCGCTTGTTTGAATACGTGAGGAAAGGATTCGCGATGTTTATCAAGCGTGTCGCAATGGTGATTCAATTTCTTTGGAGTGAACTCCATAAAGACCTCCGCATATTTGATGGACTGGTTAACCATTTTGCTTTTCAAACGATTTAATTCCACAAACCCATCAAAAGCGATGACTTGTGATGAAAATACATCGATGGCTTTTTGTTTGTCTGCCATGGTTTCTGAGATATCCACCACACAATTAACATGGGTTGGTGGAAATGGACAGTTGATTTCATACAAACGGACAACCGTATCCTTCTGTTGTCTTTTCTTCAATACGTCAGACAAAGTTTTTACGGTAGCTGTATGATCGGGGTGCGCATCCACAAAAGGAGTGGAATAGATGATATCTGGTTCGATGTCGTTTATCAGGCTTTCCACCTTGCTTTGGGACGCTTCATTGCTTTTTACCCCGCCATCTGGTAGACCCAAATAATGAATGGTATGAATGCCTAGAATTGATTTTACTTCATCCATTTCCTTCATACGTGCAGCAGTTAACGCTTCCTTACTGAGGTCACTGACACTACTCGATCCATCCGTAATTATCGCCACATGGACTTCGGCGCCTTCATTGGCATGCTTCCTTAGAATCCCACCAGGGCCAATGGTCTCATCATCCATATGGGGTGCTAATACGAGTACCCTTTTCGCTCCTAATGTGCCAGACAGCGGTTTCGTCGCCGAATAATGACGCTTTAGGATCCATCGAGTGATTGGAATATTGATTGGTTTTACGACATTCATGATTAACTGTTTGATATTCATTAAAGTGAACTCCTTAACTTACTGCTTTTTCTTTAAAAGCTTATCCTTTAAAAATAGGAATGGTTGCGATTTGCATACGATAATACTGATTACATAAACGATTGCTCCAACAATGGCAATGGTGATGATTTGTGCGATGTTGTGCCAGCCGCTTATCCATGGCAGGATGGGCCATACAGCTGCAGCCATTATCGCAGTTGCGATGGTAATTTTCATAAATTCCTTGAAAAGGTATGTTAAATTCAAGCCACCCACCAATTTGTAAAAGATAATAAACTGAGCTCCGACATAGAATAACGCATTGACCGATGCGGATAATGGAATCCCTCGATATCCAAGCCATGACGTGAAAATAAAGTTAAAAATGATATTGGATAATACGGAAATCCCACTGACTAATAAAATTAAGTGGCCTTTCTTTAACGAATAAAATCCTTTATTAATAATATTATTTAAGCTGAAAAATAAAACCGATCCGAAATATAAATAAGCGACCTGTGATGTAGCCATGGTTGCACTAGCGGTAAATGCTCCACGCTGGTAAAATAACTCGATAATATTGGGCATCAAAATAAACATACCGATGATTGATGGGAGCAAAATGACATACATCGTCGACAGCCCCTGCTCGATTCCTCGTTTAAATAGGCCACGGTTATCGGTGGTGATGGCTCGTGATAACATGGGAAAAATAATCGTTCCTATCGTGACACCGAAGATCCCCTGTGGAATATGAACAAGGTTTTTTGCGTAATTAATGTATGTAACGGCTCCTTCTTCAAAGTAACTGGCAAAAATCGTTCCCACCATCAGGTTGATTTGCCCGACCGCAACAGTAATCCCCACGGGAATGAAAATCCAATAAAATTGTTTGATTTCAATCCAATCGAACTTCCCCTTCAGCTTCATAACCTTACGTGGCAATACTAATATAAGCTTGAAAATCAGGGATATAATCGTACCGACCAAATAACCGATGGCTAGGGAATAGACGCCAATTTGGTTAGCAAAAAGGATAGCCCCAGCAATCGAACTGAGTAGCACGATAATTTGCGAGACAACCGATAGAGCAAATTTATTTTCTGAATCAAAAAATGCTTCTAGGACGGAATTCATACCAACGAAAAAAATCGTTGCGAAAAAAATAATCCCTACCGTTATAGCGATTTCCTTAGCATCCGCATGAAATTCTGGATAGAACAGAGGAATGTATAAAGGAGCAAGCGCCATTCCAATGACAGAAATCACCAGACTGACGATAATCGTTCCTTTAAAAACCTGACCAAAATGGAAGGCTCCTCTTTTATTTTCTAATGCTTCAATATAGCTTGGAACAAAGGCATTTTTCATCCCAGTTGTCATAAATAAAATAAACATGTTCGGAATAATAAATGCCGCTAAATAAGCATCAGCCTGATAGCTATCTCCAAAATAAAATGCAATGACCATGTCTCGTAATAGACCGGATATCTTCAGCACAATGGAAGCAATAAAAAATAAGAGACTAGCTAATCCTAATTTTGATTTCAAGTGTAAGACCTCTTTCGTTTGGGTGTTTCAGAACCATACCGCACATTCTTGGCGACTCCATCCTAAGTGGTGAATGTTCACCGTAAGCTTGAAGTTCAGCAGAATAAAACTTCCGTAACGGTATGAAGGTGCCCATTTCCTTCACGAAAGACACTAAGCCTTCTCAATAAAATCCCTCAACAACCCCAATAGCTTTTCTTTTTCCGAGTGAAATGGGATGGGTTCGAAGGTTTCTAATTGCTGGATGACGTTTCCTAAATCCTCTCCGTCTTCCCAGCTGAGAATGTGTCCTTGTTCGACGAAGACGCTGACCAATTCGATTTGGTGATCATCATTATGCTCTCCGTACTTTTCTAGTCGAGCTGCTGCAATGACTTTTTTGCCTTTTTTTAGGCCAGTAATGACAGACCCAGTGCCGGCATGTGTGATAACAAATCGAGCCTGATTATAGAGTTGATCCATTTCCTCAAAGCTAACAAATGGCTTCAAGGTTAGGACATCACTTTCATATTTTGTATGACCATTTTGTACAATGATTTCCTCATCGATGGTTCCGTTAACTTTTAACCGTTCGACTTCCTTTAACAGCCTTGTAAACGGAAGCTCGTGGGTTCCTAATAATACAAGTATCAATAAATAGACCCTCCATGTACTGCATTTGGATAAAATTCCTTCATGGTCTCCCACTGAACGATAAATAAGTCGGCAATGGGGTAAACCATTCTACCAGAAAGTGTTGGGCTCTTGGATTTCGCAAAGCTTTCAATAAAAACAACCTTTTTTCGAAAAAGCTTAGCAATATAGCACATGGGTACCGATGTGTGCGCTCCTGTTGTTATCACGATATCTGGCTTTTCACGAAGAAAAATAAATAGGGATTTGATGACATTATAGGAGAACTTAAATAAATATTTCACCGGATAATTCCTTGCGCCGTATACCAGATAGGAAATCGGATGTTTTTCCCGAAGCTTCAAGGTGATTTCCGATTTTTCCGTAACGATATGATAATCATATTCCTCAAATAACGGCTTTAACTGCATTAATTGTGTTAAATGACCACCGATGGATGATATGAAAAGAATCTTTTTATTCTTTTTTTGCCTTTTCTTCATTATTGTCGTGCTCCCATCATTCCATAAACCGCCAAGAGTTTTTCTATCTGTTTCACTTCATCATTTTCATTGGCCTTTTCCTCACCTGATTTTATCATACTTTGTCTCAGTTCATGGTTTGTAATGACTTCTTCTAATCCGGTTTTCAATGAATCGATATCCTGTGGTTCGACAAGCATGCCAGATCCATTATGTAGCAATCTGGCAAGTCCTCCTACATTACTTCCGACGACAGGGGTTTGGCAGGACATTGCCTCTACTGCGACTAATCCAAATCCCTCCATATAGGAAGGGAGTACAAATGTGTCTGCAGCACTCATCCAGCGCGCAATTTCCTTCTGCGTTTTTGCAGGATAGAAATGAACATCTTCTATTCTGTTCGTGCTAATCTCCTCTTCTACCTCTTGCAAAAATCCCGGTTCCTTGTTGGCACCAATGATATGTAATTGTAGATGAGGGTATTTCTCTTTCAATATTTGATAGGCCTTCACGAGTTCGTACAAGCCCTTAGCTTTTATTTTATTCCCTACGAATAGGATATGAAAAGCATCCAAGGAAAGATGCAATTCCTTTTTCGCCTGTTTCTTGTCCATGGGCTTAAAAACCGTTCGATTGACGCCCATATTAATGATTTGTATTTTTTCTTCTGGTATCGAAAAATCATGAATGATATCTTGTTTTAATTTTTCCCCTACGGCAATGACATAATCAGCCTTTTGTAAAATCTTTTTCGTTTGATTAAAAAAGAAAGGACCTTTTCTAGCCATTTTATCGATATCCCCACCATGTGCGGTTACGATGAGCTGCGTTTTAAATAATTTTTTAAACAACAGCCCGAACAAACCACCAGGAAAAACATAGTGGACGTGAACGGTATCATACCTTGCGCCTTTAAAAATCAGATGGAACATGATTTGCAGAACCCACTTGAGGTACTTCTTCAGCACATGAACTTTTCCCATCCGTTGATCCTTAATCGCAGCAACATTCACGTTTAATCCTTTTTTTCGTAAGGCAACCACCTGATTTTTTACAAAGATACCAAATGATTTATTCTTTTTACTTGGATACATATTGGTGATAACGAGTATTTTTTTCTGATGTTTTGACATATACAGCCTGTCCCCTTTTTCCCGTTCATTGTTCTTGAAGTTTGTCTGCTGGCTGTAAGGATAACACGTATAAATAACTTAATAGAATGGAAAAGTAAATCCCTGATGCTGGGTTTAAAAAGATATGTCCCGCAATAAAGGCGATTCCAACTCCTAATCCAACCTCTATCGCAACCATCCAATAATTTCGAGATAACAAGGCTCGAAATCGCTGCTGGAATAGTTGTTTAATAATGACAAAGGCCATGTAAACGATTGGCGCCATTAATAGAAGGAAACCAATGATTCCATAACCGAAGAACCAATCAAAAAAGTCCATCTCTATTAATTTCGGCTGTCCATTTAAGTATATGAGGGCCGGACCCATCCCCAATAACTTTTGGGATACGGGTGCTGCATCATAATGAACAGCAGTATAAATCAAGAAATCGGTACGTCCACTAAAGATTCGATATAAGAGTGCGTTCCTTTCTTTTTGCTCCACGGTTGGCTCTTCTTCAGGAAGTGGCACTTGTTCCTGATCCGGGTTCTCAAATTTTTCCAAGTTCGACTCATGCTCGTCATAAAGGTCCAGTCCCATATTATGAACTACTGGGGAGAACGGAATATACGCAATCGCAGCTAAGAAAACGATACCTAACAGAATCGTATCGATAAATTTCCTTCTTTTCATAAAGAATTCGATGATAGCAATAGCAACACCAAATCCTAATAAGGCAAGCGCCGCTATAATACCTACCTTCGTTCCTAGCATATACATGGACCAAGCACCCATGATGATTCCTGGTAAAAGCAATAATTTACGTTTGGGAGCTTTTTTATTGAGCATGTACAGAATCATGATTCCAAGCCCCATGGCCAATATAGCACCTAATTCATTACCAGAGAAGAACCATCCGGAATGCCCTTCTTTTTGAAGGAAACCATAGGATCTCTTCCCAGTACCTGTAAGGCTTGCAATCACCATGACAATCCCGATAATCGTCAAGCTAATCGTAATATTACGTTGAACGATCGTTTGCCAATCCATCCGCTTCTTGATGGATAGAAAAACAAGGGCATAGATAACAAGCATTTCCGCTACAAATGCCGATTTTATATTATAGGTTAAGTTTCTCATTAAATTAAAGTTTTCATCAACAAGAAAGTTATTAGCCAAATTTCCCAACATAAAAATAGCTAATACCACTATGTATAGGCTTGCTACATTTTTTATTTTTTTATTTGGATGTAACAACACATAAACAAATCCAGCAGCCATCGCCAGTACCCTAACGGCATCCGAAAGCATCAGCCCTAAAAATGCCGAAATATCCAAAAATGGTTGAATCAAAATAAATATGAGAAAAAAATACTCTAAATAGTTACGTATCCTACTTGGTTGTTTCGTCATTTCCAATGAATCCTCCCGTACTTCATCAAGTATAACATTCTATATCATGGTCTATGTCTAAAACATATGAATCTATGTTAAATCATACATACCTGATTATTATACAATGATTCCCTATAAATTTCGAGAGTTGATGTAGAAACTTGGCATTAAGGTATTGTTACAAATGTAAAGGAAGTTTGTAATGGGAGGTAGGTGGTGATGCTTTGGGAGGAGGGATTTTGATGAGGTTTGGTGGTTTTGAAGGTGGATGGGGGGCGGTTCTTTTGTGGTCGGGGTAACGGGGGTTTTTATCGGTGGGTATTTTGGGGTATTGGGGGGGCCTTGTCGTTTATCGGCGATCCTTCTCGTTTATCGGCTTTCCTTCTGGTTTATCGGCTCTCCTTCTCGTTTATCGGCGGCTCTCCTTCTCGTTTATCGGCTCTCCTTCTGGTTTATCAGCTCTCCTTCTCATTTATCGGCTCTCCCTCTGGTTTATCGGCTCTCCCTCTGGTTTATCGGCTCTCCTTCCGGTTTATCGGCTCTCCCTCTGGTTTATCGGCTCTCCTTCTGGTTTATCG
>NZ_LT839648.1:3960646-3980006 GCF_900176885.1 Oceanobacillus senegalensis | reverse complement strand
TCGGCTCTCCTTCCGGTTTATCGGCTCTCCCTCTGGTTTATCGGCTCTCCTTCTGGTTTATCGGCTCTCCTTCTGGTTTATCGGCTCTCCTTCTCGTTTATCGGCTTTCCTTCCTGTTTATCGGCGCTCCTTCTGGTTTATCGGCTCTCCCTCTGGTTTATCGGCTCTCCTGCCGATTTATCGGCGCTCCTGCCGATTTATCGGCTCTCCCACGTATTTATCGGCTCTCCCACGTATTTATCAGCTCTCCCACGTATTTATCAGCTCTCCCACAACTTTAAGGGCTATTTATTGTACAAATTTGTTGCATTTAAATTAGTTTGAATGATACCAGTGCCCAGTCATTCCTAATATAATAGAAATATTATAATAAGGCATTTAACCTATATATAAGGAGTAGATAAGCTTGTATTATAACGATTATTTTCCCCATGAGTATTTTTGGCGCCAAAAAGAGTATGGTTTTGGAATGTTAGCATCAAATAATCCCCCTATAATGCCTGACACAGGAATGGAGGAATCCGATATACCAAATGATGATCGCACTGCTGATGGACCTTCGGAAATTGAGGAAGCATTTTCGCCACAGCCCCAGGACGATTTAGCTAATGAATCCGTGTCGGAGGAAGTAGGCAGTCCATCTATAATGCCTAACACAGGAATGGAGGAATACGGTTTACCAAATGATGATCGCACTGCTGATGGACCTTCAGAAATTGAGGAAGCATTTTCGCCACAGCCCCAGGACGATTTAGCTAATGAATCCGTGTCAGAGGAAGTAGGCAGTCCATCTATAATGCCTGACACAGGGATGGCGAAACACGGTTTACCAAATGACAATCGCATTTCTGGTGAACCGGTAGAAGTTGAGGACTCGAGCGAATATAACAGAGGGGGAAGTCCAAGCATGTTTTCTGGTGGATATATAGGAACCGCCATTTATCCTGATTGGTATACCCGTATGCCTTTGGCGCTTGGAACTTATGGATTACAAACATGTGGAGGATATCATCCCTACAGATCACCAGGATTCGCTACAAGGTATTACCCTATACCATTTAACGGCATAATGCCTATCCCCATTGTACCTGTACCACTTAGGGGGTTTTACCGTTGTTAACTGATTAGAAGAACATCAAATGCAATTAAAATGTTCTTTTACACAACGAAGAACAACCATCATTAAAAATCTTTCTTTTGTACATTTGATTATCCGACAATTCTATTTGCTTTTTAATTGTTAATGCACCGTCTAGCAAAAAAACAGCAAAAATGCTACGGTATCTATTCCACCGTAGCATTTTTAACATTAGTAACCCGAGTCTTCTGATGTAATATTGTCAATCATCTTATAGTCATATTGCTGTAATGGCTTTTCAGCTGGACCCTCAACGACATCACCAGTATATGAAAATCTTGATCCATGGCATGGGCAATCCCAAGTTCGGTCACCACTATTCCATTCCACTTCGCATCCAACGTGGGTACAAGTTGTATCTACAATATGTAGTTCCCCTTCCGTATCCCTGTACGCACCCTTTCTTTCTCCTTTTACAGTAATGATAGCCCCCTCGTCGTTGGATAATGTTTTGGGGTCTATATCGCTTATTTGGAGTTTCCCCTTAATTAAATGCTTCGCAACATCCATGTTTTGAACAAAAAAGTTCTTTAGACTTGGTGTTGCGTAAAATCTGGATGGTGCATACAGATTTTGAAAGTTGTTTTTTTTGCCCATAACCATATCGCTAAGGAGAAGGGCGGCAGCAGTTCCATTGGACATCCCCCATTTTCTGTAACCGGTGGCAATTAATATGTTTGGCTGCCCCGATGTAATTTCTCCAATGTAAGGAACCTTATCCAGTGTGGTTAAATCTTGCGCTGACCATCTGTAGGCAATTTCCTCAATTCCCAAAACCTGTTCACCGAAGCTCTCTAAGGCTTCATAATGTTTCATGGTATCTGTTCCCTGTCCGGTTTTATGACTTTCCCCAACGATAAGTACCATTTCCTCCCCATTGATTGTTACGGATCTTAGGGAACGATTTGGTCTATCCGCGCTTATAAAGAGTCCATCCGGAAGCTTTTTATCAGTTTTTGCCGCAAGCACGTAGGACCGGTCCGCATACATTCTTGTGGAATAGAGTCCAACTCCCTCGTAAAAAGGAAAATGTGAACAGGCTAGGACATAGTCCGCTGTAACACGGCCCCCTTCATGCGTAAGGACTGTTGGTTGATTATCTGTTTCAACATTCACCGCGGTCGTATTCTCAAAAATCTGCCCTCCTTTATCCGTAATATGTTGGATAAGGCGTTTTAGGTATTTAAGTGGATGAAACTGTGCTTGATTTCTCATAACCAATGCATTTCTAACATCTATATCCAATGGAACGGTATCAACCAACTTTCCATCGATTCCAAGCTTTTCATATGCATCGGCTTCCTTTTTTATTTTTTGCTCATATTCCTCCGTGGTTGCATATATGTATGCATCTTGTTTTTTAAAGTCACAATCAATTTGAAGTTCATCGATCGTTTTCTTCATAAAGTTTAAGGCCCCTATATTAGCCTCGTAATACAATCTTGCCTCGCTTTTTCCCATGTTAGTAATCAACTCATCATAAATTAAATCATGCTGAGCAGTAATCTTTGCCGTTGTATGCCCTGTTGTACCATTTAGTACCCTGTCCGCCTCCAAAATTGCAACCTTTAATCCTTTATTTACCAGAAGATAGGCGGATGTTATCCCAGTAATACCACCTCCTACAATAACAACATCAACATGAGCGTCCTTCTCCAATTTGGGGAACGTTGGCAATTCGGTGGAATCTCTCCAATAGGATTCCGTTGACTTTGGTAGTTTACCCTTTGCGAAATCTTCATTTTCCATAATATCGGTCCTCCTTTTTTAAGTACTATTAGGATTTCCATTTATCGGTTGACTATACTGGACAATATAATGGGGTCCCGGCTTTTATAGTCATTTTAGGAAATTGTAATTAGCTATTTTCGAAGCAAATAAGGTGATTCACATCAAATATTGGCAAATGGGGAACAATGGGGTACACGTTAATGTTGAAGCAAGTTATGAAATGATAAAGAGGGATGGCCGTTTTGATCCGAAATAGATTGTTTATCAAGAGGTTCCACCAAAAATCTAGTTGAATGATTTAGAACCTGTGCCAATCTAAAGGCGTTGAACGCATAAAAGCCTATGGTTTCTCTGTTAATCAATGTTGCTTGGGGTAACGAATACATTTAAATTAAGCTTGCAGGATTATTCTTTTAGATAAGGTAATAATGAATCAAGCGTATTTTTAAGACTATTGGCGTGTTTCTGGTATGATTTTTTTGCCTCGGGGTCCTCTGTCTGTAAGGAGAAGCTCTCTAAGTCTGCTTGTACCTTTTTAAGTGAGGCTGAAAGTAATGGCTTTTGTATGATTTGTTGCTGTACTACTTGATCTTTGTATAAATCAACATAAACATTTCCCTTTGAATCAATTTGCGCCAAAAAAACATCCTCGAAATGAGTCGCCCCCTGTTTCATAATCTCACCGAGTAGCCATTTATCCGAATAGCCACGTTTCAAAAGACCTTTTTTCAATAGTTGACCATCTGCAATCACGATTGTTGGGCTGTGTTCTTTTTCAACAGAAAGCCCCATTTGACTAGGTGTAAGGGGCTGTTGATCAACCTTTTTCATGACACTTAATTGCCCGTTTGTTTCAAAAACTGCCATTTCCACATCAGAAATCTTGAATACACTCTTCTCTCTTAACATCAACATTAATTCATCAACCGTCAAATGATTTCTTTTTAATTCCCTTTCTTGAACGTTACCATTGCTAATCACGATGGAAGGAGTTCCGTCTGTAAAGTGGCGGAATTTCATGGATTTTATTCCCCAAATCCCTAACAATAGTGGAAAAATTCCCCAAACGAGTAGCCCCATAATTCCATTAGAAATTTTTATATTTTGATCAACCGCCATTGCAGCTGCGATGGAACCGATTGTAATCCCCACTACGTAGTCAAAAAAGGTCATTTGGGAAAGTTGTTTTTTCCCCATTATTCTTGTCAAAGCCAACAAAATAAGAAATGAAATCATGGACCTAATTAAAGTTAGGATTAATTCAGGCATGTATATAACCCCCATTTTTCTATTCATATGTAATGCTTTTATATTATTGGACATAATAGGGTTAAACATGCGGGAGGTGTTTGCTTTAGTGGGGAAATCCATGAAAATTTTAATACTTATCGTAATAAGTGTGTTATTGGTGGGATGTCAAGGTGAAGAAACATTTAACCAAACCATGGATGACATCAAGCAGTCGGTTGAACAGAACGAATGGAAACAGGCAAAACATAAGATCAAAACATTAGCAGAAATATATACGAAGGAAAAATGGAAGTTACAGCTTATGGGTGATGAAGCAGAATATGAAGGAATTAGTGTTGAATTGGAAAAACTAAAGGAAGCTGTTGATGCAAAAGACAAAACCCAGATTAAGGTTGGATTGGGTGAGATACGCGGACTTTTACGTGGCATTTATTCATTTTAGGAAATTACAATGAAGAAAGGGAATGGATTATGACAGTTGGCAACCAAGTAAGGGAGGCGTTGGGTACGTTATTAAGTGCCCAGGCAAGTCTTGAACAACTTATTCTTAAGGCGCAAAGTGAAAAGACAAAACAAATTTATTCCAATGCCGTCGGGGAAATTAAAGGTATTACAGATTTTCTTGATAATCGGCTTAAGAAATTGGAACAGGAGGAACCTCAGTATCGTAGCAGCGAGGAATAGCCAAAGGGTGGGCTGCTCGTTAATATATAAAACGACTATTATGAGGGGACCTTGGTACGTTATCGTAGTACCTTATAGAAATCATAAAACACAGGGAAAATGGGGATGCTAAAAATTGAAAAACTTTATTGTAGCCTATTGACGCTAACATTATAGGTCCTGAACCATTATATAGAGAAAGGGTAGATTATCATATGGAATTTCCCGTTATACAAACAAATTTTTGGGATGGAGTTATTGCTGTACCGCTAATTGTTATCCTAACGCAACTTTTTAAGATATTTCCAATACCTCGTCAATATTTCCCTACTATCGCATCCATCTTAGGGTTTATTATATCCATCTTTATCAGTCATAGGGGGGATCTATGGGCTGGAATTTTTATGGGTGGATTTTACGGAGCTGCCGCTGTTGGCTTTTATGCGTCTTTAAAAACTACTTGGTTAACCTTTCTTAAAAAGAGAAGAAAAAAGATAAATAAGCAAATTACATGATAAGGTAACGGCTAATAACTAAAACAAGTAGCTATCATATTTTAAAGGGGTTACATAATACTAAAGGAATGGCTCATTTAATATTTCCAAGTTTCCCCAATGGTTTTGCAAAATTCCATATTGTTATTAGCCTCGCCTACACTTATAAACTGATGGATTATCGAAAATTACCGAATGTTCGTGGAGTTGTATTTTTGGTCGATTATGTAGGGCCCTCCTATACTGGGGTCCCCGAAAATGGATCATTTTTTATTGTTATATTAAATAAGTTATGTTAAATCAAAAACAATTGTTTGGGATATTGCCCAAATGGTTCTATTTGGTAAAAATAGGAAACCCTTTTATCATGCACCGGGGGATTGTAAATAGTAGGTGATTTATTAGCGCTCCTTCTAATTTATCAGCGTTCCCTCCTATTTATCGGCACTCCTTCTAATTTATCGGCGTTCCCTACAACTTATCGGCACTCCTTCTAGTTTATCAGCGTTCCCTCTAATTTATCGGCTCTCCTTCTAATTTATCAGCGTTCCCTCATATTTATCGGCTCTCCTTCTAATTTATCAGCGTTCCCTCATATTTATCGGCGTNTGGTAGTTTACCCTTTGCGAAATCTTCATTTTCCATAATATCGGTCCTCCTTTTTTAAGTACTATTAGGATTTCCATTTATCGGTTGACTATACTGGACAATATAATGGGGTCCCGGCTTTTATAGTCATTTTAGGAAATTGTAATTAGCTATTTTCGAAGCAAATAAGGTGATTCACATCAAATATTGGCAAATGGGGAACAATGGGGTACACGTTAATGTTGAAGCAAGTTATGAAATGATAAAGAGGGATGGCCGTTTTGATCCGAAATAGATTGTTTATCAAGAGGTTCCACCAAAAATCTAGTTGAATGATTTAGAACCTGTGCCAATCTAAAGGCGTTGAACGCATAAAAGCCTATGGTTTCTCTGTTAATCAATGTTGCTTGGGGTAACGAATACATTTAAATTAAGCTTGCAGGATTATTCTTTTAGATAAGGTAATAATGAATCAAGCGTATTTTTAAGACTATTGGCGTGTTTCTGGTATGATTTTTTTGCCTCGGGGTCCTCTGTCTGTAAGGAGAAGCTCTCTAAGTCTGCTTGTACCTTTTTAAGTGAGGCTGAAAGTAATGGCTTTTGTATGATTTGTTGCTGTACTACTTGATCTTTGTATAAATCAACATAAACATTTCCCTTTGAATCAATTTGCGCCAAAAAAACATCCTCGAAATGAGTCGCCCCCTGTTTCATAATCTCACCGAGTAGCCATTTATCCGAATAGCCACGTTTCAAAAGACCTTTTTTCAATAGTTGACCATCTGCAATCACGATTGTTGGGCTGTGTTCTTTTTCAACAGAAAGCCCCATTTGACTAGGTGTAAGGGGCTGTTGATCAACCTTTTTCATGACACTTAATTGCCCGTTTGTTTCAAAAACTGCCATTTCCACATCAGAAATCTTGAATACACTCTTCTCTCTTAACATCAACATTAATTCATCAACCGTCAAATGATTTCTTTTTAATTCCCTTTCTTGAACGTTACCATTGCTAATCACGATGGAAGGAGTTCCGTCTGTAAAGTGGCGGAATTTCATGGATTTTATTCCCCAAATCCCTAACAATAGTGGAAAAATTCCCCAAACGAGTAGCCCCATAATTCCATTAGAAATTTTTATATTTTGATCAACCGCCATTGCAGCTGCGATGGAACCGATTGTAATCCCCACTACGTAGTCAAAAAAGGTCATTTGGGAAAGTTGTTTTTTCCCCATTATTCTTGTCAAAGCCAACAAAATAAGAAATGAAATCATGGACCTAATTAAAGTTAGGATTAATTCAGGCATGTATATAACCCCCATTTTTCTATTCATATGTAATGCTTTTATATTATTGGACATAATAGGGTTAAACATGCGGGAGGTGTTTGCTTTAGTGGGGAAATCCATGAAAATTTTAATACTTATCGTAATAAGTGTGTTATTGGTGGGATGTCAAGGTGAAGAAACATTTAACCAAACCATGGATGACATCAAGCAGTCGGTTGAACAGAACGAATGGAAACAGGCAAAACATAAGATCAAAACATTAGCAGAAATATATACGAAGGAAAAATGGAAGTTACAGCTTATGGGTGATGAAGCAGAATATGAAGGAATTAGTGTTGAATTGGAAAAACTAAAGGAAGCTGTTGATGCAAAAGACAAAACCCAGATTAAGGTTGGATTGGGTGAGATACGCGGACTTTTACGTGGCATTTATTCATTTTAGGAAATTACAATGAAGAAAGGGAATGGATTATGACAGTTGGCAACCAAGTAAGGGAGGCGTTGGGTACGTTATTAAGTGCCCAGGCAAGTCTTGAACAACTTATTCTTAAGGCGCAAAGTGAAAAGACAAAACAAATTTATTCCAATGCCGTCGGGGAAATTAAAGGTATTACAGATTTTCTTGATAATCGGCTTAAGAAATTGGAACAGGAGGAACCTCAGTATCGTAGCAGCGAGGAATAGCCAAAGGGTGGGCTGCTCGTTAATATATAAAACGACTATTATGAGGGGACCTTGGTACGTTATCGTAGTACCTTATAGAAATCATAAAACACAGGGAAAATGGGGATGCTAAAAATTGAAAAACTTTATTGTAGCCTATTGACGCTAACATTATAGGTCCTGAACCATTATATAGAGAAAGGGTAGATTATCATATGGAATTTCCCGTTATACAAACAAATTTTTGGGATGGAGTTATTGCTGTACCGCTAATTGTTATCCTAACGCAACTTTTTAAGATATTTCCAATACCTCGTCAATATTTCCCTACTATCGCATCCATCTTAGGGTTTATTATATCCATCTTTATCAGTCATAGGGGGGATCTATGGGCTGGAATTTTTATGGGTGGATTTTACGGAGCTGCCGCTGTTGGCTTTTATGCGTCTTTAAAAACTACTTGGTTAACCTTTCTTAAAAAGAGAAGAAAAAAGATAAATAAGCAAATTACATGATAAGGTAACGGCTAATAACTAAAACAAGTAGCTATCATATTTTAAAGGGGTTACATAATACTAAAGGAATGGCTCATTTAATATTTCCAAGTTTCCCCAATGGTTTTGCAAAATTCCATATTGTTATTAGCCTCGCCTACACTTATAAACTGATGGATTATCGAAAATTACCGAATGTTCGTGGAGTTGTATTTTTGGTCGATTATGTAGGGCCCTCCTATACTGGGGTCCCCGAAAATGGATCATTTTTTATTGTTATATTAAATAAGTTATGTTAAATCAAAAACAATTGTTTGGGATATTGCCCAAATGGTTCTATTTGGTAAAAATAGGAAACCCTTTTATCATGCACCGGGGGATTGTAAATAGTAGGTGATTTATTAGCGCTCCTTCTAATTTATCAGCGTTCCCTCCTATTTATCGGCACTCCTTCTAATTTATCGGCGTTCCCTACAACTTATCGGCACTCCTTCTAGTTTATCAGCGTTCCCTCTAATTTATCGGCTCTCCTTCTAATTTATCAGCGTTCCCTCATATTTATCGGCTCTCCTTCTAATTTATCAGCGTTCCCTCATATTTATCGGCGTTCCTTCTAGTTTATCGGCTCTCCCTCTAGTTTATCGGCTCTCCTTCTAATTTATCGGCGTTCCCTACAATTTATCGGCTCTCCTTCTAGTTTATCGGCGTTCCCTCCTATTTATCGGCGCTCCTTCTAATTTATCGGCTTTCCCACTAATTTATCGGCTCTCCTTCTAACTTATCGGCGTTCCCTCCTATTTATCGGCACTCCCTCCAACTTATCGGCACTCACGCCAATTTATCAGCGTTCCCACCTATTTATCGGCACTCCCTCCTATTTATCAGCTCTCCCACCAATTTATCGGCGCTCCCACCTGCTCCCCCCAACCTTACCTCCTTTCCATAAACTATTCATCATAAAATACGAACTTTTGGGCACACTAGTTTTATATCTAATGTAATCGTTAGGGGTGATTTTATTGCAAATAGCGGTTCTTATTCCTTGTTATAATGAAGAACAGACAGTTGGTGCGGTTATTCAAGATTTTCAAAAGGAACTTCCGGAAGCAACTATCTATGTTTATGATAATAATTCCAAGGATCGTACATCTGAGGTAGCTGCTGCCCATGGTGCTGTTGTGAAAAAGGAAATTCGGCAGGGGAAAGGGAATGTGGTTCGGTCGATGTTCCGTGAGATTGAAGCGGATTGCTATGTCATGGTGGATGGCGATGATACCTACCCTGCTCATTTTGTCCATCAATTAATTGAACCGATTAAAAATAACGAGGCGAATATGGTTATTGGGGATCGTTTATCGAATGGTACATATACAGAAGAAAATAAACGGCCGATGCATAATTTTGGAAATAACTTAGTGAAAGGCTGTATAAACTTTTTATATAAGAGTGATGTCAAGGATATTATGACAGGTTACCGTGCATTTGATTCCTTGTTTGTCAAATCAATGCCTGTCATGAGTCCGGGGTTTGAAATTGAAACAGAGATGACCATTCATGCTTTGGAGAATCGTTTGGCTATTAAAGAAATTCCCATTGAATATAGGGATAGACCGGAGGGTAGTGAATCCAAGTTAAATACGGTAAGTGATGGGTTGAAGGTGCTAGGAACGATATTTACCTTATTCAAGGAATACAAACCGATGATATTCTTCAGTATTTGGTCCTTGATTTTTCTTTTTTTTGGGCTAGCTGTTGGCATGCCCGTTATCGCGGAATTCGTATGGACTGGCTATATTTTTAAAATTCCATCTGCCATTCTTGCGGTGGGGTTAATTATTTTATCCGTTCTTTCTTTTATTTGTGGATTAATATTGGATACGGTAGCTGAAAATCATAAAAGGCAATATGAGCTTGAATTGAATCATATTTATAATCAACGTGTAAAAGGTAGGGTACGTAGTGAATTTTAAGAGATTCGTTATCCTTGTCCTATGGAGCATACTCAGTACAGTCGCTTTTATCTCCCTGGTTCGATCCATTATCGGGGTGTCCTTCGTCATTATAGTCATCGTTTTTATTGTGTTCGGGGCACTCTATTGGGTACTGCTGCGTGATTTTCATTCCTGGAAAAGTGTTGTATGGCAAGGAAAAGTCATCAGCTTTTTGCTTCCTTTTAGCATCGTATTATTCTTTAGCCTAAAAGGCTCGTTGACACGTTTATTAGACAACCATATCATAGTCCAACTTTATGTGTATCTCGGAAGTTTCCTTTCCATATTAATCGGAGTCAGTGTTTTGATTTATTTGCTTTCTTCTATCCAATGGGAGCTTAAGGACCTGGGGATATCGAGGAGCATGATGATTTGGTATGCGATTCCTTCGATAATCGTTTGGAGTATATTTTTACTTGCATTTTTCCCTGGGGAAATGTCTCCTGATTCGTTTTCCCATTGGAGACAGGTGCAGACCCATGAATTCAGTAACTGGCAATCTGTTGTTTATACCTGGTTGATGATTGGTCTGACGAATATATGGGATTCGCCGGCAAGCATTGGTCTTGTGCAAATTGTCACGCTTTCTCTTGTGTTTGGTTATGGGATGTACCGTTTGCAGAAGGCTGGCATTCCTCCTCTTTATACTTGGATGATGGCAGGACTCTTTGCTCTTTCTCCGATTAATGGAATCTTTTCGATTATTATTTGGAAGGACATCCTTTATAGCACGTTTATTTTCCTATTAAGTCTTATCGCCTTTGCCATTTTCGCAACAAGGGGGAAATGGTTGAACAGCTGGGGTCACCTATTTTTATTTGGGTTTACGTCCCTTGCCATCCTCCTTCTAAGAAGCACTGGGATTGCTCTGTTTATCTTATTTTCGATTTTGTTGCTTTTTTCGTATCGAAACTATCTCAAGCAAATTGCAGGAAGCTTAGCAGGAGTTCTCGTTCTTTATTTTATCGTAAGTGGTCCCGTTTATGATTATTTTGAAGTGAAACCGAGTGATCCCAATGAAGCACTAGGAATGCCAACACAGCAAATTGCACGAATCATCACGTATGATGGTCATTTAACCGAAGAACAAGAAAATTATTACTTTAGCATCATGCCTAAGGAAAAATGGATAGAATTATATGATCCCTATATTACTGACCCTATTAAATTTTCCGGCCCGTACAGTGCAGGCCGTCATGTTATATTCGAGGACCTCGGTCGGTATTTTTCCAATTGGTTCAAAATTGTGATGCAAAATCCACGTCTCGCTGTGGAGGCAACCCTGAAGCAGACGTCTCTTGTCTGGCAAATCAATGAGCCAGAGGATGGTTACACCAACTTATGGCCAGGAGGGATTTACCGACATAATACGTATGGCATCACACAGGAACCAGTAAGTGTAGAGCTTCATCACCGGTTAAATGAATGGCTCGTATGGACGGAAGAGAAGTTAAAGGAACTCATATGGCGACCGGCAACCTATTTATTTACCGTCATCCTTCTTACATTTGCCGCTTCCCTTAAGAATGGATGGCGTGCTTGGGTTGTCGCAACACCTGTACTTTTAAACACGCTTGCGATTTTTGCAGCCATGCCTGCGCAGGATTTCCGATACTTATATTCGCTATCCATGGTCCCATTTCTGTTACTTCCTTTTTCCTTTTTAACCTTTCAGACAGTGGATGAGAAAACATGAATAGTATCGCGCGCTCCCTTCAAAAAAATAAAATTGGAATCCTGTTGATGGTAACCTCAGCCTTGTTCACGGCATTGGGGCAACTATTTTGGAAAATTTCCGGTGGAGGGATCAATCTATATCTGATCGTTGGTTTTTTCCTTTATGGGCTCGGTGCTGTTTTTATGATCGTAGCCTTCCGATTTGGAAGTTTATCCGTCCTTCATCCATTGCTCAGTCTGGGATATGTGTTCGGTCTGTTTTTTGGAAGCATCTTTCTGGATGAAACATTAACGATGAAAATTTTATTAGGAACCGGCTTGATCATCATTGGGGCGGTTTGTATAGGGGGTGGGGATCATTAGCAATGTCTTCTATATTCTCACCCTTACATTGGCGGGTTCTCTTGGTGGCCTGTTTTTCAAAAGAGCTAGTGCGAATGGGTTGAGCCTGAACCGAACACTGTTCTCTAATCTTGCTATTGGTGGGACATGCTATCTTATCGGTGCGGGTCTGAATATTTATGTATTAACCCAATTACCGTATTCGATTGTTTATCCCTTAACATCGTTAACCTACGTTTGGACGTTCATTCTGTCGTATCTTTTTCTTCATGAGAATATTACCGTCAAAAAAGTAATGGGATTGTTGTTCATCTTTCTTGGGTCGGTTTTGTTGATTGGTTAGCGGGATAGATTATTGTTATGTACAAATCAATCGCTTATGGACTTAGGGCATGAAGACAAAAATATGGAGGAACATAGAAAGTAAATGTCTGTAGTAAGAGGATGAAGACGCTTATGCGCATGAGATGAACCTATATGAGGCCTCATCATGGGAATGAAGACGCATACGTGCATGGAACGAACCTTTAACCGGCATCAACAAGGGATGGAAGAGACTGACGCGGATGAAAAAATTTTTCCATTCAGAATCCAATTAACGTGCATGGAACACAAGACAACTAAACTTCAACTCTCCCTTCATAACCAATAAATATTTTGTAACGTTTAAGAAATACTAAACAATGGAAATACAATCTAGGAGGTATATAATATGCCTGAAAAACCCGCAATCACTTCATCAGAACTGGGTACATTATGGCTTACGTATCAAGAGAAAACAATGCTTTTACGAATGCTGGATTATTTCATAGAGCAAGCAGATGACGCTCAAGCAAAAAGTATCATGGTGGACTTATACGATGAAATTGATCCATATGTAGAGAAGATAGCCGTTATTTTCCAAAATGAAGGAGCTGCCATTCCAGTCGGATTTACTTCCGAGGATGTCAACAAAGGAGTACCTAAACTATACGACAATGGCTTTGACATCATGTTCGTACGCTTAACACAGGAAATCGGCATGGCCCTGCATACCCTAAATATTACGATGGCATCTCGCGAGGATATTATCATGGTTTTTAAAGACCTTACTGCGATTACGCAGAAATATTACAATGTTTGTACACAATATTTGATTGAAAAGGGAATGCACGCCCGGCCTCCTTATGTTTCTATGCCCAAAAAAGTAGAGTTTATTACAGATACTTCCTATTTAAGAGGAGGGCTTAATCCGTTAACGAATAAGCGAACCATGAACACGGTAGAGGTTGCGAATATGTTCCATGCGATTGAAACCAACATAACGGGATTGCAATTGATTACCGGTTTCGCTCAAGTCGCCAATTCACCTGAAGTCAAAAAATATTTTGGCAAAGGTGGAGAGATTTCCAAAAGCATCATTAAGGAGCTTCACGAAGTCTTTCTTGAAGATAACATTCAAGTACCTGCAGTATCAGGTGGCAATGTTACACAGTCAACGGTTCCTCCGTTCTCTGATAAATTGATGATATATTGTACCAGTCTCTTTTGTAGCTTTGCACTTGGAGGGAATTCTCTGGGCACGGCCTTCAGTTTACGAAATGATTTAACGGCCAAAACCACTGCGTTTATGAAGGATGTTTTCGAATATGCCCATGAGGGAGCGAAAATTATGATTAAGAACGGCTGGATGGAAGAACAGCCCCCGATGGGAGATCGAGAAAAACTTACGTAAAGAGTATGGAAATAGAAGATTGTTGTTTTATGCACCTTTCCAAATGCACTAATGTAACGCAATAATTTGGTGCTCATGCGAAGACTAAGGCATGTCCTAAGGAATGCAACTGCCCGAAACGAAAAGAAACACACAAGAAATCCTATTTAGAAAACGGATTCTTGTGTGTTTACTTATTTATTGGAATAGGCTGCCCACCCATTAATTGATTTTTTACACAATCTATTTTTGCCCTAAACGGCGCTCTATCCCCACCATACTTCCTATTCATCGTCGGATGGACTCTTTCCTATAACAAAAACCACTTATTTCTTATTTGAAATGAAGTGGTTTTTGTTTCTTTATACGGTATAGGTTATATCGAATAAAAATCATTATATAAACTTCGCATCCATTTTACTTGCCGTGTTCCTTGAGGACTTCTTCCATATATGCAAGCAATTGATCTCCAATATCATCACGTTCTAGTGCAAAGTCAATGGTTGCTTGGATAAATCCAAATTTATTTCCAATATCAAAGCGATGTCCGTCAAAATTATATGCAAGAATCTGCTGCTGCTCTTTCAGCTTTTCAATCGCATCGGTCAACTGGATTTCATTTCCCTTGCCAGGCTCCAATGTTTCTAGAATGGGGAAAATTTCTGGCGTTAACACATATCTTCCCATGATAGCCAGATTAGATGGTGCATTCTCAATGGATGGCTTTTCAATCAACGCATGTACGCCAGTTGTCTTCGGTCCAAATTCATTTGTCGTGTCCGGGTCAATTACCCCATAGCTTGAAACCTGCTCATCTGGCACTTCCTGCACACCAACCACAGAGGTCTGTTGCTGTTCAAAAACATCAATTAGTTGTTTTAAACAAGGTTCTTCCGACTGTACAATATCATCTCCTAGAAGCACCGCAAATGGCTCATTGCCAATAAAACGGCTAGCCACCGAGATAGCATGTCCCAGTCCTTTAGGCTCCTTCTGGCGGATGTAATGAATATTCGCCAATTCCGAAATCGCCCGAACCTCTTTTAGCTGCTCGGTTTTCCCTTTTTTCGCTAACGTTTCCTCTAATTCATAGGAAATATCAAAATGATCCTCAATGGCACGTTTTCCTCTACCGGATACAACAATAATATCCTCTATTCCGGAAGCAACCGCTTCCTCCACTATGTATTGAATCGTTGGTTTATCAACAATCGGCAGCATTTCTTTCGGCTGTGCCTTCGTTGCAGGCAAAAAACGAGTACCCAACCCTGCCGCTGGAATAATTGCCTTTTTTACCTTCATCATGTTTGCTCCTTTATCACATAATTAAACGCATACATTCACCATAATAATCTATATTTTATCATAGTATATAAAAACGTGACAATGTATAGGGTGTGACAGGAGGGTTAGGCACGTTGTGGTACCCATCATCTCACGTGTTCCTCCAGATGGTTGGTCCAAATGAATCGGTTCTGTTTTAGGATTTCCTAGTTAAACCAAGACCCCTTCGCTTATTTACCAAATGAACGTAGTTGCTCTAAAAACATTTTTTCTACTTTCTTCATAAACGTATGATCCACTTCGAAGCCACCCGAAATGCGGTGAGTCTGAGCAATCCCTCTTATATATGTTCTTTTTGATAACTCAAATGATAAAAGGAAATGTCCTAATGAATCCATGCTTTGCAAATTCAAGATAAACTCACCCATATCGATTGATTTTATACAAACTGAACCTTTTAATCTTTCATCAATCTTTTTCAATGAATGTACAAATTCATTTAATTCACTCATTCCAAACCAAACATTGTCATTTTGACCTGAAAACCCTTTACTCTTAACAGAGTTCATCGCTCTTACACTGTCTGAAACCACCTCAACCAATTCTAATTCAATATAGGAGTCCCTTGTATCAGATTCCAATCTCATAACACCACCACCTTAAGCAAATCTCATCGGCTTTTTCCAAGTGCCAGTAGGACGCATCTATTGTCGCACAGGGTACCGTGATTTTATCAACCTCTTCCTTTGTTATCAGCTTTCCTACTAGTTTATCAGCACTCATCCTGTTTTATCGGCTTTCCTTTCCAGTTATCGGCGCTCACCCTGTTTTATCGGCTTTCCTACTTGGTTATCGGCGCTCACCCTGATTTATCAGCACTCCTACTAGTTTATCGGCACTCACCCTGTTTTATCAGCTTTCCTACTTGGTTATCGGCGCTCTTCCTGTTTTATCGGCTTTCCTTTCCAGTTATCGGCACTCATCCTGTTTTATCAGCTTCCCTTTCCGGTTATCGGCGCTCACCCTGTTTTATCGGCTTTCCTTTCCGGTTATCGGCACTTACCCTGTTTTATCAGCACTCCTACCAGTTTATCGGTGCTCTTCCTGTTTTATCGGCTTTCCTACGAGTTTATCAGCACTCCTTCCAATTTATCGGCTTTCCTACTAGTTTATCAGCACTCATCCTGTTTTATCGGCTTTCCTACTGGTTTATCGGCACTCACCCTAATTTATCGGCTTTCCTACTAGTTTATCAGCACTCATCCTGTTTTATCGGCTTTCCTTTCCGGTTATCGGCACTTATCCTGTTTTATCAGCTTTCCTTTCCGGTTATCGGCACTCCTACTAGTTTATCAGCTTTCCTCCCTATTTATCAGCAATTCTCACAATATATCAGCATTCCCTTTCTCCATCAAAAAAAGCCAAATCCTTTACTTCTAGTAAAGAGATTTGACTTTTATCGTTTTATTATTTCGTTTCTTGTTTTTGTCCATCCATTAGGCTCAGTAGTGGACGGTATTTATGACTGATTAATCCTGTGACCTCAACGACTAGTTCGATAAGAATCAGTAATCCGATTAATGTAATGGTTGCGCCCCATATGGTTGCTTTTGTAAATACAATGGCTGCAATACTGAAGATAGCACTCATCGCATAAATCATAATTACCGTTTGGCGGTGACTGAAGCCAAGGTTAATCAAGCAGTGATGCAAATGAAATTTATCTGGTGCAGAAATAGGCTTTTTGTTAATGATACGGCGAATGATTGCAAATGTCGTATCTAGGATCGGAACTCCTAAAATAATAATCGGAACAATCAAGGAGAAGACCGCAACATTTTTAAATAGCCCCATTACTGCTAGTGAACTAATCATATATCCTAAAAATAAGGATCCTGTGTCACCCATAAAAATTTTCGCAGGGTTAAAATTATATTTTAGAAATCCTAGTGTACTTCCTAGCATCATAAAGCCTAGTAAAGCTACTGTTGGATTCCCCATCGAAATCGCTAGCCCCGAAAATGTTAGCAAAACAATGGAGGATACACCTGCAGCTAAGCCATCTAAACCATCTATTAGATTAATAGCATTGGTAATTGCAACAATCCATAGAATCGTTAGTGGTATGGCAAAATATCCAAATTCCACAATATTACCGGCTGGTAGTGTAATGAATTCAATTTTTATTCCACCAAGAACTGTAATCAATGCAGCTAATAGTTGACCCCCGAGCTTCATTTTAGCAGAAAGCTCTTTCATATCATCAATAATCCCAGTTATCACAATAATGAGACCACCGACTAGAACGGGCCAATATTTTAATACATCTGGAAAAAAGGCAAGAACTCCAATCAGAAATCCACTATAAATGGCCAATCCGCCCAATCTAGGCATTAATTTGGTATGTACTTTTCGATTATTTGGTTTATCAACTGCTCCCACTTTAATAGCAAATTTTATCACAAAAGGCGTGATTACCAATGTTGCCATAAATGTAATCACCAATGCGACGATGAATTCCATTTGTATCCCCCTATTTAGCTACAAATTATTCACGTTTCCTATCTTTCTACTAATCTTAGACGTTATGAAAATCAAAATGTTACATCTCTTTTTTTAAAATAAGGCTCGTATCCTTTTATCTCATATGAATTATAATCCATTATTTTTTAAAAAGCAATTAGATTCTCGCATAGTAATCAAATTGTTAAAAAGCGTTAAACTAGGTTAATAGCGACGCTTCTTACGCGCTTGATTGTATAAAACTAGCGTGCATATCTCCGATGTGGGCAGTTCAAAAGTTACCATATTTTATAAAAAACCCTAAAGAGCTCGTGGCAAACTCTTTAGGGGTGGGCAACATATTTAATAATCTTATTCTATAAAATGAAGTTGGGAAATATACCAACACAAGTCATTCCGTTTTTAACGGATAACCATCTATATCCCAACCTGCTCAAATGAATCTTCCATCAGACACTTTTTGGCTTGAAACCTTTCCAATTCATCCGTGGTAATCAGTACAGAAGGAAACTGCATCGTCATCCGCTCCATTTGATCCACTTCATTCACCGTCCAGGCAATAACTTGGACACCGAGTTCTTCGCATTTTTTAACATGCTTTTCTTTGATCGCAGTGTGGCGAATCGCAAAATACTTTGCGTCGAGATCTTTTAGCAAACGAAAATGGGAACGCCTTACCTTATTTACTAATGGTCCAATTTTTACTTCAGACGACATGCTCCTTAGTTTAGCCAAGGCCTTGAAATGGAAAGAGATAATGTAAACCTGATCCATCATATCCATTCTTTGAATCACTTCATACACCTTTTCCTCCAGGTTGTCATATAAATCGGTATTTTTTAATTCGATGGAAACGATGATTGTATCTTTCGCTATATGTAACACTTCTTCTAAACTCGGGATTTTTTCATTTGGATGGATGGCAAACTGTTTCAACTCTTTTAACGTCAAATCACGGATTTCCCCTACTCCATTTGTCATTCTATCAATCAAGGCATCATGCATGACAACAGGAATGCCATCTTTGCTTAAGTGGACATCAAGCTCCATGTGGGTAAACCCTAAATCAATCGCAGCCTGAAACGCGGATATCGTATTTTCTGGATATTTTGCAGAATAACCTCTATGCGCAATTCCTCGGATTTTCATAAAAGTCTCCTCTCATTGGAAAGCTTATTTAACTTCAGTATAGCGATTTATTGTTAAATTCCTGTGAAGGGAAGTTGAAAAGTCTGTAAAGATGGACGGCTTGGTTGGTAAGGGGAGGGCTCTTTTCTGCGCGGTCTGTCGCATAGCTCATAAGGATAGAATAAATCAAACGTTTGTTTCATTATTATTGTTTTGCTTAACGGGGGTACCCTTTGTTTCTTATCGGGGTAGCAGCGGGGCCCCTACTTTATCGGCCATCACCCTGTTTTATCGGCACTCCTTATCATTTATCGGCGATCCTACCCTTTTATCGGTGCTCCCACATTTTTATCGGCTTTCCCATCCTTTTATCGGCACTCACCCTCTTTTATCAGCTTTCCTACCCTTTT
>NZ_LT839648.1:3950439-3959980 GCF_900176885.1 Oceanobacillus senegalensis | reverse complement strand
AATGATTGCAAATGTCGTATCTAGGATCGGAACTCCTAAAATAATAATCGGAACAATCAAGGAGAAGACCGCAACATTTTTAAATAGCCCCATTACTGCTAGTGAACTAATCATATATCCTAAAAATAAGGATCCTGTGTCACCCATAAAAATTTTCGCAGGGTTAAAATTATATTTTAGAAATCCTAGTGTACTTCCTAGCATCATAAAGCCTAGTAAAGCTACTGTTGGATTCCCCATCGAAATCGCTAGCCCCGAAAATGTTAGCAAAACAATGGAGGATACACCTGCAGCTAAGCCATCTAAACCATCTATTAGATTAATAGCATTGGTAATTGCAACAATCCATAGAATCGTTAGTGGTATGGCAAAATATCCAAATTCCACAATATTACCGGCTGGTAGTGTAATGAATTCAATTTTTATTCCACCAAGAACTGTAATCAATGCAGCTAATAGTTGACCCCCGAGCTTCATTTTAGCAGAAAGCTCTTTCATATCATCAATAA
Organism: Oceanobacillus senegalensis; assembly: GCF_900176885.1. Taxonomy (GTDB): domain Bacteria; phylum Bacillota; class Bacilli; order Bacillales; family Amphibacillaceae; genus Oceanobacillus; species Oceanobacillus senegalensis. The sequence goes on along the minus strand of NZ_LT839648.1, from coordinate 3,959,471 downwards.
TCCCAGTTATCACAATAATGAGACCACCGACTAGAACGGGCCAATATTTTAATACATCTGGAAAAAAGGCAAGAACTCCAATCAGAAATCCACTATAAATGGCCAATCCGCCCAATCTAGGCATTAATTTGGTATGTACTTTTCGATTATTTGGTTTATCAACTGCTCCCACTTTAATAGCAAATTTTATCACAAAAGGCGTGATTACCAATGTTGCCATAAATGTAATCACCAATGCGACGATGAATTCCATTTGTATCCCCCTATTTAGCTACAAATTATTCACGTTTCCTATCTTTCTACTAATCTTAGACGTTATGAAAATCAAAATGTTACATCTCTTTTTTTAAAATAAGGCTCGTATCCTTTTATCTCATATGAATTATAATCCATTATTTTTTAAAAAGCAATTAGATTCTCGCATAGTAATCAAATTGTTAAAAAGCGTTAAACTAGGTTAATAGCGACGCTTCTTACGCGCTTGATTGTATAAAACTAGCGTGCATATCTCCGATGTGGGCAGTTCAAAAGTTACCATATTTTATAAAAAACCCTAAAGAGCTCGTGGCAAACTCTTTAGGGGTGGGCAACATATTTAATAATCTTATTCTATAAAATGAAGTTGGGAAATATACCAACACAAGTCATTCCGTTTTTAACGGATAACCATCTATATCCCAACCTGCTCAAATGAATCTTCCATCAGACACTTTTTGGCTTGAAACCTTTCCAATTCATCCGTGGTAATCAGTACAGAAGGAAACTGCATCGTCATCCGCTCCATTTGATCCACTTCATTCACCGTCCAGGCAATAACTTGGACACCGAGTTCTTCGCATTTTTTAACATGCTTTTCTTTGATCGCAGTGTGGCGAATCGCAAAATACTTTGCGTCGAGATCTTTTAGCAAACGAAAATGGGAACGCCTTACCTTATTTACTAATGGTCCAATTTTTACTTCAGACGACATGCTCCTTAGTTTAGCCAAGGCCTTGAAATGGAAAGAGATAATGTAAACCTGATCCATCATATCCATTCTTTGAATCACTTCATACACCTTTTCCTCCAGGTTGTCATATAAATCGGTATTTTTTAATTCGATGGAAACGATGATTGTATCTTTCGCTATATGTAACACTTCTTCTAAACTCGGGATTTTTTCATTTGGATGGATGGCAAACTGTTTCAACTCTTTTAACGTCAAATCACGGATTTCCCCTACTCCATTTGTCATTCTATCAATCAAGGCATCATGCATGACAACAGGAATGCCATCTTTGCTTAAGTGGACATCAAGCTCCATGTGGGTAAACCCTAAATCAATCGCAGCCTGAAACGCGGATATCGTATTTTCTGGATATTTTGCAGAATAACCTCTATGCGCAATTCCTCGGATTTTCATAAAAGTCTCCTCTCATTGGAAAGCTTATTTAACTTCAGTATAGCGATTTATTGTTAAATTCCTGTGAAGGGAAGTTGAAAAGTCTGTAAAGATGGACGGCTTGGTTGGTAAGGGGAGGGCTCTTTTCTGCGCGGTCTGTCGCATAGCTCATAAGGATAGAATAAATCAAACGTTTGTTTCATTATTATTGTTTTGCTTAACGGGGGTACCCTTTGTTTCTTATCGGGGTAGCAGCGGGGCCCCTACTTTATCGGCCATCACCCTGTTTTATCGGCACTCCTTATCATTTATCGGCGATCCTACCCTTTTATCGGTGCTCCCACATTTTTATCGGCTTTCCCATCCTTTTATCGGCACTCACCCTCTTTTATCAGCTTTCCTACCCTTTTATCGGCGATCACCCGTTTTTATCGGCTTTCCCATCCTTTTATCGGCACTCACCCTTTTTTATCAGCTTTCCTACCCTTTTATCGGCACTCTTCCTGTTTTATCAGCGTTCCTTTCAATTTATCGGCGCTCATCTTGTTTTATCGGCACTCACCCGTTTTTATCAGCTTTCCTACCCTTTTATCAGCACTCCCCTCTTTCATCAGCGCTCCTCGATAAAAGTAATATAAAAAGAGCCCATTCATCCCCCCAAACAAAGGAGGAATGAACAAGACCCAATGATCGTTCAACCAACATGGATACCGTCATAAAATCTATTTAAATGTAAAGAGCGCCCAACTACTCGAAACGATTGCTACTGTGTCCTCCGCTTTCCTCTAAAAATTTTATCCAGCGTACTTATCATTGGCTTTCTTCCAGATCCCACGGTTCCAGAAACTTCGGCAAATAAATGCAAAAGCAAGATAACAAAACCAAAGACGATCAACAATGTCGACATGCTGGCATTCGAAAATAAAATCGCCAGCATCCCAAACAATGCACTAAACATATAAATGATAAGAACGGTTTTCCGATGGGAGAAGCCTGCTTTGAGCAATTGATAGTGAACATGCTTATTATCGGCCTGCATGATGCTTTCATTATTAATGGCCCGGCGATAAATGGCAAAAAGCGTATCAAATATAGGTACGGCCAAAACAATAATGGGAACAATAAAGCTAAAAAAGGTAAGATTTTTAAATAGACCAAGCATGGATATAACGGCTATCATAAATCCGAGAAAATTCGAACCGCTGTCCCCCATGTAAATTTTGGCTGGGTGAAAGTTATGAAATAAAAAGCCAATATTCGCTCCAATCATGGCAATACAAAGTACTGTGACAATCCATTGCATATCAATGATGGACATAATAAATATACTAATTAATGCAATAGTCGTCACACCAGATGCCAGACCATCCAATCCATCAATTAGGTTGATGGCATTCGTTATTCCAATCACCCAAACAACCGTAACAATCACACTTAAGAGACCAAGCTCGACCACACCGAAAAAAGGCAAGGTAATCCGGTCAATGAATAAACCAGATGACACTAAGAATGAGGTCGCAACGAACTGACCTGTCAGCTTTACTACAGGTGATATCGTGTATTTATCATCAATGGCACCTGTAATCAGGATGACAATGGCACCTATCCATATTTCCGGAAGATAGTCATGTTCTGGCCTTAAATAAAGCACACCTAAGAAAGCACCCAAAAATATGGCCAGTCCACCTAGCCTGGGCATGACCTTTTTATGGATTTTCCTTTGGTTAGGACGATCCACTGCGTCTATTTTGATAGCAAACCATTTTACTGGATACGTTAATAAAAACGTCCCCAAGATAGCAATACATAAAGCAATGACAAGTTCAACATAATTAATCATACCATTCTCCTATACGTCGAAAACTCGCATTCGACAAATTTCAGGAATGACGAAACATCGAAGGTAGGGTCCCATTCCCTTTTTTAGTCATACCAATAAAGTGAATCTTCCATCTGCGGGGGGTCTTTCATCCTCCACCAGGAATGATTCCCCTTAACCTACGATAAAGATTCGATAATCATCTAGATGCATCACGTACCCTTAGTTTTATCCGATATTCATAAAATTATTTTAAAAAAGATATAATTTCTATAAAATATTGTGTTTTTTACGCTGAGCTTTTACAAAACCTTTACCAAATACCTATTTCTTCTACTCCCTTCCTATGGTATGTTAATCAAGAAAGGAGAGGTGTCATGATATTTTTACCAACGTTAGCTGCGGTTATCGCGGTGCTTGGTATTTTATTTAGTTTTAAACGGGCAGCGGATGGAATAAAAAATGATCCGGAAAATCTGGAGAAGTATCAACGCAATCTTTTCATTGGCGCGGCTATTAGTGAGACCATTCCTATCGTTCTTATTGTTTTAGGTTTCGCCAATTTACAATCTGTTTCATCCATTAGTGAATTATATGTACCCATGACCATCATTATTGCGCTCATGGTGTTTGCCATTATTTATATCTTTTTGCAAACGCGTCTAGATGTCGATAGCCATCTCAAACTTAAATTAATCACGTTTGGATATACGGCTATGGTGCTTGCTACAGCCATTCCTATCATTGCTATGATTCAATTATTCTTAATGGTTCCATAGGGAAAGCTCCGGAAGTCTTCGCTTTACTTGTAGTGAAGGCTCTTTTCATTTACTTTCCTTCCATGCTTCGAGCCTTTATAATATATAAGAAATTAAAATGGGTAGGCGGTGATTCATTTATATGGAAAAATCCTCGATTGAAAGAGTATGTATGCTAGCGGGGAAAATTATGCTCGTGAGTGGTGCAGAGACGTATCGGGTGGAGGATACGATGGGGCGGATTGCCGCAGCTTATGGGGCAACCAATGCCCAAGCCTACGCTACACCTACTGCCATCAACTTTTCCATTAATATGGAGTCTGAAACAAAATTTTTACGAATAACGAAGCGATCGACAGCAGATTTACATAAAATTGCAGCCGTGAATAGCGTTTCCCGTCAGGTTACAGCCGGTGAGCTTAATTTAGAAAATGCTTACGCCCAATTGAAAGAGGTTGAAAATGAGATTCTCTATTCTTCCTGGCTACAAATTATTGCCGCATCCTTTGTCAGTGGTTGCTTTGCCATCATGTTTGGTGGGACATGGGAGGATTTTCTTCCAGCGCTTGTGGCTGGTGGACTCGGCTTTGCAGCAATGATTGGATTGGAGCGTTTTCTAGACATCCGCTTCTTAGCTGAGTTTTTTGGCGCATTTGCAACAGGCATCACCTCCTTCCTTCTCCTAAGCAATGGAATCGGCGCATCCCTGGATAAGATTATTATCGGTGGGGTTATGCCACTCGTACCGGGGCTTCTCATCACGAATGCCGTTCGCGATTTAATGTCCGGACATCTGATAGCTGGTCTATCCAAAGGCGTAGAAGCGCTGTTAACGGCATTTGCCATCGGGGCCGGAATTGCTGTCATTTATGCGTTTATGTAAGGAGGATCAAACATGGTGATTTTATCACAACTTGTCACGAGCTTTATTGCATCGGCTGGATTTGGGGTCCTTTTTAATGTCCCTTTAAGAGCCCTGGTTCAAAGTGGGCTTGTCGGCATGTTTGGTTGGATTTTATATTATCTATTAGTAGAACAAGGGATGGATACGGTTCCCGCGACTCTTTTCGGGGCAATGCTCGTGTCGTTATTAAGCTTTCTTAGCTCAAAAATTTACAAAACCCCGATTATCGTTTATACGGTTTCTGGCATTATCCCACTTGTTCCCGGTGGCGTGGCCTACAATGCGATGCGTAATTTCGTAATCAAAGACTATTCCCTTGCGATTCAGCTTTCCACTCAGGTTATTCTGCTCGCAGGTAGCATTGCGATTGGGTTAATGTTCTCAGAGGTCATCAACCAGATTGTGAGGAAGGTTATTGTGAGGAAGTAAGGTTTGAGGTAAGTAGAATGTAGGGAGATGGACTTATAGAAATTTCTCTTTTCTGGTATCGGTTTTCGATTTAATTACTTCACCCTTTTCGCTCTGCTTCCATCCTTAAGCCCCTATCCTTCCTTTTTATTTATCCGGTCAGCAAATTAATAAAATATTCAAAATAAACTTTTATTTCTTTCCCAACTTTCAATATTTGATATAAAATTCAGTTTTCATTAATATAGACTATATATATTCGTGAGGGGGGATTCAAATGGATGAAAATATTCGACCAAAATCGGTCATCGTAATATTTGGGGCAACTGGAGATTTGGCAAAACGTAAATTGTTCCCTTCCATCTATAATTTATATAAAAAAGGCAAACTAAGCGAGAATTTTGCCGTGGTAGGATTAGCACGCAGACCTTGGACAGATGAAATTTTACGTGAAAATGTAGAACAGTCTATCAAGGATGCTAAATCAACGGATGAGGATAAAAATTTGGCTGATTTTGTTTCCCATTTTTATTACCGCTCCTTTGATGTAACAAACGATGCTTCCTATGACGATTTAAACCGATTAATCATAGATTTGGAAGGCGAATACCAAACAGAAGGCAACCGCCTATTCTATTTAGCCATGGCGCCAAACTTCTTTGGTTTAATTGCGAAAAAATTAAAAGAATACGGATTAAAAGAAACGAGTGGTTGGACACGCCTCATTATTGAAAAACCATTCGGTGTCAACCTGGAAACCGCGAAAGAGTTAAACAATGAGATTCGCCAGGCATTTGATGAAAATCAAATTTACCGTATCGACCACTATCTTGGAAAAGAAATGGTACAAAACATCGAGGTAATCCGCTTCGCCAATGGGATTTTCGAGCACTTATGGAATAATCAATTTATATCAAATATCCAAATTACAGCGAGCGAATTACTTGGTGTAGAGGAACGTGCACGCTATTATGATGAATCAGGGGCAGCTCGTGATATGCTGCAAAACCATATTTTACAGATGGTTGCACTTCTTCTGATGGAGCCTCCTATCAACCTAACAACCGATGAAATCCGCTCCGAAAAAATCAAAGTGTTACGTGCACTTCGAAAAATCGGGCCAGAAAAAGTCGATAACTACTTTGTACGTGGCCAGTACGATTCCGGTGAAATAAACGGAGAAGCAGTTCCAAGCTACCGAGAGGAAGACGAAGCATTAGCTGAATCCAGCACGGAAACCTATGTTGCCGGAAAACTTACCATCGATAATTACCGTTGGGCAGGCGTGCCAATTTATGTTCGCACAGGTAAACGACTGGCTGAAAAAACCGTAAATATCACCGTTCAATTTAAAGATTTACCAATGAACCTGTATTATAAATCAGATAATGAACGTCATCCGAATTTACTATCTATCAATATTCAACCTGACGCTGGGATTACGCTTGTCATTAACGCCAATAAATCAGGCGCTGGCTCCCTAGCTGAACCAATTGAGTTATCCTATAATCAAAACGAAGTGCCAGGAATTAATACACCAGAGGCATATGAAAAATTATTGTATGACTGCACGATTGGCGATGCAACGAACTTCACACACTGGGATGAAGTAGCCCTATCTTGGGAATTCGTTGATCCCATCTTAGAAGCATGGTCAAACAGCAAGCCAAACTTCCCAAATTACAAATCCGGATCCATGGGACCCAAAGAAGCAGACGAACTTCTAGAAAAAGATGGTTTCCATTGGTGGGACCTTTAAGATGCATGATAAAAACACCGCACAAAGAAGTGCGGTGTTTTTTTGGGTTGGTGATGCTTATGGTTTATTAGGCGGGCTCATTGTTTATCGGCTTTCCACTTGGTTTATCGGCTTTCCCTTTCATTTATCGGCGCTCCCCTTATTTTATCGGCACTCCCCCTTGTTTATCGGCTTTCCCTTCATTTATCGGCACTCCTCCCTGTTTATCGGCTTTCCCTTTCATTTATCGGCGCCTCTTCCTGGTTTATCGGCGTTCCTCCTGGTATGTCGGCTTTCCCTTTCATTTATCGGTACTCCCACTTGTTTATCGGCTTTCCCTTTCATTTATCGGCGATCCTCCTGGTTTATCAGCTTTCCCTTTGATTAATCGGCGCTACCCCTTGTTTTATCGGCACTCCTCATCGCTTATCAGCATTCCTCCCGGTTTATCAGCGCTCCCCCTCTTATCAGAACTCCCTTCAACAACTCAGCATGAATAAAAAAATGTCCCGTTTAAATTTCAAACGGAGATATTTTTTTAATGAAATATTGTTTCAGATGTATTTCTAGCAATTGGCTATTCCATTATGTTATACCCTAGCTTATATCTCATGCCTTTTCCCTTTCCAATATGGCTTATACATTCTTGTTGGAGTATCCGTTTCATAATATAGGGTGAGGAAATATTTAGAAATGCCCTGGCAGCACGGTTAGTTATCCAGCACCCAATCAGCAACTGGTAATCCAATAATGTAAATCTGTGCGCATCAATGGAATAATGATGACATTGCGTACAATACCATTTTCTTTTACAACGGATCATTGGTAGGGAACGACATTCAGGGCAAAAAACTCCTTTTAATAAGTCATTGGGGTGGAGGTGATATTTGTCTAGAATATTATTGGAAGGTGGATGATCGGAATTTTTTAATAAATGAGCGACCTCATCCTGCTGTCTTTTTGATATAACCTTCTTATCATACTTCTTTTCCAACTCCTGAATTCGAAAAAGAAGATTAGAATTATGTATCACTTCATTGGGAATATGCACATGTGGTGAGGAGGGTTTTATGATGGTACTTGGAAAGCTAATAACTGCTAGAATTTCAATAGGGATATTGGGGACACCTTGTTTGCGAAGCCATTGATATAAACGAAATGCCTGCGTTCTTGCTTGGGGTACCGGATGATGATAACCCTTTTCTTTTCCTTCGTAGATACGTGTGACTTGATCGTTTTCTCCAAAAATAACAGTGCCCAGCCAGTTCTTCACTTCAACAATAAGGATAAAGTTTTGAGAAAGTAATACGGTATCCATTTGGAAATGACCATTATTGTCGGGAAGTCTTAAATTATGCAAGATTAAGTACTGCTTTTTATCTAAAAACCCTAATGGATAATCGACTTCTCTTTCCCCACTTACCTCGGCAAGCTTAATTTTCAAATCGGTTTGCACTTTCTCTTTCATTGGATGACCCGTTGGCACTCTAGCATCCAATGCTCTTAAAGCCATAACCTCTTGATTCTTGTGCCGTGGTTTTATAATGTTCAAATCAAACACTCCCTTCTTTTTATAAATAATTAATACGACATGATACAATCAAATCCCTCTTATTTTTGTAAAATTTTGTTGAAAATTAGAGAAACCTGTATTTATTCCTTTTCATTTATTAACTTTTACTCCGTTTATCAGCTTTCCTCCTGATTTATCGGCACTCCTACTTGTTTATCGGCGGTCCCATTGATTTATCGGCACTCCCACTTGTTTATCGGCGGTCCCATTCATTTATCGGCTCTCCCACTTGTTTATCGGCGGTCCCATTCATTTATCGGCTCTCCTACTTGTTTATCGGCGGTCCCATTCATTTATCGGCACTCCTACTTGTTTATCGGTGTTCCCATTGATTTATCGGCACTCCCACTTGTTTATCGGCGGTCCCTTTCATTTATCGGCACTCCCACTTGTTTATCGGCGGTCCCTTTCATTTATCGGCACTCCCACTTATTTATCGGCGGTCCCTTTC
>NZ_LT839648.1:3874153-3947535 GCF_900176885.1 Oceanobacillus senegalensis | reverse complement strand
GTTCCCATTGATTTATCGGCACTCCCACTTGTTTATCGGCGGTCCCATTGATTTATCGGCACTCCCACTTGTTTATCGGCGCTCCTCATCATTTATCAGCTCTCCCTCTTTTTTATCAGCTCTCCACCCGATTTATCAGTGCCATCCCCCTCCCTTCACAGAATACAATGAATTTCCAGTCGTGATACACGCCAATTTACACTGTCTTTACAATTGTCATTTAATGGCAACAAATCTCATGAATTCCTCATTTTATTCTCACGAGATTCTAAGGTTCGGCTCATAGTTTCCTAATATTTCCATGCGATACTATAAGCAAGTCGAAAGGGTAACCAATATAACTTATTTCGATGTTGCAACACCAGCTGTTACCGCAAAGGCCTCCAGTGTAATTTAACACCATGGGGCTACTGGAACAGTAATTCTTAAAATCTACTTAAATCCGTTACTCACCTTTGAAAGGAGGATGAAATCATGACTTACTTCGATAACGTGTCACCGGCTGTTTCTACAGAAGACTCTAGTGTGAGCTACAGCTTCAGCCAAGAAAGTGAAAGCAATAGCTATAGTGATAGCGATTCTTAATATCTATTAACATTCATTACTTAACCTTTGAAAGGAGGATGAAATCATGACTTACTTCGATAACGTGTCACCTGCTATTTCTACAGAAGACTCTAGTGTGAGCTACAGCTTCAGCTATGAGAGTGAAAGCAATAGCTACAGTGATAGCGATTCTTAAAATCTATTAAAATCTGTTACTTCTATTTGAAAGGAGGATGAAACCATGACTTACTTTGATAACGTGTCACCTGCTATTTCTACAGAAGATTCTAGTGTGAGCTACAGCTTCAGCTATGAGAGTGAAAGCAATAGCTACAGTAATAGTGATTCTTAATATCTATTAAGATCTGTTACTTCCTTTTGAAAGGAGGATGAAACCATGACTTACTTCGATAACGTGTCACCGGCTGTTTCTACGGAGGATTCTAGTGTGAGCTACAGCTTCAGCTATGAGAGTGAAAGCAATAGCTACAGTGATAGCGATTCTTAATATCTATTAAAATCTGTTACTTCCATTTGAAAGGAGGATGAAACCATGACTTACTTCGATAACGTGTCACCGGCTGTTTCTACGGAGGATTCTAGTGTGAGCTACAGCTTCAGCCAAGAGAGTGAAAGCAATAGCTACAGTGATAGCGATTCTTAATGACAGGATGCAAAAGACTTGATGAGCGGCTCCTAATGAAATAGGGGCCGTGTCTTCATTCAGGAGTGAGAGGAATGGAAAATCGAAAACAACGTGTAAAAGAAAAGAAACGCGTATCTTTTCAAAAATTTAAAGACTTATGGAATATAAAAGATACGGGGGATAACCTTATTTCCCAGTCCCCACCAGTGCCAGTAAGAGAGATTTTTCGTACGTTTTGGCCCTATGTCAAGTCCTACCGCTTTTGGATTATTTTAAGTTTCATACTAATGGCTCTCCAACCTATGGTTCAGTCAGCGACTGTTTGGCTGATGCAGGTTTTCATTGATCGTGTTTTAATTGCCGAGGATTTTAGTCCCCTTTATTGGCTTATTCTCTCCCATCTAGGACTCACCCTTTTGCGGGGATCGCTTTATTTCGGTGGAACCTATCTTTCCAATTGGGTAGGGGAAAATTTTGTTCTTCAATTAAGAAAAAGCCTTTATGAACATTTACAGCGTCTGTCCCTATCTTTTTTTGAGGGGCGTAAATTGGGAGATATTATATCGCGAATCACTAGTGATATTGCTTCTATCGAGCGATTGATGATTACGGGAGTAACCTCAGCTGTTTCCTATCTCTTTCAACTCATTGTCTTTATTGGTATGCTTTTTTTCATGCAATGGAAATTGGCTTTAGTCTCCTTAATCGTTGTTCCGCTATTTTATACCGTGACCCGATTTTTTTCACGTCGTATTAAAATGGCATCTCGGGAGCGCACCCGCAGAGAGGGAGCCATTACTGCCATATCGGAGGAAAGCTTTTCGAATATAGCATTAATGCAGGCATATAATCAGCAGGATGCAGAAAGTGAGCGGTTTGACCTGCAAAATCAGCGGAGCTTTAAGGCTAAAATGTTAAAAGTTCGGTTGAAAGCAGCCTTTTCTCCAGTCGTCAGTCTAATCGAAGTGGCAGGAACCTTAGTTGTTATGGTCGCTGGAACTTGGCTGCTTATCCATCATGAAATTACGGTAGGTACTCTTGTTGCTTTTATCTTACTTCTCAGCAAACTATATAGTCCTGTCCGTAAATTGAGTAAGTTGTTAAACACCATCTATTCCGCTTCAGCAAGTGCGGAGAGGGTGATTGAATTTATGAAGGAAAAGCCGATGGTCAAAGAAGAACCCTATGAACTGCATCAAACCTCGGGTCGTGTCGAATTTGAGAATGTCTCTTTTTCCTATCCAGGGAAATTGAAAAAAATACTTTCGAATGTTTCCTTTTCCGTTGGGCCTGGTGAATCCGTGGCACTAATTGGTGCAAGTGGTGCTGGAAAATCTACCATTGTAAAACTGCTCATGCGCTTCTATGACCCAACTTCTGGGAGGATTCTGCTTGATGGAAATATGATTAAAGGATTAACACTGGATTCATTACGCAAGAATGTAGCCGTGCTTTTTCAGGAATCCTTAATTTTTGACGGAACGATTCGGGAAAATATCGCATATGGGAAGCCAGGTGCGACCGATGAAGAAATCGTAAGGGCTGCTAAATTTGCTGATGCCCATGGATTTATTCAAGAAATGGAAGATGGTTATGATACACCAGTAGGACAAAAAGGGAGGAATTTATCCGGAGGGCAAAGACAACGAATAGCGATTGCACGAGCCATGATACGAAATGCGTCCATTCTCATTCTCGATGAACCAACAGTAGGTCTTGATGCGCGCTCGGAAAGGCAAATAATAAATCCATTAAAAACCTTAATGGAAGATAAGGCGACATTGATTATTACCCATGACTTAAAAAGTGCTGCGAAAGCCGATCGAATCCTGTTTCTTGAAGACGGGGAGGTTATAGAAAGTGGTACACATGAAGAATTGCTTATGCAAGGGGCAAAATATGCTGAACTGTTTAAGGTACAGCAAGGGGAAAAGAAACATCTAACTACCGTCCCAAATCCAAAAGTTGTGGATAAGGGAAATTTCATAACAAAAGAGGAGATGGTGAAATAATGACAATCACTAAAATGAGTGCGGCCCATACCGAACCCCTTCAAAAAGGAGAATCCCTCATTCCCGGGTTTACAGTCATCCATCATATGAGACGCGGGAAGGACTGTGACGTTTATTATGTCTGGAGTGAGGAAAGGCTAACGGGATGTATTGCGAAAACCTTACAGCCAGAAACACAGGAAAATGAGGTCATGCGAAAGCGAATGATAAAGGAAGGGGAATATTTAAAGACACTTTCTCATCCCAATCTGGTTCGGGCTTACGAAGTCGTAGAGAGTCCAACCCCCGTTTTCATACAGGAGACGTTGACAGGGGAAACCCTCTCCCATCTGATTCGAAGCCTTACTAGCCAAAATGAAGTACTGCCGACCAAGCAAGTGGCACACCTTGGCATGCAGCTTTGTTCAGTAGTCCATTATCTTCATCTCCATAATATTTTACATCTCGACATCAAACCTTCCAATATTATTTCCCAGCCACCTCTTGCCAAGGTCATTGACCTTAATTTGGCTGCGTCACCAGGGGAAGTAAGAAAAGGAATGGGAACCAAACAGTATATGGCTCCCGAACAAGCAAGGGGGGATGTTTTGACAACGGCTGCGGATGTATGGGGGATTGGTGCAGTACTCTTTTTTGCAGCAACTGGCAAGCGCCCATTTCAATCCTTGGAAGATGGAAGGTATGAACAACTCGAAAGACCAGCAGAACCTGTACAGACCTATCGGGAAATGGATGAATCTTTAGCCAATCACATTAACCGCTGTCTGCAACATGAACCCGAACAACGCCCAGACCTAAAGGAGCTCCATGAATTTTTACGTACGTTTATACAGGCCTGATTCGCGGACGGAAGTGGTGCGTTGGGGACAGAACTTTCCGTGCATGAGTACAGTGCGTCGTGCAGCAATTTCTCTTGGCGCAACATCTAACTATACAGTTTATGAAAACCCGATCTTTGCTTATCGGGTTTTACGCTTCATTGATGGACTTTCCTCTGCTTTTATGGGAGGTCCATCCGAATTTATTCCTTCAGCTCCCCTTATGACTCCTCCTTCTATTTCACCTGATTCGCTTCTCCTCCAATCTTCCCCCATCCATTCTCCGCATTTCATCGTACCATCTCAACAGCTACCCATGACGAAAATTGCGACTAGAACCGCCCCTATCCCGGTAACATGACGTTTCAATACCATGTTCTCCACAAAAACCGTACCCATGAAAACAAAAAAACACTAGACGGGCCGCTTCATCGTGAAGCCCTTCTAGTGTTTTTACACCTATTCATCCTATCATTTTAAACAAAGAGACTAAGCAGTAACACGAATACTAGTCCACAAACGGAGATAAGTGTTTCTAGTACCGTCCATGTTCCAAATGTTTCCTTCATGGATAAACCGAATGATTCTTTAACAATCCAGAAACCGGTATCGTTTACATGTGAAGCGATAATACTACCCGCTCCAGTTGCTAATACCACTAAAGCTAAGTTAACATCGGAACCGGCCAACATTGGAAGTACAAGTCCAGCAGTGGTTAGGGCAGATACGGTTGCAGAACCCTGTGCCAACCTGATGATAGCAGCGATTAACCATGCAAGGAATATGGGCGAAATCGTACTGCCTTCGAAAATTTGTGCAACATAATCACCAACTCCACCGTCCATCAATACTTCTTTTAAGGAACCACTCACACCAAGAATCAATAGTAGCATACCAATTGCTTTAACCGAATTCTCTGCTGATTCCATAAGATCCGTCATCGGAATCTTTCGAGCAATACCCATTGTGTAAATGGAAAGCAATACAGAGAGCAGCATTACCATCGAAGGAGTTCCTAACGTAGCAATAATATCAAAAAATAAATTGTTCTCTAAACCAACTGTATCCTTCACTAACGTAACAATCGTAGAAAGACCCATTAAAATAACTGGGAATAAAGCAGTGAATGCACTAACTCCAAATCCTGGAGTATCTTCTAATTTAAATTGCTTGGCATCCCCTAATTTTGCAATACTACCTTCCCCAGCTCTTTCAAAGGCTGAAGGGACAAATTTTCTTGCAACTACGGTAAATAATGGACCTGCGATAAGAATGGTTGGAATCGCGATAATAATACCGTATAGCAATACCATTCCTATATTTGCACCATACTGATCAGCAATTACCGTAGGACCTGGATGTGGCGGTAAAAATGCATGGGTGGTAGACAATGCAGTCGCCATCGGAAGTCCAAGCCATAGGAATGAAATTTTCGTTTGTTTGGCAATCTGATAAACAATTGGAATTAATAATACAAGACCAACTTCAAAGAATAATGCAATACCTAGAATAAATGAAGTAAGAATAACAGCCCACTGAACTCTTTTCTCACCAAATTTATCAATTAACGTCATGGCGATTCGCTGTGCCCCACCGGCATCCGCGATTAATTTACCAAGAATTGCACCAAATCCAAAAATCAAACCTGTGCTGGCAATCGTACTTCCGAGACCAGCTTCAATTGATCCCATAATCTCCGTCACTGGCATGCCTAATGCAAGACCAAGTAGGAATGAAACAACAACTAATGTAATCATCGTATTCATTTTAAACTTCATAATCATAATGAGTAGAAGTAAAATACCTAATGCAGTAATAATTAATGGCATAACTTTCTCTCCCCTATTTTCTATGATGAAATATTATTCTATATTTTTTCTATTGAAAACTTACGCAAACTCGATAACTAGTTTTCTTACTTTATCCGGGTTTTCTTCTATAAACTGGAATGCTTCTTTTGCTTGGTCAATATGGTATCGATGCGTAACTAGCCCATTATGTGTTAATTGTTTCGTATTGATGAGCTCTACTACTTTACCAAATTGATTGGTTTGCAGTCTTGATCCGGTAATCGTTAATTCCTTCTTTGTAATCGGCATCAATGCAATCGATGATGGGGTTGCATTAAATCCTAATGTCACCACATTCCCCGCTTGAGAAGCAACCTCAACACTTAATTCAAAGGTGCTTGGCATACCAACCGCATCAATCACGACATTGGCGCCTTCTCCAGCAGTGATGTCATGGATTCTTTCCTTGAAGTCTTCTTCCGTTGGATTGATGGTATAATCTGCACCGTTTTCTTTTGCAAATTCCAATCTCTCGTTTGTAAGGTCAGAAATAATGGTTGTTGCGCCGCGTAATTTTGCCATTTTTAAAACGGTAATCCCAATCGGACCCGCACCTTGGATACATACCGTTTGTCCTTCCTGTACATTTCCTCTCCAGGTTGCCTGGGCACCAATTGTGTATGGCTCAGCCATCACCGCTTCATCCCATGCAATCTCTGCATCTACTTTATGCACCTGTCCTTCTGGAATGACAACGAATTCTCTCATGCCACCATCTTCATGTACACCAAATACGGAAACCTTTTCACAAACGTTCGGGCGTCCGCTTTTACATGCGTAGCATTCACCACAATAGCTTATTGGCTCAATAACCACATGATCCCCAACAGCTACCTTACTTACATTTGAACCAACCTTTACTATTTCTCCAGCCACTTCATGTCCTACGATTCTTGGATACGTGGCAAGTGGGTTTGTTCCATGGTAAATATGCATGTCAGATCCGCAAATTCCCACCCTTTTTATTTTTATCTTCACTTCATCTTCTAGCTCCACATTGGGTTCGGCCACATCTAATAATTCGATACGATTTGCCTCTGGTATCTGAATCGCTTTCATTTCATCCACTCCTTGTACTTTCTCAGTTATCGAAACAGTATTCTTATACGCTTTCATTTTAGGTTGTTTTATTGTAATGTAACATGTAATATGTAACATTTCACATGTTACATTTAAAAGAATACAATAGATAAATATAGAAGTCAATGAGCTTTTTTCATAAGATGAGAATAAGGTTTCCAAACAAAATTCAACATCGTCCCCTTTCCCATTTGGGGATAGGCATTGTTTTCTTTTTTCTTAAAAGGTTATATAATCATTAGTAATATGGGCACTATTACCCGAACAAATTTCACGAATTGATTGGAAGTATGGGGCAAAGGTGGTATAGGAACATGGCCAAAATTAAATCTTTTCTTTTAGCAGAACAAGTATATGAAATTTTACGTGAAAAAATTATCAATAGAGAATATCATCCTGGAGAAAAACTGGATATTTATAAGTTATCCGACGAGTTTGGTGTAAGCCGTTCACCTATTAAGGAGGCAATCAATCAACTTGAATATGATGGACTGATCGAAATTATTCCTCGAAAAGGTACCTACGTAACCGAAATAAATTTAAATTCATTGATGGAAGCATTAGATGCTCGGCTGATGGTTGAACTTTGGGCTGCTAAGGAGATCATTCATACCGTACCAGCAAGTAAAGTGGAAAAATGGGGACAGATTGTGCAACAAATGGATGACCTACTGAAACAAACACCCTTTGCCTTTCAAACATATAATAAGGCAGATATGAAATTCCATGACACAATCATTGAATGGGCTGGAAACAAAACGATAACTGAATTTTTTTCCTCCTTAAATGCACATGTAGCCTTATCACGTATCGTTCAATCAACCTCGCTTGAAAGCACGAAAAAAAGGCATGCAGATCATTGGAAATTATACCATGCAATGGAGGAACGGAATTATGCTGCCTTTTCCAATGCTATAACCTCACACATTGAAAGTATAAAAAAAGAAGCTTCCACTCTATTTGAAGAAATGGAGTAACTTAGCTGGTATATTAGGATGGTTCTTTTGCTCCATTTCACATGAATGGAAAGCGTTCGAACCGTCCTTTTTATTTACAGGTTAAGGGCCAGGAACTTCCCTACCTCCAAAATGGAGGAAGAACGAATCTTGTTAGAGGTGTGGTAAAATTTCCCCTAAAAGCTGATTCGTTCGAGCCTGCAGACGTAGGTCTCAAGAGGCGTTGCAACGGATGTTTTGGCTTTAGCCTTTGTTCCTTTGTTTCTGGAGGATTAGAGAATCCCCCCACTGATTAAAGGATTTACTTTCTTATGGGTTCCTCCCCCACTTCAACTTTAATAGAATAAGAAATAGTCTCGCATATATTAAAAAAATTCATTCATTTACCCTTGACTTTTTATCCTAACAGCTGTAAGGTAATTGGTAGTAAATTGAATAGTTAAATATTTCTTATCCAGAGAGGTGGAGGGACTGGCCCTATGAAGCCTCGGCAGCGGACTTTTAGTACTGTGCCAATTCCAGAAGCATATGCTTGAAGATAAGAAGAGCTATTAGCGAACACGCCATACCCCTCTTCTTATTTTCAAGAAGGGGGGTTTTATTTTTCTAATGATTTAAACCGCAATTCCTACACATGGTCATTTAGCAATTCCTTAAGCATTAGCTAGCTTGAGAGGAAAAGAGAAATGAAGCGTAGTTCAGAGTCAGGTGATTGCTGGAGAAGGATATTTTATGCGAGAAATGGTAGATGGATATGTTGGGCTTCCCTATCCCATATCGCACAACCGAAGCGAGCACTGGCGGAAGTAATAGGTATTGAAGCTGTACATTCTAACTACTCCCCTGACATGGAGAAGCATTTCTTATTTGGAAACGATAAAACACTAAAAGAACATCATTTGAATGATCGATTAAAAGCTTAAGGAAATGATTTATGGAATGATACCTTCATTTCATGCTGCTAGAAAAATTGAATAGGATGGATCTTATCCAGAGAGATGGAGGGAGTGGCCCGATGAAGTCTCAGCAACCGGTCTAGTTTTAGATCAAGGTGCTAATTCCATTAGTAGATAAGAGGATCGTTAGGATGATGAGGGATCTTCTTATAGAAGGTCTTTTTATTTTTCCAAAATTAACGAATAAGGATGGATAACGTGACAAAGAAAGGCATCGAAACTCTGTTGGTGCAGTTAGGAAACCGCAGTGATCCAAAAACTGGGGCCATTAATCCACCGATTTATTTATCGACAGCATATCAACATCAGGGACTTGGTCAATCTACTGGATATGATTATACCCGTACGAAAAACCCAACCCGAACGATATTAGAAGAAGGTATTGCTGAGTTGGAATCTGGTGATGAAGGATATGCCTGTAGTTCTGGTATGGCTGCCATTCAGTTAGCTCTCTCCCTTTTCCAAACGGGCGATGAATTGATCGTTCCCGAGGATATTTATGGGGGCACCTATCGTTTACTGAAACAATATGCGGACCTCTACCAGATAAAAACGACTTACTCGCCATTTGATGATGTCCATGAAACAGAGAAATTAATAACCAATCATACAAGGGCATTGTACATTGAGACACCGACCAATCCATTAATGCAGAAAATTGACATCGAAGCCTATGTGTCACTTGCTCGTAAGTATAACGTCTTACTTATCGTCGACAATACGTTTTTAACTCCTTATTTACAACGACCACTAGAACTAGGGGCTGACATTGTTATTCATAGTGCAACGAAATACATCGGTGGCCACAATGATGTACTAGCGGGATTAGTCGTTGCTAAGGGGGAGGAACTTTGTGAAAAACTAGCAACAAACCATAATGCCTCCGGTGCGGTATTATCCGCCTTTGATTCTTGGGTATTAATTAGGGGATTAAAAACGCTTGGCTTACGGATGAAACGCCATGAAGAAAATGCAAAGGAAATTGCGAAGTTTTTGGAAAAGGAACCTGCCGTTACCGATGTATTATATCCTGGAATCGGTGGCATGCTTTCCTTCCGACTGAAAGAGAGTGATTGGGTGAAACCCTTTTTAGAAAACCTCCAATTGATTATGTTCGCGGAAAGCCTAGGCGGGGTGGAAAGTTTTATTACGTATCCTGCCACACAGACTCATGCTGATATACCGGTTGAAGAACGGACACGTCGGGGAGTTGATGATCGTTTATTACGCTTTTCCGTTGGGATTGAACAGACGGAAGACATTATAGCGGACTTAAAACGGGTATTTGCCAAATTGAAAAAAGAAGAATTGGAAGTATGAGGTATCGTTTTATAGGCTATACAAATTTAAAAAATAAAGAAAGAGGGAATGGAAATGACAAAAACCATAATAAAAGCTCCATTTAAAGCAGATCACGTTGGAAGTTTATTACGCCCGGAAGTTTTACATGAGGCAAGAAAGAACTTTAAAGAAGGAAACATTTCAGCAGAAGCACTCCGAGAAGTAGAAACAAAAGAAATCAAGCGAATTGTTGATAAACAAATTGAAGTAGGACTACAGGCTGTAACCGACGGGGAATTCCGACGTACATGGTGGCACTTGGACTTTTTGGAACATTTTAATGGCATAGAGGGATTTGTACCAGAAGCAGGATACAAATTTCATGGGATGGAAACAGAGAAATACCATGTACGAAATGTTGGAAAGATCTCCTTTAACCCAGACCATCCATTCCTAAAAGACTTTATCGAATTTAAAGAAATCGTTGGAGACCGTGCTGTTCCGAAACAAACCATTCCAAGTCCGAACCAATTATTTAAACATTCGATTCGCAACAGAGATATCTATCCAGACATTGAAGAGTATGCCAATGATATTATTAAAGCATATCAGGATGCATTAAAAGCATTTTATGATGTGGGTGTTCGTTACCTACAGTTGGATGATGTTTATATTGCTGGACTATCTTCATCTAACTATCGTTATACCGATGAGGAAGAGTATTCCAATGAACAGTTAATTGATTTAGCCGTACGCGTTGTTAATGGTGTATTAGAGGATAAACCGGAGGATCTAATTGTAACCACCCATCTATGTCGTGGAAACTATCAATCTACATGGGCATTTGAGGGAAGCTATGCCAAAGTTGCCCCAACATTATTTGCAAAAGAAAAAGTAGATGGATTCTTTCTTGAATATGATGATGATCGTTCCGGAAGCTTTAAGCCATTAGAGCATATTCCGAATGGTGGTCCACAAGTCGTTCTAGGTGTATTTACATCAAAGTTTGGAGAGCTAGAAGATAAAGAAGTCATTCAATCTCGTATTGAAGAAGCTGCACAATATGTTCCTCTTGAACAAATATGCATCAGTACACAATGCGGTTTCGCTTCTACCCACCATGGAAATAAGCTAACAGAGGAACAACAATGGGAAAAATTAAAATATATTGTAGATCTATCAAAGGAAATTTTGAATTAAGTAATAGAAGCGGACAGTCTTGCACTGTTCGCTTTCACGTTTTTAGAAAATTACTAATACCGCTGCGGAAATACACCAAAGGCGGCTCAATGGCATTCCTCCCCCCTAAAAAAGGGACCAAACCACTCACCCACGAGTAGCCTGGTCTTTTCGTATAAAAAACTATCCTTCCTGCGGCTTTTTCTTCCTTCTCGTAGTAACCTTTATGGTTATATCATCAAACATCGTATAGATAACCGGTACAAAAAACAACGTAAACAGTGTAGATACACTCAAACCAAATATAATGGTAATAGCTAGCGGTTGTTGCATTTCGGCGCCCTCCCCTAATGCGAGGCCTAATGGAATCATCGCTAGTACGGTGGTTAGCGTGGTCATTAGGATAGGTCGGAGCCTGCTTCTTCCCGCCTCGATGACGGCTTGTTTTCTTGACATCCCGCGTCCTCTCAAAATATTGATGTAATCCACTAAAACAATCGAGTTGTTGACGACAATACCGGCGAGCATGATGATACCGATAAAGGCTGGAATACTCAGTGGGATATCGGTAAGGAACAATCCACCAAGAACGCCTATCACGGTTGTTGGCATGGCGAACATAATAATAAACGGAAACAGGAAGTTTTCAAACTGGATAGCCATGACAGCATATACTAGAAAAATGGAGAACACCAATGCCAATGCCAGCTGTGAGAATGATTCGACCATATCTTCTGCTTGTCCGCCCATGGAATAACTGTATCCTTCTGACAGGTTCATCTTATCGAGCCTGGATTCCACGTCTGCTACGACACTTGCAAGGTCACGGTCCGTGATTGCACTTGTTATGTTCGCTTGGGCTTGCTGGTTTTCCCTTGTCAAGGTAGCCGGTCCTTGCACTTCTTCAAAGGTTGCAACTTCTTCTAGCGGAATAACTGCACCTGTTTGTGCTTGAATTTTCAGGTCCTCTATATCACTCATGGTGGAGCGCTGCTCTTCTGGATACATGAGGATGATATCGATTTCCTGCCCTTCTTCCCGATACCTTGTAGCCGTTTGTCCATTAAATTGCATTTGAATTTGCGATGTGATTTGAGACTCATTCAAACCATACATGGCAGCTTTTTCTTCATCAATGACAATTTCCATTTGTGGAATGCCTTCTTGTGCGGATGAAGTTGGATTAAACACACCATCCACTGTAGAAATTTCAGCGACGACCTCTCGTGATAATTCCTGCAGTACCTCATGTTCTGGACCGGTTAATGCAATTTGAATCGGGTCACCCATGCTCATACCAGCATCCATCGAACTTGCTGTAATTTCCGCACCAGCAATTTTTTGGAGTTTTCCATCCAATTCTTGAACAATATCCGTTGTGGACCGGCCTCGTTCACTTGCTGGAATCAATTGCAAGGTATAGGTGGCCCCATTAGAACTCCCTCTCATCATCGGATTGCCGCCACCACCAGAGCCACTCACCGTAACATAGTTGACTTCCATCACTTCATCATAATCTGCTAAAATCTCATTGACCTGTTGAACGATGGTAGAGGTATATGCAAAAGTTGTTCCGGCTTCGGTTTCCACAGAAATCTGCGCTTGACCCTGGTCTGATGCAGGAATAAATTCAGCACCAATCGTAGGAATCAAAGCCAAACTACCGATTAAAGCAGCTATAACGACAAACACTGTCGTTTTCCGGAATGTAATGACTCGTTTTAATCCATTGCTGTACCTATCTTTTAGCCAATCCAAGAATCGATCAAACCAATAACGGCGACCATGCTCTTCCATTGCTTTGGATAGTAATTTAGACGAAAGCATTGGAACCAAGGTAATAGCCACAACAAGGGAAGCGATTAATGAAAAAGCAACAGCTAAACCAAGTGGCATAAATAAATCTGCTGCGATTCCTTCCACAAACACCATGGGTAAAAAGACAACCAATGTTGTTGTGGTGGATGCAATAACGGCTGGTGCTAGCTCTGATGCACCATTTATAGCTGAATCCTTTAAGCTATTCCCACGTTTTCGGTAAGAATAAATATTTTCCAAAATAACAATGGAACTATCCACCATCATTCCGATACCTAATGCTAAGCCACCAAGGGTTAGAACATTTAACGTTTCACCCGCAAAGTACATAAGGGCAAACGTCGATATGAGGGCGATTGGTATCGATAATCCAATCACAATGGTTGCACGAATACTCTTTAAAAATAACAGCAAGATGAAGATGGATATGGCGCCACCGATTATAATATTTTGGACAACCGAATCAATGGACATTTCAATAAATTCAGAGGTATCGATAAGAATCTCTAGCCCTACATTATCCCCAAGATCAGCATTCAACTTCTCTAAATTATCACGAATGGTGGATGCAACCTCCACGGTATTGGCATCCGTTTGTTTCATGATGGAAAGAACCAGTGATTTTTCCCCATTCACGAAGGATGCAGATGTCGATTCTTGAAACGTATCCTTTACCTCTGCCACGTCTTCTACATGAATCGTTGCTCCCGTTTGCGTTTGGATAATCGTTTCCCTTATATCATCCACCGATTCAAATTCACCCGATACCCGCATTTGTAAATCCTGGTTCCCTTTATCGACTGTTCCAACCGATGCCGATTGATTCGTATCATTAATGGCTTGCATCACCGTTTGGGTTGTTACACCGTATTGTTGCAGTTTTGCTGGGTCCATGACGAGATGGATTTCTCGTGTTTTCGCCCCTTCCACGGTTACCGATGCGACACCTGCCTGTCTTTCAAAGAATGGAACAATTTGATCATTCGCAAGCTCCGTTAATGTTGCTGTATCTTTTCCCGTAAGCCCTACATACATCACTGGCATGGCTTCTGGACTAAATCGTAATATGCTTGGGTCCCCTGCTTGTTCTGGAAGCATGCCTTTTACTTGATCGATTTTTTCCCGAACATCGAGTAAGGCCTGGTCCAAGTTTGTTCCATTTTTAAACATCATAATCACGAGGGATGACCCCGATTGAGATTGGGACTGAATGGTGTCTATTCCCTCCACGGTACTCACCGCTGATTCAATGGGTCTAGAAATCAAATTTTCGATGTCCTCGGGTGCAGCGTCTGAATAATTCGTTGCCACGACAGCAACTGGTAAGTCAATTTGTGGAAAGAGATCGACCGCCAAGTTACGGACGGACATAAGACCGAGTGCTAGGATGGCAAGCACAACCATGATGACACCAACCGGACGTTTTACGGAAGTGTTTATCAATTTCAAGATTTATTCCCCTCCGTAACGTCTACCTGTCGTCCATCTGTTAAAGTAAGATGACCAGAAACAATCACCTGGGCACCCTCTTCCACTCCCCCTTCGATGGCAGTTTCCTCCGATTGTGTCTCTAAGATGGTTACGACTTGTTTGGTTGCTATATCATCTTTTACAACATAAACAAAGGCTTCTCCATCTTCTTCCACGATGGCTGTAGTTGGTACAATAATGGCAGCGTCTATTTTTTCTTCTGGAATATGTATTTCTGCAATCCTTCCCGGTAATAATCCTTCATCGGGATTTTTCATTTTAGCTACTACCGGATATAGTCCAGTATCATCTGGCAATGTATCCTTTTGTATGACGGTTGCCTCATATTCGTTTCCGTCCACCACCACAGGTAATGTATCATCCTTAGATAGTAGGGAATGATTGTCAGCTGTTACAGAGAATTGAATTTCCACTTCATCTAAATCAGCAATCATCGCAATGGGTTCTTCCGTATTCGCCATATCTCCTTCCCTTACTTGCAAATTAATAATTTCTCCATCTCTTATGGCGCGAACATTTTGTGTACCGGTTGGGGTAGATAGTTTAGCGATGAGGTCCCCCTCTTCTACGGAGTCACCATTTTCCACTTCCAACCCATCCACCTTACCCGGTGATTGTACGACAATCGGTGCTACCGTATTTGGTGCGGTTCTGCCTAAAACAGTTTGAACGACACGCAAGCTGTCTTCCTTGGCTTCTGCCACTTCTACGGTAACCACTTGATTTTCCTCTTCCTCTGTATCGGTAGATGTATCCTTTTGTGTAGCACATCCAGCCATTCCTGAAACGAGAACAACCATCATCATACTTCTCACAAACTTCTTCATGTTTTTTGCTCCTCTCCATAAGACGGAACTTTTAGTACTATTAGTTTCCATCAATGGCGTTTTCTCATTCATCAGCCTTATCAAGAAGAGCAACTTTTAGACTAAAAAAAGAAGGTCTACCCTCCTTTTTCTTTACATACCTATTATTCGGTTTCACCATAAATTCTGTCCTTCGCCAAAAAGAAAATTACGGTTAAAATGGACGATTACCTGGCTTGCTCGTTTATATTGTCCATCCATGATGGCCTTCGTTGTATTAACGACCGTACTTGTACCATCGTAAAACCTTACTTGTGTTTTGTCGTGAATTTGTGTGTAGTCTTTGATGTGGTGGTAGGCAATCCATACGCAGTCCTTATTTTTTATCGAAGCAGTTGGAACGATGTAGATACCCTGATGAGGAATAATTGGAATAGGGACTTTGCTAGTGGTATTCAGAACATCCTTAACAACCTCTATCCTTCCTTTTAATGTGGAACCAAACCGTTTGCAATTATAATTGATAATATCTTCCGGCTTTTGATAAGAATATATTTCTTTAGGCTCATGAACACTTTCTTCCATAATAACGGATCGATAGTAAGCGGATTCATTTCTTCGGATTAATTTTGTTTTTTTGGTTACGTTGTAATAATGCTTCATCTGACTACCTCTTCCCTATTCAGTTTTATAGTATAAATGTACTATCTGATACTATTTTACTATAAAGTGGAAGGGAATGGTTAACTATTTTTGAACACTTTCTGTGAGAGGCCGAAGATGGGCTAGGCTAGGGAGAATAATGGAGGTAATTTTGTGGATATGACAGCATTATCCATGACCATGTTGCAAACACAGGCCCAATCTCATTTAGAGTTCATACGAGGCGAAAGGCAATTCATCTCCACCTAAATCAAGGGAATGGACAAATATAAAGGCAGAACAGCCTTCTAATTAGAAAGCGTTCTGCCTATTTCTATCTTATGAGTTATTTTCCTCATCATCCCGGTTTTCATCACCGTTACCAATACCATCGCCATTACCATTATTTCCACCGTTTTCTTCGGCTGGGTTTTGGTTACCGTTGTCATCCTCTTGGTTTAACGGTGCTTCTTCCTCACCTGTTAATGGGTCTTCTTGATCCACACCGTTTTCCCCATTGTTGTTTCCATTTCCTTCTTCTTCATTGGTTACACCGTCATCATCCATTGGACCATTTTCGTCCATTGGTGCTTCTTCTTCTACTGGTGCATCGTCCTCAACCGGGTCTGGTTCCTCATCGTTACCACACGCGGCAACGAGAGATAATGCCAAAATCGGAGCACCCAATTTAAATAAGTAGCTTTTATTCATAAAAGTATCCTCCTTTAGTTTACGTTTCGTACTTAGGATGTCCAATTTAGGAGGATGTCATTCTACTTATTTAAAATTTGTTCAGTGAAACGAACATTCAATGTAAAGGAGAGGCGAAAAACAGGTTATTGAATAGCAAAGGTTATCTCCGCTTCACATGCAACCTCACCATCAACCGTCGCAATGCCTTTCCCTTTTCCTATAGGTCCTTTCATCCGAGTAATTTCTACTTCTAGACGAAGCTGATCTCCCGGACGAACTTGACGTTTAAATCGGCATTTATCTACACCAGCTAGGAATCCAAGCTTCCCTTTATTATCTTCCATTCCTAAGACGGCAATCGCCCCAACCTGTGCAAGCGCCTCAATAATTAACACGCCAGGCATCACCGCATATTCCGGAAAATGACCTTGAAAAAAAGGTTCATTGGCGGTAACATTTTTCAAGCCCACCACTCGTTGGCCTTTTTCCATTTCCGTAACTTTATCTACCAATAAAAACGGATAACGATGTGGAATAATATCCTTAATTTGTTCAATATCCATCATGACTATCTTACTCCTTTTTATGTAAATGTACTCTTGGGAATAGTATACCAGAAAATAGGTGTGTTGGTCTCGTGGCTGGGTAGTTGCTTGGGCTAGGTTTTCCTGATGCATAGAAGCCAAACATGAAAGCATAAAGGGAAACAAATGGGGCGATGGAAAAAGTACAAAAAAATAACAATCAACATATTAGCTGATTGTTATTTTTCCAGTTATGGAGCCTAGCGGGATCGAACCGCTGACCTCCTGCGTGCAAAGCAGGCGCTCTCCCAGCTGAGCTAAGGCCCCGATATATGGCTGGGCTACTAGGATTCGAACCTAGGATACACGGGATCAAAACCCGATGCCTTACCGCTTGGCTATAGCCCAATATATGGCTCCACAGGTAGGATTCGAACCTACGACCGATCGGTTAACAGCCGATTGCTCTACCACTGAGCTACTGTGGAATAATAGGATGAAAACGCGCCCTAGAGGATTCGAACCTCTGACCCACAGCTTAGAAGGCTGTTGCTCTATCCTGCTGAGCTAAGGGCGCAAAAGTAATGGTATGATTTCTACTATGTTATTTTACCCTGAAAAGGAAAAAAATATACATGAATGGGCCTGAGTGGACTCGAACCACCGACCTCACGCTTATCAGGCGTGCGCTCTAACCAGCTGAGCTACAGGCCCATATATAATGGAGCGGGTGAAGGGAATCGAACCCTCGACATCAGCTTGGAAGGCTGAGGTTTTACCACTAAACTACACCCGCATTTATGATATAAAATGGTGGAGGGAGTAGGACTCGAACCTACGAACCCGATGGGAGCGGATTTACAGTCCGCCGCGTTTGGCCAACTTCGCTATCCCTCCACTTAATTGTTTTAAAAGTGGTGGCTCGGGACGGAATCGAACCGCCGACACACGGATTTTCAGTCCGTTGCTCTACCGACTGAGCTACCGAGCCGTAATTATAAATGAAATTATCTAATATAAAAAGCTCACTTTTCGTTTGTGACCCCTGCATCTGCTAGTTTATTCAAAGATGATTCGTGCTTCGGGGTTACTCGTAGATTATTCGGTAGAAGTGTTGCTTGTTGCTCTACCGACTGAGCTACCGAGCCGTAATATTATTTATAAATTGTTAGTATTCGCCATTGCTTTTTTGGAATTTGTGCTCGTCATGTTGCTAGCCTTTTCGGTGTAGCAGCATTCCTCGCAGGCCTGCACATAGATGCTTAGTCAATGATGTTGACGGCCAGCTACCGAGCCATAATATTACTAATTATTAAGTTTTATGTATGGAGGAGGTAGAGGGATTCGAACCCCCGCGCGGTTTGACCCGCCTCTCGGTTTTCAAGACCGACCCCTTCAGCCAGACTTGGGTATACCTCCGTATTATTTTAAAGTATAGCGGTGGAGGGGATCGAACCCACGACCTCACGGGTATGAACCGTACGCTCTCGCCAGCTGAGCTACACCGCCAAAATTAAAAGTGGAGCCTAGCGGGATCGAACCGCTGACCTCCTGCGTGCAAAGCAGGCGCTCTCCCAGCTGAGCTAAGGCCCCATAATAGATTTATAATGGTCGGGAAGACAGGATTTGAACCTGCGACCCCATGGTCCCAAACCATGTGCTCTACCAAGCTGAGCTACTTCCCGTTAATGGCGCGCCCGAGAGGAGTCGAACCCCTAACCTTCTGATCCGTAGTCAGACGCTCTATCCAATTGAGCTACGGGCGCTTATGGTGCCGAGGACCGGAATCGAACCGGTACGGTAGTTACCTACCGCAGGATTTTAAGTCCTGTGCGTCTGCCAGTTCCGCCACCCCGGCACATAGTCTGGAGCGGAAGACGGGATTCGAACCCGCGACCCCCACCTTGGCAAGGTGGTGTTCTACCACTGAACTACTTCCGCATGACAATGTTTTTATAGTATATTATAATGGTGCGGGTGAAGGGAGTCGAACCCCCACATCCGAAGATACTAGATCCTAAGTCTAGCGCGTCTGCCAATTCCGCCACACCCGCATAAATGGTGAGCCATGAAGGATTCGAACCTTCGACCCTCTGATTAAAAGTCAGATGCTCTGCCGACTGAGCTAATGGCTCATATATTTTATAGAAATGGTGCCGGCCAGAGGACTTGAACCCCCAACCTACTGATTACAAGTCAGTTGCTCTACCAATTGAGCTAGGCCGGCGTATTATGTTTTAGATAATATTATTAGATGGTGCACTACTTTTTTTATGCTCGTCGTGTTGTAAGTTCATTCGGTTAAGTTGCACTTCTCACAAGCCTGCACATAGTAGGTTTTGATGAAATAAACGGCTTGCTCTACCAATTGAGTTAGACCGGATTATATATGGTGGAGGATACAGGACTTGAACCTGTGACCCCCTGCTTGTAAGGCAGGTGCTCTCCCAACTGAGCTAATCCTCCGGATGAAACCTGGCGGCGTCCTACTCTCGCAGGGGTTAACCCCAACTACCATCGGCGCTGGAGAGCTTAACTACTGTGTTCGGCATGGGAACAGGTGTGACCTCTCCGCCATCGCTACCAGATAATACTTATTCATAAGAACAAGTTATATTATATGCATTTTTGACAAAAAGTGCAAGGGTTTTTTATACCCTAAAAACTAAATAAGAGGTAATCACTGACATCCTTTAAGAAGTTAGTTAAGTCCTCGATCGATTAGTATTCGTCAGCTCCACGTGTCACCACGCTTCCACCTCGAACCTATCTACCTCATAGTCCCTGAGGGATCTTACTCACTTAGAAGTGATGGGAAGTCTCATCTTGAGGGGGGCTTCATGCTTAGATGCTTTCAGCACTTATCCTTACCATACGTAGCTACCCAGCTATGCTCCTGGCGGAACAACTGGTACACCAGCGGTATGTCCATCCCGGTCCTCTCGTACTAAGGACAGCTCCTCTCAAACTTCCGGCGCCCACGACGGATAGGGACCGAACTGTCTCACGACGTTCTGAACCCAGCTCGCGTACCGCTTTAATGGGCGAACAGCCCAACCCTTGGGACCGACTACAGCCCCAGGATGCGATGAGCCGACATCGAGGTGCCAAACCTCCCCGTCGATGTGAACTCTTGGGGGAGATAAGCCTGTTATCCCCGGGGTAGCTTTTATCCGTTGAGCGATGGCCCTTCCATGCGGAACCACCGGATCACTAAGCCCGACTTTCGTCCCTGCTCGACTTGTAGGTCTCGCAGTCAAGCTCCCTTCTGCCTTTACACTCTGCGAATGATTTCCAACCATTCTGAGGGAACCTTTGGGCGCCTCCGTTACCTTTTGGGAGGCGACCGCCCCAGTCAAACTGCCCGCCTGACACTGTCTCCGAACCGGATCACGGTCCTGGGTTAGAAGGTCCATACAGCCAGGGTGGTATCCCACGGATGCCTCCACGTAAGCTGGCGCTCACGCTTCTGAGGCTCCCACCTATCCTGTACAAGCTGCACAGACATTCAATATCAGGCTACAGTAAAGCTCCACGGGGTCTTTCCGTCCTGTCGCGGGTAATGCGCATCTTCACGCATAGTATAATTTCACCGGGTCTCTCGTTGAGACAGTGCCCAAGTCGTTGCACCTTTCGTGCGGGTCGGAACTTACCCGACAAGGAATTTCGCTACCTTAGGACCGTTATAGTTACGGCCGCCGTTTACTGGGGCTTCGGTTCTAAGCTTCGGACCAAAGGTCCTAACTCTTCCCCTTAACCTTCCAGCACCGGGCAGGTGTCAGCCCCTATACTTCGCCTTTCGGCTTCGCAGAGACCTGTGTTTTTGCTAAACAGTCGCTTGGGCCTATTCACTGCGGCTCTATCTCTATAGAGCACCCCTTCTCCCTAAGTTACGGGGTCATTTTGCCGAGTTCCTTAACGAGAGTTCTCCCGCTCACCTTAGGATTCTCTCCTCGCCTACCTGTGTCGGTTTGCGGTACGGGCACCTGTGATCTGGCTAGAGGCTTTTCTCGGCAGTGTGAAATCCGGAACTTCGGCTATAGTTGCCTCCCCATCACAGCTTGAAATGGCCAGACGGATTTGCCTATCTGACTTTCTCACTGCTTGGGCGCACACGTCCATCGGTGCGCATTCCTTATCCTACTGCGTCCCCCCATCACTCATAACGATCACGAGGTGGTACAGGAATATCTGCCTGTTGTCCATCGCCTACGCCTTTCGGCCTCGGCTTAGGTCCCGACTAACCCTGAGAGGACGAGCCTTCCTCAGGAAACCTTAGGCATTCGGTGAAAGAGATTCTCACTCTTTTTTCGCTACTCATACCGGCATTCTCACTTCTAAGCGCTCCACCAGTCCTCACGGTCTGACTTCACAGCACTTAGAACGCTCTCCTACCATTGTCTAAAAGACAATCCACAGCTTCGGTGATACGTTTAGCCCCGGTACATTTTCGGCGCAGAGTCACTCGACCAGTGAGCTATTACGCACTCTTTAAATGATGGCTGCTTCTAAGCCAACATCCTGGTTGTCTAAGCAACTCCACATCCTTTTCCACTTAACGTATACTTTGGGACCTTAGCTGGTGGTCTGGGCTGTTTCCCTTTCGACTATGAACCTTATCACCCATAGTCTGACTCCCAAGTCTAAGTAGCTGGCATTCGGAGTTTGACTGAATTCGGTAACCCGATGAGGGCCCCTAGTCCAATCAGTGCTCTACCTCCAGTACTCAAATCTTTGAGGCTAGCCCTAAAGCTATTTCGGAGAGAACCAGCTATCTCCGTGTTCGATTGGCATTTCACCCCTACCCACACCTCATCCCCGCATTTTTCAACATACGTGGGTTCGGGCCTCCTGTCAGTGTTACCTGACCTTCACCCTGGACATGGGTAGATCACACGGTTTCGGGTCTACGACCGCATACTCATTCGCCCTGTTTAGACTCGCTTTCGCTGCGGCTTCGTGTCTTCCACTTAACCTTGCATACGATCGTAACTCGCCGGTCCATTCTACAAAAGGTACGCCGTCACGCGTAAATGCGCTTCGACTACTTGTAGGCACACGGTTTCAGGTACTCTTTCACTCCCCTTCCGGGGTACTTTTCACCTTTCCCTCACGGTACTGGTTCACTATCGGTCACTAGGGAGTATTTAGCCTTGGGAGATGGTCCTCCCGGATTCCGACGGAATTCCACGTGTTCCGCCGTACTCAGGATACACTCCGGAGAGAATTCTCTTTTTGACTACAGGGCTGTTACCCTCTTTGGCTCATCTTTCCAGATGGATTCGTCTAAAGAATTCCTTTGTAACTCCATGTGGAGTGTCCTACAACCCCAGAGAGCAAGCTCTCTGGTTTGGGCTGTTTCCGTTTCGCTCGCCGCTACTTGGGAAATCGCATTTGCTTTCTCTTCCTCTGGGTACTGAGATGTTTCAGTTCCCCAGGTATGCCTCTTGTGCCCTATGTATTCAGACACAAGTCCTGTTCCATTACGAACAGTGGGTTTCCCCATTCGGAAATCTCCGGATCAAAGCTTACTTACAGCTCCCCGAAGCATATCGGTGTTAGTCCCGTCCTTCATCAGCTCCTAGTGCCAAGGCATCCACCGTGCGCCCTTATTCACTTAACTAATTTACAATGAATAAGCGTGCTAAATTAATAGCCTTGCTTTACTAAAAATAATCTAGCTTCAGCTCCTATAATCAGTCGCTTCAGCCTTTTGATTGATGTCTTGTCATTCTTATCTAGTTTTCAAGGTACATATATTAATGAAGGAATTAATCCCTCAAAACTGAACCAAACAATTCATTATGCCTTATATTCACCTTGTGAAAGGTGTTCCGTAATAATTTAGCTTCAGCTCCTGCAATCAGTCGCTTACGCTTTTCATTTCCTTAGAAAGGAGGTGATCCAGCCGCACCTTCCGATACGGCTACCTTGTTACGACTTCACCCCAATCATTGGTCCCACCTTCGGCGGCTGGCTCCAAAAGGTTACCTCACCGACTTCGGGTGTTACCAACTCTCGTGGTGTGACGGGCGGTGTGTACAAGACCCGGGAACGTATTCACCGCGGCATGCTGATCCGCGATTACTAGCGATTCCGGCTTCATGTAGGCGAGTTGCAGCCTACAATCCGAACTGAGAATGGTTTTATGGGATTTGCTTGACCTCACGGTTTCGCTTCCCTTTGTACCATCCATTGTAGCACGTGTGTAGCCCAGGTCATAAGGGGCATGATGATTTGACGTCATCCCCACCTTCCTCCGGTTTGTCACCGGCAGTCACCTTAGAGTGCCCAACTGAATGCTGGCAACTAAGATCAAGGGTTGCGCTCGTTGCGGGACTTAACCCAACATCTCACGACACGAGCTGACGACAACCATGCACCACCTGTCACTCTGTCCCCGAAGGGAAAATCCTATCTCTAGGAGTGTCAGAGGATGTCAAGACCTGGTAAGGTTCTTCGCGTTGCTTCGAATTAAACCACATGCTCCACCGCTTGTGCGGGTCCCCGTCAATTCTTTTGAGTTTCAGCCTTGCGGCCGTACTCCCCAGGCGGAGTGCTTAATGCGTTAACTTCAGCACTAAAGGGCGGAAACCCTCTAACACCTAGCACTCATCGTTTACGGCGTGGACTACCAGGGTATCTAATCCTGTTCGCTACCCACGCTTTCGCTCCTCAGCGTCAGTTACAGACCAGAGAGTCGCCTTCGCCACTGGTGTTCCTCCACATCTCTACGCATTTCACCGCTACACGTGGAATTCCACTCTCCTCTTCTGTACTCAAGTCCTCCAGTTTCCAATGACCGCTCACGGTTAAGCCGCAAGATTTCACATCAGACTTAAAAGACCGCCTGCGAGCGCTTTACGCCCAATAAATCCGGACAACGCTTGCCACCTACGTATTACCGCGGCTGCTGGCACGTAGTTAGCCGTGGCTTTCTGGTTAGGTACCGTCAAGGTATGATCAGTTACTATCATACTTGTTCTTCCCTAACAACAGAGTTTTACGATCCGAAAACCTTCTTCACTCACGCGGCGTTGCTCCGTCAGACTTTCGTCCATTGCGGAAGATTCCCTACTGCTGCCTCCCGTAGGAGTCTGGGCCGTGTCTCAGTCCCAGTGTGGCCGATCACCCTCTCAGGTCGGCTACGCATCGTCGCCTTGGTGAGCCTTTACCTCACCAACTAACTAATGCGCCGCGGGCCCATCTGTAAGTGACAGCCGAAGCCGTCTTTCAAACTCTCCATCATGCGATGAAAAGTATTATCCGGTATTAGCTCACGTTTCCGCAAGTTATCCCAATCTTACAGGCAGGTTGCCCACGTGTTACTCACCCGTCCGCCGCTCGTTCCACTAACGTCACCCCCGAAGGGGATCAGTTAGCTTCCCGCGCTCGACTTGCATGTATTAGGCACGCCGCCAGCGTTCGTCCTGAGCCAAGATCAAACTCTCCAAAAAAGTTTGTATAGAATTAACACCAATTAATTCTATGTCTTAGCTATAGTTAAAAGAAAAACGAGTTCCTTTTAATATCTTAACATACTGGTTGTTTTGTTCAGTTTTCAAAGAGCAAATTTGGTTCGCTTTGTAACAGCGACTTTATTAATTTAACATACTAATTAACTTCTGTCAATCGATATCCTGGTGGAGCCTAGCGGGATCGAACCGCTGACCTCCTGCGTGCAAAGCAGGCGCTCTCCCAGCTGAGCTAAGGCCCCATCATTCATCTATAATGGTCGGGAAGACAGGATTTGAACCTGCGACCCCATGGTCCCAAACCATGTGCTCTACCAAGCTGAGCTACTTCCCGATAATGGCGCGCCCGAGAGGAGTCGAACCCCTAACCTTCTGATCCGTAGTCAGACGCTCTATCCAATTGAGCTACGGGCGCTTATGGTGCCGAGGACCGGAATCGAACCGGTACGGTAGTTACCTACCGCAGGATTTTAAGTCCTGTGCGTCTGCCAGTTCCGCCACCCCGGCACATAGTCTGGAGCGGAAGACGGGATTCGAACCCGCGACCCCCACCTTGGCAAGGTGGTGTTCTACCACTGAACTACTTCCGCATGACAATGTTTTTATAGTATATTATAATGGTGCGGGTGAAGGGAGTCGAACCCCCACATCCGAAGATACTAGATCCTAAGTCTAGCGCGTCTGCCAATTCCGCCACACCCGCATAAATGGTGAGCCATGAAGGATTCGAACCTTCGACCCTCTGATTAAAAGTCAGATGCTCTGCCGACTGAGCTAATGGCTCATATATTTTATAGAAATGGTGCCGGCCAGAGGACTTGAACCCCCAACCTACTGATTACAAGTCAGTTGCTCTACCAATTGAGCTAGGCCGGCGTATTATGTTTTAGATAATATTATTAGATGGTGCACTACTTTTTTTATGCTCGTCGTGTTGTAAGTTCATTCGGTTAAGTTGCACTTCTCACAAGCCTGCACATAGTAGGTTTTGATGAAATAAACGGCTTGCTCTACCAATTGAGTTAGACCGGATTATATATGGTGGAGGATACAGGACTTGAACCTGTGACCCCCTGCTTGTAAGGCAGGTGCTCTCCCAACTGAGCTAATCCTCCGGATGAAACCTGGCGGCGTCCTACTCTCGCAGGGGTTAACCCCAACTACCATCGGCGCTGGAGAGCTTAACTACTGTGTTCGGCATGGGAACAGGTGTGACCTCTCCGCCATCGCTACCAGATAATACTTATTCATAAGAACAAGTTATATTATATGCATTTTTGACAAAAAGTGCAAGGGTTTTTTATACCCTAAAAACTAAATAAGAGGTAATCACTGACATCCTTTAAGAAGTTAGTTAAGTCCTCGATCGATTAGTATTCGTCAGCTCCACGTGTCACCACGCTTCCACCTCGAACCTATCTACCTCATAGTCCCTGAGGGATCTTACTCACTTAGAAGTGATGGGAAGTCTCATCTTGAGGGGGGCTTCATGCTTAGATGCTTTCAGCACTTATCCTTACCATACGTAGCTACCCAGCTATGCTCCTGGCGGAACAACTGGTACACCAGCGGTATGTCCATCCCGGTCCTCTCGTACTAAGGACAGCTCCTCTCAAACTTCCGGCGCCCACGACGGATAGGGACCGAACTGTCTCACGACGTTCTGAACCCAGCTCGCGTACCGCTTTAATGGGCGAACAGCCCAACCCTTGGGACCGACTACAGCCCCAGGATGCGATGAGCCGACATCGAGGTGCCAAACCTCCCCGTCGATGTGAACTCTTGGGGGAGATAAGCCTGTTATCCCCGGGGTAGCTTTTATCCGTTGAGCGATGGCCCTTCCATGCGGAACCACCGGATCACTAAGCCCGACTTTCGTCCCTGCTCGACTTGTAGGTCTCGCAGTCAAGCTCCCTTCTGCCTTTACACTCTGCGAATGATTTCCAACCATTCTGAGGGAACCTTTGGGCGCCTCCGTTACCTTTTGGGAGGCGACCGCCCCAGTCAAACTGCCCGCCTGACACTGTCTCCGAACCGGATCACGGTCCTGGGTTAGAAGGTCCATACAGCCAGGGTGGTATCCCACGGATGCCTCCACGTAAGCTGGCGCTCACGCTTCTGAGGCTCCCACCTATCCTGTACAAGCTGCACAGACATTCAATATCAGGCTACAGTAAAGCTCCACGGGGTCTTTCCGTCCTGTCGCGGGTAATGCGCATCTTCACGCATAGTATAATTTCACCGGGTCTCTCGTTGAGACAGTGCCCAAGTCGTTGCACCTTTCGTGCGGGTCGGAACTTACCCGACAAGGAATTTCGCTACCTTAGGACCGTTATAGTTACGGCCGCCGTTTACTGGGGCTTCGGTTCTAAGCTTCGGACCAAAGGTCCTAACTCTTCCCCTTAACCTTCCAGCACCGGGCAGGTGTCAGCCCCTATACTTCGCCTTTCGGCTTCGCAGAGACCTGTGTTTTTGCTAAACAGTCGCTTGGGCCTATTCACTGCGGCTCTATCTCTATAGAGCACCCCTTCTCCCTAAGTTACGGGGTCATTTTGCCGAGTTCCTTAACGAGAGTTCTCCCGCTCACCTTAGGATTCTCTCCTCGCCTACCTGTGTCGGTTTGCGGTACGGGCACCTGTGATCTGGCTAGAGGCTTTTCTCGGCAGTGTGAAATCCGGAACTTCGGCTATAGTTGCCTCCCCATCACAGCTTGAAATGGCCAGACGGATTTGCCTATCTGACTTTCTCACTGCTTGGGCGCACACGTCCATCGGTGCGCATTCCTTATCCTACTGCGTCCCCCCATCACTCATAACGATCACGAGGTGGTACAGGAATATCTGCCTGTTGTCCATCGCCTACGCCTTTCGGCCTCGGCTTAGGTCCCGACTAACCCTGAGAGGACGAGCCTTCCTCAGGAAACCTTAGGCATTCGGTGAAAGAGATTCTCACTCTTTTTTCGCTACTCATACCGGCATTCTCACTTCTAAGCGCTCCACCAGTCCTCACGGTCTGACTTCACAGCACTTAGAACGCTCTCCTACCATTGTCTAAAAGACAATCCACAGCTTCGGTGATACGTTTAGCCCCGGTACATTTTCGGCGCAGAGTCACTCGACCAGTGAGCTATTACGCACTCTTTAAATGATGGCTGCTTCTAAGCCAACATCCTGGTTGTCTAAGCAACTCCACATCCTTTTCCACTTAACGTATACTTTGGGACCTTAGCTGGTGGTCTGGGCTGTTTCCCTTTCGACTATGAACCTTATCACCCATAGTCTGACTCCCAAGTCTAAGTAGCTGGCATTCGGAGTTTGACTGAATTCGGTAACCCGATGAGGGCCCCTAGTCCAATCAGTGCTCTACCTCCAGTACTCAAATCTTTGAGGCTAGCCCTAAAGCTATTTCGGAGAGAACCAGCTATCTCCGTGTTCGATTGGCATTTCACCCCTACCCACACCTCATCCCCGCATTTTTCAACATACGTGGGTTCGGGCCTCCTGTCAGTGTTACCTGACCTTCACCCTGGACATGGGTAGATCACACGGTTTCGGGTCTACGACCGCATACTCATTCGCCCTGTTTAGACTCGCTTTCGCTGCGGCTTCGTGTCTTCCACTTAACCTTGCATACGATCGTAACTCGCCGGTCCATTCTACAAAAGGTACGCCGTCACGCGTAAATGCGCTTCGACTACTTGTAGGCACACGGTTTCAGGTACTCTTTCACTCCCCTTCCGGGGTACTTTTCACCTTTCCCTCACGGTACTGGTTCACTATCGGTCACTAGGGAGTATTTAGCCTTGGGAGATGGTCCTCCCGGATTCCGACGGAATTCCACGTGTTCCGCCGTACTCAGGATACACTCCGGAGAGAATTCTCTTTTGACTACAGGGCTGTTACCCTCTTTGGCTCATCTTTCCAGATGGATTCGTCTAAAGAATTCCTTTGTAACTCCATGTGGAGTGTCCTACAACCCCAGAGAGCAAGCTCTCTGGTTTGGGCTGTTTCCGTTTCGCTCGCCGCTACTTGGGAAATCGCATTTGCTTTCTCTTCCTCTGGGTACTGAGATGTTTCAGTTCCCCAGGTATGCCTCTTGTGCCCTATGTATTCAGACACAAGTCCTGTTCCATTACGAACAGTGGGTTTCCCCATTCGGAAATCTCCGGATCAAAGCTTACTTACAGCTCCCCGAAGCATATCGGTGTTAGTCCCGTCCTTCATCAGCTCCTAGTGCCAAGGCATCCACCGTGCGCCCTTATTCACTTAACTAAGTTTACAATGAATAAGCGTACTAAATTAATAGCCTTGCTTTACGTTTTAATCTAGATTCAGCTCCCATAATCAGTCGCTGCATCCTTTTATTTTTGATGTCGTTGATTACTCTTATTTAGTTTTCAAGGTACAAAAATTAAGAGATTCACTCTCTCAAAACTGAACCAAACAACTCAGTATGTTTCATCCTAAATAGGATGTTCCGTAATAATCCTTAGAAAGGAGGTGATCCAGCCGCACCTTCCGATACGGCTACCTTGTTACGACTTCACCCCAATCATTGGTCCCACCTTCGGCGGCTGGCTCCAAAAGGTTACCTCACCGACTTCGGGTGTTACCAACTCTCGTGGTGTGACGGGCGGTGTGTACAAGACCCGGGAACGTATTCACCGCGGCATGCTGATCCGCGATTACTAGCGATTCCGGCTTCATGTAGGCGAGTTGCAGCCTACAATCCGAACTGAGAATGGTTTTATGGGATTTGCTTGACCTCACGGTTTCGCTTCCCTTTGTACCATCCATTGTAGCACGTGTGTAGCCCAGGTCATAAGGGGCATGATGATTTGACGTCATCCCCACCTTCCTCCGGTTTGTCACCGGCAGTCACCTTAGAGTGCCCAACTGAATGCTGGCAACTAAGATCAAGGGTTGCGCTCGTTGCGGGACTTAACCCAACATCTCACGACACGAGCTGACGACAACCATGCACCACCTGTCACTCTGTCCCCGAAGGGAAAATCCTATCTCTAGGAGTGTCAGAGGATGTCAAGACCTGGTAAGGTTCTTCGCGTTGCTTCGAATTAAACCACATGCTCCACCGCTTGTGCGGGTCCCCGTCAATTCTTTTGAGTTTCAGCCTTGCGGCCGTACTCCCCAGGCGGAGTGCTTAATGCGTTAACTTCAGCACTAAAGGGCGGAAACCCTCTAACACCTAGCACTCATCGTTTACGGCGTGGACTACCAGGGTATCTAATCCTGTTCGCTACCCACGCTTTCGCTCCTCAGCGTCAGTTACAGACCAGAGAGTCGCCTTCGCCACTGGTGTTCCTCCACATCTCTACGCATTTCACCGCTACACGTGGAATTCCACTCTCCTCTTCTGTACTCAAGTCCTCCAGTTTCCAATGACCGCTCACGGTTAAGCCGCAAGATTTCACATCAGACTTAAAAGACCGCCTGCGAGCGCTTTACGCCCAATAAATCCGGACAACGCTTGCCACCTACGTATTACCGCGGCTGCTGGCACGTAGTTAGCCGTGGCTTTCTGGTTAGGTACCGTCAAGGTATGATCAGTTACTATCATACTTGTTCTTCCCTAACAACAGAGTTTTACGATCCGAAAACCTTCTTCACTCACGCGGCGTTGCTCCGTCAGACTTTCGTCCATTGCGGAAGATTCCCTACTGCTGCCTCCCGTAGGAGTCTGGGCCGTGTCTCAGTCCCAGTGTGGCCGATCACCCTCTCAGGTCGGCTACGCATCGTCGCCTTGGTGAGCCTTTACCTCACCAACTAACTAATGCGCCGCGGGCCCATCTGTAAGTGACAGCCGAAGCCGTCTTTCAAACTCTCCATCATGCGATGAAAAGTATTATCCGGTATTAGCTCACGTTTCCGCAAGTTATCCCAATCTTACAGGCAGGTTGCCCACGTGTTACTCACCCGTCCGCCGCTCGTTCCACTAACGTCACCCCCGAAGGGGATCAGTTAGCTTCCCGCGCTCGACTTGCATGTATTAGGCACGCCGCCAGCGTTCGTCCTGAGCCAAGATCAAACTCTCCAAAAAAGTTTGTATAGAATTAACACCAATTAATTCTATGTCTTAGCTATAGTTAAAAGAAAAACGAGTTCCTTTTAATATCTTAACATACTGGTTGTTTTGTTCAGTTTTCAAAGAGCAAATTTGGTTCGCTTTGTAACAGCGACTTTATTAATTTAACATACTAATTAACTTCTGTCAATCGATATCCTGGTGGAGCCTAGCGGGATCGAACCGCTGACCTCCTGCGTGCAAAGCAGGCGCTCTCCCAGCTGAGCTAAGGCCCCATCATTCATCTATAATGGTCGGGAAGACAGGATTTGAACCTGCGACCCCATGGTCCCAAACCATGTGCTCTACCAAGCTGAGCTACTTCCCGATAATGGCGCGCCCGAGAGGAGTCGAACCCCTAACCTTCTGATCCGTAGTCAGACGCTCTATCCAATTGAGCTACGGGCGCTTATGGTGCCGAGGACCGGAATCGAACCGGTACGGTAGTTACCTACCGCAGGATTTTAAGTCCTGTGCGTCTGCCAGTTCCGCCACCCCGGCACATAGTCTGGAGCGGAAGACGGGATTCGAACCCGCGACCCCCACCTTGGCAAGGTGGTGTTCTACCACTGAACTACTTCCGCATAACATATATTGATGTTACATTTAAATGGTGCGGGTGAAGGGAGTCGAACCCCCACATCCGAAGATACTAGATCCTAAGTCTAGCGCGTCTGCCAATTCCGCCACACCCGCATAAATGGTGAGCCATGAAGGACTCGAACCTTCGACCCTCTGATTAAAAGTCAGATGCTCTACCGCCTGAGCTAATGGCTCCTAATATTTTACTCATCTCTTTTAAAGAGAAAAGGCATTACGTGCCCCCTGCATCTACTAGCATATCCAAAGATGTATAGTGCTTCGGGGTTACTCGTAGATTATTCGGTAGATGTATTGCTCGTTGCTCTACCGCCTGAGCTAATGGCTCCTACATTTTATAGAAATGGTGCCGGCCAGAGGACTTGAACCCCCAACCTACTGATTACAAGTCAGTTGCTCTACCAATTGAGCTAGGCCGGCGTATTATGTTTTAGATAATATTATTAAATGGCGCACTACTTTGTTTACACTTGTCGTGTTGCAAGTTCAATCAGTGAAGTTGCACTCCTCGCAAGCCTGCACCTAGTAGAATTTCGATGAAGTAAACGGCTTGCTCTACCAATTGAGCTAGGCCGCATATTATATTTTAGATAATATTATTAGATGGCGGTCCGGACGGGACTCGAACCCGCGACCTCCTGCGTGACAGGCAGGCATTCTAACCAACTGAACTACCGGACCAATATTAGATTTGGTTGCACTTTAAAAAGAAGTTAGATTAATTGGTTGCGGGGGCAGGATTTGAACCTACGACCTTCGGGTTATGAGCCCGACGAGCTACCAGACTGCTCCACCCCGCGGTATGAAAAATACTAAATTTGTTAATTCTATTTTTTTATTGCAATTAACTATGGGGATTGCTCGTCGTGTTGCAAGGTTATTCGGTGAAGTTGCACTCCTCGCAAGCCTGCACCTAGTAGCATAATCGACGATGTGAGCGGCTTGCTCCACCCCGCGATGTAAAAATATATGGTGGAGGATACAGGACTTGAACCTGTGACCCCCTGCTTGTAAGGCAGGTGCTCTCCCAGCTGAGCTAATCCTCCGAAATAGTGGTGACCCGTACGGGATTCGAACCCGTGTTACCGCCGTGAAAGGGCGGTGTCTTAACCACTTGACCAACGGGCCTATGGGATAAAAGGTTTGCCTAGCAGCGTCCTACTCTTGCAGGGGTTAACCCCAACTACCATCGGCGCTGGAG
The DNA here is from genome assembly GCF_900176885.1 of Oceanobacillus senegalensis. Taxonomy (GTDB): domain Bacteria; phylum Bacillota; class Bacilli; order Bacillales; family Amphibacillaceae; genus Oceanobacillus; species Oceanobacillus senegalensis. The sequence goes on along the minus strand of NZ_LT839648.1, from coordinate 3,914,880 downwards.
AGCTTAACTACTGTGTTCGGCATGGGAACAGGTGTGGCCTCTCCGCCATCGCCACTAGACATGTTTATACCTTCAAAACTAGATAAGAATTACTTAAGACATTTATAAGATNCACCCGCATAAATGGTGAGCCATGAAGGACTCGAACCTTCGACCCTCTGATTAAAAGTCAGATGCTCTACCGCCTGAGCTAATGGCTCCTAATATTTTACTCATCTCTTTTAAAGAGAAAAGGCATTACGTGCCCCCTGCATCTACTAGCATATCCAAAGATGTATAGTGCTTCGGGGTTACTCGTAGATTATTCGGTAGATGTATTGCTCGTTGCTCTACCGCCTGAGCTAATGGCTCCTACATTTTATAGAAATGGTGCCGGCCAGAGGACTTGAACCCCCAACCTACTGATTACAAGTCAGTTGCTCTACCAATTGAGCTAGGCCGGCGTATTATGTTTTAGATAATATTATTAAATGGCGCACTACTTTGTTTACACTTGTCGTGTTGCAAGTTCAATCAGTGAAGTTGCACTCCTCGCAAGCCTGCACCTAGTAGAATTTCGATGAAGTAAACGGCTTGCTCTACCAATTGAGCTAGGCCGCATATTATATTTTAGATAATATTATTAGATGGCGGTCCGGACGGGACTCGAACCCGCGACCTCCTGCGTGACAGGCAGGCATTCTAACCAACTGAACTACCGGACCAATATTAGATTTGGTTGCACTTTAAAAAGAAGTTAGATTAATTGGTTGCGGGGGCAGGATTTGAACCTACGACCTTCGGGTTATGAGCCCGACGAGCTACCAGACTGCTCCACCCCGCGGTATGAAAAATACTAAATTTGTTAATTCTATTTTTTTATTGCAATTAACTATGGGGATTGCTCGTCGTGTTGCAAGGTTATTCGGTGAAGTTGCACTCCTCGCAAGCCTGCACCTAGTAGCATAATCGACGATGTGAGCGGCTTGCTCCACCCCGCGATGTGAGATATATGGTGGAGGATACAGGACTTGAACCTGTGACCCCCTGCTTGTAAGGCAGGTGCTCTCCCAGCTGAGCTAATCCTCCAACGTTAGTGATGACCCGTACGGGATTCGAACCCGTGTTACCGCCGTGAAAGGGCGGTGTCTTAACCACTTGACCAACGGGCCTATAATGGCGGAGAGCGAGGGATTCGAACCCTCGATACCGCGGTAGCGGTATACACGATTTCCAATCGTGCTCCTTCGGCCAGCTCGGACAGCTCTCCATTGGCTCCACAGGTAGGATTCGAACCTACGACCGATCGGTTAACAGCCGATTGCTCTACCACTGAGCTACTGTGGAATAATCTAATAAAATGTGAATAATATTGCCTGGCGGCGTCCTACTCTCGCAGAGGTTAACCCCAACTACCATCGGCGCTGGAGAGCTTAACTACTGTGTTCGGCATGGGAACAGGTGTGACCTCTCCGCCATTACTACCAGACAAGATTTAACTAATTTACAAAATCAGCGACAATCATTATTATAATTATTTATAGAGTTAAAGTCAAGAGTTTTTTAACTTTATACCTCAAAAACTAAATAAGAGTGAATCATTGACATCTTTTAAGAAGTTAGTTAAGTCCTCGATCGATTAGTATTCGTCAGCTCCACGTGTCACCACGCTTCCACCTCGAACCTATCTACCTCATAGTCCCTGAGGGATCTTACTCACTTAGAAGTGATGGGAAGTCTCATCTTGAGGGGGGCTTCATGCTTAGATGCTTTCAGCACTTATCCTTACCATACGTAGCTACCCAGCTATGCTCCTGGCGGAACAACTGGTACACCAGCGGTATGTCCATCCCGGTCCTCTCGTACTAAGGACAGCTCCTCTCAAACTTCCGGGCGCCCACGACGGATAGGGACCGAACTGTCTCACGACGTTCTGAACCCAGCTCGCGTACCGCTTTAATGGGCGAACAGCCCAACCCTTGGGACCGACTACAGCCCCAGGATGCGATGAGCCGACATCGAGGTGCCAAACCTCCCCGTCGATGTGAACTCTTGGGGGAGATAAGCCTGTTATCCCCGGGGTAGCTTTTATCCGTTGAGCGATGGCCCTTCCATGCGGAACCACCGGATCACTAAGCCCGACTTTCGTCCCTGCTCGACTTGTAGGTCTCGCAGTCAAGCTCCCTTCTGCCTTTACACTCTGCGAATGATTTCCAACCATTCTGAGGGAACCTTTGGGCGCCTCCGTTACCTTTTGGGAGGCGACCGCCCCAGTCAAACTGCCCGCCTGACACTGTCTCCGAACCGGATCACGGTCCTGGGTTAGAAGGTCCATACAGCCAGGGTGGTATCCCACGGATGCCTCCACGTAAGCTGGCGCTCACGCTTCTGAGGCTCCCACCTATCCTGTACAAGCTGCACAGACATTCAATATCAGGCTACAGTAAAGCTCCACGGGGTCTTTCCGTCCTGTCGCGGGTAATGCGCATCTTCACGCATAGTATAATTTCACCGGGTCTCTCGTTGAGACAGTGCCCAAGTCGTTGCACCTTTCGTGCGGGTCGGAACTTACCCGACAAGGAATTTCGCTACCTTAGGACCGTTATAGTTACGGCCGCCGTTTACTGGGGCTTCGGTTCTAAGCTTCGGACCAAAGGTCCTAACTCTTCCCCTTAACCTTCCAGCACCGGGCAGGTGTCAGCCCCTATACTTCGCCTTTCGGCTTCGCAGAGACCTGTGTTTTTGCTAAACAGTCGCTTGGGCCTATTCACTGCGGCTCTATCTCTATAGAGCACCCCTTCTCCCTAAGTTACGGGGTCATTTTGCCGAGTTCCTTAACGAGAGTTCTCCCGCTCACCTTAGGATTCTCTCCTCGCCTACCTGTGTCGGTTTGCGGTACGGGCACCTGTGATCTGGCTAGAGGCTTTTCTCGGCAGTGTGAAATCCGGAACTTCGGCTATAGTTGCCTCCCCATCACAGCTTGAAATGGCCAGACGGATTTGCCTATCTGACTTTCTCACTGCTTGGGCGCACACGTCCATCGGTGCGCATTCCTTATCCTACTGCGTCCCCCCATCACTCATAACGATCACGAGGTGGTACAGGAATATCTGCCTGTTGTCCATCGCCTACGCCTTTCGGCCTCGGCTTAGGTCCCGACTAACCCTGAGAGGACGAGCCTTCCTCAGGAAACCTTAGGCATTCGGTGAAAGAGATTCTCACTCTTTTTTCGCTACTCATACCGGCATTCTCACTTCTAAGCGCTCCACCAGTCCTCACGGTCTGACTTCACAGCACTTAGAACGCTCTCCTACCATTGTCTAAAAGACAATCCACAGCTTCGGTGATACGTTTAGCCCCGGTACATTTTCGGCGCAGAGTCACTCGACCAGTGAGCTATTACGCACTCTTTAAATGATGGCTGCTTCTAAGCCAACATCCTGGTTGTCTAAGCAACTCCACATCCTTTTCCACTTAACGTATACTTTGGGACCTTAGCTGGTGGTCTGGGCTGTTTCCCTTTCGACTATGAACCTTATCACCCATAGTCTGACTCCCAAGTCTAAGTAGCTGGCATTCGGAGTTTGACTGAATTCGGTAACCCGATGAGGGCCCCTAGTCCAATCAGTGCTCTACCTCCAGTACTCTTTCCTTGAGGCTAGCCCTAAAGCTATTTCGGAGAGAACCAGCTATCTCCGTGTTCGATTGGCATTTCACCCCTACCCACACCTCATCCCCGCATTTTTCAACATACGTGGGTTCGGGCCTCCTGTCAGTGTTACCTGACCTTCACCCTGGACATGGGTAGATCACACGGTTTCGGGTCTACGACCGCATACTCATTCGCCCTGTTTAGACTCGCTTTCGCTGCGGCTTCGTGTCTTCCACTTAACCTTGCATACGATCGTAACTCGCCGGTCCATTCTACAAAAGGTACGCCGTCACGCGTAAATGCGCTTCGACTACTTGTAGGCACACGGTTTCAGGTACTCTTTCACTCCCCTTCCGGGGTACTTTTCACCTTTCCCTCACGGTACTGGTTCACTATCGGTCACTAGGGAGTATTTAGCCTTGGGAGATGGTCCTCCCGGATTCCGACGGAATTCCACGTGTTCCGCCGTACTCAGGATACACTCCGGAGAGAATTCTCTTTTGACTACAGGGCTGTTACCCTCTTTGGCTCATCTTTCCAGATGGATTCGTCTAAAGAATTCCTTTGTAACTCCATGTGGAGTGTCCTACAACCCCAGAGAGCAAGCTCTCTGGTTTGGGCTGTTTCCGTTTCGCTCGCCGCTACTTGGGAAATCGCATTTGCTTTCTCTTCCTCTGGGTACTGAGATGTTTCAGTTCCCCAGGTATGCCTCTTGTGCCCTATGTATTCAGACACAAGTCCTGTTCCATTACGAACAGTGGGTTTCCCCATTCGGAAATCTCCGGATCAAAGCTTACTTACAGCTCCCCGAAGCATATCGGTGTTAGTCCCGTCCTTCATCAGCTCCTAGTGCCAAGGCATCCACCGTGCGCCCTTATTCACTTAACTAATTTACAATGAATAAGCGTGCTAAATTAATAGCCTTGCTTTACTAAAAATAATCTAGCTTCAGCTCCTATAATCAGTCGCTTCAGCCTTTTGATTGATGTCTTGTCATTCTTATCTAGTTTTCAAGGTACATATATTAATGAAGGAATTAATCCCTCAAAACTGAACCAAACAATTCATTATGCCTTATATTCACCTTGTGAAAGGTGTTCCGTAATAATTTAGCTTCAGCTCCTGCAATCAGTCGCTTACGCTTTTCATTTCCTTAGAAAGGAGGTGATCCAGCCGCACCTTCCGATACGGCTACCTTGTTACGACTTCACCCCAATCATTGGTCCCACCTTCGGCGGCTGGCTCCAAAAGGTTACCTCACCGACTTCGGGTGTTACCAACTCTCGTGGTGTGACGGGCGGTGTGTACAAGACCCGGGAACGTATTCACCGCGGCATGCTGATCCGCGATTACTAGCGATTCCGGCTTCATGTAGGCGAGTTGCAGCCTACAATCCGAACTGAGAATGGTTTTATGGGATTTGCTTGACCTCACGGTTTCGCTTCCCTTTGTACCATCCATTGTAGCACGTGTGTAGCCCAGGTCATAAGGGGCATGATGATTTGACGTCATCCCCACCTTCCTCCGGTTTGTCACCGGCAGTCACCTTAGAGTGCCCAACTGAATGCTGGCAACTAAGATCAAGGGTTGCGCTCGTTGCGGGACTTAACCCAACATCTCACGACACGAGCTGACGACAACCATGCACCACCTGTCACTCTGTCCCCGAAGGGAAAATCCTATCTCTAGGAGTGTCAGAGGATGTCAAGACCTGGTAAGGTTCTTCGCGTTGCTTCGAATTAAACCACATGCTCCACCGCTTGTGCGGGTCCCCGTCAATTCTTTTGAGTTTCAGCCTTGCGGCCGTACTCCCCAGGCGGAGTGCTTAATGCGTTAACTTCAGCACTAAAGGGCGGAAACCCTCTAACACCTAGCACTCATCGTTTACGGCGTGGACTACCAGGGTATCTAATCCTGTTCGCTACCCACGCTTTCGCTCCTCAGCGTCAGTTACAGACCAGAGAGTCGCCTTCGCCACTGGTGTTCCTCCACATCTCTACGCATTTCACCGCTACACGTGGAATTCCACTCTCCTCTTCTGTACTCAAGTCCTCCAGTTTCCAATGACCGCTCACGGTTAAGCCGCAAGATTTCACATCAGACTTAAAAGACCGCCTGCGAGCGCTTTACGCCCAATAAATCCGGACAACGCTTGCCACCTACGTATTACCGCGGCTGCTGGCACGTAGTTAGCCGTGGCTTTCTGGTTAGGTACCGTCAAGGTATGATCAGTTACTATCATACTTGTTCTTCCCTAACAACAGAGTTTTACGATCCGAAAACCTTCTTCACTCACGCGGCGTTGCTCCGTCAGACTTTCGTCCATTGCGGAAGATTCCCTACTGCTGCCTCCCGTAGGAGTCTGGGCCGTGTCTCAGTCCCAGTGTGGCCGATCACCCTCTCAGGTCGGCTACGCATCGTCGCCTTGGTGAGCCTTTACCTCACCAACTAACTAATGCGCCGCGGGCCCATCTGTAAGTGACAGCCGAAGCCGTCTTTCAAACTCTCCATCATGCGATGAAAAGTATTATCCGGTATTAGCTCACGTTTCCGCAAGTTATCCCAATCTTACAGGCAGGTTGCCCACGTGTTACTCACCCGTCCGCCGCTCGTTCCACTAACGTCACCCCCGAAGGGGATCCGTTAGCTTCCCGCGCTCGACTTGCATGTATTAGGCACGCCGCCAGCGTTCGTCCTGAGCCAAGATCAAACTCTCCAAAAAATAGATGAGCTTTCTTGCTCTTAACTTAACTAGCATGTATTGCTTGACATAATGATTGTTTTGTTCAGTTTTCAAAGATCAATTGTCGTTTTCAGCGACAAGTTTTAATATAACACAATATCCTGTCGATGTCAACAACTTTTTATAAAATCAAACTCTCAAATGAAATTCGTCTTGAATCGACAAGAAATATAATACCACACTTTCGAAGAAAAAGTCAACAACTTTTTTCCACTTAAGAAAGCGTGAATTTTTCTATCGCTTCGTTTTGTTCTTAGCGACGAATAATAATATAGCATGGATGAAATACAATTGCAATAGTTTTTTAATAAAAATTAATAAAGGCAGAATGATACCCACGTAATTCGTGTTCATCTATTAATCCGGAAATGCGCCATTGATGGAAGACTTATTTTATATCTTTTTTCCAAAACCCTTATCGTGCTTCTAAAAACACGTAACAAGGTAATTTAAACGAAGCGTTTCTAATGACAAGGTTCGGTCAATGGAAGTTAAACTTATGATAAAAGGAAAACAAGTCAACGTATTTAGATTTTCTTCTTTTAGCAGGTGAAAGAAAGTTAATCGTAAACGATGACAATGTAATTATGGTTTATTATGAAGATAAATGGGCCAGCATCATATTCTTTACATCCCCTTCGAAAAATATCATCGAACAAATAAATCCATTGAATTTGGCATTTTATCAAAAGGGTAAGATCTAGGATAGTGGAAATAAAAAGAGATGAATGAATCGGCTTTTAGGGTGCGCCCCACCTAAAGGATTTGTTTTTCCTCCATTTTTGAAGTGGGGATTTCCCTGCTCTCTTAACCCAATAAAAAAGCGCGCCACTTCAACTCGAGTGGTGCGCCTTTAGTTACTCTACTTTCGTTACAATATTTATAATATGTTGCCAGGTTTCTTCTTTTAGAATATCGATCGGGTTTCCGTCACCCACTACTCCATAACCAATCATCAGTCCTGCAACTAGAGCCATCGCTGCGAGAATGATTACCATAATAATTCTCAGCCAAATAGGAAAGACGCGTCGCCTTGGTCGTTTGTTCTTCCGCTTCTCTTCCTTTAGCTTCTTTTTATGTGCTTTTCTAGATGTTTTTTTCGTTGCTTCAGATTCTTGAATTTGAGAATCCTTTTCCTTCTCCACCTCACGGGTCGGATTTTCAGCAACTTTTTCTAATTGGTTTGTTGACATGGCTAGTAACTCCTTACTCCCTGACAATCATCTATTCTTTCTTAACGGGTATTCAAAATTAGAAAGAGAGACTATTGCCCTTCAATATCCTACTTTGAATATACTAGTATATAAAAGTTTATCATAAGATTGTACAGTATATCTAGAATTTTTTATATTTCCGTCTGGTAATAATGGGAATTTTGTATTATTCTGTTACAGTATATTCGCTACCTTCCCCATATATCACTCCATTTTAATTTTTTATGAACGCAATTGATTGACAAGTCCCCCATGGAAATCGTACGGGAATTAAACTGATAAGATCGTTGAGTAAGGATCAGCTCTGACATTTGTTCTGCTAGATTGACATTCGATTGTTCCAATGCTTTCCCTTGTAGAACCTTGATTTGTTCAGGATTTTGGATAACGTCATCAAAGGTATAGCCTAATTCATCTAAATCTGGCAGTCGGAAGATATTTTCCCCCGCCGCTTCTAGTAAGTTAGGATGGACCACTTCTACCACATCAATCCTACCAACTACTCAAGACAAGCCACCCCGTTTCACAATTACCCGGTCATTTTCCTGAATATTGATTTCATCAAACCCATCCATAAAGACAACCGGGTCCCCACCTTCATTTAACACGGGATGCCCCCCCACTCGTTGTTAGCATCACATCCTGATTATTCACCGGACTCAAATAAAAGGCACCATCCCTCGTGTACCTTATCTCTGACACCTCATTCTCCGTTACTTCAATCTGAAAAAGTGTATTCTTATTTAATAAAGCCGTATCCAAAGAACGTTCAGAAGACACAATTGCCCCTTGATCCAAATTTACATGAATGGAACCGAGCTTAGAAACCGATTCGAATCCCCTCTGGTGTCAATCTTTGTACATCATTTTCGGGTTGTTTCAAGTTATCCATCTGTTGAAACAACAGGGAGGAAAATGTAGCTTGTCTTGTCTTATATCCAGTTGTTTGGCTATTGGCCATATTATGACTGATAACATCTAATTTGTTTTGCAGCTGATTCATGGTAACAGCCGCCTGTATCATGGTGCGTGACAATTGTATTTCCCCCTCTTTTTCCCTGCCAATTTCTAATATTCATCTATTATCCTATTTTTCCAACTTCATTAACTGCTTTCCCCATACTCTCATCATATGCACGTAATACGCGCTGATTCGTTTCAAAAAGACGATAAGCTGTCATCATATCTGTCATCGTTTGTAAAACATTAACATTGGAACCTTCCAAAGCCCCTTGTTTCACCGTAAATGTTACCCCGGCCGGGATAGCACCTGCTTCTCCATTAAATAAACCGTTGCCTTCTTTCACGAAGTCATTCGCTTCTTCGGCATACGCCATACCTAGTTCCACGACTTGTCCCGCCGTTTCGATCATGCCATCAGGGCTAACTGTCATATCCATACCATTCGTTTGTATCAGGTCTCCAGCCATATCCAAGACATAATATCCCTGATTCGTAACAAGAAATCCTTCTCCATCTACTGTGAAATTCCCATTTCTCGTATAACGCTCCTCACCAGCTTCATTTTGAACCGTGAAAAATAAAGCACCACTGTCATCAGGTACATTTCCTTGAACGATGGCTAAGTCCGTTTGCATTCCAGTTTCCCGAATATCTCCCTGAGTAAAGTTTGGAACCGTTTCTTGAACATAGACGCCTGTATGTAACGAACCGATGGAATGTTTAGTAGGTAGACTCGTTCCATTCGTTGTTGGGACATTTTTGGATTCCATTTTTTGCACTAACATCTCTGGAAATGCACGCAATGTCGCTTGATCTGCCTTATATCCAGGTGTATTCATATTGGCAATATTATTCGCTAACGTTTCCTGTGTTCGCTGTTGAGCAAGCATTCCACTTGCGGCTGTATAAAATCCTCTTAACATTTTTCTTTCCTCCGGGGTAATCGTTTCGTGTGGGGCGATATTTTTGTTCGGATTGCCGAAAACCTCTAGCATGCAGCAGGATGAAGGACCTGCCATATGCTAGATATCCTCATAAAGTGAACCTTCAATTAGTGGGGGGGTCTGCCCCTTAACCTTCGATAAAATAAAGGTTGTTCAAAAAGTCCGGTAACATGACACTATGAATAGTCGACTCACGGGAGCTGACCAGTCCTTTTTGAACTCCTCCCATTATATAGCTTTCCTTTTTTCAATTTTATCGATATTTTCAAGCATGATCCCGGTGCCTTTTGCTACGCAGCTCATTGGCTCTTCCGCTATAAAAACAGGAACCTTTAATTCTTCTGCAAGTAGCTGGTCAATACCATGAATCAATGCTCCACCACCAGTCAAAATAATACCGCGGTCAATAATATCCGCCGACAACTCAGGCGGTGTACGTTCCAAAACAGATTTCGCTGCTTGTACAATAAGGTACACGGATTCGCGTAATGCTTCTTCTATTTCAACAGAATGAACAGAAATAGTACGTGGAAGCCCAGATACCATGTCACGACCACGAATGTCCATTTCCTCTTTCCGAGATCCTTCAAACACGGTTGCAACCTGCATCTTGATGTCCTCGGCTGTACGTTCACCGATTAGTAGTTTGTATTTCTTCTTAATATATTGAAGAATTTCCCCATCAAATTTATCACCGGCCATTTTAATCGATTCAGAAGTAACGATTCCGCCCATCGATAATACAGCGACATCTGTAGTACCTCCACCGATATCAACAACCATGTTTCCACTTGGTTGAAAAATCTCCATGCCAGCTCCGATTGCTGCCACTTTTGGCTCTTCCTCTAAGTATACTTTCTTCCCACCAGATTTCTCTGCTGCTTCTTTAATCGCCTTTTGCTCCACTTTTGTAATATTCGTTGGGCAGCAAATCAACATTCTCGGTTTAGAAAGAAATCCTTTGACATTAATTTTATTTATAAAATGCTTAAGCATTGCTTCTGTCACATCAAAATCAGCAATAACGCCATCTTTTAATGGGCGAATCGCTTCAATGTTTCCTGGTGTCCGTCCAACCATACGTCGTGCCGCTTCACCAACTTCAAGGACCTTCCCTGTATTGCGATCCATCGCCACTACGGATGGCTCATCCAATACAATTCCTTTACTCTTTACATGAATTAAAACATTTGCCGTTCCAAGGTCAATTCCAATATCCCTAGAAAACATGTATCTAGATCCTCCTAAGCTTATCATCTTGCATCAGTCCGAAAACATAATGCTACTAATAGTACGTGTTCAAAAAGGAGGATAAAAAGGACTGAGAAGTTCAAGGGGCATAGCTTTTTAGCATAAGAAACGCTTCTCTATATGACAACGCACACAGGAAAAGTGTACGTCGTGTACATTAAAAAGGTACACGAGGAGCGGAAAAGCAAGCCAACGAGCTTCCACAGGATGTGGTGACTTCGATATTCGTCACAGGGCGTAACGGTATATAATCGAAGGTCCCCTGATTCGATGTGTCATTTTTACCGGACTTTTTGAACAACCTCTAATAAGATATTTTACCACAAAAATCATCATTTAACTGTATTATTGAAAAGAAATTTGTTGGTTATTCGTGTATAACATTTGACATTTTGTATATCTAATTATAGAAAAATTTATGCTATCATTAGAGGTATATCTCATTTTCTTTGAATATAAGTTCGTTACCTTCATAGAGTACTGGATTTTTTATAGTATTTTACGATAAGGATTAAGAGTTATCCACGTAAAAAAGCCAGCCTCTTACCAACTTGGCTGACTTTATTTACCATCACTATATCACTTCCTTATCCAACTGGTTTTGCAGGTTCTTCATTGGACTCCTCATTCGTCGTGTTAATTTTGTACTTTTTTCTTGTTGCCTCCCCCCCACGAAGGTGTCGAATCGATTTGTGATATTCCAAAACCTCTTTTACTTGATTGGCTAATTCGGGATTTATTTCTGGTAAACGCTCCGTTAAATCCTTATGGACGGTACTTTTTGATACTCCAAATTCCTTAGCTATAGTGCGGACAGTCTTCTTTGTCTCCACAATATGTTGACCTATCCTCACAGTTCTTTCCTTGATGTAATCGTGCACACCGTTCGCCTCCCTAAGTTGATAACTTCCGAGGTGCATAATGAGACAAGGTGTTCATATTGATGCGGCTTGTTTATTCATAGATGATTAACTTGGATCTATCATGATTTCTCTGTATCTATTAAATTTAAGTCATTATATTAAAACAATAATTACTAGAATTTTCTGTAACTTTTTCGGATAAAAATGTATGGATAGCTTTCATAATGATACGAATCCTACCAGCCACATGAGCTCTCACCTCAGATGTTGCTGAATGACTGATTTGTAATGAGTATATTACGCTTAATCTATATTTATGAATACTATTCCATTTTTAGGACAAAATCCATCCCATTTCTTTGAAAATGTCTACGTTTATTTCCTATTTATATATATAAAAATGGATGCTGACATTCTGCCAACATCCTTTTTATCTCCACTGTTTATTAATTACCACTACGGAAATACACGACGTACACTTTAGGGCAACTAACTGGATTCCCTTTATGCCATTCCATCTCCTATATTTACGATGGCTATATTATTAACGTGCATCAATAAGAGAAATAATTAAAAATAAATCCTTCGTAACTCATTAAGCGGTAACCGGCTGAAAAAATAATCATTCCGCTTATGTACAAATTGTTTATAGGATTGAATCAATAGAGACTTATCCTTTAGTGCCTTTCCTAAATAATATTTGCTAAATGGTGTATGCTCAGCTACATCTGTTAATATCTCAATGGCATCCTCTTTGTTTCCTTTCGCTAATTCAAGATGGGCTTGTTCCGTTTTATCTGTCGTTGTAATTTGGTCTGCTTTTCCAAAGTGAGCTGATAAGAAGGGGATATATTGTTTTTCAATCACATTCATTTCGGATGGAAAATCATATTCTTTCGCAATCTTCAACGCTTCATGCATGTGGTATATCGCTTTAAAATACGAATCAAATGTATAAGATAAACCAAGTTTTATATGCGTATCTAAAAGAATGTATGGATTCATCACCTGATTCAATAATTTATACGCGAGTCTTCGGGCGACAATGATTTCGTTTCTCATTAACGTGTACATAAGTGATAATTGGATATAGCGTATCTTAAAACTTTCTTGTAGATAAAAGTCATCAATCTCTGACATATATTGGTCATACATGCTAATAAAATTCCCAAGTTCCTTATATTGGCATAAGCTGTACTCCTTATATATCATGGCAAATTCTAGTAAGCAAAGCAGTTCCGGTTCTTTCGTTTCCACACTTTTCACTGCTTCGACCGCTTCACATTTTGCATAACGGCCATGCTTTATATTCAGTAGAATTTGGTAAACCTCTGCCCACTGCTTCATAGATGGGTCAGATGATTGTATATTTTTATTGATTAATTCCTCTAAATCATCAAAATAACCATGCATATATAAATATTCCATACCTTTTTTCCGCAAATCCGAGGAATTGGCTTCTATACAATATTTTCGAATAAGCTGCCTAACTGTGTTAATATCATGCTCCAGTCTTAACATAGACTGAAGTTGTTCCATGGTTAGTTCATCTATATTTGAAATAAAATTCGTTGACACTCTCATATCCATTCCCCTTTCCTACATGATGAATTTCTTACTCTATTATCTCTCTATCTTTTTTCCTATATGTCATTATTCCTTAATATGTTCTTTATAAAAAATCAACAATTTAATCTTACCATAATTATGACAAAAAAGGAGAATAATCGTTCGACATTATCCGAGTCAAACCCTCGAAAACACTAGATTTATAAGGCATTTAACCTAGAGTGTTGTGGATAGTAATAGATGGTATATGAAGGAGAGATGTAAAGACAGTGTAAATACATTTGTAAGTACTCAACTGAAAAAATCAACACGAAAATGGTAGAATCCTAGTCCTCTTTCTTCGACATAAAAAAATACCCTAGCATTCATTGCTAGAGTATTTTTTATCGTGCCTAGACATGATATTTAGGCATTGTTAGATGATTCTTCTGTCTCATCTTCTGTTGCATCGTCACCAGATTCACCGTCTTCTGGAGCGTCTTCTGAATCACCGTTTTGTCCTGCGTTCTCATCGGAAGCTTCTTCTTCCTCTTCTGTAGCTCCCTCTTTGGAAGACTCTTCAGTAGATTCTTCTTCCGCGGATTCTTCATTTACTGCCGCGTCTTCATTTTCCTTAGACTCTTCACTAACTTCTTCTTCAGCAACCTCTTCTAAAGCACTTACTGGTTGTTTGAAAAAGTTCTCCGGATTAACTTCTTTCCCATCTTTTCTTAATTCAAAATGGACATGGGTACCATTTTCTTTTCCGAAAATATTATTCCCAGCTGTTCCTAATGTGTCCCCTTGCTTCACTTTATCACCAGCGGATACTGCTACTTCACCAAGACTTGCATAATACGTTGCCACTTCATTTCCATGTGACAGAACAACAACGTTACCTAATAGCGGGTCTTCTTTTACTTCTGTAACCGTACCACTTAATGATGCTAGTACATCAAATGATTCCTCTTCTTCTGATGTAGATGCTACATCAATTCCTGTGCTTTGATAGTATCTATTATTATAGAATACTAAAGCTTCTAATTGATCTTCTTCTGATGCGTTGTAATCATAAAATTTAGTTACGATTTCTGCTTGATCTTGATCAGATACAGGGAATTGAATCATTTCTTGTTGATCTACTACGGGCTGTGCCTCTTCATCATTTGGTGTTGGCGCCAAGTCATTGGTTAACTGCTCGTCCTGTACTTCTTCATCAGCACTTGGAACTTCACTTTCCATATTCTGATACCACATAACAACAGCTAATAACACGGCAGCCATCGTTAAATATACTGCTGGGAAAAACCATTTTTTCCGGAAGATTCGACTCCATTTATTTTTTGGAGCTTTTTTGTTTTCTTCACTCATTAGAACATCACCTCAGGAACCATTGTTATCAGAAAAAGGAAAATATATACATCAACGAAAAAAAATATTAAAATTTCATGCATTTTTTTAAAAATATAGGGAAACGTAAGNAGGTGTTCATATTGATGCGGCTTGTTTATTCATAGATGATTAACTTGGATCTATCATGATTTCTCTGTATCTATTAAATTTAAGTCATTATATTAAAACAATAATTACTAGAATTTTCTGTAACTTTTTCGGATAAAAATGTATGGATAGCTTTCATAATGATACGAATCCTACCAGCCACATGAGCTCTCACCTCAGATGTTGCTGAATGACTGATTTGTAATGAGTATATTACGCTTAATCTATATTTATGAATACTATTCCATTTTTAGGACAAAATCCATCCCATTTCTTTGAAAATGTCTACGTTTATTTCCTATTTATATATATAAAAATGGATGCTGACATTCTGCCAACATCCTTTTTATCTCCACTGTTTATTAATTACCACTACGGAAATACACGACGTACACTTTAGGGCAACTAACTGGATTCCCTTTATGCCATTCCATCTCCTATATTTACGATGGCTATATTATTAACGTGCATCAATAAGAGAAATAATTAAAAATAAATCCTTCGTAACTCATTAAGCGGTAACCGGCTGAAAAAATAATCATTCCGCTTATGTACAAATTGTTTATAGGATTGAATCAATAGAGACTTATCCTTTAGTGCCTTTCCTAAATAATATTTGCTAAATGGTGTATGCTCAGCTACATCTGTTAATATCTCAATGGCATCCTCTTTGTTTCCTTTCGCTAATTCAAGATGGGCTTGTTCCGTTTTATCTGTCGTTGTAATTTGGTCTGCTTTTCCAAAGTGAGCTGATAAGAAGGGGATATATTGTTTTTCAATCACATTCATTTCGGATGGAAAATCATATTCTTTCGCAATCTTCAACGCTTCATGCATGTGGTATATCGCTTTAAAATACGAATCAAATGTATAAGATAAACCAAGTTTTATATGCGTATCTAAAAGAATGTATGGATTCATCACCTGATTCAATAATTTATACGCGAGTCTTCGGGCGACAATGATTTCGTTTCTCATTAACGTGTACATAAGTGATAATTGGATATAGCGTATCTTAAAACTTTCTTGTAGATAAAAGTCATCAATCTCTGACATATATTGGTCATACATGCTAATAAAATTCCCAAGTTCCTTATATTGGCATAAGCTGTACTCCTTATATATCATGGCAAATTCTAGTAAGCAAAGCAGTTCCGGTTCTTTCGTTTCCACACTTTTCACTGCTTCGACCGCTTCACATTTTGCATAACGGCCATGCTTTATATTCAGTAGAATTTGGTAAACCTCTGCCCACTGCTTCATAGATGGGTCAGATGATTGTATATTTTTATTGATTAATTCCTCTAAATCATCAAAATAACCATGCATATATAAATATTCCATACCTTTTTTCCGCAAATCCGAGGAATTGGCTTCTATACAATATTTTCGAATAAGCTGCCTAACTGTGTTAATATCATGCTCCAGTCTTAACATAGACTGAAGTTGTTCCATGGTTAGTTCATCTATATTTGAAATAAAATTCGTTGACACTCTCATATCCATTCCCCTTTCCTACATGATGAATTTCTTACTCTATTATCTCTCTATCTTTTTTCCTATATGTCATTATTCCTTAATATGTTCTTTATAAAAAATCAACAATTTAATCTTACCATAATTATGACAAAAAAGGAGAATAATCGTTCGACATTATCCGAGTCAAACCCTCGAAAACACTAGATTTATAAGGCATTTAACCTAGAGTGTTGTGGATAGTAATAGATGGTATATGAAGGAGAGATGTAAAGACAGTGTAAATACATTTGTAAGTACTCAACTGAAAAAATCAACACGAAAATGGTAGAATCCTAGTCCTCTTTCTTCGACATAAAAAAATACCCTAGCATTCATTGCTAGAGTATTTTTTATCGTGCCTAGACATGATATTTAGGCATTGTTAGATGATTCTTCTGTCTCATCTTCTGTTGCATCGTCACCAGATTCACCGTCTTCTGGAGCGTCTTCTGAATCACCGTTTTGTCCTGCGTTCTCATCGGAAGCTTCTTCTTCCTCTTCTGTAGCTCCCTCTTTGGAAGACTCTTCAGTAGATTCTTCTTCCGCGGATTCTTCATTTACTGCCGCGTCTTCATTTTCCTTAGACTCTTCACTAACTTCTTCTTCAGCAACCTCTTCTAAAGCACTTACTGGTTGTTTGAAAAAGTTCTCCGGATTAACTTCTTTCCCATCTTTTCTTAATTCAAAATGGACATGGGTACCATTTTCTTTTCCGAAAATATTATTCCCAGCTGTTCCTAATGTGTCCCCTTGCTTCACTTTATCACCAGCGGATACTGCTACTTCACCAAGACTTGCATAATACGTTGCCACTTCATTTCCATGTGACAGAACAACAACGTTACCTAATAGCGGGTCTTCTTTTACTTCTGTAACCGTACCACTTAATGATGCTAGTACATCAAATGATTCCTCTTCTTCTGATGTAGATGCTACATCAATTCCTGTGCTTTGATAGTATCTATTATTATAGAATACTAAAGCTTCTAATTGATCTTCTTCTGATGCGTTGTAATCATAAAATTTAGTTACGATTTCTGCTTGATCTTGATCAGATACAGGGAATTGAATCATTTCTTGTTGATCTACTACGGGCTGTGCCTCTTCATCATTTGGTGTTGGCGCCAAGTCATTGGTTAACTGCTCGTCCTGTACTTCTTCATCAGCACTTGGAACTTCACTTTCCATATTCTGATACCACATAACAACAGCTAATAACACGGCAGCCATCGTTAAATATACTGCTGGGAAAAACCATTTTTTCCGGAAGATTCGACTCCATTTATTTTTTGGAGCTTTTTTGTTTTCTTCACTCATTAGAACATCACCTCAGGAACCATTGTTATCAGAAAAAGGAAAATATATACATCAACGAAAAAAAATATTAAAATTTCATGCATTTTTTTAAAAATATAGGGAAACGTAAGCATTTATGGTGCTTGGTAGGTGCAGTTCTTTTTATAGTATCTATTTACAGGGGATGAAATAAAACCCCCCCCCCCCGCTGATTGAAGATTCACTTTGTATAGTTATGCTTTCCACTATCAGGGAATGATCTGTTTTCCTTAAAGTTGATATCTTAATAAACAAAAGAAAACCCCGCTGCTTATTTTGCAACGAGGGTTGGAGTCGCATCATCTACGGTACTTATTTCAACACCTTGATAATAATGGTTAATAATATCCTTATACGTTTTTCCATTCTGCGCCATGTAATGTGCTCCATATTGACTCATTCCAACGCCATGGCCATAACCTTCTGTCGTAAACACAAAGTGCCCATTATTCTGCTTGATGGTAAAGTCACTGGAACTTAATCCTAATTTCTCTCGTATATCCCTTCCAGAAAAGGTATTCTCTGCTATGGTTAGCTCTTTCACACGTCCACTTTCCGTTCTAGATTCCTCCATATATACAGGCTTTTCATTCGGTAGATCAATGCCCAATGCCTTTTCTACCTGGGCTACCGTAAAGGTTTGTTGATTTAAAAATTTCGGAGATTCTTTATCCCAAGGACTTTTCACACTTCTTAAGTAAGGTAATTCATTTTCCCAATAATCCTCGGAGTTTTCCGTATAACCATTACTTGTGGAAAAAAACGCTGCCGTTATCGGCGTTTCATTATACGTTAAAATTTCTCCCCTTGTTGCATTTACCGCTTCCTTGATTTTATTTATTTTCTCCGAATAGTCGCTCCCCCATTGTTTAATTAGTTCTTCCTCACTTCTATATACTTGATGGGAAACCGTATCTGTCACATCATATTCGGCTATCTTATCCCCGTGAAGCAAATGATTAACCGTATAGGTTCTTGCAGCAAGTGCCTGTGCCTTTAAGGCCTCTAACTCAAACTCTGCTGGCATCTCCGCCGCTACGACACCTACGATATATTCTTCTAATGGAATGTCCTCTACTGTCTCCGTGGCTGAGCGCATAACCTCCACTGCAAATGGGGATTCTTCTACCTCAACAGTGGCCTCCTCTACCTTTTTTGTAACGGTTGCTGCTTCCTGTTTGCTTTCTCCAAATGGAATCACAACTAATGCCGGGATGACTAGAATAATCATAAGTAAAGTAATTAAGGTAAATGTAGTAGGAAGCCTCCATGCTCGTGATGTAGGATGATACGTTGATTGCTTCTTTGATTTTAGTGGAGTAACTTTCTTAAAATTGGTTGCCTTTGCCTTGTATGAAGTCGTTCGATATGATGACTGTTTCTTCTTCTTCAATTGCTTCATTATCGATGCATTCTTTTTCTTCCATCGCTTTACTGATTTGTACGGATATCTTTTGCCTTTCACAGCTTTCCTCCTTTTCCATCACTGCCATATTTCATATTAATCTAGTATCCCTACTAATAAACCTATACACCGAACCCTTTCAATAGAACCAAAAATTTTTGGTTGTTTGGATGGTCGATGGAAACAGTTCTCACGGACCATTCTAGCAGGTCGTCCCAATCGACAGCGAAACGTCATAAAGTGAATCCTCAATCCGTCGGGTATATTCCTTCCCCCTTAACCTACAATAAAAATCCACCCAATTTACTTCCCAGTAAATGGATGGATGCTAATCATGATACTATTCCCAATACCTTCTAGCTACGCAAAGTTCATCCTCATATTTGGTCCCTTTTAAAGAGATGATTTCAACCCCTTTTCCCGTTTGTGGAGCATGAATCATCTTCCCGTCACCTGTACTTATCCCAACATGGTGGATGCGTCCTTTTCCTTTTTCATAAGCAAAAAATAATAAGTCACCAGGTCGGATAGCGTCCAATGGAATAGGTTTCCCAGCCTTCGCTTGATCTCCAGCATCACGTGGGATTCGATAGCCATTTGCTTTATGTGCTGCATAAGAAAGACCTGAGCAATCATAGCCAAATGCGCTCATACCTCCCCAAAAATAGGAAAGGCCCAAATGACCTTCAGCTGCCTTCACAACAGCTTCTCCATCTCCAGGATCTACTCCCTCCTCTGTAGAAAACACATGCACGGCATCTTTCGGAAGGTATTTCTTTCCACTTGGCGTCTGTACTTCCACACGGTTATCACCAACAGCTTCTACTGGTAGCATAGTTAGGTAACTGAGCATCATCTCTTTTTCTCCCTCGCTCGTTTCCAACCAAGCATGCTTCGTCTGTACAGCTGCAGTTAATGGCTTAACCCATTCTACCTTATTCACTTGGGCTAATTGTTTGGCAGGAACCCATCCCGGATAGCCCCGCCCATCTTTTTTGGACGGTTGACTTGGAATGATGACATGCGCAAAGCCATCCCGGATTTCTGTTACCAAAACAGGCTCTCCATACAATAATTGGGACTGTATTCTATTTTCATCACATAATGCTACTTTTTCCTTGTCCGTTAATTCGGTAACCCACTTTTCCATATTGGTTGGGTTTTCCGTTCCATCACGATCCATTTCTCTTGCAGACTGAGGATTCGTCCATACAGTTGCAACTTGTACGTTCGTTACCCACATCTCCTCTGGTAATAAATCATCATCCCGTTTATACATGATAAAACCTCTCTTTCCTCCTGGCTGTTTTCTAAGAGATTGTTGTTTATGTCGCAAAATAGATAGAATGCGCAGTAACCTAATACGAAAAAAGGTGCGTAAATATCGCTACGGAAATACACTACGCTTTCCGCGGGAGCTGCTGAGCCCCCTCCGTGCTGTCGCACTACGTGGTCTCACCTAGGCTTTTCATCCCGCAGGAGTCTCCGTGTATTTCCTCCGCTATTTTTGAGCATAATCTCCTATTATTATTATTTCAGCCATAATCATGGTTGATTGGAAGAGAGAACAGTCGACTCCTTGAATGTGAATTTCAATTTACTAACGAAGATGTAACGCTCTCGAAGCCTTCCTTGTCCTGTGGGAATAGCACGTGTCTGAACTGAAGCCGTGCCCTATGGTCCGCTACCGCCCGTAGTTGAAATCAGCGTGCATCGGCAAGCTTAACCGAGTTACGTCACATCCCCCTTCTACTGCGACACAAAAAGCATACATATATAGGAAAACATTCTTCCTCCTAAACTCCAAAATAGGTCAAACGTTTGTTTGAAAATCCGTACGTTTGACCTATTTTCATAGACAGGGATAGACCGATTGGTACATCAGGCAGGAAACGGCCTTCGCCTAGCAAGTATGCACTACAAAACCGTCCCTTACCGTACCAAGCTAATCAACAAGTAAGCACCGCTCACGCAAAATGACAAGCGACGTAATGATGTTTCCTAGCTTCACGCCATTCCGGTATTTTCTGTGCACAAATATCTTGTGCGAGTGGACAGCGAGTGCGGAACCGGCAACCACTTGGTGGATCGATGGGACTTGGGATATCCCCTTTTAAAATAATACGCTCCCTTTTTAATTCTATGTCTGGATCTGGAATGGGTACAGCGGACATGAGTGCTTTTGTATAGGGGTGTAATGGTTCCTCATACAATTCCTCACTTTCCGCTAATTCGACCATGCTCCCTAAATACATCACGGCTACTCGATCACTGATGTATTTCACCATCGATAAGTCATGGGCGATAAATAAGTAGGTTAAGCCACGCTCTTTCTGTAATTCTTTTAATAGATTGACAACCTGCGCCTGGATGGACACATCTAGTGCAGCAATTGGCTCATCAGCAATGATAAACTCCGGATTCACTGCCAGTGCTCTCGCAATACCGATGCGTTGTCGTTGCCCCCCACTAAACTCATGGGAAAAACGCTTCGCATGCGTTTTATTTAAACCTACTAACTCTAGTAGCTCGTACACTACTTGATTTTGCTCAGCATCGCTCATCATCGGCCGATGAATCTTGATTCCCTCTTTAATGATATCCATTACCGTCATCCTGGGATCTAACGAGGAATAAGGATCCTGGAAAATCATTTGTATTTTACTTTGATATTTCTTCCGGTCCTTTTTGGAAATTCCATTTTGCAAGTCCACTCCATCGTAATGGACCTCACCCGATGTGGCCGAATATAGATTTAAAATCGTACGTCCGACCGTTGACTTCCCACATCCGGACTCCCCTACTAATCCAAGTGTTTCTCCTTGATAAATATCAAACGTCACATCATCCACTGCTTTTAATTGCTTTTTTCCTACCTTAAAATGCTTTTTTAGGTTTTTTACTTCAACGAGTTTTTGCTTCATTTGTTGTCCCTCCGCCTATCGAATGCTTTACACGAGGTGCTCTTTCATCTAACAGCCAGCATGATGCGGCATGTGAATCCGTGACATAGGTACGTTCAGGGTTATGATGATGGCATACCTTCATGACATAGGGACATCTTGCTGCAAATGGACATCCCTCATGCAAGTTGCTTACATCCGGTGGTGAACCAGAAATCGGAACAAGCGGTACAGAACGATCCTGATGCATTTTCGGCATGGACTCCAAAAGCCCCCATGTATAGGGATGCTTTGCTTCGTAAAATAGTTCCCGCAATGTACCCGTCTCCACAATTTCCCCCGCATACATGACAGCAACACGATCTGCCATATTAACAACGACACCTAAGTCATGCGTAATAATCAAAATCGATGTACCGGTTTTTTTCTGAAGCTCTTTCATTAAATCTAAAATTTGTGCCTGAATCGTTACATCCAGTGCTGTCGTCGGCTCATCGGCAATTAAGAGCTTGGGATTACATGCTAATGCAATGGCTATGACCACCCGCTGCCTCATCCCACCGGAAAACTCATGCGGATAAGCGTTCATCCGCTCCTTTGCATTAGGAATACCGACCATTTCCAGGATTTCCTGTGTTTTTTCCAATGCTTCCTTTTTGCTGATAGCCTGGTGCTTCCTAAGCCCCTCCATGACCTGCTTTCCAATTTTCATCGTCGGATTCAAGGATGTCATTGGATCCTGAAAAATCATCGATATTTCCTTTCCCTGAATCGTTTCCATTTCTTTTCGGGAATAGTTTATGAGATTTTCCCCTTCATAGAGAATCGTGCCATCCTCGATCTGTGTTGTCTTTTTCGGAAGCAAGTGCATGATGCTTTTCGCGGTTACCGATTTACCAGATCCAGACTCCCCCACAATGGCAAGGGTCTCTCCTTTTTTTATATCAAAATTCACACCACGAACAGCCCTTACTAATCCATTATTGGTTTGAAATGATACATTTAGATTTTCTACTGATAATATGGTGTCCGTCATCGTTGTCCTCCTAACTTGACATGCTTATTTCTTCATTTTCGGATCTAGCGCATCGCGAAGTCCATCACCCAATACATTAAAGCTAATCATAATCGCACTAATCACAATCGATGGGAAAATTAATTTATAAGCGAAATACCTCATTTCCTGGTATCCATCTTCAATTAACGTACCCAATGATGCGAGTGGCGGTTGTAAACCAAGTCCGATAAAACTTAAAAACGCCTCGAAGAAAATAGCAGTTGGAATGGTAAACATTAACGTTACGATAATGGGGCCAACAACATTCGGAATTAAGTGTTTCCACATAATCCCACTATTTGTTACCCCTAACGCACGGGATGCGAGTACAAACTCCTGACCTTTTAGCTGCAATATTTGACCACGAACAATCCTTGACATGTTTACCCAACCAGTGATGACCATGGCAAGTATAATCGAGGTAATTCCGGGCTCTAAAATAAGGATGAATAAAATAATTAGGATTAAGTTTGGTATTCCCGTTAAAACTTCCACAATCCGTTGCATGATGTCATCGACTTTTCCACCGTAAAAACCGGAAACTGTACCATAAACAACGCCAATAACGAGGTCGAGAAAAGCAGCCATTAATGCAATGAACAAGGATATTTGTGTTCCTCGCCAAATTCTTGTCCATAAGTCACGGCCAAACTCATCCGTACCAAACCATGCCGCTTCTTTTATTCCATTTTCTTCATAAACATTGACACCCGAGGCATTTGTTCCATCCAAACCAAGCCACTCCAACCCATGAACCAATGGAGGCAAATTCGAACGAAGCAAATCCTGGTCATCATAGTGATAATCGTTCATCATGGGACCGACAATGGCGAGTATCGTCATCACGATGATCGTAACAAGTCCGAATAAGGCCCCTTTATTTTTTAATAACCGATCAAAGGCCTCACGCCAATATCCCTTTGTTACCTCTGGGAGCTCTTCAGCCTTTCCTTCTTCGAGGGGTTCAAAGACGAATAAATCCTTCGTTATTTCTTCACGACTATGCTGCATTCTTCTTCCCCCCTGATAAAGAAATACGCGGGTCTAGTACGCCATATAAAATATCAACAACTAAGACAACGAAAATAAATAATGCACTATATAAAATCGTGACACCCATGATGACACTATAATCGTTCACAAGGATGGATAATGTAAATTGTTCTCCCAATCCTGGAACCGCAAAAATCTTCTCAATCACAAGTGTTCCTGTCATGATACCAACAGCCAATGGACCAAGTACGGTTATAACTGGAATAAGTGCATTTCGGATAACGTGTCTCGTGATAACTTTTCGTTCTCCAATCCCTTTTGCCCGCGCTGTGTTGACATAGTCCTGGCCCAAGACTTCCAGCATTTCGGTCCGGATAAAACGCGCTACCGTTGCAATCACAGTTACCGATAAGGCTACAGAAGGAAGGATGGAATACGTGTACCCTTTCCAAAGTGCGGCAGGAAGCCATTCCAACTGAACACCAATAAAATATTGCAACAACGCGGCAAAAACAAAAGCAGGTATAGACATCCCTAATACCGCAAGAAATACGGAGCCATAATCAAGGATGGTATTGTGATTAAGTGCAGATATAATCCCTAAAAATAAACCAATAATAATTCCAATTAAAACAGCTTGTCCACCGATTAAAGCAGACGGTCCAATCCTTTCTGAGAGAATATCATTGACAGTACGACCTTCGTATTGAAAGGAAAGACCTAAATCTCCTTGAAGCAGGTTTCCGATATAGGTAACATATTGAACGGCCAATGGTTTATCTAACCCATATTTTGCTTCCATCATTTCTAACTGCTGATCGGTTAATTTTTCAGGGTTACTAAAAGGAGTACCAGGTAACAACTGCATAAGTAAAAAGGTAATCGTAACGATAATTAACAAGGTAATCATCATATACCCCACTCGTTTCCATATATAGGAAGCCATCCATTCACCAACTTTCCTGTTTGCTAGACTAATGTCTCATTATTTCTATGAACCTATGTAGTTTTTTCAACTTGGAATTAAAATCTTCATAAAGTAAATCTTTCATTACTGTTACAAAAATACACGACGCGCACCAAATAATGTGGCATAACCTTTCAACCGCCTATTAAAAATAGGCTCATCTTACAGAATAATAGACAGAAAAGAGGATACTCCCCCCAAGCACCCTCTTTTCTCATCTACTTATTCAACCGTTATCCACTTATATTCAAATTCTGGTGCTGACGGATGTTGAATAAGTCCTTTAATAGTTGGACGTAATAGCACGGCTTCCGCATCTTGGAACAATGGTGCAATATGCATGTCTTCCATAAGTAGTTTTTCGGCTTCTAATAGCATGTCATATCTAGCAGCGGCATCTGGTTCTATTTGCGCCTGATTAACTAGCTTATCGTATTCAGGATCAGAGTAGTCCATTCGGTTTGCAGGACCATCTGTCACCCACATATCGATGTATGTCATTGGGTCACCATAGTCTGGTCCCCAGGTAGAAATAACCATGTCATATTCCACTGCTTTTTCTTGTTCTAGACGAGCAGAGAATGGAACTGTTTTAATGTCTACTGCTAAACCAGCAAGATTGGTTTCCAGCTGATTCTTAATGAATTCTGCCGCTTTTTGATGTGCTTCATCATCCGATACCGTTAATGTAAACTCGATTGAATCGGTACCTAATTCAGATAAACCTTCTTCCCAAAGCGCTTGCGACTCTTCCACACTGCCTTGGTTAAATGGCCCATTTAACTCTCTAAAATCTTCCCCATCTTCTGTGAAGGAAAACTTCGATGGTATTAAAGAATAAAGCGGGATAGAACCATTATTTAAAATCGTATCGGTTAATCCTTGCTTATTAATGGCCATGTCAATCGCTTTGCGGATATTGGCATTTTGGAAATGCTCTAAATTATGATTAAAGCGCATAAATACAATTCGTGGTAATTCTGTTATGTGAAACGCCTCATTATCTTTATACTGGTCGACATAGGAAGAGGATAATAGGAGACGGTCCACTTCATCTGTTTCCCATAGGTTTACAGCAGTAGACGTTTCTTTTACAACATTGACATTAATTTGTTCGGTTTGGACAGCGTCCGCATCCCAATAATTTTCATTTTTCTTATACGTCCATCCTTGGTCATGCTTCCAATCTGCAAGTACATATGGTCCATTAAATACAATGGAATCCGCTTCTGTACCATAACGTTCTCCTTGTTCCTCCACAACCGCTTGATTTACTGGGAAGAACGCCGGGAATGTCATTAATTGTTTTAATAACGCATTTGGATTTGCCAAGGTTACTTCTAATGTTTTATCATCAATCGCTTTCACACCTAGCTCATCTGGTTCTTTTTCTCCATTTAAGATTTCGGTTGCATTTAGAATACTAGCCGTTTCAAACATCACGTTGTAGTGACCGACTTCTTCAAAAACACGCTTCCAAGCATACTCAAAGTCATGTGCTGTTACTGGATCCCCATTACTCCACTGTGCGTCACGGATTGTAAAGGTATGTACTAATCCATCTTCACTAACCTGGTGATCCTCTGCCATCGCTAACTGTGGTTGATGGTTTTCATCTCCTCGATATAGTCCTTCCTTCACATTGTTCAGCACCGTAAATGCTACCCCATCATGTGCTTGCGCTGTATCAATGGTCGGAATTTCAGAATCCTCTACAAAAGTGATGACCCCATCTCCACTAGCTGCGTCTTCTGTCCCCTCTTGTGATTCTGTTTCTGATGGAGAATCATCAGCCCCTGAATCTGTTGATGACTCGTCATCAAAATTACATGCAGACAATACGAATAAAAATGCAGCCAGCAACAAAAATACTAGATACTTTCTCAAATTATTTCCCCCTTTACAATATTCTGAATTTATAACAAAAATATTACCATATATTAACGAAAAATACTAGACTAATCTTAATACTCTTACTATAATTAGTAGTAACATTTCATAGAGAGGTGCTCGCATTGTACATCATTAGTCTTACCATCATCGGAATAACCGTACTGATTTCGTATATTTCCACTTCTTTACTCGGAAATCGTAGTTTAATAGATTTTATTGATACGTTATTTCTACTATCCTTAATCATAAGTGTTGTCGGAGGCATCCTATTCATCATTCAGACGGGATTTTTTAATACCTTTATTAAAACCTTTCGATACTTCTTTAGGAGAATGAATAAGACGGAGGATGTCATCCAACAAATTGAAAAAAAGGATCCAGACCGCCCTATTCATTCGATTCACATTCCAATTAGCTATCCCATATTACTATCAGGACTATTTCTTTTTGTCGTATCCATGGTGGTTTCCTTTATCATAGCCTAGTAATTACTTCGGACGTTTATCTAGAAAGTTTTGATAAGCGAATCCTCTTACTTCCTCTTCCGAAAACTTAGTTAATAGCTCATTAATCAGGTTTTGATATTGTGCGGCATTTTCCAAGTTGGTGACAAACGTGGAAATTCCATCAAAGTCCGAACCAAATCCGATATTTTTCACACCACCCAATGAGCTAATATGTTCGATGTGACGGACTAAATCCGTAATCGTCGCTGTTTCACTGTCTTCACGAATAAATGGCGGATTAAAGACAACATGAATGATTCCATTTTTTTCAATCATTTTCTCTATCTGGTCATCGTAAAGGTTTCTTGGGTGGTCACATATCGCTCGTGCATTGGAATGGCTGGCAATCGGATAATCTGCAAGCTCCAGCATATCCCAAAAACCCTTTACTGTAGAATGAGCAACATCTGTATAGACACGATGCTCATTATTAAGCTTCACGACTTCCTTCCCTAAAAGAGTGAGGCCACCACCACGTGGTTCCCCAGCCCCATCTGCACAAAGATTTGCATTATTCCAAGTTAATCCAATGGAAAGCACACCTAAACGATAAAGATGACGTAATTTAACCAGATCATTACCAAATGCATCCGCGCCTTCTAGTGTTAGTACAGCACCTATTTCCCCATCCTTTAAGTCATCGATATCTTCCCATTTTTTAATATGCTTTACCTCAGGATTTTTATCTATTATCTCTGTGTAGAATAAATTCACTTGTTCCAAGGCATGCTGCCATTTCTCATCGAATGGAACTTCTGGTTCAATAAAAATGGCAAAAAATTGAACCTTCACCCCACCTGTTTTCAAACGGATCAGGTTTGTATCAATTTCCTCAGAGGTACGATAATCCAACGGCTCCATCCCAAAAAAAGTACCCCGTTTCCGTAGCTGTAATTTTAATAACGCGTCACAATGCGTATCCATAATTTTCATCATTCATTTCTCCTTTATCTCTATCATTATTTTCATCCTAACCATTTTATATCGGAAATAGATTCGTATGCATCATTCATCCTATCTAATCCGTTCTAAGGGCATCGCATGAAAACCCTTTCATTTGTGGAGACGTTTTGAAGTGATTAGCAATTAACGCACACATTTTATTTTTAGTAATTTTCAATTATTTTATCATACCTTATTGCAAAATGGAAATATTTATAGAGAATGTTGCAAAATAAAAACAGGCAATAGCTGAATCTAATCAATCTATTGCCTGCTTATCATTACTTATGCATTTACTGTTTCTAACGTATTCACTTTGTTATAAAATTCAACAAAGTTATTCACTACTGTATCGAGGAATTCGATTGTTCCCTGATCTGTAATTTCCCCGTCTTCATTAATTTTATCTTGTACACTACCAATATACACTTCATTATTTGGTAGAAGGATTGGTGATAATGCCGGATTAGATAAAATTTCTCTTAAATGTAGTTGAGCACGAACCGTACCATGCATACTAATAGAAGATCCTACAATAAACCCTGGTTTATTTTTAAGTGTGAAATCTCCACCTCTTGATAACCAATCAATCGCATTTTTTAATGTTCCGGTGATGGATGAATTGTATTCCGCTACAGCAAACAATACAGCATCCGAATCTTTCACTTCATCTTTAAATTTCTGTGCATTTTCCGGTGGATTCTCTTCAATATCAACAGAAAAGTTTTCTACATCATTGATGGACACGGGAGTAATATCTAATTTATCTGCATAACGTTTTTGCATGAAGTCAACTACTTTAGCATTATAAGAAGTAGTGCTTGTGCTTCCGATAATTGCTTTTACTTTAATTGCCATATCAATAACCTCTCTTTTTTATGTAATTTTGGTTAATAATATTAACCTAGTAGATATATTACTATATCCAAAAATAATTACAATTAATATGCTTGGTATTTTTTAATAACTAGCTTACTTTTTTGGTAATAGACGATTGCCCATTTTATCTACCAAGCTACTACCATAGATACTCCATTCATCGAATACAAAAAAAACACATGGACTTTTCTTAAAAAATCCATG
Source organism: Oceanobacillus senegalensis (assembly GCF_900176885.1). Classification (GTDB taxonomy): domain Bacteria; phylum Bacillota; class Bacilli; order Bacillales; family Amphibacillaceae; genus Oceanobacillus; species Oceanobacillus senegalensis. The sequence continues at coordinate 3,885,621 of NZ_LT839648.1, read as the reverse complement.
CGTTTTTTTTCGTATATTCATTCTAGGATAATCTAGCTACAATTCGTTTTTTCTCATGATCAATTTCAACCATTACATCTTTATCCGATACACGTTCAATATCTGCACCTAATGAAGCCAATTTACTAGTTAGGTCTACATATCCTCGATCGAGATGCTTCAGTTCTGTAACTCTTGTGTATCCTTTTGCCGTTAAACCAGCCAAAATAAGTGCTGCTGCTGCTCGTAAATCGGTTGCCGCAACTTCTGCACCCTGTAACTTAGTAGGCCCTTCAATAATAACACTGCGTCCTTCTATCTTCATTTTCGCACCCATACGTCTAAATTCTTCCACGTGCATAAAGCGGTTTTCAAAGACAGTTTCTGTGATAACGCTTGTGCCCTGTGCTTGAAGCATTAATGCCATGATTTGTGATTGCATATCTGTCGGAAATCCTGGGTATGGTAATGTTTTTACATCTGTCGCTTTTAATTCATTCGGCTTCGGACCAATTACGCGTATACCTCCTCGGGATTCCTCCAAGACTTTTACATTCATTTCTTCCAGCTTGGCAATCACGGATCGTAAATGGTCTACTTCTGCATTTTCAATGAGAATATTACCACCTGTAATAGCAGCAGCAACCATAAATGTACCTGCTTCAATTCGATCCGGGATAATTGGGTGATCGGCACCGCGTAATTTATTCACACCTTTAATACGAATGGTTTCCGTTCCTGCACCGACAATTTTTGCGCCCATTTTATTTAGGTAATTTGCCAAATCAACTATTTCTGGTTCTTTGGCACAATTTTCAATGACTGTTTTCCCTTCAGCTAAGGCTGCAGCCATCATGATATTTTCCGTTGCACCAACACTTGGCATATCTAAATAAATTTTCGCCCCTTTAAGGCGTCCATCTACTTTCGCTTCAACAAAACCGTTACCAACGTGTATATCCGCCCCCATTGCTTCAAATCCCTTTAAATGTAAATCAATAGGGCGAGAACCAATCGCACAACCACCAGGCATGGCAACTTTCGCATGACCATAGCGGGCCAACAATGGTCCCAACACTAATACAGAAGCACGCATTTTTCGAACATACTCAAATGGTGCCTCTGTCTTCAAATCATTGGAAGCATCGATTACTACTGTATTATTTTCAGAATCAAATTCGACATCTACATTCATATTTCTTAATACTTCATTAATTGTATATACATCAGCTAGGACAGGAACTTCAGTAATTGTACTCTTGCCTTCACTCGCAATCAAGCTTGCAGCAATAACCGGAAGTACCGCATTCTTGGCACCCTCTACCCTTACGGTGCCATTCAGTTGGTGTCCGCCTCTTACGATGATTTTTTCCATGTTACAAATCTCCTTCAGATCCATTTTCACTATATTAATATTCATGTATAAGGATAGGTGTTCCTAACGTCAACTCTGGTAGTTCGTTATCTATCTGGGTTATTGCGACTTGAACGTTAATTTGTTTGTTTTCAATCGTGATTTTTTCCTTCCACCTTGGTGTATACCCATAAATATACGTATTACGCACAGAATTCGAAGCGGTATCTACCTGTTTATCCGTTTGTTGTATATTCAAAAAATCTCTCAAATCTCGTTCAAACTCACCTTCAATTATTATACCACTCGGCTCTGTATTAATCCATGAGAATACCCGTTTACTATTTGTAAATAAATTGTCTGTAATAGAGTTCATCTTTTCTACATAATTTCTATGTATCGACCTATTCCAGTCTTGTCCCTCCATTACAACTGTTAACTCAGGGTACCCAATATTTTTCTTAGGTAAATTCACATTATATAATACGTTTATGCCATCATTTTTCTGAGTGTCTCTAAATTGATATTTTATAATATTTTCATCTTCTGTCCTAGTGACTTTATAACCATTTTTAAGCTCGTTCAAAATATCATTTATTGCCGAAGGAGTCTTCTTTTCTTTTACTAAAACTTTCCACTCTTCTAACACCAAATCTTGCTCTACCACAAATGTAGCCATTTCTTCTAGTTCATCGTTCTCTATCCCTTGTACGGTTCCATTAATCGTGAATAGTAATAATAGTGAAATAAAGATGATTCGTAACATAATAATATCCCCCTGTCCTATACTAGTCACAGTATGAACAAGGGGAGTCATCATTATACTTATATAATCATAGATTTATAGATTTCATAATTGGATGATAGAGTTACAGTTGACCATCCACGTTATTCCTTCTTAGAAAAGGTATATTATATCATTTGACCACTGTATAATATCTAAGAAAAATCTACTTACTCCTGCACCGATGACTATGGAAATAAAGAATAATAAAATTCTTGCCTCCGTTATCTTCCCTTTTCTAATAATTGGATCAATATTAATTGAAATTAATACCTTCCAAGTAATATAGATAAATAAAAAATGCGAGAACATACTAATTAATGCCCATTGGCCAATTGATATCATTAAAACCACCTTATCTTCTTCTGTATATATTTCGTAACCCTTCCATGTCTATATGCTACTTTGCCACGAACCATAAGAAATGTCAAAGTATCAATTATACATGATAACATGTCGACACATAGGAAAAAATGATAGAGTGATAACTGTATTTTGTGTAAATTTATACCATAATGTCTGAATATCACCGAATTTCCCGGGAAATATCGAAAATAGATGAATGAATGAGGAATTGGGCAGTTATCGGGGGTTGAGGAAGGTTTCTTAATAGACCATTGTATGAGGGTTTCTCTTTTTATGAAGAGAATGAGTTATAAGCTTATAGATTGGAAATATCGGGGGTTGATTCTGGTTTATTGGTGGTCCCTCCAGTTTATCGGCGCTAATCCTAGTTTATCAGCCTTCCTTACGATTTATCGGCGATTATCCTAATTTATCAGCATTCAATACGATTTATCGGCGATTATCCTAGCTTATCAGCTTTCCTTACGATTTATCGGCGGGTATTCTCTTTTATCAGCTCTCCATACAGTTTATCGGCGCCAATCCTAATTTATCAGCTCTCAATACAATTTATCGGCGCTAATCCTAGCTTATCAGCTTTCCTTACGATTTATCGGCGGTAATCCTAATTTATCAGCGTTCCATACAATTTATCGGCGCTAATCCTAATTTATCAGCATTCAATACAATTTATCGGCGCTAATCCTAGTTTATCAGCGGCCCTTCCCACTTATCAGTTTTTCTACATTCATCGTCTTTTCCTAACAAAAAAAGACCTCCTATAACATATTGTCATAAGAGATCTTTTATCGAAATATTAATGATTTACAACATCTAAACGATTTATTGCTCGTTGGAGTGCTAATTCAGCCCGTACGCGGTCGACATTATCCTGTTTTGATTGAAGGCGGCGTTCTGCTCGTTCTTTTGCTTCTCTTGCACGTTGTTCATCAATATCTTCAGGCTTTTCAGCTGATTGTGCAAGAATAGAAACTTTGTTCGAGCTAACTTCCATAATACCTCCATTTACAGCTAATTGCTGCTCATCACTGCCTTTTTTCAATCGAACAGCAGCAATGGATAATGGAGCAACGAGTGGGATGTGGTTTGGCATGATACCAATTTCTCCACTTTCTGCTCGGGCAATAACCATTTCGACCTCGTCTTCCAAAACGGGACCATTAGGAGTAACAACACTCACAGTTAGTGTTTTCAATGTAACCCCTCCTAAAATATGAGAAAGGGAAAGGATAAAGATAAACCATTATCCCACAAGTTCCCCTTAAAATTCTATCTAGCTTTAGCAGCCTTCACGTCATATGTACGCTAAACGGATGCTTTCGCTTTTCTTATTGTCTAGCTACAGCATCCAGCGACTAGCGAGGCTTCCCTCACCTCCGTACGATAAGTCAACATCGACTCTCTGACTTAAGGAAGGCCGACTAAGTTCGGGCTTTGCGCCCAACGTCGGCATACCCCTATGAAGGGGCATGTTTCCTTTATCCATGGTAAGGAATGTTCGGTTAGATTCGCCACCTTGCGTGGCAACACCGAACCACCTATGGCCAGGCGCAGCACGTACGTCGCTAAACGGATGCTTTCGCTTTTCTTATTGCAGTTGTTCGGCTTTTTCTACTACTTCTTCGATACGGCCTACGAGACGGAATGCATCTTCCGGTAGGTCATCGTATTTACCATCTAGGATTTCTCTAAATCCTTTCACAGTTTCAGCTACTGGTACATAGGAACCTGGTTGTCCAGTGAACTGTTCTGCTACGTGGAAGTTTTGAGATAAGAAGAATTGGATACGACGTGCACGAGCAACGACTAGCTTGTCTTCGTCACCTAATTCATCCATACCTAAGATAGCAATAATATCTTGTAATTCTTTATAGCGTTGAAGTGTTTGTTGTACTTCCGTTGCTACTTGATAGTGCTCTTCCCCTACGATTTCTGGGTCAAGTGCACGTGATGTTGATTCAAGTGGATCCACCGCAGGGTAGATACCTTGCTCTGATAGTTTACGATCTAAGTTAGTTGTTGCATCCAAGTGCGCGAATGTTGTCGCTGGTGCTGGGTCAGTGTAGTCATCGGCAGGTACATAGATAGCCTGGATGGAAGTAACGGACCCTTTATCCGTAGATGTAATTCGCTCCTGTAGGGCACCCATTTCTGTTGCTAGTGTTGGTTGGTAACCAACCGCAGATGGCATACGTCCAAGTAGGGCGGATACCTCTGAACCAGCCTGTGTAAAACGGAAAATGTTATCGATGAATAGAAGCACGTCTTGCCCTTGTTCATCACGGAAATGTTCAGCCATTGTCAAACCAGTTAATGCAACACGCATACGTGCTCCAGGTGGCTCGTTCATTTGTCCAAATACCATGGCCGTTTTTGCAATAACGCCAGAATCTTTCATTTCATAATAAAGGTCATTACCTTCACGTGTACGTTCACCAACACCTGCGAAAACGGAAATACCACCGTGTTCTTGTGCGATGTTGTTGATTAATTCCTGGATAAGTACGGTTTTACCAACACCCGCACCACCGAATAGACCAATCTTACCACCTTTAATATATGGAGCCAATAAGTCTACTACCTTAATACCTGTTTCCAAAATTTCTGTTTCTGTTGATAGGTTTTCAAATTTTGGTGGTTCACGGTGAATTGGATCTCTGCGTACATCAGAAGATATTTCGTCATCTAAGTCAATCTTGTCACCTAGTACGTTAAAAACGCGTCCTAATGTTGCTTCACCAACTGGAACAGAGATAGGCTGTCCTTTACTAGTTACTTCTGCTCCACGTTTTAAACCGTCTGTTGATGACATAGCGATGGTACGAACAACATTGTCACCCAATTGAAGAGCAACTTCTAATGTGAGTACCGTATCTGAATTACTATCCGTATTTTTTGTATTATCATCTACACCAATGTTTACAGTAAGGGCATCATAAATTTCTGGAAGTTGGCCGTCATCAAATTTTACGTCAACAACCGGACCCATTACCTGTGTCACATGTCCTTTGCTCAAAAGAATTCCCTCCTAGCTTTAGATGGCTTCACATTCTACTCAAGCGCTGCTGCCCCACCGACAATTTCTGAAATTTCTTGTGTGATTTGGGCTTGACGTGCACGGTTATAAGACAACGTTAAGTCACCAATTAGATCATTAGCATTATCCGTCGCATTACGCATTGCCGTCATACTTGCAGCGTGCTCACTCGCCTTACCATCTAGTAATGCACCGAAAATTAAGCTTTCCGCATATAATGGTAAAAGTACCTTCAAAATATCTTCTTGACTTGGTTCATATTCATATTGACCGGTTACACTACCATGTTCATGCATATCCTCAATTGGCAACAATTTATTCAATGTTGGTACTTGTGATATGGCACTTACATAGTGGTTATATACGATGTATAACTCATCAATTTCTTCATCTGTAAACATTTGTACCGTTGATTTAGCTATATCTTTAATATCAGCAAATTGTGGATGGTCTGCAACTCCGATAATACTGTTTGAAACAGGGATATTACGTTTCCTACAATAATCATATCCTTTACGTCCAAGGACAACCACTGTATATTCATCAGGAGATTGATGACGTTCTTGGATTGTGTTTTGTAATAACTTCAACACGTGACTATTGTATCCACCTACTAACCCACGGTCTGAAGTAATAACAAGATACCCTGTTTTCTTTACCTCTCGCGTCTCTAGCATAGGATGAGATGCATCTGTACTACCGTTTGCAATGTTAGCAACGACCGCTTGCATTTTCTCACTATAAGGAACATAGCCTTTTGCATTTTGCTCTGCTTTGCTCATTTTAGAAGCCGATACAAGCTCCATTGCACCAGTAATTTGCTTTGTTTTCTTCGTTGAGTCAATTCGTTTTTTAATGTCTCTTAGTGATGCCAATTCATTTCACCACGCTTTCATACCAGAGGATAGATGTCTGAAATCGATTAACGATATAACGTTCAGCATCTTCATTCTCTATTAGAAGTTCGTCTATTTTCAAAGATTCACGTCTTACATTTATCAAGCTCTGAGCCCCTATAAACAGGGGCTTTCACTTTTCATTATTTATTATCAGAAGTTAAGAATGTTTTCTTGAATGATTCGATTGCTTCGTTCATATCTTCTGCTTCTGGAAGTTGTCCAGTTTCGCGAATAGAAGCTAATAACTCCGCACGATTGGAATCTAACCAAGAATTCATTTCTGCTTCAAAGCGTGTAATATCCTCTACTGGAATATCGTCAAGGAAGCCTTTCGTTAGGGCATAAATAATCATTACTTGTTTTTCAACAGCTAATGGTTTATGCAATCCTTGTTTTAGTACTTCTACTGTACGTTCCCCACGATTTAGCTTAGCTTGTGTTGCTTTATCCAGGTCAGAACCGAACTGACTGAATGCCTCTAGCTCACGGTATGATGCAAGGTCTAGACGCAATGTACCAGCAACTTTCTTCATGGCTTTAATTTGTGCGGAACCACCAACACGAGATACGGATAAACCAGCGTTAATAGCTGGACGTACACCTGAGAAGAATAAATCAGATTGTAAGAAAATTTGTCCGTCTGTGATGGAAATAACGTTTGTTGGGATATAGGCTGAAATATCCCCTGCTTGTGTTTCAACAAATGGTAATGCCGTTAGTGAACCGCCACCTTTTGCGTCACTAAGCTTCGCAGCACGCTCTAGTAAGCGTGAGTGCAAGTAGAATACATCCCCTGGGAATGCTTCACGACCTGGTGGACGACGAAGTAGCAAGGAAAGTTCACGATATGCAACCGCTTGTTTCGATAAGTCATCATAAACAACTAAAACGTGTTTTCCGTTGTGCATGAATTCCTCACCCATTGCAACCCCAGCATATGGAGCAAGGTATTGTAATGGAGCAGGATCAGATGCACCCGCACTAACAACGATGGTATAATCTAATGCACCGTAACGACGGAATGTTTCAACCGTACCACGTACTGTTGATTCCTTTTGCCCGATAGCAACATAAATACAAACCATATCCTGATCTTTTTGGTTAATGATTGTATCGACAGCTAGCGTTGTTTTACCAGTTTGACGGTCTCCGATGATCAACTCACGCTGACCACGTCCGATTGGTACAAGCGCGTCAATTGCTTTAATACCAGTTTGAAGAGGTTCATCAACCGATTTACGATCCATAACCCCTGGTGCAGGAGATTCAATTGGACGTGTTTTTGAAGTTTCAATTGGACCCTTTCCATCGATTGGTTGTCCAAGTGGGTTCACCACTCGTCCTAATAAATTGTCTCCTACTGGTACTTGCATGATTCGACCTGTGCGGCGAACTTCATCGCCCTCTTTGATTTCTGTATATGGACCTAAAATAACGATACCAATGTTACTTTCTTCAAGGTTTTGTGCCAATCCCATGACACCGTTGGAAAACTCAAGTAGCTCACCAGCCATTGCATTGTCAAGGCCATGCGCACGTGCGATACCGTCCCCAACTTCAATAACTGTTCCAACGTCACTAACTTCGATGTCAGCATCATAGTTAGCAATTTGCTGTTTAATTAGTGAGCTGATTTCTTCAGCTTTAATGCTCATACCATTTCACCCCTATCATCATATGTTCGCAGTTCCAATATTCCGTTCGAAACGTCTTAACTTGCCACTAATAGAACCATCATAAATGGTATTACCTACGCGGATTTTAATCCCACCAACTAGGGTTGGGTCAACGATATTTCGAATCCGAATTTCTTCTTTGTTTAAACGTTTTACGAAAGACTCTTTTATTTTTAGTTTTTCGTCGTCTGATAATTCGCGTACAGAATAGACAGTTGCTTCTGCTATTCCCTTCGCATCATGTACCAATTGGTTAAGTTGATCAATAATGGACGGAATATTTACAGTATGATGACGTTCAACCAACAATTTTACTGTGTTAACAACATCTTTCTGAAATCCTTTGAAGGCCTTATCAATCAGTTCCTTCTTCTTTGCATTATTAATCGCAGGATGCGTTAGGAATTTGATTAGCGGTTCATTTGTTTGAAAAATATGTTGTACCACATTAAATTCTTCAACAAATTTATCTAAGGTAAGTTTTTCTTGTCCGAGTTCGAAAAGAGCCTCTGCATAACGTTTAGCTACTACCGCTTCACTCATCGCTCTTCTCCTACCTCTTTAAGATAATCATCAATCAATTTCTCTTGATCTTGTTCATTAATTTCTTTTTCAATTACCTTCGAAGCAATCATAACAGATAAGGAAGCAACTTGTTCTTGTAGTGCTTGCAATGCTTGTTCTTTTTCGTTTTGGATATCTTTTTGCGCTTGTTCTTTGATACGATCCGCTTCTTTTCGAGCTGTTTCGATAATATCCTTTTCTTGCTTCTCTCCAGCATTTTTAGCATCTTCGAACATTTTCTGTGCTTCTTGCTTCACTTGACTCAATTCAGCTTGAGCTTTTTTCGCTGCTTCTTCCGCTTCTTTACGGCTTTTCTCAGCTTCTTCTATTTCATTTGCAACGTATTCTTCACGCTTTTGCATCATGTTCATTACTGGACCCCAAGCAAATTTCCTGAGGAGTAAGAGTAATACAATAAAGAAGAATAATTGCATTAACATATCTCCAACATGCAGACCACCCATTGCTGCATAAACAAACGTATTGTGCACAGAATTCACTCCTTTCACTTCTAACAGTGAATATTAACGAGAATCTATCAATTTTTAACGTGTATCTATGTAATTTTCCCTCATTACATGGATATGAAAACAACGGCGAAGGTCCTTTACGAAAGAATTATCTTCGCCATTTAATTAGTTACAGTCATCTATTCAGTTACATTACCATTAACGCAATAACTACCGCGATAATAGGCATTGCCTCTACTAGACCTACCCCAATAAACATGGTAGTTTGTAATTGACCTCTAAGTTCAGGTTGACGAGCAATCCCTTCTACTGTACGACTAACGATTAAACCATTACCTACACCAGCACCTAGTGCCGCTAAACCTACTGCAATTGCTGCTGCTAAAGCTCCCATAATATAAAATCCTCCTCATTAATTTATAAAAATTTTTATAATTCCAATTTTAACAGTTTACTATTAAAACTGGTTGAGTCAACATCTTAATGTTCCTCACTAACCTTATGTGAAATATAAACCATAGCAAGCATTGTAAAGATAAATGCCTGGATACCACCTATAAACACACTAAATCCTTGCCATGCTAGGAAAGGTATTGCTCCTCCTAAGAATCCAAGAACACTAGAAGTAGTTAATCCTACCAATAGCGTAAGTAGTACTTCCCCGGCATAGATATTACCGAAAAGACGTAAACCAAGTGTTAACGTGTTGGAAAATTCCTCTACCAGTTTAATTGGGAATAATGGCCACATCGGGGTGAAATAATCCTTCACATATGCTTTTGTACCACGTAATTTAATCCCATAAAAGTGACTTAGCAAAATAACCATCATGGATAGTGTCAATGTTATACCAGGGTCTGCTGTTGGTGATTTCCACCATAGGTTAGTACCGACAACCCCATTGGTTATAACGCCTAGCATATTTCCTACTAAAATATAAGAAAACAATGTGATTGCTAGTGGGAGAAATAGCTTACCTGTCTTCCAATCCATGGTGTCATTAACTATCCCCTTAATAAAATCGAGAACCCATTCCATGACATTTTGTGCGCCAGTTGGTTTCATTTGTAACCTTCTAGCACCAAGTACACTAATTACAAAAACGATTAAAGATGTTACAGCTATCATGAAGACATTGGCCAAGTTAAAATCTAACCAAGAAATCCCAAATACATCTTCAACTATTGGAGCTGTATGATCCAAATCTATCACCTCTTTTCATTCTTTTTAGAAAATCTTCCATTCCATAGACTACCTACGAATTATTTGGATTCTTCTTATGCTGGATAATAACTATAAGTATGTCAAATAGAATAATTAAATAAGAAGATAGAATTCCGATGGCAACAGCCATGATATGGAAGATTTCTTGGAATCGGAGTGCAAGCAAAATCCCTATTGCCGCGGCGGCCAGTCTTGAAATCACACCTAAGCCTCCACGCGCTGTCCCCTGCTCAGCTACGGATTTGCCGAAAGTATTGGTCTTTTGCTGTAATAGCCATAAATTGTAGAAGCTTATGACCGTCCCTAAAATCAGGCCATAAAAGATACGGGTATACGGCGTAAAACCTGCTCCTAGCACTAATAATGCTAGAAGGTAGAGCATCCACTTACGTTGTCGATTTACCATATTTTCATATTCTTGCATGATTACTCTCCGTTTCTTCTGCAAAGCCCTCCAAAAAAGCTTAAAAAATGACTAGCTCATTTGACATCATAACCGCTTCTTCAACATAATACTATACTAGCAAATTCCCATTTCGTTAAGAGGAAAGTATCGAGATGATTAGATGACCCTTAAAACTATGTATATATAGGTTTTCACTATGTTCATATTGTTTGATAATCGTGATGATTGAAAACCTTATCATCTCACACAAAGTAAGTTTACATTAGCCTGACCATCATTGTCAATCGCTTTTAGTAAGATAAATTACTTTAATTTAATGCATTAATCATCCCCTTAAATTATGTTAACTTTCCGGACTATTCCGTCTCCTTTATTGTATCACGGTTCCTACTCATAACGTCGTTAAATACCCACTTTTTTTGGAGTATTAATGACAATTTTGTGAACAGGATTTTGAAGATATTGCACTTTAAAATTGTCGTTTTATTCATGATATATTTATGGCGAATTTTGAGGCTTGTTTCGCTGTTTGGGTATGATTGTTCCTACTTGGTTTTTAGTGTTCCTCTTGGGTTATCGGCGATCCTCATGGTTTATCGGCTTTCACACTAGTTTATCGGCACTCCTCATGGTTTATCGGCTTTCCTCATGGTTTATCGGCACTCCTCGCGTTTTATCGGCTTTCCCACTAGTTTATCAGCACTCCTCG
>NZ_LT839648.1:3809668-3871113 GCF_900176885.1 Oceanobacillus senegalensis | reverse complement strand
TCTCGGTTTATCAGCACTCCTCATAGTTTATCGGCACTCCTCGCGTTTTATCGGCTTTCCTCATAGTTTATCGGCACTCCTCTTGGTTTATCGGCTTTCCTCATGGTTTATCGGCACTCACACTAGTTTATCAGCACTCCTCGCGTTTTATCGGCTTTCCTCATGGTTTATCGGCTTTCCCACTAGTTTATCGGCACTCCTCATGGGTTATCGGCTTTCCTCTCGGTTTATCGGCTTTCCCACTAGTTTATCGGCTTTCCTCATGGTTTATCGGCACTCACACTAATTTATCAGCACTCCCATAAATCAGCGCTCCTCCCCGATTATCAGCAACCCACCCGGGTTATCGGCGTTTCCTTCATACAACATCCTCCACAAAGATAGCCGAGGGAGTCCCTCGACTATAGTATTTCCGCTATTTTAAATAGAAAGGGATAATCTATTCAATAAACAACATGGTTTCATAACTTTCATACGTTCCATCTTCTAAATAAACAGTTATGATTGCTGCGTATTGGCCAGGTTTGCCGATTTCGGATTTTTTCATTTCCCCTTCGTTCATTCCGATCTCGAGATTTTCCTTTCGTATCAATGTCCGGTCAAATAGTAATGTTTGTGGATTATACAAGTCTACTTCCAGTCGTTTTACTGGCTCGGTTACATATACCTGATACATATAAGAATCCTTGGAGAATGGTTTTAAGGAAAAGTTAAAGCCCATTGCTTTTGGATTGTCAGCTGCCTGATTAATGAACAGGTAAGGTAATTGGAAGGTTTCCCCTTCTTCTGTGGAAAGGTTCAGCCACCCTTGATGCAAGCCTTTTTCCACCTCTGGTGATGTAACACTTAGCTCAATCGGAATTGTTTTTGTTTCCTGTGCTTTCACCGTAAATGTTTGTGGTAGATTCCATGTAACACCTTTTTGTTTCTTAGGAATATCAAAGGTGTATTGTTTATCCTCGTTGGTCGTATTCTCTATCTTGATTTCTACCGTTTGGTTTTCATTAAAAGTCTCTATTTTCCCAAATGCTAGCTGGGCATTATGGATAATGGTATCAGCATTTACCGCTGCTTCTGGCTGTACGACACCCATTCCTTGAACAATGGGATCTAGCAGGTTTCCGTCTTCATCCAATAGAGGTTTAGCTGTCGTTTCGATGGCGCCATAAATCTGTTCCACCGACCAATCTGGATGTGCTTCCTTTATTAAAGCGATAACCCCCGCAATATGTGGGGCCGCCATGCTTGTCCCCTGTAACGCCTGATATCCCCCAGGTACCGTACTTATTACATTCGTTCCTGGCGCTAAAATATCCGGCTTAATATTCCAATTCACGGTAACCGGTCCCCTCGAACTAAATGGAGCAATGGTCGTATCAACCTCTTGGTAGGCGGTGTCTAAATAAAAGGAGCGTTCTTCCTTTTCGTTTAATAGCCATTCTCCATCTTCCTTAGAAATGAGGGCCACTGGAATTTGAAGGGGATCTTCTCCTGTCGAAATCGACCCTTGAATGAGCTCTTCCTCATTATTTTTTATCAGGACCGCTACAGCTCCTTTTTCCTCTGCTTGCTTGGCCAGTTCGTAAAATGGGATTTTCCCCCGCTCCAATATGGCAATTTTCCCATGCAAGGATTCTTCACTCGTACCATCCATAACTGGATAGGATCTTTCCAGTTTCCATGGTACCGACCCTCTCATTGGATAGAGCGCAATTGGTTTGTTCGCCATCCGTTCCAAAAGGTAAGGAATTTGCTGGGGATTGGTCGATGCTCCAACAGAAAAGGCATCATTCGCTGTTGCAGGGGCTCCAACCGTCCAGTTATTTGGGCCACTATTTCCGTTTGCAATGACAACAGGAATTCCCATATCAACTGCACGATTGACAGCCACACTTGTTGGATAATCCGGGCCATTTACTGTATTCCCTAAGGATAGATTCAGCACATCAACCCCATCCTCTACTGCCTGCTCCATGGCAGCAATGACCTGTATCGATGAACCTGCACCACCAGGGCCAAGTGCGCGATACGAATAAATATCCGCATCAGGTGCTACCCCTTTCAGTTCCCCATTCGCTGCAATAATCCCCGCTACATGGGATCCATGAAGGGTGGGAATTCCCTGTTCTGGCTTGGTCTCCATCGGGTCCTCGTCCAGGTCAACTAAATCATATCCCGATTGATAGTTTTCCTTCAGATCTGGATGCTCATAATCAATACCCGTATCGATGACCCCGACCTTTACTCCTTCCCCAGTGTATTCCGTGGTATTCAGCTCAGACGGTAGAACAAGATCCGCCTCCTCTTTCGCTTCATGAGGATCTGTAATCGGTGCAGGCTGCTCATCCGATTTTTCCATTGGAAAAGCCTTATACGTTTGCACCGTATGAATCGCTTTAATAAAATCGAGTGACTCCATCTTCTTCAACTGGTCCGGGTCGCCTTGTAAAGCAATCCCATTAAATAGTAGCTCATACGTGGCAACAACCTCGATCAAAGGATGGTAGGCTTCTAAATATTCTTTATGTTCCTCAGGGTCTCCCTCAACCTCAATGATAATCGATTCCATCTCTTTCTCTGCCGCATGTACAGAGATTGGAAGGATCAAGGAAAATAATATCGTTATGATCAATAGGTATGGTCGCATAACATGGAAAACCCCTTTTTACCATTTATCCTTTGAAGGTTTTGGAAAAAATATGCATGTAACATTCAATTTCTGAAAAGGGTGTGCCATTTATGACCTTGGCTTTTCAACGGTTTTCTTATCCTTTTTAATGTCTTCATAATCATAGTGAGACGCTACACCAATTCCACCTTCATTAATCATTTTCTCAACGGCTTCTTGTAAATTCATGTAAATGCCCCCTCATAAAAAGTTTCTATATCTTTATTTATATTGTAAGAAGCGGCTTTCTGTGACGATAGGTGTAGAGTTCTCCCTCTAAGACGCACTGATATAGATACGATTCTCTACTTATACGCGAATCCCCCTTCATATTTGCTCGGTTCAAACGATATATGCGCGGTATATCGACTTCATCCTCATAAAGTATTGCTACGCCTTAACCTGCAATCAATCAAAAAAAGAACTGCCATCCGTAAATAGCAGTCCTTTTTCCTAATATATAAATGGGGCAGCAATTATTTTGTACCGAAAAGTCTGTCCCCAGCATCCCCTAATCCAGGGATAATATATCCATGGTCATCCAATTTTTCATCCATTGCACCTAGATAGATATCTACATCTGGATGTTCTTTTTTAACTAACTCTACGCCTTCAGGGGCAGCAATTAAGCACATAAGTCGAACATGCTTTGCACCGCGCTTTTTCAATGAATGAATGGCATCATTTGCTGATCCGCCTGTAGCTAGCATCGGATCAATTACAATAAGTTCACGTTCATGAATATCAGAAGGCAATTTCACATAATATTCAACAGGTTGTAATGTTTCCGGATCACGGTACAATCCAACATGCCCAACTTTCGCTGCTGGAATCAGCTTACGTACCCCATCTACCATACCAAGACCAGCTCGTAAAATGGGCACCAAGCCAATTTTCTTCCCAGCCAATACCTTCGCTTTCGCTGTTGTTACAGGGGTTTCCACATCTACATCCTGGACTGGTAGATCACGTGTTATTTCAAAAGCCATTAACATTGCAACTTCATCAACTAGTTCCCTAAATTCCTTTGTGCCTGTATTTTTATCTCTTATGTACGTTAATTTATGTTGAATTAACGGATGATCCAATACAAATACATTACCCATTTTCCGTTCACTCCTTAAAATTTATATCTCTAAAATTGTACTGAAAAAAAGATGGGGATTCAAGTCTAGTTTGAAGAATTTGTAGAATCTTGTCGATAAAATGGTATTCCTGTGGGGTTTGCGTTTTTTCGATTGATGAACTTTTCCTCCTCCCTATTGGGCTTCCCACTTCTATTATGGTCTTTCCCTATTAACAACCAATTCAAACAAAAAGAACGCCCTCCCAAGAGAGCGTCCTCCATCTTCCATTAAGCATATAAAGGATATTTTTCAGTTAAAGCTTTTACACGTTTTCTAGATTCTTCTAGTACGGCTTCATCTTCGTGATTTTTCAATGTTGTAGCAATGATGGATGCAATTTCTTTCATTTCATCTTCACCAAATCCACGGGTCGTTACTGCCGCTGTTCCAATTCTTACACCACTCGTTACGAATGGACTGTTTGTATCGAATGGAATCGTATTTTTATTGGTTGTAATTCCGATTTCGTCTAGGACATGTTCTGCCACTTTCCCAGTAAGACCAAGTGGGGTTACATCCACTAGTAACAAGTGGTTATCCGTTCCACCAGAAACAATGCGTAGGCCTTCCTGAACAAAGGCTTCACCTAGTGACTTCGCATTAGCAAGAATGTTTTTTACGTATGTTTTGAAATCATCAGATAATGCTTCCTGGAAACATACTGCTTTTGCTGCAATAATATGCATTAATGGTCCACCTTGGATTCCAGGGAATACGGCTTTATCCACCTGTTTCGCATATTTTTCCTTACATAAAATCATTCCACCACGAGGGCCACGTAATGTTTTATGTGTAGTTGTTGTTACAAAATCTGCATATGGTACAGGGTTTGGATGTAAACCTGCAGCTACAAGACCAGCAATATGTGCCATATCAACCATTAGATATGCACCAACTTCATCAGCAATCTCACGGAATTTCGCAAAATCGATTTGACGAGAATACGCACTCGCACCAGCCACGATTAGTTTTGGTTGAACCTCTTTGGCTTTTTCCAAAACGACATCATAATTTAATACCTCTGATTCGTTATCAACACCATAGTCAACAAAATTATATTGTTTTCCACTAAAGTTCACAGGACTACCATGTGTTAAGTGACCACCATGATTCAAATTCATTCCAAGAATCGTATCGCCTGTTTCTAAAATAGAGAAGTACACCGCCATATTTGCTTGTGCACCAGAGTGTGGCTGAACGTTAGCATGTTCAGCACCGAATAATTCTTTCGCGCGATCACGTGCTAAATTTTCGGCGATATCGACATACTCACATCCACCATAATATCGTTTACTAGGATAGCCTTCCGCATATTTATTCGTCAAAACAGAGCCCATTGCCTCCATTACTGCTTTGGATACAAAGTTTTCCGATGCAATTAATTCAATTTTATCTTGTTGACGAGATGCTTCTAGTTGAATGGCTTCAAAAATTTTCGGATCTTGCTGCTTTACATGTTCCATTTCATTCTCCCCCTATGTAATATTAGCTCGTTATTAGAAAAATTAGACACGACTCTATTGTATCTTGTATTGTTCGATTTTTAAATAGTTAATTTACTAATTTATATAAATTCCATTATTTATTTCACTAAAATCCGCACATTATTCATTTTACTTACAACTTTCATCCAACCTTGTGTTCTCATAATTAGCTCTTACCCCACCAATTAATTTCGGTCTTGTGTAGGCTGCGGAAGTTCTTGCCTCCCCGATGGAACGATATTGGAAACGAAGTGGAACGGCAACATGCTTCAAGTGCATGCCTATCATGGTTTCACCAATATCCATTCCCGCTTCAGCAACAACATGCTCCACTACGACAGGATTTTTCAGATGCTTGTACGCGTAGGACGCCATAGAACCACCTGCTTTAGGAACTGGGATGACGGAAACTTCTTCCAACCTCTCTTCCTTCATCGTTTCCTTTTCCACAACAAGTGCTCGGTTCAAATGTTCACAGCATTGATAGGCCAATTGAATACCTGTCTTCTCTTGTAATTTCTCCATGCCTTCAAAAATAATTTGTGCGATTTCCTCACTTCCAGATGTTCCGATATGTTTTCCAGCCACCTCACTGGTTGAACAGCCAATGACAAATACATCTCCCTGCTCTAAATAACCACTTTCCAGCCATTCTTCCACAAGCTGATTGACATCTTCTTGAATCTTTTTCATAAATTCTTCCATGATATTCACCTCTTGATTGGTTAAAAGCCAAGCCCTTTTGATAAGGCTTGGCCATTAAAATTTGTTCCTTTCACATATAGCCGGAACTAGCAAACTAGTGGTTCCTATTTCATTTATGACAGGAATCCGATAAACCGAGCTCACTAGTCTTTTATCTTTTTAATTAACGCTGCAATATGCTGGTCCAGTTCTTCTAATGTTTTCTGGTAAATAGGCAAATCACCGCCAAATGGATCGGAAATATCATAGCTAATAAGCTCGGACTCCAGGCTGCGTATTTTCGCCATATGATTACTTAACTTTTCTTCCAATAGTGCTTGGACTTGACAGCTTTCTAAATTTTTATTTTCATTCATTATTCTTAATCGTTTTTCCTCTAAATCTGCATATTCCTTCTTTAATTGTTCCCAAATCTGTTTATCTGCATCAGAAACATATTCCTTTAGGGTAAAGTACTTCTGTGCGAAATTAGGAAAATCCATTATCAATGATTGCTTATGTTTAGATGTCATCGTGAGTACAGCATCTGCCCAATGTAATAACTGTTCCGTAACTGGCTGTGTTTGATGATCCATCTCAATATTTTTCTCTTTTAACACTTTCATCGCATTTTCATTTGCTCGTTGATTATAACCGGCAAAAATCCCTGCAGACTTCACCTGTACATCTGGCAATTTATGCTTTAATAAAGCCTCTGCCATCGGACTGCGACACGTATTCCCCGTACAGACAAATAAAATTTTCATGAATGACCCTCCATACAATAGGGTAATGTGAATAGACGTTAGCTTATTTCAAAGCAAAAGAAGCTACATCTATCCTATGTTCCTTCAAGTTCTTCCTTTGTTCAAATATACCATATTTTAACCAGCATGTCAGAATTCTCTTCTCATTATAATAGCCCTCTCTCATAGTGAATTTAGACAGACCTTTAAGTTGCTTTTTGCATTCGCAAATCCGCTCATTATATTGGTGTGAAATTATCCTAGTCCTGCGGAAAAGCACGTATATGAATTCTTCTTAGTGACGGGTTTCCACTACGGAGTCTAGGGGGAGTGCTTTAAGGTTCGCAACAGTACAGAGCGGAAATCAGCATTCACTAAATTAGTTTGTTTAACATCCTTTTTGAAAACACCCCTATATTATGAGAGTGATTTGCTTGAAAAATAAAAAGGATCTGCTTACCACAAATCCCTTTTCACACCAAAAACATATACATTCCAAACCCACATAAAATGCTTCCACCTAATATTTCACTATACGCTCCCAGAAAACCGTGAACCTTTCTACCGAATAATAATCCTAGCCAAGTTAACCCCATACTCACAGCACCAAATATCATAATAACCAACGCTGTTTTTGCACCGGATAATCCAAGCCCCAGTCCGACTGAAAAGCTATCCAAGCTCACGGTAAAGGAGAGTAGAAGCAACCCCATTCCAACCGGCTCAATAATCTGCCTGGATTCTTGCACAAAAGCATTTACTATCATTTGGATGCCAATTCCAAGTAAAAGAACCGCTGCAGCGAGGCTTGCAAACTCGCCAATTCCACTTGAAATGATTTTTCCAAGGAAGATTCCAATAAACGGCATCATAATATGGAATAAACCAATTGCTAAACCAATGATTGCAATTCGTTTTAATCTTAATTTTTGCATCCCTAAACCAAGACTGACAGAAAATGCATCCATTCCTAAGGCAACTGCCATAAATAATATGGAAGTAATTTCACCAATATAATACCCTGCCATCGTGCTACCCCCTTGGACATGCTTATAAAATATATGCATGTCCAAGCGGGGATATGCTGACAGTTTGCTTTCCTTTTATCACGTGCATAAAATGCGCAGTCATTCGGTATTAGGTTTTCTAATTATTTATATGGAGTGCCAGCTTCTTTTCGGTTTATCGGCGTTCCCTCATATTTATCAGCCTTCACATCGATTTATCGGCTTTCACAACGGTTTATCGGCGTTCCCACCAATTTATCGGCGTTCACAACAATTTATCAGCACTCACACCAGTTTATCAGCGCTCATCCCACGTTATCAGCTTTCCACAAATCTATAATTTCAAATAATCACTTGAGGCCTTTTTCAATCGGTTCATGACCGCTTGTCCGATGCCATCTTCTGGAAAAGCCTCACATATAATTAAGTCGATATTCCCTTCTTTAAAAGTCCGTAGCCCATCATATAAATGTGTAGCAACATCATAGATGGTATCACCAAGCGAAATTTCCTCATCTGCCGAGAGATGTTCCAGCCATTTATTACTAGCCAATAAGCCGATTTTATTTCCTTTCTTCCGTTCATCATCTATTAAGGTTTGAATCGTTTCAGCGGATCCATCCACAAGCCATAGTGGCACCTCTGGAGAATAGTGACGATATTTCATTCCAGGCGCTTTCGGCTTGGCATGCTGATTTGCCAATGCAGGATCCACCATGACGGTATCCACATATTCTTCTAACTGGTCCTTCGTCACACCACCCGGCCGGAGGATAATGGGGATATCCTGTGTACAATCAAGTACGGTGGATTCCACGCCAACTCCTGTTGCACCACCATCAACAACCCCAGCAATTTTTCCGTTCAAATCATCCCAAACATGATTTGCTGTCGTTGGACTAGGTTTCCCAGATAGGTTTGCACTTGGGGCCGCTACAGGTACATCACAGGCTAGCAATAAATCCCTTGCCACCGGATGATCTGGAATTCGGACACCGACTGTGGATAAGCCAGCCGTGACATTATCAGCACATGTCCCATTGCTTTCTAATATGTACGTAATAGGACCTGGTGAAAAGACATCCATCAAGCGCTCTACATAGGAAGGAATATGATCTACAAGCTGTCTTAGTTGTTCCTTTGTTGCAACATGGGCGATTAATGGATTATCCTGTGGTCTTCCTTTCGCCTCAAAGATTTTAGTGACCGCTTGATGATTGGTCGCATCTGCTCCCAAGCCATATACGGTTTCAGTGGGAAAGGCGACCGTCTCTCCACCTTTTAAAAGGGAGGCTGCCTCTTCCAACGCTTGACTATAGTTATCCACTTCTCTATTTTCTATATTCCATCGTTTCGTATCTATCATGATTATTCCCTCTTTTCTAAGCTATATTTTAGAGGATATACAAGCGTTTCGCAAAATCTCTCTATAGATGCCTGCATTTTTGAAACGCTGAATATGTTTCCAACAATTCATTGATTTGCTTTCCCACGTAAAATAGGGCGATTCCTTAGATTATTGGATAACCAACAAGGTTCATAAAAGGTGGTTTATGTTATCGTATTTATAGGACTATAGAATGGGAGGGCGTCAAAACTATCTCTCTCAAATTTCCACTAACATCTACTTTTAATGAAGCTATACAAAAACGTTGTGTATCAAGCTAGAAGGGAGACTGTTTGCAGGTTTCAAAAAAGAATAAAGGTATGATATATTTCACTATAATTACGATACTATATATAGGAGTTTTCATAATCCTTAAATAGGAAGGAGAAAAACATGATGCTAGTTACTACAATAAATGAAATCCCTGGGAAACAAATAATAGATGTGAAAGGTTTAGTCCAAGGTAGTACCGTTCAATCCAAAAACGTTGGACGTGATATTGGTGCTGGATTAAAAACATTGATTGGAGGAGAAATTAAAGGGTACTCAGATATGATGGAACAGGCGCGCAATATCGCACTAGAACGTATGACAAAGGAAGCTGAAAAACTCCATGCCAATGCGATTGTTGGGATGCGTTATCAGACTTCCTCTGTAATGGGAGGTGCCGCAGAAGTCATTGCTTATGGAACCGCGGTAACGGTGGAATAATTCATTTAAATTACCAATTATATATCAAAAAACCCTGCAGATACTTATCCACAGGGTTATTCTTTCTATATCAGCAACTTCTATTCATTTATACACAAACAAGAGACTTTACTCACAGTTCCCCAACAAGTTATGCACAATAAGTTGTGGATAGTGTGAATATGTAACCATTTTCACACTAAAACCATCCCATTATTTTTTGACTACTAGCCTTAGGAAACCTGATAAGACCACCAATTCCCCTTCTCGATAGGGTGTTTATCCACAAAATTCGTTTCCTTCTGTGGATGAAACTGGAGCGCTTCCAGTAAAATATCCACAACAGGCTGATGGCTATGCACATAAACACTTTTAGCCTCTTTAGATTTGGCAATGGTTAAGACCGATTCTATTAAAACAGGTAGCTTGGTTGCTTCTGTCCTTGTAATATAAAGCTGCTTCAGCCAGTACACACCCTCTTCTTCTTCTACTTCCTGTAAAATGAAACAACCCTCAATCTTGTCATTTATGATCACTACGTAACCCTGTTCAAGCAATCCTTTCCCATCTAAATTCTCGTTTTTTGAAAAGAATGCTTCCAGTTGCTCCTCTGTTGCTTTTTTAGCTGGAATAATATTCATGCCCCTCACCTCTTCTAGTCATTTTGATAGAATCAAAGTTTTAAGATTTCTACCATCCTATGCACGAAATAGAGGAACTATGACAGACCAAGCCACTCAAATAAGAAAAATTTTACTTCCGTTTCTTTCTCTTTCTCTTCTTCATTTTCCATTTCTTCCGCTTCACTCGAATCTGCAGCAGATACCGTTGTTCCATTGGAGAAATCTAAAAAGCACAATGGCGGGAATAATACACACCACCAGTTATCTCCCTTGCCTTCACCAATTGTAATTAAAATCGCTTCATATTCACCAGCAGGGTAAACATAAGAATCATAAAGCTTGGTTGGAAATTCGATATTTTCTCCGTATTCCACGGTGTAATCATATGAAAATCCTTCTTCTTCTATCACTTCTTGAACCATCTCATCAATGATTGGAATTCGCTTCTCTATTAAACTTCTCGCCTCATCAATGTCTGTCATATATTCTACCCAACCGGAAACCTCTTCACTAACACGGTCACGAACGAGACGTTTTAATGCTTGATCTTTTTCACTATCACTGTTTGCTAGAATTCTTAAACGAATCGCATCATCCGGAATAACCTGATATTCCTGATCAATCCCTCCATCTTGACTAGCACCTTTCATTGGTAATGTAAAATATAAAATAAAAAATATAAATCCAATAAATAATAGTTTCTTCATCACTCATGTCTCCTCTTCCCCTTGATTTAATATCATTATGGACAGGGGAGAAGATTTTTAAACTAGTAATCTATTATTTTTTATTATGTAGTTCGAATGAATGATCAAAAGAAACTTTTATTTTAAAAATAACTTTTATTTAATAGAAAAAGCCCCCAAATAGAGGGCTTTAATTTGATTTTAGAACCGCTGATACGATGCGGTCTTTTCCATTGATATCTTTGATTGTTTTTACCATGCTAGTGGGAAAGGCTGCTTTTATAAGCTGGTGGATGGCGTCACTTTGGGTATGACCAATTTCAAAAACCAACGCCTGCAATGGACTGATCCTCTTTGCTTGTTGAATGATTCTTCGATAAGCTGCCAATCCTTCCTCATCCGCAAATAGAGCTAGCTCTGGGTCAAAATTTTTCACCGTATCGGAAAGAAGCTCTTCTTCCGATTTAGCAATATAAGGTGGATTGGAAACTAGTATATCCATTTCCTTCCCCTCATCTATAAAGGGCTGAAGGAAATCTCCTTGTAAAAAGCTAACCTCAGCATGAAGATTGCTCGCATTTTTACGCGCTACCTGGAGCGCCTTTTCGGAAATATCGGATGCAAAGACATTTGCTTGCGACAGTTCTAGGGCAAGGGTTGTGGCGATAATTCCGCTCCCCGTTCCGATATCCGCAATCGTTATGGGCTGATTGGGAAAATACTCCTGAACCAGATTAGTAACATGCAAGACAAGCTCCTCGGTTTCTGGTCTCGGAATAAGAACATGCTCATTCACGTGAAACGTTCGCCCATAAAATTCCTCAGAGCCCGTTAGATGCTGGACAGGCACCCCTGTTTTGGCATGCCGTTCTAGATCTTGTTCAAACCTTTTGATAACATTGGGATTTATCGGTTCTTGCATCATCATGAAAAATTGACTTCGATTAATTTTTAAATGATGCTGTAGCAGAATTTCAGCCACCCTTGGTTCCCTGTTCTGTTTTTCTAAAAAAAGAGAAGCCCGTTTTAGGACTTCAAATAATTTTTCACTCATACTATTCACCAATTTGCTCCAGCTTTTTCGCTTGTTCTTCCAATTGCAAGGCATCAATGAATTCATCTAACTTCCCTTGTAAAATTTGATCCAGCTTTTGAAGGGTTAGACCAATTCGGTGATCGGTCACACGACTTTGCGGGAAGTTATAGGTACGAATACGCTCCGAACGGTCCCCTGTACCAACCGCAGATTTACGGTTCTCATCGTATTCTGCTTGTGCTTCTTGCTGGTACTTATCATAAATACGCGCACGAAGAACCTTCATGGCTTTTTCTTTGTTTTTAATTTGTGATTTTTCATCCTGGATGGATACAACAATTCCAGTTGGGACGTGGGTCAGTCGAACGGCTGACATCGTGGTATTAACACTTTGCCCACCAGGACCACTGGATGCAAACGTATCGACACGAATGTCCTTATCATGCACCTCTACCTCGACTTCTTCCGCTTCCGGCAATACCGCAACCGTTGCTGTAGAAGTATGGATACGGCCGCCAGACTCCGTTTCTGGAACACGCTGCACACGATGTGCCCCATTTTCGTATTTTAATTTAGAGTATGCACCATTTCCATTAATCATGAAAATAATCTCTTTATACCCACCAACACCTGTTGTGTTAGCTTCCATTACTTCAGTTTTCCAGCCTTGGTTTTCCGCATAGCGAGAATACATTCGGAAAAGATCTCCAGCAAATAATGCCGCCTCATCTCCACCCGCGGCACCACGGATTTCCATAAACACGTTCTTATCATCATTCGGATCCTTAGGAAGAAGCAAGATTTTCATTTTCTCTTCTAACTCTTCCTTCGCTTGGGATAACTCTTGGATTTCCGTTTTTGCCATCTCATACATCTCATCATCCAAGTCATCCTCCAGCATTTCCTTCGCATCCTTTAACTGCTGGTCAATATCTTTATATTCACGGTAAGCTTGAACCACATCCTCCAAGCCTGCTTGTTCCTTTGAATAATCACGTAACTTCTTCGTATCATTAACGATTTCCGGATCACTTAATAACTCGTTCAGCTTATTATATCGATCCTCCAATGTTTGTAAACGATCAATCATCACGTACACCTCTTTCTGATTACCAGTCTTATTATATTATACAGTATAGGGTGGGGTCAAAAGTAATTTGGAGGGATTGCTGATATGAAGTATTGTGAAAAACTAACATTAATAATGTCCATCATAGATTTGATCCGGGTATGCGCGATTCCCTCCGCATATGCGCGATTCCCTCCTCTTATGCGCGATTCTCTCCGCATATGCGCGGTTCTCAATATACAGCCTTTAATAAAACTATTATTTTAAAATAATTTGATAAACACTACCTTTGTTTCTTCCAATTTGTAAATATCCCCCTTTATGCATCAACCTATTCACCACATGTCTGGATGGTAGTTTTAAAAATTCCCGAGCCTGTTTATTGGTTATTCTATCACCAAATAAAAGCATATAATCATTCAATGCTGAAATAAAAGCCATTTCTGAATAACATCGACATTTGCTACAGAACCATTTCCTTTTCCCTTTCTCCATAGGTACTAAGCCACATTCGGGACAGTAAACACCTTTAATGATATCGCTAGAACTATAATGATAATTAGATAATATATCTCTGGGTAATACATGAGCAGACTTTAACAATTCTCCAACTTTATGTAATTGACTCATTGTCATAACCCTTTTCGTATATTTTTTTTCCAATTCTTGAATTCTAAATAACAAATCACTATTATGGATAACTTCGGCTGGGATTTTTATATCTGGAGAGGCGGGTTCAATAATGGTCTTAGGGAAGCTAAAATCAACAAGGTAGGCGATTGGAACTTCAGGGATATTCTTACTAAGGAGCCAACGTTGTAGACGAAATGCCTGTGTTTTTACTTGAGATACCGGGTTTTTAAATCCTTCTACTTTCCCATCCGGACTATAGCGCGTTACTTGTCCATTTTGTCCAAATGAGACTCTGCCCCGCCAATTTTTGGCATCAATAATTAAGAGGAACCGATCGGATAAAACGAATGTATCGATTTGAAAATATCCATTGGAATCAGCTAATCGCACGTTATGCAGAATAAAATATTTCTTATCATCCAGAAAACCCAATGGATAATCCACTTCCTTTTCACCACTAAGTTCGGTTTGCTTTATTTTCCATTCGCTTCTTACCTTTTCTTTCTCAGGATGTTGATGGATTAGCCTTTTATCTAATGCTTCTAACTTCATGATTTCATGTAGTTTATCACGCTGTTTGACAATCACAATAATTCCACTCCCTTTCTTTATTCTTAAAACATTCCACAAAAAGTGACAAAATCCTTCTTTTTCTAAACAAAAAAGAGAGCACCTAGCCCTCTATCTCTTAAGCATTTGCTGCGATATTTTCTTTAACCGATTCTTCTAATATTTCATTCATACTTCCAGTTCGGTAACCTCGTAAATCGACAGATACATAATCAAATCCAAGTGATACTAATTTTTGCTGTATCATTTCACGATTGGTCAATAAATCAACCATTTTATGTTCAGCTACTTCAATGCGTGCAACATTTTCATGATAACGTACACGTACTTCAGAAAATCCAAGTTCTTTTAAATAAAGCTCTGCTTGATCCACTTGATTCACTTTCTTTTTATCTAATTTTGTTCCATATGGAAAGCGAGATGCCAAACTACATGATGGAAGTTTACCCCATACTGGTAAACCTGCTTTTTGTGCTATTTCACGGACTTCTGTTTTATATAAATCTGCCTCCTGCAATACGGAACGCACGCCTTCTTCCGTTCGTGCTCTCAGTCCTGGACGAAAGTCTTCCTCATCATCCATGATCATTCCATCTAATACATAGTTATAATTTAATTCTTTTGCTAGTTCATTTAAATGAGTGTAAAGCATTTTTTTACTGTAATACCAGCTATCTGGATGATTGGCTACAATATTTCTATCTTCTAATTCTTTTATTTCTGTCGTATGAACACGAACACCTAGATTATCCGCTAACTGAACAGCAGCTTCAAACTCTGTTTGGCGAAACAACTCTGATGCAACGACAACCGCTAATACATTATCAGTTCCCAATTCTTCTTTTGCCCTTTTTAATACAACAGCACTATCTACTCCTCCAGAAAACGCTACAAGAACTCTTCCCATATCCTTTAAAATCTTACCTAACTTATGATTCTTTTGCATGATACGATCGTTCATTTCTATTCACCTCTTGTATCTATTTTGTTTCAGTTATTTTCCACATAAGGAATTGTTAACGGTCCTTGTGGTAAAACAGCAATCGACATATCTTCTCCATATTGTTTCTTTAGCTGTTCTAACGTGCCCTCTATATCCTGTGTTGGATTTAGCATTGTACTTTTAACTTGCTCATCCGTTAACTTCGAATAAACATAGACATCTGCCCAAGTTTGAATAACTGCTTGTTTTTGCACTTGCCACTGATCAAACTTTTTAAAGCTTGGGTCATTGATCATATCTAATAATTCTTGTGGAGTATTAGCCATTTCAAAGATTTTTGCATAGTTTCCATGGTCTGGCAATCCGTCCGAACATTCAGAGGCCACTATAATTGCTCCGCCTTTTTTAACGATTTTATGTGCTGCACTCATCCCTTTTACAGCTTGATATAGGTTTTGATCAAGTGGATAACCGGAATTAGATGTGATTACAACATCAAATCTCTCTTCGCAACGATACATGGCATGTTCTTTTGCAAATTTACACCCTATATCATGGGATTCATAGAGTTCACCTGCAAATACATTCGTAATCTCTTTATCCCTATTTAACGTCACATTTAACATAAAATCAGGTTTACACATCCCATTTATTTCACGAGTCATATCCTGAACCGGATTATTCTCCATATTTCCCCAAGTAGATAATGGGTCACCTATCATTCTAGCATTATGGAATGTCATAATCGTCTCGATTCCAGCAATCCCCGGCATTATCCCTTTAGGTCCTCCTGAAAAACCAGCAAAGAAATGTGGTTCAATAAAACCCGTAACTATTTTAAAATCAGATTCAACATAATCTTTATTCAGACAAACATCACAGCCGTATTTACTTTCCCCTACTTTTACCAATGTGTCTTTATTATGACAATCATTATTTATAATGCGGATATGGTCAACTACCCATTCTCCTAGCATTTGGATAAACTCTCCTCGGGTTTGTTCTCGATGTGTACCAGTTCCATTAATAATCACGAAATTTTCTAAAGGGACATGACTCAATTCTTCTATTAACAAAGGTACTAAAATATGATTTGGTGTTGGTCTAGTTATATCACTTATAACGATTGAAACAGTATCTGTTGATTTAACAGATTCCTTTAAAGAATCTGTCCCTATTGGATTACTCAGTGCATATTGTATTGCATTTCTTTCGTCATCTAACTTCTTTAAATTTTCCGGTTCAATCACTAGTGAATGATCTGGTATATCTATCTCAAGTCCTTCTCTTCCATACAATAATTCCGTTTTCACTGTACATCCCGCCTTGTTATCATTCTATAACCCTATTATAGTATAACGCTTACAACCATTACAGATAATTGTAAGCGTTGCCGATATTTTTATGCTGTTTTCTTTTTCTCCGTTTTTAACCCTAGATCTTCTCTCGTTGGATCCATGCCCTTCCTTCTATGATATCTATCAAATACAATAACAGCCGCAGGACAAAGAAGTGCTGTTGTTATGGTAGAGATAGAAATTTGCGCTGTAGCAATCGGAACAATTGCTTGAATCGCTTCATACTCTGCCATAGACATTGCCCCAGTACTAACTGCAACTGATGCAGCAGCTGCTACTGCCGCTGGTGTTGCTGCAGCATTTCCTGCAGTCGATGCTTCTGAAATTGGAGCAATATAACTTCTTTCTCCAACTAATTTAAAAGCAAGGATCCCCATTCCACCAGTTATAAAGAAGGTAAGAGCTGCTAGAGTTAATCCTCCTACAAGCACTTCCGGATTAAAGAAATTGGCTAAATTCATTCCAGCTCCAAGAGAAAATGCAAAAAATGGTATAGTTATTGATTCACCAGGCGCTAAAAATTCACGAATTTTTGGATCTAGGTTACCTAAGACCATTCCAATTCCAATTGGAAGTAATACAGATATAAATGAAACCATCGGAAAAGTCGTTCCTAGGATCCCCAAACCTACTAATGTTAAGAAAGGCCCATCATTTATGGCAAGTATAGATAGTCCCCCTACATCTGAGCGGTTTCCATATTGTCCAGTTAATGCCGCATACATCCCACTATTACTATTTGTCATCCCAGCAATAATAGCTAACGTTGACAATCCTAATATTCCATTCATCGGATCAGAGAAATAGCCAAAAAGCATACCTACTGCTAATCCAGACAAATATTTAGTTGTTGATACAACAGCTCCCTTTTTCAAGGCCTTTTGTCCCATCTTCAAGTTCATCTGACTTCCAACACAGAATAAGAAAAGTGCAATAAGAACAAGTGCACTATCCTTAAATAACTCTTGAGAGAACCCACCTATTCGTAAAAATTCATAATATCCTTCTTCCGTTTGTGGTGCACCAAGCCATTTTAGTACATTTATAACCGCTGGTATATGTGCCTGATCTATCGTATTTAATGTCGCTCCCAAAAGAAGCGGTACTACCATTAATCCACCAGGTACTTTTTCGATTGAATCCTTTATTCGCATTGAGATGTTCTCCCCCTTATTGTTTGATAAAAATAGGTACGAAGCACTTGTTCTGAACAATATGCAAGTAATTCTCGAGCATAAGTCATCGAATCGTCTAAAGACATCGGTTCTTTAACAATGCTATTTATACTAACAATCCCGTAATCATGGAGAACTTCGGTGCCCTCCCCTACTGCACCTGCGACTATAATCGTTGGTATATTCTGTTTCATCGCTGCCTTTGCAACTCCTAATGGGGTCTTACCAGATGCAGTTTGATAATCAACCTTTCCCTCCCCAGTAATGACGAGGTCTGCATTACGTAGGGCCCTTTCTAAATTACAATATTCCAAAACTACTTCAATACCTGGCTTCATTTCCGCCGAAAAAAACGCTAGAAACGCTCCTCCTATTCCACCAGCAGCACCAGCACCAGGTATGTTATGTAAGGAAACACCTGTTATTTCTTCAACTTTTTCTGCCCAATGAGTAAGGTTCGCATCAAGTAATTTTACTTCACTAAGGTTAGCGCCTTTTTGTGGGCCAAATACATGTGAGGCTCCATTTGGTCCGACTAATGGATTTTCTACATCTGATGCGATTAAAAAGGTACAACTTTTGATGCGCATATCAAATCCATTTATATCAATGGAGTGGACTTTACTTAATTCTCCACCACCAAAGCCAATTTCAACTCCGTTCTTATCAAATACACCTAATCCTAGGGCTTGGAGCATACCAGCTCCTCCATCGTTCGTTGCGGAACCCCCTATTGCAAGAATAAAAGAGGTATACCCACTATCTAATGCGTGCATGATAAGTTGTCCTGTTCCATATGTCGTTGTTCGTAATGGTGACAACTTCTCTGTAGGAACTAGGTCAATCCCGGAGGCAGTAGCCATTTCAATAACACAGGTTTTCCGATCACCTAACACCCCATATTCTGCTTCCACCTTTTCCCCTAAAGGTCCAAGTACATTTGCTTTCTTTATTTCGCCATCTGTAGCAGCAATTAATGTCCTCATCGTCCCTTCGCCACCATCAGCAACGGGAACCAATGCAGTTTCTGCTTCAGGGTATGCCTTTTTCACACCTCGATTAATAGCATTAGCTGCTTCTATTGCACTGAGGCTACCTTTAAAAGAATCAGGTGCTATCACAATCTTCATATCATTCACCCCTAGTAAACGCTTTCATTAAATTCATTATAGGAATCTTGACGGAAATAATCTATAGTTATAACATACAAAATAACGGGAGATATTTTATTCAATTTTGTTTATTTTGCCAATTGCGAAGGGTGAAAAAATATGTTAACAAGAAAAATTGCAGAAATCGTTGTTAAAGAGGCCTCCCTCCGAGTAAACCGAAATGTCAACATTATGAATCGAAACGGAAAGATCATTGCCACATGTGACCCGTCTAGATTGAACCACATTCATCAAGGAGCATTAAAAGTAATTCAAAGTGGTGAACCCCTATTTATTCATTATGAAGTTGAAGATAAGTTAGAAGGGGTAAAGTCTGGAGTGAATCTTCCAATTGTTTTCCACGGTGAGACAATTGGCGTCATCGGAGTCACTGGGGATCCAAGGGAAATTAGTGAAATTGGTGAACTTGTTAAGATGATGACCGAACTAATGATTACTCAAGAATATGCGACATCACAGCATGAATGGAAACAAACAACAAAAGATATGCTACTTGAACAATTGTTAAAAAAAGAGCCATCTTATGATGATATAGACCAGCTTAAAAGAAAATTGGACTGTCAATTCGTTCCGATATTCGTAACAACGATCATACAAATAGAAGAGCGCTCTACTTCTACTTCCAATCAAAGGTTATTAGAACACTTGGAAAATGCAATAGGACATAAAAATGGTCTACTTGGAGTTATCCATGTTAATCGATTGAGTGTTATATTAACAAATGTAAAGGAAACAGATAAAAAGATAAAGACAATATACAACGTTCTAAAAAGCTTAAATATACATTTCCGCATGGCTTATAGCTTACCTTTTGAAAATCTGGAAAACTTTAGAGAATCTTATCTAGATTGTGACCTTGCCTTGAATGTAACCGATACTAAAAATGAAGTGATATCCTTCGCACAAATAGAGGCAAAAGCATTAGTTTATCGAATGAATCATCAAATCTCACAAAGGTTTGCAAGGCGTGTGCTTCACAACCTTGATGAAGCAAATTTAAAAACATTAGAATCTTTTTTTAACCATAATCTTCATATACAAAAAGCAGCAAACGAGTTATATGTTCATCGCAATACTTTAATATACCGCCTCAATAAGATTACCGAACAAACTGGGATTGACCCAAGGAAATTTGAAGGAGCTTTATCTTTACAGGTTGCCATTTGGATTCATGAACACCTTGACAATTTGTCCTGACTTAATTTCTATCCCTTACAACTCATCTTATCAAATATGGATTATTCCCAAAGAGAATGATTACTGAACACTCTATCCAGGGCTTCCATGATAAAAAATGGGTGCTGTTATTCGATGAAGAAAAACAGCACCCATTTGATATAGTTATTAAGATTCCATCACTTCATCAAGTATTTTTTTAAATATGTTATTGGTAGGTTTATTCGGAACTTCATGATGGTGGCGGCATCTTGGTTCATAGGATTCGGATGCGCCAACTAGGATGATGGGGTCATCGTATGATGCTGGCTTGCCGTTTATGAGGCGCTGGGTACGACTAGCAGGTGAACCGCATAACGGACAAATGGCATGGAGTTTGGTAACTGTTTCACTGATGGACATCAGCTCAGGCATCGGCCCGAATGGTTCTCCACGAAAGTCTGTATCTAAACCAGCTGCAATGACGCGGATGCCTTTATTTGCAAGCTCTTCCGCAATTTCTACTACATGTTCATCGAAAAATTGAACTTCATCTATTCCAATCATATCTACCGTTTCATCTATATGCTCTAAAATCTCCTCTGAACGATGGATGGGTAAAGCAACCGTAGATGTACCATTGTGGGACACTACTGCCGTATCATCATAGCGATCATCGATGGCAGGCTTAAATACACGAACCGTTAAGTTTCCAAATGTGGCACGCCGAACACGACGAATTAATTCCTCCGACTTTCCAGAAAACATACTTCCACATATCACTTCTACCCATCCGGTTTGTTTCATAACATGCATCGTAGAAAACTCCTTACCTTCATTTTTTCCGCATCAACTTGCAACGTGGTTTCTTCTTATAAACCACCATATGGCACATGGTAGAATGAACCATCAGATTGCAAAAAAGCATGACAAAATGATGCTTCATTTTATGTACACAATGAATAGTTTACCACGCTTTTCAAACCGTTTGAAAAACAATTTCTGGAAATTAAACTTCTATAACATCATCTATAAAAAGTAAAAACAGGCAAAATAGCGACATTTTGCCTGTCTTTTAATAGGTATGATTTCATTTTTCTTATACGTAGGAATAAAAATTCATATGCTCCTAACGTAAAAAATCGATGTATCAAGCAAGTTCTGCCACCCGGCTTTAAGAAACGAATGGGTGGCAGTCCTTATTATTTCATATTATATTTCTTCTTGAATCGATCCACACGTCCGCCCACTTTATCAGCTTTTTGCTTACCAGTGTAGAATGGGTGTGAATCTGAACTGATTTCAACTTTGATTAGTGGGTATGTGTTCCCATCTTCCCACTCAATTGTTTCATCACTTGATTTAGTTGAACCAGTTAAGAATTTGAAGTCTGAGCTAGTATCTAAAAATACTACTTTTCTGTACTCAGGATGAATTCCTTGTTTCATGCTTTTCCACTCCTTCTGCCCTGAATCCCTTGGAAACAGAGTTGTTTTAAGAGCCGTATACAGGTTATAAACCTTACCTAAACTCACATAGATAGATTATATCAGCATCATCTTATGTTTGCAAGTAGCTCTTTTAAAAAGATTTACGATAAACTCCTAGCGTTTCATGCCTTTACGCTTCATTTCATCTTCAATGGATTGATAAAATTCATCATTTGTCTTGGATGATTTTAATTTTCTTAAGAAGCGATCAACGAAGTCATGAGAGTCTTGCATCGTTTTACGAATCATCCACATTGTTTCCAGATTTTCTTTCGGCATAAGTAGTTCTTCTTTACGTGTACCAGATTTAGGAATATCAATTGCTGGGAAGATGCGTCGTTCTGCAAGATTTCGATCTAGATGAAGCTCCATGTTTCCTGTACCTTTGAATTCCTCATATATGACATCATCCATACGTGACCCTGTATCCACCAATGCAGTTGCTAAAATCGTGAAGCTACCACCTTCTTCGATGTTTCTTGCTGCACCAAAGAATCGCTTGGGACGGTGGAATGCTGCTGGATCAATACCACCGGATAACGTTCGTCCACTTGGTGGAATAACAAGGTTATACGCACGAGCTAGACGTGTAATACTATCCATCAAAACGATAACATCTCGTTTATGTTCAACAAGACGCATCGCACGTTCTAGGACAAGCTCAGAAACTTTGATATGACTTTCAGGCACTTCATCAAAGGTGGAACTAACAACATCCACATCTGGACTTACAGAACGTTCAATATCTGTAACTTCCTCTGGACGCTCATCGACTAAAAGGATAATGAGTTTTGCGTGTGGGTGGTTTTTTGTAATGCTGTTGGCAATTTCTTTAAGGAGCATTGTTTTCCCGGCTTTCGGAGGGGCAACAATCAAACCACGCTGACCAAATCCAACAGGAGTCATTAAATCAATGATACGTGTTGACATTTTATTTGGAGTTGTTTCTAATTGCATGAAACGATCTGGATATAACGCTGTTAAGGCAGGGAAATGCACGCGTTCTTTTGCCGTTTCCGGGTCTTCACTATTCACCGCATCAACATGTAGAAGTCCATAGTAACGTTCATTTTCCTTTGGTGGCCTTACCTTACCAGACACCTTATCCCCATTTCTTAAATCGAAACGACGAATCTGTGAAGCAGAAATATAAATATCTTCCGCACTTGGAGAATAATTAATTGGTCTTAAGAAACCGAAGCCTTCTGAGGGAATAATTTCTAAAATTCCGTCCATAAATAAATATCCATCTTTTTCCGCTTGTGCCTTCAAAATCGCAAAAATAAGTTCTTTCTTGGTTAGTTTTGCATAATAGGATACTCGATATTCTTTTGCTAATGCATATAGTTCTTTCAATGTTAACGTCTCTAATTGAGAGATTGTTAATGTAGCCACTTCAAAATCACCACGCCTATTCATTTTTCATCTTCGGGTTTCAGTATTATTAAAAATATGGTTAAAAACGCTTCACCCTAAGATATTTCTGATTTTTAGAAAATTGAATCATTATTACAAATCACGATTCTTTCCATTTTCTAGCAAATAAAATAATATAAAATAAAATAATATAATATAAGTTCTGTTTTAAATATGATTGTTCCACTTCTTTATGGAAGGTAATCCTTTTGAAGAAATGTAGATTTTTTAGAAGCATTAACAGAAGTTTGCTCTTAAGAAAACAAGTGCTAGCAAGCGTTTCCCTATAAATTGCCTTTGGTAGCGGTTAATTCAGATACTCTCTATATTTGCCAAGATTCCCGCACATTAAACATGTACTATATTACTCTTTTATAGTGGATTATTCAACACTATTTTAAAATTATCTTGTTAAATGTTCATGATGCTTATTTCACATCTGCTTATTATTAGATTCATAGTTTTGATTCAGCTAAAAATACAATGCCTATTTTCCGACACCTAGATAAAGTGAATCTTTAATCCGTGGAGTTTTCGTTTATCCTCACCTAAAAGGATTGGTTTTCCTCCATTTCATGAGATGGGAGTATTACTGCCCCTTAACCTGCGATAAAAATACTTCACTTTCTAGAAAGAGGCTGAGACAAAAGCGTTTCATCATAGTAAAATTCGAACATGGCCGCTACGGAAATACACTACGCTTTCCGCGGGCGCTGCTGAGCCTACTTCGAGCTATCGCTCTTCGTAGTCTCACCTAGGCTTTTCATCCCGCAGGACAAGGAACGCTTCGTCAGCGAAACATCGCACGCAGAAAATTGGTTTGTATTTTCAAGGAGTCTCCGTTTATTTCCTTCGCTAGTATCGTACCAACGTTCGTCTTTTGGTTAAATACTTTAGTTATGTCCCAGCCATTTTCATTAAAATTATTTTATTATTGGATCACAAGATTTGGTTTTTTCTTCAGGCTGTGCTCACCGTCAATGAAGCGAACGGTACCGCTTTTCGCTCGCATAACGACTGTTTGTGTCGTTACTTTGGATCCTTTGAATTGAACACCTTTTAGTAATTCGCCATCCGTAACACCAGTAGCAGCAAAGATAGCATCGTCACCACTACAGAAATCATTCATATAAAATACTTTATTCAAGTCTTGAATGCCCATTTTCTGACAGCGAGCAATTTCCTCAGCATTCGATGGGACAAGCTTTCCTTGTATTTCGCCACCTAAGCATTTTAAGGCAGTTGCTGCTAAAACCCCTTCTGGTGCTCCACCACTCCCTAATAGGATATCTACTCCAGTACCATCGAAGGCTGTATTAATGGCTGCAGCGACATCTCCATTAGGAATAAGCTTTATTCTCGCACCTGCTTCGCGAATTTCTTTAATGAGTTCAGCATGACGTGGTCGGTCCAACACGGTTGCCACCACATCTTCTATCTCTTTGTTTTTGGCCTTTGCAACCGCTTTTAAATTTTCAATGACGGGTGCGTTTATATCTATCTTACCAACTGCTTCACGACCGACAGCGATTTTATCCATATACATATCTGGTGCATGAAGTAGGGTTCCTTTGTCTGCAATGGCAATAACAGCAAGTGCATTCCATGTACCTTGTGCAACAATCTCTGTACCTTCCAGTGGATCGACAGCAACATCCACGCCTGGCCCATCACCTGTCCCAAGCTTTTCACCTATGTAAAGCATTGGTGCTTCGTCCATTTCTCCTTCACCAATGACTACCGTACCTTGCATTGGAATCGTATCTAATACAGTACGCATAGCTGTTGTTGCTGCATCATCTGCTTCATCTTTTACGCCTCTTCCCATCCACCTTGATGATGCTAAGGCTGCAGCCTCTGTTACACGAACTAACTCTATCGATAGACTTCTTTCCATCATGGCCCTCTCCCTTTTTAGAAAGCTTATGGATTACCCAGCTGCTACAAATGTAGCCTAAGGGATCCAGCTTTGTTATAAACTACCCTCGTCCCAAAAGGATACATTTATATTCTAAAAAGCTAAGTCTATGGTGTTTTTGAGGTTTCCTCTCTTTTTCTGTAGAAACCTTCGTATTGTATCCATTCGCCATTCACATGTAAAATACCTTTATTTAACGACGAAATTTTGAAGAATCTTTACACGATGAACAAAACCTATTTCTTCTCGTAACCAATCTCACTAAGGAATCTTATTTTTGTATCACAAAAACTGTCTTTCTTTTTAAGAAGGGGCTTTTGTTCTTTTACAGCCCTACGAAAACCAGCCTCTCTCATGGAAAGAGGGGCTGTCTTCATTCTTCAGGAATTCTGAAACTGCTTCATTTCTTGTTCGGTCATTTCTTCTCGCCAAATGTTAGCGCCGAGTGCTCGAAGTTTGTCTGTGATAAATTCATAGCCTCTGTCAATGTGTTCGACACCGGTGATTTCAGTGACTCCATTTGCCATGAGTCCAGCAACAATAAGTGCGGCACCTGCGCGAAGATCGGTTGCTTTCACTTTGGCACCCTGAAGTTGAGTCGGTCCCGAGACGATGACAGATCCGCCTTCTACCTTAATCTTTGCATTCATCCGTCTAAGCTCATCAATGTGTTTCAGACGTGCGGAATAAATCGTATCAATGACGATACCTGTATTTTCCGCTTTCGTTAACAGCGAGGTAAACGGCTGCTGAAGGTCGGTAGGAAAACCAGGATATACCAGCGTTTTAATGTCCACACTCTTCAGGCTATCTTGTGGTGCAATAAGTAACTGTTCACCACTTTCCTCCATGCGCACACCCATTTCTCTCAGCTTTGCAAGAAGTGCTTCGATATGGTTGGTAATGACATTGTCGATAATCACTTCTTTTCCTTGGGCAGCTGCTGCAATGGTATATGTACCTGCTTCAATCCGATCTGGAATTATCGTATGCCTACACCCATGCAATTCAGGTACACCTTCAATTCGGATCACATCCGTACCGACCCCTTTAATTTTCGCTCCCATATTCGTAAGTAATGTTGCAACATCAATGATTTCCGGCTCTTTTGCTGCATTTTCAATGATGGTTTTCCCTTTAGCTCTAACTGCAGCAAGCATGATATTGATGGTTGCACCAACACTTACGACGTCAAGGTAAATTCGAGCTCCACGTAATTCATTTGCACGAAGATAGATGGCACCTTGTTCATTCGTTACCTCGGCACCAAGCGCTTCGAATCCTTTAATGTGCTGATCGATTGGGCGTGGTCCTAAAAAGCACCCTCCTGGAAGACCAATAACTGCCTTTTTAAATTTCCCAAGCATCGCTCCCATAAAATAGTAGGATGCACGCAGTTTTTTCACCTTTCCATTTGGTAATGGCATGGCAATCATTCTTTCAGGGTTCACGGTTAAGGTCTGACCTTCCCAATTTACTGTTCCACCTATTTCCTCTAGTAAATCACTTAATGTACCTACATCGGAAATCTGTGGAAGTCCTTCAATCGTAACTGGTGAGTCTGCTAAAATAGATGCTGGCAATAGCGCAACAGCACTATTTTTCGCACCACTCACTCTTACTTGACCATTTAAAACATGGCCACCTTCAATTAATAATTTCTGCATCTGAAACCCTCACTTTTTGAGGTAGTTCAAAGGGTTGTTTCTTTGAACACACGTTATTTTAAGATAATATAAGACTTTTCTAAATTCCCTGCTATCAACTCATGTGATTTTATTCGTCTTATTTCTATCTTTAACGATATTTTACTATTTCATTCGTGTTACTTTTGGTTATTCCAATCTGCTAGGAATTTTTCAATCCCTTGGTCTGTTAATGGGTGTTTGACAAGCTGTTCTAATACTTTGTATGGAATCGTTGCAATGTGCGCACCGTTTTGAGCAGCATCAATTACATGTAATGGGTGACGAATAGATGCAGCAATGATTTCCGTATTGAGATGGTGACGATCAAAAATTTGCGCAATCGTGTTGACTAACGTCATTCCATCATGACCAATGTCATCGAGACGACCCAAGAAAGGTGATACATAGGTTGCACCAGCACGTGCAGCAAGAAGTGCTTGGTTTGCATTAAAAATAAGGGTTACATTTGTTTTAATGTTAAGGTCGGCAAATGCCTTGACTGCTTTTAATCCCTCTAACGTCATTGGTACTTTCACCGTAATATTTGGTGCGATGCCCGCTAATTCTTTCCCTTCCTTAATCATTCCTTCTGCATCTTCAGAAATCACCTCTGCACTTACAGAACCGGAAACCTCAGCTGTGATTTCCTTCAAACGATCATGAAAAGAAACCCCTTCTTTAGCTACTAGGCTTGGATTTGTTGTTACACCTGCTAAAACACCTAATTCATTTGCTGAACGAATTTCATTTATATTTGCTGTATCAATAAAGAATTTCATTTCGCTTTCTCCTCCTTTGATTACCTTACTACGAACACACCACTTGTTTGCGGATAGGTAGTTTGAAACATCCCTTTAAACATGAATCTTTGCCATTATATACTTTTAGCGACGAGTGGACATACGTATATACATATATCCATCCGCCGCTATAGGAGCACTATTCTTTGTATCCTTTACAATAGATACGATTTTCGTGATGTTATTAAGCTTTTCCTGCTGAACCGAATTCGCGCATTTTACCTATAACAGTTTGTTTAATTGCTTCTGTTCCTGGTCCTAAGTATTTGCGTGGATCGTATAAATCTGGTTTTTCATCTAACGTTTTACGAACTGCTTCTGTTTGTGCCATTTGGTTTTCTGTGTTTACATTGATTTTCGCAGTACCTAGTGAAATGGCTTTTTGAATGTCTTTTGTTGGGATACCTGTTCCACCATGAAGAACTAATGGAACTTGTACCTCATTAAGAATTTCTTCCATTTCTTTAAATCCTAAGTTAGGTTCGCCTTGATATTGACCATGTACAGAACCTAAAGCAGGTGCTAGGCAGTCTATTCCAGTTTCTGTTACAAGTTTCTTACATTCTTCCGTATCAGCATACATAATTCCACCGATCACGCCATCTTCTTCTCCACCAACTGTACCTACTTCTGCTTCAACAGATACGCCATGAAGATGTGCTAATTCAGTTACTTTCTTCGTTGTTTCCACATTTTGATCAATTGGATCATGAGAAGCATCAATCATAACAGAAGTGAAGCCTGCATGAATAGCTTCGGCACATTTTGCAAAGCTTGAACCATGGTCTAAGTGGATAGCAACTGGAACGGTTGTACCATAAGATTCCATTAATGATTTAACCATTGCTACGACAACGTTAAATCCACCCATATATTTTCCAGCACCTTCAGATACACCTAGGATTACTGGGGATTTTTCTTCTTCTGCAGCTTGTAAGATAGCTTGAACATATTCCAGGTTATTGATATTAAACTGACCTACTGCATAACCATTATCTTTACCTTTTTCAAGCATTTCCTTCATTGAAACTAATGGCATTAAATATCCTCCTCTAGTGAACTCATTCACAATTTTATGATGTATGCACTTATCACACTAATAAGAATACCAACTAGGAAGCATGTTCGCAAGCATTTGGAAACAACCCGAATATTCGGTATTATGGTAAATTTATGAATGGCAGATTGCTTTTACTTCTTCCAGTACCTCATGAACATTAAATGGCTTGGCTAAAATTTTCTTTACATTTTGGTATCGTTCCAGCTCAAGGCTAATACTTTCCGCCAAACCACTCATGACGATAGAAGGTAATTCGATATTCTCTTTTTCCATCTTCTGTAAAACCTCTGCCCCATCAACAATCGGTAACTTATAATCTAAAATCATCATATCAAAATGTACATTATGTATTTTCTCTAGTGCTTCCTTTCCGGTTGTTGCTTCCTGAACATGGTATCCTTCATTTTCTAAAACATCCGTTAATAACAAACGAATGCCAGCTTGATCATCCACAACTAATACACTAAATTCTGACATGAACCTACCTCCCTTATTTCCCCTGTATTCCCCTAATTAATTAGATTTCGCTACACATATGATATTTTCCTGCTTGATTTACATGTTTTCGTTAAAAAATTTTCCTTTTTAGGGGAAATTCTCATTTTCCTTTTTCTCAGAATTTTAAACATAGGAAGATCTATTTAGTTGGTTAAACAAATTGAGTTGCATAAAAGAGAGCAATATGGAGATGAAAATAAGGAAGAGCATAAGATTATATTTATGAAAAATAAAACAAGACTGGGACTAACGTATTTCTCAAAATAAAACCTTACCATCGTTCATGGTTCTTGTTTTACGCGAAATACGTATGTCACAGCCTCTATTCGATGCTTCCCTTAGCAATTAGGAAGCTACTTTTCTTCTAGGATTCCTCATACCTTGTCATGGATAATCCCGTGATACCGTAGAACAGTGAAACTAACGGCGTAATAAGAGCTAAAAAACAGAATGGAATATACGCTCCGGTTGGAACACCAAGTGTCGTTGCTGTGAAAATACCACTTCCCGTCCATGGTATTAAGGCCCCACCCTGTGTACTCGCATCTTCTATCACTCTTGAAAGGTTTTCAGGTCTTAGGTTTAATCTCTCAAAAATTGGTTTCATCAAGGTTCCTCTCATGACGGAGGAAAAGTAAATCGATCCCCCAATAGCAAGGGTCGAATAACTTACTATAATGGTCACAAGAATCAAAGAGCCCGTGTGTTGGATTTTATCTGCAAACGAAGCAATTAATCTTTCTAATACTCCGGTTTCAGCAAGCAAGCCACCTAGTCCTAGCGCAAATAAAAAGAGAGCAATAAGTTCTAGCATACTCGTTAAACCACCGCGCTGCAGCAAGCTATCAACAACCTCTATTCCAGATTCCGCCTTATACCCACTGTATAACACACGTAGCGTATTCGAAATTCCAAAATGTTGGTATAAAATAGCTACAAGAGCACCTACTACCGAAGCAATGAAAATAGATGGAATGGGTGGCCACTTCCTTACTAACAAGGTAATTAAAACCACAATGGGAATCAAAGGAACTAATCCTAAATGGAATGTATCGCTTAAATATGCTGTTAGTGCACTCACACTCTCCGCATCTACAACCCCACCATATTGGAAACCAATAAAAGTAAAGATTAATGCAGAAATTACATACGCAGGTACGGTCGTCCATAGCATATGTTTAATATGCGTGAAGAGGGTTCCACCTGTAACAGTCGGTGCTAAGTTAGTCGTATCAGAGAGAGGGGACATTTTATCTCCAAAATACGCCCCACTGATAACAGCACCTGCAGTTATTGCAGGTGGAACACCTAAACTCATACCGATGGCCATCATGGCGATCCCTGCCGTACCAAGTGTTCCCCAGGAACTTCCTATGGCTAACGATACAAGCGAACAAAATACCAAGGCTGTTACTAAAAAGAATTGGGGAGAAATGGATTTAATACCATAATAAATTAATGTAGGTACGGTACCTGAAATAATCATCGCGCCAATTAAAATACCGACGGATAATAGAATAATTCCAGGATGCAAGGCTTTACTCATTGAGGATATCATCGCTTTTTTTATTTGCTTATATTTGTACCCTAACCCTTTCATAAATGGGATTAATGCAACCATGCTTATAAACATTAAAATTTGAATCGGTGCCTCAAAGACAAGAATTCCAGTCGCCACAATAATAACAGCTGAACCTAACATGAGTAATGCATATATAAAAGATGGTTTTTTAATATGGTTATTTTCCAAAAAATCACGCCTTTTTCTGTTCATTTTAGCTGCGGACTACTTAACCAATTTCCTCTTTCTGTATTATGCTGAATAGGTAAAGATTTTATTAGTAAATAGGTAAAAGAGCTAAACCATTATCAACCTAATCAATTTTTTTATAGCATATTAAAAACCCCGAACATTCCTGTCCGAGGTTCAACGAAAAATAATATAGAATCATTACGCATTGTTTTCAATAGAAGCATGAACAAATCCTTTAAAAAGTGATTGAGCTCTTGTTGGGCGTGATGTAAATTCTGGGTGGAATTGACAAGCAACAAACCATGGATGATCTTTTAATTCAATCGTTTCCACCAATCTCCCATCTGGACTTGTACCAGAGAAAATGAACCCTTCTGCTTCCATACGATCACGGTAATCGTTATTAAATTCATAGCGATGACGATGACGTTCCTCCACGACATCAGCACCATCATAAGCCGCCTGTGTTTTGGTACCTTCTTTTAGCTTGCATGGATAGGATCCTAAACGAAGGGTACCACCAAGATCTTCTACTTCTTTCTGTTCTGGTAATAAATCAATAACCGGGTGTGGCGTTTCTGGGTCGATTTCTGCAGAATGAGCTCCTTGCAAACCAAGTACATTTCGTGCAAACTCCACAGAAGCTAGTTGCATCCCAAGACAAATTCCGAAAAATGGGATGTTGTTTTCTCTTGCATACTGGATTGCTGCAAGCTTTCCATCAATTCCACGATTTCCAAACCCACCTGGTACTAAAATACCATCTACTTTTTGCAATTCTTCTTTAATACCATCTACCGTTAACTTCTCAGAATTAATCCAATGCACCTTAATATCTGCATCGTATACATATCCTGCATGTTTTAAAGATTCCACAACGGAGATATAGGCATCTGGAAGTTCAACATATTTACCAACTAAACCAATATTCACAGTTTGGGATAGATTTCTTACTTTCGATACGAGTGATTTCCATTCATCCATATCCGCTTCCTTACAATCCAATCCAAAATGATCACAGGTTAATTGATCCAGATTTTGCTCCTGTAATGTTATTGGAATGTGGTAAAGTGTATCGGCATCAGGCATTTCGATAACCGCTTGCTCATCAATGTCACAGAATAGAGAGATTTTCTCTTTCATTCCTTTACTAATCGCTTCTTCTGTTCGTAAAACGACAACATCAGGCTGAATACCTAATGAACGTAATTCCTTCACACTATGTTGAGTTGGTTTAGTTTTCAATTCACCCGCTGCTTTAATGAATGGAACCAATGTACAGTGAATGTACATCACACTATTTCTTCCTACTTCATTTTTAATTTGGCGAATCGCTTCTAAGAATGGTAGGGATTCAATATCACCAACCGTTCCACCAATTTCCGTAATAACAACATCCGCTTTCGTTGCTTCTCCAGCACGAAAGACCTGATCTTTAATTTCATTGGTGATGTGAGGGATAACTTGTACGGTACCACCTAAATAATCGCCGCGTCTTTCCTTTTTAATCACACTGGAGTAAACCTTACCAGTCGTAATATTGCTGTATTTATTTAAATTATTATCGATAAAACGTTCATAGTGGCCTAAGTCCAAGTCAGTTTCTGCACCATCTTCTGTTACAAAAACTTCCCCATGCTGGTATGGGCTCATGGTACCTGGATCCACATTAATATAAGGATCAAATTTTTGAATCGTTACCTTCAATCCTCGATTTTTTAATAAACGTCCTAATGATGCAGCTGTTATTCCTTTTCCTAGTGAAGATACAACCCCACCTGTTACAAAAATATACTTCGTCAACATTCATCCCTCTTTCTTTCCTTGTTGTTAATAGATGCTGTACATTTGGATAACTATTAGAAAAATACGACAGTAGAAAAATAAATAGTAAGAATTAATCCATAAAAAGAAACCTGTCGTTAATCAGGTGCTTTTAGCCTTTGATATA
Source organism: Oceanobacillus senegalensis (assembly GCF_900176885.1). Taxonomy (GTDB): domain Bacteria; phylum Bacillota; class Bacilli; order Bacillales; family Amphibacillaceae; genus Oceanobacillus; species Oceanobacillus senegalensis. Next base: position 3,838,326 of record NZ_LT839648.1, on the reverse strand, counting down.
AGTTATACCTATTTTGTACTAATATATTATTATAAATCACGGAATTAAAACATTCCTAATGGAAAAAATCTGCATGAATTCTCCCTACATTCGCTTCCTTTTTCCTAGGCAAGTCGTTTTACCACAACTTAAAACGAATAGGAGTTTATACAGATTACGAATAATTTGCGAAACATCTCGCATTGGGTGTTTTTCAAAAAATGCTATAAAAACATAAAAAGCGCCTCCCTAAATAAACAGGGAGACGCTATACGATTCTAATTTATAGAGCCCAAGTAAAATTGTATCATTTGCTTTTAAAAAGTCAACAACTCTTTTTGTATCCTTTGATGGAAGGAACGTTACAGCTTATTTATCCTTTTCTTCCTTGTCATCATCTTCATCATCATTGAATTCTTCATCAATGTCTTCGTCGTCTAATTCCTCTTCATCAAAATCATCGAAGTCATCTAAATCTTCGTCTAATTCATCTAGATTCTCATCATCTAAATCTTCATCATAGTCATCCGTTACATCTTCATTATGGTCATCATGTAGCTTTTCATCGTGAACCTCAAGCTCTTCTTCCTCATGAACCTCTTCAGCAGCAGGCTTTTTCTTTTTCGCAGCCTTTTTCTTCTTTTTCTTCTTAGGAGCGTGTACTTCTTCTTCAGCCTGTTCAATTGGATACCAACGCTTTAGCCCCCACTTATTAGAACCTAACGTTGTAAAACGACCATCCACATTAAGGTCTGTATAAAATTGAGCAATGTAATCTTCTTTTCCTTCCTCTGAAAAGCCTTTTAAATCAGTGATCCTACTATATAGTTCTTGGAAATCCAATGCTTTCTTTTCATCTTTTAAAATTTTACTTGCCAATTCAAGCATAGACATACTTTCTAATTGTTCGCGGCTGTACTCTTTTAAGCTCACGGTAAGCACTCCCTTTAAATATATAATCATGGCTATTATGCCTAGTAGATTTTTTTGAAAGATAATTATACAATTTGAAAGATAATTATACAATGTGTTCAAAAAGGATAAAAAAGACTTGGTTGGCTAAGGCCCTTATGTATCCTCTTTAACTATAACATTTTTGTAAACATACCACATATAAACATACCTAACATTATAAACAAATATGCAATGATTAATCCATAATTTAGCATAAAAAAGTTGAGAAAATATGTTTCCTCAACTTTTTTTGGCATATGTTATGAAACTAGAATGGATGTGCAATATGCCCTGTTATTTCTGGCTACGATAGCAGCGGATTTATCGGCGTTTGTTCGGGGTTATCGGCGCTCACTCTCATTTATCAGCTCTCACTACCATTTATCGGCACTCATACCGATTTATCGGCGCTCACTACCATTTATCAGCTCTCACTACGATTTATCGGCGCTCNTTGCATGGATAGGATCCTAAACGAAGGGTACCACCAAGATCTTCTACTTCTTTCTGTTCTGGTAATAAATCAATAACCGGGTGTGGCGTTTCTGGGTCGATTTCTGCAGAATGAGCTCCTTGCAAACCAAGTACATTTCGTGCAAACTCCACAGAAGCTAGTTGCATCCCAAGACAAATTCCGAAAAATGGGATGTTGTTTTCTCTTGCATACTGGATTGCTGCAAGCTTTCCATCAATTCCACGATTTCCAAACCCACCTGGTACTAAAATACCATCTACTTTTTGCAATTCTTCTTTAATACCATCTACCGTTAACTTCTCAGAATTAATCCAATGCACCTTAATATCTGCATCGTATACATATCCTGCATGTTTTAAAGATTCCACAACGGAGATATAGGCATCTGGAAGTTCAACATATTTACCAACTAAACCAATATTCACAGTTTGGGATAGATTTCTTACTTTCGATACGAGTGATTTCCATTCATCCATATCCGCTTCCTTACAATCCAATCCAAAATGATCACAGGTTAATTGATCCAGATTTTGCTCCTGTAATGTTATTGGAATGTGGTAAAGTGTATCGGCATCAGGCATTTCGATAACCGCTTGCTCATCAATGTCACAGAATAGAGAGATTTTCTCTTTCATTCCTTTACTAATCGCTTCTTCTGTTCGTAAAACGACAACATCAGGCTGAATACCTAATGAACGTAATTCCTTCACACTATGTTGAGTTGGTTTAGTTTTCAATTCACCCGCTGCTTTAATGAATGGAACCAATGTACAGTGAATGTACATCACACTATTTCTTCCTACTTCATTTTTAATTTGGCGAATCGCTTCTAAGAATGGTAGGGATTCAATATCACCAACCGTTCCACCAATTTCCGTAATAACAACATCCGCTTTCGTTGCTTCTCCAGCACGAAAGACCTGATCTTTAATTTCATTGGTGATGTGAGGGATAACTTGTACGGTACCACCTAAATAATCGCCGCGTCTTTCCTTTTTAATCACACTGGAGTAAACCTTACCAGTCGTAATATTGCTGTATTTATTTAAATTATTATCGATAAAACGTTCATAGTGGCCTAAGTCCAAGTCAGTTTCTGCACCATCTTCTGTTACAAAAACTTCCCCATGCTGGTATGGGCTCATGGTACCTGGATCCACATTAATATAAGGATCAAATTTTTGAATCGTTACCTTCAATCCTCGATTTTTTAATAAACGTCCTAATGATGCAGCTGTTATTCCTTTTCCTAGTGAAGATACAACCCCACCTGTTACAAAAATATACTTCGTCAACATTCATCCCTCTTTCTTTCCTTGTTGTTAATAGATGCTGTACATTTGGATAACTATTAGAAAAATACGACAGTAGAAAAATAAATAGTAAGAATTAATCCATAAAAAGAAACCTGTCGTTAATCAGGTGCTTTTAGCCTTTGATATAAGTTATACCTATTTTGTACTAATATATTATTATAAATCACGGAATTAAAACATTCCTAATGGAAAAAATCTGCATGAATTCTCCCTACATTCGCTTCCTTTTTCCTAGGCAAGTCGTTTTACCACAACTTAAAACGAATAGGAGTTTATACAGATTACGAATAATTTGCGAAACATCTCGCATTGGGTGTTTTTCAAAAAATGCTATAAAAACATAAAAAGCGCCTCCCTAAATAAACAGGGAGACGCTATACGATTCTAATTTATAGAGCCCAAGTAAAATTGTATCATTTGCTTTTAAAAAGTCAACAACTCTTTTTGTATCCTTTGATGGAAGGAACGTTACAGCTTATTTATCCTTTTCTTCCTTGTCATCATCTTCATCATCATTGAATTCTTCATCAATGTCTTCGTCGTCTAATTCCTCTTCATCAAAATCATCGAAGTCATCTAAATCTTCGTCTAATTCATCTAGATTCTCATCATCTAAATCTTCATCATAGTCATCCGTTACATCTTCATTATGGTCATCATGTAGCTTTTCATCGTGAACCTCAAGCTCTTCTTCCTCATGAACCTCTTCAGCAGCAGGCTTTTTCTTTTTCGCAGCCTTTTTCTTCTTTTTCTTCTTAGGAGCGTGTACTTCTTCTTCAGCCTGTTCAATTGGATACCAACGCTTTAGCCCCCACTTATTAGAACCTAACGTTGTAAAACGACCATCCACATTAAGGTCTGTATAAAATTGAGCAATGTAATCTTCTTTTCCTTCCTCTGAAAAGCCTTTTAAATCAGTGATCCTACTATATAGTTCTTGGAAATCCAATGCTTTCTTTTCATCTTTTAAAATTTTACTTGCCAATTCAAGCATAGACATACTTTCTAATTGTTCGCGGCTGTACTCTTTTAAGCTCACGGTAAGCACTCCCTTTAAATATATAATCATGGCTATTATGCCTAGTAGATTTTTTTGAAAGATAATTATACAATTTGAAAGATAATTATACAATGTGTTCAAAAAGGATAAAAAAGACTTGGTTGGCTAAGGCCCTTATGTATCCTCTTTAACTATAACATTTTTGTAAACATACCACATATAAACATACCTAACATTATAAACAAATATGCAATGATTAATCCATAATTTAGCATAAAAAAGTTGAGAAAATATGTTTCCTCAACTTTTTTTGGCATATGTTATGAAACTAGAATGGATGTGCAATATGCCCTGTTATTTCTGGCTACGATAGCAGCGGATTTATCGGCGTTTGTTCGGGGTTATCGGCGCTCACTCTCATTTATCAGCTCTCACTACCATTTATCGGCACTCATACCGATTTATCGGCGCTCACTACCATTTATCAGCTCTCACTACGATTTATCGGCGCTCACTCCAATTTATCAGCGCTCACTACGATTTATCGGCGCTCATACCGATTTATCGGCGCTCACTCTCATTTATCAGCATTCACTACGATTTATCGGCGCTCACTCGATTTATCGGCGCTCACTACCATTTATCAGCATTCACTCCCATTTATCAGCTCTCACTCCCATTTATCAGCTCTCACTCCCATTTATCGGCGCTCACTCCAATTTATCGGCGCTCACTCCAATTTATCAGCATTCACACCGGTTTATCGGCGCTCACTCCAAATTATCAGCTCTCACTCCGATTTATCAGCACTCACTCCAATTTATCGGCGCTCACTCCAATTTATCGGCGCTCACTCTCATTTATCAGCATTCACTCCGGTTTATCGGCCCCCACTCCCATTTATCAGCTCTCACATTATCAGCACTTCTTCTGGTTATCCATTTAAATCTACATATTTCGTCTATACTGCCCGCCAACTTCATATAAAGCACGTGTAATTTGGCCTAGACTTGCTACTTTTACTGTTTCCATGAGTTCTTCAAATATATTGCCACCAGATGCCGCGACTTCTTTTAGACGTTTTAGTGCTTCACCTGTAAACGCCTTATGCTTTTCTTGAAATTTCCTTAGTTCCTGGATTTGATGCTCTTTTTCCTCTTTCGTTGCACGTGCTAATTCCATGGAATCGATATCTTCTTCTGATGGTGGGTTTGGATTGAGATAGGTGTTCACTCCTATGATCGGGTGTTCACCAGAATGTTTCTTCGCTTCATAGTACAGGGATTCCTCTTGAATTTTTCCGCGCTGGTATTGGCGTTCCATGGCACCTAGTACTCCACCACGATCATTCATTTTTTCAAATTCCTGTAATACTGCTTCTTCGACAAGGTCTGTAAGCTCCTCAACAATAAAGGAACCTTGCATTGGGTTTTCGTTTTTCGCATAGCCGAATTCTTTGTTAATAATCATTTGAATCGCCATCGCTCGACGGACCGATTCCTCTGTTGGCGTTGTGATGGCTTCATCATATGCATTGGTATGGAGAGAATTCGTGTTATCCTGAATCGCGAGTAGAGCCTGTAATGTTGTACGGATGTCATTAAAATCAATTTCCTGCGCATGCAAGGATCGACCTGATGTTTGAATATGGTATTTCAGCTTTTGACTGCGCTCGTTCGCACCGTATTTATCCCGCATGACGATGGACCAAATCCTTCTTGCTACACGTCCAATCACCGTGTACTCCGGATCTAAGCCATTTGAAAAGAAGAAGGAAAGATTTGGTGCAAATTTATTAATATCCATTCCGCGACTTAGATAATATTCCACATACGTAAAACCATTTGCAAGCGTGAATGCAAGCTGTGTAATTGGATTTGCTCCCGCTTCTGCGATGTGATAGCCAGAGATGGACACCGAATAGTAATTACGGACATTTTTGTCAATAAAGTACTGCTGAATATCCCCCATCATTCTTAAAGCAAATTCCGTTGAGAAAATACATGTATTTTGCCCTTGGTCCTCTTTTAAAATATCCGCTTGCACGGTACCACGAACCACAGATAATGTATCCGCTTTAATTTTTTCGTATTCCTCTCCATTTGGTTCACGACCATGTTCTCCCTTGAATTTTTCGACCTGCTGATCGATTGCCGTATTAAAGAACATCGCCAAAATGATTGGGGCTGGTCCATTGATGGTCATGGAAACCGAGGTTAGAGGGTTTGTTAAGTCAAAACCATCATACAGCTTTTTCATATCCTCTAACGTACAAATGTTGACACCACTTTCTCCGACCTTCCCATAAATATCTGGACGATAATCTGGGTCTTCTCCGTATAATGTGACAGAATCAAATGCTGTCGATAGACGTTTGGCATCATCATTACGAGATAAATAATGAAAACGGCGGTTTGTTCGTTCTGGTGTTCCTTCACCAGCAAATTGCCGTGTTGGATCTTCCCCTTTTCGCTTAAACGGAAATACTCCGGATGTAAATGGAAAGGCACCAGGTACGTTTTCCTTCAGCAACCACTTCAAGCGCTCTCCCCAATCCTCGTATTTTGGAAAGGCCACTTTAGGAATCTTCAAGCCTGCTAAAGACTCTGTCGTAATATCCATTTCTATTTCTTTATCTCGAACCTTAAAGGTCATTTTATCCTTGCTATACTTTTCCTTTGTCTCATCCCAGGAATCTAGCAATTTCTTGGATGATGGTTTCAGTTGATCCTTATATAAACCTAGCGTATCCTTTATCGTTTTTACTACGTCCGCCTGTTCTGGTGAAATCGTTGCTTCCCCTATTGCAGCTATTTCATTATCTTGATCCGATGGTTGTTGAGAGATTTCAATCCCTTGCGATTCAGCGATTGTATTTAATGCGCCTTCTAGCTGGTATAATTTTCTCGCAATCTCACTTTGCTTTTTCGCATCCTTATGATAGTTACGAACATAATCCGCAATTTCTCTTAAATAATGACGGCGCTCATTCGTAATAATCATATTTTGCTTTTTCGCTATAACGTGTCGGTTAAAGTCAATCGACACATCCCAGTTATAGCGTTCATTCAACGTATCGATGATGGATGCGAATAGCGCGTTTGTTCCCTCATCATTAAATTGACTTGCTATAGTGCCGAATACAGGGAATTTTTCCTTATCCTCATGGAAAAGCATATGGCTGCGCTCATATTGTTTTCTTACTTGTGTCAGTGCATCGTCTGAGCCCTTTTGTTCAAATTTATTAATGACAATGAAATCAGCAAAGTCAATCATATCAATCTTTTCCAATTGTGTTGGTGCACCGAATTCAGCTGTCATGACATACATAGATAGATCGGTAACATCGGTAATCGCAGCATCCCCTTGCCCGATACCACTTGTTTCCACCAAAATAAAGTCAAAGCCCGATGCACGAACAACTTCAATAACATCCTGAATGGCCTTGGATAGCTCACTTCTAGAATCCCTTGTTGCTAGCGAACGCATGTAAACTCTATCCGTAAAAATCGCATTCATGCGAATTCGGTCACCTAAAAGTGCCCCACCTGTTTTTCTTTTCGTTGGGTCAATCGAAATAATTGCCAGTTTTTTATCTGGAACTTCATTTATAAAGCGACGAATCAACTCATCGGTTAGAGAACTTTTACCTGCCCCACCCGTTCCAGTTATCCCTAATACGGGTATGTTAGCATTTGCCTTGTCGTGAAGCATTTTTAATACTCGCTTTTTCTCCTCCACTTCTACATCCTCTGATTCAACCAATGTGATAAATTTAGCAATCGCTTGACGGTCTCCCTGGGCAAGCTTTGCGTAATCCTTCTCTATATCAATCGGTGGCACAAAATCACAGAGCTCTATCATTTTGTTAATCATACCCTGCAATCCATATTTACGGCCATCTTCCGGTGAAAAGATCCATGACACCCCATAATCATGAAGCTCTTTAATTTCTCTCGGAATGATGACACCGCCACCACCACCGAACACTTTAATATGAGTTGCACCAAATTCGTTTAATAAATCAATTATATATTTAAAATACTCTACATGACCACCTTGATAGGAAGAAATCGCAATCCCCTGTGCATCCTCTTGAATCGCCGCATGGACGACTTCCTCCACGGAACGATTATGTCCTAAGTGAATCACTTCCACTCCACTAGCCTGTAAAATTCTCCGCATAATATTAATGGATGCGTCATGCCCATCAAATAAACTGGAAGCTGTAACAAAGCGCACCGCATTTTTCGGTTGATAGATGTCCACTTGTTGTACCATTACCTCTCTCTCCCCCCATTTTGAAATTTAGGTTTTACTGGTAATTGCTTTAAAAAGGCTTCCACTTGTAAGTCAATATACTCTTGCAGTGTAAATTGTCTTTGTAAAATCCACCTGCGGAACCCCCACATATGACCTTGGATAATAATATTATTAGCTAAAAGGCTTGCCTGCTTTTGGGTTAAATCCGGAACACAGTTGATGATCATTTTTTCCAGCATCGCCACCATATCCTGCTCTTTTTGCAGTACATATTTTCTCGTTTCCTTCTTTAATGACTTAACTTCCTGATATAAAATGAGTATTTCTTCTTGAAGGTCATCCATTAAATAGAAATAGGACGTAATAATATTCACCAAATTTTCCTGTGATGAATGCTCTACAACAAAAGCCAACTCTAAGCGCTCACGGACTCGTTCATAAATGGCATCACAGGTCAGGTAAAGAATATCTTCCTTTGTACGAATATACTCATAAAGTGTCCCAATACTAAATCCAGAAGCTTTCGCAATTTCCCTTGTTGTGGTGCGATGAAATCCCTTTTCTTTAAAAAGATTAACCGCACCCTTGATCATTTGGTCACGGCGCTTTTTTACGAGCTCCTGATCCTTAACATTGGTCACAATCTTTTCTTTTGCCATTCCGTATTGGCCTCCTTCCACTTTTCCAGCCAATCCTTTGCAAGTCGGTATGGATCAGCAGCAGAATCGATTCTTGGAAGGTCATCGTTTGTTTCGATGAATGTTTTCACCTCCCGCCAGATTTCTTCGCGGATGAGTTCATAGACTTCCAATTCAAATTGCGCATTCCGCTTTTGTTTCCCTTCTTGTGTGGTGTATAAATATTCACGATGTTCTTTTATTTTTTCCCACAGAGTATCAATTCCTTTATTTTCCGTTGTGATGGTTTTGACAATGGCTACGATATGCTCTTCGGTCGCTGACATCATCACGAGCTCTCTTAATAGTCGTTTTAGTTTTCCAACCCCATCTAAGTCTGCCTTATTGATCACAAATAAGTCCGCGATTTCCATAATACCTGCTTTAAAAATTTGTAATACGTCACCACTATTTGGTGTAAGTACAACGGCTGTGGTGTCAACGATTTTCATAATGTCTAATTCCGATTGTCCTACCCCAACTGTTTCGACGATAACGACATCAAAGCCAAATGCATCGCAAATCCGCACTGCATCTTTGGTAGCACGAGCTAGCCCACCTAAGCTGCCACGTGTTGCCATACTACGAATGAAAACACCATCATCCGTAAAATGCTCATTCATCCGTACCCGATCACCAAGTAAAGCCCCACCACTAAATGGACTGGTCGGGTCTACCGCTATAACAGCAACTGTTTTCCCTTCCTCACGAATATGTGAGATAAGGCGGTTAACTAGAGAGCTTTTCCCAGCTCCAGGTGAACCTGTTAACCCAACATACAGTGCATGCTTTCTCAGCGAAAAAACATCACTAAGCACCTCCAGTTTTTCTGGATGGTCATTTTCTACCATGGTAATGGCTCTCGCTAATGCCCGGACATCCTTGTTCTTCATCCGTTCCACAATTTCATGCATGATGTACTTCCTTTCAATCGATATGTTGATATGATTATTCATTCGTTTTATCCCCTGTTGTCATACTATGATGGATGTGTATGATTCCCAGTTGAAAGAAAATGCGCAGTAACTCTAAAAATCAAGATAGTATGATAATACCGCTACGGGAATACACTCCGCTGTTTCAGTGCACAACCGCTCTATCCGTATTTCAACTCTATAAAAATTAATGTCAGAGCGGAAATCAACATACGCAACATTACCGCACTTTCTATCTATCTCGTATCATAACCATTGCTGTCCAACATCATTTCTATTTCGTTAGCATTCTTCCAATAACTAACCGTTGAATTTCATTGGTTCCTTCGTAGATTTGGGTGATTTTGGCATCGCGCATATAGCGTTCGACTGGGTAATCCTTCGTGTAGCCATATCCGCCAAATACTTGGACGGCTTCTACGGTAACTTTCATTGCTGTATCACCCGCAAATAATTTAGACATGGCTGATGCTTTTCCATATGGTAGCCCTTCTGATTCTAGCCATGCTGCTTGATACGTTAATAGACGGGATGCTTCTACTTCTGTTGCCATATCTGCTAGCTTAAAGGAAATTCCTTGGTTCGTTGCGATTGGTTTTCCAAATTGTTCCCGTTCTTTGGCATAGTCAACAGACGCATCCAATGCACCCTGAGCAATTCCTACTGCTTGAGCGGCGATTCCATTTCGACCACCATCTAGTGTTGTCATCGCAATCTTAAAACCTTCACCTTCTGCCCCAAGCAAATTTTCTTTAGGTACACGACAATTTTCAAAAATTAATTCTGTTGTTGGAGATGAACGAATTCCCAATTTCTTTTCTTTTTTCCCAAATGAGAATCCTTTTGTTCCCTTTTCAACGATAAATGCACTTATCCCTTTATGTTTCGCATCCGGATCCGTCTTGGCAAACACAAGATAAAGATCTGCTACCCCACCATTGGTAATCCAAACTTTATTTCCGTTTAATAGATAATCTTCGCCATCTTTTTTCGCTGTCGTCTTCATGGATGCCACATCACTTCCCGCACCAGGTTCTGATAATGCATAGGCACCTAAAGCTTCCCCAGTCGCTAAACGGTTTAGGAACGTTTTCTTTTGTTCTTCATTTCCATATTTATAAATAGGCCAGCTTGCTAAGGATAAGTGTGCGGATAAGGTAACTCCTGTGGAAGCACACACGCGAGACAACTCTTCAACAGCTATTACATAACTAACAAAGTCCGATCCGATTCCACCATATTTCTCTGGCCAGGGAATTCCTGTTAACCCTAATTCTGCCATCTTATCAAAGATGCCACGATCGAATCGTTCCTCCTCATCCCGCTCCGCAGCTGTAGGTTCCACCTCTTTCTCCGCAAAATCCCTCACCATTTTTCTTAGCATTTCCTGTTCTTCCGTTAATTGAAAATTCATGTGTAGTTCCTCCTCAATTGTTTATCTTTTTATATGACACTTCAAGTATATTTGCGTATTAGTTTGGAGCACTTTGATTCCATCTGCGAACAGTCGGCTTTCCATGAGAACAGCATCTAATAACTGTAGTTCCCACAGACTAGGAAGACTCCAATAGCGAAACATCACACACAGAAAAGTGGTATTCTTTTTCAGTGAGTCGACTGCCTTCCTCTTCAATCAACAATATAGTGATTTTTTATAACATAGTTTTGAAAGGTTTTTTTGAAACTGCGCTAATCAGCGAAGGAAATACACGAAGACTCCTATGGGAGGACAGGCCTAGGTGAGACCCCGGAGTGCGTCAGCACGAGGAGGGCTCAGCAGCCGCCCATGGAAAGCGTAGTGTATTTCCGCAGCGGTATACATGCTCCTCTTTAAATAGTTGTATAACGCTATTTTTTAAAAGTTTACTTCCTATCACAAATGCTTAGCAATCACGATATGTTGAATCTCATTCGTTCCTTCATAGATTTGTGAGACTTTTGCATCCCGGAAAAGACGCTCTACTGGGAAGTCTTCGGTGTAACCGTTCCCACCGTAAATTTGAACTGCTTCCATTGCTGTTTTCATTGCTGTATTCGATGCAAACATTTTCGCCATCGATGTTTCTTTTCCACATGGTTTTCCTTTAACAACTAGCGATGCAGCTTGATAGACTAATAGTTTGGCAGCCTCTACTTCTGTTGCCATATCCGCAAGCTTAAAGGATAAACCTTGATTACGTGCAATCGGTTTTCCGAATTGTTCCCTTTCCTTGGCATATAAGATGGAATACTCCAAAGCAGCCTCTGCAATTCCTAGGGCTTGGGCAGCTATTCCAATTCTACCGACATGAAGATTAGATATAGCAATCCTATAGCCTTCTCCTTTTTTACCAAGGAGCTGTGTTTTGGGAACAGCACAATTGTCAAAGCTTAATGGTACGGTACTTGAGCCATGTAGACCCATTTTTCTTTCCTTCTTACCAATGACTAATCCTGGTGTATCTTTCTCAACAATAAAGGCACTAATCTCATCTTGAGCGGTTCGTGCAAAGGTAATATAAGTATCTGCTTCCCCACCATTCGTGATAAAAATCTTTGACCCATTTAATACATAATGATCTCCGTTTTCTTTAGCCGTTGCCTTCAGGTTTTTCGCGTCAGAACCAGCACCAGGCTCTGTTAATGCAAAGGCCCCAAGGTATTCTCCAGATGCTAGTTTAGGAATATATTTTTTCCTTTGCTCCTCTGTCCCATAATATAAAATAGGATTCGTTCCGACCGAAGAGTGAACAGATAGGATGACACCAAGCGTTGCACTAACCTTTGACAATTCATGTATAGCAATAATATACGACGTGAAGTCCATTCCACTTCCACCATACTTCTCCGGGAGGGCGATTCCCATTAATCCAAGATGTCCCATTTTTTTCATAAGTTCCCTTGGAAACCGATCCTCTCTCTCCATTCGTTCTACATCTTTTGCTACCTCGTTTTTGGAAAAATCACGGACCATCTTTTGCATCATTTTCTGTTCCTCTGTAAAGTGTAAATTCATTTCTGTCCCCCCTTAGGTGTTGCAAGGATTAGCTATACTCGTAGAAGCCCTTTCCAGATTTTCTCCCTAACCATCCTGCTTTTACATATTTTCTGAGCAATGGACACGGACGATATTTACTGTCCCCAAGCCCTTCATGAAGTACCTCCATAATATAGAGACACGTATCCAGTCCAATAAAATCGGCTAACTTCAATGGTCCCATCGGATGATTCATCCCTAATTTCATAACCGTATCCACATCTTCGGGTGTCGCGACCCCTTCATAGACGGTGTAAATCGCTTCATTAATCATCGGTAATAAAATACGGTTAGACACAAAACCAGGGAAATCATTCACTTCCACAGAGGTTTTATTTAATTTCTCTGCCGTTTGTTGCACGGCTTCATATGTCTCAACATTCGTTTGCAATCCACGGATAATCTCCACTAGTTTCATAACTGGAACCGGATTCATAAAATGCATGCCAATCACTTTTTCTGGACGATTCGTCACGGCAGCCATTTCCGTTATCGGTAAAGATGATGTGTTAGATGCTAGTATGGCATGTTTTGGTGCAAATTGATCCACTTCTTGGAATACTTTTGTTTTGACATCCATATTTTCTACAATTGCCTCTACAACAAAGTCACAGTCCTTGGCATCTTCTAGACTTTCGGAGAGGGTAAGTCGTTCAAGCGCTGCTGTTTTGTCTGCTTCCGTTATTTTCTCTTTGGTAACGTCTTTTGTAAGTATTTTTTCTATTTGGTTGTATCCCTTTTTCCGTGCTTCTTCCTTCACGTCATTTAATAGGACTTCAAAGCCTGATTGGGCAAAGACCTGAGCTATCCCAGATCCCATCTGTCCTGCTCCTATTACCATTACTTTGTTTATGGACATGTTTTCTCCTCCTCGTAAGGTGATGTAGTTTATTTAAATAGTTTTTTCATTCGTACACTTTCCCTCTTTTGTTCCGTGGTAGAAATATGTGACATAACTCGGTAAAGTTTGCCAATGCACGTTGATTTCCACTGTGAGCAGTCGCTTTCCGTGAGCACGGCTTCAGCCTCCGTAGCGGAAGACCACCGCTTCGTAGACTTCAGACACGTGCTATTCCCACAGGACAAAGAGGCTCCGTCAGCGTCAGATCTTCGTGAGAAAAAGTGATTTTCTTTTTCAAGGAGTCGACTGCCCTTCCTTCCAATCAACATTATTATGGCTAAAACAATAACAGAAGATTATGCTCAAAAATAGCGGAGGAAATACACGAAGACTCCTCGAAAATACAAACCGATTTTCTTCGTGCGATGCGTTGCTGCCGTAGTATTCCTTGTCCTGTGGGACGAAAAGCCTAGGTGAGACTCTGGAGAGCGTTAGCTCGGAGGAGGCTCAGCAGCGCCCACGGAAAGCGCAGTGTATTTCCGCAGCGGTATTTAAGTTCCACGTTTCAGGTGAAGTTACTGCGCCATTCTATTCCTATATTGTGTATTAAAATACGGTCTTTTAAGTGAGTGAATGCTTATTTACTCTTTGGTACTTCAATAAGTACAGCGTCGCCTTGGCCTCCGCCACTGCAGATGGCTGCGATTCCTAGTCCACCGCCACGGCGTTTTAGTTCATAGATAAGGGTTAAGATAATTCGTGCGCCGCTTGCTCCGATTGGATGGCCAAGTGCAACTGCGCCTCCATTCACATTTACCTTTTCTGGATCTACTTTTGCAATTTGCCCACTTGCTAAGGCTACGGCTGCAAATGCTTCATTAATTTCAAATAAATCAATATCCTCGATGGAGTGACCCGTTTCTTCAAGGAGTTTATTGATTACGATACCGGGTGTCTGCGGGAAATTCCTTGCCTCTACAGCAACTTCTGCATGACCGATAATGGTTGCCATTGGTGTCTTTCCTAGTTTTCTTGCCTTTTCATCTGACATTACAACAAATGCTCCAGCACCATCGTTCACACCTGGGGCATTACCTGCCGTAATAGACCCATCCTTGTCAAAGGCGGGACGAAGACTTGATAGTTTTTCTACGTTTGTTTCTTTTCTTGGTGCTTCATCGGTATCAACGACAATTGGATTTCCTTTACGTTGTGGTATTTCTATAGGGACAATCTCCTCATTAAACTTTCCTGATTCCATTGCTGTGATTGCACGTTGATGACTACGAAATGCCCATTCATCCTGAGCTTCTCTTGTTAAACCAAATTCTTTTGCGGTGGAATTTCCGTACGTTCCCATATGGACGCTTGTAAATGAACACGTTAAACCATCATGAATCATCATGTCCTTCACACGGCTATCTCCCATACGACTTCCCCAGCGTGCATCTGGCATAAAATACGGGGCATTGCTCATGCTTTCCATTCCACCAGCAACAATGATATCTTCATCACCTGAACGGATTATTTGGTCAGCTAAGGTGACACTTCTAAGTCCGGAGGCACAAACTTTGTTAATGGTTTCTGTTTTTACTTCCCACGGAATCCCAGCCTCACGTGCTGCCTGACGTGATGGAATTTGCCCTTGCCCACCTTGTAAAACATTTCCAATAATGACCTCATCCACTTCTGAGCCATCTAGATCAGCTCGACTTAGGGCTTCCTTAATAGCTTTTCCGCCAAGCTGTGAAGCAGTTAGCGGCTTTAACGCTCCTCCAAACTTACCAAAAGGGGTACGTGCACCGGATACAATCACAGATTTTCTCATTGAAAATTCCTCCCATTATACAAGTGATAATCACCATTGATTGAACGCTCGCTCAGTTTGCTTGTTTGAAAAAAGGGGAGTCCTCATCCCCTTTTTTTTCATTAAGACACCAAACATTAAGCCACTACTTCTGCATCCTCCGTAATAACGGATAATGCTAATATTTCAGCTACATCCATCGTGCTAATATCTTCTTCCACTTCTTTGGCCTTTGTTCCGTCGCTAATCATAGTTAAACAGAATGGGCATGCGGTTGAAATCATCGTCGGTTTGACTTCTAATGCCTGTTCCGTACGCGCCACATTAATTCGATTACCGGTTGTGTCCTCTGCCCACATGAGCCCTCCACCTGCACCACAGCACATAGCATTTTCCTTGCTACGAACCATTTCTGCTAATTCTAGCCCTGGAATAGATTGCAAGATTTCTCTTGGTGGATCGTAAACGCCATTATATCTTCCTAAATAACAAGAGTCATGGTAGGTTAATCGCTGATTGATAGACTTCTCAGGTTTTAATTTTCCAGATTGCAATAAATCAAATAGTAATTGGGTATGGTGTAATACCTCTGCTTCATAACCAAGATCCGGATATTCATTTTTAAAGATATTATAAGCATGAGGATCGATGGTTACGATTTTCTTTACATCATTTTTTTTAAACGTTTTGATATTTTTTTCCGCAATTTCTTGGAATAAGAATTCATTTCCGATACGACGAGCTGTGTCACCTGAGTTGGCCTCTTGATTTCCTAGGATAGCAAAGCTAATACCTGCTTTGTTCATAAGTTTTGCAAAGGCGATAGCAATTTTCTGGCTACGACTATCATAAGAACCCATCGAGCTTACCCAGAAAAGATATTCAAATTCTTTTCCTTCTTTCTTCAACTCTTTTACTGTTGGGATGGATACAGACTCATCTTCTTCACGCCATTTAATACGGTCTTTTTTCGATAGTCCCCACGGATTTCCTTGACGTTCAATGTTCATCACAGCACGTTGAACATCAGAATCCATTTTTCCTTCTGTCATGACTAAGTAACGACGCATATCAATGATGGCACCAAGTTGGTCATTCGTAACGGGACAAGCATCAACACAGTTCGCACAAGTCGTACATGCCGAAAGCTCTTCCTCTGTAATCACATCACCAATCAAGGCTGCTTCCTGAATCGTAGCAGCAGCTTCACCACTAGCGCTTGCTCTATTTCCTGGTGTATTAGAGAATGCATAGGTTGGTACCCATGCCTGCTTTCCAGTAATAGCTGCACCTTTTTCCGTTAAATGATCACGTAATTTCACCATGATATCCATTGGTGACAGCATTTTCCCTGTTCCCGCAGCTGGACATACATCCGTACAGCGTCCACACTCAACACATGCATAGAAATCTATCATTTGGTGTTCTTCAAAGTCTTCAATTTTACCAACACCAAAGGAGATTTCGTCTTCATCCTCTGTTTCCTCGTCTATATCAAAATCCAATACATTCAGCTTACCAGGTGATTTTTTACTTAAAAATACATTAATTGGCGCGGCAATTAAGTGTGCGTGCTTGGATTGTGGAACATAAACTAAGAATGATAGCAGTGTAATGGTATGTACCCACCAAGCGATATAGAACAATACGGCGGCAGCTTCAGGTGACACAAAACCAAAAATCATAGCTATAACACTAGCAACTGGTTCTGTCCATGTCGGATCATGACCTAACCAAATCTGAGACATTCCATTTCCCATTAGTACAGACAGCATCAATGTCCCAATAAATATAAGAACGAGCCCTGCTTTAAAGCCCCTTTTTAACCGTACTATTTTTTCAATATACCTACGATGGAATGCCCATACAACCGCAATTAAGATCATTAAAGTCACAAGTTCTTGAAAAAATACAAATCCCGGATAAAATATTCCAAATGGCAAATGATTCCCAGGAGCAAGCCCCTTTACAAACATATCAATGGCACCAAACTGTACGAGTAAAAATCCATAAAACATCATGACGTGAATGGTTCCAGATTTTTTGTCCTTTAACAGCTTGGACTGACCAAAAACGATTTTTCCAACTCGTTTCAGCCTCATCCCTACTTCGCCGTCAAATTCTGATTTTTTCCCCAATCTAATGTAAGAAACCCTGGTCGCAACTACTCTAGCAAATAGATAAAGGGCATAAAACGTAACTGCTAGAAATGCAACCCAATTGATGATTAACAACGTATCCATGATTCCTCCTCCTCTTATTCCTCCCAGTGATAACGATTTCATTTATCTGAATATTCCCTAGATGTTATTACTTTCTATACTATAGATGACCGATCGTTCAGTCAACCACTTTATATGTAAAATTTTATATTTTTAGTTAATTTAGAAATTAAAATACACTATTTTCCATTGCTTGTAAAGAAAATAGTGTATTAACAAAGGTATTGAAATATTCAATTATGTCCTACATCTTTTCCGGCGCAGATACACCAATCAACTTAAGTCCATTATCTAATGTAATACGAACAGCTTTCATTAATGCGATACGTGCACTTGTGCGTTCTTTGTTATCCTCATCGAGCACTTTTTCTGCATTGTAGAAGCTATGCAAGAGTGATGCTAAATCAAACACGTATTGGGTCACTTTATGTGGTAGCTGCTTTTCTGCCGCTTCTGCAACCACTTGTGGGAATTCGCCAAGTTTCTTCAATAAATCTACTTCTTTTTCCGCTGTTAGCAACGATCCATCATATGTTGCATTTATGTCGAATCCTTTGTTTTTTGCTTGCTCCAGCATCGTACAAATTCTTGCATGCGCATATTGTACATAGAAAATTGGGTTTTCATTCGACTGGGAGCGAGCAAGGTCCATATCAAAGTCAAGCTGAGAATCATTCGAACGAGTTACAAAGAAATAACGTGCTGCATCTACGCCAACATCCTCGATTAAATCACGTAGTGCGATGGCTTTTCCTGTTCGTTTACTCATACGAACTTTTTCGCCACCTTCAAACAAGTTCACCATTTGAATAATTTTGACATGGAACGTTTCTGACGGATAACCGAGTGCTTGAATCGCTGCACGCATCCTTGGTACATACCCATGATGGTCTGCTCCCCATACATTTATAATTTGATTAAATCCGCGATCCAATTTGTCCTTATGGTAGGCAATATCTGGTGTTAGGTACGTATAATTTCCGTCTTTCTTCACGAGAACACGATCCTTGTCATCGCCAAAGGCAGTGGATTTAAACCATGTTGCCTCATCTTTTTCATAAATGTAGTCTTCTTTTTCTAACACCTTTAAGGCTTCCTTAATCTTCCCATCTTTATAAAGGGAACGTTCGGAAAACCAATTGTCGAATTCAACACGGAATGCTTTTAAATCTTTTGCGATATTATCTAGGGAAGATTTCAAGCCATATTCTTTAAAAAAGCTAATTCGTTCTTCTTTATCTTTGTTAGCCCATTCATCACCATATTCGGACACCACATTTTTCGCAATGTCGATAATAGCCTGCCCGTGATAGCCATCTTCCGGCATTTCGACATCTTGTCCTAATTCTTGTAAATAGCGAGCCTCAACTGAGAAAGCTAGATTATCAATCTGGTTCCCCGCGTCATTGATATAATATTCACGCTCCACATCGTAGCCAGCTGCATCTAATACATTACATAAAACATCGCCATAAGCTGCTCCACGAGCATGTCCTAAGTGCAGGTCTCCTGTTGGGTTAACAGAAACAAACTCCACCTGAACGCTTTCACCATTTCCCGAGTTCGTTTTTCCGTATTCGGAATCGGCGTCAAGAATTGTTGGAATAATATCTCCCAAGAAATCATTTTTCATGAAAAAGTTAATAAATCCAGGTCCAGCAACTTCTACCTTTTCAATGGAAGCTTTGGTTTGATCTATGTTATTGATGATATCGTCTGCTATTTGGCGTGGTGCCTTTTTCGCAATTCTAGCAAGTTGCATGGCGATATTTGCAGCAAAGTCACCATGTGCCTTATCCTTTGGTTTTTCTAAAATAATTTCCGGTAATTCCTCTTTTGTTGCTAAGTTCGCTTTTAGGACAGCAGCTTCTATTTCCTGCTTTAATGTATCTTCCGTTTGTTCTAAAACATTCATTCGGAATCCTCCTCTTTATAACGTAATTCTAATTCATGTTTCCGTTCATCCTGCCCATTCATTTTCACGGTATACAAAATGGACAACTTTCCTTCTGAACGATCATCTTTTTGATGGTGCTCTAGCTTTGTCGTGTACGTTTCCATATGTATGGTTCCATACGGGTGCTTGTATACATTTTCCGTAAGTTGACCCGTCTGGAACCGTTGATTCATCGATACAACACCCGTCCGTTTAATATGAACAGAGTTAGCTTGAATCGTAATCATATTTTTAACGGGGATTTCTTCATCCATCGTTTCCTCAAAGGTTAGTACATGCTTATTTCCTTTTTGGAACAGATTTCCCGCTCCCTGCACATCATTATACTCCTTTTGACCATTATCGTGAATGACCGTTTGGAGCTTAACGTTTACTTTCTTTTTCATTGCATTCATACCATCGCCTCAAAACCTCTATTTTTAAATCACTCTAGCTTGGTGTGATAGTTATAAGAAAAAATTGATAATGCCTATTATAGCTATAGTACGCCGTTTTTTTCAATAGAAAGCCTCATAGGTTGGTGGCTTACCGAATCATTATATCAGCTTGCCTCTCCATATATGGGCATTTCGTTCTATTTGGACTCGCCGCATCATATTTACTGCGGGCGCTTTCGCTTTTCTATGTTTATTTGTTTTTATCTTTTCCCATAATAATAGTAATACACACGTATATCATAAATTTGGAGATTAGAGCATGAAAAAGAGCAGATTTACGACGTTTCAGATAATCAGCAGGATTGTGATAGGAATAATTGGGCTTACCTTTGTTGCTATTGCAGGAATCTATCTTTTTAGTTTTTTATTGGGGCCACCGCCACTGACTAATGAAATCAATACGATTTACTATAGTGATTCAAACGAGGTTATCGGTGAAGAACGTGGGGTGGAAAATAGATATTGGATTGATTTAGAGGAAATGTCTGACCATATCATTGATGCGACTCTTATAACAGAGGATCGGCATTTCCTGGAGCATAATGGATTTGATTTCAAACGGATTATTGGAGCGATTATTCAAAACATCAAACAACAATCCCTAGTAGAAGGGGCAAGCACATTAACCCAACAGCTTGCTAGAAATTTATATCTAACCCACGAAAAGACATGGAACCGAAAAATAAAGGAAGCCTTTTATGCGGTTCGGCTGGAAATGTACTATTCCAAGGCAGAAATTTTAGAGGGATATTTAAATTCGATATATTATGGTCATGGTGTCTATGGAATTGAAGCGGCCAGCAATTACTTTTTTAACAAGTCTGCAGAAGAATTAAGCCTTCCAGAGGCTGCGATGTTGGCCGGTGTTCCCAAAGGTCCAACCTACTATTCTCCCTTCAATAATAAAGAGAATGCGGAGAATCGGCAGGCAAGAATTTTAGAACTGATGCGGAACAACGACATCATTACACCAGAAGAATACCAAGCTGCAATTCGTACGGAACTTGCCTATGTACGTAAAAAAGAGGAAAACAAGAAGGATACGATTGGTCCTTATTTTCAGGATATGGTGTTAAAGGAAGCTGCGAAAATTCTTGAGATGGATACGGAAGCTATACGTTCAGGGGGATACCAAATCTATACAACATTAGATGCGGAATTTCAAAAGGGTCTAGAATCCTCCATCCATCAAACCGTCCGTGATTCTAGTGAAATGGAAATCGGTGCCATGTCGATAGACCCTGAAACTGGTGCCATTAAAGCACTAGTTGGTGGTAGAGATTATGAGAAAAGTCCATTTAATCGGGCGGTTCAAGCCAAGCGAATGGCGGGCTCCACCTTTAAACCTTTTCTATATTATGCAGCGCTAAATCATGGCTACACCTCCACCACGATGCTAGCCAGTAAGCCAACAGCCTTTGAATTAGAAAATGGTGAAGTATATCAGCCTAGCAATTACAATGATTATTATGCCTATGAGCCTATTTCCCTTGCCCAGGCCCTAGCCTTATCTGACAATATCTATGCCGTTAAAACGAACATGTTCTTAACGCCAGAACGACTGGTGGAAGCGGCAAGGAAATTTGGGATCGAAGGGGAATTACCGGCGGTCCCTTCTCTCGCCTTAGGCACAGCATCTGTTACCGTAGAAGAGTTGGTTACTGGATATGGGATGATTGCGAATGGTGGGCATAAGATTGATAGTTATACCATTGAAAAAATTACAGATTGGAATGGAAACACGCTTTATGAACGAGAAGAGGAAGAAGGAGAGGTCGTTCTTGACCCAGAAAAAACCTTTATTTTAGCGGATTTGATGACTGGAATGTTTGACCGCAAGCTAAACGGGTATACTTCTGTGACCGGTTCACCAATTGTTGAACAACTAACACGGACATATGCGGGGAAATCTGGTTCAACCAACTCGGATAGCTGGATGATTGGTTTTAGTCCCCATCTCGTAACAGGGGTGTGGGGTGGCTATGATGATAACCGGCCAATGCAAATTGTCGCTGAAACGGCCTACCCGAAACAGATATGGGCAGACTTTATGGAAAAGGCTCATGAGGAATTACCTGAAATAGGTTTCCAAGCACCATCTGGCGTTGTCGGTGTCCCCGTAGATCCGGAAACAGGACATATGGCAACACCGTACTGTGACGTAAGCCGTGTCATGTATTTTGAAAAAGGAAACGAACCAACTAGCTATTGTATGAAGCATTTCCATGATGAGGAAATCCAAGAAGATACGGAAGAAAGGAAAGAGGATTCCAATAAAGGAATTGTAGAAAAGTTCTTTGATTCCTTCTTCTAAATTTAGTTTGACGGAGATCTATATATAGGCGTGGCTCCTTAAATTTGCGCGGGGACCGAACGGATATCAGGGGAAATCGAACGTACCACGCTCTTTCTATATACCATGATATTCATAGAAGAGGCCATAAAAAGAAACCGACAACTCAAAGGGAGTGTCGGTTTCTTTTTGTCCTAGTAATACATGTTTATTGTCCATGTACCAATATTTTACAAACTTTAATTACAAAGTACAACATAAAAGAAAGTTTTCACAATTTGTTCACAAAATGGTCATTTTATACGTGAAGTGCTTCTTTTAATTCATCTGAAGAATGATTCCACATATCCTCGTCAAATTCTTTCAGGAAATTACCTAGAAGTTTTTTAGAATGGTCATCCATATGATCCACCACAATTTTACCTTTCAAGGATTTTTCCATATGTGTAATATGCTCTGGCATGGATTTATAAGCCCGTTTAATTTCGCGGTCCACTCGAATTTCACTTCCAGCTACACCACTGTAAAATTTACCGTTCTCTCCTCGCTCCACATTTACCCAAACAATCCAATACAGTTTTCCGTTTGGTACCTGATCTTTTTCATGTATCCATTTAACGCGGCGTTCTACTTTACTACGTGCATGCATCGCATCCATATCGACATATGCTTCATTCTCATTTGGATCCACAATTACAGGAGACATATTTTCTAGGCTTATAACCCCAGTTCCATACCCGCCATGGCCATCGGTGGGATCATCCTTTAAAATCGTAAAGGAATTCTTTTTCCCTTTATCCATACTCATCCCAGATTCCTCCCTTTTCTATTTAATAAATCTACATTATCCATTTTCACTAATTTTACCAGAAAACATACTTGGTTTCATATTTTCCAGCTTATTGATTGTTATTACGCAGTATAGATAGAATGCGTATTAAACTGCTCGTTAATACCGCTACGGACTGCCGATTTCCGTAGGCACGGCTTCAGCCTCCTTAGTGAAAGATCACCGCATCGAAGGCTTCAAACACGCACTTTCCCGCAGGACACGGAAAACTTCGTCAGCGTCACAACTTCGTGAGAAAAAGCGGTCTCCTTTTTCTAGGTGTCGACGCCCTCCGCTCCAATCAACCAGATTATTAGTGGAATACATTTTATCAGCTAATTAATATTGATTTAGTGTTAGAACACTCAATACTAGCGAAGGGAATACACGGAGACTCCTCGAAAATAAAGTTCAATTTTCTTCGTGCGATGCGTTGCTGCCGAAGCGTTCCTTGTCCTGTGGGAGCAGAGGCCTAGGTGAGACTACGTAGTGCGTCAGCACGGAGGAGGCTCAGCAGCCGCCCACGGAAAGCGCAGTGTATTCCCGTAGCGGTATTTACGCACATTCTAGTATTAAGATAATAAGTAATGTTACATCGACATGCACCAACAAACTCCACCAAGTTAGTGCACCTCATCCTTCAACTGTGAAATTCAAAAATAAGAGAAAATAGCATCTCAGGTCTATCAGCCTTCCCAAGCTAAACCACTTTTATATCCTTAATAAATTGTATGGCTTCTTTTATTTCTTCATCACTGTATTTCTGCTTTGGTTTAACCGTATGCACTTTTTTTATAATTTCTTCTACATGCAAATCATCGAAGTAAAACATGGTTGCAACAAGTTCCAAAAATCGGGAGCTTTTGGCCTTTAATTTTTCGACTTTCTCTTGATATTCAGGCATGTCCATCGCAAATTGCTGTAAGAAATCTTTTCCATCATCCGTAATGGTGTAATTATATTGGTAATAGTTACTTTTATCTTCTCTCACTTCATTTAAAAAGCCTAAATTACAAAGCTCCTCCACACGCAATGTCAATTCCTCTGAGTATGGTCCATAGAAGTGAAAATTATATTTTTCCTCAAAAGGTACATTACATTTTTGCAAAATATAAATCATTTTCTGCAGTTTCTTTCTCCCCGTTACATCTTTTGCAATAGAAAAAAACTGCATTAATTTCGCATGATTATCTAACATTATTTACCTCTCCTTAGCCATAAAAAAGTGAATCAAATTTTTAAAAAATTGGTAGACATGACACAGGACAAAGACTTTTATACGAAGTGGTATCCAAGTCTTTGCCCTTTTTCTCAAGATTGTTCGTCCTGTTTTAGCAATTCTTATTTAATTTTAATGCCCTTTTACGGATGATAATATTTCCATAATCCGCTTTTTGGCGCTTGATTCCTCTAACCTATCCAACCGGTCTTTTGGATAATATAGTTTGTGGTCCGTTCGTTTTTTTCCAGAAATAGATTCTACAATATCAGAGTGTCTAGATAATTCCTTTAATGATTTATCTGGCATCAACAAGTGTATCGGTAGTCGTTCTTCTTCCTCACCTGGTCGATAAAAGTCATATGGGAGATCTGAGGAGGAATCAACAACTAGATAATATTCCGGATGAATTCCTACATCTTTAAATAATTGATAAAGCTCCATCCATTCCTTCATTTGCAGGTTCGGATTAAACTCCACATATTTAAATAGCCTGCGGTTCATAAATCGTTCGCATAAATCGCTTAAAATGTCATCCTGTTCATCTTGCCACTCTTGAAAATAATAATGAACCATTGACTCATCCAATTTTAAATACTCATCCAGCTTCACGTTTCCTTCAAAAAAGGATATAAAATGGGTTGGTTTCAATTTAAAGGTAAAATCATTTGATTCATATAATTCCTTCGCTCGATGGAGAATTTTTGACAGAATAACCTCCGCACTTCTCGTTACAGGATGGAAATAGACCTGCCAATACATTTGATAACGGCTCATAATATAATCCTCGACGGCGTGCATTCCTGTAGATTTAATGACAACCTGATCCTCCATTGGACGCATCACCCGAAGAATACGTTCCATATCAAAGTGGCCATAGCTTACCCCAGTAAAATAAGCATCGCGTTGCAAATAATCCATTCGATCTGCATCAATTTGACTCGAAATAAGGCTCACCACAAGCTTGTCCTTATAAGTCTTTGCAATAACATCCGCAACCTTCTGAGAAAAACCAGGACTCACCATTTCTAAGATTTTATTAATATTCGTGTCTCCCACAATGATTTGTTGGGTAAAATATTCATGATCCAACTTAAAAACCTTTTCAAAGGAATGTGAAAACGGGCCATGCCCTAAATCATGCAGAAGGGCAGCACATAAGCAAAGTAGGCGTTCTTCATTATTCCAATGGGCTCGATTCTCAAAGTTAGTAATAATTCTTCTAACAATCTCGTATACACCTAAAGAATGATTAAAACGACTGTGCTCCGCTCCATGGAACGTCAAATTTGTCGTTCCAAGTTGTTTAATCCGGCGCAGTCGCTGAAATTCTGGTGTTGCTATCAAATCCCAAATTACTCGGTCCCGCACATGGACATAACGATGAACGGGGTCTTTAAACACCTTTTCTTCGGATAATTGATGATCTTTATATGCCATTATCTCCATCCGTTCTTTTCGACATTTTTAATATATTATATAATAGATAACTAGGTAAGAAAAGAGACAATGTTTTATCGACATTACTTAAACACCTTGCCGAAACTGTGTTTATCGATTTCGGCAGTTTTTAACATTCTTTATTTTTTTGTAGAAACAGACGATAGGAACCTATTCCCTATTCGTCAAAATGAAAACATAATGATATAACATGTAGAATGGATTCGAATATTACAAGGTTGGTGCAAACATGAAAAATTGGAAGGAAATTATTCAACATACAACATTTCGATATCTCGATCATTCCAATGAAGTAAAATTCTTTGGAAAGGACTATACGGCATTAACATCATTCGCTGTCGATGATGCACTAGCCATGTCCGTTAGCAATGGAGACTCTCCCCCTGCAATTAGACTTTGGGTCCATCCCAAAACGATTGTCCTCGGTATTCCTGATGCAAGGCTTCCCTTTATCGATGAAGGAGTACGATTTTTAGCCAATAAAGGGTATCATGTTGTCGTTCGCAATTCAGGTGGGCTTGCTGTCGCATTAGATGGCGGGGTATTAAATATTTCGCTCGTTATTCCTGGCGTCCATGAGTTATCCATCCACGATTGCTACGAGGCCATGGTTAGTTTCGTCCAGTATATGCTTCATGATGTCACAACCGAGATTGAAGCATATGAAATTGTTCACTCGTATTGTCCAGGTGATTACGACCTCAGTATACATGGGAAAAAATTTGCAGGCATCTCCCAGCGTAGAATTAAAGATGGTGCAGCTGTGCAAATTTATCTTGATGTTGAAGGAAACAGTAACGAAAGAGCAAGTATCATTCGCGATTTTTACCAGATTAGCAAAAAAGATACCGAAACGAAATTTCATTTTCCAACCGTAGACCCTGAAGTCATGGCATCCTTATCCAGTTTGTTACACATGAACGTAACGGTAGAAAAAATGAAAGCAAGAGTTCTAAATGCTCTAACTAATTTCAGCGAACAAATCGTACAGACTGGCTTTTCTGCGTCAGAACTTGCAGTGTTTGAGAAGAGATATGCCCAAATGATCAAACGAAATGAACCGATTAAGAGCATATTAAAAGGGGAACGTTAGAGCTCTGCTTAAAGTGGCTTTGTTGGGGGGCGTGCGGGATGGGTGGATGGTGGCAACGCTTTTTTCAAGTTACCATTTTTTTAAGATTAGAAAATAGGAAGGATAGTTGCTTACAGGGGGATTTCTGATTTATCAGCTTTCCTCCCGATTTATCGGCGCTCCTTACAGTTTATCGGTGTTCCTAGTCAAGTCCATAATTCTGTGTAAATTCAAGTTACAATGTTAACCGGTTATGGGCAGACATATGAGGCAAAATCTCAAAGCTAAAATCCAGCTAAACATTATGACACCATTTGACATGAGAGGCGAGTGTGATAGCCTGCCCTGGCAGGGCCAGTTCTATTTGAGCTGGCTTCCTGGCTAAGGAATCATACTCGCCGGAGGCTCATGTCAAATTCTCTATTTAGGGGGATTTCTAACATTTAGCACCTTTAGTGGAGCTTTGTGATTTTGCAGAACATTAATTAACTCTGTAGATATATTTTCTTCCGCCTGGATCTATGTTTTTATCATATTCCATCAGTACGGCACCAATTAACCTGTATGCAGATTTTTTATTGGGAAAAATTCGAATAACGGCTTCTCTTCTTCTTACTTCAGAGTTTATACGTTCTAGTACATTGGTCGTTCGAATGTGCCTATATGTCTCCTCTGGCTCGGCATAGAATTGGACTGCGTCCTCATAGCCATTTTCCAAAGTTTCAACCACTTTTTCGAACTTCTTTTCGCCCCCATATTTCTCAATAAATTCATCTTTTAAAGCTCTAGATATCTTACTGTTGGAGGCTTTAAAAACCTCTTTAAGATGCGTACGTGCTTCTTTGGTATTCTTCTTAGGCATAGATTGAAGAATATTTCTTAAAAAGTGTACGGTGCAGCGTTGCCAACTTGTCCCAAGAAATTTTTCCGAAATGGCCACTTTTAACCCTTGATGTGCGTCTGAAATAACTAGTTTAGGAGACTGTAATCCTCTGGCAGTTAGGGTATCAAAGAATTCACTCCAGTTTGTTTTTGACTCCGCATCAGAAACTTGAAAACCTATGATTTCACGTTTGTCTTTTGCATTAACTCCTAACGCAATATAAACAGCTTTAGATACTACTCTATGATACTCCCGAACCTTGATATACATGGCATCCACAAAGATATAGCGATAATACTGGGTGTTCAATGGTCTTTCAGCCCATTCTTTTACAATAGGATCTAACTTCTTTGTTAGATCGGACACCATGGATTTAGATATTTTTTCTCCACAAAGCTGTTCTACAACCTTCGTTACCTTACGTGTAGATACCCCGTTAACCACCATTTCTAGCATAGAAAGTAAAAAGGCCTGGTCACAACGTTTATATTTTTCAAAAACCTTCGTGGAAAACTCTCCGCTGCGGGTACGTGGGACTTTTAATTTTACTTTCCCAACATTAAGAATCATATTTCGTTCATAGTAACCATTCCTGTAATCATGACGATATGGATTCCGATCATGAGAAGAATCATTCATATACTGATCTCTTTCCATTTCCATGTATTCATTTAGAATAAGCACAACTGAAGATTTAACTACGTCATTGAGACTGGATTGCATCACTTCACCTTTAATTTTTTCTACATCTAGTGTAAAATTAAGCTGGGTCATCATCAATTCCTCCTAAGTTACGGTATTTTTGTGGTTGAAAATCATTGTAACCAAATTGAGGGTTGATGAGACCCTTTTTCTATTTACACAATTATACTGACTTAATCGTGTTCCTTACAGTTTATCGGCGTTCCTTACAGTTTATCGGCGTTCCCTCCAGTTTATCGGCGTTCCTTACAGTTTATCGGCGTTCCCTCCAGTTTATCGGCGTTCCCTCCAGTTTATCGGCGTTCCCTCCAGTTTATCGG
>NZ_LT839648.1:3770721-3807892 GCF_900176885.1 Oceanobacillus senegalensis | reverse complement strand
CGTTCCTTACAGTTTATCGGCGTTCCCTCCAGTTTATCGGCGTTCCCTCCAGTTTATCGGCGTTCCCTCCAGTTTATCGGCGTTCCCTCCAGTTTATCGGCGTTCCTTACAGTTTATCGGCGTTCCCTACAGTTTATCGGCGTTCCCTACAGTTTATCGGCGTTCCTTCCGATTTATCAGCGTTCCTTCCAGTTTATCGGCGTTCCCTACAGTTTATCGGCACTCCTACCCCTTTATCAGCTTTCCTCCCTATTTATCAGCACTCCTACCCATTTATCGGCGTTCCTTCAAATTTATCAGCTCCTCCCTATAACCTAAAAAAGCTTGCAGCATTATGTAAAATGTCGCTGCAAGCTTTTTTATTACCGGGTACATAACAATCTTATTCTTCTACTGCCTGTACTGCAGTAATTAATGCTAAATTATAAACATCCTCTGAGTCACATCCGCGTGATAGGTCATTCACTGGTTTGTTTAAGCCTTGTAGGATTGGGCCTACTGCTTCAAAGTTACCTAGACGCTGTGCAATTTTGTATCCAATGTTCCCAGCTTCTAGGCTTGGGAAGATAAATACATTTGCATCCCCTTTGATAACAGAATCTGGCGCTTTTTTCTGTGCAACACTTGGAACAATCGCTGCATCAAATTGGAATTCCCCATCGATCACAAGTGAAGAATCTTTTTCTTTTGCTAGTTTCAGCGCTTCTTCTACTTTTTCCGTTTCGGCTGATTTGGCAGAACCTTTGGTAGAAAAGCTTAGCATCGCAATTCTTGGGTCTACATCAAATAATTTCGCTGTGACCGCACTTTCCGCTGCAATTTCTGCTAAGTCCTGGCTGTCTGGTGAAATGTTGATGGCACAATCCGCAAACACATACTTTTCATCATCTCGAACCATAATGAACACACCGGAAGTCTTTTTCACCCGTTCATTTGTCTTAATAATTTGCAAAGCTGGGCGTACCGTATCTGCAGTAGAATGCGCTGCCCCACTTACAAGACCATCTGCTTTATCCAGATATACAAGCATGGTTCCAAAGTAGTTTCCGTCAAGTAGAATGTCACGTGCCTTTTCTTCCGTTGCTTTCCCTTTCCGACGTTCCACAAAGGATTGAACCATTTCTTCAAATTCGGCATAATCATTTGGATCTAAGATTTCACATTTAGCAATATCCGCGCCTACTTCATTTGCCTTTTGCTCAACGTCTCCTTTATTTCCAATTAATATCGGTGAAACAACCCCATCTGCACTTAACTTACTAGCCGCAGTTAAAATCCGTTCATCTAAACCTTCAGGAAAAACAATTCGTTTATTTTTTCCAGAGATTTTATCTCTAAGCTGGTCAAATAAATTACTCAAGTTAAAAACCTCCATTTTTCTATTAACATACCCATAATATAGCAATTAAATCATCATTTAAAGAATTTACCTTCCACTTTATACAAATTTTGACAAAGAATTGACAATCCATTAAAATCACTGGTATTGATACCCCATTCACATGAATAGGGTACCCAATTATGCTATAGTTAACATATCATTACCAAAGTGAAATCACCCGGACAGCGACCAAAGAGTTCGCTAAATCGGGACATGATACTTAAAAATGTTAAAGGAGCGAGATGAATGTCAGCAGAAGCAGTTGTAACAATGGATGGCTGGTGTGCCCTTCATGATACACGTATTTTCGATTGGGCATCTTGGAAAATGGCAGCAGAAGAGCAGCGTAAGGAAGCGGTAGAAGAATTCAAGGCGATTATCGAAAAATGGGAATCCGTGGAAGAAGCTGAAAAAGGTAGTCAGGCAATGTATAAAGTTGTCGGAAATAAAGCAGATCTAATGTTCATTTTCTTCCGCCCGACAATGGAGGAATTAGAAGAAATTCAACGTGAATTAAATAAATCTAAAATTGGTGATTACCTCATTCCTGGTTATTCCTATGTTTCTATCGTTGAAATGACATTACATAACCCAATGGATGAAGGAAGAGATCGTGAGTTAGATCCACGAACGAAAGCACGTTTAAACCCTATCATCCCTAAGTGGGAACATGCTTGTTTCTACCCAATGGCTCGTCGCCGCTGGAAGGATGCGAACTGGTTTGCTATTTCTAAAGAGGAAAGAACGAAACTTCTTTATGAGCATGGCATGACCGGCCGTAAATACGCTGGTAAAGTAAAAGAAATTATTACAGGTTCCATTGGTCTTGATGAGTACGAATGGGGCGTGTCATTATTTGCACATGACCCATTACAGTTCAAAAAAATTGTTTATGAAATGCGATTCGATGATGTAACTGCAGTCTATGGCGAATTTGGCGACTTCATGATTGGAAATTACATGCCAAAAGAAGATGTAGCAACCTATTTTGCATTATAATCATCGTGACAACATTCTGTATTAGAAAATAACGGCACTCCATTAAAAGAGGAGTGCCATTATTTTTCATAGCCAATGATGGATAGGCGCGATTCCATCTAGATATATAGCATACCAGTTCCCTTCCTCCCTTATTAAGATAACTAGCCTAAATCCCTCACAACGAATTTCTAGATTTCTGTCATCATTTTCTAGGTATTTACATACATATAATTATTGAGTCTAGCATCTTAGATTTGGGCAGAAATGAGGAAACGTTCCTAACGATAAAACGAAATCATAAATACCTAAAAGGAACGTCCCTTATACAATTGGAAAAGCACCGTACGTTGCTATGCAGATCGACTGCCCAGCAGTCTAAAAATAAAATACTGTATGGAGAAGCTTTCCCGTTCATCGACAACATCCGGCAAACATCGGGAGGTACCAGGCACCAATTTAAGGAGGAGGAATATTTTATGTCCGAGAAAAATGAAAATCAAGCGTATGGAAATGGCTATCCAGGTTATCCGTACTACTTTTACCCAGCTTATGGAATGAGGCAATTCCCGACACAACAACAATTTCAAGGATTTCCTACTCAACAACAAATACCGTTCCAGCCTCAGCAAACACAGCAACCTACTCAACAACAGGCTGTTTCAGACGTTCCAGGCATGTTACCACTCCAACAATCCTACATTGAAAATATCCTACGTTTAAATAAAGGAAAGCACGTTACAGTTTATATGACCTTTGAGAATAACTCACAATGGAACGCTAAAACATTTACCGGAATCATTGAAGCTGCTGGTCGCGATCATATCATTTTAAGTGATCCAAATACTGGTAAACGTTATCTATTACTTATGGTATATCTTGACTATGTAACCTTTGACGAGGAAATTAACTATCAATATCCATTTGCAACAGGTTCACAACAACAACTATCTACTTACCCTCCAAGATAACTCATATAGAAAAGGATGACACGATAATCCTGTGTCATCCTTTTCTATCAAACTTGTTATCTATTTAACCAACCAATAGCCTTTAGAAGGCATAAATAATCGGACGAGTTCGTGACTTCATTTTTATCCTAATGATTGCTATGTAAGGAGCGATTTTATGAGACATCCGCACGAAAGATTTGCACTAATCGAGATTGTCACACTTGGAATTGTCGTTCTATTTGGCGTCTTTGCGTTAATAAAAGGATACGTTTTTCTCCTCCTATTCACATTCTTACTCTTGTCTGTAAGCTTATGTTGTGATGCACTCATCCATCTACAAACAGGAAATACACCACATGCTGGAAAACAGTTCGCTCGTGCACTTATCCTTGTTATATTTACCATTTATCTATTTTTTAAATTATAAAGGAAACGCTGCTTATAAGTTTCTAAATACACTAACACATAGTAATACCCATCCAGCTAAAAAGGCGACACCACCAATTGGTGTAATCATACCAAAAGTCTTAATACCAGTTACGGAATAGGCATATAAACTGCCTGAAAAGATAATGATACCAATGAAGAACATCCACCCTGCCCATGTTAATGCACTGCTCTCGAATTTAGCCAGGATTAATCCGGTAACAAGAAGAGCCACGGTATGAAACATTTGATATTGGACCGCAGTTTCCCAAGTACCTAGCTGTTTTTCTGTTAATTTCCCCTCTAATCCATGGGCACCAAATGCTCCTAATGCAACAGCAATAAAACCATTGATTGCCGCTATGATGATAAATACTTTCATTTCTCCTACTCCCTTCTCTATACAGGAATTTCAAAAAATCCGTTCAACCAGTTCTAAAAGTCAAAAATAGAAGCGCCATTTGCCTCATCATGATCAAATGCTGCCTTCTTTTGTTGTTTCGTCTGTTTTATTTCTTGAATTTTTTCCTGTTCACCAATCATCGCAATTAACTCCTGATTTGTAAATCCATCTTTATTGGATTTTTCCGAAACAACTTCCTTATTATCGTTGTCTAAAAACAAATCACAAAGCAATTTCACATTCGCGATGTGCTTTATCATTTTTTCCTGACTGTGCTGCTTTTCCTTCGCTTCATATAGTTCATGAAGCATTTTCTTAATGATTGTTTCATTTGCCACCGCCATCATGATTGCTCCTTTATTCAAATATTTACTAAGTCACATTATAGCACGAATGATGGATAGCATAAATTTTTGTCCATGATTAAAAAGCGCTTAAATACAAATAGCCCTTGAGACGCCCCCCCCAAGGTAAAAAAGCGTAAATAAAAATAGACAGTTAGAGATGATTATGATTTTGAACATTTTTCATTATTTTCTCTTGATTTTCATGTAAATAGCAAGCATACATCCATTTTAAAAATTTAAATTCCTCTTTACTTAACTTTCTCCCGAGCTGTTCATTTACCTCTTCGCACATCTGCCAAAAGCCAATTAACACACTATAAGCCCCCAATTAAATTCGACTCGAATCATCAGTTTTTTCTATTCATTTTACTACATCCTTCCTAAAAATCAACACCAATTACAAAATTGGCCGAATTTATTGACAATTGTTTGTACTGACAACAAACTTATTACAATAGAAAAGGAGTACACATGCATTAGCATGGTACCCCTAACCATTACTCTTCTGTTAAATTGGTGGTTGACATTTTATCTTCTAGTTCAATAATACGTCGTCTCAATTCTTCCACTTCTTCTTTGGTGGCTAGACCGTAATCTTCCGCCATTTTCTTCATTTGTCCTTTTTGTTTATCGGACCATTCTTGATTCTTAGTCTCACCTTTTGTAATAAAATCGTCCATCATATTTTTTGCTTGTTCTCGTGTAATTTCATTTCTTTCCACAAGATCCTTTAGCTTTTGCTCAAGCTTTTCCTTACCACTTACAGCTGCCCCAATTCCCAATAGAAAACCTTTTTTCAAATAATCACTCACAAAAACACCTCCTAATTTCGTCTTTGACGTATCATCCGGTAATGCAAAATGAGCAGGATAGTAATGATAATAATAAAAATACCAATGACTACTAATCCTATTATTCCTAATCCTCCGCTTCCAATTCTTAGACCATATAAGAAAAAAACAATCCCTATAATTATTAAGATAAAGGAAAAGACCTCTAAAAGTAAATAAAATTGATGCCTCAGATTAATATAATGCTTCTTCTTATCCCACTTTCTATCTTTTTCCCCACTCTCTAAAAAGTTAAGCAAAGCCCTGGGATAGGATAATAATGGTTCTGCGGCATTTTTCGCATATTGCTTTGTTACGGATTCAACAATACTTCTTCTTCCAAACCATTCCGTGATTTTCGGTTTTGCCCATTTAATAATATCTAAATGAGGATTAATCGTGAAAATGACTCCCACCACAATGGATACGGCACGAATCAGGTAAGCATAATCGGCTGGTAACTGAATGGCCTGGTCTCTAAATATCATATTAACCTCTTCACTGACCTGCTCCATAGCATCCGTGTCTAGATTTCTCAACGAACCATTCGAATACATATCAACCGTTTCTTCAATCATCTTTTTCAACTTCCGCTTATCCGCATTTGGTAATAGAAAGTTCATCTTATCTAACGCATCAACAACCATATTGTAATTTTCGATAATAAACCCTTGTACCAAAACTTTAAATTGCTCGATATCCTTAGGTTTAATCTCCCCTATCATCCCGAAATCAATGATAGCAATTTGCCCATTTCGCTGAATCAGGATATTGCCAGCATGCGGATCTGCATGGAACATTCCTGGATTTAAAAATTGATCGGCATAGAAATCAAAGAGAATCTTCGTTGTTTGTTCTATATCAATCCCATGTCTTTTTAAAAATTCTATATCCGTTATTTTCGCTCCCTCCACCCATTCCATGACAAGCACTTTATTTGTACTCAACGCTTCATGGTAGGTAGGAATATAAATATCCGGATAATCGCGATAACGCTCCTTGAAATAGTTTCCAAATTCTAGTTCCTTTTCAAAATATAGCTCCCTATCCATGACGGTAATGAGTTCTTTATATAGGGCACTTAAATCAGCCTTTTTTCCAAAACCTGTGAATGCCTTTAAAATCCAAAACACCACTCGTAGTGCAATAAAGTCCTTATGAAAGACCTCTTCAATTCGATATCTTCGGACCTTGATAGCAACATTCGTTCCATCCTTCAACATGGCTCGATAGACTTCTCCTATCGATGCAGAGGCAATGGATTCTTTTCTAATCGCCTTTAAATAATTATCTAAGCTCGTCCCCCATTCTTCCTCCAACACTT
Organism: Oceanobacillus senegalensis; assembly: GCF_900176885.1. Taxonomy (GTDB): domain Bacteria; phylum Bacillota; class Bacilli; order Bacillales; family Amphibacillaceae; genus Oceanobacillus; species Oceanobacillus senegalensis. The sequence continues at coordinate 3,801,250 of NZ_LT839648.1, read as the reverse complement.
CCTTGGCATAATCGTATGGCATGGGAGGAACATGGTCGACGAGCTCCGTTAATTCCTTAATAAATACATCTGGTAAAAAATCGGTTCTCGTACTTAAAAACTGACCAACTTTGATTAAAACTCCACCAAGCCTTTCCGCCCTCAAGCGATATTCCTTGGCCATTTTCACAAGTAGATTCTGCCACTTTGCCTTTGTTCTCTCATCCCATATCGAATGCCGCATTTGGAAAATATAAATTTTGAAAATAAACTTTAGAACCATCCAAACAATAACGAAAACTCGATAGAACAAATTATATTTCAGTCGTTTCCTCAATGAATACACCTCATCATAGTGCATAGCTGCGGATAAACTTTAGAAAAAACTTCATACTATTAATGTTTCCTTATCCTCTTACTTCTACTATAATTGATTATTCTTACTTTTTACAACGCGAAGAATGGAAAGTGTTGAATATTATTACACACTAATGTATAATTATACGATGTGTTTATTTAGGGAGTTCGTGATTTGTCACGATATTTTCAAGGACATTATTTTTCTCAAACTAGAAAGGATTTATAAGAGTTATGAAAAATTTCACATGGAGCGATCAATTAAAATTTATTATTCCATCATTAATTGGTATCTTTTTATTTGTTATTCCTATTCAAACCAATGATGGGTTGACTATACCGATTGCCCTTTTTGCTGGTAAGGTTCAGGCGTTGCTTGCCGATCAGCTTTCAGCAATTATGATGGTTATTATAGTGATTACTGCGCTATTTACCGTCATAGCTAAACTAGGAGGGCCAGAAACATTTCGTAAGACCCCTTTTTTCCATGGTCTATTCCAGACGAATTGGTTTTGGACGTTCACAAGGGTGCTTGCAGCGATTTTTGCGGTAATGGTATTTTTCCGCATGGGACCTGAAGCTATTCATGGCGCAAACACAGGTCAACTGCTTCTTGATGACCTCTTGCATGTCTTATTTTCTATTTTCCTATTTGCAGGTCTTTTCTTACCACTGCTCATGAACTTTGGCTTGCTAGAGTTTACCGGAGCACTTATGACAAAGGTGATGCGTCCCTTATTCAAATTACCGGGTCGCTCGTCTGTCGATGCCTTAGCTTCTTGGATTGGTGACGGAACGATTGGGGTTCTTTTAACGAGTAAGCAATATGAGGATGGATTTTATACAAAACGGGAAGCAACGGTCATTGGAACCACCTTCTCGATTGTGTCCATTACATTTTCACTCATTGTACTTGCTGAAGTAGGGCTTCCACACATGTTTCTACCGTTTTATATCACGATTCTTATTGCTGGATTCGTTGCTGCACTCATTATGCCGCGGATCCCACCATTATCCAAGAAGCCTGACACCTACTGGAACGATGAAAAGAAGGAAGATAATGAATTCATTCCTGAAGGGGAAAGCGTTCTATCCTATAGTTATAAAAATGCTTTAACACGTGCAAGAAAAGAATCCAGTGTGTATCGCTTTTTCAAAGAAGGGGCACAAAATATTCTAGATATGTGGATGGGGGTCGCCCCTGTCGTGATGGCATTTGGCCTAGTTGCCTTGATTATTGCGGAATACACACCTTTCTTCCAATGGATTGGTACACCTTTTATTCCGCTCCTAGAATGGATGCAAGTACCATATGCAAAAGAAGCATCAGAAACGATCTTAATAGGATTTGCCGATATGTTTCTGCCTGCCATCATTGGATCCGGAATCGAAGCAGAAATCACACGATTCATCATTGCAGCTCTATCCGTTACACAGCTTATTTATATGTCGGAAGTCGGGGGATTACTACTCGGCTCCAAAATACCTGTTACATTTTTTGAATTAGTCATCATCTTTCTTTTACGTACCATTATCACATTGCCAATTATTACCTTGATTGCACATATTATTTTTTAAGCAAAACCCCACCTAACATGTTTGCCATTAGGCGATATGTTAGGTGGGGTTTCTTTATCCTCCGCTATTTACCATAAAGCCTCATCACTACTCCAAAAACGATGGAAAAATTCCTTATCATAACGAAATAAAAGCACAGAAGATGGAAATTCATCTTCTGTGCTAATTTCTTTATATCCTTAATTCAAATGTCTTTCCTTTCGTTGTTGTAATCCTTTCTTAAGAATCGATAATTTCCCTTCAATAAATGGTTGGGAGATTCCTAATATAGGTTTACTTGAAAGTAAAATGACAATGGCTGCTGAAAGGGCCGCCAATCCGAGTAAATCGATAATAGAATTTACAGCGAATAATTCGTAATGACGGAAAAGCTGGATGAAAAACCCGTGCAATAGATAGACATAAAGGGTTCTTGTTCCTAAACTTGTCAACCAACCCATATTTTGCTTAGGTACCCAAGCTAAAACACTAACCGTCATGGCTGCTGCTGTTATATAGACTAACAATCTTGCAATTCCACCGTACTCTGCCATCCCTAAATCAATATACGATTTGGATGCAAGTAACCATCCCGTATTAATTTCAGGCGCTATATAGAGGGAAACTGCCAATAGTAGCATAACAACAATGGATGCCGCTTTTACCCAAGGTCGCTTCACCTTCATTACTTGCTTTTCTGTTAACCAATATCCCGCTAAAAAGAATGGGAAAAATACGAAGGTACGCGACAAACTAAAGGTATGTCCAATGTCTCCAATATAACCAACAAAAATGCCTATCAAAATCGATATCGTCAAACCATAAGTTGCAGGTATTTTTTTAAATATAATTAATAAAATATGCCAACTGAACAAGCTAAATAAGAACCAGAGTGACCAATGCGGATAAAATATTCCCGCCTGCCAGCTTTCATTTCCAATAAGAAAATAATAGCCGGTATAGATACCCTGAAAGATTAGGTAAGGTATAAGCAGTTTTTTCGCAAGCTTAAGAATATAATCTTTGTCACCTGCTCCCTTTGCAAAAAAGCCGGAAAGCATAATAAATGCTGGCATATGAAAGGTATAAATCCATAAGTATAGTGTATTAACACCGTTCGAGTCAGATGTGAACGGCTGAATCATATGACCAAATACGACTAAAAAAATGAAAAGCAATTTAGCATTATCAAAAAAAGGATTCCTCTTCATTTCCCTCACCTCTTCGTACAATTTACATTTCTTGTACTATACACTTTACTCCTATTTTCTTAAAAATACACTACAAATGTTTTATCTTCATTAATTTGTTAACTAGCTGTAAAAGAAGCGAAAAAAAGAGATAAAACTGTAATTAATATTGGAAAAAATAACCAGTAAAACGACTAGTACATAAACCATTCGCTTTTTCTTTACGCTACTAAAGGTTACTTAGCATCCCGATTAATCCTTTAAACCCCTTCCATCCAAAATATGCTGCATATATTTTTCAATCCTTGATACACGAGTTTTTGATTGTTTGGCTTTAGAAAAATAAATAAGGTATCCTCTTTGGCGTCCTGGCGTCAATGCTTCAAAAGCCGCTTTCAAGGCAGGGATTTCATCAAACTTATGTTGAAGTTCTTCTGGAATATTATATTCTTTCGTTTCTTTAAAATTCACTTGCAAACCAGCTTTTTCAACTTCGATGGCTTCTAAGATATAGGCCCTCAAGCTGTCTTCCATCTCATCGATTTCTTGAACATTGCTGAATCGAATCTGGCGTTGCGCCTGAGAATTCTCCCCAGGTTGAATGAGAATACCTTTGGGATCCTTTAATAAGACCCCCTTGAAAAACATTAGAGCACCATAGTTTTTAAACCCTTGTATAATCGCTATATTACTGTTCTGAAACGTGTAACAAGGCAGATTCCACTTCCATTCTTCTGTAAGTCCACAATCAAGTAAAATCCGTCTTAGTTTCTCAAATTCCTTCTGCCACTCTCCTGCTTTCCTTATAAATTCGTCAACCTTTGGAATCATTCTACCGTCCATACCTCCTTCTATTTTTATCTTTTCAACGCTAAGCTAACATATTTGGGATTTCAAGCTACTCTAGAAGTATACTTGCTTTCTGTGGTTGGCTTAATCAGGAGTACGCAAAATCTTCTCCATCGCCTTTCCTTTTGCTAGCTCATCGATTAGCTTATCCAAATAGCGAATGTCTTGCATCGTTGGTTCTTCTATTGTCTCCACCCGGACACCGCAAATCACACCTTTGATCAACGTCCTTGATGGATTCAGTTGGGGAGCTTCCGCAAAGAAGGTTTCAAAGTCTATTTGTTTTTCCAATTGGGCTTCCAACTCTTCCTGGCTATACCCTGTCAACCAACGGATGATTTCATCGACTTCTGTTTTCGTACGTCCTTTTCTCTCCGCTTTTTTAATATAATGAGGATAGACACTAGCAAAACTCATTGTATAAATTCGATGTTTGGTCATGATACGTTCTCCCTTATAGTTTTTTCTTTGCTTACGTTTTTTTAAAATTTCTACTATTATATTAACATAGATACTATCTATCCTAGGGATTTTAGAGGTTTTAGAATACAAATTGGTTTGTGTTTATACCTTGAAATAAGGTCATAAAAAACGAGACTGGGAAAAAGTATTTTCCCATCAGAAATCTGAACATGATTGGCGCGAAAACCGCTCCGGAAATATACTTCGCTTTCCGTGGGCGGCTGATGAGCCACCTTCAGGCCAACACGATGTTGGTCATGAAGGCGTTGCCACAGGACGTGGCGGTCTTAGCCTTTGCTCATTAATCGCACTACGGCGTCTCACCTAGGCCTATCATCCCACAGGAGTCTACGTATATTTCCTCCGCTAAGTGGGTGCATTGTTCGTCTTTTGGTTAAACACTTTCGTTATGTCCCAGCCTCGCAATTGAACTACTCATTATGTTGGGGCTACTCCCTGCACAAAATGGAAATGGGAGTCTTCTCTCCTAAAAACGATAAAATTTCTCTATAACTAAGCGTGATTCTCCACTTATACGTTCAGTCCTTTACCTTCTCATACCAACTTAAGATGTTGCACGTTTCTTTTTGATGTTTTTTGTTTTTTTCTTTGGCTGTCTTGGTTTTGGTTTGTCGTTTTTCGCTCGGTCTAGGGAGGCCTGAAGTGCATCCATTAGATTGGTGACATTATCCGGTACAGGCTTGTCTTTCGCTGTAGCCGTTTCTTCATTGTTTTTCTTCTCTTCAATTAAATCGAGCAGTGCTGTTCGGTATTCATCCTTATATTTTTCAGGATCGAACTCTGCTGTTAGTTGTTCAATAAGCATTTTCGCTGTGTCCAATTCCTTTTTAGCGATTTCGGTTTCCTCAGGAACATTAGGCACATCTTCTACTTTTCGGACTTCATCTGGGAAATGAATCGTTTCGACAACGAGGACATTTTCGTAAACACGGATTACGGCGAGTTGTTCCTTCGAGCGAATCATCATTTTGGCTATTCCGATTTTACCTGTATCTTTGAGAGCCCCTCGCAATAAACTATAAGCCTTTCCGCCACCTTCATTTGGGGATAAGTAATAGCTTTTTTCAAAATAGATCGGATCGATGTCCTCTAATTGCACAAAATCAACAATTTCAACCGCTCGATCCTCCTGTTCCTTTTTCAGCGCCTTTAAATCTTCTTCATCCAAAATCACAAATTTATTTTTTGCATATTCATACCCTTTTACAATTTCTTCTGCTTCGATCTCTCGCTCACATACAGGACAAACCTTTTCATATTTCACGGGTGATTTACATTCTTTATGCAATTTTCTTAGCCTAACATCCTTCGATTCGGTAGCCGCATGCATTTTTACAGGGATATTGACAAGACCAAAGCTAATGGTTCCCTTCCACATCGTATGCATGAGAATCCCTCCTTTTAATCTGCACTTTTCTTTTATTTTGCCATCAACCCTGTATTTTATCCTTGCTACTATTTCTGTTTAAAATTCACTCCGATAAGGCATTTTAAAGGTAGGGTTCTTTTTCTTATATTTTTTAATTACATGGGACTAAAAAATTTGACCCTAAATACCGCTACGGAAATATACTACGCAGATATTGTGCTATCTAACACTGTGTCGTTTATTTGCATTAGTAAATGGCGGAATTGCAGTCAATTTTTGAAAAGGAAAAGATTCTTTTTTGCGTACAGTTACGAACCTTCCTTGTTCTACGAGGAAAGCAAACCTTAGCAGAAAATGTGTTTCTTCTGAGAAGGCTGAGGCAGTTTCGATAGCTAGAAGTCGTAACGGAACGGAGGGATGACAAAATGGATATCATGAAGCCGATTGCAAGTGCGGATATACCCGTTGGGGATGAGTGGGTTTATGAGGTGAAATATGATGGATTTCGCTGTATGTTGACATGGGATAAGGATGGTACCATTACGTTAACAAGTAAAAATAACAAAGATTTAACCAAAAATTTCCCGGAAATTATTGCGCATTGCAAAGGGATTCAAAATGAAATGACGAAAATTCTACCCGTCCGACTAGATGGGGAGTTGGTTGTTTTGAATACGGAATTCCAAGCTAATTTCTCATGGATTCAGAAACGTGGCCGATTCAAAAATATCGATTCCATCAAAAAGGCTTCTACCAAAAGACCTGCTACCTTTCTTGCCTTTGATATCACACAGTCAAATGGGATATTACTTATGGAAGAAAGTTGGAAGAGAAGGAAGCAAGCCTTACACGATTTTTTTAAAGTACTTCCCAGCAATCCCTATGTAAAAATGGTCGATTCGTATGAGGACGAGAAAGAACTCTGGCAAATGCTTACAGAACATAAAGGAGAAGGAATAATTGCTAAACGGAAAACGAGTAAATACATAGCTGGTAAGGGGCACAGAGACTGGTTTAAGATCAAAAATTGGCGGACGATTGAAGGGTTTCTCACCCATTACGACCAGCAAAATGGCTATTATTCGTTTCATGTCTTTCAGGATAAGGAGATTCTTGAGATTGGAAAATGCAAGCATGGGTTAGATGATGAATCTGCTGAAACACTAAAACAGCTGTTTATCCAGAACGGGGAAAAGGAAACCAACGGCTATCACCTTCCACCAGCAATCTGCGCATCCGTTCATACCCTTGACTTAAATAAAGGAGAGTTGCGCGAGCCCGAGTTTGTTCGTTTATTACCACAGGCTTCTGCCGAAGAATGTACCGTGGAAAAATTAAAGTTGGATTTGGCAATGATACCACAAACAATCGATATTTCTAACACCGAAAAATTTTACTGGCCCGATAAAAGTCTCACGAAAGGAGATTTACTGAGCTATATGAGAGAAATCGCACCATACATGCTCCCATTTTTAAGAGAGCGTGCCCTGACATTAATCCGCTGTCCGGATGGAGTGGAAGGAGAATTTTTTTACCAAAAACATTTACCCGATTATGCTCCAGCATTTATAGACAGTAAAAACGTTGGCAATGAAAAAATAATCATCTGCAACAACTTACATTCACTAGTATGGTTTGCAAATCACGGTGGCATGGAATATCATGTCCCTTTTCAGAAGATAGATAATGACCAGCCTATGGAAATTGTCTTTGATTTGGATCCACCATCTCGGGAGAAGTTTTCATTGGCCATTCAGGCTGCAAACTTAATTAAAGCTATTTTAGATGATTTAAAGCTTATTTCATTCGTTAAAACCTCTGGGAATAAAGGAATACAAATTCATATCCCGATTCCTGAAGCTAGCTTAACCTATGATGAAACAGCTATCTTCACGCAAGCCATTGCTTATACAGTGGAAAATACCTATCCAGATTTATTTACAACCGAACGAATGAAGAAAAAGCGAAATGGCCGGCTATATATTGACTATGTGCAACATGGGAAGGATAAAACAATCATTGCTCCCTTTTCTCCTCGAAAAACAAAGGAAGGTACCGTCGCCATGCCGCTTCTATGGAAAGAGGTGAATGACCAGCTAAGACCAGAGCAATTCACCATTGAAAATGCCTTATCTCGCATTCAGGAAATAGGTAACCCATTCCATAACTATTTTGAAGCACAAGAAAATCAGCAACTTGATCGCGTGATAGCACTGATTAAATAGGAACAGTTCTTTTGGCACCATCAATAAAAACGGTTCTCTTGCTCCATTTTATGTATGGATCAAAAGAACCGTCCCTCCTATTGAATCCTATTGCATCTTCCCTCTAGCTAAGATTGGGATGGCTTCTATTACTTCATCTCCGGAAATAAGATAGGCATAATCATATAGATTACTTACTGGACATATATGGTTTGGGATAATTTGCACCTTTTCACCAATAGCCACTTGATTTCTAAATGCTTCATTATATATAATGGCGTGTTCATCAAAGAGTTGGTCAATATGAACACCATCGGAATTTTTGATATAGCCTATTCCTTTTGTGGCACAAATCCCTTCACTTCTCGACTGCATCGTAAGTCCTTTTGCACCGACATCCGTAATAACACGCTCATTCGTTGGTTTGCTAATCACGGTGGTTAGGACACTAGCAGCACATCTAGAATAAGAACCAAGTGCATTACCTTGGGATACATCCATAAGGATATAGGTTCCAACGCGAAGTTCAGTAACTCCCTCCATCACCCCAAAGTCATGTAGCAATGGCGGTGTAGAGCCGATGCTCACTGTTTCAAGCTTAGAGCCCCGTTCTTCTGCAAGTTGCGCAAAATGTAGTGTACGTTTTTGTGCTTCATTGTAAAGGTGGCGGCACTCTTCCAGATCCTTTGCTTTATATGTATGACCATCATGGGAGAAAACACCTTTTAATGTCACATGATCACAGTTTTTAATATAATCTACCAAATGAATAAAATCCCTTTCTTCGATAACACCGGAACGATTTTCGCCCACCTCAATTTCAATAAGGACGTTCGCCGGTTTTTGACTATTACGAAATACATTTTCAATTATTTCGCATTGTTCGATACTATCGACACCAAAGGAAATATCAATGGTTTCCGCAAGCTTTTTGATACGATTTAGTTTGACTTCCCCTACTATCTCATTCGCTATGAAAATATCATCGAATCCATTTTCCGCCATTACTTCTGCTTCGCCAACTTTTGCTACCGTAATCCCCTTTGCCCCTGCGTCTACTTGTAATTTGGCTAGTGCAGGCATCTTATGTGTTTTCGTATGTGGACGAAGATGAACATGATATTTATCAGCATAGGATTGCATATTACGAATATTATCCATCATAATTTCTCTATCAATTAATAAGCTTGGTGTATCTAGGTCTTTCCATTTCATGATGAGCCCTCCTTATCCATTTAAATAAATATATACTTGATTCCCCGAAAAACTAATCACTCTTAATACCAGCTCCACATAACGGTAATACGACTTGCTGTTCTTTTAGTTCTGGGTATTTCTCTACGTATTGTACATAACCGGCGTAATTAACAGCAGATGTAATCTCAACATACATCCCTTTTAAGGCTAGTTCTTTTCTCGCCTCGATAATCCTATCTTCTGTTACGCCGATAACATCACCGTCTGATGCACGTATAGCTTGTAAGATTTCTGTCCCTCTTGCCGGTGCCGCAATGGCAATGCCTTCTGCCACTGTCCCATCGTTTTCCATAGGCTCCACTGTATTTCTACCTTGAACGAATGCTTGAACGATTGGTGCACATGCCTCTGCCTGTACAGCAAGAATTTTGGGCATTTCCGCAATTTGACCACTTGCCATTAACTCCTTAAAAGCAAGATACGCTCCCATTAACAATGTTCCATTTCCGACCGGGATGATGAAGGCATCAGGCATTTTCCCATCCATTTGTTCGAAAACTTCATAAACATATGTCTTTGTACCTTCCCAAAAAACAGGATTATAAATATGGCTTGCATAAAATGCATTTGTTTTTTCCACCATAGCGATTGCTGCTTTTGCTGTATCTTCTCTCGTCCCGGGAATCTTATGAATAACCGCGCCGTGTGCTTCAATCTGTTTTATCTTTTTACTTGAGGTAGAAGCAGGAACGAAAATATCACATTGGATTCCAGCTCTTGCTCCATAAGCCGCAATCGCTGTACCAGCGTTTCCGCTACTATCAGCAACCACCCGATCCATACCAAGTTTTTTTGCCATAGCAATAAGAAGTACAGCACCTCGGTCTTTAAACGATAGTGTGGGCATATAATATTCGGCTTTTGCATACACATTCTCCGCTATTTTGATGAGTGGGGTATCGCCCTCACCTAAAGTAATTTCCTGCCAGATATCATCCTTAACAAATGGTAGTGCATCGATATATTTCCAGATGGAATGATCTCGTAACAGGGAGGTTTTTGACAAATCAGGTACGTCTTTTTCATATTCAAGACCAAGTAGCCCTCCACATTCACACTTCCACTTATTACTTTCTAATGGATATCTAGACTTACAAGACATACAGGTAAAATTCATTATTCATCTTCCTTTTCATCCAGATAAGCAATCGCCTCAAGCTCGATGGAATATCCATAATGTAATTGATTCGTAGGAACCACAGCACGCGCTGGTTTATGGTCTCCAAAATACTGTTTGTATAACGAATTCACCGTATCCCAAAGGGAAATATCTGAGATAAAAATCGTAACCTTCATGATATCCTCTCTTTTTGCACCTGCAGCTCCTAAAATATGATCTACATTGGAAAGTACTTGATTTGTTTCTGCCGTAATACCACCACTAGCTCCCTCACCTGTAAAAGGGTCGACTGGAAGCTGCCCCGAAATAAAAAGGAAATTACCCTTTTGTGTCGCGGCAGAATAGTGACCCGGATTGGGTTTTGCGCCATTTATCGTAATGAATTTCATACCAATACCCCCTAATATAGAATTTAATCTACAATTCATATAAAAAATTATATAGTCAAGGTAAAAAAAGAGATACCACCCTTTATTTTTTTCCTTTGACTTCATCCATATAACTATATACCGTCACCTTTGAAATATTCATTTTTTCAGCTACTCTATCAATCGTACCTCGTATTAAGAAAATCCCCTTTTGTTGCATAAACCGAATCATCTCAACCTTTTCATCTCGCCTTAGTTTTTCTACAGGTTTTTCCCCAATAATTTGATCAATTAAATCATTGGCAATCTCCTGTATATGCTCCATGTTATTCCATTTATCCTTTTTATTAACGGATTCTGGATGATAATTTGGGTTATCTGGAATCAAGCTACTTAACCAGTTCATATGTTCCGTAATTCTCGTTGTATCGACATTTATACAGAGTGCCCCTGTTACCTTTTTCTTCTGATCTCTAATTAACAATGTAGAGGATTTTATTAATCTACCATCCTCCGTCTGAAAATAATAGTTTACAGAGAAATCATTTGTAAAATTTTGTGATAACAATACTTCCGTAATTAAATGATTAAAGCTTTGGCCTACTTTCCTTCCAGTTACATGGTTATGAACCGTATATACAACGGAATTTTGTGGAACGGTTAAATCGTGCAAAACTACCTCACAATCAGGACCAAATGTTTTAGCAATCACCTCCGCTACCGGAATATACTGTTCAAGTATCATGTCCATTGAAAAACCCTTCCTCGAGATTTGTATATCTTTATAGTATATAAATTTTTATATTTTTTCAATAAGATTTTATAAAATTAAATATTTTAGCTATATATGTAAAACATTTACTATTGACTATTTTTATGAATTTATGTATAAAGGAAATAAGCGTCCGTTTGAAAACGATTACAAGTAAAAGGAGGATCGTCATGTTGTAACAATGACGTAAACGTTTATACACTTTTTTTTGCTCTTATTTAACTGAATATTACTAATCATTTCTTTTATTTAACTTATTATTTTTCGAATTAAGGGAGGTTTCTATGAAGAAAATTAGTTTGCTTACACAGATTTTAATTGCATTTATCATTGCCATTATTGTTGGTGCTATTGTTGGACCAAGCATCGAAATCGTTAAACCGCTTGGTGATTTATTCTTGCGCATGATTCAGTTTATCATCGTTCCTTTGGTTCTTGCTTCCCTCGTTGTGGGTGTTGCGGGTACAGGGGATATTAAAAAAATCGGACGTATGGGTGGAGTGACATTTTTTTACTATCTGTTAACAACAGCCATCGCAATATCCATTGGATTAATTCTTGCAAATATATTCAAGCCAGGAGAAGGGCTTACAATCACACAGCCAACAGGTGAAGTTGAAACAGCGGAAGCCCCTAGTGTAGTTGACACACTGTTAAACATTGTTCCTACTAATCCTATCGCATCACTTGTTGAGGGAAATATGCTACAAATCATCTTTTTTGCTATTTTCCTTGGTCTAGCCATTACGATGATAGGAGACAGAGCAAAAACCGTTTATAATTTTTTTGATGGGCTAGCTGAAATGATGTATAAGATTACTGCTATTGTTATAAAACTTGCTCCTATTGGGGTATTCGGTCTCATTGCGCCAATTGTCGGAGAATATGGCGTTTCTGTACTTCTACCACTTCTGAAAGTGATATTACTCGTTTTCGCAGGATGTATTCTTCATGCTGTATTGACCTATTCATTCTCAGTTAAGTTCTTTGCAAACGTAAATCCTCTGAAATTTTTTAAAGGTGTTGCCCCTGCAAGCTTAGTGGCTTTTAGTACAACTAGTAGCTCTGGAACATTACCAGTTACTATTAAAAGCACCGAAGAAAACCTTGGTGTTTCTAGGAAGGTAAGCAGTTTCGTACTTCCTTTGGGAGCAACCATCAACATGGACGGAACTGCATTATATCAAGGAATATGTGTTATATTCATCGCACAATTTTTCGGGTATGACCTTTCGATTGCAAAACAAATAACCATTGTATTAATAGCGACTCTTGCATCCATTGGTACTGCAGGTGTTCCTGGAGCTGGATTAATTATGCTTACGATGGTCGTAACTTCTGTCGGACTTCCAGTAGAAGGTATTGCCATTATTGCCGGTATTGACCGAATCCTTGATATGATGCGAACATCCATTAATGTTACCGGTGACGCCTCTGCTTCCGTTGTAGTAAATGCCTTAGAAGAAAAAAGAGAAGCGAAACAATCGGAAAAAGCAAGTGCCTAAATAGAGACGGTTCGCTTGCTCCATATTGGTATGGAGCAAATGAACCGTCCTTTTCGTTAAGAGCGCTTTTGTTTTTTTCGCGAAGAATCCATCTTTTTTCTTCCCGTTTCCCTATTTGTCGTTCCTTGTCCTTCCACTTGCGACGAACCCAAACCGTGTGTTAGTGGATTAACCTTTTTTTTCGGCACTCTTATCACCTCCTTTTTTAGTGTTCCTTCATAAGCTTTGATTATGAACAAAAGCGCGAAACAAAGAAGGACGGTTCTCCTATTCCACGATCGTGTGGAGCAGAAGAACCGTCCTTCTTATAACTTAGATGGCGATTTTATCCGTTACAGCATCTTTATCATTAAATTTTTTCATGTTTAAATTTCGTAATATACGTGATGTGATGGTTCCTGAAACCATGGATCCATTTACATTCAATGCCGTTCTCCCCATGTCGATTAATGCTTCAACAGAAATCAACAACCCCGCTAATCCGACTGGTAACCCCATGGAAGATAGGACAATGATAGCAGCAAAGGTTGCTCCACCACCAACACCCGCTACACCGAATGAGCTAATCCCAATAATAAGGATGAGTTGTACAAGAAAGTCTGGTGAAAGTGGGTCAATTCCAACAGTGGGTGCAATCATAATAGCCAGCATCGCAGGATAGATTCCCGCACAACCATTTTGCCCCATTGTAGCACCGAATGTTGCTGACATATTCGCGACCCCTTCATCAACACCTAAAGCATCCTTTTGAGCTTGAATATTTAATGGTATCGTACCTGCACTTGAACGAGAAGAGAAAGCAAACCCTAATACAGGAAAAACTTTTTTCAAAAATGTCATTGGATTAAGACCAAATACACCGACAATTATTAAGTGAATGAAAAACATAACTATGAGTGCCACATAAGATGCGATTACAAATTTACCTAATTCGATGATTCCGGCAAAATCTGTCGTTGCGACCATATTCGTCAGTAGTGCTAACACACCAAATGGAGTTAGGCGAAGAATTAAGGTCACAATCCTCATGACAACAGCATATAAGGCATTTACTATTTTAATAAATAAATCCCCTTGTTCTGGATTTTTTCTCTTTACCCCAAGTGCCGCAATACCTACAATAATCGAGAATAACACAACGGCAATCGTTGATGTGGAACGATCCCCTGTCATATCCAAGAAGATGTTACTCGGAATAAAATTTAGAATACGTTGTGGAGTGGTCTGCTCTTCCATTGCCGCATAACGTTCTTCTATAGAAGCGGCACGTTCATTTTCTGCTTGCCCTACTTCAATCTGTTCTGCATTCAAATCGAATAATAATGCAGAGCCAATACCTACTACTGCCGCAATCATGGCTGTTATAACAAGTGAACCAATAATCCACCCAGCCATTTTTCCAAGTTCTTTCGTTTTCTCCAAATTAATAATCGCACGGATAATCGATACCATAACAAGTGGTACAACAATTACCATAAGCAGGTTAACATATCCTCTACCAACAATGTTATACCAATCCGTTGTTGCTGCGATGACATCAGACCCAGTTCCATAAACGGTTTGTAATAGAAATCCTAGTACAATTCCTAATCCCATACCAGTAAATACACGCTTGGAAAAGGAAACATGTTTCTTTTGCATATAAATTAATAAACCAATAATTGCTAATAAAACAACAATATTCGACGTAACAAATAAGACTTCCATACTCAAACTAACCTCCTTAAATATGTATAATTCCTATGTGATTAATATGGATTAATTTTACACCTTCTTAGAATGAAAAACAAGTGGAAATACGTAGTCAGGATTGGCTTAAACCTTGGATTATCAGTGTGCTTGTCGGGTTATCGGCGCTCCTCTTGGTTTATCAGCTCTCCCACTCGTTTATCGGCTTTCCTCATATTTTATCGGCGCTGCCCATGGTTTATCAGCTCTCCCACTCGTTTATCGGCTTTCCTCATATTTTATCGGCGCTACCCATGGTTTATCAGCTCTCCCACTCGTTTATCGGCTTTCCCCATATTTTATCGGCGCNTGCTACAAATCATCTTTTTTGCTATTTTCCTTGGTCTAGCCATTACGATGATAGGAGACAGAGCAAAAACCGTTTATAATTTTTTTGATGGGCTAGCTGAAATGATGTATAAGATTACTGCTATTGTTATAAAACTTGCTCCTATTGGGGTATTCGGTCTCATTGCGCCAATTGTCGGAGAATATGGCGTTTCTGTACTTCTACCACTTCTGAAAGTGATATTACTCGTTTTCGCAGGATGTATTCTTCATGCTGTATTGACCTATTCATTCTCAGTTAAGTTCTTTGCAAACGTAAATCCTCTGAAATTTTTTAAAGGTGTTGCCCCTGCAAGCTTAGTGGCTTTTAGTACAACTAGTAGCTCTGGAACATTACCAGTTACTATTAAAAGCACCGAAGAAAACCTTGGTGTTTCTAGGAAGGTAAGCAGTTTCGTACTTCCTTTGGGAGCAACCATCAACATGGACGGAACTGCATTATATCAAGGAATATGTGTTATATTCATCGCACAATTTTTCGGGTATGACCTTTCGATTGCAAAACAAATAACCATTGTATTAATAGCGACTCTTGCATCCATTGGTACTGCAGGTGTTCCTGGAGCTGGATTAATTATGCTTACGATGGTCGTAACTTCTGTCGGACTTCCAGTAGAAGGTATTGCCATTATTGCCGGTATTGACCGAATCCTTGATATGATGCGAACATCCATTAATGTTACCGGTGACGCCTCTGCTTCCGTTGTAGTAAATGCCTTAGAAGAAAAAAGAGAAGCGAAACAATCGGAAAAAGCAAGTGCCTAAATAGAGACGGTTCGCTTGCTCCATATTGGTATGGAGCAAATGAACCGTCCTTTTCGTTAAGAGCGCTTTTGTTTTTTTCGCGAAGAATCCATCTTTTTTCTTCCCGTTTCCCTATTTGTCGTTCCTTGTCCTTCCACTTGCGACGAACCCAAACCGTGTGTTAGTGGATTAACCTTTTTTTTCGGCACTCTTATCACCTCCTTTTTTAGTGTTCCTTCATAAGCTTTGATTATGAACAAAAGCGCGAAACAAAGAAGGACGGTTCTCCTATTCCACGATCGTGTGGAGCAGAAGAACCGTCCTTCTTATAACTTAGATGGCGATTTTATCCGTTACAGCATCTTTATCATTAAATTTTTTCATGTTTAAATTTCGTAATATACGTGATGTGATGGTTCCTGAAACCATGGATCCATTTACATTCAATGCCGTTCTCCCCATGTCGATTAATGCTTCAACAGAAATCAACAACCCCGCTAATCCGACTGGTAACCCCATGGAAGATAGGACAATGATAGCAGCAAAGGTTGCTCCACCACCAACACCCGCTACACCGAATGAGCTAATCCCAATAATAAGGATGAGTTGTACAAGAAAGTCTGGTGAAAGTGGGTCAATTCCAACAGTGGGTGCAATCATAATAGCCAGCATCGCAGGATAGATTCCCGCACAACCATTTTGCCCCATTGTAGCACCGAATGTTGCTGACATATTCGCGACCCCTTCATCAACACCTAAAGCATCCTTTTGAGCTTGAATATTTAATGGTATCGTACCTGCACTTGAACGAGAAGAGAAAGCAAACCCTAATACAGGAAAAACTTTTTTCAAAAATGTCATTGGATTAAGACCAAATACACCGACAATTATTAAGTGAATGAAAAACATAACTATGAGTGCCACATAAGATGCGATTACAAATTTACCTAATTCGATGATTCCGGCAAAATCTGTCGTTGCGACCATATTCGTCAGTAGTGCTAACACACCAAATGGAGTTAGGCGAAGAATTAAGGTCACAATCCTCATGACAACAGCATATAAGGCATTTACTATTTTAATAAATAAATCCCCTTGTTCTGGATTTTTTCTCTTTACCCCAAGTGCCGCAATACCTACAATAATCGAGAATAACACAACGGCAATCGTTGATGTGGAACGATCCCCTGTCATATCCAAGAAGATGTTACTCGGAATAAAATTTAGAATACGTTGTGGAGTGGTCTGCTCTTCCATTGCCGCATAACGTTCTTCTATAGAAGCGGCACGTTCATTTTCTGCTTGCCCTACTTCAATCTGTTCTGCATTCAAATCGAATAATAATGCAGAGCCAATACCTACTACTGCCGCAATCATGGCTGTTATAACAAGTGAACCAATAATCCACCCAGCCATTTTTCCAAGTTCTTTCGTTTTCTCCAAATTAATAATCGCACGGATAATCGATACCATAACAAGTGGTACAACAATTACCATAAGCAGGTTAACATATCCTCTACCAACAATGTTATACCAATCCGTTGTTGCTGCGATGACATCAGACCCAGTTCCATAAACGGTTTGTAATAGAAATCCTAGTACAATTCCTAATCCCATACCAGTAAATACACGCTTGGAAAAGGAAACATGTTTCTTTTGCATATAAATTAATAAACCAATAATTGCTAATAAAACAACAATATTCGACGTAACAAATAAGACTTCCATACTCAAACTAACCTCCTTAAATATGTATAATTCCTATGTGATTAATATGGATTAATTTTACACCTTCTTAGAATGAAAAACAAGTGGAAATACGTAGTCAGGATTGGCTTAAACCTTGGATTATCAGTGTGCTTGTCGGGTTATCGGCGCTCCTCTTGGTTTATCAGCTCTCCCACTCGTTTATCGGCTTTCCTCATATTTTATCGGCGCTGCCCATGGTTTATCAGCTCTCCCACTCGTTTATCGGCTTTCCTCATATTTTATCGGCGCTACCCATGGTTTATCAGCTCTCCCACTCGTTTATCGGCTTTCCCCATATTTTATCGGCGCTCCTCTCGGTTTATCGGCTCACCCACTCGTTTATCGGCTTTCCCCTTGATTCATCGGCGCTCCTCTCGGTTTATCGGCTCTCTCACTCGTTTATCGGCTTTCCTCATATTTTATCGGCGGTCCTCTTGGTTTATCGGCTCTCCCACTCGTTTATCGGCTTTCCTCATATTTTATCGGCGCTCCTCTTGGTTTATCAGCTCTCCTACTCGTTTTTCGGCTTTCCTCATATTTTATCGGCGCTCCTCTTGGTTTATCAGCTCTCCCACTCGTTTATCGGCTTTCCCCTTGATTTATCGGCGCTCCTCTTGGTTTATCAGCCCTCCCACTCGTTTATCAGCTCTCCCACTCGTTTATCGGCTTTCCCTCATTGGTTCCAACCTTAAACAACGAATTAAAAAAACGAATACAGTATAAACCGTATTCGTTTTAGGAAAGGCTTGGTTCCAATTCAATCTCCACGTTCCCTTGGATGGCTCGAGATATCATACAACCTTTTTCTGCCTTTTCAACGAGGATCTTTAGTTTTCTATAATCTTTTTCCGTTGCCTCCTCTTTTAAGGTTACGCTAGGACGATGGATGATTTTTTTATATGTAAATACACCATTGGTCACATCGACAATCCCTTCCGACTCTAGTGCCATTTGATCCAGCGGCAAATTCGCTCGTTCGATCATTGCTCCTAGCGTAATAACGTAACAAGTTGCCGCTGCCCCCAATAACATTTCATCTGGATTCGTCCCAATACCTGGCCCATCCATTTCTTCCGGGATAGAAATTTTTGTTTTTAAATTGCCCGCATCAATAAATCCTTCATTATTTCTTCCACCTGGCCAATCTGCTTTTAGATAAAATTTATGCTCTGCCATATGTTTACCTCCATTTCAGCACTTTTGGGATGATTCTCTCCCTTCCAATTTGTGTAGCAGTATAATCATCCCTAGACACCATTTTAATTAAATTGTAGCATGAGAAGCCCCCTACTTCACCAAGAACGACTCCTAGAATCATCACCATCCATACTATATTGAAATGTCTTACTGGGGTATGAAAGGAGACTCTTTATGTATGAAGCCAGAATGAACCTGTATCTCCAACAGCAATTAAACAAGTTCGTCCTCTATTATTTCCTTTAATAGGACTGCTTGGTTATGTTTGGTATCTTTAGCGCCATAGAGCAATGTTACGGTTTCGTTATGTGAAATCATATCGATTAGCTTTTGTAAACTTTCCTTTTGCACCCCATTACTTAATTCTTCTATGTACCTCTTTTTAAACTCAGGAAATTTCTGGGGGTCATGATTGAATTCCTTTCTTAATTCAGATGTTGGAGCAACTTCTTTCATCCAAACATCTAACTTCGCCTTTTCCTTTGATATCCCTCGCGGCCAAATCCGATCCACTAAAACACGAACACCATCGTCTGGATCAACCTTCTCATAAATTCGCTTTAACCTAATTGACATTCGAGCACCCCCTTTTGGTTGGTAGGGACGGTTCTCTTGTGCACCTATGATGGAGCAAAAGAACGATCCCCATATGACCTTTTATTCTTGTCCTCTAAGCTTCTTCTTTTCCTCTTTAGGGGCTGAGGTAAACCAACCAATAATAGCTATGGCTAAAAGGATTCCCCAGAATACTATCGTCCACATGGTGCTATGTGGGAAGGTTTCAGGCAATATCCCCACCGCTTCATGGCTAAGTGTAATAACAGCTAGTTTCACCCCTACCCAAGCTACAATCGCATAAGCTGTTTTTTCTAGGCCTGGTCGTTTATCCAGAAGTGTCACAAACCATCCCGCAGCAAATTTAATGAGAATTAAACCTGCTATTCCAGCTAGGACGACAATCGCAAATTGCCCTCCATCCATTCCACCAAAATTTGGTAGGCCAGTTTCTGGTAAAACGATTGCAAGGGCAACCGCCGCAAGAATGGAATCTACTGCAAAGGCAATATCTGCTAGACCAATTTTGGCAACCGTTGCCCAAAAACCTTTTCCAGCCGATTCCTCCTCTGCTTTTTCCTTTTCATCAGACTCTTTGTTTCCACCTATAAGATGCTTTACCCCTAAATATATCAGATATGCCGCACCAATTGCTTGAACCTGCCATACATTTGCGATAAATGAAATAGCAAAAAGAGCCCCAAATCTAAAGATAAAGGCCATTAAAATACCATAATTGATTGCTTTATTCTTTTGGTCCTCTGGCAAGTGTTTTGCTATAACTGCTAATACAAGAGCATTGTCGGCCGATAATAACCCCTCTAATCCAATCAATACTAATAATGTCCATGCGTATTCTAACCATATACCTTCCATCATTGTTCTCCCTTCAAAAAAATAAGGCTTTTACCTATAGAGTGCGGTAAAAGCCTTTAAAAAATACAATCTTTTCTCAGGTAGAGCAACGAATCTTTTTGCACCCTTAATAATGAAGGACTCTCCTACATTTACCTATGCTTCAACTCGCTCCTTTTCACTTTCCTTTTCTTTTTTAGGGCTTGAGCCGAACCAACCTATTAATGCGATAGCAACTAGGATACCGTAGAATATAACTTTCCATAGGGTTGAGTGTGGGAAATCATGTGGGATGAGACCAATGGCATCATGGGCTAATACCATGACAGCTAATTTTACACCAACCCAACCCACGATAACGAATGCGGCTATTTCTAGTCCTGGACGATCGTGAAGAAGTCCAACGAAAATGTTCGCGGCAAATCGCATAATGATTAGACCGATCATTCCACCTGCGAAAATAACAGCAAACTGTCCTGCATCTAGACTTCCAATCGTACCTAAACCACTTGGTGGAAGTGCTACCGCTAAGGCAACAGCTGCTAAAATGGAATCAACGGCAAATGCAAGGTCAGCAAATTCCACTTTAACCACCGTCAACCAAAATTCCTTCGGTGAAGCTTCATGAACCTCTTCATTCTCGACTTTCTCTTCCACTTCCTCTTGATCAGGTTCCTTCTTCTTAAACCGATCGTAAAGATTTTTAAATGAAATAAATAATAAATACAGAGCTCCAAGCGCTTGAACTTGCCAAACATCAACTAAGAATGAAATAACGAATAGCGATCCAAAGCGAAGAACGAATGCACCAGCCAGACCATAGAATAACGCCCTCTTCCGTTGTTTTTCCGGAAGATGCCTTACCATAATTGCTAGTACTAGCGCATTATCAGCCGCAAGCAGCCCTTCTAAAGCAATTAATACGACTAGTACCCATAAATACTCAATAATTAATTCTGCTCCCATGTTCTCTCTCCTTCAACAAAAAAATGGTCTCACCAACAGGCAAAGACCATAAAAAATAGACCTCTACCTGTTTGTGGTAAAGGTCTCGCTAACAACCGTTCGTTGCCAACTTAAGCCGGAGATAGGTATCTCGTAATGACGACTTAAATTGTACAGCTACTCCCCTTTAAGGAATCGTTTATTCTTTTATTAAACATGTTATTAGAAGATATGTCAATTTTAACATCCTTATTCGCAAAAGATACAGCGCCCATTTGGGGACATACCGACCGCCGCGCTTGGCCATGCCAGGTGGTTCGATGTTGTAATTCCCTTACATGAGCTTCCAACTAAAGAATGCCTATACCCTTACAGCTCTGATTTCATCCACCATTTCTTCTACTGCTTCTTTTAATTCAGTTAACTTGCTTGAACTATCGGCATGACTCTTCCCACATACACCATAATAATATTTAATCTTTGCTTCCGTTCCGGATGGCCTGATACAAATCCATGCCTGATCTTCCAAGTAAAATTTCATCATATTTTCCTTAGGTAGCGGAATCGTTTCCTTTCGTTCTTCATTCGTAAACGTACACACACCGGTTAAATAATTCTCGATTTTTTCTATTTTCCAGCCAGCCAATTCACGATTGGAGAACTGACGAAATCCATCCATGATTTTTTCTATTTCAGTAATACCTTCTTTTCCTTTTACGGTAAGGGAGGACAATCCTTCTAAATAGTATCCATATGTTTCATATAATTCCTTTAAGGCATCTAATAACGTTTTACCTTGCTCTTTCCAATAATATGCCATTTCTACCGTCATCACAGACGCTTGAATGGCATCCTTATCTCGAACAAAACCACTAACTAAATAACCATAGCTTTCCTCAAAGCCAAATAGGAACGTTTCCCCTGTCGAATCAAATCTATTGATTTTCTCCCCAATATACTTAAATCCTGTCAATGTATTCATGGTCTCCACACCATATGCATTTGCGATTGCTTTTCCTAATTCCGTTGTAACAACAGTCTTTACCATTCTTGGATTTTGATAAATATTTAAGTCACTATGTCGTAAAATATAATCTAACAGCAAAGATCCCAATTGATTCCCTGTCAATACTTGGTAGTTCCCATCCCCTGTTTTGACAGCAACACCCAACCTATCTGCATCTGGATCTGTTGCTAATAAAATATCCGCATCCACCTGTTTACCAAGGTCTATTGCCATCGTAAATGCCTGATGTTCCTCCGGATTTGGTGAAGACACGGTACGAAATTCAGGATCAGCTTTCGCTTGCTCTTCTACAACATGTAAATTAGAAAAATGAAGCTGCTTTAATCCCTTTGGAACCAAGTCATGGGCCGTTCCATGCAATGGAGTAAATACAATTTCTACATCTTTATTTCGCTGTTCTGTTTTTGAGTCCATTCTTGATATTAAACGGAGTCTCTCCAAGTAAGCATGGTCAATCTCATTTCCAATCCAATTTAAAACTCCCTTTTTCTCTGCTTCTTCCCTTTTTATAAATGGCACTTCAAGTTCATTTTTTGTTTGCTGAATGGATGCGATAATTTCATCCGCCTCTTGTAGAGTTATTTGGCCACCATCTTCATTATAAACTTTAAGACCATTATATTCTGGAGGATTATGACTTGCAGTAATCATAATTCCAGCCGTTGTCCCTAAATATCTAACAGCAAAGGATAAAAGTGGAGTTGGTCGAATAGAAGAAAATACATGCACCTTTATTCCGTAGTATCCTAAAACCTTGGCCGCTTCGATTGCAAATTCCTTTGACATATATCTGGAGTCATAAGCAATAACAACCCCACGGTCTTTCACATTTACCTTTTCCTTAAAAAGGTAAGATGCCAAGCCATTGACCACTTTTCGTACCGTATATATATTCATCCGATTGGTACCTGGTCCTAACACCCCACGCATACCACCCGTTCCAAATGTTAAATCTTTATAAAAAGCATCTTCTAATGCAGAATCATCTCCACGCAAAAGATCCAATTCTAGCTTTAATGACTGATCAAGATGTTGATACGTATTCCATTTATTATAAACTTGGTCCCAAGAAATCATAAAATTGTCCTCCATTATCATTCATTGTTCAAATTTTAACATACTTTGTTCCTATATTCTATGGAAGATAGCGTTTTCCAATCTTTGCTTTTTCGCTTCTATTTAGTTATGGATACTAGAAATCTTGGCAAAGCTATTAGTATTATAGTATTCTAAACTTCCTATTATTTAATATAATAGGTAAAATAAGGATAGATGTTGAATTTGGAAAGTGGTGAAATGGATGGTACAGAAGCGTTGGTTTCAAGTTTTATCATTTCTTATACTTTTATTTCTATTAATCTTGTTATTAAATTACACAAAATTTATATTTGTTCCTATCCTTCAATATATAGGAGCGATTGCTTTTCCATTAATAGCAGCCGGGGTACTTTACTATCTTACAAGACCACTCATGCATTTTTTCGAGCGTAGGTTAAAGATTGGTCGAATCCTGTCTATTATTCTTGTATTCCTTGTCATTATTTTACTAATATCCCTATTTATCATGTTTATCTGGCCAATTATTCAAAGACAGATAACCAATTTAATGTATGGGATCCCTGGCATGATTGCTGCTGTTGAAGATTTCGTATTTTTCTGGCAAGCCAATTATACAAGTATTCCAGACCAGATCCTTAGTGCTATCGAAGACTTTGTAGGAGATATCCCTAATCATGTCCAAAACATATTGGACTATCTTTTCGGGTTTTTGGGTGGGTTTATCGGACAAGTCATTAGTATTGTTGCCGGTTTAGTGATTACACCTTTCTTCCTGTTCTTTATGCTAAAAGACGGAGAAAAACTAGTGCCGTTTATCCTGCAAATTTTCACAGAGAAAAAAGCAGATAATATTCGCAGTTTATTAGGGAAAATTGACACTGTTTTATCTGCCTTCATTCAGGGACAGTTACTTGTCAGTTTTTGCGTGGGAGTTCTCCTATATATTGGATACTTAATCATCGATTTAGACTTCGCGCTTATCCTTGCTCTATTCGGTATGATGACCAATGTCATTCCATACCTTGGGCCATTTATCGCTGTTACTCCTGCACTGCTTGTAGGGACATTACAAGATCCAATTAACTTCATTTGGGTCGCCATTATCATGATTATTGCTCAACAAATTGAAAGTAATTTAATTTCGCCAAATGTCATGGGACAGGCCTTAAATGTTCACCCATTAACCGTTATGACCGTCATCATCGCAGCAGGAAGTATAGCCGGATTCTTGGGCATCCTTTTTGCCGTTCCAGTATATGCCGTCGTTCGAACAATCATTTTACATTTCTATCAAACCTATGTAGCTTCAAAGGAAAATAAAGATGATGCGCTCATTTAATGTCCATAGCAAAACGCCCACAGTTAACACTTGGGCGTTTTTTTATGGTATTGGAGGATAGGCATGGTACACTCGAAATATGCCCGCTCCTATCTAGAAATGCGCGTTCGTGCTATACTATCCAACTAGTTTTTACAAAAACTCATAGACAACGGATGATCCAATCACTTCGTATCCGATTTTCTCGTAAACATGATTGGAGATTGGGTTATCACGGTCTGTATATAAACTACAGAATTTATACCCTTCATCTAGTAGCTTTTTACTAAAGGTTGCCACAGCACTAGTCGCATAACCATTTCCCTTGTATTGATTTGGGGTGAACACCGAGTTAATAGTGGCGCCATTTTTTGTTTGGCGTGACTGATTTACCATGGACACCGGTTCCCCATTCACTTTCCACAAATAAATGGACTGGTTTTCAATATATTTTGTCGCCATTTGACTAGCCTTAATCTCTGTAATTTCCTCATTTGCTTCTTTCCCAAACTGAATTAACCAGCTTTTAATGAGAGCGTGGTCTGACTTAACGGTCGGGTGCAAGTCCCCACTAGAATCCGGTCTTACTTTTATCTCCTCTAGTTGATAGATTAATTGATGCATATGTAATTTCGCTTTCACTTTTTTATGTTTCTTCCATTCCTTGATAAAGGCCTCAACATAAAGTTCCGGCCCCAAAACGCCAGGAACCTTGATGGCTTTTTTATAAAGAAAGTGAGCCATATTAGCAATCATTCTTTCATCTATATCATCCACATCAGCTAATATCCAATTGTTTGGAGGAGTTTGCATAAAAGCATACACCACTTCTCCATCATTCTCTATATAACCAAAGTGAACATCCTTTGTAATAGTTGTTTTAAAATAATCGATTAATCCAAGTATCAAACTATTGGCAGCTTCTTTTCGCATTAATAAAGTCCCCACTTTTTCGATATAATCGGTAATTGAAGTGGAAAACGCAATTCTCAATTGTAATCCCCCATTTAAAGATTGTTATTGGTTTATCCATAGTGAACCATTTCTCTATCTTTTATCCGGTTCTATGCCATCCATTATAACGGATATTCTTGTTTTATAAAGGGGTTTTAGGCTAGACTAGATGTATAAAAGTGCTTGTTTTTATTTATGAAAGTTTCATTTAAGGAAGGCCAACATTCCAAAAAGGGGGAACAAACATGACAAAAAAAGAACTAGAAGCAAAATTAGCCGAATTAAAATCGGACTATGTTCGAATCCAAAGTGACCTTGATAAATTAGAATATGTGGAGGGAAGAGTCTCATCTGCTCAACAACAATTAGAACGATTGGAAAAGGAGATTGCTGATGTCAACCGCCAGTTGGATGAGATCGATGAATAGATAGAAAAAGAGAGTGGAGCCTTGTAACACACAAGGCTTCACTCTTTTTGTCTATCCCCTTAAACTAGAATTTGTACGAACACTGTCCAATTTCGCTTTTATTTTTTCCTTTTCTTTCAGTGGTGGTGTCAAGCTTACAATCACATCTCCTGTGGTTGGTACAGTCCGCATTTCTTCTGAGAAGAATTTTAGAACACCATTTGGTTTTACCAGGTATAAAAATATAGTGGCATCGTCCTTATCATCTAAATACTGCTTCAAACCAAATTGTTCGGTTAACGTTGTTTTACGGAACACATAACCTTCTTCTATTTTTTCAATCAAATTATCTAATGGAAACTTTTGATCGAATAGAATACGTCCACCAACTTTCGGAACGGTACCACTCGAATACCCATTATCAAGTTGTTTATATGGACTAATCTTAAAGACATTCGTCCTTCCATACTCTGGAAGAAAGGTCGTACAAATCAATGAATTATATGCATTGTCATCCGTAGCAGCAAGTATAAAGTCATATGGAATGGTATCTAACTTATGCTCCGTCTGCTCGGAAAGCATATCTCCATGATATGAAGGAATACCTGCTTTACGAGCTAAGCTCAAATCACTAAAAGACGAATCGACAATAATCACAGGAATATTCGCCTTTTTCAAAGAATCTGCAAGTCTTACCGTAAATGGATTACTGCCTACTAACAATACACCTGGATTTCCTTCTTGTGATAGATTTAGTTTTTTCGCTAACCAACCAATAGAAAATCCATGTGCCATAACGGTTGAAAATACTAGTGCAAATGTTAACGTCGTTAAGATATTAGCATCCTCATAACCAGCATCCAGCAATACAGAAGCAAAGTAACCAGAAACGGTTAATGCGACAATCCCCCTTGGCGCAATCCAGCCAAGTAATAGTTTTTCATTCAGGGATAATGCTGTGCCAATTTGAGATAAGAATACGGATAAAGGTCTTACAATGAACATCATGAATAGAACATATCCAATAATATTTGGACTAAAGATTTGAAGAAGTACCTCTACCTCTAAAGATGCTGTTAACATAATAAATATGGTAGAAATTAATAGTACCGAAACATTTTCCTTAAAATGCCTCATATCCGAAATGGAGCTAATACCCATGTTTGCTAATGTAATACCCATTGCTGTAACGGATAATAATCCTGTCTCATGCATCACAAGGTCAGCAGCCATAAAACAGAAAAGAACAACGACAACAACTGCTGGTGATTTTAGAAACTCCGGGATATGACCAGTCTCAAACATCCAGCCTAATCCCTTTCCTAGTGCCCAACCTAAAATCACCGCAAAAATAGATGCGGCAAAGAACATCACTAGTTGCATTCCATTGGGATTTTCAGCAGTTATGACTACAATGATTTCAAAGGCGAAAACAGCAAGCAAGGCGCCAATCGGGTCAACGATGATCCCTTCCCATTTTAGGATTCTAGCTGGTCTCGGATTTAATTTTGCCTGACGAAGAAGTGGCATAATAACAGTGGGACCTGTAACGATAAATAAACCACCAATTGTAAATGCAACCGCCCAGGACAGGCCTGCAATATAATGGGCTGTTAAAGATCCTAAAATCCAAGCAATAAACGCACCTAATGTAGATATTCGAAAAACAGGCTTACCTATCCCCTTCAGTTCTTTAAAGCTTAAATTTAAACTGCCTTCGAATAGAATAATTGCAACAGCAGCAGATATAATTGGACCAAATAAATCACCAAAGTCCTCTTCGGGATTAATAATCCCAAAGACTGGACCTACTAATAAACCAGTAATAGACATCACAACAATGGCTGGCAAACGGTATCGCCACGCCACCCATTGTGAACCTATTCCTAACACACCAATAAGTGCAATCTCAAATAATAATGAAGGAACCATCTACTCCCTCCCTTAAGTAAAAGTTTTATAAGGACATTCTATAGACATTCACGTTAGTTGTAAATGATAAACGCCATGTTTTAATGAAACAAAATGTGTACCAATTGGAAATATCCTAGCTTTTTACTAATATTTACATTCCACACAGGACTATACAAAACCATCCCATACATCAGACAGATTAGAAATAGGTATGTTAGGATAATGGAACGTGGTTTATAATGGAGTTATAATCAACATCATTTTCTATATTTATCGCAGGTTAAGGGGAAGTAATACCCCACCTCAAAAATGGAGGAAACATGAATCATTTTAGGTGGGGATGAAAGAACCCCCACTGATTGAAGATTCACTTTAAAATAAAAATAAATCATTTTCATCTAAATTATGCGCAGGGGGATTGTACGAATGATTGCAAATGAGGAAAAAATTTTACAAACTTACTTTGGCTATGAAGCTTTTCGGCCTGGCCAAAAGGAGACCATCGAACAAATTGTCCAATTAAATAATACACTTGCTGTTATGCCAACAGGTGGAGGGAAATCGTTATGTTATCAAATCCCCGGGCTATCTATGGATGGAACAGCCATTATTATTTCCCCTCTTATTTCTCTTATGAAAGATCAGGTTGATGCATTAAATTCTTACGGTATTCCGTCTACCTATATCAATAGTTCCCTTACTACCTCCGAACAGCAACAACGATTACAAGATATTTCACTAGGACGATATAAATTTGTTTACGTTGCACCTGAACGATTTGAATCCGGTTTTTTTGTTCAAACAGTGAAAAAGATCCAAATTTCACTTGTTGCATTTGATGAGGCACACTGTATTTCACAATGGGGCCATGATTTTAGACCAAGCTATCGGTCCATTGTCTCTAATCTAAAGCAATTCACCAATATCCCTGTTATCGTTGCCCTAACGGCTACAGCGACAGAGGAAGTCATCAACGATATCAAGCAATTGCTACATATTAATCATGTCGTTAATACAGGTTTTGCAAGGGAAAACTTAGCATTTCACGTTGTAAAAGGGAAGGATAGGACAAGCTATATTCGTTCCTTTTTAAATGAACATCCGAATGAATCAGGTATTATTTACACCGCAACTCGTAAACAGGCAGATTCCCTTCATGATCAGCTTTCCAGAAGAGGGGTCTCTGTTAGAAAGTATCATGCTGGAATGACAGAAGAAGAACGGAAGCAAGCACAAAGCTCTTTCATACATGATGAAACCTCTGTGATGATTGCTACCAATGCATTTGGAATGGGAATTGACAAGTCCAATGTTCGCTATGTGATCCATTATGCGATGCCCATGAATATTGAATCCTACTATCAAGAAGCAGGTAGGGCTGGTCGTGATGGAGAGCCTAGTGATTGTATTTTATTGTTCTCTCCACAGGACATACAACTACAGAAGTTTTTAATTGAGCAATCCATTATGGATGAGGCCTCTAAACAAAATGAGTACCGCAAATTACAAGAAATGATGAATTATTGTCATACACATAGCTGTCTGCAGTCCTATATTTTGGATTACTTTGATGATAAGCAACCTGAAATGACATGCGGCCGCTGTAGCAATTGTGTCGAGAGGAAGGAAAAAACGGATATTACCGAAGAAGCCCAAAAAATTCTTTCCTGTGTAAAAAGAATGGGAGAACGTTTTGGTGTTAGTATGACAGCTAAGGTTTTGAAAGGGTCAAGAGATAAGAAAATAAAACAGTTCGGCCTAGATAAGCTAACAACCTATGGGATCATGTCAGCCTATACGGAAAAAGAGTTAACCGAACACATCAATTTTCTAATAGCAGAAAAGCTCTTAGCGACGGAAGAAGGAAAATATCCCGTTTTAAAGCTCAATCAAAATTCTGTTGATGTACTAAAAGGAAAACGCCCCGTTGAAATGTTTACCATTTCTATTCCGACAAGTGGGAAAGCAGATTACTACGAAGACCTGTTTTCCGACCTTCGTGCATTACGTAAGGAACTTGCTGACGAAATGGAAGTACCACCATATGTCTTATTCTCGGATGCGACACTAAAAGAACTCAGCCGATATTTCCCTGTCACGAAGGAAGATATGCTTGAAATCAAAGGAGTCGGCGAGAAAAAATATGAACAATTTGGTGAGGAGTTTTTAGAGGTTATCAGGAAATGGCGAGAGGCGCATCCTGACGTTAAACAACGAATTCGTATTTCAGACTCTGGACCACAGAAGCCAAAGCCCAAGCGGGATAAGTCAGATGACGGGCGCCCAAGTCACATGGTTACGCTTCAAATGTTTCAATCCGGTAAACCTCTAAAAGACATTGCTGCTATACGTGGGATGTCTAACCAAACAATTGAAAACCACATTTTTAAAGCCTTTAAAGATGGTCATTCCATTGCCTGGGAGATCTTCTTTAATGATGAAGAAGAAAAATCGATTCTTAAAGCAAGAGAAGAAATCGAGGAACCCAAGCTCAAGCCATTAAAAGAAGCATTACCAGAAACATATGATTATACAAAAATCAAGGCTGTACTGGTTAAAAATGGAGTACTGTAATAGAAGCCGTATTAGGGATTCATTCCTAGTACGGCTTGTTTGATATGATATAAGGTTGTGATTGGATATTCGCATTACTTTTGGGGTATCGGGTATCGGGGTTATTCTCGATTTGTTAGCGGCCTTCCGGGGTATCGGCGGTTTT
>NZ_LT839648.1:3703296-3767905 GCF_900176885.1 Oceanobacillus senegalensis | reverse complement strand
CTGATTTATCGGCATTCATTCCGGGTTATCGGCGATCCTCCTGATTTATCGGCATTCATTCCGGGTTATCGGCACTCCTTCTAGTTTATCAGCGCTCCTCCTGATTTATCGGCATTCATTCCGGGTTATCGGCGATCCTCCTCGTTTATCGGCATTCATTCCGGGTTATCGGCACTCCTTCTAGTTTATCAGCGCTCCTCCTGATTTATCGGCATTCATTCCGGGTTATCGGCGATCCTCCTCGTTTATCAGCGGTCTCATTGCGGTCCAACTATTGAAATAAATGATGCAACAGTCTGTCTTTATCTTCAAAAAACTGCTTCATGATTGAATAATGATGGGTATCCTCCAACCTAACTTCCTGCATTCCATTTTCCGTCAGTTCAATAATGTTTGCATCTGGATGTGCCATAATGATTGGGGAGTGCGTGGAAATGATAAACTGTGATCCCTGGTGGATAAGTTCATTTATTCGTGATAGCATGGACAATTGTCTCAATGGTGATAAAGCTGCTTCTGGCTCATCTAAAATATACAGACCATTCCCCTGAAAACGCTTTGTAAATGTTGCAAAAAAAGATTCCCCATGCGACTGTTCATGCAGAGATTTCCCACCATAGGAATCAATAACTTTCCCTCCATATGACAGCACTTGATCCATTTCTTCTATATTTGTTGCAACATTATAAAATGTCTCAGCCCGAAAGAAAAAGTGATCCCTTGCACGATTGATCCCCTTCACTAAACGAAGATATTGATCGAGATTAGAATGAGTATCATAGGTTGCAAAATTAAAGTTCAATGTGCCACCTTCTGGATTAAATCCAAATTCGATCGCAATCCCCTCAAGCAAGGTTGACTTCCCCATGCCATTCTCGCCTATAATATATGTAATATTAGGGTGAAATTGGATTTCTTTAAAATTCCTTATCACTGGGAGATGAAAAGGAAATGTATCAAATGAGGAAATTTGCTCTCTCTTCAATCTAACTGCCCTTATGTATTGACTATCTCGATTCAACTTCATAATTTTCCCCTACCTTTTTTAGAAAATCATTATACTTACCCTTTGATTCCTTCTTTGTAATGGGACAACCAACGAATAGCAAAATAACCAATTGGCGAAACAATAAAAGCAGCTCCTAGTGAATATAGAATATTGAATAGAATAATCGCATCCCAGTTAAGGCCACCTCCAGGATTACCTGAGACAGCCCTCGCCTCAAAGTAATTTTTTATACCAAAGGATAATAATCCAATTACAAATAAAGCTAGAGATGCCGTTAACCAGTGTTTCATTTTTGTTGACTTCGAATTTGTTTGAAACGTTACAAGGCTAAAAACCAGAATAGAAGGAAGGATGCTTATTAAAAACACCGGTACAAAAGGTATGTACGGTATTAAACTGATGATAAAAGAACCAATAAACGACACAATGATCCCTATGGTCATTCCAATCACAAACAACATTTCACAACACTCCACAATGCTTTTTTCCTAATGGCTGATTTTCTATAGTATGTATATTACAAGAATCGCACATATCCGAAAACTTCGAAGCGGTGGTTTCCGCTTTGGAGACTGAAGCCGTTCCCCTGAAAAGCGACTGTCCGGAGCGGAAATCAACATGCGCACCGTACAAAAACTGCCATTCTCATAGATTTATCCTGTTACATAACCAATTATATTAAAATTGTACCTAAAAGTTACTAGAATATAAAGACGCTCTTTCTTATATAAGTACCGACTGGGGACATAGCTATTTTTTTTATTCGATGCCATGGAGCTAGCTAACGGAGAAATGTAAAAAGAAAACATTAGCTCATGAAACAAACAATTGTCGAAATAAACCATAATTTCCCGCAACATTTCCCGGGAAATGTCGAATAAAAAGGGACACACCATATATTCGAAATAAGAAAAGGTAGAGGACTCTTCCACGAGCTCTCTACCTAATCAATGATTCTATTAATTATTTTTTACCGGATGGTAGTAGACATGTTCCGTATAATCTGTAATAATTCCATCTACATTTAAATCAAATAAATGGAAAGCTTGTTCTTGTGACCTAGAAGTGTATGGGTAAATTTCCATTCCTGCTTCATGAACATCACTTACGAGCTCATCCGTGACAATGTTCATATTTGGATTAAAATAATCAGCATACATAGCAAACTCAGATAATTGTTCTTCCGTTACATTTTTCCAGCTTGTTCCGGCTAAAACGCCATGTGGAAGATTTGGTAATAGTTCTTTAGATTTTTCCATGGATTCATGGTTAAAGGACTGGATAATGATTTTCTCATTATTCGATTGATGCATATTTCTCTCCTTCAAAGCCTCCGCAATTTTCTTTTCTATTCCAGGATAAAGTTCTGGTGCTTTCAATTCTATTAAAATACCAACTTTTCCACGAAATGCATCTAATACCTCTTCAAAAGTAGGAACTTTTTCACCAGCATAGGATTCACTAAACCAGCTACCAGCATCTAATTGTCTTATTTCCTCTAACGTCAAATCACCCACATATCCAGTACCATTTGTTGTACGATCTACAGTGGTGTCGTGAATAACGACAAGCTCTCCATCTTTCGTCATTTGAACATCAATTTCAACATAGTCCGCCTTCATTTCAAATCCTTTTTGAAAAGCCGCCATCGTATTCTCTGGGGCATGACCTGATGCACCACGATGCGCAACATTTACCATCTTTTGCTGTTCCTGTTTCGATATCTCTTTCCCTACTTCTCCGTGTTCGGCAGCAAGTGCAGATCCAGTAAAGGATGTCATCGCAATACTAATCCCCGCTAAAATAGGAATCATTCGTTTCATCTAACCACTCCTTATGTATTGTTAACTCTATTATAAGAAGTCAATATAAAGAAGAGATTAATAAACTATTAAAATGATATAAGGAAATATACGTACAATTTCCTATAACGATAGTAGGAATGTTTGGAGGAAATAGAACAGAAATAGCCTTTCAGCTTGGTATGGCAAAATAAGAATGCCAGTCCCTACAAAAGAGACTGGCATTATCGTACTATTCTTCTTTATTCAAGATCCGAAAGTTCGTTACAAAATGCTTTTGTTCCACGCTATCGAGTGAAAATGCTGGTCCTTGACCATCTTGAGCATCAAGAACAAGCTGTGTATGCTCCAAATAATCGTATTGGCTTTGATGCATATAGAAAGGGGTACCCCCTACAGAGCCTAAATAGACATCCGAATCCCCTAACTTAAAATCATCCTCTCGATAACACATTGGCGCAGATCCATCACAACAACCAGCAGATTGATAGAACATGATAGACCCATGTCTACCTTTAATTAAATCCACTAAATCAAGCGCTGCATCTGTTGCAACAACATGTTCTGCCATGTAACATTCTCTCCTTTCGAATTAGAAGAATCCTTGGGCTTTTCTATCATAACTTACTAATAGGTTTTTCGTTTGTTGGTAATGATCAAGCATCATTGCGTGGTTTTCGCGCCCTACACCAGATAGTTTGTATCCACCGAATGCAGCACCTGCAGGATATTGATGGTACGTGTTAGTCCAAACACGACCAGCTTCAATGCCACGACCAGCACGGTATGCAATATCACCACTACGAGACCATACACCAGCACCTAAACCGTATAGGGTGTCATTTGCGATTTCCATCGCTTCATCAAAGTCTTTGAACGTAGTAACCGCAAGTACAGGACCAAAGATTTCCTCTTGGAAGATACGCATTTTATTATTACCCTTGAATACAGTAGGTTGGATGTAGTTACCATCTTCTAGTTCGCCACCAAGATGATTTTCTTCACCACCAATTAGTAATTCAGCACCTTCCTCTTTACCTAGCTTGATATAAGAAAGGATTTTTTCTTGTTGTTGCGTAGATGCTTGTGCACCCATCATAACCTCTGTATCTAGTGGATTACCTACTTTAATATTTTTAACTCTTTCTAACGCACGTTCCATGAATTCGTCATAAATAGATTCTTGGATCAATGCACGAGATGGACAAGTACAAATCTCACCAGAGTTTAATGCAAACATAACAAATCCTTCTATTGCTTTGTCTAAAAATTCATCGTCCCCATCCATAACATCCTCAAAGAATACGTTCGGTGATTTACCACCAAGTTCTAATGTTACAGGAATAATATTTTCGGTTGCATATTGCATAATTTGACGCCCAACAGCTGTCGAACCAGTAAAAGCAACTTTGGCAATACGTGGGTTGGTTGCAAGTGGTTTCCCTACTTCCACACCATAACCGTTTACAATGTTAAGAACACCTGCCGGAAGTAAATCTTGAATCAACTCAGCTACTACCAGAATAGAGGCAGGAGTTTGTTCTGCTGGTTTCAATACAATACAGTTCCCTGCAGCTAATGCCGGTGCAATTTTCCACGCTGCCATTAAAATCGGGAAGTTCCATGGAATAATTTGCCCAACAACCCCTAGTGGCTCTTGGAAATGATAGGCAACCGTATCATTATCTAATTGGGTTGTCCGACCTTCTTGTGAACGAATGGCACTTGCAAAATAACGGAAATGGTCAATGGCTAATGGAATGTCCGCATTTAATGTTTCCCGTACCGCTTTCCCATTGTCCCAAGTTTCAGCAACAGCAATCATTTCTAAGTTTTCTTCTATACGATCGGCAATTTTATTTAATATACGAGCACGCTCTGCGGCTGATGTTTTACCCCAAGCATCTTTTGCTGCATGTGCTGCGTCTAATGCTAATTCAATATCTTCTTCAGATGAACGAGCTGCTTTTGTAAAAACTTGACCAGTAACTGGAGTCTTAACGTCGAAATATTCCCCTTTTACTGGTGCTACCCACTCACCGCCAATAAAGTTATCATATTTTTCTCTGAAGTTTATAAGTGCATCTTCTGTATTTGGATTTGCATAGATCATGTAAAATCCCCCTATTTCGTAATTAGAGTATATTATTATATAAGCGCTCCCATTCCACTCATCACTATTTGTATGCGTTTACATTAACTAGTATACTACTTTTCTTAAAAATATCAAGGAAACTGTTCTTATTCATAGTCCAATAGGAACATAACGGTTTATAGCATTCTAGTTTTAGTATGATAAAGCATTGATTTAGGATTGCAATGGTATAGAAACTTTTCTGTATTCCATAACAACAATCGTTTAGAATATGTAAAAAGACTGTCCTAAATCAATGAAAGGACAGTCTTTTCTCCTTACACCCATGTTCCATTACGAAATACAGGTTCCGTTGTATCGTCAGCTTTTACACCGTCAATATCCAATTTTTCCGAACCAATCATAAAGTCAACGTGGATTAAGCTGTCATTTACGCCATGCTTATCTAATTCTTCTTCTGACATAGATGAACCATTTTCTATATTGGTTGGATATGCTTTCCCTAGGGCAATATGACAGGATGCATTTTCATCAAACAGGGTATTATAGAAAATTAAGCCTGATTGGGATACTGGTGATTCATGTGGTACGAGTGCCACTTCTCCTAATCGCTTTGCACCTTCATCCGATTCAAGTAAATGTTTTAACACTTCTTCCCCTTGCTCTGCTTGAAAATCAACCACTTTCCCATCTTTAAAGGTTAGGCTAAAGTTATCAATGACGCTACCACCATAATTTAATGGCTTCGTACTTGATACGGTTCCATTTACCCCATACTTATGCGGCATAGAGAAAACTTCCTCTGTCGGCATATTGGGATTAAACGTTACACCAGATTCATTTACAGCTGAGCCACCCTTCCAAATATGTCCTTCAGGAAGTTCCAGTTCTAAATCTGTTCCAGGAGCTTTGAATATAAGTTTTTTATAATTCTTTTCATTTAGCTCTTCCCGCTTTGCCTTTAATGTTGCATTATGTTCATCCCATGCAGCAATTGGATCTTCTTTATCCACACGAACAATTTTTAGAATAGCATCCCACAGGTTCTCGATTGCATCTTCACGTGATTGATTCGGGAAGATTTTCTGTGCCCAATCCCCTGATGGAATAGAAATAATGGACCATGCAATTTTATCGTTCATCGTATATTTACGGAAGTTTTTCATGGCTTCACCAGCGGCTTTATTTGCTAAAGCAACACGCTTTGGATCAATATTTTGTAATAAATCTGGATTCGTGGAGCGAATGCTCAGCACACAAGCTCCATCTTCTGCATACATATCGTGAAGTTTTACACGCCATTCTGGGAAATTACCGATTACTTCATCTGGAGCATTTTCGTATTTGAGTAGCGTTAATTCATCATCTGTCCAGTTAATATGTACATCCTTCGCACCCATCTCATATGCTTTTCTCGCAACGATTCTTGTAAAATCCGCACCATCAATTGGTGCATTTATCATTATAGCTTGATTTTTTTGTAGATTGACCCCCGTCTTTAATGCAAGCTCTGCATATTTTTCAAGTGATTTTTGATTTACCATAATTAACCCTCCAATAATCCAAAAGTTTCATACCACTATAATTATTCCACAAACGTGAAGAAATTACCAAAAAAGGTAGTTACTATAACCCATTGCCTATCTCATGTCATCAAATCATCACCCCAATTCTATTTACTCAAGAGTTGGAATTTGATAAGATAATATATAGTTACTTTTGGTAATTACTAATTTTTGTATAGATATTTTTATAAAAGAGTGAGGTGATCAGGATGGAGAAATTATGTCCACGATTTGAAAAAGCGATGGGTCTTCTTAGCACACGTTGGGTGGGACTTATTTTATTTGAGCTACTAGAAGGGACAAAACGTTTCTCTGAGATGGAATCGGATTTGCCTATTAGTGGAAGATTGCTCTCTGATCGACTAAAAATGCTCGAAAAAGAAGGAATTGTCGAACGGAATATCTACTCCGAATTTCCCGTGAGAATTGAATATTCTCTATCAGAAAAAGGCAAGGCATTAGAGCCCGTTATCAAAGAAATACAAAATTGGGCAGAGGATAATGTTACAATGGAAGAAGTTGAAGCAGAAAAAGTAAAATAAATAGAACTTATGAAGCTAAACGCCAGATTCATTCTGAGCGTTTTTTGTTTTGTTCTTTTTCATTCTAACCCGCTTCTTCGTTGAATCTTCCATTAATGAGGGGCATCATCCCCCACCTAAAATGCTGGGGGGATGACGGCCCCTTCACCTGTGATAAAAAGGAAAAAACTGCCCACCTCACATAGACAGTTTTTTCCTTCTAATTCATTCCAAATTCTTTTGCAAATTCCTTTGACCTTTTTCTTCTATCTTTTCGCTCTTGTGATCGCTTTGGCCCACTTTCGTATAACCTTTTTTCATGCTCTGTTTCTGGATATACGGGAGGAACAGGGATTGGGTTGCCATCGTTATCTACAGCGACAAAGGTTAGAAATGCGGTATTACACACTTGCTCCTCCCCTGTTATCAAATCTTCTGTAACAACCTTTACGAATACCTCCATGGAAGTGTTATGGGTCCATGTAACGAACGCTTCAATACATATCGATTGCCCCAATTTTACGGGAGATAAAAAGTCAACGGAATCTGTTGAAGCTGTAACAACTAACTCTCTCGCATGCCTAATTGCTGCAATGGATGCAATTTCATCAATATCTGCAAGAAGCCTCCCCCCGAAGAGGGTGCCATGATTATTCGTATCTGGTGGTAGAACAAGTGTTGTCTTTACTGCTCTTGATTCTGAACAAGGCTTTGCTTCCATATTACATATCCTCCTGTGTCATAGTACCGGTGAAATCAGTCGGGATATAGACTCTTTAAAACGAATCCCGACTGTGCGTTTGTCATATAATTTCTTCGTCATTTGCGTCGATAGCTTCACATCCTCATTAAAGGCCTGCACCAAATCCATCGATATTTTCTCATTGTATAAAAAGGCATTCACTTCAAAATTCAAACGAAAACTTCGCACATCAATATTTGCTGTTCCTACAGATGCAATTTCACCATCCACTACAATGGTTTTTGCATGCAAGAAACCATTTTGATAAACATACACTTCCGCTCCAGCAGCAAGTAAATCACCACAATAAGATAATGTTGCCCAATAGACAAATGGATGATCTGGCTTGTTGGGAATCATCAACTTTACCTTAACCCCTGAGAAAACAGCTATCCGTAATGCATCCAGAAGGCTTTCATCCGGGATAAAATAAGGGGTTTGAATATAGATGTACTCCTTCGCTGACATAATCATTTTGATATAGCCATATTTAATCTGTTCCCACTTTGAATCCGGTCCGCTCGATACAATCTGCATGCCCACATTTCCACTTGGCTTGGCATTATAAAGACGTTCCTCATATAAAATATCATTCCTAGAAGCTTGGTTCCAATCTAATATAAATCTAGTTTGCATATTATGAACGGCATGTCCTGTAACACGGAGATGTGTATCTCGCCAGTAACCGAACTTCTTATTTTTTCCTAGGTATTCGTCTCCAATATTAAATCCACCAATATAACCTATTTCTCCATCAATGATAGCTAATTTCCGGTGATTTCTATAATTGATTTCTAAGTTAATATTTAAAATACTAGATGGAAAGAAAGCCTCTATTTCAACTCCAGCATTACGTAACCTTTTAATGTAACGCTTTTTTAAGGTACGTGAGCCCATATCATCAAATAGAACGCGAACCTCTACACCTTGTTTGGATTTTCTTCTTAGAACATCAGCAATACGCTGGCCCAACTCATCATGCTTGAGAATATAATATAGCAGATGAATATGGTTTTTTGCCTGTTCCATATCACGAATCAATGCGTCAAATTTTTCCCGACCATCTGTAAAAATATCTATATGGTTATTTTGTGTAAAAATCGCCTCATCATTCCGCAAATGTAAATAGATTAATGTCTCATAATCATCCATCGGCTGGCCCCGATCACGAAAATTAAATTCGTCCTCATTTAAGGCCTTCATCTGCATTTGCACTTGCCTTGTTACTTCTTGACGACTTTTTTTATCCCAAGTAAATATTCGCTTCTTATTAATAGGCCTGCCAAAAATTAAATAAAGAGCAAATCCCAGAATAGGTATAAATAACAGAACCATTAGCCAAGCCCAGGTTGCCGTAGCATTTTTCCTCTCGAGAAACACAATAGAAATACCTAAGATAATATTTGTCACAAGAACAAATCCTAATAAATATGTCAGTATTCCCATTGTTTTACTCCTTTCCGATCACTAGAAAAACACATTAAAAATAATACTATCCTTAATATAGCACAAGAAAAAAATTCCTGTTAGCAACAACATTTGAATGTATTATTCCTTGGACTTTCTCCTGTATATCCTTTAACAAAAAGCGGTATATTATCAAATAAGGTAAATCTTCAATAGTGGGGGGACTCTCATTCCCACCTAAAATGGTTTGTTTTTCCTCTTTTTTGAGGTGAGGTATGACGGTCCCTTAAACTAAGATAAAACTATCCTCCTAGTCTATTCCCTTTTCTCTGTTTTTCTATACCGGTTCCCCAGACAAGCTTAACGAAAGAGATTATATCTGATCTAAAGATTGCTCCAAGTCCTTCCATATATCCTCCCACGCTTCTAAACCGACAGATAAGCGAATCAATTGATCGGTAATCCCCATTTTCCTACGTGATTCTTCAGGCACGACAGCATGAGTCATGGTCGCCGGATGCTCAATTAATGTCTCTGCATCCCCAAGACTTACAGCAAGCTTAATAAAGGAAAGCCGGTTTAAAAAACGCTGTGCATCTTGTTTTGTCCCTTTAATCTCAAAGGAAATCATTCCGCCCCCTTTCTTCATTTGCTTTTTCCCCGTATGATAATCGGGATTGTTCACATCATGTGGATAATAAATATGGTTTACCTTTGGATGATCGTTTAAGAAGGTCAACAGTTTTTCCGCATTATCACAATGTCGATCCATACGAATCGGGAGAGTCTTTAGCCCACGTATTAACAGCCACGCATCAAAGGGTGACATGACTCCACCCATATCCTTTTGTGTAGTCATGGCCACTTTCCCAAGAAAATCTCTCTTCCCAATCGCAAGTCCACCAATAACATCCCCATGACCACCGATATACTTTGTTGCACTGTGAATAACAACATCACATCCCAAGTCAAGCGGCTTCTGTAAGTAGGGTGAGGAAAACGTATTATCCACAACAACAGGAATACCTTTTTCTTTCGCAACCTCTGCAACCATTTTTAAGTCCACTAATTGCATGGTTGGATTAATTGGGGTTTCCACGTAAATAACCGTCGTTTCTGGCTTTATGCTAGCACGAACCTCTTCTTTTGTTTTCATATCAGAAAAGTCGAGGGATATATTATATTTTTCCTTCATCATTGATAATAATCCAAATGTACATCCATATAATCCAGAGGAACAGAGAATATGATCATTTGCCTTTGTTAAAGCAACTAAAACAGCAGAAATCGCAGCCATCCCTGAACCAAAAGCCAACCCTTTTTCCCCATTTTCTAGTGCTGCCATTTTTTCCTCAAGGATGGTTATGGTCGGATTCCCCAATCTTGAATACATATAACCTTCTTCTTCCCCACGAAACCTTCGTTCCCCTTGCTCAGCAGAATCAAATGTATACGTCGACGTCTGAAATATCGGAGGGGTCAAACTACCAAGCATTTTTCGGTCATCATAACCATCATGAATCACAGCTGTTTCAAAACGCTTAAACTTTCCAGACATATCATGATTCCTCCCCATCAAGTGAATGTTCAATCAGCAGGGCCCCATCCCCACTTAAAATGATTTGTTTATCCTCCATTTTCGGGGTGTGTCCCTAGACCTGCAATAAAATGAGTCTTCTACCCATAACTAGTATATGTAACTGATTGGGCAACATTGATGGCATTTTCAGAATACCTTAGGAATCTACTACATCACATTTCATTGCATTTACTTTCATGAATCCATATGTCAAACGTACAGTTAGACATCTAGCTAATAGAAAAGAGTGGATCATCACAATATTAAAATCAAAACTTCCTTCTTTATTCCTATTAAAAAACGAACCCATTCGCACCTTTATACGCGAATAGGTTCGTTTTCCTTATCCTTCAGTTGTATCTATTTCCTTTAGTGCATCCTAACAAATTTTGATAATCTATTTAACTTAACTGATTCTTTTCTACTGGATTTGCAAAGAACTTCTCTGTTTCGCGTTTAATCACTTTATACAGCAGTAATAATCCAATCAAGTTCGGTATAATCATCAGTCCGTTTGTCAGATTAGCTATCGTCCACATAAGTGATAAATCGGCTACTGAACCCAAATAAGTACATGCAAGATAAATCACACCATAAAGGGAAATATATTTTAGACCAAATAAATATTCAAAGCATTTCGCTCCATAGACATACCAGCCGATAATCGTGGAAAATCCGAAGAAAATAACGGAAACCGATACGATATACTCGCCTAGTACCCCAAGCACTGATCCAAATGCAGCACTCGTTAATGCACCCGCTTCAAGGTTTGGATTATGCTCTACTCCAGAAATAAGTCCTCCCGAAGGATCCCAGAAACCAGTTATGATTAGTACAAGTCCCGTCATCGTACAAATAATAATTGTTACAATGAAAACACCTGTCATAGCAACAAGTCCTTGTTTTACTGGATGAGTTGTCTTCGCATTACCAGCAATTAGTGCGACGGTACCAAGACCCGCTTCGTTTGAGAATATCCCTTTGGATACCCCTTGCTGAATTGCCTGACTAACAACAAAACCTGTAAAGCCACCTGCTGCAGATACAGGAGTAAAGGCATGTGTGAAAATCAACTCAAATGCCGGAAGAATTTGATCATAGTTTATCACTAAGACTAAAAGAGCACCAACAATATATAATAGAGCTAAAAACGGTACAAATACACCCGCAACATTACTAATACGTTTCAAACCACCAAAAATGATAAGTGCAGTCAGTACAACAAGTATTATACCTGTCACCCAACCAGTGACATGGAAACTGTTATCCATTACGTCTGCAATGGTATTTGACTGCACACCATTCCCCGTTCCAAGTGCAGCAATTGCTGCAAAAATGGCGAATGCTGCAGCTAACGGTTTCCACTTTTTTCCAATCCCGCGTTCGATATAATACATTGGCCCACTGGAATACTCACCATTCTCATTTTTCACCCGGTAAATTTGCGCGAGCAATGCCTCTGAATATTTGGTTGCCATTCCAAGCAAGCCGACAACCCACATCCAAAAGAGTGCTCCCGGTCCACCAAGTGTAATAGCGGTTGCTATTCCGGCAATGTTACCGTTACCAATCATTCCAGCAAGCGATGTCATCAGCGCTTTAAAATTACTGACATCCCCTTCTGCACTAGAATCTTCCTTATCCGGAACAAAAGCAAGCTTCATAGCATAAAACAGCTTCCTAAAGGGCATCCCCTTTAAAATAATGGTTAAAAAGAGGCCTGTCCCAACAAGCAATATTAAGCTGGGCGCTCCCCAAAGAAAATCGTTTATCTTATTTATTATTTCTACCATTGTTCCTATCCCCCAAGTCTTTTAATAAGATACGATTAAATAGATGAAAACGCTTTTAAAAAACAACTTCATCAAAATGTACAGGTTAAAAGATAATTGTGTAACGCCTTTCATTAGTTTACACCTATTGCTATCTTTTATTAAAACAATCTGAAAGAGATCACTGTACAACATAATACTAAATAATTCTACAAATTTCGTCAATAACATAATGAATATACGCAAATTTCCCATTAGGTAATATTTTCTGGTATTTTATTCCATGACATACTTGACTTATATGAAGGTGCTAATGTTTCCTTTAGAAAAAGTTGAGGAATTATTTGATAAAATTAGTTGACAAATAAAATTCTGACGACTATACTGAGTTTAACTTAATAATCTCTTATCAAGAGCGGTGGAGGGAATAGGCCCTGTGAAACCCGGCAACCTGAAGGCAGTGTTTGCTTTTTCCGGTGCTAAATCCTACAGATCTTATGATTTGGAAGATAAGAGGAGGTCCGGCTACATATCAAAGCCCTCTTCTCTTATGAAGAGGGCTTTTCTTATCTCCGCTTCCAGATACATAATCATATCTATTTAAAATTTAAGGAGGAATTTTTCATGTCTGATTTCCATTTGCAAAATCCAGAAACACAATTACTACACGCTGGTCAAGAAGTTGACCCCACAACAGGTTCACGTGCGGTTCCAATCTATCAAACTACTTCTTATGTTTTCCGTGATACAGAACATGCACAAAACCTTTTCGGGCTTGCTGAACCAGGAAACATCTACTCTCGTATAATGAATCCAACGTTAGATGCACTGGAACAACGAATTGCTACATTAGAAGATGGTGTTGGTGCACTTGCTACCTCATCTGGAATGGCAGCTATTACACTTTCCATCCTAAACCTAGCAGGTACAGGAGACGAAATTATTGCAGATAGTAATCTTTACGGTGGAACCTATAACCTTTTTGCTAACACGCTTCCAAAATACGGCATTACCGTTAAATTTGTTGATGGTACAAAACCAGAGGAAATCAGTAAAGCTATTACCGATAAAACAAAGGCAATTTTTGGTGAAATTATTACAAACCCAAGCTTAAATGTATTTGATGTTGAAGCTGTTGCTGAAGTGGCACACGAAAACGGAATTCCACTTATTATCGACAATACATTTGCAACACCATATGTGACAAAACCACTTACATGGGGTGCAGATATTGTTGTTCATTCTGCTACGAAATGGATTGGTGGACATGGAACAACAATTGGTGGTCTTGTTGTCGACGGCGGGCGCTTCAATTGGGGTAATGGAAGATTCCCGGGATTTACCGAACCTGATGAAAGCTATGCCGGTCTAAAATATGTTGACCTTGGTCCAGCAGCATTTATTACAAAATTACGTGTCCAATTGCTACGTGACATCGGTGCATGCTTGAGTCCACAAAATGCTTTCCTATTATTACAAGGATTAGAAACATTGCACTTGCGTATTACAAGACATAATGAAAATGCTGTTAAAGTAGTAAACTTTCTGAAAGAACATCCTGCTGTTGAATGGGTGAACTTCCCAGGATTAGAAGAACATCCTTCCCATGAAGTTGCTAAAA
Source organism: Oceanobacillus senegalensis (assembly GCF_900176885.1). Lineage (GTDB taxonomy): Bacteria > Bacillota > Bacilli > Bacillales > Amphibacillaceae > Oceanobacillus > Oceanobacillus senegalensis. Next base: position 3,753,792 of record NZ_LT839648.1, on the reverse strand, counting down.
AATACTTTAAAGAAGGATACGGATCTATTATTACCTTTGGAATTAAAGGTGGACGTGATGCAGGAAGGAAACTTATCGATAACATTACACTATGGTCTCATGTGGCAAATGTTGGGGATGCGAAATCCTTAATCATCCACCCTGCTTCTACTACACACCAACAATTAGGTGAAGAGGACTTGAAGAAGAGTGGTGTAACAGAAGAGCTTGTTCGACTTTCTATCGGTCTTGAATCAACAGATGATATTCTAGCTGATTTAGATCAAGCCATTGCTAAAGCTACAGGAGAAGCACCTGTTATAAAAGAAACGGAAGAAGACGCAATTAAATGGCTTCTTTCTTCCCCATTTGACCGTGCTGGGGGCGTTAGAAAGAAAGTAATCGCAAGCACTGGTTCTACTTGTGAATCAGCGAAGAAATTAGAAGCTTTAGGATTTGAACTTGTACCGTTCGGTGAAGGTCAAAAATATAATGAACTAACAGATATCCCTGGTAATATTGATGCCGTTTGGATCAATGGAGAAGCATTACCAACATCTACTATTGAACAGGTAATCAATAAACAAGGAAAAATCCTTTGGGTAGAAAATGCAGATTCTGCCGATTCAACAGTCGAAAACGCAAAAGCGGCAGGAATCACTGTTATCACAGGTAAAAACCCATTTGAAGAAGCAGATCGATTAAGAGGGAACAAAACAACAGAAGCTGCTTTCGTTTAAACACAATAAAAAGGATGTGAGCATAAGCTTACATCCTTTTTATTATCTACTTTTGTCATATAGAATGCGCAATAACCTGTAGAACAATAATGTTTGTTGGTGCACGTTGATTTCCACTGCGAGCAGTCGCGGACCTTAGGGCACGGCTTCAGCCTCCGTATTGGAAGACCACCGCTCCGTAGTCTTTAGACACGTGCTATTCCCATAGGACAAGCCTCGGCGAGACTACGAAGAGCGATAGCTCGAAGTAGGCTCAGCAGCGCCCACGGAAAGCGTAGTGTATTTCCGCAGCGGTATATTTGCTCAAATGACAGCCTACGTCTCATCAACTTAAAAGCGTAACTCCTACCTTATATGACAACCTGTTTACAATCCTACAACAACGTTTAACTTTTTATTTTAATGATTATAATATTAGGGTATATTTAATATGAGGGAAAGTTTGTCATATACTAATAAAGAAGACCTATCTCTGTACGTGGATATTTGACTCACCTAGCCATAATATATAGTAAACCAGTATAGGTGTGATACACATGAAAAAAACATATTTCTATACTATATTTGGCACTATTTTATTGGGAATTGCAATGATTTCTATAATTTTTCCAATGGAAGGCCCAGATAAAATGGAATCCCGCCCAGCTTTATTAAAGGAAACGAAACTAGAAGAATTACAACAAATAGAAGTAAGTGAGAACGGCAAAGAAACAAAAGAACCTACTGAGAAGGAAGTTCAGCCCAGCGACCCTAAAGAACTCCCTGAGAGAATTGCTGAAACAGTTCAAGGAACGATGGCATTTTTCCAGAACAATTATCCTATTCATATTGTTGCTGTTGGTGACTCCCTCACCCAAGGGGTTGGAGACACTACCAATCAAGGTGGATATGTTGGTATCCTAGAAAGAACGATTAATACAGAAGATAAGAAGGTTGCTCATTTTGAAAATTTCGGTAAACGAGGATCGCGTTCAGAGCAACTGCTAGAACGCCTAAACCTAGATGAGGTTTCTTCCGCTATTTCTAAAGCGGATATTATTTTAATTACTATTGGTGCAAATGATATTATGCAAGTCGCAAAAGAAAACTTCATGAATTTAACGCTTAATGACTTTATCGAACAGAGAGTACATTATGAAAATAACCTAAAACAGATTATGAGGAAAATAAAAGGACACAACCCAGATGCAACTATCTATCTCATTGGTTTTTACAATCCATTCGAGAAATACTTTCAGGATATTAAGGAATTAAATATGATTGTAAATGCGTACAACGGTACAACGAAAGCCATTGCAGATGAAAATGATAATGTAGAATTTATTCCTACACTGGATTTATTTCAAGATAAGGATATAAACTTATTTGCCGAGGATAACTTTCATCCTAATTACCAAGGCTATCACCTGATTGCAGAGCGTGTACTGAACTATATTACAAATGAAGAGAGTTGAGGGAAGTGACCGCTCACGAAGAAAAAAGAAAGAGGAAAAATAAATGGAGAGGCTTATTTTATAGTTTACTAGGTTTCAATATAATAGTAATCATCGTTCTTGCTACCCTTCTGTTTTGGCCTGTTTCAGAACGGGAAATAATCCCAAATCAAAAACCAAACACAGAAGGAAGCTCTGAATTTGTAGTTCGAACAACGAAACAAAATTTAAATGAACTCGTAAACGCCTACCTTCAAGAAATGCTACAAGGGTCGAAACATCATTACTCCATATCTTTAGAGGACGATGTTCATTTGATGGGGGAATTACCAGCCTTTTCTACTACGGTTCCCCTATCAGTACATTTGGAACCACTGGTATTGGACAACGGTGATATTATTTTAAAACAACGTTCCATTTCCATTGGTTTATTAGAATTGCCAAATCAAAAAATCATGGAATACATGGATAAATACTTAGATATGCCAGAATGGGTGACCATTAATCCAAAAGAGGAAGAAATCTATGTGGCTGTTACAGAAATGGAAATGAAAAGCAATTTTAAAGTTTCCGTGGAGCATATTGACCTCGAGGCTAACCATCTAGCATTCCGTATCCAAATCCCCTATAAACGATTAGGTATCGATACATTAAAGCTAGATTAATATAATCATAATCCATTCAGCGAGGGACATAAAACCTCGCTGAATTTAGCCCCACATCTCTATAAGTCTTTTATCGCAGGTTAAGAGGGCAGCCATACCACCATCCCAAAAATCGAGATAAAACGGATCATTTTAGTTGGAGGCTAAAAAAAACCGCTGAATGAAGATTCCCTTTATGCTCCTATTAATCATTTACTTTCAACATCCTCGTTTGGAAATTCCTGTTATATAATATATGATGTTTCTTTATTGACGTATTCTTATAAATAACGTAAGCTAGCTTTGATTACTTATTTTTACATTTAAAATTTAGATAAAGGGAATCGCCAAAAATAAAATTCTAAAATTTTTTTAAGTATAAAAATAACTACACTTTCGCTCAAATTGGAAGGCGAATAGTATATTTCTAAAAATTGGAGGAAATAAGAATACATGATTACGGTTACGAATGTCGGGTTACGTTATGGTGATAAGAAGTTATTTGAAGACGTCAATTTAAAGTTTACCCCTGGAAACTGCTATGGAGTGATTGGTGCAAATGGCGCCGGTAAGTCAACCTTTTTAAAAATATTATCCGGTGAAATCGAAGCCCAATCCGGAAATGTCTCCCTAACCCCAGGTGAACGAATTGCTGTATTAAAACAGGACCACTTCGCTTATGAAGAGCACCCTGTTATAGAAACAGTCCTCATGGGGCATGAACGTTTATATAAAGTAAAACAAGAAAAAGACGCAATCTACATGAAGGCAGATTTCTCTGAAGAGGATGGCATGCGTGCTGCAGAGCTTGAAGGAGAGTTTGCCGAAATGAATGGATGGGAAGCAGAATCAGATGCTGCTGTTCTATTAAAAGGACTTGGAATTGATGAATCCCTACATTCTGTTCTCATGTCAGAGTTAACCGAAGACCAAAAGGTAAAAGTCTTATTAGCACAAGCACTATTTGGAAATCCAGATATTCTTCTAATGGACGAGCCGACAAACGGTTTGGACATTCAAGCCATTCAATGGCTAGAAGAGTTCTTAATCAACTTTGAAAATACCGTCATTGTTGTTTCCCATGATCGTCACTTCCTAAATAAAGTGTGTACGCACATTGCGGATGTTGACTATGGAAAAATTGAGATTTATGTAGGAAACTATGATTTCTGGTATGAGTCTAGTCAGCTTGCTACGAAAATGGCACAAGAAGCTAATAAGAAAAAGGAAGATAAAATTAAGGAATTACAAAACTTTATTGCCCGATTCAGTGCAAATGCATCCAAATCAAAACAAGCAACTTCTCGTAAAAAAATGCTGGATAATATTACGTTAGATGATATTAAACCATCCTCTCGTAAATATCCATATATTGCTTTTTCTCCGGAAAGAGAAATTGGGAATGATTTATTACGAGTAGAAGGCTTAACAAAAACGATTGGTGACAAGAAAGTATTGGATAATGTAAGCTTCACCCTCAATAAAGATGATAAAGTAGCATTTGTTGGTGGAGATGATATCGCAAAAACAACTTTATTTAAAATTCTAATGGGTGAAATCGAGCCTGATGCTGGATCGTATAAATGGGGAGTCACCACTTCACAATCCTATTTTCCAAGGGATAACTCCGAGTACTTTGAAAATAGTGATTTGACACTGGTGGATTGGCTTCGTCAATTCTCACCAGAAGATGAAACAGAAACCTTCTTACGTGGCTTTTTAGGAAGAATGTTGTTCTCCGGAGAGCAGGCATTAAAGAAAGCAAATGTTCTTTCTGGTGGAGAAAAGGTTCGTTGCATGCTCTCAAAAATGATGTTATCGAACGCTAACGTATTAATACTTGATGAGCCGACCAACCACTTGGATTTAGAGTCTATCCAATCTTTAAATAATGGACTTATCAAATTCAAGGGATCGATTCTATTTACATCACATGACCATCAATTTATTAATAGTATCGCAAATCGACTCATTGAAATTACACCAAATGGCATTATAGATAAAGAAATGAGTTATGACGAATACGTACAAGATCGTGATTTGCAAAACCAAATTAAAGAAATGTATGTAAGCTAAGATTTTATCTATTGCACCCCTAGTAGAATGGGGGTGCTTTTTATTTGGATTACAAAGAGAGATTTGGTGTTCACTAAATGGAATGTTGTATGTTCCTCTCTATCTATCGTTTGTCCTCTAAGAATATCTATCTAAAATCGTTCACATTTTGAAGGATTTCCATGTGGTGATTTCTCGTTATTTTTATTATACTGTTGTTAGTAACTTTTGATGGAGGGCATCAAGAATGAAGAAAGTTTTATTTGCATTATTTGTTATGCTTATCCTAACAGTTGGTACTGTTGGAGTAGTAAAAACAACAGATGATCCAGTAAAGATTATTGAAGATAATAATATTTCCACTGAAATTAGCTTCTAAACATGATAGAAGATAAAGGGATCTACATCAGTGAAAAATCCTTTTCCCACTGATATTGTTATATGTATCGAGCTTTTTAGGGACCGCTATTCTACACCTTTGAAATGGAAATATTACTTTACGGATAACTACTATACAAAAAGAAGGAATACAAGCCTATAAGTGGCTGTATTCCTTCTTTGTTTCTATGCTTCATTCACAATAGTTATTTCTACATCTTTTACCCCATATTCCTTTGCATCACTTAACTCAGGAATAAATAAATCGATTCTTGAACCCTGAATGGCACTTCCAATATCGGCTGCTGTTGCGTATCCATAGCCTTCCACATATACTTCAGAACCTAATGGGATAACATCCGGATCCACTGCAATAACTTTTGCATCTGGATTTTTGTTTAAATCTACACCTGTATAAGTAATTCCTGTACAACCCTCACAGTTAGCTGTGTATGCCGTTGCTGTTACAGTCATTTTCTTTCCGCTTGGCTCATCTTTTGATGCTTTTTCTGCTTTTTCTGCTTTATCTTCTTCTTTTGTTTGGACTGATGCGAATTGGTCTTTCTCCTCTGAATCCTCTTCCGTTACACCTTTAATTTCTAAGTCTTGTCCAATTACAATGATATCAGAATCTAAATTATTCCATTTCTTTAAATCCTCTACTGATACATCGTATTTATCGGCAATACTAATTAAAGTATCCCCTTTTTGAACCGTATATTCTTCATGTAATAATAGGATTTGTTTCGGATGGATCAAAGTTGTTTTTAAATCATTTATATCTATTAAACTATCAACAGTTGTATTATGTTCATTTGCAATATCCCAAAGGGTATCCCCTTTTTTAATTTCATATTCCTCTGCGGAAACAGTAGTTACAGATGTTAATGCTAGAATTAGACCTGTGGCTAACACTGTTACTAGCTTTCTCATATCAATTCCTCCTTCGAATTCTATGGATAATACTATCATAGGATTCTAGGGAAAACAGTAACAGGCTAGTTAAGAATCCATTACAAGCATTACTTAACCTACCAATCTTGTAACATCTGTAATAAAAATGATACATTAGTACTAGTAACATACTATTCTATTACGATAGTTTTAAAATTCTAATTTCCTGATAAGGATTTTTAATCGATGCCTTGAATTACTTTTCGACATTTATCGTAAGTAATCCACCTCAAAAATGGAAGAAACGAATCATTTTAAGTGGGGGATGAAAGAAAACCCCCACTGATTGAGATTCACTTTATTGAATCCCAGAAAATATATAAGGAATAGCTGATTGGATAAATTCTTTCGGCTCTATCTCTTTTCTATTTCTTCTCCATTCCACAGAGGCCCCATAAATTCCCCAACTTAGTATGACAGCTGTCACTTTTAAGGCTTCATCTTCATCCGTTTTACCTTGTTTTAACAACATTTTATAAAAAATAATTTCAAGCTGTTCCCTTATAATACGAGCAATCGTGTCTTCGTATCCTCTATGACAGCGATTGGATAGGGACTCTTGAAAGTTTGTAATGGCCGTAAAAATACGAATAATGGATTCCTCATTAAGGCTACTTTCCTGATAGTTATGACCGTTCAAATTAATCAATAATACTTCAGATAATACTTTTTCCAATAGATCATATATATCCGCGAAATGATAATAGAATGTAGCCCGGTTTATCATAGCCTCTGTTGTAATATCCTTAACGGTAATATCCTTAAATTCCTTTTTACCGGATAGTTCAATAAAAGAATCCATAATTAACTTGCGGGTACGAAGAATTCGTGGATCTTGCTTGGATTGAGTCATCTTGAAAATTCCCTCCTATTTTTACAACCATTTTCTGTTTTATTGCAGGTCAGTAATACCCCTCAAAAATGAGTTATGTTAAGTGGGGAATGCAAAAAGCCCCCAGATTGAAGATTCACTTTAGAAAACATACTTTTAAAATGGATTGGCGATCAGTCAAACTCAATTCTTTTAACCAGCTATCCCCTAACCCTTAATCGTACCGACATGACGAATCCAATAATAAATACAATTAGAGCTAAGATTGCGGCTGTAATAAACATTTGATTGTAACCTGATCGAACAACTGTACCTGATGTTGCCATAAATACAGCAAATAATGCAGGGAAAATGGTCAGTCCAATTTGTCTGGCTAGTGACAGGGTACCAATCGCTGTTCCCTGTTCGGATTCCTTTGCACTTTCCCCGGCAAGCATATTTAATGGGGCACCAAGTAATATCCCTAACCCTACACCTGCAAGGATACTTGCCAATAAAAAGCTTGTAAAACCTTCAACAAATACGGCGAACCATGTGAAACCAATAATCCCAATCACTCCAGAACTAGCAATGGCTCGTAGTGGTCCTAATTTATCGGTCATAGCTCCTCCCAATCCAGCACCAATTCCCGAGGCTAAGGCTAATGGAGTCACCCAATAACCTGCATATTCAACCGGAACACCTAGGGCATTTTCCACGAAGGAAGGAATAAAAATAATTCCTGCCAGAAATCCACCAGACAAAAAACCAAGCACTAGTGTCATTATGAATTTTCCTTTTGTTAATAGTGAAAAGGATAAAATGGGATCTCCTTCGTTCTGTTCTATTCGTTTTTCATGGATTACAAATACAATAAATACGATAATTGCAACAAAAAGGAATGGAATAGCTACTTGAGTGATTCCATACATCATCGTTAGAATACTAATGGATAACAGCGTAGCCCCTATCACATCTAAGTTTGCTTCTGTTCCTGGTTTGGATTCCTCTAATTTTCTTAAACCAAATACAATAAGAAAGATGGCAATCGGCACATTGATCAAAAACATCCATTGCCATGCACCAGTAAAACTAAGAATGACAGCTCCTAAATTAGGGCCAATTACAGCAGAAAGTCCATGCATTCCGCCTAACATACCCAATGCCTTACCTTGTTTTTGCTTAGGCAAGGTGGAAAGTATATGGGAACTTCCGATTATAAATATTCCTCCACCACCAATTGCTTGGATAAACCTTGCTACCAATAACATGATAAAATTTGGACTGAGAGCAACAAGGACAGATCCTAATCCAAAAAGCGTGATTTCCATGATAAATAGTCGTTTTCTACCGTAACGGTCTGATAGTTTTCCAATGATTGGTGTACTAATAGCCAGACCAAGTGTGTAAAGCGTTACAGTCCATGCTCCCCATGTTGGAGAAACTTGATAGGATTCATTTATCGTAGTTAACGCTGTACTTATGATTCCATTATCTAATCCAGCCATAAATACACCTATTGTAAAAAGGGCAATTGCCCATGCTTGTGGGTTTGTCTGCTTCGTCATCATCTTCTCTCAACTCCAGCATACTTAAAAAGGACTCTGCAAGCATAGAGTCCTTTTAAGATTGTTTTATTCGTTAACGAGTCCTCCTAGAAATTCGCTCAAAGCCCCAAATAGCTGACTAAAGAAGGCGGCCACTTTTTCCCAAAAGTTTTGGTCTAATCCTAATTCCTCCGCCTTTTCAGTTATAGTTGAGGCGATGTCCTCTAATTGACTTTTCACCGCATTAAAATCAATATCTAAATTTCGCATCTTATCAAATAAATCGATCAGCATTTGCCGATCTGCTTCACTAAGTGATATACCGACATTTTCCAATTGTTCACTAACAATTTGCTCCACATCTTCCCTGGTTGCTGGATTTTGTTCCGCAATCGTTTGTTTAATTTCCGTCAACAATTGACTAACCTTTTCCTGTGTTATTCCTTTATCTTCATTAACTAGGTCTGTAGCAACATCTAGCTCCTCATTTGCTAATTCCATTCGTTCCTTATCAAGCTCTTCCCCTTCTGCATCATATGCTTTATAAATCCCAGTTAAGGCAGAGTGGCCACTCACACGTACAGGAGATGCTACATCAACTGTTGCATTCTCAACACCAGCCGTTAATAATGCATTCGCATACATATCACTCGTTACCTCTGTTATGTTTTCGGGTGTCACAATATTTATATTTAATCCAGTTCCTTCCTCTTGCCTCACAATTTTAGCGGAAGAATACATATTAGAATGAATATCCCCATTAATATAGTTAGCTATATCTTCCCCTGTCACATCATATTCAATCACATTTTCCATGTTCGTCACTTCTAATAACTCTCTAACCTCTTCTCGCTGTGCTTCCGATAAAGTTCCACCATACACAACAATTGGCGGTCCCAGCTTTTCATTGATGCTTTCTGTATTCGTTGCAGCATGTGAGGCATGACTTGGTAGGATAAGCCCAAAGATTAAAATAGTCAAAGTCAATATACAAAGAATTCGCTTCATGTTATATCTCATTAAAAGTCTCCTTCCTATTAGAACAAGATGATTCATTATCATATCACTCAGCAATTTCCATAAATTTATTATACTGCTTTTTATTGCTTGTGCACATTATTACCTTCCTTTACAAACATTTAACATATGAGCAGAGAGCTTTCAAATTTAGTTCGAATAGCGTATAGTTAAGGTAACTGAAATAAAATGAAACTAGTTAAGACGTAATAAACGGAAGACTTCCTACTTAATTTATCATTCTAGGAAGTGGAATAAAAATTATTGAAAGAAGGTATATACAATTACTAATACGGACTTATTGGTCAAACGGAACTTAGCAATCATGTGGTTTGCTAATTTTTTTATTGCCGGAAGTATGACAATGGTCATCCCATTCCTCTCCCTGTATATTGAAACACTGGGGGATTTTTCTGATTCTTACGTGCAAACTTGGTCAGGATTAACCTTTGCGATAACCTTTGTCACTGCATTTCTCTTTTCTCCTATATGGGGAAGAATCGGCGATAAATATGGAAGAAGGTATATTCTAATTTTCTCTGCAATCGGTATTGGACTATCCGTTTTTCTAATGGGGTTTGTCTCAACTGTATGGCAGCTTTTTTTATTGCGTCTATTTATGGGAGTTGTAACTGGATTTATTCCTATGTCTCAGGCCTTTATCTCAACACAGACTCCAAAGCAGGTGGCAGGTAAGGTTCTAGGTACCTTGCAAACTGGAAATATTACCGGAGCATTAATGGGACCGATGCTTGGAGGAATTCTAGCAGATACATTCGGATATGCTAACACATTTAAATGGATTTCCCTAACCATCTTTGTTTCAGCATTCTTAGTTATGTTTGGAACGAAAGAGGTTAAGCTGAAACTATCTAACGATGCATCGGACTACCAAACATATTCTAGTAAACAAGTAATCTTACACATCTTAAAAAGCCCGGTTCTTCTTATTGTTCTATTATTATCAACACTCGTACAAGTAGCACACTTTAGTATTCAACCGATTCTATCCTTGTTCGTAGCCGAAATACATGGACCAGTAAATGTTGCTTTCTATGCCGGATTAGCCTTTTCTGCTGCCGGGTTAGGAAATTTACTCATGTCCAGAAACTGGGGTAAATTAGGAGACCAAGTTGGTCACACGAAAATATTAATTATTCTATTATTTGCTGCTGGTATTGTCTATTTACCAGGCGCATTTGTATCCAATATATGGCAATTGGTTGTTCTGCGATTCTTACTTGGTATGTCCATTGGTGGTATTATTCCTGTTCGAATGGCATATATCCGAACCGCAGCACCACTTTCTATGCAAGGAGAAGTGATAGGTTACAATACGAGCTTACGCTTCCTTGGAAACATTATCGGGCCGGCACTTGGTGGTTTGCTCGCAGCTATGTACGGATTCTCAACCGTATTCGTTACTACAAGTATCCTTCTTATTCTTGGAGGGGTTATTCTTCTAGTAATCTGGTATAAATATGAGTATTCACCAAAACACAGCCAATCTGTATCATCAGCAAGATCTAGACATTCGCATTAGGAAAGTTGATTTTGGTATTTAACGCAATCATTATCGTATTAAGTTAGGGAATATAATATGTAAAGAGACTGGGACAAAAGTATTTTCTCTAAGCAAAAGCCGAACACGATTGGTGGATAAAAAACGCTCCGTAAATATACTTGGCTAAGTAGTGCGTTGTTCGTCTTTTGAGTTAAATACTTAGTTATGTCCCAGTCTATTTTTATGTGACAACATTCGGATATTCCCCAGGAAATATTGTCGAATCTTGCCATTATCAATGAATTATAAACTAGCTTTCAAAATGGCTATCGAGTCTTGTTTATCTAACTTTTTGAAGTTTCCGTATTGAGGTCTTGCAATAACGGTTTTTTCAGCCATTAACTCAACTGTCGATTCATCTATTTCATAATCAGCTAATCTAGATGGAGCGCCAATAGATGTCCAGAATTCACTTAGTTTGTCAATTCCCTCAAGCGCTACCTCTTTATCCGATTTTCCAGAAGGGTCTAGACCAAAGACACGAACCGCCAGCTGTTTAAAACGGGCGGAATTCTCGTCATCTAATACATGTCTCATCCAATGTGGGAATATAATTGCTAATCCTCCCCCATGTGGAATGTCATGAACAGCAGAGACAGCGTGCTCGATATTATGAGTTGCCCAATCTCCACGATATCCCATGTTTAGCATATTATTCAATGCTAATGTACTTGCCAACATAACCGTTTCACGATATTCATAATTATTTGGATTCTCAAGTAGCTTGGGTGCTGTTTCCATCACAGTTGTTAAGATGCCTTCACAAAATCTATCCTGAATCGGTGTATTTGATGTTTGATGGAAATAATGCTCTAACACATGTGACATGGAATCCACAATACCGTATACCGTTTGATTACGTGGCACAGTCATGGTGTGTTCAGGGTCAAGGATAGAGAATTTCGGGAAGGTGTATGGAGCTGCTCCCCACCCATGCTTTTCATTTGTTTCCCAATTCGTAATGACGGATCCACCATTCATTTCTGACCCCGTAGCCGCAAGTGTTAATACCGTACCAAAAGGCAAGCCGTCAGAAGCTCTTTCCTTTTTGGTTACAACATCCCACATATCTACATCTGTTTTGGCACCAACAGCGATAGCCTTCGTACAATCGATCGTACTTCCACCACCGACTGCTAAAATAAATTCAATCCCCTCTGATTTACAAATTTCTACTCCTTTTCGAACCGTAGAAATACGGGGATTCGGTTCTACTCCAGGAAGTTCAAAAACATTAGCATCTATTTCCTTTAACATGTTCAACACATTATCATAGATGCCATTCTTCTTGATGCTTCCGCCGCCATATACTATAAGTACTTTTCTACCGTATTTTTCCACTTCCTTAGGCAAACGATCCAATTGCCCTTTTCCAAAAATTAACTTTGTTGGGTTTTGATAAATAAAGTTATCCATCATGCACTTCCCCCTCTTTTTACTCGCTTATTTCACGTACGCAACAACATCCATCTCAACTTGTACATCTTTTGGTAATCGACTTACCTCTACAGTCGCACGCGCAGGATATGGCTCGGATAAAAACCCTCCATAAATTTCATTAATTGTACCGAAGTCATCCATGTTTGCAATATAAATCGTGAACTTCACTACTTTAGAAAAATCCGTACCAACTTCCGCTAAAATAGCCTGAAGATTTTTTAATACCTGTTCAGTTTGCTTTTCAATTCCTTCTACTACTTCTCCTGTAGCTGGGTCAATCGGGATTTGCCCTGAAACATAAACAAAGTCTCCCGCTTGAATAGCTTGTGAATAAGGTCCAATTGCAGCTGGGGCATTTTCAGTATGTATTGCTTTTGTCATTTCCATTTCCTCCTTTTTATTAGAAAAAAACTATATTTTCTTAAAAGCTATACGTGTAGGCAGAATGATTTCCATTACCCAGACACTTATAGCCTTTACCCATATTTTAACAGCTTCATTATTCTAAGGCTAATCCCTCTTTATAGGCCATAACCGATCTCACGTAATAGATGTCACCATAACAAGCATTATATTTTTTTGCTTCTTCCCTTAGACAGGTATAAATTGTCTTATCTGGCGCCCTTTTATACATTTCTTGGGAAAAGTCAATTGCAATATCTTCTGTATAATGTCCGGATTCACTTAATACGTAATCAATAAATCCTCTACCAAAATTATAGGATTGAATGGCTAATTCCAGATCACCCTCGGCATCTTTTAAAACTTCACTAAAATAATAGACTCCTTGTTTAATAGATAACTCCGGATTATCTATGCATCCAATCTGTCCACAATAGCTTTCAGAAGCCTGCATTGGGTCCTTTCCCCTACCAGATGATTCTTGCATCATCATTGCTAATAGGACATCCACATAATTAGCTACTCCATATTTCTTTGCATATTTATCCACAAGTGGCCTATATTGCCGAACCTCATCTGATATTTGTGGATAATTTGAAGTTGACTCTCTTGGACTATGATCTATGAATGATAAGATAGAAATAACGATAAACACTGTAAAAAATAAAATAATGATAAGCATAATTTGATAGATTGCTTTTTTCGTTTGTTTCTTCAATTTAAATCACCTATCTTGATAATATAAAGTGAATCTTCAATCAGTGGTGGGTTTCTTTCATCCCCCATCCTCATTTTTAAGGTGGAGGATATTACTGCCCCTTAACCTGCGATAAATCTATTAATAGATATTGATTTTTAACACAACGTATAATCGTTTGAAAAGCAATAAGATTAGAATCAATCAGAGAAATACACAGGTTGTGAATTAATTGTGGATATCTATCTAATTATCAACATATCATATTATTAATTCTATTATTTTAAGAGGGCAACTAGAAGGATATATCCTAACCCTTATCCACATATTAATTACCGCCAAATCAATACTTACCGTACATCTACTGATCATTAAATCTATAAAACATCTACCTAAGCACTAAATCCTTGTGGAAATATCCCCCATTATAAACAATTTTATCCACAACTTTATTCACTTATCCCCAATCCTTGGAAAATATCCATAAGATATCAACAGCCCTATGCACATATTATCGATTTTTGACGAATAACTCCTTTTCACGCCATTTACCAAACCGGAAATATAGGAATGCAATACAACTACTTACAATAAAGCTCGATCCCATTCCAATTGCAATACCCATTTCCCCAAACAGATTGGCGAATAATGCCGTTAACGGGAAACGTAAGACCCAAAAGGAAATGATATTCAGAGCAAGCACTTGATACATCGCACCAGCGGCTCTTACAATCCCATTTAAGACAAAGTTGATTCCGAGAAATGGGTAGCAAAGGGCAATGATTTGCAAATACATGGTACCAAACTGAACAGCTTCTTCTTCACGAATAAACAGCTGTACACCATATTGGGCAAGAAACACAACTAAAATGGCCACTAACCCCATGATGGTTAAATTATACAAAACACCATACTTCACTATACTGCTTACGCGTGACCAGTTTTTCACTCCAATATTTTGTCCGGCCATACTACCAACAGCTGTGCTAAGTGCGTGGGCTGGCAAGAGTAATAAACTATCTAAACGTTGCGCTGCACTAAAGCCAGCCACAACTCCTGCACCAAATGTAGTTACAACACTCATAATGGCGGCAGAGCCAGCTGAAATCACAGCCATTTGCAGCCCAGATGGAATCCCCAAATTTAAGATTAGACGAACTTCTTTCCAAGCTGGTAATGTCGGCATTGTAAATGGCGCAAGTTTTTTAGAAAGAACATAAATAATTCCATACAAAAATGCACTCCCCTGAGAGACAACCGTAGCTAATGCTGCCCCCTCTACTTTCCAATTAAAAGTAGATATAAATAATGGATCAAGTACAATGTTAAGTAATACGGCAAGCGTAACAAAATGCATGGGAGTTTTACTATCTCCTAAGGCACGAAGCACCGTACTAATAAAGTTATAACCGAAAAGGAAGAGAATTCCCAGAAAGTTAATTCGCAAATAACTTATAGCCTCATCCATCATACTTTCAGGTGTACCTAGTAGATGTAAAAAACCTTCCGCAAAGAAATATCCAATAAGCCCTAGTAATATAGATATCGTTGTTAAAATAACAACAAATGCATTTAAGTAGCGCGTTAAACCTTCCTTATTATCACGCCCTTTTTGTTGAGAAAGTATCGTGAGTGCAGCATTATTTAGTCCAATGACAAATGATAATACAGTAAATATAATCGTACTTGAAACAGCAACAGCACCCAAAGCATTTGCCCCTAATAAATTCCCAACCCAAAGACTATCAATAAACTGATAAGACGTCTGCAAAAGATTTGCTAACATGATTGGTCCGGAAAATACAATAAGTTGCCTAACTATATTTCCCTGTGTAAAATCATGCTGTTTTTTCATTTATAAAACCAGCCTTTTCTAATTTATTCTGACATCTATTTTAGCATAGACCCATAGCTAAATCCTTTTCTAAAAGCATATTAATAGACTGCCAGATTTTTAGTGACTCATTGAAGTATATGTAATTAAAGATTGGAAAACAGTAAAAAAATGACCAGGAAATATCCTGGCCATCCAATATTCATTGACATTATTAATCTATTAAGCTTCTCCACCAGCCACTTTTTGTTTTTGACCTTTTGCTCGATTCCTAGTCATAAATTGAACAACTAACATAGCAATAAATAGAACGAGTCCATATATATCCGTGTTACCTTCAGGATAAATGAGTAGTAAACCAGTAACAACTGTAACGATACGTTCTACCCAATGTAGTTTTCGATACCAGAAGCCAATTAAGCCAGCACCAATAGCAATCATACCTGTAATGGCCGTTAGGAGTAACCAAATCATTCCACCTGTTGTTACATCAATCATTAATAATTGTGGTTCAAGGATAAACATGTATGGAATGATAAATGCTGCAATCGCCAATTTCGATGCATTAAAACCAGTTCGTATCGGCTCACCACCCGATATACCTGTTGCTGCAAATGCAGCCAACGCAACAGGCGGTGTGATATCCGCAACAATTCCGAAGTAAAATACAAACATATGAGCTGCTAATACCGGAATCGCAAATTGATATTGATCAACCAACGCCATAATAGCAGGTAAAGCAATCGTTGATGTAATAATATAGTTAGCTGTTGTAGGTGAACCCATACCTAAAATAATAGAGGTTACCATGGTAAAGAAAAGTGTCAATAATAAAAGCGCTAATGGTGTACTAGTGATAGCTGCTGCCATATCTACTAATCCATTACCAAGCTTTAGACCTAATCCCGTCTTCGTTACAACACCTACAATAATACCAGCACATGCAGTTGCTGCTGCTACACCTAATGCAGTACGAGCACCATCCGTAAGTGCCGTAATTAGCTTCCTTAATGTAAATTTGCCATTCTCAATGAATATATTTGTGTCTTTACGAAGTAAGCTAACACCTATGGTAATAAGAATTCCATATATAGCAGTTCTTTCAATACTATATCCATCAAAAAGGAAATAAACAATTGCCAGAATTGGTAGTAGTAGATATAGCTTTTTAAATACTTCCTTTTTATTCGGTATTTCCTCTTTTGCTAGTCCAACAAGTCCAACCCTTTTCGCTTCAAAGTGTGTCATAATCCAAATACCAGAGAAATATAGAATTGCTGGTATAACCGCTGCCTTAGCGATATCCCAATACGGTACACCTGCAAATTCAATCATCAAGAATGCTGCTGCACCCATGATCGGAGGCATAATTTGACCACCTGTGGAAGAAGCAGCCTCAACAGCACCTGCGAAGTTTGGCCTATACCCTAACTTTTTCATCATTGGAATCGTATATGAACCAGTGGTTACTGTGTTGGCAACAGAGCTCCCGGAGATGGTTCCGTTCAATGCACTTGAGAATATTGCTACCTTCGCCGGTCCACCAACACGGCGACCCGCAATAGCTAAAGCCAAATCATTGAAATACAAACCAACACCAGTCTGTACTAAAAACGCTCCAAATAGTAAAAATAGAAAGATATATGTGGAGGAAACCTGTAACGGTGTACCCAAAATACCTTCTGTCGTAAAGAACATAGAATCAACTAATTGTTCTAAACTAAGTCCACGATGGGCTAACATTCCCGGCATTTGTCGGCCAAAATAAGCATAAAGCAAGAAAACAATTGCAATAATGATAATAGGTAGACCAACTGCTCGTCTAGTAGCCTCTAAGACAAGTAAAATAGCAATTAAACCAATAATCATCTGTGCTTGGTTAATCCCACCAATTTGCTGTACTAACGTTTCATAGAATAAAGGCCAATAACTCGACACGACAACGGATAAAATAACTAAAATCCAATCATACCATGGTACTCTATTTCTATTTGTCCCTCTTTTAGCTGGAAATAATAAAAATATGAGAGATAAAGCAAACCCTAAGTGTATGGTTCGTTGAATATATGCTGTATAGGCACCGAATGCCCCCGTATATAATTGAAATAAAGAAAATGCAATTAATGTAAGAAATACAAGCCATCCCGCAAAACCAGTCAACTTCCTCGTATTGGATTCTGCATCATATTTTTCTAATAGTTTTTGCTGTTCTTCTTCCGTTAACTCAACTTTTTTATTTTGATCAGTCATGTATTTTCACTCCTTTCAAGTATTCCCAAAGTGAAATCCTCTCCACTTTAATCGTAAACCATGCACCTGGCTTGAAGTACTCATTAAACCAAACCATATGCTCTTCTTCTGAATCCTCTGTTCCCCAAACTAATCGATTTTTTGATACGGTCTTACCATTTCGAACATTAATGAATGGAAATATTCGATCTATATCTCTTATATGATATTTCCCATCTTCATATACAAAAGACTCTCCTTCTTGTGCATTACTAGGCATTCCAATTCCGAATTCCTCATAGACAAATTCATATTGTTTTATTTGTAAATCATCTGTAACTTTATATTTTTCAACCACATCTTTTAAGTGAATAGAATGTTTAAAAATAATTTGGAAGGTGTCTCCCTTTTGAATGGGCAAAAATGCTTCAATATAATCTGTATTCTCTTTATAAAAGACTAAAGCAGTACGAAAGGGAACAAACAAACCGATGAGTAAAAGGAGCAGAATGATAAAGGAAAGTAATAATTTCTTTAATTTCATATTCAGTCCACCTATTCGTATCCTACTATTATATAACCAGAGGGATAATTTGAAAAATGCATTCGTTTCTAGGGTATATGCGAATGAGTTATTGATAGACTATATATGTAATACGTTAAGGGTATATTCAAAATCCGGCAAAATGTGACCTGAGCGGATGATTCTGTCATCCTTCTTTTTGAATCCATACATGAAGGTTATAAAGACTTAAAAAAGTAGCCGGCAGCTTAAGCCTATGAACAATAGGTTTAACAGCCGGCCTTATTCTATGTTCTATTCAAGTAGTCCTTCTTCTTGGAAGTACTTTTCTGCTCCTGGATGCAAGTCAATTCCAATACCGTCCAAGGCAGAATCCTTCGTAATAAATTCCCCTTTAGCATGGGAAATAGCATCCGTATTATCGTAAATTGCTTTTGTAATATCGTAAACAGCATCTTCAGATAATGAATCCGTTACAGCAAGCATGGCAAGAACGGCAACTGTTGTTACATCCTCTTCCAGTCCATACGTTCCAGCAGTAATGGTATCTGCAGCATAATAAGGATATTGTTCCACAAGCTCATTAATTTTTTCCTCGGCAATTGGAACGATACTTACATCTGTAGTAGCTCCTAATCCTTCTACCGCACCAGTAGGAGTTCCGGCTGTAATAAATGCAGCATCGATGTTACCATCTTGAATTCCACCAGTAGATTCACCAAAGTCTAGGTTCTGTGCTTCAATATCATCTTCAATGGATAATCCATGAACTTCAAGGATTTGCTCTGCATTAATGTAAGTTCCAGATCCTGGTGCACCTACAGAAACGGTTTTTCCTTTTAAATCTTCCACAGACTCAATCCCTGAATCCGCTGTTGTAACAATTTGAATCGTTTCTGGATATAATGAACCTAACGCTAATACATTATCCACTGGGTTACCATCAAATGCATTAACACCTTCTACAGCGTTTGCAATAACATCCGTTTGAACAAATGCTAATTCCGCTTCCCCTTCTTGTAAAGAAACTACATTATCCGCGGAAGCATTGGAAGAAATCGCATCCGTTTGAATTCCTGTTTCATCTGTAATAATACTTGCCATTTCCCCACCCAATGGGTAATACGTACCACTTGTTCCGCCGGTTAACATGCTCAAGAATTCAGGAGCTTCTCCCCCTCCATTCGAACTACCGTCTTCATTTCCAGTGTCTGTCCCGCCTCCACAGGCAACTAAGACCATCGCTAAAACGAAAAGCATTACAAAGGTAAAAAGTGTCTTCTTTCTCATTTCATATCCCCCTTTTTTTCTCATACTTCTGTTCAATATTTTATTATAATACAGGACCTGTTGTCAAACAATTCATCATTCACGAATCATTGTTAAATAACAAAATACATGAAATTCGATCAATGGGTACAAGTTTACTAAAAAGAACCCTACAGAAAGGGGTGGTTGACCTAGAAAAAAAATCCCTCGCTACCGTGAAAGGTAACAAGGAGATTTTTTATTCATTCTCAAGTTCTTTTTTATATTGTTCAAATTCCTTCTTCGTACAGCGTACCCAGTGTCTAGGCCTAATCTCCCTAAACTCTGGTACCTCACTTGTGTCGTGTACACTCGGATCATACGGAACACGTTTACGATTCCGCTCATATTCCGGGTCAGGAAGTGGAATAGCTGTTAACAACGATTTTGTGTATGGATGAATTGGATTATTATACAATTCATCACTATCCGCTAACTCCACCAGATTACCTAAATACATCACACCAATTCGGTCACTAATGTATTTCACCATGGATAAATCATGGGCAATAAATAAATAGGTTAGGCCACGTTCCTTTTGAAGCTTTTTCAACAAGTTAACGACTTGCGCTTGAATCGACACATCTAATGCTGAAATTGGCTCATCTGCAATAATAAGGTCTGGTTCTACAGCCAAGGCACGAGCTATACCAATACGCTGACGTTGTCCACCACTAAATTCATGTGGGAATCTACTTGCATGCTCTTTATTTAATCCAACTACTTCTAATAATTCTTCAACACGTTCTTTACGTTCTTTCTCATTTTTTACTAAGTTATGGATATCCAATCCTTCCGCTATAATGTCCATAACCGTCATACGTGGATTAAGAGATGAGGAGGGGTCTTGGAAAATCATTTGCATTTTACGGTTGAACTTTAATAATTCTTCCTTTGATTTCTTTCCATGGACATCTTCATTATTAAACTTAACCTCTCCGCCTGTTGCATCGTAAAGGCGGATAATGGTTCTTCCGGTTGTTGATTTCCCACTACCAGATTCACCAACAAGACCGAACGTTTCTCCACGGTAAATATCAAACGTAACGCCATCCACTGCTTTTACCGTTTTATTTCTGCCTACCCTAAAGTGCTTTTGAAGATTTTTAACTTCTAGAATTTTGTCCTCCGCCATTACTTGTCACCCCCAGTTCTTGCAAATCCTTCCATACGTTTCTTAACAGATTCTGGAGGTTCTATTTTTGGTGCATCTTCATGAAGTAGCCATGTTGCTGCATAATGCGTATCAGACACTTGAAACATCGGAGGCTCCATGACTGCATCAATTTCCAATGCGAACTTATTTCTAGGTGCAAAGGCATCTCCTTTAGGTGGATTCAACATGTTTGGCGGGCTCCCAGGAATAGCATACAGTTCCTCATCCTCGCTATCTAATGTTGGCATGGATCCAAGTAATCCCCAAGTATATGGGTGTTTCGGATTGTAGAATATGTCGTCAACCGTACCATATTCCACAACTTTACCAGCATACATCACGGCAACACGGTCAGCGACATTAGCCACCACGCCAAGGTCATGCGTGATAAACACAATCGCACTATTGGTTTCCTTCTGAATGGTTTTCATCAACTCTAAAATCTGTGCTTGAATGGTTACATCAAGTGCAGTTGTTGGCTCATCCGCAATTAGCACTTTCGGATTACATGCTAATGCAATCGCGATAACAACACGCTGACGCATCCCACCTGAAAATTGATGTGGGTATTGATTAATTCTAATTTCTGGATGAGGAATTCCTACCTGATCAAGCAATTCAATAGCTTTTTTCTTAGCCTCACTGCGGTTCATGTTTTGATGTTTAATTAGCCCCTCTATAATTTGATTCCCAACCTTCATCGTTGGATTTAAGGAAGTCATTGGGTCCTGAAACACCATAGAAATATCCTTCCCACGGATTTTCTGCATTTCCTTATTTGACTTTTTAACTAAGTCCTCTCCTTCAAGAAGAATTTCCCCAGATTTAATAACACCTTGTGGTTTGGGTACAAGCCCCATTAGCGCACTTGTTGTTACAGATTTACCAGAACCTGATTCCCCAACAATCGCTAATGTTTCTCCTTTGTCCAAATCAAAGCTAACACCACGGACAGCTTGCACCTCACCATTGTAGGTGTTAAATGAAACAGCTAAATCTTTTACTTCTAATAATTTACTCATTTAAAGACACCTACCTTTATTATTTATGCATTTTCGGATCAAATGCATCACGTAATCCATCACCGATTAGGTTAAATGCAATCATAATAACCGAAATCAGAATAGCCGGGAATACGAGCATATATGGATAAAGCATAATATTGTCAAAACCAGTGTTAATCAACGTACCAAGTGATGCGTCTGGTGGAGTAATCCCTAGACCAATAAAGCTTAAGAATGCTTCAAAGAAAATCGCATCAGGAATAGTAAACATGGTATTAATTATGATAATCCCACTAATGTTAGGCAATAAATGCTTTGTAATTACCTTCCAGTTCGACTGACCAAGTGTTCTAGCCGCTAGTACATATTCTTGGTTCTTTAATTTCATGACTTCTCCACGAACAATACGGGCCATCCCCGTCCAACCTGTTATTGTCAATGCTATAACAATGGAGGTGATACCTGGCTCTAACACAAGCATCATCAATAGAATAATAACAAGGTTCGGTATACCAATAAGTACCTCAAGAATACGCATTAGTACATCGTCCACTTTACCGCCATAATAACCAGCAATACCACCATAAGCAACACCGATTACTAGACCAATAATCGCTGCAATGAACGCAATAAGTAATGATACCTTCGTACCATCCCAAAGCCTTGTCCATTGATCACGTCCTAGTGTATCGGTACCTAACCAAAAATATTGGTCACCCATATCTTTTGCTTCATATATATGATAAGTAGCCTTTACTTCCGCAGAGTTTCTGCTTCCGTCCCCTTCATTTAACACTTTGATATCGATAAATTCCTCGGCATTATCATACCTTGCAATTGCATTAGTTGTTGCTTGTTCAACCGTATCTCCTTTGAATGTATCACTTAAAACACCGCTAAATCCTAACCAGGATATATTTTCTAATACAGGAATACGTGCTGGCATTTTTGCACGGGATAGGTCCTGTTCATCTAGTCCATGGTCATTCATTAGTGGCCCAACAAAGCTCATGATTATGATAAAGAGTAGTGCAAGCATACTTACTACGGCCAATTTATTTTTAAAGAACGTTCTTCTAGCATCCTGCAAGAATGTTCTGCTCGGACTAGTGATCGCTTCACTCGTATCTTCTTTCTGCTTCATCGGGACAAGAAGTTCTTTTGGTATGTTGTTATCTTTTGTATCCATTATTTATTCCCTCCGCTAATTCTAATTCTTGGATCAATTAGTCCATACAGAAGGTCAATTATTAAAATAATTCCAATGAATAATGCTGCAAACAACAGCGTGGTACCCATAATTGTTGGATAATCATTAACCAAAACAGAGTTTACAAACTGTTCCCCGATTCCAGGGATAGCAAAGATTTGTTCGATAACCATTGATCCAGTCATTAAGCTAACCGCCATTGGTCCAATAACCGTAATTAATGGAATTAATGCGTTTCTAAGCCCGTGTTTAAAAACAACTCCTGGTTCCGTTACACCTTTTGCACGTGCTGTTGTAATATAATTTGACCCTAATACCTCTACCATTTCCGTACGCACAAAACGGGCAGCCGTTGCCATTGGGAAAATCATTAATGCGATGGTAGGTAATATGGAGTGTTCAAAGCTTCCCCACAGTGCAACAGGGAACCATTCCAATTCCGCAGCAAAGACATATTGAAGAAGACCTGCAAACACAAAGTTGGGGATGGATGTACCTAATACAGCGATAACAGTTGAGGTATAATCAAGAAAACCATTATGAGATATTGCTGCTATAAGACCCAAAAGAACCCCGAGTATTGTCCCTATTATAAGCGCCTGTGCACCTAATTGTGCGGATGGTCCAATTCGATCCATCAAAATATCTGTCACCGGCGTATTACTGAAGGCAAAGGATATCCCTAAATCCCCCTCCACTAAACCAGTAATATAGTTCACATATTGAACTGGTATTGGATCATTCAGCCCATATTTTTCTAAAACAATTGCTTTTTGTTCTTCCGTCAATTTATCCTCTGCATTAAGCGGACTACCAGGTAGCATTTTCATGAGGAAGAACGATAATGTTGCTATGATAAATAAGGTAATCAGCATATACATTACCCGTCGTAAAATATAACGAACCATTCTCGCACACCTCCCGTTGATTTAAAATTATATTCAAAAAGTGAGAAATGTTCATTATTGTACGATTTTTCAATCGAAATGGAACAAGAGAGCATGTTATTGGCACACTCTCTTGTTTATTTTTGTATTAACTATACAATTTTAAACCCAATATATTATTCAGCAATACGTGCCCATTTATATTCATATTCATGACCAAATGGGTTCATAAACACACCTTCTATTTTTGGTGAAATAAGCTGTGCATAGGCTTTTTGATAGATAGGCGCAATTGCTGCATCTTCTAATAGAATCTTCTCTGCTTCAAGGAAGTTTTCATAACGTGCAGCATTATCTAGTGCTAAAGTCGTTTGAGCTTCTTTTAATAAAGCATCATATTCTTCATTTGAATAGCCCATCTTGTTGTTTCCACCGTCCGTAATCCATAGACTTAAGAATGTATATGGGTCAAGGAAGTCTGGTCCCCATCCAGCATTTTGAATATCATAGTCCATTGCTGTATCTAGATCTAAACGTTGTTCAAATGGAACATTCTTAAGATTGATTTTTAGGCCTGGCAGATTGGATGTTAATTGGTTCGCAATGTATTCATCCATTACTTTCGCTGTTTCGGTATCTCCACCAAGATATTCAAGTTCTATTGTGTCTGTTCCCAATTCCTCTAAACCTTTTTCCCAGTACTCTAGAGCTTTTTCCTTATCGTAGGTTACTAAGTCACCACTAACTTCACGGAAATCTTCACCAGATTCTGGCATGTTAACAAAGTCAGAAGGAATTAACCCATTTGCAACGATAGAACCATTGTTTAAAATCTCATTTACTAATGCTTCTTTATCAAATGCCATACTGATTGCTTTACGGATATTCTCATTTGCTAAAGCTTCATTTCTAGTTTGATTCATTTTCAAGTAAAATACAGCTGTTTGTGGTCTCACTTGATAATCTTCATGTGTAGAATATTGGTCTACTAAATCAGAAGAAATATCAGCACGGTCCACTGTACCCTCTTCATATAATCGCACAGATGTTGTAGGGTCTTTAACAACTACATGGTTGATACGATCAACCTGTACTGTTTCCGCATCCCAATAGTTTTCATTTTTTACAAGATCCCATTCGTTAGCAGTACTGGTCCAGTTTTCTAGTGTAAATGGACCATTAAATAATAATGTTTCTGTACTTGTAGCAAATTCGTCTCCCTGTGCTTCAACAAACGCTTCATTTAACGGCATGAAAGTTCCGAAAGTTGTTAGTGTTTCAAAGTAAGGAGTTGGATTTTCAAGTTCCACTACAAGTGTATAATCATCTTTTGCCGTTACACCTAATTCCTCTACCGGAACTTCCCCTGTATTTACTGCTGTTGCATTTTTAATAACGCCGCCCATCATATATGGACCATACTCAGAGCCAGTTGCTGGATCAACCGCACGTCTCCAAGCATATACAAAGTCATGTGCTGTTACAGGGTCACCATTTGACCATTTTGCGTCTTCGCGTAAGTTAAATGTCCAAGTTAGGCCATCCTCACTTACTTTATGATCCACTGCAATACCTTCCACAGGTTGTGCATTTTTATCTAAACGGTACAGACCTTCCATCGTTTCCCCAATAAATTGGAATCCGTATTGGTCTGTTGCCATAGATGGATCCATTGTTGGAATCGTATCTCCATTAATAAAGTTAAGGACTCTTTCTCCTTCTGTTGCTTCTTCTGTATCTCCATCAGCCGATTCTGCCGATTCATCTGTATCACTACCGCCACAGGCAGCTAATACAGTTAACAGTAACCCTAGAGCTAATAACAAAGCCCAATTTTTAAGCCTCATTTTTCTGTCCTCCCTGTAGTTATTTTTTTCTGAAAACTTCAGAAATTAAATCTGTATAGAAAGTTATCATAATGAATTATATCCCGAGATTGTGAATAATGTAAATACTTTTTTAAAAAAATGTAAAAATATTTATTAAAATGTTACATTTATCGACAAATTTCTTAATTTATTCGACGATTTTCGTTATTACTTTAAATACACTTATACATTTTTACGTCAAAATCACTTGTGAATAATTTAACATTCTCTTTAACGATTTAAAAGGGGAATACGTTAAAATGTACTCCCCCTTCTACCCTATTATTCTGAGGTTACATTTGCCCATTTGTACTCATAGGTTGCTCCAAATGGATTTACGAACACCCCTTCTATTCTCGGTGACACAAGCTGCGCCATTGCACTTTGGTAAATTGGCGCTATTGCTGCATCTTCAAATAGAATTTTTTCTGCTTCTAGAAAATTTTTATAGCGAGCTACATTATCATTCGCTAAATCCGTCGCCGCTTCTTCTATCAATGCATCGTATTCTTTATTCGAATAACCCATCTTATTGTTTCCACTACCCGTTACCCACAGATCTAAAAATGTGTTGGGATCAAGATAATCCGGTCCCCATCCAGAAACTTGAATTTCATAGTCCATTGCTGTATCTAAATCCAAACGTTGTTCAAAAGGAACATTTTTCAAATTAACTTGAAGCCCGGGCAAATTGGTTGATAATTGATTGGCAAGGTACTCATTCATTACCTTAGATGTTTCAGTATCACCGCCAAGCAATTCAAGTTCTATGGTGTCTGTTCCAAGCTCCTGTAGTCCTTTTTCCCAATACTCTTTTGCTGCCTCAAGATCATAGGTCACTAAATCCCCATTCACTTCTCTAAAATCTTTATTGGATTCAGGTACATTCACAAAATCAGATGGAATTAGCCCATTAGCGACAATGGATCCATTATTTAAAATTTCATTCACCAAGGCCTCTTTATCAATCGCCCTACTAATGGCAGCCCGAATGTTTTTATTGGCTAATGCTTTATTTCCTTCTTGGTTTAACTTAAGGAAAAATACGGATGTTTCTGGGGTAACCTGATAATCCTCGTGTGTTTGATATTGATCAACCAAATCAGATGAAATACCCGCACGATCTACCGTACCTTCTTCATACAATCTTACTTGAGTTGTTGGATCCTTAACGACGGTATGATGAATTTTATCTAATTGCACCGTCTCCACATCCCAGTAGTTTTTATTTTTAACAAGATCCCACTCATTCGCTGTGCTTGTCCAATTTTCTAATGTAAACGGACCATTGAACAGCAATGACTCTGTACTTGTTGCAAATTGATCCCCTTGTTCTTCTACAAAGTCTTTGTTTAACGGTAAGAACGTACCAAATGTCGTAAGTGACTCAAAATATGGTGTTGGATTTTCTAATTCAACTACTAATGTATAGTCATTCTCGGCTCTTACCCCTAACTCTTCAACCGGAACGTCCCCTTTACTAACAGCAGTAGCATTCTTTAAAACTCCTCCCATCATGTACGGACCATATTCAGAACCCGTATTGGGATCTACTGCTCGCTGCCACGCAAACACAAAATCATGGGCTGTCACTGGATCGCCATTTGACCATTTTGCATCCTCACGCAACTGGAATGTCCATGTTAGCCCATCATCACTTACCTCATGATCCATCGCTATTCCCTCTACTGGTTCAGCATTTTCATCTAATCGATAAAGTCCTTCCATTGTAGCCCCTAAAAACTGAAACCCATATTCATCCGTAGCCATAGAGGGATCCATAGAAGGTATCGTATCCCCATTTACAAAGCTTAGTGTTTTCCCTCCTTCCGCACCATTGTTTTCATCTCCTGGCACCGGTTCTCCATCATTTCCCCCACATGCAACTAAAAGTAGAATTAGTAAGCCTAAGACAAATGCCATTTTTTTACACCTTACATCCATAACGGATGACCTCCTCTTAAAAAAACTCCATTTTATAACAGCAGTAATGCCCTGCTATCGCATTTCACATCACTGTCTAGTGTCCCCTTAACCACCTTAATAATGTATGCCTTACACAAAATTACCAATAAGTCAGTCCATCTAGGGTAAAGAATGTTGTGATATAATGTGGAGTAGTTTTTTAAAGAAGGATGATCTTACATATTTTTTGTTTCGCAGTAGAGGGATGATGCGCAGTAACTCAGGGAACGGCTTCAGCCTCTGGAGACTCTGGAGAGCGTTAGCTCGGAGGAGGTTCAGCAGCGCCCTAAGGTCCGCGTAGTGTATTTCCGTAGCGGTATTAATGCACCAATTATCTTCGTCTGGTTACTGGGCATTCTATCTATCTATTTTACGTCCTAAAACAACAACCTTTAGAACACACCATTAAAAAAGCATAATTCTATTTATAAAAGGTGAAATTATAATGAAAAAACAATACATATACTTAATAATAACCATCCTAATCATCGCATTGTTCTATCTTTTTTCTTTTGAATATACGTTCGTAAACTTAATTAATATCATGTTTTACTTTAGTTTTCTTTATTTAATCATTACCTTATTTTTATACACCAAACGAGGCGGTTTTTATGATGGGGTAACATTTGGGTTTCGTAGATTTACCAGTATTATGACAAAAAAAGATTACCTTGAGGAATGGAAGGAAAAGCCGCTCCCATCCGAAAAACGAAACGAAGGATTCTACCAAGCGATGAAATTTCAAACGCTTATCCTTTTAGCTCTTTTTATAATCCTGCTCATACTTTATTATGTTTGATTACTGGAATGGTCTGAATGACTATTCCATCGTCGTAAAAAGTGCGTTTCTCTCCTTTTTAAATCTTGATTTAATCTACATAGCTAGTAGGAAGGAGATTTCCCATTTGATCTTCATAACGAAAACAACCAGCCATAAAACAACAAAAATGGCAGGGAAATCCATTTCCCTGCCATTTTCAAACTTGCTTATTATTTATTATTCGGTGCTACTAACATCTGCCCATTTATATTCATATGTTGCACCAAATGGGTTTACAAATACACCTTCTACTCTTGGTGAAATCAATTGAGCACGGGATGCTTGGTATACAGGTGCTATAGCAGCATCTTCAAATAGGATTTTCTCTGCCTTTAGGAAATTCTCATAGCGCGCTGCATTATCTGTTGCATAGGTTGTAGACGTTTCTTCTATTAACTTATCATATTCCGGGTTCGAATATCCCATTAAGTTATTACCACCATCTGTTATCCATAGATTCATGAATGTTAATGGATCTAAGAAATCTGGACCCCATCTAGTAAGTTGTAATTCATAATCCATATTTGTATCTAAGTCAAGTCGTTGCTCTTTAGGAACCTGCTTAATTTTTACAGTTAACCCTTCTAAATTCGTTGAAAGCTGATTAGCTATGTATTCAACAAGTGTTTTCGTTGTCTCATCATCATCAGCTAAGAACTCTAATTCTACTGTTTCTTTACCAATTTCCTCTAAGCCCTTTTCCCAATATTCCTGAGCAGCTTCCAGATCATAAGTTACAAGGTCCCCACTTACTTCACGGAAGTCCTCCCCGGTTTCAGGCATAGGTGAAAATTCTGCTGGCACTAATCCATTCGCGACAATTGAGCCATTATTTAAAATTTCATTAACTAATGCTTCTTTATTAAATGCTCTACTAATTGCTGCACGGATGTTTTCATTTGCTAAAGCATCACTTGTTTCTTGATTAAACTTCAAGAAATACACAAATGTTTGTGGAGAAACGACATAATCTTCATTTGTACCATACTGGTCAACTAAGTCAGAAGTTAAATCGATACGGTCAACTGTACCTTCTTCATATAAACGTACAGCTGTTTGTGGATCTTTTACTACTTCAAACGTTATCTTATCCATTTGTACCGTTTCAGCATCCCAATAATTCTCGTTTTTTACAAGCTCCCAGGAATTGCTTGTACTTTCCCAATTAGAAATAGTATACGGACCATTTGCTAATAGATTGTCCGAACTTGTTGCGAAACTACTTCCCTTCTCTTCTACAAATGATTGATTTAATGGGAAGAATGTTCCAAAGGTTGTTAATGTCTCAAAATATGGTGTTGGATTTTCCAATTCTACCACAAGTGTATAATCATCTTTTGCAGTTACACCTAAATCTTCAACTGGTGCTTCTCCAGAACTTACTGCTGTTGCATTTTTAATCACACCATTCATCATATATGGACCATACTCAGAACCTGTTTCCGGATTAACAGCGCGCTGCCATGCATAAACAAAGTCATGTGCCGTAACCGGGTCGCCATTTGACCACACTGCATCCTCACGTAATGTAAACGTCCATGTAAGCCCATCATCACTTACTTCATGATCAGTAGCAATTCCATCTACTGGCTGTGCATTTTCATCTAGACGGTATAAACCCTCCATCGTCGCAGCCAAATATACAAAAGAAGACTCGTCTGTTGCTAACGAAGGATCCATTGTTGGAATGACCTCTGGATTCGTAAAACTTAGAACCTTTTCTCCTTCAGTAGTTGCTGCTTCTTCCCCCGAACTACTATCATCTGAACCGGTAGTCTTTTCGCTATCTCCACCGGAACACGCAACTAATACACTAAGTAATAAACCTAATGTCATTAGCATTAACCAATACTTTCGCTTCATTTTTATTCCTCCTCGTCGTTGTCCCTTTATTCTGAAAAAAATAGGTATAAAGAAGCTAGTAAAACCTTAAACAGAATTATACCCCTATTATTAAAATTGTAAAGTATTTTTAATAATTCGTCCTTTTAGATAGTGAATATTCTTACTTAAAGCGCCAAAGATAGCTTGTCTTCCATACTTCTTGACAATATTACGAAAATTCAATATGATAGTAATAATTAACTAATCATTTCATATACATTCATATACTTATCACCGTTCTTCATGTAAAATAGTAAATATAATATAATATATAAACACAACTATTAATGAAATGTTAGATAAAACACACGATTTTTCGCTATAAATAGCGAAAATCAATATGTATTCATATACTTTTATCCTTTATGATAGTTAAACATTTTAATATATATAATCATCATTGGATCTACTCAAGCAAAAAGAATACTTAATTAAAGGAGTAGTGTTATTCATGAAAGTGAAGATTGCAGTGTTTGGAAAAGAAATAACCATTAACCGGTTGAAAACAATGGTTACGAACCAAACAGATGTAGAGATGGTGCCATTCCCTTACGATAATGAAGCAGAAACCGTGGAGTTAATTGAAAAGGCTTTCATGTGTGATGTGTTTCTTTTTACGGAGGAAATAACCTATTTATTTGCGAAACAGAAGATTGAGAAAAAGCGATTACCTACTATTGTCATTCCTTCCGATGAGCTGATGGTATTAACCAATCTCTATCAGTTAAAAAATAGTAGAGATACGATTAGACGAATATCTATCGATTACGGAGATAAAACTGCGATTAACCATGTATTAGAAGATTTACATATGAATCGCCAGAACATTCACATCTATGACTATAGTTCCGATTCAGATATTTCCATTGATCATATAGTAGATTATCATTCCAATTTATGGGGGGAAGGTAAAATAGATTACGTGTTAACATCTGTGAAAAGTGTTGGCGACCGTCTCCTTGAAATGGGAATCCCTACTAGGCCAATGGTTATTCCTTCTGTCAGCTTGAAACAAGCTTTAGAAAAGGCAAAATCAAAAGTGAAACTGGATTTAAGCAAAAGTGCTCAAGTTGTAACCGGGTACGTTCGAATTAAAAACCATGAAGAAATAGCAAAAAAGAAGGGCGAAAAAGAGCTCCAACAAATAATAACAAAGCTACAGGTGATTTTAACCAAATTCAGTAAAAAGACGGATATTTCTGTTTACCCACTAAATAATCACCAATTGATTTTATTTGGTACCAAAGCATTAATCAATCATTTAACAAACCATTACCGTGATTTCCCACTTCTTCGTGAAATTAAAACAGCACTTGATGTTCCAGTGGATATGGGATATGGGCTAGGATTAACAGCGAAACAGTCGGATGTCAATGCACAAATAGCTATCGAAACATGCGGTAAAACTGAAGACAGTAAGTGCTACATTGTAAACGAAAGAAAAGAAACAATTGGGCCAATTGGAATAAAAAAGGAATTTGATGCATCCAAACTTTACCAGGCACTCATCCACAAAGCCAGATTAAACAATGAGCTATCCTATAATTTTATTGACTTCATCCGTCTAAGAAATAATGAGCCATTCTCATCAAATGATATTGCGAACTACTATAATGTAACAAAACGTAGTGCAGAACGAACCGTTAATAAGCTCCTAAACGGGGAAGTCATAAGAGTTGCAGGCGAAGAGAGACCATATCAAAAAGGGCGACCAAGAAAACTGTTTACGTTAAATCAATAGAGTCCAAAATAAGCCGGTTACCAAACTTAGGTATCCGGCTTATTTCTGTGGATATTTTATCGGCGCTCCCCTCTTTTGGCATGTAGGCTCATGATCGTTTCGCTAAGCAACATGCTCAGAAATCGGGTGACCGCTTATCACATATCTAACGCCACATGTTTCATATGCCTTATATACTCAACAACTCCCGAACATCTTCTTCACTTAAGCTGGAAAGCATGGTTTCTCCAGGCTGGATAATTTGGTCAATGAGCTCTCGCTTTTTCTGCTGCAACTCGTAAATTTTTTCTTCAATGGTACCCTCCGTAACCAATCGGATGACTTGAACAACATTTTTCTGTCCAAATCGGTAAGCACGTCCTGTTGCTTGATCTTCTACAGCTGGATTCCACCACAGATCATAAAGAATTACCGTATCCGCTCCAGTTAAATTCAAGCCCGTTCCCCCAGCTTTCAAGGAAATAAGGAAAATACTCTTTTCACCGTTATTAAATTTCTCACTCATCTCGACCCGATCCTTGGAATGGGTTTGACCACTTAGATAAAAGTAATCGTATCCTTCGTTTTCTAATCGCTCGATAATAAGCTCATGCATACTTGTAAACTGTGAAAAGATTAGCATACGTTTTCCATTTTCCACTGCACTTTTAACCGTATCCATGAGTTGTTCCATCTTACCAGACTTTCCTTCATAATTCTCAATAAACATGGAAGGATGACAACAGATTTGGCGAAGTCTTGTTAGCCCAGCTAAAATTTTCATTCGACTTTGGCTAAATCCACTTTCCTCTATGGATTGCGCAGCTTCTTGTTGTACCTGTCTTAAATAACCAATATACAAGTCCTTCTGTTCCTTCGTTAACTCGGAAACATGGACCGATTCTATTTTTTCCGGTAGTTCCTTTAAGACATCTTTTTTCAACCGTCTTAAAATAAATGGCCTTGTGATCATCGATATTTTCTCATTGGACAATTGCTTAAATTTCCGATGACTTGGCATTAACCCCGGCAAAATCACTTGAAAAATGGCCCATAGTTCATCAATGGAATTTTCAATTGGTGTTCCACTTAAAGCGAACCTTCTCGTCGCTTTCACTTCCCTTATTGCCTGAGAAGTTTTGGTCGCATAATTTTTAATATATTGTGCCTCATCTAAGATTAGCGTTTGAAACGACATTTCTCGATAAAAATCAATATCTTGTCGTAATGTTGCATACGATGTAATCCAAACATCCATATCTTTGGAAGCTTCCATTTTCTCATGCCGTTCAGCTGGCGCTCCTGTCATAATGGCTGCGTGTAAGGTTGGTGCAAATTTATTCAGCTCATTTTTCCAATTATATACAACAGATGATGGTGCAACAATTAAATGTGGACCTTGTTCCGTAGGCTCTGATGCAATATAAGCAATACTTTGCAAGGTTTTCCCTAACCCCATATCATCCGCTAAAATGCCACCTAAATGATAATGACTTAAAGACTTAAACCATTGATATCCGGTCATTTGGTAACTTCTAAGATCCGCATGTAGGTTATCTGGCAAATCATATACCTGTTCCTCAGGTGACTTCAGTTGATGTAATAGCTTTCGAAATGCCGGGTCATAGCTTTTATCCATTTGAATGAGCTCATCCAACTGTGTCCCACGATAAACAGGCATTTGAACTTGACCGTCCTGGATATCTGATTTATGAATATCTAGGTCTTGGAAAAGTTGATTTAACGAATGGAACTCCTCTCCTTCTAAAGAAAGTAATGCTCCATCTGGTAACCGATAATACCGTTTCTTTTCTATGACAGCATCTAAAATTTGGTTGATTTCGGAGTCATCCACCCCATCGATGTCGAAACCAATCTCTAATAAGTTAGAGGAGGATTCTAGTCGTACACTCGTACTAGGCGCTGTGTGATTTTCAACGAACAGGTTGCGAATTTCAGTTGATAAGAATAACTCAACTTCCTTATCTAAAAGTGGCATGACATGGTAAAGGAAATCATATAATTCTTCTTCATCCGTTTCAATATATAGATCTCTGCCATTATAATGGAAGTTAGCATGTTCAATAAGTTGCATAATGTATTGCTCTTTTTCAACATCCCGGATAATGATGACATCACTTTGGTCCCTTGTACCGTTAAACGGGTCTATTAAGTGTTCTCCATAGTGATATTCCAAGTTCCCCACAATCCAATCATCCTTCACTTCCAGATAGAGTTTCGCACGTAAAGGATATTGAATAATTTCAGATTTTACCTTTTCTGAAGCCTCTACGTCCCCTAACTTTCTCAACGAAGGTAGAACCTCTGACACAAACGTATCCGCTTGCTGTCTCGTAATGGGCAGATTTAAATCCTCCATCCCAAATCCGACAATCTGTTCAATGATAGGGATCTGTTCTTTTTTCGGGTAATAGAACACCCCTTGAGAAAAAAGTAGCTCATAATGTTTGAAATAATATGCATCTTGTATATCATCCATGGATAATAATAAATCATCCCGTTCGTTTTTCGTTAATGAGAATTGAAATGGTAGAATGCCCTTTTCAATACTAATATGTTCATAGGTCTTCTGACGCGAATCTACTACAAGGTCTCTATCTACAAGCTTTTCTAGTAGTTCCTTTATCATATATGGCGGGATGACAATTGCTCTTTTGTCATTGACATTGCTTTGATAATGATGAAAATGAAATCCATCATAGACTTCCTCGTTTTTCCGTATGGAGTAAAGCATCTCAAATATGTCTAGATCCCTTTTCAAGAAGTAATGACTGTCTGGACTATAGGTGAATTTCTTTGTAAAAAAATATTCTCTTCCTTGTAACACATCACGCAAAAAGTCAAAGGCATCCTTCACTACATAACGATGGGATTCTCCTGCCTTCAACTCAATCACTATATTTCGATTATAGGACCATTTACAATAATACTCTACCTGCATCGGTGTTCTGTCTGGTAAAATTTCTTTGTTTCTATCCGACTGGTCGGCTGCACTTAACGCCTGCATAAAGCGATCCGTTAATTGATAGTCATACGTTGTGGAATGAAAGCTGTTATTGTTGGATTCCTTATTCGCAACGCTAATTAAGGTTGCAACAATATGCTTACAAGAACCAAACGTATCAAATGCTGGACAATCACAATATGTTTCAACCGATCCTTTTTCTATTTCAGACGTATTAATTTCAACAAAATAATCCTCCGCTCCATGAACCGTTGCAGTCCAAACATTATAGTTAATATCAAATAAAAGGTCACTTACTTTATTTTGTTTAAAATATTCTAGCCCTCTTCTATAAATAACTGATGGAAATAATTTTTGGAGATTGATATCACTAAGTCTTTTCAAAACACTAGCAACCTACCTTCTAGATCTCTCGTTTATATTTACGTTACTACCCTCTATTTTAAACGAGAATCAACTGTTTTTAAACCATTCGCTATGAAAACTATGACATTTGCTCTAATAACTAGGATAGGATGTAAATTAGTAGATTATACATAAATACATCAATAAAAGACTGGAACAAAAGTATTTTCTCTAAAAAAAGTCGAACACGATTGGTGGATAAAAACCGCTGTGGAAATATACTTCACTAAATAATACGTTGTTCGTTCTTTTGAGTTAAATACTTTAGTTATGTCCCAGTCTCTATATCTTTTCTTTTAGCTGTTCATACCAATCAATGGTTTCTTCCTCTTTCTTACTGTTTATTAACGTATAAGAATCATTATGCTTAATCAATAAATACGGACGATTTCCTCCATGAATATAAAGCGTGACTGCTCCATACTCTTCTACTTGAAAATGCCCCATTAAACGTTCTCCCACTTTATAACCATTTGTACGTAAGTTTATCGCTGGAAGTTTGTCGAGAAGTTCTATTTCTTGTATACTTTCGATATTTATCTCTGTGCCATAGGGGCCTGTTATTTCTAAATCATCCTCTAACACCATCAACTCATTCGCCAAAAATGCCCTACTGATAATATAGCCAATTATCCCAATGGTGATGAAAGCAGTAATAACACTAGATATATAAGCACTTTTCCGCCTTTCCTTCATTTCATATTTCTGTATATAAATATAGCCGATAATAAATACCAATACCGTAATACCAACAGCTATCTCAAAACCATATGGAATCTCAAGCACCGTCAGTAATAGTCCAATGGTTAATAGAACAGCTGTCACGACATACAACTTTCCCGCCGCTTTTAGGTACCCAGACTTCTCCAGCTTTTTTATTTCTTCATCCGTACGATTTCTCATTCCAGATATAAAGATGTATTTCCGCCTTTTAAAAATAAGAAAGGCAGCAATATACATAAAGGTTACCGCTGCCGTTAGAATAAAAATTCCTATTGCATTCATGTTTGTTGTATCCTCTCATTAGAAAATCACGATTCATTTACCACTTTCTTTGCCCTCATATAAAGATACACGTATAAAATCATGGAGAGAAGGACGGATCCTGCTGATGTCAAATAGATAGTTGCATAACCAAATAACGCAATTTGTCCAAATAGAATAGCACCAATCCCAATTCCTAAATCAAAGAATGAGAAGAACGTTGCATTCGCCATTCCCTTTCGATTATTTGGAGACTTTTCGACCGCCCATGCTTGAAGTGCAGGCTGTACCGACCCAAATCCAAGCCCATATAAAGCAGCACCTATTAGCAAAACCGTTGTATTCGGAATCCATGCTAGGAACAACATCGCCGTAAATATAAGTACGGTACCTGGAAGAAACACATAAAGATGACCTTTTCTGTCATAGATTTTCCCTGCAAACGTTCTCGATATCATTAGAAATATCGCATAGATAAGAAAATATAACCCAATGCCGTCAATACCT
Source organism: Oceanobacillus senegalensis (assembly GCF_900176885.1). GTDB lineage: Bacteria > Bacillota > Bacilli > Bacillales > Amphibacillaceae > Oceanobacillus > Oceanobacillus senegalensis. The sequence continues at coordinate 3,716,841 of NZ_LT839648.1, read as the reverse complement.
TTTTCCATCGTATGTAACGGAAGAAAAGTAGCGATACCGCCAAATGTAAAGGTAATAAAAAATAATAATATGGAAGGTTTTATCGCTGACTTTTCAAAAAGGTCCAATTGTATGGTCGCCGTTTTATGCTCAGAATGTTCCACCTTTTTATATTGAATTCTTGATGCCAATAAAAGTGCTACAAGCCCCATTCCAGCACAAATTAAAAACAGTTGTGTAAAGGATATGACACCGACTAGTGCTAATCCCAAGGATGGCCCAAATGCAAGGGCAATATTACCTGATAAACCAAAATAACCTAACCCTTCCCCTCGTCGCTTTGGCGGAATAATATCTGTCGCTACTGTCCCACCTGCTGTTGTGGAAAAACCCCATCCCACTCCTTGAATAATTCGAATTAAAAATAACAGAACAATACTGGCAACAAAAGCAAAGGCCCCTACAAACACGACAAAAATAGCTAAACCTAATAAAAAAACAAATCCTCTTCCCTTTGATTCAAGGGCATGCCCAGCATATGGACGAATAAGTAGTGCAGAAAAAGTAAATATACCAACCACCGCACCAACTAACTGATCCCCACCACCTAATTCCTTTACAAATAATGGGATAGTCGGCAATGTCATTTGAAATCCTAAAAACACAAAAAAGTTAGCTAAACAAATTAATACAAAGTCACGGGTCCAAATTTTCTCCTTTTCCGGTTTGAAGTGAACCTTTGTCGCTGTCTCCATCCTCTTCTCCCTTTCCTTCCATAATTGAAATTTATCACGTAGGAATGGGCAGTGATTCTCTTAAAACAGAAGAGTATTCGCTGCCCAACATCTAGTTTATCGATCCATATAATTTTCAAGTTACTTGCCCTTATTATACATGATTAGGATTGAAATACATAACAATTCAGAATAGTAAAAAGCGAAAGAGCAGTGAACCTTCGTAAAGGTACACCGCTCTTCATACTTATGAGTGTTACATAGATGATATGCTACATTGATTATACTACTTTACCATGTGATAAAGGGTCTGTAAAACCCCTACTTAGGATTGTTAACACTCATCACGTCTAGCTATAGACCTTCCTCACTTTATAACTCCACATGCAATTCGACTCCCTGCATTACCTGAAGGCTGTGATTTATAGTCATCTGCTTCAGAATGAATGACTAACGCTGTTCCACCTTCTTTTAGAAGCGAGTTTCTTTTGTTTTTTTCCAGAGTTACCAAATCAGCTCGAACCTCTGTGTATATATCTCCATTATTAGCTACTTCAATATTCTCTAAGTCACCGGCATGCCTACCCTCTGGATGATCAAATCCATGTTTTTTTCCAAATGGATTAAAATGACCTCCAGCAGATTTAAAATCCGGTGCTTCACACAAACCATTCTCATGAATATGAAAGCCATGTACACCAGGAGGTAAGTTGTTTCCCTTTAAAGCAATATTTACACCCGAATCGGTTTCCACTAAGGAGGCTTGAGCAACCTTATCACCTTCTGCATTTTTCAAATCTACAAGTACATCCGATTCCTTTATTGCATTAACTGGCTGATGCTCTTCTTCACTATTTATATTGGAAATTTGCTGATTCGTATCCTCTGTTTCCTCTTGGTTACATGCAGCTAGTAAAAGCAAGCATAGGATTCCTATTGTTGTCGATATTTTTTTCATCTATCCATTTCCCTCCCATTTTAATTACTACCATTTTTCACCATTTTGGGCTTGTTTAAACATCTACAACTAGAGGAGGATATAAAGTGAGTTTTCTATCTGTAGGGGGTATCTTTCACCCCCACACTAAAAAAAGGAACAAAGGCTAAAGTCGCAGCGTCTTTTGCTACGCCTCCTAAGAACTACGTATTTGAGGAATTGGTTTTTCTTCCATTTTTAAGGCTGGGTATTACTGCCCTTAACCTGTGATACATGATGATGGAAACGAAAAAGGGCTGACCTTTAATAAGTAGGTCAAGCCCTTTAAGCTGTTTTCAAATTTGGTTAGCCTTATAGATGAAATAAAGGTGGCATTGTTGAATTCTACTCCGAAAAATAGCTTTCTATAGCGGTAATCACGTACCATTACCTAAGCAGGAACGACTTCTTTTTTCCCTTTGTTTTTGAACATTGGTGTACGTTCCTTTAGGAATGGAATGACCCATCTATCTAAGCCATAACGTCCTGCATTGTATCCTGCTACAAGTAAGAAAATAGTCATTAATACCATTTGTGCATTTGTACTTACCGTCCCACTGAATAGGAAAGCAAAGTTCATGGTAATTCCCATTAATGCGGCGAAGTTTGTAAAAATACCTAAGATAAGTGCTAGTCCAACTAATACTTCACCCCACATAACGAGGAAGCTAAAGATACCTGCATTCGGTAATGCTACCGTTTCTAGAAATGCTGCCCACCAGCCCTGGACGGCAGGATGTTCTCCCCCAGCACTAGCAATCGCTCCTTGGATAAATCCACTTGCATCAAATCCACCACTTGTTATTTTTCCTAAACCACCCACGAACCATGTATATCCTATATAAACGCGTAATACCGTTAAAATAGCTGCAACTACTTTGTTATTTCTAATAAAGTCCATTAACATAGTAAACATCTCCTTTTCTATTGTACAACCTGCTCATTAATTCACAAGTTGTTTTGTGTTTAACCTTACTACACTTGTATCATACCATGCTTCAGCCTCTTGGAAAACACTATTGCTCACCATTTCACAATTTGTTAACAAAGTATTGAAAGGATTGTGAACATGCTATAGAAATAAAAGGACAACATTTGGACGAGGACCTTAAATACATATTATATATCCTATTTAATGGGAAAGCTTCTCTTAAAAGATTTATTAACGAGATAAAAGCTCTTTTTAGAAACCTTTTTCCACTCTATCCGTATTACTACTGTTATAAGATTTATTAGCTTCGTATAGACATTAAATCGAATTTGAAGGGAGTTTTGTACGAGAATGGAAGTTTTATTAACGGTTGAAGGACTAAAGAAGTCATTCAAAGAAAAAGATGTACTAAAAGGTATTTCCTTCGAGGTACGTAAAGGGGAAATTATGGCCATACTTGGTCCTAATGGTGCCGGCAAATCAACAACCATCCGAAATATCATGGGAATTATGTATCCTGATGAAGGATCCATCACCTTTCACCAACATAACGGAAAAGGCATTCCTCGAAATAAAATTGGGTACTTACCAGAGGAACGTGGGCTATATAAGAATGTAAAAGTCATGGATATTCTACTTTATTTAGCCGAATTAAAAGATTATCCTCTCGATAAAGCGAAGGAACGAGCTCTTTTATACTTGAAAAAATTTGATTTAGAGGGGAAAGAAAAAGTATCTATGGATGAACTATCCAAAGGAATGGGACAGAAAGTACAATTTATTTCCTCGATTATCCATGAACCTGAACTATTAATTTTAGATGAGCCTTTTTCTGGGCTTGACCCGGTAAGTCAGGAATTATTCAAGGAGGAGATTAGAAATCTCGCAAATAATGGGACTGCCATTCTCCTATCCTCCCATCAAATGAATTTAGTTGAAGAAATGTGTGACCGTGTATTCATGATTCAACGAGGACAAAAGGTAATTTACGGAACCTTAGATGAGGTGAAGACGGAATATGCGAATTTCAAGTGTACCATTCACGGGAAAAACCGCCCTTCCACCTTGGAAAACATTCCTAACGTTCAAAGGGTTGAACAAAATGGAGATACCTCTATTCTCTATTTAGATAAAGATGTCAATCCAACGACATGGTTAAAACAACTTCCAAATGAAACTACGATTCATGAGCTAAAGATACACCGGATTTCACTCCATGAAATCTTCATTGATATAGCTACAGATAAAAATTTACTAGTGGAGGAGGGTGCTGAACATGCGTAACTCTATGAAGGTTGCTAAATGGGAAATCAAACGAAATATGAAAAACAAGACCTATCTTATCGGTCTATTTCTTACCCCCATCTTTATTGTAGGATTTATGTTTTTAGGTAGTATATTTGGGAATGATTCAGATGAAGCAAATAGTGAAGCCATGGACATATTTATTCATGATCAATTAAATGTCTATTCTAGTATAGAGGAAGCCGCATCTGGTTTCAACTGGAATATTCACCAGACAGATATTCGTGAAGAAGATGTGGCAGGTGAGCTAGAGTCTAGTGAGAATACCGCCTACCTGTTTTTAACGAATGAAGCCTTGAAAAATGGTATTATTCCCGTTTATACGAGCGAAGAAACCGTACCTTTTTTCTTCGATCAATTACAGGTTTTAAAGAACACTATAAAGGCACATCAAATGGAACAGCTTGGTCTATCAAGTGAACAATTAGCTGTTATATCAAGCAACATTACGTTTGAAAAATTTACTGCACAGCAAACATCCGAATCCGAGCAAGCCGATATAGAGCCAAATATTTCTCTCAATAAAATCATACCAGGTGCTTTTGCTGGATTCATATTTTTATCTATTGTATTTACCGGTATGGCTATTTTCCAAAGTGCCTCACAAGAAAAGAAGGATAAAATTGCGGAAATTATACTATCTTCCATTACACCAACTGATTTAATGCAAGGGAAAATTATCGGTTATTTTGTACTAGGAATCATTCAAACCATCGTCTCTATTATCGTTGTCTTACCGGTTGTAGCTTGGAGAATGGATCTTCCAATTTGGGAGCATCTATTTGTCCCTGAGCTTTTACTCTTTATATTTATTGCCATACTCGGGTATTTACTTTTCGCATCCATATTCGTTGGAATTGGCGCAACGATGTCTGATATTTCAACTGCTGGAAACTTCCAGGGATTAGTTATGATGCTGCCATTTGCAACGTTTATATTTATTGGTCCAGTAATAAGCGACCCATCAGGAATGTGGGCACAAATTGGGTCATATATTCCATTTACCTCTTCAGGTGTATTACTTCTACGCTTATCCATTTTGGACTCATGGCCTTGGGTGGAAATCATTATTTCCCTAGCAATATTAATCGTTAGCATTCTATTATTCATGAAACTTGCAGGGAAAATATTTAAAGTTGGCATTCTTATGTACGGGAAAAATGCAACCCCTGGGGAGATTTGGAAATGGATTAGAGCATAGTCTATAAAAAGCCGAAATCGGTATCGATTTCGGCTTTTCTTTTATTCATTTTATAGTATAACGAAAAATAGAGAAATGGAAGAATCCTCCTTATTCAGAATCAGTTCGCCATTCTTGTTCAGGTAGTGAATCCCAGATGGATACATCCTTTTCATTAATGGATCTATCTGCAATCGCACGTACAGCTGCATCAAGCGTGTTAATCGTTTGTTTGATTAAATACCCATTACTCTTTTGTCCAAGTACATAAGGCTCATAGGAATGATCTGCCATACCACGCATTTCAAATAAGAGTGTAGATATATCGTACTCCACAGCAATCCCATTTCGAGCAATTGTTTCTGCTGTACCGCCAACATATTTTCCTAAGTGGCCCCAACCAGTCGAATCAATTGCATCAAATACTACTGCTCCTAATTGTTTGGATTTATGAAGCACATCTGGGTCCACATTCGGAGTTGTTGGGTGAAGAATGGAGCCGGATACAAGCTCACCGTCTCTCTCGCTATATGCTCCTTGATGATGTAAATCAATCATATAATCAATATCGTATTTCTGTAATACATTTTGATGAAGTGCTTGTGTCTCAGGATGAATTTTAGCAATATGATCACGGTTAATATCCGCTCCAACAGCATTATATCTTGTTAAATGACGGTCTCCCTTCGCAACATAATCATCTAATGAAAAGTCAACATCCCCCATTGCACCATCAGGATTTAACATCGGTACAACTAATACATTCACTTTATCCAATACCCCTTTTGTCTTACCTGTTCCTAGATGCTTAATGAATTCTAGCGCACCTTCTGTCGTTAATTGCTCATTTCCATGCTGTTGGGTTAAGAAAAGAATGGTTGGGTTTTCTGGATTGGAAATATATTTAACTAAATATAAATCTTTCCCTTTTATGGATTGGCCAATAACCTCTAATTCCATATGCTTTTGTTTTGCTTCTTGTTTTTGGAGATAACTTGCCATTTCTTCATAAGTAGTAAGAATCGAAGTGTTTACCGTCTCATTCCCATTATAGTTTGGCCCATTGCCAACCGCATGGATAACAGGAGAAACAAGAGAAGTTCCTGCAAGCACAATCGCACTAGTAATAGACAAGATAAGTAATTGTTTGTTCAACTTTTTCATTCATACCCCTCCATTTTAATTTGTTTTATATAGAACGTTTCGGGGCATTTGGCCAAAACTCCTTCCGATAATCCAAAAATGAATCATATTGTCTATCTATCCATATATCTACCGGGAGTTTTGTTAGGTTACATAAATTAGTCAAGTAATTATAGGTACTTTGTTAGAGAATTTTTATGAAAAAATCTAGTACCCTCTATAAACATGAATTGAACCGCAGGACTATTATCCCATTTTTCTGGAAAATAGAGGAGAACCTAGTTTTTCCTCGAAAATATATCTAATCAAACAAATGAAGGGTTGTGATTTTTTGAAAAAATTACAAGTAAAAGTTGGTCTAATCCTCTTAAGTTTTCTAATGGTAGTAACAACTCCTGTCCTTGCAGCACCTAACGGAAACGCAAAACAAGCATTGGATAATAAAATAGTAAAACGGATTAAAGTCGATAATATTTATGAACACGTTTCATATTTATCTGAAGAAATTGGTTCTCGTGCTGCTGGTACAGAAGGGGAAGCGCGGACTATTGATTATCTTGTAGAACAATTTGAAAGCTATGGTTATGATAAGGTGAATGTCCACGAATTTACCTTCACTTCACGTGGGGAAGAAATTACATCTTATAATGTAGAAGCTTTAAAGGAACCAATGAAAAATCATGATACAGAGCAGCAAATTATTATCGGTTCCCATCATGATTCTGTTGCATGGGGGCCAGGGGCTAACGATGATGCGTCTGGGACTGGAGTATTGCTCGAATTAGCGAGAATATATGCAAATACACCAACAGACACAACGATTAAATTCATTGCATTTGGCGCAGAAGAAAATGGTTTATGGGGCTCAAGACGTTATGCAGAGGCAATGTCTAAAGAAGAAATAGAGAGTACCGTAGCGATGTTTCAATTAGATATGGTAGGAAGTAAGGATGCTGGAGATCTAATCATGTTTACAGCAGATGGGAAGACTAACACGGTAACTGACTTAGGTGCCGCAGCAGGTTCTCGTGTAAGCGATATTGTACCTTATAGTGAACTGGGCAGGAGTGATCATGTTCCCTTTCATCATTTAGGAATCCCGGCAGCATTGTTTATTCATACACCACTTGAACCTTGGTATCACACAGAAGATGACATTATGGATTATATTAGTAAGGAAAAGCTACATGATGTTGCTAATATTATTGGAGCAGCAACTTTCCAAATTACTCGTAAAGATACACCTGCATTAGAAAAATCAGCCGTTAAACCAGTACCAGTCGATTATGATTATGAAGAACCGAATTTATAAAATGAATCTTCAGTAAATGGGGGGATGACTGCCCCTTAACCTGTGATAAGATGAATTTTTCCGCTCATCACTATAAGTGGTGGGCTTTTTATCTCTTGTGAAATATAAGAACAGTTCTTCTAATATTGATATACTTGTAAGACAATAAGAAAGCGCTCAGAAAATTATCTGAGCGTAACTAATTAGTTAGAATTGTATGCTTTCCATATGTCATTGCTCTAATAATACCGAGGCAGCGCGTAATGCCTTTTGGTCATTTTCCATTTGTCCTGGACGACTAGCCTTTCCAATCACATAACCTTCAAAAGTCATCCCGTAGAACTGACAGATGTAGTTAAATTGTTGAACTAGCGGTAAACCTTTCACCTGTGGAGTATCTCCTCCAACGGCAATTAAGTACACTTTCTTTTTCTTTAGCTCTTCCCTAAAATGCGGAAATTCTGGATCACGTAAGATTTGTGACCAACGATCAATAAATGTCTTCATTGGACCCGACATACTATACCAATAGATAGGTGTTGAAAAGACAATTGCATCATGCTCCAACATCTTATTTATGAGTTTTTTATGATCATCTTCAACTTCTTCAAAACCATGTTCTGCATGGCGTTCATCCACGATTGGTTGTATAAAATGTTCACGTAAATAAATATGCGTTCCTTTTTCTTTTGGAACAGCATGATACGTTAAGTACTCCGTATTCCCATTTTCCCGAGTTGATCCATGAATAACGACTGTCTTCATTAACGGTCCTCCCTGAAATAAATGTTAAAAAATTATTCCGGAAATAAAGTAAGTTTTAGTTTCGTATGCTATTTCTCTTAACAAAACTTAATATGAGCAGTCTCCATTTCCACCCTAAATCACTAAAAATTGATACTTAATAAAATATATATGAGAAGAAATCAAAAACATGTAACTTATTAAAATACACCAAGAAATTTAAAGAGGTCATACCATTTATCCGATGTTTTCCATTGCCGAGCTTTGCGCTTGTATTCGTTTTCGTTGCTGTAATAAAAAGAAAAACACACTAACTAATACAATACAGCCTCCAATGATTTGCATGCTGGTAAGTCGTTCACCTAATAACACGAAAGCAAGGGCACTTGCTCCAACTGGTTCTCCCAATATACTCATCGAAATCGTTGTTGCGTTTATATAATTTAATAACCAGTTATTTATTACATGAGAAATCGTTGGTACTATTGCTAGTAATATAAAAATGCCCCACTCCTGAAAAGAATAGCCTCCTAAAGCAACACCAGTTAAAACATTGTAAATCGTTAAAAATACAGCTGCAATCGTAAAGACTAAAAAACTATAAATCCAATGTGAAACCTTTTTCACAACATTTTGTCCAATTAATAGATAGCCCACAACTGCCACTACACTCAAAAAGGAAAGGATATCGCCGATAATAGCCTGTGTGCTTAAGGCTAAATCGCCCCACCCAATCATGATAGCTCCTATAACAGCAATCCCCATCGTGGTGAGTGCGGAAGCTGTAGAACGTTCTTTATATAGGATGAATCCACCAATGACTGCTACAACTGGCTGTAATGCAAGAATAATAGTAGAACTTGCAACTGTCGTCAGCTTTAAAGAGCCAAACCAAAGTGCAAAATGCAGGGCTAGAAATGCCCCCGAAAAAGTGAATAGTTTCCAATCTCTTTTTGTAACCTTTCGAAGCTCATCACGCTTTTTCCATACAATGGGAATCAAAAAGATAGCTGCAAACCACATGCGATACATACTAGATATAGTCGCAGGAGATTCAGACCATTTTACAAAAATAGCCGAAAAGGAAATAGCGATAATGGAAACAATTAAAGGAATACTTATAGATTTTGGCCGATTACCTTGACTCAAGATTCCATCCCCTTCTCCATGTTCTTCGTTCCATCAATATTTCTAAATTATATCGAAGGTTAAGATGGAATACAATGACCCTTTCAGAAAAATTCAATTGTTTATCATTTGAATCCGCTTTCAATATAGCCGCTGTGATCTATAGCGATTAGCCCAGACCCATCCCTGTACATCTCTAACCTCTTTCATTCCAACCATTACTTTTAACAAAATTATTATTAATGAAACAATTTATCATGCTCTAACTTCACTGTTTTCCCCTTGTTGGCCATTTCATCGTTCAGTTCCCTAACACCTTGTTGAAACTTTATGTAAATATACAGTTCTCTCATTACCTCTTCTAATGTTACGTCTTCCGGTAGCTCTTTAATTAATTTAAGAACCTCTTCCTTTTCTGTCATAAACTCCACTCCTTTATCTTTATATTAAGTATAGCATTATTGGTTTCACATTGTCTTAACATTTTACGAAATACTATAAATTTTATGAATGCCATTATACATTATACGGAAAGCGTAGTGTATTTCCGTAGCGGTATTAATGCACCGATTATCTTCGTCTGGTTATTGCGCATTCTATCCATTTTTTGCAAATAGTAACAATCTTTTAGAAAGTAGCCTTTCTTAAAACCTTATCTTCTCCTTTATCCGAGGTACCTCTCCTCTTTTATCACAGAAAAGTCATAACTATCTTGGAAATAAATCCGTATTTGCTTCCACAATGAGTCCATAACACAAAAATACAGGAACCACATTCCTTATGGTCCCTGTACGGTTCAAAAGCATATATTTTACGATAAAATCGCCCGATCACTACCGAATTGTTCTCCGCGAATACGCTGGAATTCTCTCATAAGATCCTCAACTGTTAATTTCTCTTTTTCTTTCCCGCTTACATCAAAAATAATCTGCCCTTTATCCATCATAATCAAGCGACTACCAAGGTCGAGTGCTTGCTGCATGTTATGTGTTATCATCAGTGTGGTTAGCCCAGAATCTTTTACAATTTGATCGGTCAGATTTGTAATCAACTCTGCACGAGATGGATCTAGTGCCGCTGTATGCTCATCTAGCAAAAGGATGTTGGGTTCTGTGAAGGTTGACATGAGTAATGATAATGCTTGTCTTTCTCCTCCAGAGAGCAATCCAACCTTTGCCGTTAACCGGTTCTCTAAGCCAAGATTTAGAGTTTCTAAGTATTCCTTAAACAATTTCTTCCTTTGTTTCGTTACTCCTAGTTTGAGCTTTCGTTTTTTATTTCGGGAGTATGCCATTGCAAGGTTTTCCTCAATAGTCATGGACGGTGCTGTTCCAGCCATAGGGTCTTGGAAAACTCGGCCAATATATTTAGATCGTTTGTATTCAGGTAAGTGGACAACCTGTTTATCGGCGATATAAACATCACCAACATCTGGTACTAATACACCGGAAATAATATTCATTAATGTCGATTTCCCGGCTCCATTACTCCCAATAACCGTTACAAACTCACCCTGTTTTAATTCTAACTGGATATTCTTCAATGCCTTTTTCTCATCTGGCGTACCTTCATTAAATGTGACGGAAATATCTTGAAGTTTTAGCATGACTATTCTCCTCCCGCCTTAAGTCGTTGACGCTTTAGCATACGACGTTTTTTCTCTCTTCTAGACTGAATAATTTTAGGTGTTACTAAAGCAACCACAACGATTACCGCTGTAATTAACTTCATATCCCCTGTTTCTAGGAAGTCTACGCGCAGTGCTAATGTTACAATAATTCGATAAATAACTGCCCCCAATAGGACGGCTAATGTTGCACGGACAATTGTTTTGGTTCCAAACAATGCCTCACCAATAATAATAGAGGCAAGACCAATAACAATTAAACCTAGACCCATATTAACATCCGCAAATCCACCTAATTGCGCAATCAGCCCCCCGGCTAATGCTACAAGGGCATTAGATACGCCAACCCCAACAATAATAAGGGAATCCGTATTTGCAGATAAACTACGTATCATCCTCTTGTTATCACCAATCGCTCGTAATGCAAGACCAACCTCTGTTTTTAAATAGTAATCCGTCAAAAATTTAATACCAATAGTAACGATAGTCATCACAATTAGAATAGACCATGTCCCAGGCAATTGTTCCAATCCTAACGCAGTAAGCATACCATTAAAGATAGCGTCCAGACCTGTTGAAGCCCAAATAGCTTCCAGTTGATCAAATATACTCGTTTCATTTAATAGTGATAAGGTTGGCTGTCCCATAATTCTAAGATTAATTGAATAAAGTGCTGTCATCATAAGGATACCAGCCAACAATGAATTAATTTTACCCTTCGTATGCAATAAACCAGTTATGCATCCGGCAAAGAAACCAGCAATAGCAGCTAATATGGTAGCCACAATGGGTGGAATTCCATTAACAATGGAGAACGCAGCAACCGCTGCCCCCGTCACAAAACTTCCTTCAACCGTTAAATCCGGAAAATCTAGTACACGAAAGGTTAGATAAACTCCTAAAGCCATGATTGCATAGATTACTCCTGATTCCACAGCACCAAAAACTGATATAAACATATTTCCCTTCCTCTCGTGTGTCATTCATGAAGTTATGATAGTAGTAAAGCACTATAGAGGTTGGGACATAAGCAACGTGTATAGCTCAAAAAACGAATAATACACTACTTAGCGAAATATATCTCCGGAGCGATTTATTTATACAACAATTATGTTCGTATATACTTCGAGAAAATACTTTTGACCCAACCTCTATTCATTTCTACTAACTATTTTTCTGTTTCAATAATCTGAGCAGCCTCATCCCAGTCAGAATTCCATTCAACACCTTGTTCTTCTGCTCCATCTTTATTGATGAATAACTGGATTTCTGGCGGGAATTCTGGTGGTATATCACTTACCGCTTTTTCCCCTGATAGAATAGACGCCCCCATTTCACCAACACGGTAACCTAAAGTATAGTAATCAATTCCGAATGTCGCAAAACCACCTTTTGCCAATGAATTTGGTTCCCCAACAATTAAAGGTATATCTTGTTCATTTGCAATTCCTACTACACTATCAATTGCTGAAACTACTGTATTATCGGTAATAATGTAAAGTACATCTGCTTCTCCTACTAATGTTGTCGTAGCTTGTTGAACTTCAGCAGAATTTGCTACGGTACGTTCCGCTACAGAAAGACCAGTCCCTTCAGCTGCAGCTTTTACTTCCTCAACCTGTGTTACAGCATTTTGCTCCCCTGCATTATAAACCATTCCTACCGTTGAATCTGGGAAATATTTATCAATAAATGCAACTGTCTCCTTAATAGCATCTGGATGTAAGTCAACATTACCTGTAATATTTTCTCCTGCTTCATCCATGGATGGGACTAGTCCGGCTCCAACCGCATCTGATACAGAAGTAAATAAAATAGGAATATCGCTTGTTGCTTGTAATGCACCTAATGCACTAGGAGTAGAATTGGCAAATATTAAATCAACGCCATCAGCTACAAAACCATCAGAGATGGGCTTTACATTATTTTGGTCATTTTGTGCACTCTGAAAATCATATTCCACATCTAAACCAGCATCAGAAAGTGCATCCTGAAAACCTTCATACGCTTTGTCTAAGGATGGATGTTCTACAATTTGAGTTGCACCAACTAAATACGTGTCTCCACCTTCAGACTCAGCATTTTCCTCTGTAGATCCATTAGAATCACTTGCCGTATCATCACCGGAAGTATTCTCTTCTGAGCCCGAACCACATGCTGCTAATATAACAAGGGCAATAATAGCAAAAAATAACAATAGTTTTTTCATCTATTCTTCCTCCATTTGTAGTTTAAAAGTTTCTAAATATTTAAACGTGATTATATCATACTATTAGCCCAATTACGATAGCTCTAAGAGAAAAATATGTACTATTTTTTTACCAATTTGGATAATTAATAGACTTGATTCGACAAAGTTAGGATGTCTCAAATATTTGCCTAAAAGATTAAATTTTCAATAAATTATTTATTTTTACTATAATTTGTGTTACAATCAGTTTAAGACGATATCACTACCCCCAACCGCCATTACATATGTTTTGGCGGTTTTTCTTATTTAAAAACCA
>NZ_LT839648.1:3648791-3700437 GCF_900176885.1 Oceanobacillus senegalensis | reverse complement strand
CCCCCCAACCGCCATTACATATGTTTTGGCGGTTTTTCTTATTTAAAAACCATTAAAAAAAGCCGCCAATCATTGTAAGCGACTTGGCGGTTTATTTTTATGGCCTTTCCGTTGAATTTCTGCAAAAAGAGTTTCCTGGTGTTCTTCTGGAATGGTAGGACTATTTAATTGTTCGACTTTCCCTTTCTCCTTATTCTCGTTAAGTTGGTTTAAATATTGCTGCATGAGATGAGTCAACTGCTTAAATTCCTTTTTCGTTACAGGCTGTGCATCCTCTTTTAAAGCTATTGCTACTCGACCATTTGCTTCCAATGTCGCCCATTGAACATCTTCAATCCTTTGTATGCTTTGTTGTCTTAGATTCATTTCCAATTGATCTACAGTTATTCGTAGTTTTTTAAGATTCTTTTCTTGTATCTGTCCATTTTCTATCAGAACCTTAGACTTCCCTGTGATTAGATTTTCCAAAAAATCCCCTTTAATTTGTACAAACTCCATGGTTATTAACGTTAATACTAAACATAACCCTACCAATAAAGTAGTCCAAACATTCTCACCAGCTATTGGTTGGATTAATAAGGAACCAATCCCAATCATAATCACTGTTTGCGTAAGCGTCATTTGTGAGATGGATTTCCTTCCAGCAAACCGAAGAAGAAAGGTCCCACCGATAACAATAATGACCGCTTTCCATAGTAAATCCCAATCCATTGAATGACCTCCTCTTTCCCCCTAGTTTTACATGCGAACGTATTCTTATACTTAGAAACATCTTAAAAAAAGAGATTATTTATCATTCAATGAATAAAAATAAAAGAAGGTCTCCAACGTTCTTGGGGACCTATTTTATGACTTCAAAACTCTTCAACATATGGTGGAAGCGGGCACCATGTCCTTCTGCTGCTTCTAGGAAATAAACCTGTTTAATCACAAACACCCTACCATCTATTTCATCTGTGACATAGTACTGATTAATCGGGGTATCCCAATTGAAATGTTCTTTCCCGATACTTCGTATTGTCTGTGCTTCAATTGGTTCTGAAACACTTTTTATTTCCCTTACTTCCATTTCAGGGTCTTTTTCAATATCTTGTTTTAAGCGGGCCATAACTTCCTCTGTAGTTGTGTTCGCTTCTTGAAAGATCTCCATATAGACCTCAGGATATCTCTCAGGTAACGGCTCCATCGTCTCAATACGATCTACTTCCTCACCTTTAACCATTTTATATCTTTCTTCATCAATATAAATGATATAACGAAGCTCCTCATTAACTTCCAATTGAACATTCGTATCTTCTTTATGGCCTTCTACCTCTATTTCCACGTCCTTCTCTTCCATAAATATCTCTCTCAGGCTTTGAAACATAGCTTGCCCTTTTTCCATCCCACTATCTATAAATATCCCAACAAATAAAACGAATGCGATAGCTATTGAACCGACACCAACCATCCATCCTTGTATTCGCTTTTGTTTCTGCCTTTGTTTCGAGGACGAAAATAATTGATTATTAATGTTATTCCATACGGCCTCTTTTTCTTGAACAGCTGTTTTCGTCTGTCGCCTGAGCTGCTTTTTCAGTTCTTCATCAAATGGTTGTTTACTCAAGCTTGCCACCTCCTAAAATTTCCTTCAGCCGTTGCCTTGCCTGATATAACCTTGATTTAACCGTATTTACATTCATATCGAATATTTCAGCGATTTCCTTTTCTTTAAATCCATTCAAATACTTTAGTATGATGATTGTTCGATGTTTAGCATCCAGTTGTTCAATAGCATCATGGAGACTATCTAAATCCAGCTGATTCGTTTCATGCCCATGTAGAGAATCCAGCATTTGTTCTGATTCGACACTAATTGCATCTTTAGACCTCTTTTTCAATAGACGTCTGCTCTCATTTATTAAAATACGATAAAACCACGGTTTAAACGGTTTTTCACTGTCATAGGAGTCGATATGGCGATACACTTTTATAAATGTCTCTTGAACAATATCTGCTGCATCACTTATATTCCCTGTAATTCCATATGCTGTTCTTAACGAATAATCAGCATACAAATCATAAAGTTGTTTAAAGGACTGCTGATTCCCTTTTTTCACCTTCTTAATAAGCTTAACTGTTTTTCTATCCTGCAACGGGTATCCCCCCTTCTTTTGTTGCTTTCTATATAAATACCTTTGCACGGTTAAAAAAGTTTTATGGAAACATTATTTTTTGAGGGTTTTTGTAAAATGGGCGACTTCTTTTCGTTCCATTTATTTTATAAAATTAGCATACAAAAAAACGGCCCAAAAGATTCATTGTCTTTTGGCCGTTTCATTTTTTTACTTATTCATACTGGAGAAAAAGTCACCAAGTGGATCGTCTTCCTCCTCCTCTTCAATTGCTTCTTCACTTTCAGCATGTACATCTAGCATGTCGATATCCACATCATCTAAACCTTCATCTAATTTCTTGGTTTCCAATTCAGGTTCAAACGCAGCTTCACGATTTGTTTCTGTTTCCTTTGTGCTATCTGTTTCGAATTCTGTCGTCACAGATGCTTCTTCAAACGATAGAACTTCATTTATATCACTAGAATTACTATTTAAAGAAGATAATAATGTCGTAGCACGCATTGGGTCACTTAGCAATTGATACAGAATGGTTCCTATCATTGCTTCTGAATGTTCATGCTTTAACCAGCTTTTTTGCTCTTTGGTTAACCTTTTTGGTAGTGGAATCGTTACTACCTCACGTTCCTTTGCAAACGTCTCATTCACACCTTTTAGCACAAAACTAGCAATGGTACTTGAAAAATTCCTTTTCTCTGTCTCTTTTAATTTTGATAATTGCTTTAATAGATAATCGGGTGTATCGGAAGGAATCCGAAATGTAATAGATTGCCCCCGTTCAATACCTTTTTTCACCTCATATCACCTTATTTTGCTGGAGCAGCAGGTTTTTCTTCCTTTTTCTCATGCGGTTTCTTTGAAGACGCAATAAATTGGTTGATTAATTTATAATATGCATTAGACATCATCCAAATACTTTCCTGTTCATCTTCAAAGAACTCAATATTAAATCCATCTAATTTATTATTTAAAGCTTTAATATAATCTTTTAAGACAGCAGATCCGCCACCAATGAAATAGCAGATTTCGGATTGAGAGTTCTTCGCCCATACATTACGTAAGAAGCGGTACTCCTTTTTGGCAAGCTCTAATAGGATGTGATCTGTAATATCATGAACATTCGTTCTGCTACCCTTTACCATAATGTGGTTACGGTCATTTTTACGAGTAATAATATCTACTACATCACGGCGGCTATCTAGTTCCACTCCATGTTTAGATCGTATTTCTTCACGGATTTGTTCTAAAGACTCAGATACCCCTAAGTTAAATCCTTGTGCCTTATCATCATCTACATTACGATTTTTAATTACGGCAATATCTGTAGATAAACCACCAATATCTTGAATCAGAATTTGTTTATCCATTAATTCTTTATTAATTACTTTTAAATCATTATCCATAACGAGATTTACATATGCAGCAAAGCCTTCTGGATATACTTTTACTTGATCAAATTTCAAGTTAACCTTTTTCCCTTGATGTTTAGGGGTAACGAGAAATTCTACTTGGTGTACAGAACCAAGTAATTGAGAGCGATAACCAACATCCTTACCTTCCTTCACCTCACGAAGTGGTAAACCTGTACCAAGTGTATAATTCGCTTCAATTACATCATTTCTTTGTCTAAAATCTGATGTATCAACTGCATCTAACGCCAATGCAGCAAATAACATAACTAATGTTTGATCCTCTTCAGATTTGCTGCTACCAGGATCTAGTTCCTGAGAATTAGTTGTTTTTGCTGCTAAGTTACCAACGCGATAAATTACATTATTTTCTTCAAGTGCTGGTGAATGGATACGAATATGTATATTATCTAGCACTTCCTTTTTATCTAATTCCTCTATACCGATAACAGGACGGTCTTCTAAATCTGGTGCAATAATATTAGGAATGTATAATTCATTTTCTAGCTTTCCGAACATTCCTTTCAAAGCATCATTTCCTACATCAACGGCCGCCACTCTTGATATTGTCATGTATAAAAAACTCCTCTCTTAAATAAACCTTCATTCTATTAGGATGATTTTTCCATCTGCTTTCATTCTATTAAAAGTGTTCCCTATACTAGAATAATAGTTTTTGCATCATATTACAATCAAACTTTAGTAGTATTCTTTTATGTATACTTGCATACATTTATGAAAACACCTTAAAATCCATATGTATACATATTAATATACATGTATTCATTTACCGTATACAACTACAACAATTTTGTATACATGTAAACTTTATTGTATACATTAAAAATCATTCTCGTTCCTATTAAAAAAAGTAGGATAATCATCCCCTCACTCTCAGTTACCCCTACATAAGTTCTGCTTTAGCTTGAACAAATTCCTGTACAATAACAACTACACCTAACCCCTTTACTATTGAAACGTTAGGAAAGTCATTCCGTCCCTGCATTCCTTCCATTTTGTTAACACGAACTGACTCACATATTTAAAATGAGAAACATGCATATGAGAATTAAGATCCATAACAATCACCCTGCTTTCATCCTCCCCGTCTAAATGGATTCGTTTTCCCTCCATTTTCGAGGTGTGAGTAATACTGCTCCTTAACCTCCGATAAAATCATACCAATTATTTCATCCATATTACCTATCTACCATTGAATCCTTTTCATATTAAACGTCACTGATTTTATTTTCACTAACATTGCAAGTTGATGCATGTTATTTGTGTGAAACAAATTCAAGTGTGCTAATACATCGAATGGTGTGTACTACCATCCGATGCAAGTTTCACCTATTGCTGTTAATTGCTCTCCAGCAGAGTTATATTAACTTTCAATTACATTTTCTAGTTGCAAAACTCCACTAAAAAGGATTAATTAAACCTCTTCTATATCTTTATTATTCTTCTCCGTTCTACAAATCTTTCATCCGAATATCTTGCATCGCCCTAAGCATGAATGATGTAGTTCACGATGCGATTTCATATATATAAGCCTGGTAGTCTGTAATGTGCTACCTTTGAGTGATTAAGATCTCTATTTTAGAAATATGATCAACAATACAAGCCGCTTTCTGAATATGCATCAATTATTTCAATAGCGGCCATTTATCTGTTTTCTACTCATCTTCACTTTGCATAAAAGACAATATTTTTAAACTCCTTTTGCCAATTCCCTAAAACCATATTTTTCATTAAGAGGTGTTATTGTACATTTGGGAAATGCAAGCTTTCAACCTACAAAAAAAGCTAATACCAAATATTACGATACAGATGTTCCTCTCTTCATTCCCGTTAACCTTATACAATAAAGTACCCTTCAATCATTGAGGTTCTTTTATCCCACACTGGTTGGTAGATAAACGAATCAAGAGTTTACTGGCTGCCCGGCCCGCATGTATCATTCTTCTAGTATCTCAAATTCTCTCAAATTCCTCTCGTTAAGAGACTTTCAGCCAGATTAATCATGTGACAAGGCCCTCCCCAACCATATGAATACATGTATACTTTTACGTATACATGTATTCTTTTATGTACACATGTTTACACCTATGTATTCATCGTAAAATCAACATGTAAACAACATTGTATACATGCATACATAAAAGTACATAATCGTTACATTTTTGTACACGCGTGTACATTATTGTAAACATCAAAAAAAGAGGATAAGAAATGATCCCTCACCCTCTTTTTATTCTACATCACTTGCCTATTCCAATGACGATGTTCAGCTATAGCTTGAACAAAGTCTTTTACAAAGGATGTATTTGTGCCATCTACCACACCTAGACTCCCTATATAATTGTTATCTTCTAGAAAAGTTACTCCTGTATCTGTTGCACCAATTGGCTTATAATGTTTAAACGCTTCTTTTAGGTAGTACGTGGTTTTTTTATGGAATAACCTACTTGATGCTGCACCACCACCAACGTAGATAGCATCATAAAGCACGGGATCTGTAGTTGTAAACGTATGATCAACCATTAGTTCTTCTCCACCTAATCCTTTAATTATCCCTTGTTTTTCACTAATGATTTCGTATGTTACACCCTCTGCATTCAATCCGTGTAGTATATCTTTTATCTTCTTATCCTCAAATCCATTATCTAATATAATCCCAACCTTGCGCGTTTTGGCTGTTTTTACCGTATTCAATTGACTTAGAGCTGGAGAACTTTTGGTTACAGAGGTCCCCTCCCCTTTTGGTGGTGTTGCCCCAATATTTTGAGCAAAGGCTGTAGCTAGTTCCATATCAACATTCGCAAACATATCTACAACTTGCTGCCTAAGCACCTTATCCTTTACACTACCTACTTCGAAGCTAAAAGCATCAATAATATGCAGTCTCTCAGGACCACTCATGCTATTCCAAAACAATGTTGCCTGTGAGAAATGGTCTTGAAAGCTTACACTTCTTTTACGTATTTTCTTTCCGTCTACTTTTTCCTGATAATGTGAATAGCCACCTTTCTCCTCGCTAACAGGAGACGGAGTATTCCCTGCTAAAGAATTGTTATGATAGGATACCTTTCCTTTATTAATAGTCTGACGGTGGTAGCCTTCCCTTTGGTTATTGTAAAACTGCACAACGGGGCGATTAATTGGAATCTCATGGAAGTTCGGACCACCAAGACGGATTAATTGTGTATCTGTATAGGAAAATAACCGACCCTGTAATAATGGGTCATTCGTAAAATCAATTCCTGGCACAACATGCCCTGGATGAAAGGCCACTTGCTCCGTCTCAGCAAAAAAATTATCGACATTTTGATTGAGAGTAAGCTTACCAATCCGTTTAACTGGTACATCCTCTTCTGGCCAAATCTTTGTTGGGTCTAAAATATCAAAATCAAAGGCAAACTCATCCTTTTCCTCGATGATTTGTACACCTAATTCCCACTCAGGGAAGTTCCCCATCTCTATGGCATCATATAGATCCCTTCTATTATAATCCGGATCCTTCCCTGCTATTTTTTGTGCCTCATCCCAAACAAGAGAATGCGCACCAAGTTTTGGCTTCCAGTGAAATTTAACAAAGTGGGATACTCCTTGTTCATTTACAAATCGGAACGTATTAACCCCAAAACCCTCCATCATTCGATAACTTCTAGGCACAGCACGGCCAGACATCAACCACATAACATGATGCGCTGATTCTTGATTGTTGGCAACAAAGTCCCAAAACGTATCGTGTGCTCCAGATGCCTGTGGGATGTCATTATGCTGTTCGGGTTTAAGAGCATGAACTACATCGGGGAACTTCATTCCATCTTGAATGAAAAATACAGGCATATTATTGGCAACTAAATCGTAATTTCCTTCCTCCGTAAAAAACTTTGTTGCAAAACCCCGCACATCTCGAACCGTATCAGCGGATCCCCGATTACCTACTACCGTTGAAAAACGAGTAAATACCGGCGTTTTCTTTCCTGCCTCAGATAAAAACTTTGCCTTTGTATACTGCTTCATCGATTCATATGTTTCAAACACACCATGTGCTGCAAATCCTCTTGCATGAACTACTCTTTCTGGAATTCTTTCATGGTCAAAATGTGTCATCTTTTCACGAAAATGAAAGTCCTCCATAAGAGTCGGGCCACGTTCTCCCGCTGTTAAAGATAGCTCATCCTCCGAAACTTTAAGCCCCTGGTTCGTCGTCATATTCTTTTTCGAATCATCTACCTTAAAGGATTTTAGCTGCTCTTGCTTGCTTTTCTCGTTAATATGATCCTTCTCATGCATAAACATTTTCCTTTCCTTCCTTTTATATAGATAATTTTTCCTAAAAAGGAATGTTTATGCCTACTATCTTTTTACTGTGTTAACCATATCGGCCTCCAAATAAAGATTACTGAAAAGCACTATACCTTTGTCCAAAGATATAACAATAAGAAGAAAATGCCAGATATAATCAAAAAAACAGCGCCCAAATGGAACGCTGTTTTCTCGTATTAAACGGCTTTTGTTTTCTTCATTTGCTTACTTCTTAATTGTCCGCAAGCAGCATCAATGTCTGCACCATTTTCCCAACGAACGCCACAATTTATCCCGTGCTCTTTTAGCGTTTCAAAGAATGCTTGTATAGCGGAGGATTCACTGCGCTGATATTGGATATGTTCATCTACTGTATTATATGGAATTAAGTTGACATAGGCTAAGTGACGATGATCCTTAAGCAAGTTAGCTAACTGTATCGCCTCTTCCTTATGATCATTGATATCCCGAAGCATGATATATTCATACGTAATACGCCGGTTTTTCTTCTCCAAATAGTACTTTATAGATGGCATTAGTTTCTCTAATGGAAATGCCTTATTTATTTTCATAATGCTTGAACGTAGCTCATTGTTTGGTGCATGTATAGATATAGCTAGATTCACATTAATTGGTTCATCTGCAAAATCATAAATTTTATGAGCAAGCCCACTAGTCGACACGGTAATATGTCGGGCACCAATGTTCAGACCTTTATCATCATTTACAACATAAAGGAAATCCATAAGGTTCTCGTAGTTATCTAATGGCTCACCAATCCCCATCACAACGATATGGCTAACACGTTCATCTTTGCCAACACTATCTAAGTGTTTTTGGACATTCATAATTTGCTCAACGATTTCACCGCTGTCTAAATCTCTGCTCTTTCTTAAAAGTCCACTAGCACAGAAAGAACAGCCAATATTACAGCCTACCTGTGTCGTTACACAGACAGATAAACCATAATTAAAGCGCATCAAGACAGTCTCTATTAAATTACCATCTTCAAGCTTAAATAGGAATTTAATCGTTCCATCTTTGGATTCCTGTTTAATTTCTTCACCTAATGTATGCAGGACGAAGTTATCTTCCAATAATGCAATCGTCTCTTTATTTACGTTTCTCATCTCATCAAAATGATTTACACGCTTTTTGTATAACCAATCCCATACTTGATTTGCTCTAAATCGTTTTTCTCCACGTTCCACAAGCCAATCCTCTAATTGTCCAAAGGTTAACCCGTAAATGGATGTTTTACTCATTATAAACCCTCATTTCGTTTCAAATCACTCTAATAGATATCATACTCTATGTGAAGTTTTGAATCAAATTGAAAATAGTGGTATTTAGTTTACGTCTTATTAGAGGGATTATGTTCATTAGATGCTTGCCATTGATTTACTGCCATTACAATACTACTATATAAAACTAAAAATTGGACTCCAGTCTTCAAACACATTATTATTGCTTATTAAGAAGAACCTTTTATAAGGAGTGACCAAAATGGCTAAACATACACATGATAAAGCAAGAAGGTTTAACAGTATTCCTTTATCCATACTTGATTTAGCGCCTATTATCGAAGGAAGTACTGCTAGTGACTCATTCAAGGAAAGTGTAAAATTAGCACAGCATGCTGAAAAATGGGGATTTAATCGTTATTGGCTGGCAGAACATCACAACATGCCAGGAATTGCAAGTTCCGCAACATCTGTTCTGATCGGACATATTGCAGAGAAGACCAATTATATGCGTATCGGGTCTGGAGGGGTTATGTTACCTAACCATGCTACGATTGTCATTGCTGAACAATTCGGTACATTGGAATCCCTATTCCCTGGACGGATTGATCTTGGATTAGGTCGTGCACCAGGAACCGACCAGGCAACCTCATATGCCTTAAGACGCACTTTACATATGGGACCTGAGGATTTCCCAATGCAAGTAAATGAATTACAAGATTACTTTAAAGATAAGCCTACATCGCGTGTGCGGGCAATACCTGGCCAAGGACTTGATATTCCAATCTGGCTTCTAGGTTCCAGTGATTTCAGTGCAAGACTTTCCGCTGAAAAAGGACTGTACTTTTCTTTTGCTAGTCATTTTGCACCTCAATACCTATTACATGCATTAAAACTATACCGTGACAATTTCAAGCCTTCTGAAGCGCTTGATAGACCATATGCGATGGTTGGTGTGAACGTTATTGCTGCTGATACCGATGAAAAGGCTAAAATGATTGCTTCCTCACACCAAATGCAATTTTTAAATATACGTAAAGGGATTTCATCTAAATTGCAACCACCTGTTGAAAACATGGATGAAATTTGGACACCATTGGAAAAAGCAGCAGTAGAGGAATCACTAGACCCGAACACCACTATTGTTGGTGGACCTGAAACAGTGAAAAGAAAGCTAGAGAAAATTCAAGAAGTAACCCAAGCAGATGAGCTTATCATCAGTTCGCAAATCTATCATCTTGAAGATCGACTGCGTTCCTATGAAATCATTTCTGAATTAATGGATTAACCAAAAAGCACTAAAAAGCTGATGAACAAAAGTAACCCCATTGTCCATCAGCTTAACATTCTCTACGTGTATAACTCCGGTCTACGGCTCGAGAATATCGGAACGTCTTTTCTAATTTGGGGGACCTTTTCAAGAGAAAGGGATGCAACGACAGTTTCCTCTTTGTTTTCACTCCCTACTTTTAAAATATCCCCCCATGGATTAATCACCATGGATGTACCGGCAAAGTCTTCTCCATCATATTCTCCCATCTGATTACAAGAAACTACATAAAATTGATTTTCAATTGCACGAGCAATTTGTAATGCTTTCCAATGCTCTTTTCTGACGGTTGGCCATTCCGCAACAACATATAAAATCTGTGCACCATCCAGTGCTAAACTTCTGGCTAGCTCAGGAAAACGTAAATCATAGCAGATGATGATTCCCATTTTTACACCATCTAGTTCAAATACCTCTGCCTTCTTTTTACCACCGGTCAAATATTTGGGTTCATCTAACATTGGTACAAGATGGGCCTTGTCATAGGTGTAAACGACTTCTCCACTACGATTAACAACAATACTCGTATTATAAAAGGCGCCATCTTTTTTATTGGCAAAAGAACCACCAATAATATTTATTTCATAGGTCTTCGCTAAATCCTGTAAAAAGGATGACGTAGGTTCCCCGTCCTTATCTGCAAGTTGTTCTAGTTCCGGCAAGGTATAGGCAGTCGTCCACATTTCTGGAAGGACCACACTATCTGGATTTTCCCGCTTAACCGTTTCCTTTACCCATGCTTCTACTTTATTTCTATTTTCCTCCGGCTTCCCAGCAACAATATCCATCTGATAAATAGCATGTTTCATAACTATTCCTCCCCATCCTTACTTTATCATTTAAGTTAATTAAACCATCCCTTTTCCTTAAACCGTGCGATGGCCTCAATTCGATTGCTGACATTCAATTTATCCAATATAACAGATACATAATTGCGAACGGTACCAGTAGTGAGGAATAACTGATTAGCAATTTCTTTCGTGTTCTTCCCATCTGCAATTAATTTAATGACTTGCTCTTCTCTTTCTGTAAGAGGGTTCTCCTCCTCAAAAGCCATATCAACTAACTCAGGTGCATATACTTTTCTTCCATCCATAATCACTCGAATGGAATTAGCCAATTCCTCACTAGGGCTATCTTTTAATAAATAACCATTTATTTTTGCTTTTCTTGCACGATCAAAATAACCGGACCGCGCAAATGTTGTTAAAATAATCACTTTACAAGGATCTTTAATCAATTCTTCTGCTGCATCTAATCCACTTTTAACGGGCATCTCAATATCCATAATACAAACATCTGGCTGAAGCTGATGAACCAGCTTCAATGCTTCTTCACCATTTTTTGCCTTGCCTACAACTTCCATATCTGGTTCTAAATTGAGGAGAGCTCCAAGGGCACCAAGTAGCATTCCTTGATCTTCCGCAATGACAATACGAATCATAATACCTCCTCCTGTTTGGTTTGTCCGATTATTTTAGGCACCTGAATAGTAACCACCGTGCCCTCTAACGCTTCCACTTCCAAATTCCCATTCACAAATTCTAATCTTTCCCTCATACCACGTAGCCCATTTCCAATCGAATTTTCATGCCTTTTCATTCCAATTCCATTATCCCATACGGTAATCGTTATTTCACTTTGTGACTGTATAATGGATATTTTACAAACTGTTGCCTCACTATGTTTGACGACATTCGTTACCGCTTCCTTTAAACACATACTTAGTACATTTTCAACTAATAAAGGAGTATCTGATAAATGTGGACTTCCACTAATAGAATCATCAATCTGCGCAGCCCGAAGTACTTGCTGAATATGAACCAACTCATCCTCTAACTTATTATTTTTCATTGTGGAAACAATCTCCCTTACCTCTTTCAAAGCTGTCCTTGCCGTATGGTGGATGTCCGTTATTTCCCTTTTGGCATTATCCAAATCATGATCAATCAACTTCCCTGCAAGATCACTCTTCAAGCCGATCAAAGATAACTTCTGTCCTAGCGTATCATGCAAATCACGTGCAATCCGTTGACGTTCCTCTGCTACTAATAATTCGGAGATTCGTTCATTTGCATCTTGTAATTTATTTTCAAGCATCTCCTGCTTATTTCGATTATACATATTAAACGGCAAAAGAATGACACCAATAATACTGACAATTATGAAGGGTAACTGTGTCAATAAAGTTGATGTTTGCAATGCAAACCCAATTATAACTGCTGCAAGTGTTGTAACTAGATGTACGATATAGAGCGTAATAAATCCTGCTCTATGCTGAATATTTCCAATAAAAAAGGCTAGAAATAAGGAAAAATATGCATATCCAAAATACAAGGTCATTCCTATGCTAATAGCCATTTGGATTCCAACAGACACATATACGGTCCATCCCTTTTTGATGAATGCCAGCCGATAAGTAGTAAAAAATATGCCAACCATCAAAAGGCCAATTGAAATTTCCACCCATTGAGCGGTCCTGAATATAAAATAAAATGGGAGAACACAGAAAATAATCCATGCATATAAACTAAGTCCTGTGTTTTTCGGAAAAAGCTGATACCAATTTTGCATATTTGTACCTCAATTCCATTTAATTGCGTTCGTTTTTAATAAGTATAACAGATTTTATGATGTTTTTATGATGTACTATAAAAGAACCCTTCACATTCTGATGAAGGGTTCTGCTTGTTATTCTTCTTGAAATTTTGCTCCGCTCATTTTGATTTTTATATTTAATCTCTCTTGCTTTTGCATGGCTTTATACTCTTTAAAGCTTACAAAACTACGACTTGCTTCGTCGTATAGACGGAAGCGAATCGATTGTAAGCTGGTTTTCAATGTAATGGTTGTTGCGTTCTGTAATGGCGGTGTCGATTCATGTGCTTTTTCTAGCTGATAGTTCGGAACTCTTGGGCTTAAGTGATGCACATGATGGAATCCAATATTCCCTGTCAACCATTGTAATACTTTCGGAAGTTTATAATACGAGCTGCCATCAACAGCCGCCTTCACGTAATCCCACTTTTCCTCATTCTCAAAGTAGGAATCCTCAAATTGATGCTGAACATAAAAAAGCCAAATACCTAAAGAGCCAGCAACAAATAATATGGGAAGTTGAATAAGTAATAATGCTTGCCACCCAATAGCCCCTATTAATATTGCATAAATGACAACAATGGATACATTGATGAGATAAGTATTGAGGCGCTCTTTACGTTTCGCTCCTTTACGATTAAAACGGTTCGATAGTAAGAAAAGATAAAGTGGACCTAATCCAAACATGATGAATGGGTTGCGGTACAATCGATAAGCAAGTTTCCCCCAAAAAGATGCCTCTGTATACTCATCCACCGTCATTACCCATACATCACCGGTTCCCCTCTTATCTAAGTTACTACTAGTTGCATGGTGAATCGCATGATCTCGTTTCCATTTTTCAAAAGCAAAATGCGTGATAATTCCCGAAATCGTTCCTAATACACGATTGGCTTTACCACTTTTAAAAAAGGACATATGTGTACAGTCATGGAAAATAATAAAGATTCGAACGACAAACCCTGCTGCTGCTATAGAGAAAGGCAGGCTTAACCAAAAGGAAACGGATAGACTTTGGTATGCCAAGAACCAAAGAAGGAAAAATGGCAGAAAGGAATTAAGGATTTGAATGACACTTACTTTTGTATCGGATGTTGCAAACGGTGCAACGCTTTTTCGTAATTGTGCTTGTTTTTGTTTACTCATATTATCCTCCTAAATAGTACTTTACCTAATTACTATTTAGTTTAAAAAGAATGGGCAAAAAATATAAGTCATAAACGTCAAGAATTCAACATGACAACTGTCACATAGAAGGCCATTTTTTGATGTACATACCATATTTTTCCAAATTGTTACGTCAAAAAAACCGTAACTCTATTGAATTACGGTTTTCCTTCAAACTATAATGATTAAACCATCCTTTAATCTAACATTAGCTTTTCTAATTCCAATGGTTCAATGTATTGTTCACTTTTATACGCACGCATATTTCCACCGGAGATTTCATCAATTAAGATAATCTCGTTATTCTTATTTCTACCAAATTCTAATTTAATATCATATAGCTCGATATCTTTTTTCGCTAATTCATCTTTGACTACCTGAGCTATTTCCTTTGTAAGGTTTTCCAAGACTTCATATTCTTCTTTCGTTAGGATTCCTAGCATATCTAAAGCATCACGTCCAATAGGTGGATCGTTTCTCTCATCATCCTTCAATGTTACTTCAACAAATGAATCAAGTGCTTGTCCTTCTTTTGCATATTTACCATAGCGTCTTAAAAAGCTTCCTACCGCTCGGAAACGACAAATTACTTCCAATCCCTCTCCAAACACTGTTGCAGGAGTAACCTTCATTTCCTGCTGTTCTATATTCGCATCTACATAATGCGTAGGGATTTCTTTTTCCTTAAGCTTTTCAAAGAAAAATTGTGTTAGTTTCAACCCAGCTTTACCTGCTCCTTCAATAGATAGTCCGACTGAATTAGCTCCTGGGTCAAATACACCGTTTTCCCCTGTAACATCATCTTTAAATTTTAATAGGTAATTCCCATCTTTTAATTCGTACACATCTTTTGTCTTACCAGAGTATAAATGTTTCAACTAAGGCACCTCTTTACCTCTAAGTTAGCATTGATAGTAATCTTTTTTTATTATTACATAGGTTTTGCTATATGTCACTGGTATTTTTAGACTTTTTTAACTTAAACATCTATTTCTTATGCCCAAGTATATAAATCGTATTTCTCCTATATGTTCTTATATTCTCTATCATTCTATCATATCAATCATGTTTTTAACGTATATTCTGTATAATAGACAGTAACCATTAGACCATTGGAGGTGGCAAAATGAAGATATCCGACGTCATTCAGAAATTAGAAGGTCGTACACCTTCCATTCTGGGAGAAGAAAATTATTTTAAATCAGCTGTGCTGCTTCCGCTTGTTGAAATCGAGAACAAGACACATGTTTTATTTGAGGTACGATCAATAAAGCTACGTACACAACCAGGTGATATCTGTTTTCCGGGCGGAAGGATTGATAACGAAGATAAAACTCCCAAACACTGTGCTATCCGAGAAACATCAGAAGAACTAGGAATTGGCGAGACAGATATAGAAAACGTTATTCCACTAGATTATGTTGCTACCGATATGGGGAGAATGATTTATCCTTATGTTGGTTATATCAAACATCCAGAAGCTATTGTTCCTAACGAAGATGAGGTAGGGGAAGTCTTTACCATTCCATTAGATTATCTCATTCAAACTGTACCAGAGGTGTACAAGGTTCATTTTAAGGTTGTTCCAGAGGATAACTTCCCATTCGATTTAATTAGTGGTGGGGAAAACTATGAATGGCAAATGCGGCATATTAACGAACTCTTTTACAAATATGAAGACAGGGCTGTCTGGGGATTAACCGCAAAAATACTAAACCATTTCCTAACACTTATTAAATAAGTCCACTCCCCAAGTTCTGTTGGATTATGTTAAAAACGAATAAAACGAGCATTTTCATTTGAATGCTCGTTTTATGATTCATTGAATTATCTATTCCATTTTCATTTCAACTGGAAGTACCTCAGATATAACATCCTTATACCGTTCCAATTCCATTTCACTCAGCCATATATGCACTTTTCCATGGTCCTCTCTCGTACGAATCAAGCGTCCCATACCCTGTCTTAGTCTTAATAACATATATGGTAAATCCACTTCTCTTTCCGGATTATCAGCATGTTTACGCTTAGCCTTGAAAACCGGGTCGTTTGGAGGAAATGGAAGAGAAGACAGGATAACTTGGGTTAATGCCCCTCCAGGAACATCCAACCCTTCCCACAAATGATACGCACATAAAACAGTCCCCTCATCCAATTGAAACCTTCTTACCGTTTCACTAATTTCTTGATCCCCTTCAAAAAGAATAGGAAATGAATATTCCTCTTGAATCACCGTTTCTCGGAATTGCTCCATTTCTTCTTTTGATGAAAATAACACTAGACTGCGACCATTATTTTCACGGAGCATATCTGACATTTTAGTCCACTTCTGCTCTTGATCGATATGCCCTATCATCTCCATTTGCTTTTCATAATGAAATGGGGAATCAACAGAAAATGAATCAAACTTTTCGATACCTAGACTATTAGCAATATAGGAAAAATTACTGTTTTGCGATAAAGTAGCTGAAGAAAAGATAAATGGAATATCCTTAGAAAATACCTCTTTCTTCAAAACATCCTCCACCAAGCGTGGCATAATGACAAGGCTCGTCGTATTCTCACTCATCTCTAACCAGTATATCCCTTCATTGTCTTTTAACAGAATCGATAACCCATTTAAATAAAATTCCAGGTATTCTTCCATGATTTTTATGTAGTATCCATCTATCGTAAATAATTCAGAATCAAACACAAGCTCCTCTAATAGTTTATTCACCTTTTCATAAAGCTTTTCAATTAAATGGATGACTTCTTTTGTTAAAGTAATTTCCCGACGGTTTGAACCCTCCACAACACAAGATACATCTGTAAGGATATCAAATAAATCATCATTTACCATCAAAATATCCTCTACCAACAGAAGTGATTCTTCCCGCACATCTTGTCCCATAAAGCCTGTTAAGACTTTTGTTAGCGTATCGAGATTATATCGGTAGGTTAAAGCCTTTTGTGCAGCAAATTCCAGCAAATGGCCCTCATCGAAAATAACCGAGCTTGCCTCTGGTAATAAAGGCATTTGACCTTCTCGCTTCCGTGATTCCTTTGTCCAAATATGTTCCATATAAAAATCATGAGAGCAAACGATTATATCGCTAGCATGTCGGTAATATTCACGATTTAATGTTTGCCCGCTACGATGGCGCCATTCACATGTGGAACACTGCTGCAGTGGATCCCATGCTATTTTCTCCCATGTTTCATTGGAAACCCAGGGATATTCCTTCCGATCGCCATATCGTTCAAATTTCTTCACTTGACTCCCTGGATGAAAAACAAAATCAGGTATAGCATCATATACCTTTGAAATATCTGAATCACTTGTTTTATCCGTCAAAGCATCCAATTTCCGAACACAAACGTATTGTTCCCGGGATTTCGCTAGCCGAACATCTATCTTAATATCTAATGCATTTTCAAGCTTTTCTATATCTCCATCCTTTTTGACAAGTTGTTCAATCAATGTTTCATCCGCACAAGAAATAATCGCCGGTCTTCCTTTATATCGTGCGTAACATAATGCGTATAGCAGGTAGACGAAGGTTTTTCCAGTACCTACCCCTGCTTCAGCAAAAATGGTTCGTTTATTTTTGAACGCCTGTTCCAACTGGAATGCCATATAAATCTGCTCATCCCGTAATTCATATCCTTGTTCAGGTAATATGTCATAAAAAACATCCCCGACATAGTCACCTAATCGTTCGAAAAAGTTCTCCGTTTTTGAAACAGTAAATGGCAGTGAATTTCTTCTTGTCATCATTAACTCCTCTTCCATTTCGTTGACTTAAATTATAATCGTAGCATGATTTATTAAAATGTGGTAATCAAACGAATAGTAAAAGCTATTATATGAAAGTCCACTCGCTTAAGGTAGACTTTCTCTATTTATCAGTGTTCCCTCTCGGTTATCAGCTCTCCCCCTGGTTTATCGGCATTCCCCACGTTTATCAGCTCTCCTACTGATTTACCCTTTTGCACATCCTATTAAAAAATTCAAAGCAATAAACTGACTAATTTTACGATTAAATCCATTGTAAAAAATCATTGATAATTATTTTTCTAGTTGTACAATGGGAGATATAGTATTATTTAAATATTTTTAAAAATAGGGAAAGAAGGGAATGTATTGGAAAACGCCCTTAAGAATGAAACACAGGCTCAATCCAGTAATCAAACCGTCTATTCTATTTTATTTATTATTGGATTATGCCATTTATTAAACGATTCTCTACAAGCGGTTATCCCAGCTATGTTTCCTATCTTGGAAAATTCCTTAGGGCTAACATTCACACAGCTTGGGCTCATTACATTTACATTGAATATGGTCGCTTCTGTGATGCAGCCTGTAATCGGTATGTATACTGATAAACGTCCAATGCCATATGCATTGCCTATTGGTCTTACAAGCAGCATGTTGGGAATGCTAGGATTAGCTTTAGCTCCTAATTTCTGGCTCATTCTTGTTAGTGTTATTTTTATTGGATTTGGATCTGCTACTTTTCATCCTGAAGGGTCACGTGTTGCATACTTAGCAGCTGGAAATAAACGAGGATTAGCCCAATCCATCTACCAAGTTGGGGGAAACTCCGGTCAAGCCTTAGCACCTGTTATAACAGCATTGGTTCTTGTACCACTGGGGCAGTTCGGAGCCATCTGGTTTACTATTATTGCTGCCATTGCCGTTTGTTTTCTAACCTATATCGCCAAATGGTATAATATTCAAATTAAGGCATTTCAACGTATGAAAAAAACAAATCATGCCACCAAAGTGAACCCGGATTTATCTAAATCCATTAAAGCTGCCTTAACGGTTCTTGTTTTCATCGTATTTGCACGTTCCTGGTATGCTGCAGCTATTTCAAACTTCTATGCCTTTTATGCAATTGAAAACTATAAACTTTCCATTTCAACATCTCAAGTATACATATTTACATTTCTAGCGATGGGGGCAGTTGGAACATTTTTGGGTGGCCCATTAGCAGACCGATTTGGAAAAAGGAATATTATTTTATTCTCACTAATAGGAGCCGCACCATTAGCTCTATTGCTGCCATATGTTGGCCCCATCGTCGCTATTATTTTACTCGCTATTATTGGGCTTATTTTAATGTCCAGCTTTTCTGTTACCGTTGTTTATGCTCAAGAACTAAGCCCAAATAAAATAGGCACTATGTCTGGATTAATCGTCGGGTTAGCATTTGGAATGGGGGCGGTTGGATCTGTTGCACTTGGCTCATTGATTGACTGGTTCGGCTTAACACCGACAATGATCACTATTTCATTGTTGCCTTTATTAGGCTTCTTAACCTATTTACTACCAACTGATGGGAAAATTAGAGAATGGTATCAGTAATTTAATTTTTTATAGGGGCTGGAACAAGAGTATTTGTCAATACAAATCCGAACATAATCGGTACGAAAAGCCGCTCCGAAAATATGTGGCGCACCTTAAGGCTGATGTTGGGCCAATTTCCCTTCTATTGGGGTTATATGCCAACGTTCGGATAAAATCCTCTGCTCCAGCACCATTAGATTAGACGTTTAAAACATCCAAACAAAAAACCGATGCTCCCTCCCCCAAGAGAACATCGGCCTTCTCGTATATTAAACCCCTTTTGATTATAAAAGAACTTGAGTTAAAGCATAACGGACAAACGACTTAGACATCTAATTCGTTATGCTCTACCAAATTCTAAGGCGATATGTTATTTCGTTAACACCTCTTCGCCTATCCTTTAATGGTATGCTGCCCCGCATATTCTTTTTAACAAATTTTCACAAAGTCCTGTTCATCCCCTTTTAGACTATACTAGACCTACTGACGCACAACTTGGCGCATGGTACCATGTTCTTTAAAATTAGTGTGCCATGCGAATGCTTTTTCTAACACATGCGGAGTCTGCCCACCCCGTTCAAGTGCTTCTTTATAATAATCCCATAACTGCTCACGGTACATTGGATGTGCACAATTCTCGATGATGAGTGGTACACGTTCTCTAGGTGCTAATCCCCGTAAGTCAGCATAGCCCTGCTCTGTAACAACTACATCCACATCATGTTCAGTATGATCCACATGGGAAACAAATGGAACAATACTAGAAATATCCCCATCTTTTGCAATCGACTTCGTTACGAAGATTCCGAGTCTAGAGTTACGTGCAAAATCACCAGATCCCCCAATACCATTCATCATCTTCGTTCCACTAACATGAGTAGAATTGACATTTCCATAAATATCAAATTCTAATGCCGTGTTAATAGCAATTATCCCGAGTCGACGGATAATTTCAGGCTGATTAGATATTTCTTGTGGTCTTAGAACTAATTTATTGCGGTATTTCTCAAAGTTATTAAACACTTGCTTCATTTTTTCCTCTGACAGCGTGATAGAGCATGCGGAAGCAAAGTTAACTTTCCCTGCATCCATTAGATCAAACACCGCATCCTGAAGTACTTCTGAATATACAACAAGGTCGTTAAATTCTGAATCAATCATGCCATGTAATACTGCATTAGCAACAGAGCCAATTCCAGATTGTAGTGGCATTAGGCTTTCTGTTAACCTACCAGACTTCACTTCTTCTCGTAAGAAATTTAATAGATGATTGGCCATCATTTTTGTTTCTTCATCCGGTTGAACGATTGTAGATGCTGAATCCACTTGATGTGTAAATACAACCCCTTTTACTTTATTTAAATCAATTGGAATACCAATTTCCCCAATACGTTGATCTGCTTTTGTTAGTGGAATCGGTTCACGCTCCCCTTGTTTACTAGGGCTATATAAATCATGGACCCCCTCTAAAGTTTGTGGTTGTGCTGTATTGACTTCAATAATAATATTCTCAGCAAATTCCGCAAAAGCTTGGGAGTTCCCGACAGACGTACTAGGTATTAATAAACCGTCCTCCGTCACAGAAATCGCTTCCAAAATTGCAAAATCAATTGTTTCCATAACATCCGCTCTAAGAATCTCAGCTGTATGAGATAAGTGCTGGTCCACAAATAAATGTTCCCCTGTATTAATCTTCTTTCTCATAATTGGCTCTGCTTGAAATGGAAGTCGCTTATGAACAATTCCAGCTTCTGCAAACATTTTATCAATATCTGAACCCAAGGATGCACCAGTAAAGACGTTTACCTTAAACTGCTCACCCTCTTCTGCCCTTTTAACGAGTGCAGTTGGTACCGCTTTCGCATCACCTGCACGAGTAAAACCACTTAAGCCCAATGTCATACCATGTTTAATCCATGATGCTGCCTCTTCAGCAGAAACGACACGTTCTCGTAACTGAGGGGCTTTTAAAAGTTCTATTTTCTCCTCCATGTAATAAATCCCCCTTATACATAGACTTATATTATTTATTATAAGCGATAAGCGGGAATTATCGGAAAACTCGGAGTGAAAGACAAGAATATTGTCTAACTGCATCAAAAAGTGGGTTAATCCAGAAAATTTCTGGCTCTTTAGCTATCACTTCTGTTTAAAAACCTAATAACTTGCGAAAATAGCTGGAATAAGATTGGCTAACAGGAACCTTTGCACCACTATCCATCTCCAATATAAAAGTAGAATGGATGTCAGGAAAAATGTGCTTGATATAATTCACATTAACAATGAAGGAGCGATGGCACCGTATAAAATATTTCCTCGGTAAAATATACTCAAACTCCTGTAGAGGGTCAGAGTGGCTTCCAACATGCTCTTCTGTAAAAACATGCGTTTTACGGTCCTTTGTTTCTAAAAACCTTATTTCTTGGAAAGGTATGGGTTCCCAGCCATCACTTTTCTTAATGGTAACTACAGACTTTCCATCTGTATAAGCCGGATATATTGCCAAAACACATCCTACCAGTTTATGATTATCATGGAAAGGTACAGCCATCCCATGATACGGGATGCCGTATATATTTCGATGGATAAATTCTGAGACCTTTTGACCTGTTGTTATCGCCTTATGGGCAATGGTTCCTTCTTTAATAGGATCCCCTGGTTTTATTTTGAGATCAATTCGCTTACTTCTACGGTAATATATATACTCCGACCTATCAGCAACAGCAATAGATATCTCACCAGAAAAAAGCTCACCCATCACATCTAAAAGGGAAGGAAAAGAAAGATTCTGCATAAAGTCCCCTCCTTTTAAGTATAGGTGCATTCTAAAAGCTCCCTATCCTTTTATTTTTACGCCAAATTAGGACGTTGAATACTACATACTATTTCCCTTAACGGTATATACTAATTTTCCCATTTAGTATAGCAAGAAATAAAAGCTTCGACAAATTTCGGGGAGTGACAGTCATCCCCACTTCTGATAATCTATAAATGGTATCATATTGATGGTGTTTTAATTATGGGATTATGGGGGTATTTTACATGAAAAGGCTTGTCATTCTTGGTGGGGGTTATGGCGGTATAAAGGTACTTAATGGTATATTAAATTACCAATTACCAGAGGATCTTCAGATAATTGTAGTTGACCGCAATCCATTTCGTTCACTTAAGACAGAATTTTACGCAATTGCTGCAAGCACTTCCGCAGAAACCGATGTGCGTGTTGCGTTTCCTGATGATGAACGTGTCACATATCTGTTTCGGGAAATTACGAAGATTGATACAGAAAAACAACAAATTCAATTTAAAGAGGAAGAAGATATTCTTCCATTTGATTATTTAATTATCGGCCTTGGTTGTGAAGATAGTTATCACGGGATTCCAGGGGCCAAGGAATATACAGAGAGTGTTCAAACATTTGCTAAAGCACGTCAGGCAGGGCTAGCCGTATCGAACTTGAAAGCATATGGAAAAGTATCCATTGTTGGAGCAGGACTTAGCGGCATTGAAGTTGCGTCAGAAATTAGAGAAAGTAGACCAGACTTAAATATCAGACTGCTAGACCGTGGTCCAACTGTGCTCAAAGCATTCGATTCCAAAATTCAGGAATATGTTGAAAAATGGTTTGTAGCTAATAATGTAGATGTCATTCACCATTCCAATGTAGAATATGTGGAAAAAGATGGCGTGTGTAATAATGGGGTTTGTTATCTGAATGATGTTACGATCTGGACAGCTGGTGTTCAACCTAATTATTTAATTAGAGAACTGCCATTTAAAAAAGATCGCCACCAAAAGATTATCACAAATGCATACTATCAAGTTCCAGAACAACCGAACATTTATGTGTTGGGGGACTGTGTTTCTTCCGAGCACTCACCTAGTGCTCAGCTTGCCATGCAACAGGGAGAACAAATTGCTGAAATATTATTGTCAGTCCTTCATGATAAGCAGCCGAAAAAACCTAAAGAAATTAAGCTAAAAGGAACATTAGGGTCCTTAGGTAAAAGTGATGGATTCGGTAATATGATGAAATATCCGATGATAGGATTTCTACCTAGGTTAGCTAAATCAGGGGTGCTTTGGTTAAGCAAACGTCACTAAAAACAAATATCGTACGATCATTCTTAAAGGGACCGCGCAAAATATCATTCCGCGTTCCTTTTTTTAATTAATGCGTGTTCCATTTAAAGAGAGCACATCCGTCGATCCATAGTCTTCTCCCTTACCCACGTTCCTCTATACTTACCAGCGTCCCTATCCAGTCGCCATTATTTACAATACCTTCATCATCCTCTTGCAGTAACTTAATAAATTTTCAGTATACTTATAACTGAATACGTGCTGGAGGTGCAAAAGGATGAGATTTCTGTTCAAACTTTGCGTAAGTTTCATTTTTGCTCTGCTCTGGTTCTTCTGAAACCCTCGTTACTATCCAATTAGATAAGTCTCACAACACAGCACATTATCTTACATAAAAAAGCCCCCGGACGAATCCGTGAGCCTTATCTATCACTTCTCAATTATTCAGATTCCCATTTATTAAATTCCCTTGATGCTCTATCCAATCCTCTGTAGCATTCATAAATCCAACTGCTGTTTCTATCTGTTCTTCTACCCTATTTTTGGCTGTACCTCCTGCTACGTTTCTAGCATTTACAACCGTTTCTGGAGTTAGTGCATCAAAGATGTCGTCCTCTATTAGCTCAGTAAATGATTGAAATTCCTCAACAGTTACATCCAGTAAATACTTATTATGTTTAATGCAATGTAGAACAACTTGACCAACAACAGCATGTGATTCCCTAAAAGGCATTCCTTTTCCTACAAGGTAATCCGCTAAATCTGTTGCATTAGAAAAGTCTTCACGTACTGCATTATACATATTCTCTTTCTTTACTTGCATCGTTTCAATCATTGGTGCAAACAGTGCTAAGGCACCTTTTATGGTCTCTACCGTATCAAACATACCTTCTTTATCTTCTTGCATATCTTTATTATAGGCTAGTGGTAATCCCTTTAAAGTTGTCAGCATGCCCATTAAATGTCCATACACACGTCCAGTTTTTCCACGAACCAGTTCTGCTACATCTGGGTTCTTTTTCTGTGGCATCATGCTACTTCCGGTTGAAAAGGCATCATCCAATTCCACAAAACTAAATTCGGCACTCGACCATTGCACAATCTCCTCGCAAAGTCTAGATAAATGCGTAGAAATAAGGGATGCATTGGCTAAAAATTCTACAACAAAATCACGATCACTTACAGCATCTAAACTGTTTTCGCTAATTCCTTCAAACCCTAATTGATCCGCTACTAATTCTCGATCAATCGGAAAAGTTGTGCCAGCTAATGCCCCCGCACCTAGTGGTGATTTATTTACTCGTTTAAAGCTTCCCGTTAAACGTTCCACATCACGTTGGAACATGAATACATATGCCATCATATGATGTCCAAATAATACAGGCTGTGCCCGCTGCAGATGAGTGTAACCTGGCATAACCGTATCTAAATTTGCTTTTGCTTGATTTAATAGGGATTGCTGAACCTTTACAAGAAGCTCTGTTAAATCAACGAGAGCCTCTCTTAGGTAAAGCCGCATGTCTAATGCAACCTGGTCATTTCTACTACGTCCAGTATGTAGTTTCCCACCTACTGGCCCAACTTCCTCCAACAAAAGCTTTTCAACGTTCATATGAATATCTTCATTTTCCGCTGATAATTCTGCTTCTCCACTTTCAATTTTCTTGGCTACATTCCTTAAACCTTCCGCAATTTTATCCGCATCTTCTGCTGGAATAATCTCACA
This sequence comes from Oceanobacillus senegalensis, assembly GCF_900176885.1. Taxonomy (GTDB): domain Bacteria; phylum Bacillota; class Bacilli; order Bacillales; family Amphibacillaceae; genus Oceanobacillus; species Oceanobacillus senegalensis. The sequence continues at coordinate 3,675,117 of NZ_LT839648.1, read as the reverse complement.
GACCTTTAACATTTCTACATGGGCGAGACTTCCCTGAATATCGTATTTTGCTAGTTTTTTATCAAAGTAAATCGATGCAGTGTATTCATCTACTAGTTCATTTGTTGGTTTAGTAAATCGTCCGCCCCATAGTTTCACGATTTAACAGCATCCTTTACTTCTAATTTTACTTTTTCCGTAGATTTGAATGTTGCTTGAGTTTTATTCACGGATGAATGAACTTTTGTTGGTAATCCCCATAGTTTGATAAATCCTAATGCTGCTTCATGATCAAACGAATCTTCTTTGTTATACGTTGCAAGATCAAAGTCATAAAGTGAATTAGCGGATTCACGTCCAATTACTTGTGCCTGACCTTTATAAAGTTTCACTTTCACTGTACCATTCACATGTTGTTGCGTTTCTTTTACAAACGCCTGAAGTGCTGCAGTCAATGGAGAATACCACTGGCCATAATAAACAGCCTGTGCAAACTTTTGCTCGACAACTGGCTTAAATTCTGCAACCTCTCTTGGTAGAGTTAACGCCTCTATCTCTTGGTGTGCAGAAATCAACGTCATTGCAGCAGGAGCTTCATAAATTTCACGAGATTTGATACCTACTAAACGGTTCTCCACGTGGTCAATACGTCCAACCCCATGCTTACCAGCAATTTCATTTAACTCTAAAATTAACTCGTCTAGTGGAAGTGCTTTTCCATCAAGTGATACAGGTTTTCCTTTTTCAAAGGTAATTTGAACAACCTGTGGCTCATCTGGAGCATCCACTGGATCCTGTGTTAATTCATATGCTTCTTTTGGTGGTTCTGCCCAAGGGTCTTCTAACACACCACATTCATTACTACGTCCCCATAGATTTTGGTCAATACTGAATGGATTATCTAAATCAATTGGAATTGGAATTCCATGATCTTTTGCATATTCAATTTCTTCCTCACGGGACATTGCCCACTCACGTACAGGAGCAACGATTTTAAGATTAGGATTTAAGGCTGTAAAGGAAACATCGAAACGAACCTGGTCATTTCCTTTACCTGTACATCCGTGTGCAACAGCAACCGCACCTTCTTCTTCCGCAATATCCACTAGAATTTTAGAAATCAACGGACGTGATAATGCTGAAATTAATGGATATTTTCCTTCATATAATAAATTAGCTTGTAATGCCGGTAATACAAATTCCTCTGAATATAGATTTTTGGCATCTATTACATATGATTTAATTGCACCAACATCAATTGCCTTTTTCTTTACGAAGTCAAGGTCTTTTCCTTCCCCAACATCAAGCGCTACTGCAATAACATCGTAATTATATTTATCTTGTAACCATTTAATTGCTACAGAAGTATCAAGTCCACCTGAATATGCTAAAACAATTTTATCCTTCATCAATGATTTCCCCTCTCGAATATGTCCTATTAATGAATTATTATGCATCATTATGCATAATAATTCAAGTGTTTTTTTAAATTTTTTATTTATTTTTTCTATTTTAGCCTTTAAAGGTAAATTAATATAACGTCCATTCTATGATAGAGGCTTTTATGGAGATTACAATGCAACCTATTATTACCAGCTTTTGTCAACAAAATAGACGCATATATCCGATCAGATACTAAAAAAATGAGCTCTCCATCATGAAAGAGCTCATTTTACTTCTAATTATAAACTTTTTAACGCTTTATCAATTACACTTTCCCCAGACATTAAATCAAATGAGCGTTTAAACGTGTTCTCATTGTCTAATGTAGCTATAACTGTTTTAGCAACATCTTCACGAGGAATTGTACCTGCTTCTAAATCTTCTGCGACTTTTACATTTTCCGTACCGGGTTCATTTAATAACCCACCAGGTCGAACAATCGTGTAATTTAGATTACTTGCAGTTAGCATGCGATCCGCATAGTGTTTAGCTACCATATATGGTTTGATTGGGCTATCCTTCCAGCTATCACGGTTATGTGCTTGAACGGCACTTACGATAACATAACGATTAGCTCCAACCTTTTCTGCTGCTTCCATTGATTTTACAGCACCATCTAAGTCGACAAGCAATGTTTTATCTGGACCAGTCTTTCCACCAGAACCAGCAGAGAAAATAACAGCATCACAACCATTCATAGCAGCTGCTAGTTCATCCACACTACCTTCTAAATTTGCAACAACCGCATCCACACCAGACTCTTTTAACGCAGCAGCTTGTTCTTCACTCCGTACCATTGCCTTTAATGTATGTTTTTGACTATCCTGAAGCAATTTTACCAAATGCTTCCCAATTTGCCCATTCGCACCAATTAAAAACACCTTCACCTGTCCAAAACCCCTTTCCTATTCTCCATATCTTTTATTGTTCCAAAAAGGGGGGGAATTAGCAAAATTATTGCCTTGAATGATAATAGCGATAAGTAGGAAAGACATTGATTAAGACTGTTTTGGTAATTTGTATTTTTTGTGTGTTGTACCAGCAAGAAAATGCACAGCACCTTTAGTGCGCCTAATGTATTTCCGCAAAGGTATTCATCCTCTAATCATCCCCAGCAGGTTACTTGCCATTCTATAAATGATATGCATCAATCAACTCTCTTGTCCTTCACCCAATGTGGATATCAGTATTTAATTGTCTATGATTATTACTTTGACAATGTTGAAAAAAGGTAAAATTTTCTTCGTCATCTCGTTATACTTAACCAGATATGATAAACTTAAAAAGGATGGCTTTAGTGGGGTAATAAATTCTTTACAAAAAGACAAAATAATACTACTAAAAGCGTTTTAGTTTTCCATTACTTTATTTAGAATTTAGGTGCTATGGATAATGCCACAACTAAAAAATCGCGAGCTAATCATACAAATTATCCAATTCAGCCTCATTGGCGGTCTCAATGCGTTAATTGATATTGGCTCATTAAACTTACTTTTATTTCTTTGGCCAACAGAAAATAGCTTATTTTTATTATTATTTAATACGATTGCATACATCCTTGCCATAACAAATAGCTACCTATGGAATTCCAATTGGACCTTCCGTAAAACTTCCACGAAAAATAAAAAAGAAGCCGTTTACTTTCTCATACAGGCTGTGGTTAGTTTAATTATTAGTAATATTGTTTTCGTAGGAGGCTCCTTTATATTGGGAATTTTACCTGTCCCAACTATTGCAGAGCAAAACATTGCAAAAGGTGCTGCCATGGTAATTTCCTCTGCAGCAAGCTTTATCTTTATGCGTTATTTTGTGTTCCAAAAAAACAGAAAAAAACTAAATATCAACAAGGTCAATTTGAGAAGACATCATCCTTCCATCAGACAAAGTAAAAAAGCTAAGCTAGATTCTTATAAATAACAATAGTATCAGAATGCTCAAGCAAAAAGCCCACCATTTTTTGGTGGACTTTTTGCTTGAATGAAAAACATTTTTTACTCTATTTTAGATGGTATTAGCTTATATTTTCCAACCTTTCATACTCATCCGGTCTTCATCACCCTAATTTAACCAAATCTTCCTGATATATAATCTTCTGTTCGACTATCATTCGGATTCGTGAAGATAGAGTCTGTGTTATTGTATTCCACAACCTCTCCATCTAGGAAAAAGGCTGTTCTATCTGAAATTCTGGCAGCTTGTTGCATATTGTGCGTTACAATAATAATGGAAAATTCGTTTTTCAATTCCTGAACCAATTCTTCAATTTTTAATGTCGATTTAGGATCCAATGCAGAAGTTGGCTCGTCCATTAAAATAACATCTGGTTGAACAGCAAGAGCTCTCGCAATACAAAGACGCTGCTGTTGTCCACCTGAAAGTCCATATGCATTTTCATTCAAACGATCCTTTACTTCATCCCAAATATATGCTCCACGCAAGCTTCTCTCCACAATTTCATCTAAGATCTTCTTATTACGAATCCCATGAATTTTAGGCCCATATGCAATGTTTTCATAGATGGACTTTGGAAAAGGATTTGGCTTTTGAAAAACCATTCCTACCTGTGTCCGTAAATCCTCAACCTTAAAGGATTTATCTAAGATGTTCTTCCCTTTATAAGAAATACTTCCAGTTGTTCGAACACCTGGTACTAATTCCACCATGCGATTTAGAGTTTTTATATAGGTTGACTTACCACAACCAGATGGGCCGATAATCGCTGTAACTTCCTTCTCATGAATATCTAAATTAATATTCTTTAATGCATGGGTATCTGAATACCATAGATTTAAATCCACTGTATCATAAACGACACTACTCGCTTCCACACTTGTAGCACTTATTGTCTTTCCAGTTGTATTCGTTTGAAGCTGTGCACCCATTTTATCATTTATAAGAGTATTCATTTTTCCACTCCTTAATAATTATGCCTTCTAAAAATTTTATTTAATAACGCTGTTGAAATTTGTTTCGAATAAACACCGCTACTGAATTTAAGATGAATAATAATAATAATAGAACTACGATAGTTGCAGCAGCTAGATTTGCATATTCTGCTACCAACGAAGAATCCAATGTCCAATAATAGATTTGCATTGGTAATACTGTGAATGTGTCAAACAAACCATTCGGGAAAGGAATAAGTAATGCAGGTATTCCTAACACAGTTAATGGAGCTGTCTCCCCAATAGCACGTGACAATGCCAAAATTGATCCCGTTAAAATACTTGGTAATGCTGCAGGTAAAATCACTCTTCTAATGGTTTGCCATTTTGTAGCCCCTAGCCCATACGATGCTTCAGAAAGATGAGCTGGAACTGCCCGTAATGCCTCTTGAGCCGACACGATTAGGATAGGCAATACGAGAAGTGACAATGTTAATCCACCGGCTAATACAACATTTCCAAAGTCCATTAAACGAACAAATACCGTTAAACCTAAGAGACCATACACGATAGAGGGTACTCCTGCTAAATTAGAGATATTGGTTTCAATAAAGGTTTGAAATTTACCCTTCTTCGCATACAATTCTAAATATATTGCCGTCCCTACCCCAATAATTAATGTAACAGGGATAACAACAAGCATGACCCAAACCGTACCAAGCAGTGCACCCATAATTCCCGCACGCTCAGCACTTGTAGAAAGTCTTCCAGTTAGGAAGTCTAAATCAATCCAGCTAGCACCTTGTGAAACTACTCTTATAATTAAAACGGCGAGGACAAGTAAGCCAAATAAAGTAGATAGGAGGAAAATAGATCTCCAGATTAAATTTTTCCGAATGCGAGCATTCATTCTGCGTTTTAGTTGTGTAGCATCGACTTGTTTAATCATTAATATTCCTCCCTAAACTTACGAGAGATGTAACGCGCAAGTAAATTCATGATTAACGTAAAAACAAATAGTGTTAATGCAACAGCATATAAACTATAATATATCGTCGATCCAGCAGGGGCTTCCCCACCAGAGACTTCAACAATATATGCAGTCATGGTTTGCATTGATTGTGTAATGTCAAACGTAAAGTTTTTAGAGCTTCCACTAGCAATCGTTACAATCATTGTTTCTCCAATTGCACGGGAAATACCAAGGACAAAGGATGCAATAATTCCAGAAAACGCTGCTGGAATGACTACTTTAAAGGTTGTTTCCAATTTCGTTGCTCCCATCGCAAGTGAGCCTTCCCTCATTGCATTTGGTACAGAATTCATAGCATCCTCCGAAAGTGATGCTATCATTGGAATAATCATAACCCCCATGACAAGCCCAGGACTTAAAATGTTAGTCGCACCCACTTCAGGCCAAATCGAACGAATAAGAGGTGTAACAAATGTAAACGCAAAAAATCCATAAACAATCGTCGGAATACCAGCTAAAATTTCTAATAATGGCTTTAATACTTTCCTTACACTATCTGATGCATACTCACTTAAATAAATCGCGGACATGAGACCAATTGGCCCTGCAACTAGCATTGCAATAACCGTTGAAAAAAGTGTTCCAGTGATTAGAGGCAATATACCAAACTCCGGGGTTTGACTTAATGGTTTTAAAACTGTACCAGTGAAGAACTCCCAAATGGGTACTCGTTTGAAGAACTCAATAGCTTCACTTAATAACGTAAATAGAATACCTAAGGTTGTTAAAATAGTAATGGATGCCAGAAGAAATAAGATGGTAGGAATCAGTTTTTCTGTTATATTGGATATACTTTTTTTCTTCTTATTCTGTGCTATCATTTCACTGACGTTTACTGTTTTCTCATGCTTTGCTTCGTTGCTATTTAGCATTATCCTTGTGACTCCTTCCGAGACTTATAACCCAAACATAAGATGAGAGCTTCGGGGCCCTCATCTTATGAAAGTTTCAAAGTTTCATTGTTTCCATATTATTGAATAGATTGAAGCTCTTCTAGTTGTGCCTGAGCTTCTTCCTCAGGAATTGGTGCGAAACCAGATTCTCCTGCAAAATCATTCATGTTTTCAAGTACATACGTTGCATAATCAAAAACTTGGGCTTTTTCTTTTGCATTATTTACATTTAAGTAAGTGAATACTGGACGAGTGAAATTAGCATAAGGACCTTCTTCATCGATAGTTTCTAGAGATGGAACCACTGGTCCTTCACCAAAGTCGATTTCTACAGCTTGTACTTGGTCTTTGTTACTGTCATAGTAACCAAATCCGAAGAAACCAATCGCATTCTTATCTTCAGCTACTAATGTAACAAGTGTTGAATATTCTTGTTGAAGGTTGATGTCACTAACTAAATCTTGTTCTTCTAAGATAGTTTCATAGAAGAATTCATACGTACCATGGTTTTCATTTGGACCATACGTTTGAATTTTTTCGTCAGGCCATTCTGGATTAATATCAGACCATTTTGTATATTCACCTAAGAAAATTCCTTTTACTTGATCTTCTGTTAATTCTGTTGCCCAATCATTTTCAGGGTTAACAACAATAGTTAAACCGTCTAATGCAACTTTTAATTCCATTACTTCAATACCTAACTCATCTGCTTTTGCTTGTTCTTCTTCTTTAATTTGACGAGATGCATCATTGAAATCTGTACCATCTTCTGCTAGGAATTTTTGAAAACCAGCACTTGTTCCTGCACGACTTACTTCAACAGATACATTTGGTTGTTCATTAATCATATATTCTTCAGCTAATCTTGCCATTAACGGATAAACTGTACCAGATCCATCAATTACAACACTTCCTTCAAGTTCTTCTGAAGCTTCTTCCGTCTCTCCATCTGCTTGTTCACCTGAAGTATTATCTTCTGAGCCTTCTGTACTACCCTCTTCTGTTCCCCCACCACATGCTACAAGTACGACAGCAATCATAGCTACGACTAGTAACATCAGATACTTTTTGAAATTCATCCTACAAGTCCTCCCCGAATATGAACTTTAAATTTATTAACGAGTTTTCCCCGTTACAATTCATAGTATAGTGGTTCAATGTAAAGGGAGTATGATGTGCATGTTAAGATTTTGTAAATTTGATTATTTTGTCTTAGGAATTTATAAAGAAAAATGTCAAACGACCATGAATAATTGTTTTTTCTGTCAACAAATTGGGAAGTATGAACTACTTTTATGAAGTGTATTTTCTATCTTTATTTTGAAACCTTTATTATTTCCTAGGAAACGTCATATTCTATCTACTAAACTTCTTCTTTTTGTGTTTTTTTATTGCTATACTAGAATTTATTAATAAACTTAGAGGTGTACGTAGTGTTGAAATTCATTAAAATTACGTTGCATGTTGCAATCTTATATTGTTTCTATCAATTAGGGAACTTTATCCAGCAAACTTTTAATCTATTCATTCCCGGTAGTGTTATAGGAATGGTTCTGCTCTTTCTATTCCTTTTTACCAATATCGTAAAAGTATCGTGGTTGGAGGATGGGTTAGTATTTATGAATAAACACCTTACCTTATTTTTCATCCCCGTTACTGTAGGGATTATCAATTACTTTGAATTATTTAAAGGTAAAGGTTTCCTTCTCGTCGTCATTGTTATTTTTAGTACTCTCTTAGTAATGATTAGCTCTGGATTAATAAGCCAATCCATGGCTAGAAGAAAGGAAATCAAGCATGAACATGATTAACTTTTTCATTGAGGTTATTATAATTATTGCTACACTACTTATTTATATTGGTACTGTAAAGGTTCATAAAAAAATGGATAATCCATTCACACTCCCCATTCTTATATCAACGGTAGTTATTATCCTTCTGTTAAGCCTATTTCGTATTTCATATGAAACGTATATGACTGGTGGGGGTTGGATTAGTGAACTACTTGGACCTGCAGTTGTTGCCCTAGCATATCCTTTATATAAAGAAAGACATTTATTAAAAAAACTGGTTATTCCCATCATTAGCGGAACATTAATCGGGGCATTTGTTGGGGTTACCTCAGGTATATTACTTGCTAAATGGGCAGGTTTTGAATCGGAGGTTATTTATACAATCAGCTCCAAATCCGTTACTACCCCTGTTTCGATGGCCATAACCGAGTCAGTTGGAGGAATCACATCTCTAGCCGCCGTATTTGTTATGATTGCAGGTATTTTTGGTGGTGTATTAAGTGAATATATTTTTAGGCTATCCAAAATCAATCATTATGTTGGCAAAGGCATAGGATTAGGTAGTGCTTCTCACGCTATCGGAACCGCAACCGCCCTAGAAAATAGCGATATTGAAGGTTCCATTAGCTCCATTGCCATGATTATTAGTGCAGTAGTCGTTTCCATTATTACCCCTATATTAATTAACCTATTATAGTGAAGCAAATGAAGGCGGAAATCAGGAATGATTTCCGCCTTCATAATCTTTATCCGCATTTCTCTTCCGTATGGCAACCATCAATTCATCTTCATACGTTTGTTTTGTCATTTTCACCTTTCCTCTATATGCCGCTCGTGATATTAAGTGTCCCGATACAGGGGAAGTTAAAAACACAAAAAGAATTCCTAAAATGATCCGAACACTAAAGAAAGATTCTGTTATCCAGAAGTATACAAAGACTCCAGATAAGGTTATTAATACAGCCAGTGTTGAAGATTTGGTTGCGGCATGTGAGCGTGAATATACATCAGGAAAACGGATTACTCCTATCGCACTAATAACAGCCAATATAGAACCGATTAAAATAAATAACGCTGCTATAAATTCAATCATCTCGTTTACGATCAATAATAACGCCCCTCTCAATATATTTAGAGAAAGCGATCGTACTAATAAACGCCAAAATTCCCAAAATAAGGATAACATCAAGGAAGGCCTTTGTACCCAAGATAACCGAGATAATAGCAATGGCTGTGATAAGATTTACTCCTATCATGTCCAAGGCAATAATCCTGTCGGGTAAACTTGGTCCGACAACAATACGATATAATGTTATGACGATGGCAACACCAAATAATGTAAGTGCTGCATATAGCATGGCATCTATCATTACCTAGTCACCTCCATAATCGCTCTTTCAAATTTACCTAATGATTTAATTAAATTCTCTCGTGATTCCTTAACATCAATGGCGTGAATATAAAATGCATCTCCTTCAGGTGTAACCTCAATAACAACAGATCCAGGTGTTAAAATCAAAAGAAGGGCTAGTAGGGGAACCTCCCATTCTCCTCTTAACTCTGTTTCATATCTTATTATTCCTGGATTAATATTCATTTTAGGGCTTACTATCTTCGCTAGAACTTGAACACTAGATTGCATTAGCTCTGAAATAAATATGAAAATCAATTTGATGAAAGCAAACAATCGTCCTAAATAAAAACGTTCCCCAAAAAAACGATGCATTAAATAAATAATACCTAGTCCAACAAGGTAACCAGTAACAAATGTTGTAACATAAAACTGGTCTTCATCTTGGAAAAAGGTCCACAAGAATGCGATGGCTAAATTCATGATAAACTGGGCGGGCATGATAAGTACCTCCTAAAAATGTACTTTAAGGATTAGCATATCTCGAATTACTCATATAGAACAGCATCAATATAAATTTGCGGGTTTAATAATGTATTAGCTGCATCACTAACATATAAATAAAGTGATTCTGCGCCTAAACCTATTCCAATCGTAGCTATAGTCAGTATAGCGCACGGAATCATCCAGCCTTTTTTCACCGGTACTTCATCTTCTGTACTAATGATGGTTTCTCCCCAAAAGCATTGAAGAAAAACACGAAGAAGAGAATAGAGAACAAAGATACTTGATAGGAAAGCCAATGCTAGTAAAATATAAGATCCTGCATTTACTGCTCCTTCGCCTACCAATACTTTTCCAATGAAGCCGCTTAATGGTGGAATACCTGCTAAAGATAACATTACAATAAAGAACATCCAGCCCATTAGAGGATAATTTCGTATCAAACCACTCATCTCGTCGATTTTAGTGGTACCAGTCACTGTAATCATCGTACCGGCCAATAAGAACAATAGTGATTTTACAATCATGTCATGTATAAGGTAGTAGATAGACCCTTCCATTGCTTCCGGCGTTGCAACAGCTAGCCCTACTAGAATAAAGCCAACAGCAATCACTACATTATACGTCACAATTAACCTTATATCTTTGTAGGCAACTGCTCCAATACTTCCGCCTATCAAGGTTAATGCTGCCAATACCCCAATAAATGTATGCGTGATGGACGGTTCATGATAAAAGAATAACGTAAATACACGAAACATAGCATAGATTCCAACCTTTGTTAAAAGTCCTCCAAACAGAGCTGCAACTGCCGTTGGAGCAACACTATATGAACCTGGAAGCCAAAAGTAAAGTAATAGTCCTGCTTTTAGGGCAAAAACGGTTAGAAATACAATGCTAATAACTGTTAACAGCGGGGTTTGTCCCGACTCAGAAATCCGCTCTGAAATATGTGCCATATTTAGTGTTCCAACTGAACCGTATAGAAAAGCAATTGCAACAAGGAAAAACCAAGATGATAATACATTAATTATCACATATTTGATGGATTCTCTTAATTGCGCTTTTTTGCCTCCTAGTGCAATAAGAACATAAGATGCAAGCAACATAATCTCAAAACAAACATATAGATTAAACAAGTCTCCTGTTAAGAATGATCCATTCACACCCGCAACTAAAAAGTTCACAAAGGAATAAAAGAACATATTTTCACGGGCTTTTCCAATGGACGAAAAGGAATATAATAAGCAAATCGCTGCAACGATACTAGTTGTCATCACAAGAATAAGTGAGAAGGAATCTGCAACAAATAATATGCCAAATGGAGGCTCCCAGCCCCCAAAGTCCAATCTCAAAACACCTTCTGTTTGGACTCGATTTAATAAGTAAGCAACGATTCCTATGTTAGCGACCATCACGAATAGGCTAATCCATCTTTGTAAATAAATGTTGTTACGAAAGAAAATGAAAAGGATACCTGCTAAAACAGGAATAGCCATTGGTAAGACAATCATATTATTCATCTTTAAAACCTCTCAATTCAAATAGATTATCTGTTCCTGTTTCACGGTATGTACGATAAGCCAGAACTAATAATATGGCTGTCACAGCAAAACTGATGACAATAGAAGTTAAAATAAGTGCTTGAGGAAGTGCATCGACAAATGTGGTCCCTTTTTCTCCTAAAACTGGGACCGTACCATTCTTAAGCCCTCTTCCCATCGTCATAATTAGTAAGTGGGCTGCATGTGAAAGAACAGCCGTTCCTAATATAACCCGAAGCACACTCCTAGAGAGTATTAAATATGTGGCCACCGTTACCAAAACACCTGTCAGGATGGTGATGATAGTTTCCATAGATTACACATCCTCAACTATACTTAAAATGATTGTTACAACTACACCTACGACAACAAGAGCAATTCCCGCTTCAAATATAGTCACAGTAGTAAGTTCCGTTTCTCCAAAAAAGGGAAGGTCAAAGTAAGCAAAGGATTGCGATAAAAATGGCTCACCAAATATAAACGACCCAAAACCTGTTAAAACGGAAATAAATGCTCCTAATGCTGCGACCCTTTTAAAATCGAAGGGTATTGCCTGTCGAATTGTTTCAATATCAAAGGAGATAAATAATAAAACAAAAGCCGATGCCAAAACTAGGCCACCACTGAACCCACCACCAGGACTGTGGTGCCCAGTAAGGAATAAATATACAGCCAATGTTAGGATAATAAATACAACTACTTTTACAACTGCTCTTAAAATTACATTATTTGTCTTCAAGGGGTTTATCCCCCTTTCTTGCCTTCAATTTGATAAAAGTATAAACACCGAGACCTGCAATGAGTAGCACAACAACCTCGAGCATTGTATCAAACGCTCTAAAATCTCCAAGAATTGCATTCACAATATTATTACCACCAGCAAGTTCATAGGAATTCTCATAGAAATAAGAGATACTTTCAAATAACTTTCCGTTTTGAACAGCTAATGCAATCGTTGTGAAGATCACTCCGACAGCAACAGAAATAATAGCATTTACCCCTTTGGAACGCTTTTTACTTTCTTCCTTTTTCCACTCTGGTAGAAAATAATAAGCAGCCAAAAATAAGACCGTAGTAACAGTCTCTATAATGGTTTGAGTTAATGCTAAATCTGGAGCACGAAATATTACAAATAGAATAGCAATACCGTATCCTATTACACTATTCAATATTATAGCTGTTAAGCGTGACTTCGCTAATAGAATAGCAACAGCAGCAATCATCATTGCTAATGTAATTAGCAATTCAAATCCCGTAATTTCAGAGTTGCCCTCGATATTAAATAAAAACGACTGAGTACGGAATAATGTTCCACCTACTGCAATGATAAAGAAAAGATAAATATAAACCATATAGTCCCGAAGATACCCAGTCATATAGGAATTAGTAACTGCGTTTGATATACTTTCTGTCTTCTCTAAAACATTTCCATACAACGTGTTAAACGACCATTTTTCTGGTAGGAGCCGGTATATTTTTTTCCAGTGACGGAGGGAAATATATAAGAGTGTACCTAAAATAATAACTCCTATTGTTAGCATTAATTCAGTATTAAATCCATGCCATTGGTTTATATGTAGACCAAGTTCCCCATTCATATATGGAAAAATACTATACATAGCAGGTGTAAGTACATATTCGCCAAGTACATTTGGAAAGAAGAAAATCAATATAACGAGCGCCCCTAGAATTGCAGGAGATATAAGCATACCAAAAGGTGCTTCATATGCAGGATGCTCCAATTTTTCTTCCTGATAGTTACCAAGAAACGTTTTGAAAACAAAAATCATGCAATAAACAAACGTAAATATACTAGCTACCCAAGCAACGATTGGAATCAAATTCATCCATGTTTCTGAAGAAAATTGGAGATTACTTATATTTAATGCTGCTGTAAAAAACATCTCCTTACTCAAGAAACCATTAAACGGTGGGAGGCCCGCCATAGAAAAACTTCCTATTATAGCTATGGTAAAGGTGATAGGCATCAACGTGGCTAATCCACCTAGTCTTCGTATGTCACGTGTTCCTAATTCATGGTCAACAATACCTACAACCATAAATAATGCACCTTTAAATGTGGAATGATTCATTAAATGGAATAATGCAGCGAATGCTGCTTGTGTATAAACGACAGAATCAAGGGAATAACCATTTTGCAATGCAGCTGAACTCATACCAAACATACTCATGATCATGCCAAGCTGACTAATTGTTGAATAGGCCAAAAGTGCTTTAAGATCCGTTTGCCTAATGGCATTAAATGACCCCCAAAACATTGTCAATAAACCTATTCCAGTAACGAGCCAAAACCATGTTAGTTCTCCACCAAAAACAGGAGTAAACCTAGCAACTAAATAAATCCCTGCTTTCACCATTGTAGCTGAGTGTAAATAAGCACTAACAGGAGTCGGTGCCTCCATTGCAGTTGGTAGCCAAATATGGAAAGGAAATTGTACGGATTTGGTAAATGCACCAAGTAAAATCAATATCAAAGCTGGAATGAAGAGTGGATGCTCGTTAAAGTTTGGCACTGTTGCAATAATTTCCCGAACACTCATCGTTTCCGTCATTACAAAAAGCATAATAAAACCAACAAGCATTGCAAAGCCACCACTAACCGTAATTAACAAAGATTTTTGCGCACCTTCTCTTGATCTTTTCCGATGATACCAAAAAGCAATTAATAAGAAGGAGGAAATACTTGTTAATTCCCAAAACACATATAAAATCATGATATTGTCTGAAAATACAACACCAAGCATTGCACCCATAAACAATAATAAGTATGAGTAAAAATGGCTGAGGTTTTCATCACTGGACAAATAATTGATGGAGTAAATGGTCACAAGTGCACCTATACCGGTAATTAATAGGGCAAAGATTAAACTCAAGCCATCTAAGTAAGTGGTGAAATTAATGTTGTACGATGGAATCCATCGAATCGTGTAAAGGTATGTATCCCCATTAGCTATATTGGGAATGTATCGGATAAGAAAGATAAACAGTGCTGATGAAATAATGAATACAAACCACCCAATATGAATCCTTTTTATTGTTTTATGTAAAAAGGGGACTAATATAGCAGCTAAAAAGGGAATAATGATTGCTAAATTCACAGTGATCAAAATCGGATCCTCCATTTCAAAACCGTCTGATTCTATTATGATAAAAATGCCAATAACTTCCTACGCTATAACATCTAAGAATGTATTGCATATATAGTAATTAAGTATTATTATGGTTAAAAAATTCACTTTTATGAATGTAAAATTTGAAGGGGTTTTTCAAAAAACTAACCGCAGAATCTATCCTTGCAGTTACACGGAGATAATGATAAAAAGTTTTAAAGGATTTATTGAAAAGACAAACTATATTTTTTATCAACACTCCTAATTATAACGCAGTATTTTTAACAATGCACATTTGTAGCATTATTCAAAACCACAAATATTGTATTTATTTTATAAATCACTTATGATTATAGAAACATATAATTAACAAATACTATTTAAAGGTAAAAAGATAAAAAATATTACACATAATCCATTAACAGAAACGGACTTACACTTTTGTTAAAATTTGAGGGTTCACGGAAGTTAAATAACGTGTTAAACTAATACAGTTTTAATTGATAAAATACTATTATTCATGGATTGAAATTTAAGAGGTGAAATTGCCGTCATGAAAAAAATAAAAGGTCGTATGGACGAAAGTATTCTTGTGTGTGTTTACTATGGTCCTAATGGTGAACGATTAATTAAACGTGGTCATAAACTTGCCCAAATAATGGATTGCCCATTATATGTATTAACGGTTGATCAAAAACCTTATGATGAATTTGATGCTGAGAAATCGGGATATATTGAGCGGTGGAAGGAATTATGTGATGATTTAGATGTAGATGAGTTTCTCATTCGCGATAATGAAAGTCGTTCCTCCGTCAAAGCTATTAAGGAAGTCGCCCATAACCTTAATATTACTCAAATTATCATTGGCCAAAGCCCTCAAAACAGGTGGGAAGAAATTACGAAGGGCTCTTTTGTAAATGTATTATTACGAGAATTGACGTTCATCGATATTCATATTGTATCCATTGACCGTACACTGAAAGGTGAAGATGATACTTCATATGAAAAGGGAGTCCGTGGATTTTTACAAAAAGACGGTGACACCTATCGATTACGTTTTACACGATCAAAAGATAATCTTTATGAAGGTATATTTTATAAAGAAATTGGAACAGATTTTAACAATGGGATTTTTAAGTTTGTCAATAACCGTGGAAAAACATGTCAAGTGCATGTCACAGACGATAAAGTAACTGGAAAAATGAAAGAACCACCAAATGTTAAGAAGTAACCAAAGGCTATTCCCAAGGTGAAGAATGGGAGTAGATTATGCTTTATTAGGTAATACGGACTAAAAAGTCAGTGCAATCCCTTAACATGGGCTACACTGACTTTTTAGATATGATGAAAAACCCTCTTTATAAATCCTCACTGTTTAGGTATTCATTTGGTGTTGCATTTCCATGTGGATTTGAATTTTTATACTGGCTCTTTCTTCCATTTCTCGTTTCTCCATGGTTCCTGTTTTCTTTAAATTGATTATTCTTTTTCGACTGATTTCTATTGGCCATTGTTTACCTCCTATTCCTTTAGAATTAGTTTTTGAAGATGAGGCTTTTTTATACCTTATTTAACACGTAAAAAAGACCAACTTTATGAAAAGTCAGCCCTTTGATCATTACTCTCCAGTCTCGGCAAATCGCTTCATTCTTTCCCCGATTTCATCACGTACCCGTTGGAACACAGTCCATACCTCTTCTTCTGTTCCTTCCGCCTTTGCAGGATCATCAAATCCCCAATGTTCCCGTTTCACCTGTGGGGGTGTCATTGGACAACGATCTTTAGCATCTCCACATAGCGTAACTGCCAAATCGGCTTTATTCAGAAAATCAGTATCTATTTTTTCTGATGATTGCTTAGAAATATCAATGCCAACTTCATTCATCGCCTTTACTGCATTGGGGTTCAGTCCATGCGCCTCAATCCCTGCACTACGAACTTCCCATTCGTCTCCCAAATATTTCTTCGCCCATCCTTCTGCCATTTGGCTCCTACAAGAGTTCCCCGTACATAAAAAGTAAATTGATTTTTTAGCCATAATTATAATTCCTTTCATAGGTATAGTTAATACATCCTTAATGTAATATACAGACCTAAAAGTGTGATAAACAATATAGGGATGGTAAGAACTATCCCTGTTTTAAAATAAGTTCCCCAGGAAATCCTAACTCCCTTTTGTGATAGAACATGAAGCCACACTAATGTAGCAAGAGAACCTATCGGTGTAATTTTCGGTCCTAGGTCTGAACCAATCACATTGGCATACACAAGTGCTTCCCTTAGGATTCCTGAAGTATTAGTTTCTAAGATTGCCAGTGCGTCAATCATAACGGTTGGCATGTTGTTCATCACAGAAGACAGAATAGCTGCAATGAATCCCATTGAAATGGTAGCAACAAACAATCCTTGCTCAGCAGCTGTCTCAATTAAAGTTGCTAATAATGATGTTAAACCTGCATTCCCCAATCCATAAACGACAACATACATCCCAATGGAGAAAAACACAATATTCCATGGCGCGCCCTTAACAACGGCTTTCGTGTTGACTGCTTTACTTTTCCTTGCAATCACTAAAAGGAAAATAGCAACTGCCCCTGCAACAAAGGATACCGGAACTTTAATGAACTCACTTCCTAAATAGCCAATCAATAGTATAACTAACACGAACCAAGATATTCGAAACATCTTATAATCCTTTATGGCTTGTTCTGGTTTATCTAATTTAGACATATCGTAGTTTTTCGGTATACTTTTTCTAAAGTAAATCAATAATACCGTAATAGTTGCGATAAGAGAGAATATATTTGGAATAATCATTATCGATGCATATTCAACAAAGCCTATTCCAAAAAAGTCAGCTGATACGATATTAACTAAGTTACTAACAACTAGTGGCAATGAAGTGGTATCAGCAATAAATCCACTTGCCATAATAAAAGGGAAAATCGTCTTTTCTGAAAAATTCAAATTCCTTACCATGGCTAGGACAATAGGCGTCAAAATAAGTGCTGCCCCATCATTTGCAAAAAATGCTGCAACAATGGAACCTAAAATACTAATATAGACAAACATCCTGACCCCATTACCTTTTGCAACACGAGCCATATGTAGTGCAGCCCACTCAAATAAACCAATTTCATCTAAGATTAATGAAATAATAATGATAGCAACGAATGCGAGAGTTGCATTCCAAACGATTTGAGTGACTTCCATAACATCACCAAAATCAACAACTCCAACTAGTAATGCCAAAATAGCTCCACCTATAGCTGACCAGCCAATAGACAATCCTCTTGGTTGCCAAATGACAAGTATCAGTGTAGCTAAGAAAATAATGAATGCTAAAAGTGATGTAACGGTCAAAATCAATACCTCCAAATCTGAACTACTTACAGGTAATACGTGTGCCTTTTGCTTCTAATTCCTTTAACTTTGCACGTTGATCTGGTAATAGTTCTAAAATCCTCTGAACTAACGGATAATATTCATGCTCTTTATTAATATGATAAAAAATCCATTGTCCTTTTCGTTCTTCTTGAACCAGTCTAATGTCCCTCAGTTTTCTCAAATGTTGGCTAATAGATGGCTGACTCATTTCAAAAATTTCAACAAACTCACAAACACAACAGGACTGACTATCTAATATCTTCATCATTGTTAGCCTTGTCTTATCTCCGAGTAATTTTAAGATAGCTCCTGCCTTTTCTATGTCAACGATTGTTTCTAGCATTGAATGCCCCCTTCCTTACCAATTTATAAAGTCAAATTTCACTGATTTTAGATGACCGAATCATGAGTTTACCAGCTGCCCGATTCCCGTTTATACTTCTTGGCGTATCTCGAATTCTTCTCGTTAAGGGGCCTTACAGCCAGTTAATCACTCGATAATCATATAACTATTTGCTTATATATTCAATAGAAACCAATACCATTTATCTGTTTCTAGTTAAAAATTAACCCACAACCATAAAGTGTATCTTCCATCGGTATGTATTAATGCCCCTGAAACTACGATAAATATTATATTTTCCGTAATAAAAAAGATTACAGTTCGTATCCTCCCTAACTGTAATCTTTTTACAAAATATAGACTCTACTAAACTACAACAAAAGTGCTCTCTTAGCTTAGCAATAAGCCGGTAGTAGAAATTATATGTAAATGCTAATTTAAATTATTTACTAATGGCGGTCCGGACGGGACTCGAACCCGCGACCTCCTGCGTGACAGGCAGGCATTCTAACCAACTGAACTACCGGACCATTATTTCGTTAAAGTAGTCTATGGTGGAGGATACAGGACTTGAACCTGTGACCCCCTGCTTGTAAGGCAGGTGCTCTCCCAGCTGAGCTAATCCTCCATATAATAGTGGTGACCCGTACGGGATTCGAACCCGTGTTACCGCCGTGAAAGGGCGGTGTCTTAACCACTTGACCAACGGGCCAATTATTTTCCACAAAAAAATAACCCCACAATAGGCTACTACCGATTAACAGTCTATACCATAACCGTTAAGCTAATGTGGAGTAATCCAAATATAAATATATTGTCTAGCAGTGTCCTACTCTTGCGGGAGTTAGCCCCAACTACCATCGGCGCTAGAGAGCTTAACTACTGTGTTCGGCATGGGAACAGGTGTGACCTCTCTGCTATTACCACTAGACAAATTAAATAATTTTTAAATAAGGCTATGTACCTTCAAAACTAGATAAGAATTACTTAAGACATATATAAAATTTAGTTAAGTCCTCGATCGATTAGTATTCGTCAGCTTCACGTGTCACCACGCTTCCACCTCGAACCTATCTACCTCATAGTCCCTGAGGGATCTTACTCACTTAGAAGTGATGGGAAGTCTCATCTTGAGGGGGGCTTCATGCTTAGATGCTTTCAGCACTTATCCTTACCATACGTAGCTACCCAGCTATGCTCCTGGCGGAACAACTGGTACACCAGCGGTATGTCCATCCCGGTCCTCTCGTACTAAGGACAGCTCCTCTCAAACTTCCAGCGCCCACGACGGATAGGGACCGAACTGTCTCACGACGTTCTGAACCCAGCTCGCGTACCGCTTTAATGGGCGAACAGCCCAACCCTTGGGACCGACTACAGCCCCAGGATGCGATGAGCCGACATCGAGGTGCCAAACCTCCCCGTCGATGTGAACTCTTGGGGGAGATAAGCCTGTTATCCCCGGGGTAGCTTTTATCCGTTGAGCGATGGCCCTTCCATGCGGAACCACCGGATCACTAAGCCCGACTTTCGTCCCTGCTCGACTTGTAGGTCTCGCAGTCAAGCTCCCTTCTGCCTTTACACTCTGCGAATGATTTCCAACCATTCTGAGGGAACCTTTGGGCGCCTCCGTTACCTTTTGGGAGGCGACCGCCCCAGTCAAACTGCCCGCCTGACACTGTCTCCGAACCGGATCACGGTCCTGGGTTAGAAGGTCCATACAGCCAGGGTGGTATCCCACGGATGCCTCCACGTAAGCTGGCGCTCACGCTTCTGAGGCTCCCACCTATCCTGTACAAGCTGCACAGACATTCAATATCAGGCTACAGTAAAGCTCCACGGGGTCTTTCCGTCCTGTCGCGGGTAATGCGCATCTTCACGCATAGTATAATTTCACCGGGTCTCTCGTTGAGACAGTGCCCAAGTCGTTGCACCTTTCGTGCGGGTCGGAACTTACCCGACAAGGAATTTCGCTACCTTAGGACCGTTATAGTTACGGCCGCCGTTTACTGGGGCTTCGGTTCTAAGCTTCGGACCAAAGGTCCTAACTCTTCCCCTTAACCTTCCAGCACCGGGCAGGTGTCAGCCCCTATACTTCGCCTTTCGGCTTCGCAGAGACCTGTGTTTTTGCTAAACAGTCGCTTGGGCCTATTCACTGCGGCTCTATCTCTATAGAGCACCCCTTCTCCCTAAGTTACGGGGTCATTTTGCCGAGTTCCTTAACGAGAGTTCTCCCGCTCACCTTAGGATTCTCTCCTCGCCTACCTGTGTCGGTTTGCGGTACGGGCACCTGTGATCTGGCTAGAGGCTTTTCTCGGCAGTGTGAAATCCGGAACTTCGGCTATAGTTGCCTCCCCATCACAGCTTGAAATGGCCAGACGGATTTGCCTATCTGACTTTCTCACTGCTTGGGCGCACACGTCCATCGGTGCGCATTCCTTATCCTACTGCGTCCCCCCATCACTCATAACGATCACGAGGTGGTACAGGAATATCTGCCTGTTGTCCATCGCCTACGCCTTTCGGCCTCGGCTTAGGTCCCGACTAACCCTGAGAGGACGAGCCTTCCTCAGGAAACCTTAGGCATTCGGTGAAAGAGATTCTCACTCTTTTTTCGCTACTCATACCGGCATTCTCACTTCTAAGCGCTCCACCAGTCCTCACGGTCTGACTTCACAGCACTTAGAACGCTCTCCTACCATTGTCTAAAAGACAATCCACAGCTTCGGTGATACGTTTAGCCCCGGTACATTTTCGGCGCAGAGTCACTCGACCAGTGAGCTATTACGCACTCTTTAAATGATGGCTGCTTCTAAGCCAACATCCTGGTTGTCTAAGCAACTCCACATCCTTTTCCACTTAACGTATACTTTGGGACCTTAGCTGGTGGTCTGGGCTGTTTCCCTTTCGACTATGAACCTTATCACCCATAGTCTGACTCCCAAGTCTAAGTAGCTGGCATTCGGAGTTTGACTGAATTCGGTAACCCGATGAGGGCCCCTAGTCCAATCAGTGCTCTACCTCCAGTACTCTTTCCTTGAGGCTAGCCCTAAAGCTATTTCGGAGAGAACCAGCTATCTCCGTGTTCGATTGGCATTTCACCCCTACCCACACCTCATCCCCGCATTTTTCAACATACGTGGGTTCGGGCCTCCTGTCAGTGTTACCTGACCTTCACCCTGGACATGGGTAGATCACACGGTTTCGGGTCTACGACCGCATACTCATTCGCCCTGTTTAGACTCGCTTTCGCTGCGGCTTCGTGTCTTCCNTTAGTTAAGTCCTCGATCGATTAGTATTCGTCAGCTCCACGTGTCACCACGCTTCCACCTCGAACCTATCTACCTCATAGTCCCTGAGGGATCTTACTCACTTAGAAGTGATGGGAAGTCTCATCTTGAGGGGGGCTTCATGCTTAGATGCTTTCAGCACTTATCCTTACCATACGTAGCTACCCAGCTATGCTCCTGGCGGAACAACTGGTACACCAGCGGTATGTCCATCCCGGTCCTCTCGTACTAAGGACAGCTCCTCTCAAACTTCCGGCGCCCACGACGGATAGGGACCGAACTGTCTCACGACGTTCTGAACCCAGCTCGCGTACCGCTTTAATGGGCGAACAGCCCAACCCTTGGGACCGACTACAGCCCCAGGATGCGATGAGCCGACATCGAGGTGCCAAACCTCCCCGTCGATGTGAACTCTTGGGGGAGATAAGCCTGTTATCCCCGGGGTAGCTTTTATCCGTTGAGCGATGGCCCTTCCATGCGGAACCACCGGATCACTAAGCCCGACTTTCGTCCCTGCTCGACTTGTAGGTCTCGCAGTCAAGCTCCCTTCTGCCTTTACACTCTGCGAATGATTTCCAACCATTCTGAGGGAACCTTTGGGCGCCTCCGTTACCTTTTGGGAGGCGACCGCCCCAGTCAAACTGCCCGCCTGACACTGTCTCCGAACCGGATCACGGTCCTGGGTTAGAAGGTCCATACAGCCAGGGTGGTATCCCACGGATGCCTCCACGTAAGCTGGCGCTCACGCTTCTGAGGCTCCCACCTATCCTGTACAAGCTGCACAGACATTCAATATCAGGCTACAGTAAAGCTCCACGGGGTCTTTCCGTCCTGTCGCGGGTAATGCGCATCTTCACGCATAGTATAATTTCACCGGGTCTCTCGTTGAGACAGTGCCCAAGTCGTTGCACCTTTCGTGCGGGTCGGAACTTACCCGACAAGGAATTTCGCTACCTTAGGACCGTTATAGTTACGGCCGCCGTTTACTGGGGCTTCGGTTCTAAGCTTCGGACCAAAGGTCCTAACTCTTCCCCTTAACCTTCCAGCACCGGGCAGGTGTCAGCCCCTATACTTCGCCTTTCGGCTTCGCAGAGACCTGTGTTTTTGCTAAACAGTCGCTTGGGCCTATTCACTGCGGCTCTATCTCTATAGAGCACCCCTTCTCCCTAAGTTACGGGGTCATTTTGCCGAGTTCCTTAACGAGAGTTCTCCCGCTCACCTTAGGATTCTCTCCTCGCCTACCTGTGTCGGTTTGCGGTACGGGCACCTGTGATCTGGCTAGAGGCTTTTCTCGGCAGTGTGAAATCCGGAACTTCGGCTATAGTTGCCTCCCCATCACAGCTTGAAATGGCCAGACGGATTTGCCTATCTGACTTTCTCACTGCTTGGGCGCACACGTCCATCGGTGCGCATTCCTTATCCTACTGCGTCCCCCCATCACTCATAACGATCACGAGGTGGTACAGGAATATCTGCCTGTTGTCCATCGCCTACGCCTTTCGGCCTCGGCTTAGGTCCCGACTAACCCTGAGAGGACGAGCCTTCCTCAGGAAACCTTAGGCATTCGGTGAAAGAGATTCTCACTCTTTTTTCGCTACTCATACCGGCATTCTCACTTCTAAGCGCTCCACCAGTCCTCACGGTCTGACTTCACAGCACTTAGAACGCTCTCCTACCATTGTCTAAAAGACAATCCACAGCTTCGGTGATACGTTTAGCCCCGGTACATTTTCGGCGCAGAGTCACTCGACCAGTGAGCTATTACGCACTCTTTAAATGATGGCTGCTTCTAAGCCAACATCCTGGTTGTCTAAGCAACTCCACATCCTTTTCCACTTAACGTATACTTTGGGACCTTAGCTGGTGGTCTGGGCTGTTTCCCTTTCGACTATGAACCTTATCACCCATAGTCTGACTCCCAAGTCTAAGTAGCTGGCATTCGGAGTTTGACTGAATTCGGTAACCCGATGAGGGCCCCTAGTCCAATCAGTGCTCTACCTCCAGTACTCAAATCTTTGAGGCTAGCCCTAAAGCTATTTCGGAGAGAACCAGCTATCTCCGTGTTCGATTGGCATTTCACCCCTACCCACACCTCATCCCCGCATTTTTCAACATACGTGGGTTCGGGCCTCCTGTCAGTGTTACCTGACCTTCACCCTGGACATGGGTAGATCACACGGTTTCGGGTCTACGACCGCATACTCATTCGCCCTGTTTAGACTCGCTTTCGCTGCGGCTTCGTGTCTTCCACTTAACCTTGCATACGATCGTAACTCGCCGGTCCATTCTACAAAAGGTACGCCGTCACGCGTAAATGCGCTTCGACTACTTGTAGGCACACGGTTTCAGGTACTCTTTCACTCCCCTTCCGGGGTACTTTTCACCTTTCCCTCACGGTACTGGTTCACTATCGGTCACTAGGGAGTATTTAGCCTTGGGAGATGGTCCTCCCGGATTCCGACGGAATTCCACGTGTTCCGCCGTACTCAGGATACACTCCGGAGAGAATTCTCTTTTTGACTACAGGGCTGTTACCCTCTTTGGCTCATCTTTCCAGATGGATTCGTCTAAAGAATTCCTTTGTAACTCCATGTGGAGTGTCCTACAACCCCAGAGAGCAAGCTCTCTGGTTTGGGCTGTTTCCGTTTCGCTCGCCGCTACTTGGGAAATCGCATTTGCTTTCTCTTCCTCTGGGTACTGAGATGTTTCAGTTCCCCAGGTATGCCTCTTGTGCCCTATGTATTCAGACACAAGTCCTGTTCCATTACGAACAGTGGGTTTCCCCATTCGGAAATCTCCGGATCAATGCTTACTTACAGCTCCCCGAAGCATATCGGTGTTAGTCCCGTCCTTCATCAGCTCCTAGTGCCAAGGCATCCACCGTGCGCCCTTATTCACTTAACTAAAGTTACAATGAATAAGCGTGCTAATAAAATTAGCCTTGCTTTACTAAAAATAATCTAGCTTCAGCTCCTATAATCAGTTGCTTCAGCCTTTTGATTGATGTCTTGTCATTCTTATCTAGTTTTCAAGGTACATATATAAACGAAGGAATTGATCCCTCAAAACTGAACCAAACAATCCATTATGCCTTATATTCACCTTGTGAAAGGTGTTCCGTAATAATTCAGCTTCAGCTCCTGCAATCAGTCGCTTACGCTTTTCATTTCCTTAGAAAGGAGGTGATCCAGCCGCACCTTCCGATACGGCTACCTTGTTACGACTTCACCCCAATCATTGGTCCCACCTTCGGCGGCTGGCTCCAAAAGGTTACCTCACCGACTTCGGGTGTTACCAACTCTCGTGGTGTGACGGGCGGTGTGTACAAGACCCGGGAACGTATTCACCGCGGCATGCTGATCCGCGATTACTAGCGATTCCGGCTTCATGTAGGCGAGTTGCAGCCTACAATCCGAACTGAGAATGGTTTTATGGGATTTGCTTGACCTCACGGTTTCGCTTCCCTTTGTACCATCCATTGTAGCACGTGTGTAGCCCAGGTCATAAGGGGCATGATGATTTGACGTCATCCCCACCTTCCTCCGGTTTGTCACCGGCAGTCACCTTAGAGTGCCCAACTGAATGCTGGCAACTAAGATCAAGGGTTGCGCTCGTTGCGGGACTTAACCCAACATCTCACGACACGAGCTGACGACAACCATGCACCACCTGTCACTCTGTCCCCGAAGGGAAAATCCTATCTCTAGGAGTGTCAGAGGATGTCAAGACCTGGTAAGGTTCTTCGCGTTGCTTCGAATTAAACCACATGCTCCACCGCTTGTGCGGGTCCCCGTCAATTCTTTTGAGTTTCAGCCTTGCGGCCGTACTCCCCAGGCGGAGTGCTTAATGCGTTAACTTCAGCACTAAAGGGCGGAAACCCTCTAACACCTAGCACTCATCGTTTACGGCGTGGACTACCAGGGTATCTAATCCTGTTCGCTACCCACGCTTTCGCTCCTCAGCGTCAGTTACAGACCAGAGAGTCGCCTTCGCCACTGGTGTTCCTCCACATCTCTACGCATTTCACCGCTACACGTGGAATTCCACTCTCCTCTTCTGTACTCAAGTCCTCCAGTTTCCAATGACCGCTCACGGTTAAGCCGCAAGATTTCACATCAGACTTAAAAGACCGCCTGCGAGCGCTTTACGCCCAATAAATCCGGACAACGCTTGCCACCTACGTATTACCGCGGCTGCTGGCACGTAGTTAGCCGTGGCTTTCTGGTTAGGTACCGTCAAGGTATGATCAGTTACTATCATACTTGTTCTTCCCTAACAACAGAGTTTTACGATCCGAAAACCTTCTTCACTCACGCGGCGTTGCTCCGTCAGACTTTCGTCCATTGCGGAAGATTCCCTACTGCTGCCTCCCGTAGGAGTCTGGGCCGTGTCTCAGTCCCAGTGTGGCCGATCACCCTCTCAGGTCGGCTACGCATCGTCGCCTTGGTGAGCCTTTACCTCACCAACTAACTAATGCGCCGCGGGCCCATCTGTAAGTGACAGCCGAAGCCGTCTTTCAAACTCTCCATCATGCGATGAAAAGTATTATCCGGTATTAGCTCACGTTTCCGCAAGTTATCCCAATCTTACAGGCAGGTTGCCCACGTGTTACTCACCCGTCCGCCGCTCGTTCCACTAACGTCACCCCCGAAGGGGATCAGTTAGCTTCCCGCGCTCGACTTGCATGTATTAGGCACGCCGCCAGCGTTCGTCCTGAGCCAAGATCAAACTCTCCAAAAAAGTTTGTATA
>NZ_LT839648.1:3446038-3647169 GCF_900176885.1 Oceanobacillus senegalensis | reverse complement strand
ATCCCTCAAAACTGAACCAAACAATTCATTATGCCTTATATTCACCTTGTGAAAGGTGTTCCGTAATAATTTAGCTTCAGCTCCTGCAATCAGTCGCTTACGCTTTTCATTTCCTTAGAAAGGAGGTGATCCAGCCGCACCTTCCGATACGGCTACCTTGTTACGACTTCACCCCAATCATTGGTCCCACCTTCGGCGGCTGGCTCCAAAAGGTTACCTCACCGACTTCGGGTGTTACCAACTCTCGTGGTGTGACGGGCGGTGTGTACAAGACCCGGGAACGTATTCACCGCGGCATGCTGATCCGCGATTACTAGCGATTCCGGCTTCATGTAGGCGAGTTGCAGCCTACAATCCGAACTGAGAATGGTTTTATGGGATTTGCTTGACCTCACGGTTTCGCTTCCCTTTGTACCATCCATTGTAGCACGTGTGTAGCCCAGGTCATAAGGGGCATGATGATTTGACGTCATCCCCACCTTCCTCCGGTTTGTCACCGGCAGTCACCTTAGAGTGCCCAACTGAATGCTGGCAACTAAGATCAAGGGTTGCGCTCGTTGCGGGACTTAACCCAACATCTCACGACACGAGCTGACGACAACCATGCACCACCTGTCACTCTGTCCCCGAAGGGAAAATCCTATCTCTAGGAGTGTCAGAGGATGTCAAGACCTGGTAAGGTTCTTCGCGTTGCTTCGAATTAAACCACATGCTCCACCGCTTGTGCGGGTCCCCGTCAATTCTTTTGAGTTTCAGCCTTGCGGCCGTACTCCCCAGGCGGAGTGCTTAATGCGTTAACTTCAGCACTAAAGGGCGGAAACCCTCTAACACCTAGCACTCATCGTTTACGGCGTGGACTACCAGGGTATCTAATCCTGTTCGCTACCCACGCTTTCGCTCCTCAGCGTCAGTTACAGACCAGAGAGTCGCCTTCGCCACTGGTGTTCCTCCACATCTCTACGCATTTCACCGCTACACGTGGAATTCCACTCTCCTCTTCTGTACTCAAGTCCTCCAGTTTCCAATGACCGCTCACGGTTAAGCCGCAAGATTTCACATCAGACTTAAAAGACCGCCTGCGAGCGCTTTACGCCCAATAAATCCGGACAACGCTTGCCACCTACGTATTACCGCGGCTGCTGGCACGTAGTTAGCCGTGGCTTTCTGGTTAGGTACCGTCAAGGTATGATCAGTTACTATCATACTTGTTCTTCCCTAACAACAGAGTTTTACGATCCGAAAACCTTCTTCACTCACGCGGCGTTGCTCCGTCAGACTTTCGTCCATTGCGGAAGATTCCCTACTGCTGCCTCCCGTAGGAGTCTGGGCCGTGTCTCAGTCCCAGTGTGGCCGATCACCCTCTCAGGTCGGCTACGCATCGTCGCCTTGGTGAGCCTTTACCTCACCAACTAACTAATGCGCCGCGGGCCCATCTGTAAGTGACAGCCGAAGCCGTCTTTCAAACTCTCCATCATGCGATGAAAAGTATTATCCGGTATTAGCTCACGTTTCCGCAAGTTATCCCAATCTTACAGGCAGGTTGCCCACGTGTTACTCACCCGTCCGCCGCTCGTTCCACTAACGTCACCCCCGAAGGGGATCCGTTAGCTTCCCGCGCTCGACTTGCATGTATTAGGCACGCCGCCAGCGTTCGTCCTGAGCCAAGATCAAACTCTCCAAAAAATAGATGAGCTTTCTTGCTCTTAACTTAACTAGCATGTATTGCTTGACATAATGATTGTTTTGTTCAGTTTTCAAAGATCAATAGTCACTTTTTAGCAACAAAAAATACTATACCATGTTCGTTTGCCGAAGTCAACTACTTTTAAAGTGTTTTTTTATTAAGAGTCGCATCGAATCGACAAAAATTATATTACCATACTCCCAACTTCATGTCAAATCCTTTTTAGTTACAAGTAACATAGCAGAATAACTCACAGAGAAACTTTCAATATAAGAAAATTTTTTTAATGTTACTAGTATAAGCAAACTAACTGTTTTGCTATGATTAAGATTTTATGAAGGATATTCAATATAGCATAGACAGAGACCTAAAGCAAGGCTGTTTCTCTTTCAATTATTTCAAATCTTCCACGGAGAAATGAATCCTGAAAACATTATAATCAACAGAATAGAGACTAACCATTTCCAACAACTTGATTTCAGATGAATGTAACCATTCCTAAAGAGTAATGAATTTAACTACTTTCTATTATATACATTACAAAACGAGAGCAGTCTTCTTCATCATGAACAAGGCTACTCTCGTTTTACATAATTATTTATTAAAACTTGTTTTATTTACTTTCAACTCATTAAACCGAACCAATCTTTCCAATTTATCTAACTCATTAAATAGCTCAATAATACCATTGGAAACAGGAAACACATAGGACCACTTTTCAAAACTAGACCCCTGTAGTTCCTCAATTAAATTATTAATAGTCAAACGCATTGCTTGTTTGGTTTCCTTCTGTAAATCGGAATCGAGTTTAATTTTTTCCTCATACATTAACAGTACATTTTCACTGTATCCATTCATTTCACTAACCAATTTTTTAATTAAATAGGTATTACCACTTGATGTATTTTCAATTCCCTCAAGATTTTTTTCCAATTGAACAATTAGCGTGTACTGCTTTTCTAATACCCTTATCATATGTTTGTAGATAACAATGCTTCTTAGAAAGTCCTTTTTATTCCGTATAAATAATCGGTTTCTTTCATCCGCAATGATTTCATAATAGTCCTTCACTTTCGTAATAAGCTTCTCTATCTCTCTATCCTCTTCCTTTTTTTTCGGTATACTCATCGTATTATTTGGGATAACCCGCATTAAGAAATTCATTTTATTACTGGCATTTTTTATCATATTATATAAGTTCTTTTTATGGTTTGGTGGAAATACAAAAACATTTACAACAAAGGCTGACATTACTCCGATTGCAATTAAGGATATTCGTTCAATAATATAGATAAAATTTAACGTATCATCACTTGCTAACATCATTGCCATAATGGTCAAAGCCGTTAAGCTAACTGTTTTATTAAGCCCAAGGCGAATGTTTATTGCAATAGATATGATCACAACCGCACCAACAGATAGTGGATGAATACCAAGCAAAACTGTCCCTAGCAGCGCAAAGATCACAGCAACTCCATTTGAAATCAATACTTCTTTAATATATGCAAACGAGCGCATAATGGACGGCTGCATTGCCAAAACAGCAGCAATCGCCGCAACAATTTCCAATTTAAGACCAATCATTCCCGTAAACAATAATGTCACCGCTACAGCAAGCCCTGTCTTTACCATTCTTGGGCCAATATTAAATTCCATGTTTACAAATTTACACCTCGGTTATGAACATATTTATTCTTATCTGCATCTAATTATATTCAATTAACTGGGACCTGTCACTTTCTAGTTTTGTCATAATATGTTGGGCTAATTTTGGAAAACAAAAAAGTTGCTGAATAACATGCAATTCAGCAACAAAAGTGACATGGGAAATATTCAATACCCCTACGTTTCCATTTCTAAACCTCTATTTTCCGCCCTTTTCAATCGGATATTTTTGATTATTACATAGATAAGCATTACAAAGGTTAGACCGGCCATAAACCAAAAGAAACTAGTGAATCCTGTCATAACATGTGCAACTTCCCTCTCATTACCCGTCATCATCCACTCTGTCATAGAGCCATCCATGAACCCATTCATAAACGTTACTCCTATTGCTGTTCCTAACGCCATCCCTAGGTTTCTAAGTAGAGCAATGGAGCTTGTTGTAATTCCAATATAACGAATGGAAACATAACCAATAATTAAACTGTAGTTCGGTGAGGTTAGGACACCCATGGATATACCCAAGAAACATAGGAATACTGCTACCATCATCAAGGAGCTAGTTGCAGTTAAAAGACTTAAACAAATCAATGAGCCAATCATGAACAATAATCCAGCTAATACAACGGCATAGCTACCAAATTTATCGGAGAGCGTACCACTAATAGGACCAAATATGGCTAACAATAATGGATATGTCATTAATAAAAGGCCCGACACAGAAGGCGACACCCCAAGAATACCTTGTAAGTAAAACGGAATAACAACCATTGTAGCAAAGGTCGCCATATAGCTAACCACAATAATGAGAGATCCTGCTTTTACCATCGGAGGAGAAAACAGATTCAAATGAATAAACGGATTTTCTCGTTTCTTCGTCCAAATGATAAAGGCAATAAAAGCCAACACACCGATAACAGCTATTGTCGCCAAAAACATATTAAACTGCCCTTCACCAATTTGATTCAACACATAAATAAATGCCGGAACCGTAATACCAAATAATGCCGCCCCAACAAAATCCATGGAACTGGATGTTGGTTCTTTCTTATCATTTGGTATAAACCGAATTGCCATCCATACCGATGCAATGATAATGGGAACCTGAATCCAAAACAGCATATGCCAAGTGAACCAATTAATAATAAATCCTCCTGCAGATGGTCCAAGCATAGCTCCAACCCCAACTGCAGTACTTATAATCCCTAAAGCTTCCCCCCGCTTTTCTTCCGGGTAATGCTCCGTTATGATTGCCATGTTGGTCGCCTGTAGCATTGCAGCACCAATTCCCTGGAGCAGTCTAGAAGCAATTAATAGCCCTAGTGAAAACGAAAGAGCCGAAAAGGTAATCCCTACTCCAAACACCAAATAACCGAAATAATGTAATTGTTTTTTTCCGTATCGATCTGAAAGGCTACCCATAATTGGAAGAAAAAGCATAACCATTAATAAATATCCGGTCACAACCCATTGTGTGGCACTAACAGAGACTTCAAAGTACAGGGAAAGATTTGGTAAAGCAATATTCACTAGTCCAGCTGAAAAGTGAGAAAGGAAGGTTCCAGGAAGAACGGAAAGCATTAATAGAAGTGGTGTTACTTTATTTAACTGTATTGAAGTGTCCTGTTTAACCATATACGCCACCTAATCTTTTCGTTTCGCTAATCGTATACCCAAGAAACTATTCTTCCCTATAACTTCTCCTTTACTCTTACAGCCCCTATATCAAAAAACATATTTTTTCAGCTGCTAATCCCCCAAACCTACCTCCGTTCTTCGATAGTAACAATGAAGGAAACAAAAAGCGTAAAGCCCGACCTTAGTCAACCTTCCATATGCAGTTGAGTCGATGTTAGTGGTGGCGTGTGAAGTGACTGGCGTATAGTTTACAAGGTATCCCTGCTTAGGAACCGAATAACGGTTAAAACTTTATCCTTTCTTAATTCTTACCTAAAAAAAGGGATAACAGAGATGAATAGTTAATCATATCAAATAGCCTGTCCAACCGTTCCATTTTTGTTTCCCATAATTTAAAACAAAGAAATAAATGAGAGGTGAAAATATGAAGCTCTATTTAGATCCTGGACATGGTGGAAAAGACCCGGGTGCACAAGGGAATAGTCTACAGGAGAAACATGTAACTTTAGATATTGCAAAACGAATCCATTCCATTTTAAGCAACGAATATGAAGGGATACAAATAAAAATGAGCAGAACCAGTGATACAAGTAAATGCTTAAACAAACGTACCAACGAAGCCAACTCCTGGGGTGCTGACTACTTTGTATCCATTCATTGCAATGCCTTCAATGGAAAAGCAAAAGGATATGAGGATTATATTTATAGTGAATTAAGCGATTCGTCACTTACCTCAGAATATCAAAATATCATGCATGAGGAGATTACAAAGCTTAATCAGCTATCTGTTCGCCGAAAGAAAAAGGCTAATTTCCACGTCCTACGTGAAACAAAAATGGCAGCATTCCTATCAGAAAATGGCTTCATTGATAACGACAATGATGCGAATTTCATGAAGCAAGCATCCTGGAGACAGAAAGTTGCACGTGGCCATGTAAATGGTATTGCAAGGGCATTTCATTTGAAAAAGAAGGATGAGATTAATCCAATTACGCTGTATATGGTTATAGTGGGGTCCTTTGATTCAAAGGAAAATGCTGATACCCGGGTTTCCAAGCTTCAAGAAAAGGGAATCAAAGCTTTTGTTGAACCCATTATGATATCAAACAAACATTGGTATAGGGTGCAAGCAGGTGCCTTTTACTATAAAGAAAATGCTGAGGCTCAGGTAGACAGATTGGAAAACGCCGGTTTTAAAGCATTTATATGGAAGGCATAATCAAATGTGAGAGTACGAAGAGACAAGTACTCTCACATTTTTTTCCTTTAAAAAAGTTAGGTATATTTTAACCACGATCAACTATCATATGTTAAGATATGTTTTAGTTAAAATCAAAAATCTACTAAGTCGTAGAAGAGGTTCTATCTAGCGTAAACCCTCTATAAAAAACTAGGGATAGCTATATCTTTAGGGGTATAGTTTTTTTATTTTGAGTGGAACTTTACACTGAACCTCCTGACGAGATAATAAGAAGGAGTGTTATCGTATGAGAATATTTCTTTATTTAATTGTTATTATTCTAGCTAATGTAATTACGGCGAAATTCGCCCCATTACATTTGGGTATATTCATCATCCCTTATGGTTCATTTCTAATCGGAGTAACGTTCATCTTACGTGACTTCGTTCAAAACAGATACGGAAAGAGAAACACGTATTTACTTATCTGTCTAGCATTAATACTATCTGCTATTTCTAGTTATCTGCTAGGTGACACATTATGGATTGTATTTGCTAGTGCGATTAGCTTCCTCGTTTCCGAGACATTCGATACCGAAATTTACTCTAGAATGAAAAAGTCCTTTTACACAAGGGTTTTATACAGTGGAACAGTTGGAGGAATCCTAGACTCTACTATTTTTGTTATCATTGGTTTATCTCCAATTGGGGCTGGAATGGTGCCTTGGGCTGGTGTCTGGAGTGCGATATTAGGCCAGATTATTATTAAAATCGTGATGCAATTCTTAGGTGTTTCCGTATTACAACTTACGAATATCACAAAGCGTGAATTTGCAAATTAATAGATTAGGAGTTTTAAAATGTTAAAAAATGAAAAAGCAATCGTAGTTTTCAGTGGGGGACAGGATAGTACAACATGTCTATTCTGGGCATTGGAACGTTTTAAAGAGGTTGAACTCATTACATTTGACTATAATCAACGACATAAAGCAGAAATAGAATGTGCCAAAGAAATCGCAAGCGATCTTCATGTAAAACATCATATCTTAAATATGGATTTATTAAACCAATTGGCACCAAATGCACTAACGAGAAGTGATATGGAAGTAAAAGATGGTGAAAATGGCGAATTGCCTTCCACATTCGTACCAGGCAGAAATCTCGTTTTCCTATCCTTTGCAAGCATTCTTGCTAACCAAGTTGGTGCAAAACATATTATTACAGGTGTTTGTGAAACAGACTTCAGCGGTTATCCCGATTGCCGAGATGACTTCATTAAATCATTAAATGTTTCCGTCAATCTTGCCATGGATGAAAAACTTGTCATCCATACACCATTAATGTGGCTTAACAAAGCAGAAGCATGGAAACTTGCAGATGAAATGGGCAAACTTGAATATATTCGAACCAAAACTTTAACATGTTATAACGGCATCAAAGGTGATGGATGTGGAACCTGCCCATCCTGTCAATTACGTCTTAAAGGCTACGAAGAGTATATTCAACAGAAACAACAAGCTTCATCTAACTAAACATGAAGGGCAATTTTGCAGTTCAGGCGAAAATTGCCCTTCATTTGATTTATGAGTTCAAAACAGTCTTATTCCCTTTCTACCCGTCCCCTCATGCATCCTTGATTATTTAAACGTAAAATTGTTCTCCAACCAACCAATTGGAAAATGATAATAAATCCTTAAAATACATATCCGCTTCAGTCTGCTCCTCCTTACGATCACCCACCAATACGGTCTTTGTGCCAGCTTCCTTCCCCGCTTCGATATCTGGAGCACGGTCACCAACCATATAGCTATTTCTAAGATCAATATGATGCTTCTCGGCTAGATCCAAAATCATCTGTGGCTTTGGCTTTCGACAAGCACAATTAGCATGTGGCTTATGGGGACAATAGGAAACTTCGTCAATCGTAGCACCGAATGCAGCTAAATCATCCATCATTTTTTGATGAACTTTCTTAAGCATGGACTCTTTCATATAACCTAGGCCGATTCCACCTTGATTTGTAACAACAAATACGCGAAAACCTGCTTTATTAAAACAGCGAATAGCCTTGCCAACGCCTTTTAATAAATGAAAATCTTTTGGTTCATTAACAAATTTCACGCGATTGCTTAATACCTCATTTATCACACCATCTCTATCTAGAAAAATACCTTGATTCATTCTCATTTCATTCCTTCATGCAAAAATAAAAAGCAACTACCAATAGTAGTTACTTTTTAAGTATGGATGGATTCATTCCGATTATACAGTTTTTATGCATCTTCTACTAATCTTGCAACGTCTCCTCCACATTTACTACATTTACCTTTTAATAAAATACCAAAATCGTCATCATTTAACGTATAATCTTTTATCTTAGTCACTCCGCAAGTCGAACAAAATACATTAGAAATAAGTTTCTCTTGAAATTCCTTGGGTATCTTTGACCATTTCTTAGCTGCTTGGAAATTAATAACTGTCATCTTATCACCCTTTACGAACTAAATTTATATTTCTTTTGAATATAACATACATACACCTATTCTGTAACCGGAATATCCAAATTAACATAAGCAAATCTTCAATCAGTGGGGGATAAATTGCTTTGCTTTTACCTGTGATAAACTGCCAATTCCCCCTAAAAAAGTGGATATTAACCTACGTAAACGAACCAACTACGTTTATTGAATTTCATATAATTTACATTTGTCATAAAGACTTGTTTTTCCGATTCCTAGGAGTTTTGCTGCTTCCAATTTATTTCCATTAGTAAATCTTAGTGTTCTTTCAATGGCTTGTTTTTCAGCCATCGCAACCGTATCTTTTAATGGACGAATGGGGATGCTTGATTCCTGTATAGCCTTCTTTGTTTCGTTGCCTACATGTCCCAACTCTTCGTTTTCTTCCATATCTCTTAAATATAATGGGAGATCTACCACTTCGATTCTATTACCTTTCAATACATTAATTGCCCGTTCGAGCACATTTTCTAGTTCTCGCACATTACCGGGCCAAAGATGACGCTTCAACTTCTCCATAACCTCAGTAGAGCATGTTACTTGTTTTTTATAAAACCGCTTTTCAAGTTTAGATAGAAGCATTTTGATAAGTAAAGGAATATCCTCTACTCTATTCCTCAATGGAGGAATTTCCAGGTGGATGACATTGATCCGATAATATAAATCCTGCCTAAATGTTCCTTCTTTCACCATTTCTTCTAAATTCCGATGGGTTGCGGCAATAATGCGGACATCGATAGGAATCCTTCTTTGTCCACCAACAGGCTGAATCTCCTTTTCCTGTAAGGCTCTTAATAGTTTGCTTTGCATGGATAGAGGCATATCCCCAATTTCATCGAGAAATAAAGTTCCATTTTGAGCAACTTCAAATAACCCCTTCTTTCCACCTTTTTTTGCCCCCGTAAATGCACCATCTTCATAACCAAATAGTTCAGATTCTAGTAGCTCCTCCGGTATAGCAGCACAGTTAATGGGGACAAATGGTGCCTGGTCTCGAAAACTATTGTTATGAATGGAACTAGCAAATAACTCTTTTCCTGTTCCTGATTCTCCTGAGATTAATACGGAAGAATTACTCCCAGAAATAACCTTTGCAAAATCCTTCAAGGCTCTAAAAGATGAGCTGTCTCCAACTAAGTCATCGAAGGTATAACTGCTTTTCAGCTCTTTTTCCACCTTTGAACGATAGTAACTTAAATCCTTCACTAGTCGCTGAATTCTGTTTTTAAAGCTTCTGAGATTTTCTGGGTCTGCAAACATTACCGTCCCAACGGCTCCTTCTAATTTCCCATCAATC
The DNA here is from genome assembly GCF_900176885.1 of Oceanobacillus senegalensis. GTDB lineage: Bacteria > Bacillota > Bacilli > Bacillales > Amphibacillaceae > Oceanobacillus > Oceanobacillus senegalensis. The sequence continues at coordinate 3,637,187 of NZ_LT839648.1, read as the reverse complement.
ATGATAGGAAATCGGTTTGCTACCATAACACTATCATTGATCGGTTGAAAGTGTTCTACTTCTCTTTCTCCCGTTTTAGTAACAATATGCATTCTCGTATTTTCAATTATTTCCTGAACAGGTTTGCCAATGACATCCTCCTGTTTTGTATTTAAAAGATCACAATAAGCATGGTCCATATAAATGATAGTACCTTCATTGTCTACAACAACGATCCGTTCATTCAATAGATGAATGATCTGCTCCAACCATTCCCTAGAAAGCCTTTTCATAGAATTCCACCCTACATCTCTCATAAATAATCTATTTATATTGTATCAAAAAATACGTTCTAGCCTATTATAAATAATTGGTAAAACCTCTAATAGATGGTTTTTATTATCCGTATTACATGGTTCCGTTCTCTGTCTACTTGTTTGGAAGTTTCCACATCGGCTTTCCTTCTAACAAATGACCAACTCTCACCCATATTCATTTCGAAACAAAAAACCACTCCCGCTTCCACAAGGGAAAGAGGAGTGGACGTACTATTCTATTGTTCTTTAATTTTCCCAAGCTGAATAAAATTTCTATCTCTTTGTTCTAATGCTTTTTCAACTAATTCTTTGGAGTAAGAATAGATTCCCTCACCTGTCTTTGTTCCAAGGTTGCCATGTTCTACCTTATTTTTAATGAAGGAAGGTACCTTCTCAGCCTTCGATAATTCAGGTGCCAAGTTTTCGACAACACTCCTCCAAATATCTAAACCACCAAAATCTGCCGTTTCTAGTGGCCCAATGAAAGCCCAGCGGAATCCTGGTCCAGCTGTTAAAGCCAAGTCAATGCTTTTTGCATCTGCGACTCCCTCTTCTAATAGATGGAATGCTTCACGAACCAATGCCGCCTGAAGTCGATTCGCTATAAGTCCTGGAATATCCTTTTGCAATACGACTGGTTCTTTTCCAATGTCCTTCATTAAACTTACCGTACGATCAATAACATTTTCTGATGTTTTACTGCTTTTAACAATTTCTACCAAGGGCACTAGTTGGGCAGGGTTGAAGAAATGGGTAATAATCAAACGCTCGGATCGTCCCATCTTTTCGGCTAATTGCGCTATCGAAAACGTAGATGTATTAGAAGCGATAATCGTTTCCGGTGAAACCATCTCCTCTAATTGCTGGTAAAGTTGATGCTTAACATCTAATACCTCTACCACTACTTCTGTAACAAAATCCGTGTCCTTAGCTGCTTCTTCTAAGTTCGTTGTTACATGAATACGGCTTAATGTTTCTTTCTTTTCTCCTTCCGTAATTTTCCCTTCCTCTATTAACATGGATAAGCTTTTCTCTACGAAAGACAATGCCTTCGTTAAATACTCTGATTTTAGGTCATATAAGGATACATTAAAACCTGCAAGTGCGTAATTTTGAGCAATCCCATGCCCCATCGTACCTGCACCTAATACAGTAATCTTCTTCATATACAAACAACCTTTCTAATTTCTTATTAATAAACTCCTATTGCCGCTAAAGCAATAGCTGCAGCTGTAGCAATGATAGGAATAAGAATAGCGACTACAGCAATATCCTTATAACTATCTTTGTGGGTCATACCAGTAATCGTAAGTACAGTTAATACTGCACCATTATGTGGGAGAACATCTAGACCACCTGAAGAAAGGGATGCAATACGGTGGAATGCCTCCGGACTAATACCAGTATTCATTGCAATTTCATAATATTTACTACCTAATGCTTCTAAGGCAATCCCCATTCCACCTGAAGCAGAGCCAGTTGCACCGGCAAGTAGGTTGACAGCTACTGCCTCAGAAATGAGCGGGTTACCAGGAATCCCCATTAGTAATTCCGTGATTTTAGTAAACCCAGGAACATTTTGCACTACCGTTCCAAAGCCAACAGCAGCACTAGTGTTAATAATCGCTGTAATGGATCCATTTGCACCATCATTAATCGCTTTGATAAACCCTTTTACTTTGGATAGGTTTAAAAGTAGGATTAAAATATTACCAGCGAGAATAGCAACGACAATATCCCAATCTAATAAGTTAAGTGTAAGAATAACGACTAGAAGCGGCAGTAAGGATAACCAAAAATTAGGAAGCTTTTCACCCTCGGCAAACACTTGTTTGTCTTTAGGTTCAACAAATACTTCACCTGCAGCTTTTAATTGTTTCTGTCTCCAGATTAGGTAAAAATAACCGCCAACTCCCATTATAAGAGCTGAGACAATTCCCATCACTGGCGCTGCCATCGCATCTGTTCCAAAATAATCTATTGGAATTAAGTTTTGAATTTGTGGTGTACCTGGTAGCGCTGTCATCGTGAACGTAAACGCACCTAATGCAATCGTAGCAGGCATAATCTTTCTACTAATATTCGCTTCACGGAATAGAGATAATGCTAATGGATATATGGCAAATACAACAACAAATAAGCTAATACCACCATATGTTAATACGGCACATGAAATAAATACAGCTAAAATAGCACGTTTTGTTCCAATAACTCTTGATAACGTAACAGCAATGGATTTAGCCATCCCAGTATCATCCATTAATTTACCAAAGATAGCACTAAGCATAAATACCGGGAACCATGACTTAGCAAATCCAACAAACCCACTCATGTACGTATTTGTATACGCATCCAATAAATCAAGACCACCAGTTAACGCAACAATCCCTGCTGCGATCGGTGCCACCCAAATGATGGACCACCCCATAAAAGCAAGGACCATTAAGACGATAAGACCTAAAATAATACCAAACATATTTTATCTCCTTGTTGTAAAAGAATGATTTGTGGAATTTACACGAGTCAACCGTGTAAACCCTATTAATCTTTTTTTAAAAAAAATTACCTATTAATTACTGTGCTGTATAACCACCATCAAGAACGACAGCTTGTCCTGTCACACCTTTTGCTTTGTCACTAGATAGAAATAGGGCGTAATCTGCAATTTCTTTAACATCCAATAAACGTTTTTGAGGCACTAATGGATAAAGTACTTCTTCTTTAACTGCTTCAACAGGTACATTACGAGTTTTCGCTAAGTCTTCAAATTGTCCACGTACAAGTGGTGTATCTACGTAACCTGGGCAGATTGCGTTAACAGTAACACCATGTTCCGCTGCTTCTAATGCAGCAACTTTTGTTAAACCAATTACTCCATGTTTTGCACTGTTATATGCAGCTTTACCAGCAAAACCGATTAGTCCATTGATAGAGGCCATGTTTAGAATACGACCAAATCCTTGTTTTTTCATGATTGGTAAGGCATGCTTGATTGCTACAAATGGAGCAACTAACATAACATTGATCATAAATTGATATTTATCTGTTGGAAAATCTTCAATTGGAGAAACATGTTGCAAACCTGCGTTATTGAAAAGCACATCTAATCTTCCATAGTTTTCAATAGTTTGTTCAATAGCTTTTTTAATTTCCTCTTCTTTTGTAACGTCTACTTTAATACCTAAGCAGTCATAACCATTTGCCTTCAGCTCGTCTACTGTTTCATTTAACTTTTCCTCATTAACATCGGTGAAAATGACCTTTGCACCATTTTCTAGAAACTCAATACCAATTTGACGCCCGATTCCGCTAGCTGCACCTGTAACAAAAACTACTTTATTTTCAACCATCTATTATTCCTCCTAATTGCTATAATATTTTTTTAATTTAGGCCATTCTATTATATCCTATTGGCTTTTAATCTCTAAAGTGTAAAGAATATGTTTAAAATATGGTATGCTTTCATTCCACTCCAAGCAGTTTCAAACATTAGGTCAATCTTTCACCCACGATTACACCGCATACTGAAAAAGGGACTACTTTTTTCAAGGATTCAATTGCCCCTTGCACCAGTCAAGTCGAGAATATTAAAGCAAGCGTATGTTTTTTATATATTAAGATTACATCGTACAATACCGGCAAAGGAAATACACGGAGACTTCTTGACTGTGATGCTTAGGCCCGTAGCAAACCTTTCCTATGGGAGCTAAGATCACATAAAGTGTCGTGTATTTACAGAGCGGTAATGACGCACAAATTAGCATAGTAAGCAAATGCACAGGATGATATTACTTTTCCATTTCTACTACACTAGCAACTCCCATACCGCCACCGATACAAAGCGTAGCTAATCCGAGATGTAAATCTTGTTTTTTCAATTCATGAAGTAATGTTACTAGAATTCTAGCACCACTGGCTCCGATTGGATGTCCTAGAGCAATTGCCCCACCATTAACATTTAATTTATTATTTGGTATTTCAAGCTCTCTTCCAACAGCTAATGACTGTGCAGCAAAAGCTTCGTTTGCTTCAATTAAATCCATGTCAGCAATAGAAAGACCTACTTTTTTCAATACCTTTTTCGTTGCAGGTACTGGGCCAATTCCCATAATGGAAGGATCCACACCTCGAGCACTATTACCGCGTAATACTGCCATTGGTTTAACCCCAAGCTCTTCTGCCTTTTCACGACTCATAAGAAGCAATGCTGCAGCACCATCATTAATACCAGAAGCATTTCCTGCAGTAACCGTCCCCTCTTTTTTAAATGCAGGTTTTAATTTACCAAGCTTTTCGGTTGTTACACCTGCACGCGGGAATTCATCTGTATCAAATACAACTGGCTCCCCTTTACGTTGCGGAATTTCTATTGGAACGATTTCGTCTTTGAATTTTCCCTCGTTGATTGCTTCCTCAGCTTTTTGCTGACTCCATGCAGAAAACTCATCCTGTTCCTCGCGGGTTAAGCTGTATTTTTCTGCTATATTTTCAGCAGTGATTCCCATATGGTAGTCATTCATGGCACACTGTAATCCATCTTTAATCATACTGTCCTCGACTTTACCATCACCCATACGGTAACCTGTTCTGCCCTTAGGTAGAAGATAAGGTGCTTGACTCATATTTTCCATTCCACCTGCTACGACAACGTCTGCATCTCCTAGTTGAATTGCCTGAGAAGCAAGGTGAACTGCTTTTAGTCCTGATCCGCACAGTTTATTAATGGTTGTTGCAGGTACTTCCATTGGAATACCTGCTTTTAGTGCTGCTTGACGTGCCGGTCCTTGTCCTAAACCTGCTTGTAATACATTCCCCATGATGACTTCATCCACTTGATTTCCTTGGACACCAGCACGACGAAGTGCTTCTGTCATAACCGTTGCACCCAATTCTGTTGCTGGGGTATTGCTCAATGTACCCATAAATGTTCCAATCGCTGTTCTTACAGCACTAACGATAACTACGTCCCGCATGATACAAACCTCCATAATAAAATATTAATTAAATTGCACTTCATTTACTCTTAGACCAATTGTAAATGGTGCTTCTGTCTTCTCCTTAACTGTTTCAAGGTCTACACCTTCTTGAAGTTCTTCTAGTACAAGACCTTCTTCTGTTACACGGAATACAGCCAATTCCGTTACAATTAAATCTACAACAGCTTTTCCTGTTAGTGGTAACTTACATTCTTCCAAAATCTTGGAAGCCCCTTTTTTAGAGCAGTGTTCCATCGCAACAATAACCTTCTTCGCACCTGTCACTAAATCCATCGCACCGCCCATTCCTGGCACCATTTTTCCAGGGATAATCCAGTTTGCAAGATTACCGTGCTGGTCTACTTCAAGTCCACCAAGTACAGTTACATCTACGTGTCCACCACGAATTAATGCAAAAGATGTTTGGCTATCAAAGAAAGCACCACCTGAGTTTATACCAATCGGTTGACCACCTGCATTTACTAAATCCTTGCTTGCTTCTCCTTTTATCGGCCCTAACCCAGTAAATCCATTTTCGGATTGAAGGATCACATCCACCCCTTCAGGTAAGTAGTTAGGAATCATCGTTGGGAGTCCAATCCCCAGATTTACTAAATCACCATCATGTAATTCCTTTGCTACACGTGCTGCAATAATCTCTTTCGAAGTTTTCACTGTTTCTGTCATCCTAATTACCTCCTTTTATACTAAGATTTTATCGACAACAACACCAGGAGTAACAACTGTATTCGGATCAAGTTCACCGATTTCAACAATTTCCTCCACTTCAACTACTACTAAATCTGCAGCTAAAGCCATCATTGGATTAAAGTTCCTTGCTGATTGGTGGTATACTAAATTACCTGCTTTATCAGCTTTATGAGCCTTAATGATTGCCACATCTGCTTTTAATGGTTTTTCTAACAAATATACTTTACCATCTACTTCAATTGTCGCTTTTCCTTCTTCCACAACCGTTCCCACACCTGTTGGGGTTAAGACACCACCAAGGCCCGCACCACCAGCATGTAATCTCTCCGCTAATGTACCTTGTGGAACAAGCTCCACATCAATTTCCCCAGCAATCATTTTTTTCCCGGTCATTGGATTTGTCCCTATATGTGAAGCAATAAGTCTTTTAATTCGATTATTGGCCACCAGTGGTCCTACTCCTGTTTCCTCATATGCTGTATCACTAGATATTAATGTGAGATCTTTTGCATTGGATTCCAATATAGCGGAAACAAGTTTCTCAGACGCACCAACGCCCATGAATCCACCACACATGATTGTCATGCTATCTTTGAAAGTATTTATTGCATCTTTCATTGTAATTACTTTATTCATTATACAAGCACCTCCTGAGTTAGTTGAATAATTTATTTGTGATTTTATCTCCTCATCACCTATTCTTATGCAAAATTCATGCCAACTACAAAAAATCCTTTGCCGCCCCATAAGTGCTATCCTTTTAATTTTCTGTTTATTTCTGGAACGCCTATCGATAAAGATCCTCGGGAAAACGTTTTCATTTAATACGGGAAATAATACCAATTTCTATCGTATGTTTCATCCACCTTGAAAATTCCAGATAACCGGAAAGTTCCGTTTTACCGGAACTTATAACGCTATTTTTCCGCATTTCCGGAAATAAGGATATTATAATTGTAATATGCTCTCATGTAATCGCCGGCTTTTATCTCGTGATTAACTGGCTGTAAGACCCTTAACGAGAAGAATCCGAGATACCTTTAGAACGATAAATGGGGGTCAGGCAGCCAGTAAACTCCTGATTCATTCATCGAACAATCAGTAAGGGTGTAGGGACCCCTATTGATTGAATATTCACTTTATACCAATAACCATCTGTTTCAAATCATCACGACCTATTTGCTTCTGTATTACATTTTTCCCTACATATTGGATACCCTACTTATAGAAAGATATATATAGGAGGAAAAATGATGGAAGATACAAATGAGTTTGTAGAAAAGATTAAACGCAATTAAAAAAAGGATTTGAAAAATAAGAAACGACAAGGTAGAGGTCATCCAGAACAAAGGTTACCGAACAAAAAGCATTAAGTTTACGAGATTTTTAAATATGGAGGGCTAATATGAATAAGCAACGGGCAAAAGAGATTACTGAATCAGCTGATTTAATAAACGTTATGTACAATGGAAAGCAAATTTACATCCAACATGTTGATAACAATACTCCTACCGCAAGAGTATACCAATTAGATGACCCACAAAACGAATTTAATGTTCACCTAGATCAATTAGAAGAATTAAAATAAATAGTTGGTGCAAGGCAATCCACTTGCCTTGCGCCCATAACCACTTGCAGCACACCAAAAACACTTTTTAGAATATATAAGACAATTCGGAGGATAGGATATGGACAGGAACAAAGCAAAGCAAATCGCCCAATCAAACAAATTAATCCCTGTTACATACAAAGGTAGATCTGTTGTTATCAAGCAAGTAGATGAACAACAAGACATCGCACGTGTTTTTCCGTTAGACAATCTTAATAGTGAATTAAGTGTTGAATTATCTTTGTTAGATGTAGAGTCGTAATACCTAGTCTGTAGCATGATGGTCACTCAAGCAATAAAAAACAAGCGACGTAATCATCGCTTGTTTCTAATCATCTATATAAAAGGATTGTGGATACTTCGTTTATCCATTATTTATCTCTCAATGGTTTAAAGGCTTTACTCCAGCTAATAATCTGATCTAACATTTCATTTGCATTTGCTTCATGGTAATCAGCTGGTTTGAATTCACTCATGTTTTCAAAGTCTGTCATTAAGGAGAATGTTACTGCTGTACGAACATCAGCAACCTGCAATTCACCTAAAATTAGACGTAGATTTTCATGAGCACGAACACCTCCAAGGCTACCATATCCAACAAACCCTGCCACTTTGTTATTTACCTCTGGATTAACGTAATCAAGAGCATTTTTTAATGCTCCACCTGTTGCGTGATTGTACTCAGGAGTTACAAAAATATACGCGTCATAGGTTGCCATTTTTTCTGACCACGCTTTAATGGTCTTTGCTGATTCTTCTTGCTGCTCTTCAGGAAGAGGTAGGCCAAGCATTGGTAGATCATAGTTTGCTAAATCGACTAGTTCATACTCTACCTGACTATCATTACGTTTTCTTGCAAAATCCAACATCCAATTTGCAACTGCTTCCGCATTTCGGTCTTGACGTACACTACCAATAACAATACCAATCTTTAATGATTCTTCTACCTTTTTTTCTACTGCCTTTTCCTCTGTTGTTGACTTACCAAATAACTTACTAAAGAATCCCATTATTGCAACCCTTTCTATTGTCTAGTCGTTTTTAAAGCATTACTCCAAGCAATAACTTGGTCTAACATTTCATTTGCATTTGCTTCATGATAGTCTGCTGGTTTAAATACACTCATGTTCTCAAAGTCTGTAATTAATGAGAACGTTACTGCTGTACGAACATCAGCAACTTGCAATTCTCCTAAGATTAGACGCAAGTTTTCATGAGCACGCACGCCACCAAGACTGCCGTAACCTACAAATCCTGCAGCTTTATTATTCACTTCTGGTTTTAAATAGTCTAATGCATTTTTCAATGCTCCACCAATAGCATGGTTATATTCAGGAGTTACAAAAATATATCCATCAAATGATGCCATTTTTTCTGACCATGCTTTAATTGTTTTTTCAGCTTCTGCTTGTTGTGCTTCTGGAATAGCTGCTCCTAAAAATGGAAGGTTATAATCTGCTAAATCAATGATCTCGTATTCTACGTTTGCATCATTACGCTTATTAGCAAAATCTAATGTCCAGTTTGCAACTGCCTCCGCATTTCGTCCCTGACGTACACTACCTAAAACAATACCTATTTTTAACATAATTATGTTCCTCCTACTGTATTTTTCTAATGTTATTTCTACGTATATTGAATATCACTCAATGATATTTATCTCTTTATTCTTAATTCAACATACTTTAATTTAATCTAAATATACCACCATTTTTAAGTGATTGCAACTTTTAATTACAAGATTACTAAAAGTAATTATTGGAGTATTAATAAAACAGAATATACACAACTTTAATTTTTTGTTATTATTATAATAGATGTAATTATCCGACTCTTTAAAATAATCATCATTTAAAAAGGTGGGTTGCTATGGACAATATTAAAGAGACGATTATCGAGGTTATTAAATCCATTTTACCTATTACTATTGTCATTACCATTTTACAGTTTACGATTATTTGGCTTCCTCTAGAGACATTTATACAGTTTCTCATGGGTGTTTTATTCGTTGGCATTGGACTTATACTATTTTTATTAGGTGTTACTGTCGGCTTACTGCCTGTTGGTGAAATGATTGGAGCTGCTCTGCCTAAGACAAAGAAACTTTGGCTTGTTATCTTCTTTGGATTTATACTAGGGCTAGTTGTTACGTTTGCTGAACCAGATGTTCGCGTTCTCTCTACTCAGGTTGATCAAGTATCAGATGGCGCCATTCCAAAAAGTATTTTAATTCTTTCTGTTGCACTCGGTGTGGCCATTTTTGTAGCCCTATCCATGGTACGTATTATTTTCAACTTCAGCATTGTTTATATCTTAGCAGCGGGATATGGACTTATCTTTTTACTAGCTGCATTTACCCCCTCTGCATACGTTCCAATCTCTTTTGACTCTGGTGGAGTTACCACAGGGCCTTTAACCGTTCCCTTTATTATGGCACTAGGAGTTGGTGTTGCAGGTGTCATCAGAGGGAAGACTGCCTCTACAGACGGATTCGGACTCATTGCTCTTGCATCCATAGGACCTATCCTATCCGTGCTCATATTAGGGGTGATTTACGGATGAACTTACACATATTCGAGGGCTTTGGAGGTACCATGATAGAAGTTGTCACCGCCTTAGTTCCATTGCTTATTCTATTTTCCATTTGTCAACTATTTCTCCTCAAATTACCAATAAATAAAGTAAAGGATATTATTGTTGGATTTATTCTTACATTTTTTGGTCTATCGTTTTTTCTCCAAGGCGTTCATATTGGGTTTATGCCGATTGGTGAATTAATCGGTCAAGAAATGGGTAGAAGAAGTCTTTGGTTACTAATGGTAATTGGGTTTATTCTTGGGTTCTTCGCTATATTTGCAGAACCCGCCGTCAGTGTATTGCTACATCAGGTGGATGAAGTATCTAGTGGTTATATTCCTCAAAAAGTATTGCTTTATACCTTATCCATTGGAGTAGGCCTTGCGATTGCATTATCGATGTTCCGAATAATATGGGGCATTTCCCTATGGTATTTTATCCTTCCAGGTTATATAATCGCATTAGTTATGATAAGGTTTACATCCAAAACATTTACATCCATTGCTTTTGACTCAGGTGGAGTTGCAACAGGTCCAATGACAGCAACATTTATGTTAGCCATGTTTGTTGGGATTGCCTCTGTCACAGAGGGGAGAGACCCACTTCTTGACGGATTTGGAATGGTAGCATTAGTAGCACTAGCACCCATTCTATCCGTTCTTACCCTGGGAATCCTATATGGAAGAAAGGAGAAGGCACAGGATGATAAAGAAGCAAACGAAACAAAAGTTAATCGTGACCATCGTAAAAAAAGAGAAAGCGAAGAAGGTCATACAGGCTTCTAAAAAGGCTGGTGCCAGAGGAGGTACCACACTTCTTGGTAAAGGATTTCGTATTGATGAAAAAACACATTTTTTAGGTATCCCTGTTGAACGTGAACGAGAAATTATTTTAACACTTGTTCCAAATAAAATCTTTCCTGATGTAATGAATGCCATTGTAAATTCAGTTAATTTAAATAAACCGAGACAAGGAATCGGCTTTGTCATTGACACCAAGCATATCAGTGGAATTTCTCATATGTTGGGAATTGAAATGAATCACGATGATTTTAATGACGAGGGTGGGTATGACATAATGAAAAAACAAGATATCTTATATGACCTAATCTTAACCATCGTTAACAGGGGGGAATCGGATAAGGTTGTCGATGCCTCTAAAAAGGCAGGAGCAGAAGGTGGTACTATCCTCCACGGACGAGGAACTGGTATCCATGAAAAAGCTAAACTCTTTAATATTCTTATCGAGCCAGAAAAAGAACTCATCCTTACGTTAGTTAGCAGAGAAAAAACAGAACAAGTGCTTCATACCATTGAAGAAGATGCACATTTAAATAAGCCCGGTAAAGGTATCGCCTTTGTACTTGAAGTTGAAAAAACTGTTGGAATCAATCATCAATTGAATCAATTAGTAAACGAAGAGTGGAACAAAAGAAAAAAAGATGAAGAGTGAGGTGAATCCTCATTCTTTATCTTTTTTTATATTCCACATAAATTTAACTCAAATTATGTGTATGCCTAAGCAGTATGTAGATACGTGCATATCTTAGTATAAACTGAATCTTTGATTGGTGAGGGCGAAATCATAAGAGGTAGGTAGTTAAAGTGCTACAACAATATGTGGATTTCTTCTGCCTCTGAACCTTGCGACAAACTTACAAAGGAGAGATTAGATTTTGGCAAGAAGAAGGAGAAAACAAGAAGACAAAAAGGATGCTTTAGAGAATGTGGATGAACTAAAACTAAAAGTTGGTAAAGTAGTTATTCATGCTGACGAAGTAAAAGTAATAGATGAAGGTAACCACCATCATAAGGATCATGATCGACCTGATTGGGAACGACGAGAAAACAAAAAAGACGAAAAGCGTGTAGATGATGATGTAGAAGAATTCAATCGTGACCATGAACCTAAACATGATGATGACGAATCAAATCGTAGACGAGAAAGAAGAGACCCTTGGAATTGGTTCTGGATATAAGCGTATGAATGAGCTTCTAGGAAAACAAAGGGTTCCTAGAAGCTTTTGTTTTGTATAGAAAAAAATGGACCGTTCACCTTTGTATATTAAACCATGGGATTACTAAAAATAAAACTGCCATTGTAAAGGAGGTAACCATGGATAGTAAACGAGCACAAGATATTATCGATTCCATTGCAATGATTAATGTAAACTATTTCGGAATTCCCGTATATATTCAAGAAGTTCATGAACAACAAGGAACAGCTACTGTTTTTCCACTTGATGATATGGATCATGAACAGAAAGTTGATTTAAATGGCTTAAATGAAGTGAATATAACGAATCATTAGAAAAGCTTGCATTCAATTTAGGATACAGTAAGTAGAGGCTGGGACAAGAGTATTTTTCCAAAGCAAAACTAGGAAGATGATGGGTGCATAAAAATTGCTTCGGATATATTGTTCAGTCCCAACCTCTACAAATTCTTCTTAGCTACCGTTAGTATGATTCTAATAGTCCTTTTACCTTCATCGTTTCCCCATTTTTAATATATATTCGTGGTACTCTTTTTCCAATTAAACAAACAATTTCATAATGAATGGTTTGTAGTTGATCTGCCACTTCCGCTAAACCAATAAAGCCTTCACTAGGTTCCCCGAAAATCGTAAAGACATCATCTTCATCTACATCCTTTATATGAGAAACGTCAATCATAGATTGATCCATACATATTCTTCCTACAATTGGGGCTCTTTCTCCTTTTACCGTAACATTCCCCTTGTTGGATAATGCACGGGTAAATCCATCCGCATAACCAACCGGAATAGTAGCAATGATGGAGTTCCTTTCCGGCGCAAATGTACAACCATAGCTAATAGGTTCTCCACATTCAACGGTTTTAATCATGACTGGCTTCGTCTTAAAGCTCATGGCTTGAGTTAAAGGAATCGTTTCTCTTAAATGTTCACTAGGATACAATCCATACAAGCTTATACCTACACGTACCATGTCCATATGCATATTGGGATACGCAATAGTCCCCGCGCTATTACAACAGTGTTTAATGGGAATATTAATGCTATTTTTCTCCAAGTAATCAATGACATCTTTAAAATGATGATATTGTTTTTCAGTGTATGTGGAATCCGTATTATCTGCATCAGCAAAGTGAGTAAAGATTCCTTCTATGTGAACATAAGGTGACTTTAATCGCCCTACTAACGCGAGGACTTTTTCCTTATCCTTCAATCCCACTCGATGCATACCACTATCGACCTTAATATGTACACGTGCCATCTTTTTTAGCTTTTCAGCCTTATGAACCACTTGTTCAGCTATAGATTCCGTAAAAACAGTGAGTGTGATGTTCTCGTTTATGGCTGTCTCTAATGCACTAGAAGTACTTATACCAGTATAACCGAGCACCAATATAGGAGCATCTATATCGGCATGCCGGAGTTGTATCGCCTCATCTAGTAAGGCAACACCTAAATAATCCGCACCAGCTTCTATTGCCGCATCAGCTATTTCCTTTGCCCCATGTCCATATCCGTCTGCCTTTATTACCGCCATAAACTTACTATTCGGATGAACATGTCGTTTAAAGGCCTTCACATTTTCCTGAACAGCATCTAGGGATATTTCCACCCATGAATCACGATAGCTTCCATTTAACATCATGAAAAAATTCTCCCTCCTAATCTATATAGGGGTCATAAAGTGAATTTTCAATAAGTGAGGGATTCCTTCATCCCCCACTTAAAATGATTCGTCTTTCCTTCATTTTTGTAATGTGCGTATTACTGCCTTTTATGCTGCGATAAAGCCAAATTAACATAAGTTACCATTAATTATTCCACGTTTCGTTCTAATGTACAAACGAGAAAAACTTATTTAAAGCAAGCACATTACTGAGACTGGGACAAAAGTATTTTCCCTAAGTCGAACGCGATTGGTGGATAAAAACCGCTCCGGAAATATACTTCGCGCACCTTAGGGTGGCTGATGATCCCCCTTCAGGCCAACACGATGTTGGTCATGAAGGCGTTGCCACAGGACGTGGCCGTTCTTAGCCTTTGCTCCTTATCGCACTACGGTGTCTTACCTAGGCCTCTCATCCCGCAGGACAAGGAACGCTTCGGCAGCGAAACATCGCATGCAGAAAATTGGTTTTTATTTTCAAGGAGTCTACGTATATTTCCCCCGCTAAATTGTGCGTTGTTCTTCTTTTGAGTTAAATACTTTAGTTTTGTTCCAGCCTCTTATTATCATTTATGGCTTACTTCCTTTTCCTTCTGTTTTTGCTGAATATAAAAACCAGAGTCCAGATACTCCTTCTTTAAGGACTGTAAAACAAAAGAGGATATATCCTCCATTTTGTCGGATAAATGACTCGTTCGTTCAAATAGAATCGTACGTAGATGCTCGAGCTGTCTTGTTATTTTTTGAGTTAAGGCCTCTTGATTGTTAAGTCTCTTTACAATCTCCTGCTGATTTTTATCTTGGTCTTTTATTTGTTCTGATAGTTCCGATTGAAATTCCATATGATCCGTTAACTGCTTATTCCATTCCTCGCTTAGTTTACTATATTCCTTCAATTGCTTTTGTATGTTTTCTTGAATAATCGATACGTTTTTTAACTCATCCATAAGCTCATTTTGATTAATTTGTTGACTTTGAACAGTATAATCAAGATTCTCATAGCTAGAATCGATTTTCTGCAATTGATCCAACACCTTATTTTCAACCGCCTTTTGCCTTACGTTCTCATTATCATATTGAGACCATCTTTTTTCCTGCTGCTTATATATTTCCTTTAATTCATTAAGAGATTTACTTAATGAATCATTTACTTGCTTTTGCTCCTTCACCATTTCTTCCGTATGATTTTTTATAAAAAAGCCTTGATTCGGTTCCTGTATCATATTATTACTTTTATAAATCTCTTGATGATGGTGAGGATTAATATACAAGCTCATATCATCACCCCTTATCACATGGTAGTACGGTTACTATACTATTCTATGTGTTTAGCGGATAAGCGGTACAATGACATAAAATACCTCTCTCCCATTTGCTACAGATATCCCTCATATCTGAAACTATTTGAATGTCACCGTTGAAATAAGATGCGCAAATGCTTGCGGTCTTTTTCCTAAAGTGGTAATGAACTTCCATTAGAGGGGGAGCGTAATAAATAGAGAGAAACGTTGGTAAGTATGTATTTATGGTTTTATTAACATTCAAAAAGTACATTTGAAATGATGAAGAGGATGGAGAGTACAGGTTACCTCTCCATCCTCTTCACTTTTCATGCTGAGGTTTGTTTTTAAAGTGACTTTTATACTTTTGAACGAATTCTATTGGTGATGATTTTACAATGTAGGAATATACCCCGCGAAGGGTATGTATATAGAGGAGGCCACCTTTATCGCCAATCAGCCGATAAGAGATATCCATTACATCCCTTATAGCAAATTCACGATGCTTGGTTACAATCTTATTGGTATATAGGTAAATGGTGCGCTGATGTTCAATATTTTTTTGGTCTATGCTGCTAACTTGCCTCTCAATCTTCACATAAGGCTGTTCAGCGACTAAATGCATGTCATTCCCTCCAAAGCGTTTTAACAAATTAAACGTGACGCACCTTTTGTACCATTATCCTTCAGCAAATTGAAGATTATTCATTCTCCATTTTAACCACTGATACTGACGAGTTTTCCTAGGTAAAAATTGTCGGATATCATCCTCGTGATAGCCCACCTGAAGTCTTTTTTCATCAATGATTATTGGACTACGGAGTAAACGAGGGTGCTTATGGATGAGTTCTAATAACTCCTGTAGTGGTATTGCATCCATATCGAGATTTAAGTCTTTATAAATCTTTGATCGAGTGGAAATAATTTCATCTGTCCCATCTACTGTCATACGAAGGATTTCTTGAAGCTCGTCAACCGTTAAAGGGTCCTTTAATATATTTCTTTCCACAAATGGAATTTCCTGATTATTAAACCATTTTCTTGCTTTCCTGGTCGATGAACATGCTGCGCCATAAATTGTAACTGTCATTTATCATTCCCCATTCTTTAGTTAAATTTAGTATTTAAATAATGTTACGAATAAAGATAGCTTTTAGATTCAATTATTTCCTATAAAGTCCATTTTTTAGTAAATTCATCTCAATTTTAAAATTTTCAATGGCTTCCTGGTCGGATAACTCCCGTGAAAACTTTTCAACGAAGTTACGGAAAGCTACCGCTATGATAATCTGCATAATATGAAAAATCTCATGATCTGATTCAATATTTAACCGCTTTTTATCAATTAAATTTATAATGTCATCCATATAGCCAGTGGAGTGCGTTCCATCAAACATGGACGTAAAAACATTTTCTATTTTATGGGTGACATTTAGTAAAGCATTTTTCAAGAAATTCTTCTCTTGATCGTCTGGTAAATAGACCAGAAAATCATAATACAATTCTGTAATGGCCTCAATAATATCCCCATCATACTTCTTAAGCTTCTGAATAAATTCAGTCTTTCTTGTTTTTGTTTCTTCCGCTAACAAATAAAAGTAAACATCTTCTTTACCTTCAAAGTACTGATAAAAACTACCTCTAGGTATCCCCGCGACTTTTATAATATTCGAAATGGAGGCTTCGTATAATGGTACTCTAGCAAATTCCTCTTCTGCTGCTTTCATGAGATTTTGCCTCTTTTGTTCAGGTAAATTAAAAAATGTTTGCTTCGGCAATTTTTCTTCCTCCAATTCCCGTTTGTGACACAGTGTCATATATCTACAATACTATTTTATTATGACATCGTGTCACATGTCAATCATTTCTAGTGACAATGTGTCACTTTTACCTGATAATTATAATCTAACATGGAAATGTGGCAAATAAATGGAATTGATTTTACAAAATAAGGTTATTTCCTTTGTTTCAGTAGGAGATAAAAGGCGCCCCACTGATTGATTGAAGATTCATTTTATAAAATCCCAAAGCAAAAACCTCTACCAAATTCTGATAGAGGTCCTTTAAAAACTTAATTTGTCATCACTTTGCAAATGTCATTTGTAAATTCCACTGGATCATTAACAGGTAATCCTTCAATAAGCAATGCTTGATTATAAAGTAAATTCGTATAGAGACCTAGCTTTTCTTTGTCATTATCATAGGCTGCTTTTAAAGATTTAAAAACATCATGATCCACGTTAATTTCTAGTACCTTATTGGCCTCGATATGCTGATTATCTGGCATGGCATTAATAACCTTTTCCATCTCAATGGATATTTCCCCTTCAGCTGTTAAACAAACAGGGTGGGACTTCAGCCGTTTGGAAACTCGTACATCAACTACCTTGCCAGATAAAATATCCTTCATTGCTGCAAAGAGGTCTTTGTTCTCTTCTGCTTGCTCTTTCGCTTCTTCATTGTTTTCATCCTCAATGCCTAGGTCTTCACTTGATACGGATCTAAATTCTTTATCTTGATACTTCATGAGCATTTTAATGGCAAACTCATCAATTTGATCTGTTAAGTATAGGATTTCATAGCCTTTTTCAGCAACGATTTCCGTTTGTGGAAGCTTTTCAATTCGCTCATTAGACTCTCCAGTAGCATAATAAATATATTTTTGATCTTCAGGCATTCTAGACACATATTCCTCTAATGTTACTAGTTTCTTCTCTTTGGAGGAGTAGAATAAAAGAAGATCCTGAAGTAATTCCTTATTCGCACCAAAGTCATTATAAACACCAAATTTTATTTGCTGACCAAAGGAATTATAAAACTTCTCATATTTTTCGCGGTCATCCCTTAATAGACTTAAAAGTTGATTCTTAATTTTTTTATTGATATTTTTTGCAATTACCTTGAGCTGGCGATCATGCTGAAGCATTTCTCTAGAAATATTTAAGGAAAGGTCTTCGGAATCTACCATTCCTTTTACAAAACTAAAATGGTCTGGGAGCAAATCAGCACATTTTTCCATAATTAAAACGCCATTAGAATATAGCTCTAATCCTTTCTCATACTCTTTGGTGTAGTAATTAAATGGAGCACTTTCTGGGATATAAAGAATCGCATTATAACGAACGGTTCCATCCACATTAATATGCAAGTGTTTTAATGGTTTATCATAACCATAATGTTTTTCATTGTAGAAGTTCTCATAGTCCTCATTTGTCAACTCGCTTTTGTTCTTTTTCCAAATCGGAACCATGGAATTAATGGTTTGCTCTTCAATAACGTCCTCATACTCATCCTCGGATCCTTCTTTAAGCTTACTTTCTGTAATATCCATTTTAATTGGATAGCGAATAAAATCAGAGTACTTTTTAATAATTTGTTTTAATCGGTACTCCTCTAGATATTCATCATAGTTTTCTTCTTCCGTATTGTCCTTTACTTGAAGGATAATTTCTGTACCAACATCATCCTTTTCTACACTTTCAATCGTATAGCCATCCGAACCTTGGGACTCCCATTTGTACGCTTCCTCACCATCAAGAGATTTACTGATGACAGTCACTGTATCAGCAACCATAAAAGCAGCATAGAAGCCAACACCAAATTGACCAATAATATCATAGCCATCCTTAATCTCATTTTCGTTTTTAAAGTTAAAGGATCCACTTCTAGCAATTGTTCCTAAATTTGATTCCAGCTCGTCCTTTGTCATCCCAATCCCGGTATCGATGACCTTTAATGTCCGTTTGTCTTTATTTGGTTCGATTTTTATATAATAATCACTTGGGTTAAATGTTAGATTATCATCCGTCAATGCACGATAGTAAATTTTATCGATTGCATCACTTGCATTAGAAATAAGCTCACGAAGAAATACTTCACGCTTCGAATAAATGGAATTAATAACCATATCCAATAATTTTTTTGATTCTGCTTTAAACTCTTTCTTGGCCAAGATAATCTCTCCTTCTTCCGATATTATTAGCACTCTATATGAGTGAGTGATAATTCCTATAATTGTAATACCACATCCATTTTGACCTGTCAATTAAATTACTAATCATACTAGAAGAGGTTATAATGAAGTAATAGACTTTAATAATGGAGGGATTTCAGTGCTAAAACAATGGATACAGGAGGCAAAACATACTGTTATCTTTACAGGGGCTGGGATGTCAACAGAGAGTGGTTTACCTGACTTTCGCTCTGCTAATCAGGGGCTTTGGAGGAAGAAGAATCCAAGTAAAATTGCAAGCACAGATGCTCTCAATAATAATGTCGAGGAGTTCATCGCCTTTTACCGTCAACGTGTTCTTGGTGTGAAGGAATATAAACCACATAAAGGACATCATATTCTCGCGGACTGGGAAAGGAAAGGTATCATCCAATCCATCATTACACAAAATGTAGATGGATTCCATCAGTTAGCAGGTAGTGCAAGAGTGGCTGAGCTTCATGGTACATTGCAGAAATTGCATTGTCAGGTATGTGGGAGAGAGTATGATAGTACGGAATATGTACATAAAGATTATCATTGTGAATGTGGAGGCATATTGCGACCGAATGTAGTGTTGTTTGGGGAAAGCTTACCGGAAGAAGCATTTCAGTTAGCTTTACAGGACACAGAGAAATCCGATTTATTCATCGTACTTGGGTCATCACTTAGTGTAACACCCGCGAACCAATTCCCACTAATCGCTAAGGAAAATGGGGCAAAGCTTGTTATTGTTAACCAAGAGGAAACACAAATGGACCTTTATGCGGATAAGGTTATTCGTAATAAAAAGATTGGCGAGCTACTGCAGGAATTAGATCAGGAGATACGTGTGAAATAAGAGAATATACGTTTTTAAGCGTAATTTGTCATGCACATTTTATTTAGAATGCGCAGTAACCAGACGAAGATAATCGGTGCATTAATACCGCTACGGAAATACACTACGCTTTCCGTGGCGCTGCTGAGCCTCCTCCGAGCTAACGCTCTCCAGAGTCTCACCTAGGCTTTTCATCCCACAGGACAAGGAATACTACGGCAGCAACGCATCGCACGAAGAAAATCGGTTTGTATTTTCGAGGAGTCTTCGTGTATTTCCTCCGCTATTTTTGAGCATAATCTTCTATTATTATTTTAGCTATAATAATGTGGATTGGAACGAAGGGCAGTCGACTCCTTGAAAAAGAAGACCACTTTTTCTCACGAAGATGTAACGCTACCGAAGCCTTTCTTGTCTTGTGGGAATAGCACGTATCTGAAGACTACGAAGCGGTAGTCTTCAGATACGAAGGCCGAAGCCGTGCCCACGGAAAGCGACTGCTTGCAGTGGAAATCAACGTGCACCGGCAAACTTTACCGAGTTACGTCGTATTATCCTTCAATTACAAAAAAACAGGTGAGTGAAGCAAAAAAGGTGCGCCATGTTAATGGTGCGCGCACCCCTCTCTACTTTTTAAGCTTCTACTTCGCCTTCCCATGCTAACATACCGCCTGCCATGTTGGTTACATCATAGCCTTTTTCCTTGAGGAATTCTGTTGCTCTTCCGCTTCTTCCACCAGATCGACAAACCATATAGTAATGCTTGTCCTTTTCTAGCTCTTCTAGACGCTCAGGAAGTTCACCAAGACGTATATGCTTTGCACCAGGAATCATCCCTTGTGCTACTTCTTCATCCTCGCGTACATCAACCATATTTAATTTTTCTCCATTTTCAAGCTTTGTTTGTAAATCCTTTGCTGATATTTCTTCCATTATAAATTACCTCCAGACCATTTTCTTCTAGTTTAACCTATGTGCTTGCTCTAAGTAAATTATGCCATCCATTTTGGTGGTGTATTTTTATCCCAATAAATCTCACCAATTTCATGATGATCCTTAAATCCATCCTCGCTGAGGTGATAGTGAAAATTGAAATAATACCCTTCCATTGGTCGATTATCACGACGAACATGGAATCTAGCCAAATCTCTTTCGTTCTGATAATCATAAACATGGAAGATTCTCTCTCCATATCCACTCGTAGGAGATTCCGTAATCCCGTAATTTTCTACTTCATTACCATTTTTCTCTATTGTAGTCCGGATAACATATTCCATTGCTGGTAAAATCGTCGTAGTAAATTCATCTTCTACTTGATTACTAATTCTTGGACCGAATTTCTCCATAGATAGCATTTTGATATGCTCATTCATTTCTTGATAATAGGACTCTTCCTCATTATCCTTTTTATCCAGAATTAAATCCGTATGTTCAAGAACTTCTTGTTTAACAGATGGTTCCTGATTTACATCTGATTTAGAAAGCTGACCTTCCGCTTCATCTGCATGAACTTCTAATAGTGCCGTAGGGGTATACATTCCTAATGTGGCAATTGTTACTAGTGCAACTGCTAGCTTTCTCATCCATAATTTCATTTTAAATCACCTACTATTTATATTTCAATTTTATCATGTGTATAGGTTATTTGTGTAATTTTAAAAAGTATTAATAAGAATTTTATACTTTCCACAATTCCTCCACAATCTTAAACAATGTTTTTAGTAAATTTTTTCTATAAATAAAAGGATTTTAGATATACATAGCGAATATAGTATTAATTAAACAAAATTCGACATTCAATCATACCCTTTGCAAACATGAATACAAGGAAGTAATCCCCTGAATGCTTAAAACCAGGTGGAGTATAAGGTGTCGGGAAATTTTAAAATTGATTCTTGAATATACTCATCATTTAAGGGAACACACATGTCAGATAAAATGGGGGAATAAACATGAGCCTGATTGACCGAATTGATTCCATCTGTCTACAGGTCAATAACATCGAGCAAGCGAGTTATTGGTATCAGGAAGTTTTAGGATTCAAGGAGATTTTTCGTGGAACGGATTATCTTATTTTAGGGGTTGGTAGTAGTGAGATACCTTTAATTCTTGAAAAGGACTTAGGAAAAGAGGTAAGAAGCATTAATCAAGTATATCCTATCTTTTTTACTAGAAATATAGAAAAGACATATGAAAAACTCCAAAGGGATAATGTAAAAACGAGCACAATACTAGACAACGGTATAAGTAAATCTCTTGATGTTTATGATTTGGATCACAATCGGCTGAAGGTGTGTCACTGGGAATAAAAATGGGAGAAAAAAATTAGTGAACAGAAATCAGAAAGGCTATCTGTTCACTAACTTATTTATCCTATTAGATGTATTTCCTAAATACCAATGTTGCATTATGACCACCAAACCCTAATGAATTGGACATCACAATGTCTAGTTTCTTTTCTTTCGCGACATTTGGAACATAATCTAAATCTAATTCCTCATCAGGTGTTTCATAATTAATGGTTGGTGGCATTACAGAATCCCGAATGGCCAATAAGGAGAAAACAGCCTCCACCGCTCCAGCACCACCTAATAGATGACCTGTCATGGATTTGGTAGAACTAACTGCAAGCTTATATGCATGTTCTTGGAAAACGGCTTTAATTGCATTCGTTTCATAAAGGTCATTATATGCAGTGGATGTTCCATGAGCATTGATATAGTCTACCTCATTAGAGGAAATATTTGCATCCTCTAACGCTTCATTCATCGAACGCTGAGCACCCTCGCCATCTGGTGCTGGTGTTGTTATATGATAGGCATCTCCTGTTGCTCCATATCCGATTAATTCTCCATATATTTTTGCACCACGAGCTTTAGCATGCTCCAATTCTTCTAAAACAAGCACTCCGCTTCCTTCTCCTAGAACAAATCCATCACGACCTTTATCAAATGGACGACTTGCCTGATTAGGGTTAGAATTTTTAGATAAAGCTGTCATATTAGAAAAACCAGCTATAGTCATTTCTGTAATACAAGCTTCCGCACCACCAGTGACCATCATATCTGCCTTATTTTGCTGAATGACCCGGAAAGCATCACCTATAGAATTACTACCAGAAGCACAAGCGGTAACAGAGCAATTATTTACTCCCTTTGCCCCTAATTCTATCGACACTCTTCCTGAAGCCATATCTGGTATAAACATAGGTATGGTAAAAGGACTAACCCTTCGCTGCCCCTTATCTAAAAATTTCTGGTATTGCTCTTCAAACTCACCTAATCCGCCAATACCTGAACCAATCCATACCCCAACACGTTCCGCCTCAACGTTTTCACCTACTGTTACTGCCGCATCCTCCATCGCCATTTTACTTGCCGCAACAGCAAATTGGCTAAAACGTCCCATTCTCCTAGCTTCTCTTTTATCCATATAGTTCTGTGGTTCAAAGCCTTTTACTTCTCCAACAATAGAGATATCCACCTTTTCCTTATCCAGTCTAGTGGACTCGGCAATACCCGATATTCCCTTTTTGGCGTTCTCCCAGCTCGTAAAAGCATCATTTCCCAACGGTGTAACAGCCCCTATTCCAGTAACAACAACCCTCTTCATCGAAGTTCCTCTCCTAATTTATAGTCTTTATATCCATTATATCGATTGTGAACGGAAATTTAAATTTTTGACTCTGCTATCAAAAGGGATTCGCAAAATACCAAATGGTAAATTAGGCTATGGTGTATTTTCGTAGCGGTATTTATTCCCACTAATAAATATTTTGAGTAGAACATCCACCAACTTTCATATCATGAATAATTCCCCATTTTTGAAATAGTCAAATCACTATATACTATAAATTACCTATAAATGTTAAAATGCGGTTAGATGGAAATAATAAAAATAACGATACAATGATCAACATCTTATTTATTCAGGAGGTAACTATAATGGCAGATATAAAGGACTTTCAGAAACTAGATATGAGAATCGGCACTGTGATAAAGGCAGAGCCTTTTCCGGAGGCAAGGAAACCAGCAATTAAACTTACGATTGATTTTGGAGAAGAGATAGGGATTAAACAATCATCCGCACAAATTACAAAGAGATACAATCAAGATAAATTAATAGGAGAACAAGTTGTTGGAGTGGTTAATTTTCCTCCCCTAAGGATTGCAGGATTTAAATCAGAGGCTTTAATCATTGGTGGAATCCCAGAAGAAGATGATGTCGTACTATTAAAACCAGATGAACCTGTTAAAAATGGAACACCGATAGCTTAAGCATGTGAGACTGGGACAAAAGTATTTTCTCTAAGCAAAACCGAACGTTATTGGTGGATAAAAACCGCTACGGAAATATACTTCGCTAATTAGTGCGTTATTCTTCTTTTGAATTAAATACTTAAGTTATGTCTCAGCCTCATTTTTATTAGGTATTAAAAAGTTATCATCTTTCACCTATACTCTTGACCATTTTATCCCATTCATCCCAAATTAATTTAAATAATAAAACTTTTCAAATTATTAACATTGCATTCATACTGTCTTAAACATTAAATTATACAATAAGACATGTACCATAAATATTGGTAAGGAGATGATAATTTGGAACGTAAAAAATTAAATGTATTATTACTTTCAGGAATGATCTCTATCGGACTATTATTTGGATGCTCCGCTGAAGATGAAGAAGATCCGGCGACGAATGAGGAGCCTACAGAGCAACAGGAGAATGAAACAGAAGGGGCACCAGAACAAGAGCAAGAATAAAAATGAACTTACCTTGTGGCACCGAAGGAAGATATGGGTAGTATTAACTTCGACCGTAACCTTTGGCAATTTAACAATCTTCCAAGACAAAATGAGACTGAAGCAAAAGGACGTTTATAAAAAAATCCGGACTACGATTCGAAATCCTTGCGTTCGAATTCGAATTAGTTCGGATTTTTCTTTTTATCAGTTTTTCAGATGGTATTAAGTCACAGGTTTCCCTTTCTTCAAGAGCTTTTTAGTCTCATCACCTTTTAAGCCATTACATCTATTCCTTTAATTAATAAGTGCTTGCAATGGCGCTGGAATTCGTCCGCCACGCGAGATTAGTTTTTCGGAGCTAAAGCCATTAACACCCATCACAGGGGCACGACCTAATAATCCACCGAATTCTACCATATCGCCCTTTTCTTTTCCTATAACAGGAATAACTCTGACTGCTGTTGTCTTTTTGTTAATCATCCCAATAGCTGCCTCATCAGCAATTAATGCTGAAAGTGTGGAAGCTGAGGCATCGCCTGTTACAGCAATCATATCCAAGCCAACAGAGCATACGCAGGTCATCGCCTCTAGTTTTGGCAATGTTAACGCATGATCCGTAATCCCTTTGATCATCCCGTTATCCTCACTCACCGGAATGAATGCACCACTTAGACCACCAACATACGAGCTCGCCATGGCACCACCTTTTTTCACTGCATCATTCATCAAAGCAAGAGCGGCAATCGTACCATGTGTTCCGACGCGCTCTAGCCCTATCTCCTCTAAAATTTCCGCAACACTATCATTCATTGCATTTGTTGGTGCGAGAGAAAGATCCATAATACCAAAAGGAACATGAAGTCGTTTAGCAACTTCTCTACCTATAAATTCACCAGCTCTGGTAATTTTAAAGGCTGTTTTCTTAATAACATCTGAAACCTCTCCCAAATCGGCCTCATGATGCCTTTTCAATGCATTTAAAACCACACCAGGACCACTGACACCCACATTTAGGACTACTTCTCCTTCACCTGTTCCATGAAAGGCACCTGCCATAAACGGATTATCTTCTACTGGATTACAAAAGACAACAAGCTTTGCACAAGCTAGACCATTTTGATCCTTGCTAAGCTCTGCTGCCTTCTTAATAATAGTCCCCATTCTGCGGACTGCATCCATATTAATCCCTGTTCTCGTCGTAGCAACAGAAACAGAAGCACAAACCCTCTCCGTTTGACTTAAGGCCTCCGGAAGTGCATCAAGCAGTGTTTCTTCCCCTTTTGTCATTCCTTTATGCACGAGTGCGGAATAACCACCGATAAAGTCCACACCAAGCGTCATTGCTGCTTGATCCAATGTTTTTGCCAATTCAATGGCTTGCTCTTTTGTAGCCTCTCCTAATATATTCGCAATAGGAGTGATGGATATACGTTTATTGATAATGGGAATTCCATATTCCTTTTCAACAGTTTCTGCTACCTCTCTTAAGTTACCAGCATAGTTAACAATTTTATTGTAAACCTTCACCTTTTGTTGGTTGAAATCAGAATCTGCACAATCATCTAAACTAATCCCCATTGTAACCGTACGAATATCCAAGTTTTCCAATTGGATCATTCGTATCGTTTCCATCATTTCATTTAATTCCATATTCATTATGCCTTCTCCTTATCTAAAATAGCTCTATACTCGATGCATGGCTTGAAAGATTTCTTCTAACTGAATGTTTATTTCCAATCCTATTTCCTCACTTACCTCATCAAATTGCTGCTGTAAATGACCTAAATCTTGTATTTCAGTGACGTCAACTATCATCGTCATCGTAAAAAAGTCTTGCATGATGGTCTGACTTATATCTAAAATGTTTACTTCATTACTGGATAATACATTCGTTACATTTGCAATGATACCTACCTGGTCTTTTCCTATAACACTTACTACTGCACGTTTATTCTTCACGTTTGTCACCTCTTCAAATATTAGAAAATAAAAGAGATTGGTCTTAGCTACCAATCTCAAATAGAACAAGAGTATTTAAATGTATACTCTTCTGTCCTTTTGCCTGAGATTGTGAATCCTTCGGCGCCGAAATCATTCGGTCTCTCCAGAAGCTGCTCCTTTTGTAGTTTTACCCACAAGATTCATAGCTATTAATATTATTATTTTTTTAAAAAAGAACAAATATAGGATACCAATTATTATGTATTTGGTCAATTCAAATCTGGATTCCATCATATGGATATCCAGCAATAACTTCCGTATTTTTTGGTATTTAAAATCGATTTCATCATTTGGTGACAAGGAGTTTTTATGATTTAAAGATAACATGTTACAATTATTTTAATAGAAATGTTTAAATAATAGGAGGATTCTATATGATTATCGTGACGAATAAAATGAAGACCATAAAAGGGTATGCGGAAAAAATGGCCGATCGATTCACAAAGGCTGGACCACTTCAAGAAATGCAGGGTTTTCATAAGGTTGAAGTTACCGTAACGGAAAAGCAAGAATGTGACATACTAAATGTAAGTATGTATTGGGAAAGCCACGAGGATTTCCAAGCATGGCGAGATAGTGATATATTCAAGCGAGCACATCAGGGATCAGAAAACAAGAACGCTTCCGAATCCCCTATTATAGATAGTGAAATCATTATATCAAAAGTAGTATCTACACTAAAATCTATACAGTGAATCTTCAATCAGTAGGGATTCTTTCATCCCAACCTAAAAGGGTTCATTTTTTCCTCCATTTTTTAAGATGGGGAATAAACTGCCCCTTAACCTGCGATAAAGGAGCAATAAAGGAATTCCCTCTAAATTTATGGATTAGGGGGTTTTTTTAGTGCTATCAAAGTACTTTCATTATGCCCACCTTGTACAGTCATTTATTACTTCATGGAACCGTACAAACTTTCTATTGGACACTCCATTTTATCTGGCTATTAAAAATTCAATAGCAGCTTATTTTTTTGTTTAAGATTACAATCCTTGGAAATAATAATCTTACAAAAGAAAAATATGTTTAATTCGTGAAATGTATTGACTCTGTTTTCCCGCTCTGATAGATTAATTTTTGAATGGTTTCATATCGTGGCAGATACGGACGCAAACTCGTCCCTAGAACAGGGAACGAGTTTTTTTCGTGCAACGAATAGAGGAGATATTGAAATGAAAAATCTCATTGTCATTTTCGGTTCATTAATCATTGCGTTTGCCTTTAATTTCTTCCTGGTTCCTTATGAAATTCTAAGTAGTGGAATCAGTGGGATTGCTATTTTACTCGGTATACTCACTCCCTTTGATACTGGGGTATTGAACTTTGTATTAAACTTACCAATTTTATTATTCGGATATTATAAGCTAGGAAAGGAAATTACCTTTAATACGCTTATTTCCGTACTATCATTATCGGTATTTTTATATGTTCTTCCCATTGTCCAAGTATCAGATAACACCCTGCTTTCTTCTATTTTTGGTGGGGTTATCAGTGGGATTGGGATCGGCATTATTTTAAAATTTTCTGGAACCTCTGGTGGTCTGGATATTATCGCGATCATTATCTCTCGTTCCAGTAATATAAGCGTTGGTTTACTGCTAACGGCAATGAACGGTATTATCGTGCTTTTCTCCGGTGCTATATTTGGCTGGAATCTTGCACTTTATACGCTCCTATCTATTTTTATAACAGGTAAATTAATTGACACGATTCATACGAATCATATTAAATTAACCATGCAGATTATTACGACAAAAGGAGAGGTCATTCGCAAAGAACTGTTAGACTCCATCTATCGTGGAATAACGATTACAGATGGCTACGGAGGATATACCATGGAGAATAAGCAAATACTTATGATGGTACTTACTCGTTATGAAACAATCAAAGTGAAAGAAATCGTCCGGAAACATGATGAAAAGGCATTTATTAATATATTCGAAACCATCGAAGTTGATGGCGAATTCGCTAAAAATTAGGGGGACTATTTAACCAATGAACAAGAAATATATTCTACTTTCTGGCCTTATGCTATTTTCTTTGTTTTTCGGAGCAGGCAATCTTATTTTCCCACCTTTTTTAGGTCTGGAATCTGGAAGTAGCTTCGGCCCTGCTATAACAGGTTTTCTCATTACCGGTGTATTACTCCCATTCATGGCAATTATTTCTGTCTCTCTTTCAGAAAGTGGGTTAATTTCCATCGGTAATCGAGTACACCGTATTTTTGGATTAATTTTCGCAATACTCATTTATATGTCAATTGGGGCACTTTATGGAATTCCACGAGCATCTAATGTCGCATATGAACTAGGCTTTATTCAGATTATTCCATTAGATAACCGTTTTTCCTTATTCTTTTTTTCTTTTGTGTTTTTTGCTGCTACCTATCTAATAAGCTTAAATCCAAAGAAAATGATAGACCGTGTTGGGCAAATTCTAACTCCGGTCTTATTGGTGGTTTTATCCATTCTCTTTATCCAAGCATTTCTTCAATTCCATAGCCCAGCGACGTCACCCGTTGAAAAGTATGCAACCTCTCCATTTATTAATGGATTTTTAGAAGGCTATTTTACAATGGATGCCATCGCAGCCTTAGCCTTTGGAATTGTTATTATTAATGGGTTAAAGGATAAAGGAGCCAAAAGTAAACAATCCATCGTAAAAGGAACACTGGGAGCAGGAATACTTGCTTGTACGGGATTAGCCATTGTCTATGTATCGCTGGGCTGGATGGGTGTTGTCATACCAAAAGAAATGCCACTAACATCTGGAGCGGAAATATTGGTCGTAGCCTCAAACACATTGTTTGGTAATGGAGGTAGTCTATTATTCGGTGCGATTGTTATATTGGCTTGTTTAACTACAACCATCGGACTGACAAATGCATGCTCTAGATTTTTTAATGAGATTTACCCGAGGATTAGTTATAAAACGTATGTAGGAATTTTTGTTTTGATCGGATTGCTGGTTTCCAATCTAGGTTTAGAATTAGTAATAGCTATCGCTACGCCTTTATTAATTCTAGTTTATCCTTTTGCTATCGTGTTAATTATCCTTTCTTTATTCCAGCCATTCATTGGATACAGTAAAAAAATGTACCAGTTTTCCATCCTGCTAACATCATTTTATGCTTTATATGATGTTCTAGTAAGCATAGGATTTGACCCAATAATACTTGAAAAGTGGATTGGGGTCATGCCATTTTTCGAGAATGGATTGGGATGGGTATTACCGGCATTTATTGGAGCTGTAATTGGATACACGATAGATCGAATAAAATTAAGAGCAAATCATTTAAAAACTACTTATTCCAAGACAAAATAGGAATAAGTAGTTTTTTGTGTTTTAGGTTAATAAAAGAGGTATTGAATTTAAAACTCCTCATAGGTAGCGGGATCTTGGTTCTTTAGTCTACCATCAGGACGGGTTAACTCTGAAATCATACCCATCTCCGTTTCATCTAATGAGAAATCAAAGATAGATATATTCTCTAATTGACGCTTAGGTGACGCAGATTTAGGAATGGTAATGGCTCCAAGTTGATAATGCCAACGTAAAATAACCTGTGCAACGTTTTTTTGATGATGTTCGGCAATTTTTTGAATCGCTTCGTTATGTAAAACGGCATTGGCTCTACCTAATGGACTCCATGATTCCGTTATAATATTATTTTCTTCATGCCATTTTCGTTGGTTCTCTTGATTAAAAAATGGATGTAATTCAATTTGGTTGATACTTGGCTTGACCCCAGTTTCCTTTTCTAATCGTTTGAGGTGCTCAGGTAGAAAATTGCAAACACCGATAGAACGAATAAGTCCCCATTTCTTTGCATCAATTAATGCTTCCCATGCCTCCACATAGGTATCCTGCTTCGGATTCGGCCAATGAATAAGATATAAGTCGTAATAATCCAAATTGGCACGATAGAGAGATTCTTGGATTGTTGAAACAGCCTTATCATAACTTTGATAACGACCAGGTAACTTCGAAGTAACTATCAAATCCTGTCTAGGAACAGAACTACGTCTAATCGCTTCCCCAACTGTTCCTTCATTTTCGTAGTTATACGCAGAATCAATTAGCCTGTAACCCAAACGAACGGCATTTCTTATGGCATTGGCCCCCTCATTTCCATTCAATTTATATGTACCTAATCCAACTGCTGGCAAGGTTAATCCATCATTTAAGGTCACTTCTGGTATCCATTGACTCATAGTGAAAAGTCTCCTCCTTAAAAAATATTTATTACAAGCCTCCCATGGAAAGCGTAGTGTATTCTCATAACAGTGATTACGCCCCATTTCGCATGAAGTTAATGAACTAGGGATAACCATTACAAATTATAATCCTCCAGCATTTCTTCAATAGCGAAAGCAACACCATTTTCATTATTTGTTTTGGTTGTGTACTTACATATTTCTTTAATCTCATCTAATGCATTTCCCATTGCAACACCTCGTCCAGCCTTACTTAGCATACTTTTATCATTTAGATTATCGCCTATTGTCATGATATCCTCCATACGAATCCCCATACGATTAGCTAAGAACTTTAAAGCTATATCTTTCTGAGCATCTGGATGATTAAATTCAAGGTTCCAGGTTCCTGACGAGGTTATAACCATCCCCGGTGCATTTTCTAGCGTATTAAAGGCTTGATTTAATACTTCGTCATTATCTGAAAAACATAGAATTTTATAAACTTTTAAGTCGCTAATGGAAGCTAATTCCTCATAATGTCGAATAAAATGAACCTTCTCTAATTTAAAGCGTTGCTCCATCATATGGCGGATTTCATCTTCATGAGCATCCTTTCGTACCATTTTCATGATGGTTATAATAATATCCATATAATCACCTTGAGCAAGTGAGTAGATCCCATGATTTGTAAATAATTCAATGTACATCTCTTTTTGTTGACAAACCGATAAAATCTTTTTACTTATAGAAAAGTCCATAGATACTTCATGAATTAATTGATGGTTTTGATCGTAAGTTTTTGCCCCGTTTAGTGAAATAATTGGACTAGTTATTCCTTTTGCCTGTAGTGGTTTATTTGCTGATTCGAACCCCCTACCAGTTGCTGCTACAAAGGTTATCCCTTTCTCCATTGCCTTCTTAATTGCTAGCTCATTTTCCTTACTAATTTTACCTTTTTCATTAAGAAGTGTGCCATCCATATCGGAAGCTATCATTTTCATTTACAGTACCTCATTTATTTTCATATTTACCTTCACTATAATAAAGTAATAAACCATTTGCCACTATTTTAATTATTAAGCAATTCTATCAACTATATAATTAAAGTCTAAAAAGTACTTTCGTATTAATAAGTTTAAATTAATTTCTAATTAGAGGTTGAAAATAATTAGAAAATTTGTTACGGTTAAATAAAATTTAAGTGCTATGTGTAACTGGCGAGACGCGGATAACCGCGAGGGAGCACATGGATAGAATTATGCCGTTCGCCTGGGCAGAGGTAAGGAAAATTTTCCTTACCTCTTTGTGTTATCGTCAGAAACCATTAAATATATAGACTACAAAAGAATGAGGGTGTAAGAAATGAATAGGGTGTATAATTTCTCTGCTGGTCCTTCTATGCTTCCCTTACCAGTATTAGAGAAAGCACAAAAAGAATTGGTTAATTATAAGGACTCCGGCATGTCTGTTATGGAATTAAGTCACCGCTCCGGGTTATTTAGTGAAATAATTAAAGAGGCGGAACAACTCTTAAGAGAATTAATGAATATCCCTGAGGAATATAAGGTTCTGTTTGTTCAAGGGGGAGCATCGCAACAATTTGCGATGGTACCTATGAATCTATTGACTAATGGAAAAGCAGATTATGTTCATACAGGCTCTTGGTCCCAAAAGGCGATTAAAGAGGCCAAAAGATTTGGTGACGTTCGCGTGATTGCCTCATCAGAGAATGAAGGCTTCACCTATATTCCAAACGTTGATCAACATTTGATTGACCCGGAAGCAGACTATGTACACATCACGACTAATAATACAATCGAAGGTACTGCATTTACAAACATTCCAGACACAGGTGATGTGCCACTTGTTGCTGATATGTCTTCTAATATACTATCAGAGGAAATAGACGTTTCTAAATTCGGTATTATTTATGCTGGAGCACAAAAAAATATTGGTCCAGCCGGATTAACGGTTGTAATTATTCGTGAAGACTTAATTGGGAATGCACCAGAAAGCTGCCCAACCATGTTAAATTATAAGACCCATAGTGATAAGGAATCATTATATAATACACCTCCAACCTATAGTATCTATATGGCTAAGCTAGTTTTTGAATGGCTAAAGGACCTTGGAGGACTGAAGGAAATGGAAAAAAGAAATCTGGAGAAATCTCAATTAATCTATGATGCTATTGAAGCGTCAACTATGTTTTCATCTCCTGTTCAAAAAGATAGTAGATCCATTATGAACATTCCATTTGTCTCTTCCTCACCGGAACTAGATGCTGCATTTATTAAAGAAGCACAAGAGGCAGGACTTGAGACATTGAAAGGCCATCGTTCTGTAGGTGGTATGCGTGCAAGTATTTATAATGCAATGCCCTTAGAAGGTGTTCAATCATTAGTTACATTTATGAAGGAATTTGAAAAAAACCATAACTAGAAAGAAGGAAGCAAATTGAGCACAGTAACGATTAATAAAACAAAAACTATTAAGACACTGAATAATATTGCAAGCCGTGGACTAGAAGTATTGAACGAAGATAATTATACGATTGATAATGATAGTAATAACCCTGATGCTATCGTATTACGAAGCTATAAAATGCATGATTATGAGTTTAATAGTAACTTAAAAGCTATTGCACGTGCGGGTGCTGGTGTCAATAACATTCCTATTGAAAAATGTACAGAATTAGGAATTACCGTTTTTAATACACCTGGTGCAAACGCAAATGCAGTAAAAGAAATCGTATTAACTGCACTTATGGCTTCTTCTCGTAATCTATTTGATGGTGTAGAGTGGATCAAATCACTTGAAGACAAAGGAGAAGAGATACCAAGTCTTGTTGAAGCTGGTAAAAAACAGTTTTTAGGGAAAGAAATCAAAGGTAAAACCCTCGGCGTTATAGGTTTAGGTAATGTTGGAGCTCTTGTAGCTAACGATGCACTTCATTTGGATATGAATGTTATCGGTTTTGACCCTTTTATTTCTGTCAACACTGCTTGGAATCTATCTCGTAATGTGCAGCGCGCCATGACATTGGAAGAGCTTATAACAAAATCAGATTATATTACTGTACATGTTCCTCTAACTGATGATACCCGTGGACTATTTAATGAGAAGACATTTAAACTAATGAAACCAGGTGCTCATATTTTCAATTTCTCTAGGGGTGAGTTAGTGAATGATAAGGATATGGCAGAAGCTCTAGAGGGTGGCAAAGTAGGTAAATATATTACAGACTTTCCTAATGAAAATGTGTTAAAGATGAAAAATGCAGTACCAATTCCACATCTTGGGGCATCTACAAAGGAATCAGAAGAAAACTGTGCAGTAATGGCTACTCGTCAAGTGAGGGAATTTTTGGAAACAGGGAACATTAAAAACTCTGTTAACTTCCCTAATGCATCACTCCCTTACACTGGAAAAACACGGGTCACAGCATTTCACCATAATATTCCAAACATGGTGGGACAAATTACATCAGCCATTTCTGAAAACAACCTGAACATTGCTGATATGATCAATCGGAGCCGCGGGGAATATGCGTATACCATGATTGATGTTGATAATGAAACGACTACAGAAACGTTACCTGAATTAGAAAAACAAATCAATCAAATTGCAGGGATGGTTAGCGTTCGAATCATCTCACAATAAGAGGAATATGTAAGAGGCTGGCACATAACTAAAGTGTTTAACTTGTGCCAGCCTCTATTTAATTACATTTTCTCCATTCTTTCAGCAACAAGCTGCATGTCTTCTAATAAAAGAGGATATAAATTAGGACGTCGCCTTGCTGCAAGTGGGTGGTATGCTACGGTCGTTTGATAGCCGTTTATTTGATGCCATGACCCTCTTAACCCCTTAACATCTACCTCCAAGTCCTGAAAAAAGGACTGTACTGCAACATTCCCAAGGCAAACAATTATATCTGGTTTTTGATGTTCCAATTGTTCCTGCAAATGCTGTATACATATATTCCGTGTTTTTTCCTTATCATACGCCCGTACTGGTCGTCTTTTTAAAATATAAGTAACATATATCTGATCTTTATCTAGCCCTGCTTCTAAAGTAGCTTTTTGCAATGTCTGCCTTGTTCCACAGACCATCGGGTTTCCTTCACGATCCTCACGGGCACCTGGATTATCCAAAATAAGCATAATAGGTGCCTTGGGATTTCCCTCCCCCCAAATCATCCGCGATCCTTGTTGATACAAACCACACTTCTTGCAATCCTTCTGTGCCTCTGGAGTCATATCCTCCGGCCAGGCCTCTGGACAAAATGAATTCAATATTATCACGCTCCTCCTACTAGAATAACCATTTGTCACTCTACTAATGAGCTGAGCAGCTATAAATTAAAAATGGGTACTTTTTTAAAAAGGAGTAAATGGGGGGAATTTAGATTATCGTACTTAAAACTAGGTTTTATAGAAAATCTTAGTTTTTATACGATGTATTTTGGTTTTCCAAGAAGTTAATTCTTTCTATTTGCAATGCAGCAGAAAGGACATGAATAAATGCCTCATGTAATGTAGATGTTTCTAAATATTTATTATAAAAGTGGGTTAGATTTCCTGCTAAGTCTTCTCTGGCGGCAAAATCAAAATGGTAAAAATCAATAATAGGAAAATATAATGCATCTCCTATTGGAATTAAGGTTCCCATAACGATTTCACCTTTTTCAGATGGAATAGCAGTTGGATCATATACAATGACATCTAATGTCTCCTGTGTCAGAATATCAACCATAACAAGGATTCGATCATTATACTTATAACCCACATAATAAAATTTAGGAACAGCCTTTTTCCACTCTCTTAACCAAGATGTCATTAAGTTTTCTTTCAATGGGTCTTTCTCAATATAGTCTTCTATAGCATTGTTTTCTGGGTTTTTTCTGGCTTCATATAGGACCTGCCACCAAAACATATTATGTTCTAGTGTCTCTTTTTTTTCTTCTCTTATGTGGTGTTCATTCATGAATTCTTCAAGTAGTGGGAAATTTGTGGAGTAACGGCGATGGAATATATACTTAGCAAAATCCGGATAAACCTTTTGTAGCAACTTCTCTCTTGACTCTTCTGAAATAGGATAATCATGCCTGAATTGCTTTGCTTTTGTTTCTGACTGCGTAAATTCTAGCAACTTTTTATTCATTTGTTTTCCATCCTTTCATAACAACAAACCTTTCCTTGTCTATTTCTTTTTAGTTTGCTTAACATTAAGAATTCGACAAGGATCTCCATAATCCTTCTTTTTATTTTAAAATTTTTTATCCTGTGTAAATTACCTTAGCAGGTAGGTTGGACTATTTTTTCATCCACCCACCTATGCATCTCCCCCTACGACCTATTCATACCTCTTGTCACAACAAAGTTAAGCAATCTCATCATAAATTAAATCTTCCATCAGTGGGGTATTACTGCCCCTTAACCTGTGATATACATGATTATTAAAAAACACCATCACAACTTTTTTAATTAAATTTAAATCGTGACTGTCCCTTTTCTATAATTTCTACAAATCTTGTTGATGCTGGTGATAATGGAACACTTTTTAAATAGCCTATACCAATGTTTCTCTTAGGTATCTCATCTTCAAGTTGTACTTCATATACAAATCCCCTATTCAAGTAGTCTATAGAGAATTCCCTTGTTACACATGCAATACCTAGGTTAATTTTCGCAAAGTCTAGTAGTAAATCATGGGAGCCTAACTCAAATTCTGGGGAAATAAAAATTCCCTTCGCAAATAGATATTCCTCCACATATTTTCTAGAATTTGAATTAGGTTCAAGGAAAATTAATGGCAGTTTAGTTAATTCTTCCAGTTCTAGTGGCTTAGATGAGAGTGTTTTATACTTTTCCCCACAAACAAAAGTATCCTGTACTTCGATACATGGTATTAATTCTAGTGATGGGTCATTGATTGGAAAATTACAAACTGCTATATCCACTTCTCCTGATTTTAAATGAGTAACAATCTCTAATGTCGTCCCATTCACAATTTTAAATTTAATCTTGGGATATTTGTTATGAAAATCCTCTAAATATGGTAGGAGGAAATGTCTAGATATCGTGTCACCTACACCAATTTTTAATTCGCCAGCTGTTAAATTTTTAAATTCCAGTATTTTTTCTTCCCCAGCATCAATTAAATTAAGGGAAGAATGGACATACTCAAATAGGAGGCTTCCCTCGTTTGTTAGTGATACCCCTTTAGGTGTTCTATGAAATAAGCGTGTCCCTAACTCTCTCTCTAATTGCCTTATTGCTTGGCTGATAGCCGGCTGTGTCATGTATAAACTCTTTGCTGCCTTAGAGAAGCTTTGATTTTTTCCAACCGTCCAAAAAATTCTATATAAATCTAACTTGCCTATCATATAAACCCTCCTTATATTCATTATTACATATATTAATTTTACTTATATAAAATATAATTGTATAGTAATTGTAGAAAATAATTTACACCATTTTAAGGAGCGAGTGTTGTGGAAAGAGTAGTTGGAACAGTTGCCAGAGGATTACGTTGCCCTATCATCAATCAAGGGGACCAAATAGAGGAAATTGTAGTAGATAGTGTATTAAAAGCCGCTGAAGTAGAAGGGTTTGCTATTCGTGATAAAGATATCGTAACAGTAACAGAATCCGTTGTAGCTCGTGCACAAGGAAATTATGCGACAGTGGATCATATCGCTCAAGATGTCCGTTCAAAGTTTGGTGAAGAAACAATCGGTGTTATATTCCCTATCTTAAGCCGAAACCGTTTTGCTACCGTTCTTCGTGGGATTGCAAAAGGAGCAAAAAAAATCGTCTTAATGCTTAGCTATCCAGCTGACGAGGTTGGGAATCACTTGGTCAGTCTTGATCAACTTGATGAAAAGGGTGTGAATCCCTGGACAGATGTTTTAACAGAGAAACAATTCCGTGAATATTTTGGTCATCATAAACATACCTTTACTGGTGTGGATTATATTGAATACTATAAATCCGTTGTGGAAGAGAATGGTGTTGAATGTGAAATCATTTTCTCCAATAATCCAAAGTCCATTTTAGAATACACAAAAAATGTACTAGCTT
The DNA here is from genome assembly GCF_900176885.1 of Oceanobacillus senegalensis. Classification (GTDB taxonomy): domain Bacteria; phylum Bacillota; class Bacilli; order Bacillales; family Amphibacillaceae; genus Oceanobacillus; species Oceanobacillus senegalensis. The sequence continues at coordinate 3,599,230 of NZ_LT839648.1, read as the reverse complement.
GTGATATCCATTCAAGACAAAGAACGAAAAGAATAATAAAAGAAAATGGTGGAGAAATAATCTACAGCCTTGATAACATTTTGTCAGAATCCATCGATGGTAGTGGATATAATGAGGAATATGGTCTATTAGGTTCCAATAAAGCAACAGAGGATAGTGTGAAACTTTTCCCTCGTAACTGTCAGCCTATTGTTAATAACATTCAACAAAAGCTGAAGGAAAAAACTGGGAAAAATGTAGAGGCCATGGTTTATGGAGATGGAGCATTCAAAGATCCTGTAGGGAAGATTTGGGAACTTGCCGATCCAGTTGTATCCCCAGCATACACCTCAGGCCTAGATGGTACACCGAATGAAGTAAAATTAAAATATCTAGCTGATAATAACTTTGCTGATTTAAAAGGAGAAGAGCTACAAGAAGCTATTTCTCAATATATCAATAATAAAGAGGAAGACCTTGTAGGTTCGATGGAAGCACAAGGAACGACACCTAGAAAACTTACGGACCTAATTGGATCTCTGTCTGATTTAACTTCAGGAAGTGGAGATAAGGGTACACCCATTATCTATATACAAGGTTATTTTGATAACTATACGAAATAATTAATAAAAATGTATTAAATTGTCTAATAGCAGCTTATACAAAGATGAACCATCCAAAAAGAGCCCCCTCAGTATTCTGAGGAGGCTCTTTCATTTATACTTGTTGTAATATACGGCTTTTTTCACCGTATTGTTTATCTAAGCCAAGTGTTTTAGATGTTGAAGCATGAATTTCACGGAAAAGTCTTGGATTTTCACTCAGTAATTTTCCATAAGAAGGAATCATTTCTTTTAATTTTTGCTCCCATTCCTTCATATATTCTGGGAAACATCGCTTCAAGACATCCAGCATAACGGTAACAGATGTAGAAGCACCTGGAGAAGCTCCAAGTAGTGCAGCTACAGACCCATCATCTGAACTTACTACTTCTGTACCAAATTGTAGGGTTCCTTTCCCTCCATTTTCTGTATCCTTAATTACCTGCACACGCTGACCGGCCACAACAACTTCCCAATCCTCTTTGTTAGCATCCGGAATGAACTCACGTAATTCTTCTATCCGCTTATCATTGGATAACATAACTTGCTGAATGAGATACTTTGTAAGTTTCATTTCTTTTGCACCAGCTGACAGCATGGTGAAGACATTATTCGGTTTAACAGACTCTATTAAATCTAAATTTGAACCTGTTTTTAGGAATTTTGGTGAGAAGCCGGCAAATGGACCAAATAGCAAGGACTTTTTGCCGTCTATAAATCTAGTATCCAAATGTGGTACAGACATTGGTGGCGCACCGACCTTAGCCTTACCGTATACTTTTGCATGATGCTTCTCAACCACCTCTGGATTGTTACATACTAAAAATAGCCCACTAACTGGGAATCCACCAATATGTTTTGATTCAGGAATACCAGTTTTCTGTAATAGAGGTAGACTTCCCCCACCAGCACCAATAAAAACAAAATCAGCAGTATGGTATTCCAACTTATCGCCATCCATGTCGTGTACTTTAACTTCCCATGAACCATCACGCATACGTTGAATATTCTCCACACTGTGCTTATAGTTAACCGCAACATCTCGACTCTGTAAATGTTCAAATAATCTACGCGTTAAAGCGCCAAAATTAACATCTGTTCCAGAGTCTATTTTTGTTGCTGCTATCGGTTCATCTGACGTACGGCCTTCCATGATTAGTGGTATCCATTCCTTTAATTTTTCTGGGTCGTCAGAAAAATCCATTCCTTCAAATAATGGATTTTTTGATAGCGCTTCAAAACGTTTCTTTAAAAAAGAGACATTATCTTCCCCTTGAACCATACTCATATGAGGTAATGGCATGATAAAGTCCTGAGGATTATTTATGAGATTACTATTTACTAGATAAGACCAAAATTGCTTTGATACTTGAAACTGTTCATTAATTTTTATTGCTTTCTTCGTATCTATAGTGCCGTCTGGCTTTTCTTTGGTATAATTAAGTTCGCATAGCGCTGAATGCCCCGTTCCAGCATTATTCCACTCATTGGAACTTTCTTCCCCTGCGCTTTCGAGCTTCTCAAACACTGTAATTTCCCATTCCGGTACCAATTCTTTTAAAAGTGCTCCTAATGTTGCACTCATGATACCGGCACCGATTAAGATAACTTCTGTTTTAGTCTGTTTGTTGCTCATTTGTCCCATCCCTATCTTATAAATTTTTTCAGAAAATTGTTGAACACCCGCTTATTAAAAGCAAGAAATCCAATCACACCCTAATCTGAATATATTATAATCTACTTATAGTTTATCAGAATCTTTGATGGATTAAAATATATATTTATATATTGATTATTCCTGTCCAATCAAAAGCTAACAAATCAATAGGTAATGATTACATAAACTATCAAATTATTAATGTACTAAATCGTTAATCGAGCTAGTAAAGAAACAATAAAAAGACTCACTTTTGAACTGCAAGTCTTTTTATGATTAGAGAAAACCACACATAGTGGAAAGATGCAACCGTTATTGGTTACTACCGTACTTTTAGTCCCTAATAGTTTAGGATACAGAAAAACTTCCACCTTGTTTCTTTCCATCTAGTGTATAAACGTCTCCTCTTTCATCTTTGTAAATCACATGTTCCGCACTAAATTTAATCGGTGACTCCAATCCAGCAGCTGCAGCAATTCGAAATAGCCCTTTACGCATTGTTATGACATAGTTTGCAGTTCGATATTTCTTTTCATCAATTACCAAAGCCTTTTGCAGGTCAGGGTCTGTCGTGGCCACACCAACTGGACAGGCATTTGATTGGCATTTTAGTGCTTGAATACATCCTACTGTTATCATAAATCCCCGTGCAATATTTACTAAATCTGCCCCCATAGCTAGGGCAACCGCAATTCGATCTGGAGAAACGAGTTTGCCCGACGCAATTATTTTTACTTTGTCACGTACACCTAATTTCAACAAAGCTTGATGAACTAATGGTAAAGCGGATTTAATTGGCAACCCAACACTATCCGCCAATTCTTGATAGGATGCACCTGTTCCACCCTCTCCACCATCTACTGTAATAAAGTCGGGACCTTTTCCAGTTTCCTTGATCTGGTTTGCTAATTCTTCCGCTTCCTTACTACTTCCAATCACAACCTTCATTCCTACAGGTTTTCCAGTACATTCACGAATGCGTTCCATAAACGAAAACAACGATGGTAAATCACTAAATTCCTTAAAGCGGTTTGGACTATCTATTGACTTAAATGGCTCAACCATTCTTATTCTCGCAATTTCCTCGGTTACCTTTTCCGCATCAATATGACCACCGCGTGTTTTTGCACCTTGTCCCAGTTTCAGCTCGAACGCCTTTACTTGAGGTATCTGAGATTTTTCCTTTAAAGCATCCCAACTAAAATTCCCAGCCCTATCCCTTACGCCGAAAAGCCCGGGGCCAATTTGCATCACGAGGTCCACACCACCTTTTAAGTGGTAATCTGAAATACCGCCTTCTCCTGTGTTCATCCATGTACCTTTTGCCTTGCCCAACCCTTCTGATAGGGCAGTAATTGCTCTGCTTCCAAGGGAGCCATAACTCATAGCCGACATCCCAATTTGTCCCTTAAGAATAAAAGGATACTTGCAATCCTTTCCGATCACAATTGCATCTTCGTCCTGAAGTAAATATGCTCCCGACTCATGCACTTCCCACTTCTCTTTCCTTTGGGTAAACAACGGATCATTTAATAATAAATATCTCTTTGTCTTCACCTTTATATCATTGTCCATTTTCAATTCCTCTGTTATCTTTGGAAACATTGCATTTCGAATATAGAAACCCGGCGAATCAAAATCCCTTAGCGAGCCAAAACCAAGAACATCTCGTTTATATTTTGCCTTCTTAACAACTTGCTGATATTCAATCCGAGAAAAAGGCTTCCCTTCTAAATCACTATTAAATAAATACTGTCTAAGTTCAGGACCGATTTGTTCTAGAAAGTATCGTATTCTACCTAAGACCGGATAATTACGTAAAACAGGATGCTGCCTTTGATTCCGATCTACGAAATATAAAGATAAGCCCGTTATTATCAGTACCGCAAAAATGAAAGCTCCAAAAAGAAAGGCGATAATAGTAAATATATCTGCCATGTTAAGCAAATTCCTCCTTTATTATTCAAATACCCTTTTTGTAGTATTTTACCCGGAGGAATGCTAACTAATCGATTCGAAGCAAAAACATATACGTACATCCATTATATAATGACTGGTACTGGTTGATTAAGAGTCAATCCATCCCTTTTGACAATGGAATCATAAGCTAAAATTTGTATACCCTGTCTTGATGCCTTTAATAATGAATCTGTAAAGTTCCTATCCATTTTTATATTAGGGGAAAAGGCATGACAACCTTTCATTTGCAGAACAAAGAGGATTGCAGCATTATATCCATATTGAGATGCCTTTATTAATTCTAATACATGCTTCGTCCCTCTGGCGGTCGGAGCATCCGGAAATAAAGCTATTCCATTCTCCTAATGTTACACCTTTTACTTCAATAAATCCCTTTTTATCATCCTTTTCATAATAAAGGTCGAATCGAGATTTTCCATAAGTAACCTCTTTTTTAGCGAAGTCAACCGATCCAAACTCAGCTAATTTCCCTATCTTCAGTGCCTCCATGGCAACCTTATTTGGTGCTTGAGAATCAATATTTACCCATGTTCCATTTTTATCAATTGCTATAAGCGAGAATCTTGTCTTTCTATTTGGATTATCACTAACTTCCAAGAGTACTTTCCTATCTGGCTGAAACAATTCAGTTAAGCGACCCGTATTTTTTATATGTGCCCTATCTATTCTCCCATTTATCCAGACTTCAGCAATAAACCTGTTTAGTCTTTTTTCAAACCTTCCATGTACTACTTTTCCGTACTTCATCATTTCACATCCAACGTATTTATCATTACGTTATTAATCTTTCATTCAAACTCAAAAGGAAACATTCCTTTTGTTTACTTAAAAGAATTAGTTAAGTACATTTGAATGGAAGAAGGTAATAGTTTATAGAATAATCCTTTATATTTAATATCCAATATACCAGCAACGACGAAAAATACTGCTAAGGTAATTTTCTTATTCCTGTTATTCCCCTGTACCATTTATGCACCCCCATTAGAAGTAATATGTCAGGTTATATTTTAAAAAAGACCTAGAGAAAACCTCTAAGCCTTATGATGCAACAGTTACTGATTATAATACTTTCGATAAAAAGCTTTTCGTTCTTTCATTTTTTGGGTGATTAAATAGTTCATCTGGTGTACCTTGTTCTACAATAAAGCCTTCATCCATAAAGATAACACGATCGGCGACTTCTTTGGCAAATCCCATTTCATGTGTCACAATCGCCATCGTCATACCTTCTTCAGCTAAATCCTTCATAACTTGAAGTACTTCTCCAACCATTTCTGGGTCTAGGGCTGATGTGGGCTCGTCAAACAACATAATGTTTGGTTCCATGGCTAACGCACGAGCCATGGCTACCCGTTGTTTTTGTCCACCAGATAAATTATCAGGATACACCTCTGCCTTGTCTACTAATCCTACTTTATCAAGTAACTTTGTTCCTAATTTATTTGCTTCTGCTTGTGATTTCCCTTTTAATCGTTTTGGTCCAAGAGTAATGTTTTCTATTACCGTCATGTGGGGAAACAAATTAAACTGTTGGAATACCATTCCCATTCTTTGACGCAATTGATTAATATTCGTTTTGGTTGCGGTGAGATTATCTCCCTCAATAAAGATTTCTCCACCAGTCGGTTCTTCCAATAAATTCATACAACGTAAAAGTGTACTTTTTCCTGAACCTGAAGGGCCAATGACACAAACTACTTCCTGCGAATGAACATCTATATTGATATCTTTAAGAACCTCTAATTTACCGAATGACTTTTTTAGATTATTTACTTCAATCATTTTCATGCTACATCTAATCTCCTTTCAAGCCAGCGTGAGAATAAGCTTAATGAGTAAATAATGATAAAGTACAGAACCCCAACAGCAAATAATATTTCAAAAGCACGGAAATTAGCTGCATAGATGGATTGCCCAGACAATGTTAGCTCAGCCAATCCAATAGCGGAAAGGAGTGAAGTATCTTTAATGCTTACAATAAATTGGTTGACGAATGCGGGAATCATGCGACGTATTGCTTGAGGTAATATAATTAAACGCATCGTTTGGCCATAAGAAAAACCAATCGTTCTACCGGCTTCCATTTGCCCTTTATCGATAGAATTTATTCCAGCCCGGAAGATTTCTACTAAATAGGCTGCAGCATTGACCGTAATTGCAATCACACCTGCGGAAAATGCTGTTAAGCTAATATCAATGACACTTGGCAAACCGAAATAAATAAATAATATTTGAACGAGTAACGGGGTCCCTCGAATAATATCAACAAAGGCAGTTGAAATTGCCCTTAATATTTTACTCTTTGTTATACTAAATACACCGAGTATCAGTCCAATAAACATTGCAAGAATAAGTGATATGACTGTTATTTCTATTGTTAAACCCATTCCTTTTAATAGAGTAGGTAATGCTTCAAGGATAATGTTGATTGTTTCCATCATACTTGGTTTCCCTCTTTCTTTTGGATAAGATGTGACAAACTGTGCCACACCTTATTGATTTCATTTTTATTTATTATTTTTCTGAAAAATATCGGCTATAAATTTCGTCAAATTCACCACTATCTTTTAGTTCCTGTAGCCCCGTATTCATTTTTTCTACTAAACCTTCACTCCCCTTAGAAATGGCAATTCCATAGTCTTCACTTGGATACTTATCGCCAACTAATCGAAGTGGAGATTCCTCACTATCTTGGTTGATTTTATAGGCAACACTAGGATAATCATTGATGACAGCATCGGCATTACCGTTTTCTAATTCCATATACATAGTGGCATCGTCTTGAAGTTTAGTAACTTCACCATTATATTTTTCAGCAAGTTCATTAGCTAGTTTTAAGCTAGATGTCCCTTGTTTGGCAACAATTGTCTTTCCTTCTAAATCTGCTTCTGATTCTATATCACTACCTTTTAACGTAACTAAAGATAGACCAGATTCAAAATATGGGTCGGAGAAATTTACTACTTCTAAACGATCCTCTCTTATTCCAATCGCTGATACAGCTGCATCTACTTGATTAGCCTGAAGTGCCGGGATAATACCATCGAATTTCATAATTTTCCAGTCAACAGTTAAGTCTACCTTCTCTGCAACAGCTTCAACTAACTCCACATCAAAACCAGTCAATTCCTCATCTACTTTATATTCAAATGGTGGATAGTCTTGCACTACTGCAACTGTGATTTCTTCTTTTGTTTCACCTGAAGATTCACTATTTACTTCATCAGTTCCACATCCTGCTAATGCCAATGTAATGAGACCAACTAAGGTAATCATTAGCCATTTACTAACAAATGGCACTTTCTTTTGTTGTATATTCATTAAGAATAATCCCCCTGTAAAATTGATTTAATTTTAAAACGACATTTTCCATTATATCGATATATTCCGACATTTCAAAATTGGATTAATGCTGGTTTATGATGTTATTTTTATATTTTTATAGATTAATGTTAGTAGGGAAGAGATTTTGTACATATCCTCATGGAAAGTTTGATATACTAACATATCCTCTGAAATTGGGCTTTCTTATCGCTTTTATAATAGAAATCGAGGGCTCCGATCATTGCCATTCCTGTAAAACCCAGGAATTCCTGGTAAAGAAAGGGGTCAAGGCTGCCTGAGTTCTAGCAATCTGTCAACAAAAGAACTATAATATCACTTAGTTCCAATAAGTCTAAAGCATAGAAAGGAAGGAAAATAATCCAATGAAATGTATTTCCATTGATTTAGACGGTACATTATTAAACTCTCAACAAGAAATATCGGATGGAAATTTAAAAGCCTTAAACGAATTAAAGGAACAGGGGCACTGCGTTATTTTGAACACAGGTCGCGCCTTTAGAGATGTGATAAAACTAAAAGCTGTACAAAATATAGAAATCCCTATTTTTTGTATAAATGGCTCTATTTTATATTCAAAAAAAAGAGAGTTACTGTATGAGGCAACAATCCCTATTTCCGTTTATAAAAGGATATTTTCGATATTAAACGAAATGGGTGTAGGTATTCTTGTTTATACCAATTATGGCGGGTTTCCTTCCACTTTGCCTTTATTACATGATAAAAGTAAAGAAGAGCTCACCATGCTATTTCAAGAATACAATTATGACGAAATATTAATAAAGGATTGTCTAAAAATATATAAATTAATAGCATTGGTTCCGAATGACCAATTAGAAAAAATAGAAGAAGTAAAAACGTCCTTAGCAAATAAATTCGATATTTCCATGTCATCCTCTTTTCCTAATAATCTAGAGATCACCTCTAGTGATTCTCATAAAGGAAAGGCTATATTACGTTACCAGCAGATGATGAATCTATCTTTCAAAGAGATTATTGCGATCGGTGATGGAGGTAATGACCTCGGACAATTCGAAGTAGCAACTACGTCGATTGCAATGGGAAATGCCCCTCTTGCTATACAAAAACAAGCTGATTTTATTACAAAGACAAATGATGAAGATGGATTTGCTTATGCTATGTGTGAACAGCTTCAATTAACAACCGCAAAAGACACTCTACCAAACAAACTAAAATAGCTCATAGAATGATAAAACGAAGCAAAATGGATTGATAAAGATAAGGGGGATAGTTGAATCCCTCTTATCTTTCCTTCCTATATGCTACGATTCCAGCTATTATTCCACTTGGGATTCATTCAAAAAATAGAACCATTGACACTCTTTATGAGAGGTCAATGGTTTTATTTAAATACATACCTATTCTTTTAAAAATGATCCTAACATCAATGAATATGATGTAGGACAGATACGTTACTTTTTCTCCCCCTTACGCACTCAACCGTTAATTGTTTCCTCCGTGACTTCTAATGGTGGGGTATTACTGCCTCTTAACCTGCAATACAAATTAAAGGAATTATTAAAAAATATTAAAAGCTGGAAAGTTAATAAGGAGAGAAATTAGATGAGTAACGAGTTAAGAGAAATGAGGATGCAACCAGATTTAATAGAAATAACCGAGGAAAAGAAGGAAAGTGGTTCGAGTACAATGTCTTATATCTTTGTAATCGGAAAAGTAAAACGGATTGAACTCTCCGAAAGTTAGGATATTGCCTTGGGGAAGAATTAGAAGCATCACTAATTCTTCCTCTACCAAAACAATATTAGATGAAGAAAAAGGCGGGTTTTCCAGTCCACACTATTATGAAATTATCTTAACTTTCCGAACCGTTCTTTTCCACACCACCCCCACAACTGTTTTACCACTATTTATGATATGGTTCATTCCTATTGATTTTAAATCCCCGATACACTTGCTCCAACAATATTAACCGCATAAGCTGGTGTGGGAACGTCATTTTTGAGAAGGATATCGCCATGTCGCTTCGTTGTTGGACTGCTTCACTGATACCAAGAGAGCCGCCTATTACAAAAGCAACCTTACTCTTTCCATATGTTGCAAGCTTATCCAGCTTGCTAGCAAGTTGTTCAGAACTAAGCATTTTCCCTTGAATCTCCAAGGTGATCACATAGGTATCAGAACGAATGTGAGACAGGATTCTCTCCCCTTCTTTTAATTTTACGTTATGCATTTCCGCCTCACTTAAGTTTTCCGGAGCCTTTTCATCCGCTACTTCTTTAATCTCTACTTTCGCATAGGGTGTTAATCGCTTTAGATATTCCTGTATCCCCTGTTTTAAATATTTTTCCTTCAATTTCCCTACCGATACAATAGTTATTTTCATATTCCATTCCTTTCCCACATAATCCAACAATTATTTTACCAAACGACTTATAATAGATAAATTAAAGCTACCCAGCTCTACCTAGCCAAAGTACGTTAGAATCTATCCCCGATCAGAAGTGACTCTATGTTACAATTAACTGATAAATTAAAACATTATAATAATATGGAGGGATCCTAATTGGCTAATACGTATTGTCCGATTTGTGGAGAGGTAAATAAATGCATGAGTCGAGGTAAGGGGAATAACAACTGCTGGTGTGACACGCAGAAATTCCCTAGAGAAATATTTGAATTAGTTCCTGAAGATAGTAAAAGAAAACACTGTATCTGTCTAAAGTGCTTAAATAAATATATAGAAGTACAGAAATGATAGACTCCTTACTGGCCTACTATTAAAAAGGGGGGCAATTCGGATAATGAAACTAGAGAACTGTCCCCCTCAGTTTCTACTTTACGATCTGTACCTTCTTAATGGTCCGACCATCAATCTCCAGTATTTTAAAAGTCAAATTATCCCGTTCGATAACCTTATCCTCTTCTGGAAAATCTGTAACTTCCTTTAATAGGTACCCAGCCAGTACGTCCTCTTCCTCAGGAATGTCTGTATGGAAAATGGTATTCAAGCGGTGTAAGGTGATTTTACCATCACAGATAATTTCTGTTTCTGTTAACTTTTCAACTAAGGTATCACTCTCAAGGTCCATTTCATCCACAATTTCTAGCCCAATCATGGATTCAATCACATCCTCATGTGTGAGGATTCCTTCTGTACCACCATATTCATCCAAGACAATAGCCATATGCTTTTTCTCTTTGGTCATTTTTAAAAAAACCCACTCCACGGAATGAAACTCATAGACAAGCAACGGATCAATGTCACTAAATGCTTTTAAGGGCTTATCAGGTTCCAATGACCATTGTATCAAGTACTTGGAATGGAAAACCCCTACAATATTATCAATATCCTCTCTATAAATCGGATATCTGGTAAAAGGATTCTGTATCACAACTTCCCTAACTTCCTCAAAGGTTGCGGTGTTGGGAAGTGCTACAAGGTCGACACGTGGGGTCTTTAGAACATCCTTTACATTTAAATTTTGGAAGTCTAAAACCCCTTTGATACGTGATGATTCGTCTTTTCTAAAGGTTCCCTCCGAATCAGCAATATCAATCATTGTCCGAAATTCTTCCTTAGAAATTGATACATCCGTCTCTTCACCTTTTGATAGTGTCCTCGTAATAAATCCTGTTAGACCATTCAGAATAACAGTGACTGGCTTAAAAATGATTACAAAAAAGCGAATAACCGGATAAACAATAGTAGAAATGCGATTAGGAAATGCTGCTGATACAGATTTTGGAATGACTTCAGCAAAAATAATAATAACAATGGTCAATATTGCAGAAGCAAGTCCCACATTAAAGCCATATTGAATGGCCAATGTGGTCACTAAGGTTGGTAATAAGATATTGGCAATATTATTACCAATAAGAATAGTGGTAATAAATTCACTTGGTCTTGACACTAAATTTAATATTTTCTCAGACCTTTTATCCCCATTATTTGCTTTGGTCTGAAGTCTCATTTTATTCGTAGCTGTCAGTGCCGTTTCACTTCCTGAAAAGAAAAATGAAACAAATATTAAAAAAATGATCGCGATGATCACGAGCTGGTTTCCTCCTTATATCAATCAAAATAACGAAATGAGTAAGAAATTTAGTAGGAATTACCGTGTAAAAAATAGTATTCCAAAGAACGGATATATTAAACAAAAGGGTGGCTTTTTCATCAAAAAGCCACCCTCAATCCCTTCTTTAAATTATGCCAAATTATTTAAGAATAGTCGTATCACATCCGCACCGCCTATAAGCGTTCCTATTGAGGAACCTACATTAGCTAGTACAACTACTAATAAAACTCGGGTTACTTTATTTCTCCAAAATCCTTTGACTGTATATATGTCCTCGGCCAAACTTTCAAAGTCCCTTACCTTTGGCTTACTAATATAAGCCTGAACAATCCCTGCGAACCATCCGGCAGCTAACAAAGGATTAAGAGAAGTAATCGGTGCTGCAATAAAGGCAGTTATTATTGCCAAAGGATGTCCCAATGCCATCAGCGTTCCTAACGCTGAAAAAGAGCCATTCCATATTACCCAACTAATCGTCTGCTGCCAGCCGGCTGCAGGATTGGTGATAAAGGTATAAGCAATCATAGCAAGGATGAGAATAGGAATGGACCAACCAATAATCTTTGGTGCCTTTGACTTTGGAGGGCGACTTGAAAGCCTATTTAAATCATGATCCTTTTTAATCACATTTGTAATACCCGGTACGTGGGCTGCACCTAAAACAGCAACAACCTTTTCTCCTGGGGCATGTTTAATTTTCTGTGAAAGATATTGGTCCCTTTCATCAATAAGTGGCTTCTTTAACTTTGGGAAATGCTCCGTAAATTCCTGTAGCATGGCATTTATTGTATCCTGCTGCTTCATTTTTTCTAATTCTTCTTCTGAGATTTCCTCTTTACTGAAAATACTTGCAATGATTTGTGTAAGAAGTATGGATTTTCCTTTTAATCCTAAGTTCCCCCATATTCTTGAAAAGGTGATTTGGATATTACGGTCAGCAAGAACTAATTCAGCCCCTACATCCCTAGCTGACTCTATCCCTTGAATCATTTCCTGTCCCGCATTAATTCCAAACTGCTTGGCCATCCGCTTTTGGAAGGAGGAGATAGCAAGATTCATAAGCAGTAGCGTAGCCTTTTTCCCCTTTATCACCTCAAATATATCCATATCCTTCCATTTATTTCCCTCTTGAATGGATTGAAATCTCTGCTCGTCCAATTCAATACAAACGGAATCAGGATTCTCTCTTTCAATTACTTCTTTAACCTGCTCTGCACTATGCTTCGATACATGTGCTGTCCCAATAAGAATTAATTCTTTATTGTTGATATGTAACCGAGTAATATTATCTTCCTTCATTTGGTACCTTCCTTTTAATATATAAAAACTTTTACAATATAATATCATTTTAAACTAGATTCATGGAAATTAATATTATTACCTTCCAAATAAGAAAAAAAGAGAACCCCTTGAGAAGCTCTCTTTATTGAAAGAATATCTAAACTCTATTCGTTTATTATTTGAACTCATGTGACGCGAGAATTTTAATGATAGTGTCTTGTAATTCATCCATCGAACCACTGATGTAGTTATTATTTAATATAGAAAAGATTAACTTCTCTCCATCCACTGTTCTTATATATCCGGATAACGTATCCACCCCATTTAATGAACCAGTTTTTGCTTTGACATTTCCCTTTACTGGCTCTTCTGTCATACGATTCCGTAATGTTCCACCTACCATTCGTTCAGAAACACCGGCAACAGGTAAAGACTTCTCAAATGTGTGAAACCAAGGTTTATCTTGAATTTCATAGAGTAATTTGGTTAACTCACTTGCTGGAATGTAGTTTTTATGGGACATACCAGATCCGTCTCGTAATTGAATGGTTTCAGGTAAAACACCTAGATTTGTCACCACATTCTTTATCACTTTAAGCCCATTGTCCCAACTTCCTTCCCCATGAATTACTTTTCCCATTTCTTTTGTTAATATCTCTCCATGCCCATTATTACTTAGCTTCATAAAAGGAATGAGAAGCTCTTGAAGTGGCATTGATTGTTTGGATGCTAATATCGTTGCATCCCGAGGTACAACAGCCGATTCCATGGTAGAATTTCCAATAAACGTAATACCGTTCTCTTCTAAAACTCCTTGAAATATATGGAGTGCATAGAATGTCGGCTCCCAAATGGCTACCCAGGATTTTGACTTTTTACCATCTATAGGCATGACACCCTCTACAACAATCTCATTCGTACCATGCTCTCTCTCAATAGAGACTTTTTTTCTTTCTTCCTTATTTCCGGTACTGGTTTTGTTATGTATGGTTACATAATTCGTTTCAGGTATGATATTCACTTTCGCCTTACTATTTACTTTTTCCCCAGGTACTACTTCTATGATTACGGTACCTGCATCATATTCTCTATCCGGTGAAAGAGTTAAAGCAGATACCTGTGCACCTGTATAAAAGGGCTCATCTGACCAATTAAGGTCCTGTGACAGTCGTACGTCATCATACCATGTATCATCACCTATTAACTTTCCTTTTATTTTCCGAATACCTTGGCTTCTTAATTGTTTCGCAAATACTTGTAAATCCTCTATTATTAACGTAGGGTCACCTTTTCCTCTCATGTACAAATTGCCATGTAATGTTCCATCTATCACCTTACCGTCTGTTAAAACTTCTGTCGTAAATCGATAATCTAATCCTAGCGTTTCCAATGCAGCGCTAGCAGTTAATATCTTCATGTTTGATGCTGGATGCAAACGAATGTCCCCATTGTGAGAAAATACTTCTTCACCGTTATTCGCCTTTCGGATACTAATACCAGTTATAGAACCATCAAGCCGTTCATCTTCTAAAATCTGATTCAACTTTTCGTCTAGTGGTAAAGAGTCGTCTAGTTCTTTTGTTAAATCTTTAGATGCTGTAACAAATAGTCCATCTTTTTGATTTAGAAATAATAAAGTTACGATAATCATCATAAACAGGGAATAAAATATCGCTTTTATCCATTTCCTATAAATCATTCCGTTCCACACCCTTATTGTAATTATTCCTTTATATCGGCCAAACCTTACTATGCTTTCCATTTTCCCTGTATTTTATTTCCTGAAAATAAATAATCCTGCCATCCTTTTTTATAGAGTATGGCAGGAATAACTTCACCGATCTGTTTCTTCAAAGTTGATAGAGATTACTTCCTCTGATTCAGTTACAAATTCAATATCGATAAACACTCCAAATTCTCTCTGCCCCTCTCTTAACCAAAGTTTAAATTTCTCTATGGAATGATCACCCTTTGTTTCTCTTCCTATATGAAGATAGTCAATAATTTGCGCATTGGAGTATTTAGCTTTCGTTTCCTTCATCGCTAATCGCCCCCATTTAGCATAGGAGGGGATTGGCTTTTCTTGTGCATGAAGTAGAGGTGGATGGGGAATCGTATAGTACGTGGCATTAAATAACATGAAAACCATCATGATACCTACTATCTTTTTCATTATGCAAACCTCCTTTCTATTAGATTTTGTTAATCCATTCAGAACTATTCAAACACCGGCCATTAAATAATGCTCCGTACTATTTACATAGGAAATATTCCGTCATTTCCCAGGTAATATCGACAATTTCCCAGGAAATTTCCCATTCACTATGTCGAACTATGATTAACTAATTGTTCCATTTTGTCATAAAAACAATCATTCTATAATGTATATTCGTAGCGGGAATTCCGCCCCAACTATATATATTAATATCCAAAGCAATAATCATAAAAATCAAAAAGGGTAGCATGCAAAATGCATAAACTACCCTTAAACACTCAATATCCTTTTCTCAACCTAAGCTCATATTTATTAATTAGATATGTTAAAATCCCACAAATGACCCAATATACAATTGCCGCAGCCGCAAATGCTTCTAAATATCTGAAACTAAGTGCTCCCAATATTTTGGCTTGACCAAAGATATCTACTACAGAAACTAAAAATGCTAAAGACAAAGCTTTAATAATAACCAAATAGGCATTCATAATATCTGGCAATGCTTCAACAAGTGCTTGTGGTACAATGACTCTCCTTAATATTTGAAAGAAACTGTAGCCTAAAGATTGCGCCGCTTCTATTTGCCCATGGTGGACAGATAAGAAGGATCCCCTAATAATTTCCGATTGGAATACAGAAAAACTAATGGAAAATGCTACAATTACTGTAATAACCGGGGATAAATTATTCGGGTCAAAGTCAATGCCAATCAATGATAATATAAAGCTAGCCATTTCAGGTAAGGCATAATAGGCTATGAGCAATAAAACAACATTAGGTGTTCCTCTTAAAAAAGATTTTAACAAGAAGAACAGCTGTGAAAATATTGGAATTCTATATTGCTGAATTAAAGCAATGCACCCTCCAATTAATAAAGATAACAATAAAATAATTAATGCTAAAAATAATGTTTTGGGAACGACCGTTAAAATGCTAAAAAAGTCCTCTATAAAAACACGTATGTCAAACAATTTCTTGTCGCCCCCTAATTTTTAAATCCACTGTCTAAATGAAGTTTTTTCGTTCTGTTCTCAAAAAATTTAATAATACCCTCAGAAATTAAACAAATCATCCAATAAATGATTGCTATAGTTAAGTAAACCTCAATTTGATTTGTCCCAAGATTATTTGAAATGATAATGTTTGCTAGTCCCATAATGTCTATAATACCAATAGTAAAAACGAGGGAAGTGTCATGAATTAAATAAATAATGGCATTCCCTATTCCTGGCAATGCAATTGGTGTTACTTGTGGAATGATTATCCTAGTAAGCTTTTTAAAAGGAGTGAATCCGAAACTATCTGCGGCTTCATGCTGTCCTTTGTCAATGGCTAAATAGGCAGGTCTCAACACCTCTGATAAATAGGCTCCATTATAAACAATTAGCGTAATGATGGAAGCTAATACAGCACTTAAGTTACTCATATTGATGCCAACTGCACTTAGGAGTACCGGTAAACCATAATAAACCAAAAATAATTGAAGCAAAATAGGTGTACTTCTTGTAAAAGATATATAGACATCCATTAATGGGCTGAGATATTTCACTTTTTGTATTTTTATGGTTGTAACAATAACGCTTAATAGAAGTCCCAAAACAGCTGATACAACAATAATCATCAGTGTAATAGGGATAACGCTTAAAAATTGCGGAAGTATCTCAAGCATAAATGCGATATCCATTTTCGTAATCCTTTCTCATTTAACTATATCTATTATTACAATAGTAAAAACTACTCATATTGAAATACATCTTCACCATAATACTCTAGAGATAATTCGGACAGTACGCCCTCATCTTTTAAATCCTTTAATACTGTGCTAATCTCTTCACTTAACTGTTTATTTTCCTCGGCGTTATGAATAAGGAAATAAGTCTTGTTAATTTCAACTGGATCAGATGTATAAATATTTAAGTTTTCCTTTTCAATAATCTCAGCCTGACCAAGGTTAGAAGGAAGAACTAAAGCATCATATTTTCCTGATTCCACTTCCTTTAATCTCGCTGCTACGGAAAGACCTTGATCAGATGGCTTAAATTCTAATTGGTTTTCCGGATTTTCCTCATTATACTGTACCAACAAATTAAAGACCCCTCCTGTAGGGTTTGGTGGAAGAATGCTTTTTCCAACTAAATCCTCAAGCGAATTCACTTCTTTACTTGCTTCATTCAAATAAATCTTCATTAAGCTGGAACCATTGCTCTCAGAAGGAATAAGGTATTTTTCCTCACGCTCATCTGTTTTAAATAGCCCTTGTGCAATCATGTCATATTTACCAGTATCAAGACCAAGCTCAGCAGCACTATCACCAACACCTACGAGCTCAAACTTGTAATCTTCTAATCTCTCATCAACCCTCTTTAGAATTTCAACTTCATATCCTGTAAGTTCACCATTCTCATCTGTATAACTAAGCGGTTTTGCTGCAGGAGGAACAGCAACATCAATGGTTCGAACACCAGATTCCGAAGAATTCCCCTCACTTGATGTAGACTCACTACCACAGGCAGCTAAAAATAAGGTAAAACTAAATATTATAAGTATTAAAAAGTATTTTTTCATCGTTTTTAACTCCTTCCTCTCCTTCGTATTTCTTACCTCTTTACAAATTCCTTTGTTCTTTCCATGGTAGAATTAGTGAAAATTTGCGCAGGTGGACCTTCTTCTACTATTCTACCTTTATCCATAAAAGCTACTTTTGTTGAAATCTTCTGCGCAAAAGACATCTCATGCGTTACCAGAACAATCGTCATTCCGGATTTTGCAACATGCTCAATAACCTTTAACACCTCACCAACTAATTCAGGATCGAGTGCAGATGTCGGTTCATCAAAAAGTATGACCTCTGGTTCCACAGCTAGTGCCCTTGCAATACTAACCCTTTGTTGCTGTCCTCCAGAAAGCTCAGAGGGATACGAATTTATTTTATCCTGTAAACCAACTTTCTCTAATTCTTCTATACCCTTTTCATAAGCTTCCTTCTTTGATTTCTTTTGAACAACCATTTGTGCTTCCATTACATTTTCAACAACCGTTTTATTTTTAAAGAGGTTATACTGCTGGAAAACCATCGCAGTCTTCCTCCGAAGATTAAGAACATCTTTCTTCCGTATTGATTGATAATTCAAATGAATATCAGCTAACGATATTTCTCCCTTACTTGGTTTCTCCAGATAGTTGATGCATCTTAATAAAGTGGTCTTTCCTGTCCCACTTGGTCCGATTAAGCTAACAACATCTCCCTTGTTAACGGTTAAATCAATACCCTTTAAAACCTCATTGCCATTAAACGATACATGTAAATCTTTTAAAGTTAGCATTTCAAACTCTCTCCTATTGATGACAAATTGGCACATTCCCAAATTTTAAGATTTTTATATTAATCTATATCTTAAATGTATAATCCCCAGCTGTCAACTATGATTAGTTGGCTTTTAATACATATGTATTGAAATTTTCCTATAATGGTGAAATAATAAAAATATAAAACGCACTAATTTCCTGGGAATAAATTGATTAAAGAACAGACGATGGAGGAATACAATGAATTTACTAGATTTAAACACCATGAAAGAACGAATAGATCTTTTATCTAAAACGGTAAAGCCCTTTTCTAAACGTGCACCAGAACATGATAAAAACTTAACGTTTCCCTTTGAAAATTTTAAGGACTTAACAGAGATTGGTTATCCTTCTGTAACCATTCCGAAAGAATACGGAGGGCTCGGAATCTCTTTATATGAAATGCTACGTTATCAGGAAATAATTGGAGAGGCTGATGGCTCAACAGCACTTTCCATTGGATGGCATATGGGGCTAATGAAACATCTGGGAGAAAATAAAATATGGAAAGAGGAGACTTATACCGCCGTCGCTCAAGATGTTATTCAAACAGGGGCATTGTTGAATAATGCGGCAACAGAACCTGCTACAGGAAGTCCTACTCGTGGAGGTAAACCAGAAACCTTTGCAGTTGAGGATGGAAATGGCTGGCTTATTAATGGAAGGAAGACATTTACAACACTTTCTCCTATCCTCAGTTATTTTGTTGTAACTGCCTCCATTGATGGTACGGATGATGTGGGGTATTTCCTAATTAAACGGGACAGAGAAGGAGTCAAGGTTGAAGAAACGTGGGATTCCATCGCTATGCGTGGAACAGGCAGTCATGACCTTGTATTAGAAAATGTACGCGTTAATAAAAATGATTTGGTGGAAAAAGTAATACCTGGTAAGAAGAAGCCGGCCGGTTGGTTATTGCATATTCCAGCATGCTACCTAGGAATTGCCCAAGCCGCGCAAAAATCTGCCATTCATTTTGCAACTAGTTATTCTCCTAATAGTATTCAGGGGACCATTTCCGACCTACCAAATGTTAAACAAAAACTTGGAGAAATGGAGCTCGCTATTCTAGAATCCAAATCTTTACTATACTCTGTAGCAAAGAAATGGGATGAAAGTGATGAGGAAGTCCGACAAACCATGGGCCCTGAGCTTGGGGCTGCAAAATTGTCTGTTGTCAATAAAGCCGTAAATATTGTGGACTTAGCAATGCGTGTTGTCGGTGCACGTAGCCTATCCATTAAAAGCGATTTACAACGCTACTATCGTGATGTTCGTGCTGGACTCCACAATCCACCTATGGACGATATGACAATTATGAAGTTAGCTGATAAATCGATTGCTGATCAAAATAAATGATGTTTTCATATATTTTATTGTTTGATTAGCAGTTGAAGGTCATATTGTGCGTAGACAACCATCCTATAGAAAACAACCAAAATAACCCGTAGAACGAATGAAAAAATCACTCCGTTCTGCGGGTTATTTTCCTTATAAGTCGAAAGATTTTAGATTTCCCCATTTGCTTGTCAATGTTGTCCCAACATCTGCATAAGGTGATAATAACTACATTTTTGGGAGGGGATTTGGTAAATGCCATTGACTAAGTGGGTGCCCTATGCAATCGGCTATGTATTTATTATTTCTGGTATTGCTAAGTTAGTAATAAATGATTTTAAGGTTATATTTATGAACCTTGGATTGCCTTATCCAGAACTTTTGTTATTTTTAATAGCTGTTATCGAAATCGCTTGCGGAACACTCATCGCAGCAAGAATGAATCTAAACAAAGCTATCCCTCCACTGGTCATCATTATGGTTGGAGCTATATTCTTAGTAAAACTTCCGATTCTTACAAGCGATGGATTTTTATCCTTTGCATTTGAAATAAGGCTAGATATCGTCATGCTCATTCTCTTATTAGCATTATGGAAACATCGATAAACCTTGAGATATTCTAAAATGCTCAGAAAAAAATTTCAAGTGCGTTTTCCCAATCCGTATCATCCTATTTATACACAATCTAAACTTTTACCGTCAATAACATCTTACAAATTTCAACATCTTTCGTCTTTCTATTGTTGATAAATAGTTAATAACAGGCAAATTAACCCACAAAATCAAAAGTTATCCACATAGTTATTAACATATGCACAAGTGTTCGTAGCTATTTTGTTGGCGAACATTCTTTCTATACCATATATTGTGATTTATCTACAATCTTATCAACACCCTGTGCATAACCTATGTGGATAACCTTTTTTAGAACAAAAGTGCCCATTAGATACCCCCTAGTCACTGGGAGGTAGAGCTAAATGTAGCTTTAGTTGAATCTTATACCCCCTATCACTAAAAAAGCTATCTTCTCAACTTTGAAGATAGCTTTTCACCATATTATTGTGAACCTAATGTTAAGGTTACCTCACGAAGTTCCCCATTTCGATAAAAGGAAATGTTGACTTCTTCTCCAATTTCTTTTTCCTGATATAGAATCTTACGTAATTCAATCATATTTTTTACTGGCTTATCATCCAGCGAAATAATAACATCAAGTTTTTCTAAACCAGCTTGGTCAGCTGGCGAAAAAGGTTCGACACTCCAAACATAAACTCCTCCATCCACTTCTCTAGGAAGATTTAATGTATTGTCCCATTCCGCATGTGGTACTTCATCAAGCGAATAAATTTCTACACCTAGATATGGACGTATCATTTCACCCTTTTCTTCTAATTCT
The DNA here is from genome assembly GCF_900176885.1 of Oceanobacillus senegalensis. Classification (GTDB taxonomy): domain Bacteria; phylum Bacillota; class Bacilli; order Bacillales; family Amphibacillaceae; genus Oceanobacillus; species Oceanobacillus senegalensis. The sequence goes on along the minus strand of NZ_LT839648.1, from coordinate 3,578,037 downwards.
GCTATAACAGGCATAGCAAAATCAATTGGTATAGATAAACCAATTCCCTCTACAGCTTCTTGATTGACCTTCATGGAATTAATTCCGATAAGCTGACCTTTAATATTAATTAGCGCACCGCCACTATTCCCTGGATTAATCGCAGCATCCGTCTGGATAACCTCAGCCTGCCAATCTGCCCTTCCATCTTGATCAAAATCCTGTGGTATTGTCCGCTCCGTACCACTAATTACTCCCTGTGTAATTGTACTTGAGAATATATGACCAAGCGGATTACCAATTGCTACTGCAGGCTCCCCAGCTTTAACATTAGCAGATGACCCTATCTCAATGACTTTTTCAACGTTAGAAGCATCCATTTTAAGCACTGCTAAATCCGTAAAAATATCGCTTCCCACAATCTCTGCTGGAATAGCTGTTTCATTATATAGAATAACCTCTACTTCATCAGCGCCTTCAATAACATGATGATTGGTAACTACATAGGCTTTCCCATTTTCAACCTTATAAATAACACCAGATCCTGTACCAGCTTCCATACTTTCCTGTTGCTGCCAATAGTCCTCGTGCTTCATAAGATTTGTCACTCCTACTACTGCAGGAGTAACTTCTTCCACAACTTCCGTAATTTGCGTAGATACATCCACATTTACTGAAGTATTAATGATTTTACCAGTATTTCCACTGGATCCATTATTCATATCAAGCGCTTGATTAGAACTTCCATCATCTGCCTGCATAAAGCTTGGTATCACTTCTGCAACTAATAATATACCAAGAGTTGCTCCAATTAACATTGGCCATAACCAACGGAATTTGCGGTGCTTTTTCCGATGTGGATTTGGCGGATAACCTTGATTATAATAACCCATTTCTTTCCCCTCATTTAATTAAGATTTCTACTATCGTAGTATTCCTAATAAATGGGGAATTACTCTTATAAACATTAACTCACTTCATATAATGCTGTTGGCTCTTCTGGATCTGTATCATGCAATTCTATTTCTATCCCTCGTTCACTGAGAACGTTTTGAACAGACATTCGGGCTAAATCCTTCATATTATTATCTAAACTTAGATGGGCTAGATAAATACGTTTGGTCCGATTACTTACTATATCCGCTAATGCAAGTCCACTATCTTCATTGGATACATGACCAGAGTCACCTAAAATACGTCTTTTAACACTCCATGGATAACGTCCCATACGAAGCATTTCCACATCGTGGTTTGCTTCAAAAATATAAGCATCTGCATCTTCTACTGTTTTCTTAATACGTTCTGATACATAACCAAGGTCTGTAACAAGGGCTACTTTTTTTCCATCGTGACGGAAAGTATAAAACATCGGTTCCGCTGCATCGTGTGAAACACCAAATGATTCAATGTCCATATCTGCAAATGTCATTACTTCTTCCATATTGAATAGGAATTTTTGATCGATGCTGAGCTTTCCAATGGAGCCTTCCATCGCCTTCCATGTTTTTTCGTTTGCATAAATTGGCAAATTATACTTACGTGCAAAAATTCCTAATCCCTTTATATGGTCACTATGCTCGTGAGTTACAAGAATCCCTGTGAGTTGTGATGGATCAATCTGAACCTTATGAAACAAATTTGTTAACTTTTTACCACTCATTCCTGCGTCAACTAAGAACTTTTCCTGTTCAGATTCGATATAAAATGCATTTCCCGTACTTCCTGATGCTAATACACTAAAACGTAAGGTCATTCATTTTCACTCCGATTTCCCAATTGTTGCTTCTGTTTGAGAACCTTTATAAACGATTCTAGTTTCTTCTCTTTTTCATCATCTAACGACTGAATCTTCAACATTGTATCTTGGATAACGGAACTTAAAAATGATTTATCTATACTTGAGAACACAAATCCTTCAATAGCATTTACAAAATAATTTCGCTTTCCGTTTACCACAATGTTCCAGGTAGGTGCAAAGATTTGCTCTCCCTCTTCGATTAGCCTAGAGTAATAACCAATATCAACTTCTGTAACATTTTCATTAGGTATGAGTTCATTGGTATTGTACAAGATCTCAATTGCCTGTATGGGCTGATATAACGAGTTCACACCTGAACCCTGTTGCTTAGCCTCTCCAAGCAATGTTTGTGTATAATGTGTTATCTCATCTTCTTCATTGAGAAAAGCCAACAGTACACCTGGTCCATTTCTATTATAATATACAGGGCGGCCATCTATCTGCTGAAGAAATATTAAAATATTTAAATCCTCATTCCACTCCCAAAAGGTAAATTGCTCTGGAAACGTTACAACACTTTTTACCCTTCTATTCACTTCTTCTTCTAGCATATCCTTGGATAGGGAAATGGGCTGATCTAGCTGGGAAACAATCAATTTGTTATCAATAATTGTAATTTCCTGATTATCCTTATTTTCTAATTGTTCTACTTCCTGATCTGTAAATGTTTTTTGAGTAGCTAGAATATATGTTTCATCACTAATTTCCATATTCAAATCAGGCTCTATAGAAATATTCTCTACAGCTAACCGTTCCTCAATGGATGATTCTTGGCTATTTATCATTCCATAATCTCCATTTTTTTGCTTATCAATTAATTGAACCAGCAAATAAATATTTAGAATGAGGAAACTAAGGATAAATAGTGTCTTAATATGTCCCCATTGCATCCTTTAGTTCCCTCCTTGTAAACTAGAGTCCTCATCAAGAGGATCAATATCCATCCAGACCCCATTGTAATTTATAAACCAACTCGGCTCAAAAACAATATTATATCGGTCATTACCTTGATAATTTAAACGATAACCAATTTGGATATCCTTTATATTCTCAAGATTATAATTAGGATGTTCTTTTAAATATTGAATAACCTCATCACTTGATGCTAACTCAACACTAATCTCATTTAAAAATAAGTCTATACGGAAAAGCGGCCGAATATATTCAACCAGGCGCTTGCCCCACCTTTGCTCAATGACAGCTAGACGATCATCAAATACCGGATATCCATTATAATACATCTGATACGTAATTTCACTTTGATCCACTTTAATATTCATCAAATTATATTCGTCTGTCCATCCTCGGTAACTGTTAATATCAGAAATACTTAGATTTAGTAAATCCTCTTCAAATAACAAATTACTGTTATTATCTACTACAGGATTGGCAAATTCCAATAACATACCATTTTGCGTCACACGCATTTGACTACTGTCAGTAAAATAAGTTACTCCACGAGAAGATGAACTAGATTGCCTTACAATAGATGGATCAGAAAAAAGAATATCGACTAAATGATTTGGATTAATAAAACTTACTGCTCTTGTTTGTCTAGGCATCGTTATGTTCCCTTTTGGAATATAAATCTTAGAAGCCCCTTCCTTAAATACAGTGAACTCTTGCAAGTCCTGTTCTTCTATAAAGGAATCTACAAACTCAAGCTCCCGTTGTCCCGTTATCACAGCATTAGCCTTATCTCTACCATCAATAGAGACAAATTCAACAAGAATCTGCTCCATTTCCGGTTCCAAAGTAAAATAAACGCGTTGGAAAGACCAACTTGGCAACTCCAAATTTGCCGACTTCATCATAAACATACTATCCAAAAGCTCCATCGGTAATGTCGTTGGAAAGATCATCTCAAAATCATATTGCCTATTTGTAACATCCTGCGTTTTCGCTGTTTCAAACCTACTTAAGGACCATCTTTGTATTTCTTGATAGAATTCGGTTCTTTGCTCCGGGTCACTAAAACCGTAATCCTTTACACCCTGATGGAAAATAATCTGAGTAGGTTCTATTAGTGAAGCAATGGATTCCTCCGATCCATTAAGACTATCATCTTCTGGTCTTTCTTCATTAAGGGCACTATAATTTGGCTGATAATTCCACATACCGAATGTTAAAAACAGACTTATAACAATTAATACAATTAAAATAACTGTTTTTACAGTTTCTAATTTCATCGGTTGTCCCTCCGCTTCTTACTCATCAGCGGGAGTGTAAAGTATACGGTAGTCCCTTTTCCTTCTTTGCTTGTTGCCCATATTTTCCCATGATGGGCTTCGACAAGTTCTTTCGTAATGGCTAAACCTAATCCGGTTCCACCTAGTTTCCTTGTTCTAGCTTTGTCGGCACGATAGAAACGTTCAAATACCTTTTCTAGCTTATCATAGGCAATTCCTATACCATCATCCTTCACGCTAACTAAAAGATAATGGCGTTTATTTTCAACCTTTAAGCAAATCTCTCCGCCTTCAGGAGAATATTTAATCGCATTGGATATGATGTTATCTAGAACTTGTGTAATCTTATCCTTATCTATCCAAACATGGTAATTACCCTTTGGTAATTCTCGTTTAAAGACAAGCTTTTCAGGAATATTCATTTCTAATCGATCGATAACTTGATGAAAGAAACTGATAAATTCAATTTGTTCTTTATGGATTGGGTATTCATCCGCATCCAATTTCGATAATTGTAACAGGTCATTAACCATACGAATCATGCGGTCTGTTTCATTTTGCGCAACATTTAAGAATCTAGGTGCAATTTCTTTATCCTGCCATGCCCCATCTGTAAGTGCCTCTATATAGCTCTTCATAGTTGTTAATGGTGTTCTTAATTCATGCGACACATTGGATACAAATTCCCTGCGTTCTTGTTCCACTTTTTCCTGTTCCGTTACATCACTAATAACCGCTATGAATCCAGTTACCTGCTCCTCATCGTCTAGTACGGTTGAAAAATTAGCCCGAATAAGGAAAGGCTCATCATCATCACTAAAGTCAATAATCATGGTACCGGTATCTTGTAATTCCGTAATATCAACAATTCTCTCCTCTAACTGTAATACGTCAATTAGGCACTCACCAATAAGTTCATCCGGATTTTGGCCAATCAGACGACCTGCAGCATCATTCATTAACGTGATGATTCCAGTATTATCAATGGATATAACACCATCAGACATATTGGATAAGACAGAGCTTAACTTACGCCTTTCTTCCTCTATCGTTGCATAAGAATGCTTTAATTTACTATTTAAATCATTAAAAGTTTCTGCTAACTGACCAATTTCATCAGGCCCATAAACATTTACCTTTTGGGTGAAATCTCCTCTAGCCATTGTCTGTGCCTGTCTGCGCATTTGCATAATCGGCTTCGTTATCGTACGAGCCACCAAAATTCCCAAAAAGGCAGAGACACTAATGGCCAAAATAGACCCTTGAACAAAAATTTCATTGATTTTATTTAATTGATCATAAACACTTTGGATTAATGCCTTAACATAGATAATCCCAATAACTGTATTGCTATTATCATAAAGTGGTACTGCTTGGACATAGATTCGCTCACCAGATGCTTTATCCCATAATATATCCTGCTTTAATGTATTAAAAAAAAGCGCATCTTCAATGATGTCATCTGTTGTTTTTTTCCCTATGTCTCTTTCGTATGCTGGATCATTTGTTGCAAGTATCCGTCCCTGATTATTCACTACTTGAATACTAGTTACCGCTGTATCAATATTTATCTCGTCTACAATTTGCTGAACTTCCTGTTGTAATGTCAGACCTTCTACGTCTTCACTCCGATCACGGTTAAAAGCCTGTTCTAAATTATAGCTAAGAAGCTCCATACGATCATTAATAGAACGTGTGAAGCTTTCTAAAAGGTCATCCTCCAATTCTTTCATAAAAAAGGTTCCAATCACTTGCATGGCTAATAAAATTAACAAAATATAAATGATAATAAACTTTAATTGTATCGAACGAAAAAAATCAACCTTTTTCATTAAAAACTACTCCTGTTCAGGATTACGTAAATAATACCCTACCCCTCTACGGGTGACAATCCAAGTAGGATTACTTGGGTTTTCCTCAATTTTTTCGCGAAGTCTTCGCACGGTAACATCTACAGTTCTAACATCCCCAAAATAATCATAACCCCATACCGTTTCTAAAAGATGTTCTCGCGTCATGACTTGTCCAATATGGCGTGCCAAATAATATAATAATTCAAATTCCCGATGCGTTAGTTCAATTTGAGCGCCATCTCTGGAAACAACATATGCATCTGGATGAATGGTTAAATTACCAATTTCAATATCAGATGATTCCTTAGCAGGTTCCTCTGGCACCTGTTGTCTTCTTAGATTCGCCTTCACCCTAGCAATCAATTCGCGATTACTAAATGGTTTGGTAACATAATCATCTGCACCAAGTTCAAGACCCAATACCTTATCAATTTCAGAGTCCTTCGCTGTTAACATAATAATTGGCATGGTCTGTGTTTTTCGCACTTCACGTAAAACTTCATTACCATCCTTATTTGGTAGCATAATATCTAGTAAAATTAAATCAGGCTTTTCACTATCTGCTAATTTAACGGCTTCATCTCCATCATTAGCGCAAATTACCTGATATCCTTCTTTTTCTAAGTTGAATTTTAATATATCTGCAATTGGTTGTTCATCATCTACTACAAGTATTTTCTGATTCAATCTCGTCACTTCCTTTTACCATTGCTTTTGCCTTATTCTATTTTATCGTACTTTACCCGATATGTCTTGAGTTGAACCATTTTCCCATTTTGGTAATTAATTCTTTACATACTATTTTATAAGAAAAAAGACTAACCCTTCAAGAGTCAGTCTTTCTACTAATTAAAGTTATTCGTTGATTGTGTTCCTTTTACGTCCGTCACTTTGTTCATATCTATTTTTATCGCAGGTTAAGGGGCAGTAATCCCCCACCGATTGAAGATTTACTTTATTAAAGTCTTATAAATAATCCAGTGGGTTTTCTAATGATCCATTTTTATATACTTCAAAATGCAAATGAATCCCTGTTGAATTTCCTGTGGATCCCATGACACCTAGTTTATGGCCCTTTTCTACGGTTTGTCCAACATTTACATCAATAGAAGAAAGATGAGCATAAATCGTTTTCATTCCATTATTGTGATTGATAACAACTTTATTACCATATCCACCACTGTTATAGCCAGCGGATACTACTACACCATTATCTGCCGCTAAGATATTTCGATTGCTAGGACCTGCTATATCAATTCCTTTGTGCATTCTTCCCCAACGTTGGCCCATATCACTAGATACATACCCACCAACTGCTGGCCAGCTTAAGTCACCTGTCCCTCTTGATGGGATAACCTTTGTTCCTTTAACAACGATTTTTTTAACTGGTTCCGTTATTACATTCTCATCTAATTTTTCCTTTTCGGTTTGTTCCCCATTTATCCTTTCAACTACATAATGAACTTCCTTTTTGCCATCCTGTCCTTCTTGAGTTACCTTTTCTTCTCCTTTATACATGTCATCCGATTCTTCAATCTTTGTATCATATTCTATGGTTTCTTCTACTACTTTTTCTTCCGTAACGATAACATCAACAAACGGTTCATAACCCAACACGGTTATTTTCTGTTCTATTTGAATGAGAGAATCCTCTGATAAACCCGGATTTAAATCTAATAATTCTTCCATTGATAGATCATACTTATTAGCAATTTCGCTTAAAACTTCTCCCTCTTCAACTTGGTGCGTTTTTTCTACACGCGTACCTTTTTCAAGTAATTTGATGCCTTCTTTTTTTGTTAAAACTTCTTCAGGGTGTGACTTCCCCTCTAAAATTTTGACATCCTCGGTTAGAACTACATCTGTGATAACAGACTCATCCACTTCAAGTGCTCTATCCTCATTGCTTTCATCAGAGCCTTCTACTTGTTCGAGTGCTTCCTTATCGACAAATTTTGTTTTATATTCTTCCATAACCTCTTTGGCTGTTTCCCTATCTTGGAAATAACCAACTGTATTTTCACCAATTTTTAACTCAAACACTTCAGCCATAACTGTGAGTTCATCTTCTAATCTGTCTATTACCTTTTCATTATTATATGTAGGATTAAAAACCTTCTCAGGAATATATGTAATATCCTCTCCAATGGTTAAATTAGGATAATCATAGTCTTTCTCCCCTGCGGTTAACTTCTGATCTACCAAGTCCTCCACAACTTGTTCATTACTCACCTTTCCAATATGCTCCTCATCTATATAAACATGGAAAACTGTTTCGACAATATTTTCCTCGGCATAAGCTACCGAAAACGTCAGACCTAAGGCAATACATGTTGTAGCCATGATCTTTTTAAAAATCGTTGGTTTCTTACCTTGTTGTGGTATGTTTCTCTGTAAACCTTTACCACTACTTTTATTTCTCATTATAATAGTACTCCTTCATTCTATGTTCCTATAAGATCTAATCATTTACACCTATATAAATCTACCATAGCCTGCTTGAATTGGAAATAGTTTGTCGAATAATGTAAAGAAATTGTAGCATAGCCCCACATAATTACCATTTTTTCCTAGCCCTATTACAATACTATTAATATATGGAAATGAATTTTATCAGCACTGCTACCTACTATTTAGCACTTCTAATCATCAACTGTTCTCCATTTCATCCCACCCTATTTCAATAAAGTAGACACATCAGACCTCACTTACAGTAATAACAGCTTAAAAGAGTTCAAGTCTTATAGTGCATATTCTTCAATTTTTATTTAATTGGACAGGGGTATACTCCCCTTTGATAGATTTCCATACCTTAACAGTAAGTTAATATTCTTTACATTTTTTTAGAAAAGGAGAGTTGTGTTCATTATGGCCAAAGATTCCAAAGGATTCAGTGACAAACAATTAGTCAAAGAGATCCATAAAATCAAGGTGACAAAACCTGAAGATACAGGGATGGTAGTGCATAACCCGACAGACCTATCTGTTATTAGTCATGAAGAGAAGCGAGTGGTCATTGGTATCGATAAAAATCATTGTGCAGCTTATTTTGAAAAAGAAGAAAAAGCGGAGAAAGAATTTAAATCCCTTCAACTTGGGGCGAAGCAAGGAATTACTCCAACTGTATATGGAAGAAAAGGTACTTACGTAGTAATGGAACCGATTGATGCGCCAACAGTTGCTGATTATCTAAAGGAGAATACCATTACAAAGGAATTTACCAAAAAACTACTGAAGCTTCTGAATGATTTTAAAGCAGTTGGTTATACCCGTCTTGATCAAAGTCCAGAATACATTTACCTCATGCCAGATGGCAGCTTCAAGGTAGTAAATGTGCACCGTCATACGAAAATACCCGGGAAGGAATTTCCACAAAGATTAATCAAAGGAATGGGTAAACAGGCACCTACCTTTCTCAAGTACGTGGAAGAATTAGACTCTGATTTGTACAAAAAATGGACAAAGCATCCAAAGTTTCAGTCCACAGTAGATAAAGCTAAATTAAGGGGGTGATGGGATGAAAGTAGCAATGATTAGTTGGGAATACCCTCCACAGTTTTCGGGAGGTCTTGGCATCCACTGCCAAGCTTTAACAAAGGAACTAGCTGATATTGGTGTAGAAATTGAATACTATCTCCCTAAATTTAAAGAGTTCGAATTTAGTACTCCCGATGGAATGGCCATTCATCACGTACAAATGAGCCATTCTTTCTCTGATAATTCCTATTTAGGAAGCGTCATGTGGGACTCTGTGATGGAATTTCGAAACCAGCTCAATAAACAATTTGATCCAACTGAGGTCGATATGATTCATGCACATGATTGGATGGGAGTTTATGCCGCAACGGAAATTGCTCAAAAACATCATATTCCTTTCATTTGGACCGTTCATTCTACCGAATATGACCGCTCTGGGGGAATGTCAATGAATCCAGCAGTTTATACGATTGAACAAGAAGCTTTAAGTACCGTAACACATACGATTGCTGTTTCTAATCGAACAAAGGACATTTTAGTGAATCGGTATGGAGCGAATCCAGACCAGGTTACCAGTATTTATAATGGGATAGATATCTCCTCTTATAGACCGCTAGCAAACCGAAACTATCAAGAAACGGATGGCTATGTGTTATTCCTTGGTAGATTAACTGGACAGAAGGCACCAGAGGACTTTTTAGAAGCAGCGAAACTAGTTATTTCAGAACGTGAACATACACGTTTTATGATAGCAGGAGACGGAGACCTACTCCATAAGTTACGCCTGAAAGCCCGTCGCTGGAAGATTGCTGATAAGGTAGAATTTCCTGGCACCGTTTTTGGAGACAAACTATTGGATTGCTACAAAAATGCTACACTATTTGTTCTTCCATCTAGATCCGAGCCATTTGGAATAACCGTACTGGAAGCAATGGCTTCAGGAGTCCCTACCATCATTAGTAGTACAACTGGTGCATTAGAAATGGTGCACAATGTTCTTGTTGTTGAGCCTAATCAACCTGAAGAGCTAGCTAAAGCAATCCTCAAATTGCTTGGGGATACGAATTTAAGACAAGACTTAGGGAAAAAAGGAGCACAAGAAGCACTGAACTGGTCTTGGAAACATGTAGCTGCGAAAACCCAACTATTATATAAGGAACTTTTAAAATAGAGTGGGCATTCAATCATCAGGGGGTTTTCTTTCATCCCCCACCTAAAATGGTTCGTGTTACCTCCATTGTGAGATGGGAGTGTTACTGCCCCTTAACCTACGATAAATTTCTAAACAAGAAAGGAGTTGATGGATGAATGGAAAACAAAGAGCGACTTCCTTCGAATAAAGTGATTCGTTCAGCATATGAGAATCATTATAAAAACGGAAGACAGGTTATAAAAGTGGATCTGGTTTCCTCCACCCCTAAAATACGAAAAATGATTGCAGAATATCTAGTAACATACCGTACGCCAACTGGAGAAGTAAAAAAAGAATCATTAATTGGAAAGGTCTATTCTAATGTCCAAAAAGGAATAGATAGCTATCAATTTTTAAAGTATTTATGGGAAAATGGATTTCGTTCCAACCCGCAATTTACCGTTGTACGTCCGATTGCTTATTTAAAAAAGTGGGGATTGATGATTATGTCCAAGTCCCCAGGTAAAACAGTGGATGATTGGATGTATGATCCAAAAGTCGATAATAAACAATTGGCTTCTCTTATTGCTTACTGGATGTCGCAGATGCATGCCATTCCTCTTACAGAAATTCGGAAAAAGAGTCAAACAAGGGCAAATTCTGATATAAGGCGTTTTTATGAAGACCTTGAAAAATGCATACCAAAAGAACAATCAAGGCTTAGAGAGCTGTACCATCATTTTATGAAAGAATCTGGAAGACTAAATACAGATAAAGAAGTATTACTGCATGGGGATTTTCATACTAAAAATGTTTTTATGCACAAGGATCAAGTGATTGCGATTGACTTTGACCACCATTTTGATGGAGACCCGGCTTGGGATGTAGCATATTTTGCCTGTCAAATACAGGTAAGTAGCTTTATTAAAAAAGGCGATTTTGATTTTTTTCAACCAATGGTCAAGCATTTTATCACAAAGTATCTTGAACTAAATCCTTCCTATAATCGACAGGCATTTTTAAATCGTCTTGCATTATACAGTGCTCGTTCTTTGTTTGAAAGTCTACACTATGAATTATGCGTTTTAAATACTGGTAAATTTCATATTGTAGATGCTTTCCTCAGCAAGTGTGAACAATATTTACAAAGGAGTGGTTATCAATGAGCCTCTCCCACGTTCCTATAGCTATCGTTCATCATGCTAATCAATATCTAATCACCAATGGGTATAAGAATCGTCCAGGAATCGAAGAAATCATTGGTCCCCCAGATGCTTCCTCAGGTTTGCGTGCCATATTTGACCTACACTCTGAATATGATATTCCATTTCACCTTCATATCAGTGGTACATTCATCGAGGCATGTGCCTGGTTTGATCCACTTTTTCTGAATGAAATAGTTGAGCTAAGAGAAGCTGGATTAATCGAAATCATTGGTTCCACTTATGCCCAAAATATTATGCCTCTATTCGACGACGAACACAATCGCTTGCAAATGGAGGAAGAATTGTACCTTTTCGATAAATGGCTTGGGTCGAATCTATCGGATGTTTCCGGTTTTTGGGTCCCTGAAAGAGTCTGGAACACCGAAAAACTAGCCCATGTTATAACAGATCCCACCCTTTCCAATGGAGGTTTTCAATATGTATTATTGGATGATCGATTGTTTTTACCGAAAAGGTCACGTAATAAATTTGACCAAAATCCATCCTTTATTCCAGAACTTTTCGAGGCTCAATATATAAAGGACAGTGACCATTTAATAGCGCTGCCTCTTTCAGATCAATTACGTCAAGTAATCCCATTGGAAACCAAAGAGCAAGAGCAACGATTGAATACGCTCATTTCTCAAATACAGCACGAGATAGAAAGTGGTCGAGACGCCATTGCAATCTATGGTGACGACATGGAAAAGGTTGCCGGAATTCCACCATGGAACCCAGAGGCCATCAACCATTATAAACAGTTTCTTAAATGGCTAACAAAGAAAAAAAAGGTAAAAGCCGTTTTCCTTCAATCTTGGTTGGAAAATATCAGCATTACCTCCCAACAATCGATTGGAACAGGTACCTACCGAGAACTAGAAACCTTGTTTGACGCCGGTAAAGATTATATGAACTGGGCTAACTCAAAAGGATGGGCACCTTATCAACGCATTTTGGAAAAGACATGGGATATGTATAAACAAACCGCTTCTAAAATCACCTATCCATCTTCCTTATTAGATTTAGCTAAAAAACACTTTCTTGCTTGCACGTACGAAACAGCTTGGCACGACGCCCCTAACAGTGTTCATACTGGTAAAAGCAACAATCCTGTCGCTATACCAGCACATTGGGCACGTGCGGTTGCCAGCCACGCACAATCAACTTCCGTTTTGATAGAATCCGTAAAGTGGCAAATAGACCGAAAGAAAACTCGTTTTGTCCATGCCTTTATCGATGATATAGATAATGATGGTTATCAAGAAATCGTACTACGAAATAATCATGGCGCAACGGTCATATCTCCACAATTCGGTGGGCGTATTATCTACCAATTTTTCTATAGTGAAGACGATGGGCATCTTACCATTGGGAATCCTACCGATGACTGGAATTGGCTGGAGGAACTAAATGATTTTATGGATGTTCCTATGAACCACCCCGGTGCATTAGCAGATTACGGCTTTGAACATGACAAGTATGACATTCAATCTCTCAATATAAAGGAAAATGAAGTCGAACTCATACTGAAAAACATTCAAACCAACAGTGCAGCCATGGGGATGACCAAGCGCTATTTACTGAAGAAAGGGAATAATGAAGTCTTAATAAGCTATGAGCATATCCCCTCCAAAATCTTACCCCTATCTCTTGATATTGGTCTATCCCCAGATTATTTGCGATTATTACGCGAAGGTCGCTCATCGATTCAACCATTTCAAATAGATAGTAAAAGAGGCTTTCAAAATGGAAACGTGGTTTCATGGGTATCGATAGAGTCAGAGGACACTGTATGGAGAATACCACGTGTTCCCATTTTCGGACATGGTTTCTGTCTAGGACTAACCATTTCATCAAGTTCAGGTTCCATCCTTATTGGGTCGGGACCTATTTCATCACCATACGAAGGAGGTTCATCTTAAAATGAGTGAGAATTTACAACCAGTAAAACTTTTAGATACCGTCTTTAAAGGATACTCCAAACCTCAGCACATTCTTTTTAATGACGGAAATTCTTATGTTGTAAAGTTTAAAAATAATCCGTCTGGAACGAGAATTCTCGTAAATGAGTACATTGCCACCAAATTAGGTGAGATTCTTTCGCTCCCCGTGATTCCCTTTGAAGTAATCGAAATAACAGATGACTTTATAAAACAACATGATGTTTTTGCCAAGCACGGCTTTACATCTGGTAACCAATTCGCTAGTTTATATATTCCAAATTGCATCCAGCTAGAAAGAAGATCTGACAATGCACACATTAAAGTGAGTAATCGCGACCAACTTGCCAAAATGGTTGTATTTGATCTTTGGGTGGGTAATACCGATCGAAAAGAAAACAATGTCTTGCTTGAACCCGTTGGCGATGGAAAGCATTTCCTTCATATGATTGACCACGGACGTTGTTTCTCCAAAGCCAAATGGGATATAAAGGCCTTGAAAGAAATGCCGAATATGGATGTCAACCTCAATGTTCACAAATGGTCTTTAAATTGGCCGGAAAGTGAAAATAAAATTCAGGAAGCCATTACAAATATTATGGCATTACCAGAAGAAACCATTCAGAATGTCATCCAATCGATACCATACGACTGGGATGTAACGGAAGAAGAAAGAGAAGCACTTGTCACCCACCTACTTGAGTCGAGAGAAAGATTACCAAATATCAATTTACAGGCGGACTCCAAGAAGAAGAAAAAGAAGAAAAAAAAGAAGAAGAAGAAAAAATAATAACCATGTAAAAAGGTTCTGCTCCTCGGCAGAACCTTTTCTACTGTATAAAATGGAATTACTACTTCCCTTTATTTTTTATTTTAAACATTAGTCCATCATAATCAGGGTGATTTTTCCATGTATCATACCATTTGGGACTAACTTCTTTTACCAGATGTATGAAGTCTTCTGCTTTATCCCCCAAATCTCCCAATAACTTCTTAGCTAACATAACAGGCTCTGATTTGATCATGTGAACAACATCAATGATTTTCAATTTCCCATTAGGGACAACATAGATATGCCTTGCTGAATGATCAAAACGGTTGAACCCAATTTGTTCAAATGAATCCAGTAAATCAACAATTTTACCTGTTAACTCTTTGTCCAATGGATTATTATCCAAATACTCAAACAGGGACGGATGCTTGATAAATTCCATCACAATAAACTTATCTCCTGTAATATATACCTTTGGGGTGATACCGATTTGATTACCTCGTTGTAGCGCATCCAATTCTCTATCTCGGTCTATTTTGGTATTATAGATTTTTACACAACGATGATCATCTATTTGAAATACGGCCCCTTGATGTCCCTTCCCTATCATTTTAAATTGTGTAGGATTACTTACTTCCACAGCACCTGAGGCTTTGGATACACTTATTTTATCTAGCTTTTCCATAACTCCCTTATCCAAATTCACTATCTACAACCCCTTTCAGAACTATCAGATTACATACTATATTCTTATGTCTGAAAGAAGAAATTCGTATAGACAAGTCTCTTTAACAATAATATTATGGGTTAAGAGTAATGAACATTTTTTCTTTTCTACGACCATGACTATTTCCTATTATTTCTCATACCTTTTGAATATATAATTATACTAAAATAAAACAGCTGATTTCCTTAGTAGAAAATCAACTGTTTATCCATTCCTATATTTAGGCTTCCACATCATAGCCTTGCTCTTCAATAGCTTCTTTCATGACTTCAACATTTACTTTAGAATGATCATAAGCAATAACCACTTTACCAGCTTCTAAATTCACTTCCGCTGATGACACACCATCTAATTTATTCAAAGCACCTTCTACTGCCATTTTGCAATGACCACATGACATGCCTTGTACATTTAGGGATTTTTCCATGGCCTTTCACCTCCTTTAAATGATTGTTCGAAATGTCCGGTAAAAATTCATTACAATTTCACTCTCTTTAGACGAAGTGCATTTGTAACAACACTTACGGAACTTAATGCCATTGCTGCACCAGCAATCCATGGTGCTAATAAACCTAATGCAGCAACAGGGATTCCTGCTGTGTTGTACCCAAAAGCCCAAAATAGATTTTGCCGGATATTTCGAATCGTTGCATGACTAATTTTAATTGCTTTTGGAATAAGTAAAAGCTCCCCACCAAGAATCGTAACATCTGCAGCCTCTATGGCTACTTCTGTCCCTGTTCCAATCGCAATGCCAATGTCAGCTGCTACCAATGCAGGTGCATCATTCACTCCATCACCAACCATGGCTACCTTCTTACCCTTAACCTGAATTTCCTTTATCTTTTCTGCCTTGTCTTCAGGTAATACTTGAGCAATTACTCGGTCGATTCCAACCTGGCTTGCAATAGACTTTGCCGTTCTTTCGTTATCCCCTGTAAGCATAATAACTTCCATTCCAAGTTCTTTTAATTCCCTAATAGCTTCTGGTGCTGTTTCTTTTATAGTATCTGCAACTGCAACCATTCCACGATACTTGCCATTTATAGCAATCATCATGGCTGTCTTCCCAGCTGTTTCATATTCAGCTAATTCCTCTTCATACCCCTCCATATCTATGTGATGGTCTTTCATCAACTTCCTGTTTCCTACAAGAATGTGTTTCCCTGAAATAGTAGCTTCTATACCGTGACCAGGTATGGTTGAGAAATGGTCTACTTCTACAAAGTTCATGTCATTCTCTGTTGCATACGCTACGATTGCTTCAGCAAGTGGATGCTCTGATCCTTTTTCAGCGCTTGCTAATAATTGGAGTGCTTCTTCATCACCAGAAAAATCAGTTACTTCCGGTTTTCCTTTTGTGATAGTTCCTGTTTTATCAAGTACAATGGTCTGCAATTCATGGGTCCCCTCTAAATGTTCTCCACCTTTAAATAAGATTCCACTTTCTGCTGCTCTACCTGTTCCGACCATAATCGAAGTCGGAGTAGCAAGTCCCAAAGCACATGGACAGGCAATAACAAGCACAGCAATAGCTGCAACTAATGCGGGTTCCAATTGCCCAGGCTGTACAAAAGCAATCCAGATAATAAAGGTAACAATGGCTATACCAATTACAATAGGAACGAAATATCCAGAAATAACATCAGCTAATCGTTGTATTGGAGCCTTTGAACCTTGAGCTTCTTCCACAACTTTTATAATGGATGCAAGTGCTGTATCTTTCCCAACTTTTGTTGCTTCCATTTCAATCGAACCATTTTTATTCATAGTCGACCCAATTACCTTTGTACCTACATCTTTTTCAATTGGAATCGATTCACCTGTTAGCATGGATTCATCGACAGAAGTTCTGCCTTTCACCACCATACCGTCTACGGGTATTTTTTCTCCCGGTTTGACGATTAAACGATCTCCAACTGCTACTTCTTCAACTGGAATCATCATTTCTTTACCAGCTCTAATAACACGAGCCTCTTTTGCTTGTAAGTTAAGTAATTCAGATAAAGCATTAGTCGTTTGCGTTTTTGCTCGTGCTTCTAAATATTTACCAAATAAAATTAACGTTATTAAAACCGCACTAGTTTCAAAATATAAATGGGCCACATACTCAGGATTTCCAATTGTTTTTATTGCTTCATAAAGACTATAAAAGTAAGCTGCACTTGTACCTAATGCGACAAGCACATCCATGTTTGCTCCACCATTTTTCAAGTTCTTATATGCACCAACATAAAATTGCCATCCAATGATAAATTGAACAGGTGTTGCTAAAATAAATTGGAACCATGGATTCATGAATATATCTGGAATATTCATGCCAAATAAATGAACAAGCATCGTTATTAATAATGGTGCAGATAAAATGGCTGATAGGAGTAATTTTGTCTTCATACTTTTCAATTCTTTTTCTTTATTTGTTTGCTTTTCTTCCACTTCTGCCTTTGGTTTAGCATCATAGCCGATATTTTTAATCCTATCTATCAAAGTTTTTATATCAACTAAACCAGGGTTGTATTCAATTTGAGCACTCTCTGTCGTTAAGTTTACTGTTGCAAGCTTTACCCCACTTTGCTTGTTCAAAACCTTTTCAATACGATTAGAGCATGCTGCACAAGTCATTCCAAAGACATCAAGGTCAGCCTTTTCGAATAAAACGCCATAGCCAATGTCCTCTATTTTTTTCGTAATATCCTCTATGGAAGTTTTTTCAGGGTCATAATTCACAGTTGCCTTTTCTGTTGTGAGATTAACTTGAGCATCGACACCATCCATTTTATTTAAAACCTTCTCAACACGGTTCGAACAAGCTGCACAAGTCATTCCTGTGACACCAAGTGTTGCATGATTTGTACCATTCATGAGTATCCCCCCTTACTTGGAAAATTGTTTCATGACATTCAGTAGTTCCTCAATCGTTTCTTTTCCCTCACCATGTTTGATTGCATCACTGACACAATGGTTAATATGTCTTTCTGTGATTGAAAAACCTACATTTTTTAGTGCAGATTGAATGGCACTGATTTGTACTAAAATATCCATACAATATCGATCATCTTCTACCATTTTCTGTACTCCACGTACTTGACCTTCTATTCGCTTTAAACGATTCGTTATTTTTTGTATTTCATTTTTCGTCCTTGGCTTACTTGGGTGATCATGTAAAAATTTCTCATCCAAATAAATCACTTCCTTTTTATTTGTACTTTTACTATACCCCCCTATAGTATTCAAGTCAAATAATTAAGATCATTCATAAAGGGAATGGTAAGATATGGTTATAATACCTATTTGAAGGAGGAGGATGCACATGACACGTAAAAGATGGATTGCCCTAACCATAGCAATCATTCTTTTTGTATTTTCTATTGGATTCCAAGCAGTTACTCGCATAATGACCGCTGACTTGGAGAAGTTAATGAATTTTGATGTAGGTAAATTTGAAGAAGATATCCTAGAGGAAGGATCATCGTTAAATAAAATTGCAGTGATTCGCTTAAATGGGATTATCCAAGATACATCTACCAATGCGTTTAATACCACAACATATAATCATAATCAATTCTTACAAATGATTGAAGAAGCTGGAGAAGATTCCACTATCAAGGGAATCATACTAAGGGTAAATACACCAGGAGGAGGTGTCGTTGAAAGTGCAGAAATCCACGATAAAATAAAAGAAGTCCAAGAAAGGCATGGGAAGCCTGTATACGTTTCAATGGGAAACACAGCTGCTTCCGGCGGTTATTATATTTCTGCACCTGCAGATAAAATAATTGCCCATCCAGCAACATTAACTGGCTCTATTGGTGTCATTATGGAAAGTATCAATTTTACTGAACTAGCAAATCAGCTTGGTATTGATTTTAATACCATTAAAAGTGGTGAATTTAAAGATATTATGTCTGCGTCACGGGAAATGACTGAAGAAGAGCGGCAAATTCTCCAAACAATGATAGATGACCTTTATGATGACTTCGTGCAAGTGATTGTGGAAGGTAGAGAACTTTCAGATGAAAGGGTCAGAGAACTTGGCGATGGGCGGGTTTATACAGGATCACAAGCCTTTGAATTAGGCCTTGTTGATAGTCTAGGTACACTTGATGATGCGATAGCCAGCATGAAGGAAGAGCATCAATTAGAGAATGCAAAAGTTGTGGAATACAAAAGTGGCCTAGGGATTTATCAATATATCGGCATGACCTTAAAGTCGAGCTTGGGCTCACAAGGAAAAATGGATAGCTTGGTTGAATTACTCCGACAATCCAATGCACCACAAGCCATGTATCTTTATTCGGAGTAAGGGGGGTATATGATGAGTGAAGAAACAATTCCAGTTACAAATGAGGAAATAGAAACAATAAAATATGCCGGCTTTTGGATGCGTTTTTGGGCATATTTAGCAGATCTACTGATTGTTTTTAGCTTGAATGGCATCTTACTTAGTCCATTGCATTTTATAAATGATGGGAAGAGTGTTGATATAGGATTTTGGACTCTAGCTGGTATAGCAAGCAGTTTGGTTTTTTACATTTATTTTTTACTAATGACCAAATATTTTAATCAAACACTTGGAAAGATGATATTTGGTCTAAAAGTAATTAGAGAAGATAGACAGTCACTAAGCTGGAGTGACCTACTATTTCGGGAGGTTGTTGGACGGTTTTTCCACCGTGTTTTTTGGTTTACGGCTTTCCTCTATATCGTCGTTGCCGTAAAAGAGGAGAAGCAAGGAATTCACGATATGCTTGCGGATACGAGGGTTATCCATGTGTGAAAGGATTTAAGTGACAAATAAAACGATGAAAATGAATATTTATTAAGAGAAGATAAATAAGCTATGCAATAGGAAATCAGGAGAAAAAGCATGTCTAGCAACTCAGAACGATAGGCATGCTTTTAATATACCCATTTTATCAGCAGTGAATAAGAAACCGTAACAAGTTAAAAATAAATAAAAACCTTTAGTTTTTATGGGGGGGAAAAAAATGCCTTCTAACCCAGGTATAACGATCTCTATGTTCAATCATTTAAAAGGAAACTTAGAACGGTTATCCCAGGAAATACAACAAATGCTTATAACCATAGATCAAAGGGAATCTTCGGTATTGAATGAGTTTGAGGAACTCCACCATTTATTTCACGATGTACAAGTAAATGCAGCTTCTTATTACCTGCGTAGATATCTTGCCCCTTTTACGAAACAATTTGATGTTCTAGCTACTGCTATTCAGCATCTTTCTCAAAGAAACCATGGGGCATTAATTGTTATTCAACGAAACGATGACCTAACCCGGTTCATCCATTCTGGTGTCCCTATCCATGCTGAATTATCTGCTCCATTACTTGAATCCATTTTTTACTCTGGTAATCCATTACATGATGGAGCCGTATTAGTCTGTAATAATAAAATTGTCTCTGCTGCAAATATTTTACCTGTATCCAATAAAAAGGTTAATCTTAAGAAAATCGGCACAAGACACCGTGCAGCACTTGGAATAAGCGAATTAACCGATGCGTTAGTACTTGTTGTATCGGAGGAAAGTGGTAGAGCAACCTTTGCATTAGGAGGGAATCTATACCCGATTATGACAAAGGGATTAAGATAATATTTAAAAATGGCCGTTTTCTTAAAGATTGTAGTTTTATGCACATTAAAGATATAGTGCGCAGTAATCTTTCACAGATGATTGGTGTACTATTACCACTACGGAAATACACTTCGCTAGTTGGTGCTTTTTGCTCAAATGATAGCTATTGCACATCATCTTTCTACTAAGAAAAATGAAACATAATTAGAAACCAATTGGGAAAAGCAGCAAAAAATACGCTTAGAGCTAAAAAATCTCTAAGCGTGATTATAGTAAAAATTAAACTAGTTTAATTGTATCTTTATTGCATAGGTACTGGTGGTATATCACTTGTATCATAACGGTGATCCAAGTCTACGAATTTATTATACTCCTTTACAAAGGCTAATTCGACTGAACCAACCGGACCATTACGTTGCTTAGCAAGGATAATTTCGATGATATTTTGTTTATCAGATTCCTGATCATAGTAGTCATCACGATATAGGAAACCTACAATATCCGCATCCTGCTCAATACTTCCCGATTCACGTAAGTCAGACATCATTGGGCGCTTATCTTGTCGCGATTCCACTCCACGGGAAAGCTGTGATAGGGCTATAAGTGGCACATTTAATTCGCGAGCCAATCCTTTTAGGGAACGGGAAATCTCTGAAACTTCCTGTTGTCGGTTTTCTTTTGAATTTCCACTACCCTGAATAAGTTGCAAGTAATCAATTAGTATCATTCCAAGGCCATGTTCTTGTTTAAGCCTTCTACATTTAGAACGAATCTCACTAACACGGACCCCTGGTGAGTCATCAATATAAATACCAGCATTGGATAAAGAACCCATGGCCATCGTTAATTTACTCCAATCATCTGCTTGAAGTTGTCCATTACGCAGGCGCTGTGAATCAATATTTCCTTCCGCACAAAGCATACGTTGTACAAGTTGATCCGCACCCATCTCCAAACTGAAAATCGCAACATTTTCATCTGTATTCACTGCAACACTTTGGGCAACATTCAGTGCAAAAGCTGTTTTACCCACAGATGGACGGGCAGCAATAATGATTAAGTCATTACGTTGGAAGCCAGACGTTATTTTATCTAAATCTCTGAAACCAGTAGGAATACCGGTTACATCTCCATTTTGCTGGTGTAATAACTCTATATTATCATAAACATCTATTAAGACATCTTTAATAGATTTAAATGCTCCTGAATTCTTTTGACCTGATACCTCTAAAATACCCTTTTCTGCATCATTAAGGACATCTTCTACCTGATCCTCATGTTCATAACTTGAAGTAACGATATCTGTCGCCGTACGAATCAATCTTCTCAGTATGGCCTTTTCCTCAACAATTTTACTATAATATTCAATATTAGCTGCGGTTGGTACACTTTCCGCTAACTGTGTAAGATAAGCTACACCGCCAACCTCATCTAACTGTTTCATGTCATTTAAATAAGAAGTAACCGTTACAACATCAATAGGTTCACCACGGTCGGCCAACTTCATCATGGCAGCAAATATGCGCTGATGCCCAGCACGGTAAAAGTCCTCAGCAACCAATATCTCTGAAGCTGCTGAAAAGGCCTCTGGTTCTAGAAAGATAGCACCCAATACAGATTGTTCGGCTTCCATATTATGTGGTGGTGTCCGATCATTCCACGATTGGCTCATATATGTTTCTCTCCTTTAGTTTTATAATCTAAGAAGTTTGTTAGTGAAGAAGGGGTGTCCGAAGTGATAGTAAGAGTAGAAGAAACCGGCTAACAAGCCGATTTCTATTTGAATTTGATTATATGAAAAGAAAATCACTTTATTTTTCAACAACATGTACTTTAATGGTACCAGTTACTTCTGGATGCAATTTCACTGGAACATTTGTATATCCAAGTGCACGAATGGGTTGATCCAACTCGATTTTCCGCTTGTCTACTTTATGACCATACTGTTTATGCAGTGCTTCTGCTATTTGTTTACTTGTAATGGAACCAAATAGACGGCCACCATCGCCAGCCTTTGCCTTTAATTCAACCTCTTGTTTCGTTAGCTTTTCTTTTAATTCCATTGCCTGATCTTTTTCTTGTTGTTCTAGTTCAGCATTTTTACGTTTCTTCGCTTCTAATGCTTTTAAATTACCAGAAGTTGCTTCTTCTGCTAGATTATTTTTTAATAAGTAATTACGCGCATAGCCGTCCGATACGTTCTTTACTTCACCTTTTTTTCCTTTGCCCTTAACATCTTTTAGGAAAATAACTCTCATTCTGATTCTCTCCCCTCAAAATATTCCACTAAAATATCCTTTAGTAAGTTTCCTGCTTCTTCAATGGTAGTGTCTTCTAATTGAGTAGCCGCATTCGTTAAGTGCCCACCACCATGCATTTTTTCCATAATAACTTGAACATTTACATCACCTAAGGATCTTGCACTTATCCCTATTCTACCATCATCTCTCTCTGAGATAACGAAAGATGCATTAATTCCTGTCATCGTTAAAAGCGTGTCAGCCGCTTGTGCAATTAATACAGGTCCATAGGTAACACCTTGCTCCGCTTTAGAAATAGCAACAGAATCCCTAAATACCTCAGTCCGCTCTATAAGTTTACTCCGTTTAATATAAAGGTCAATATCCTCTTTCATAAACCGCTGAACAAGAACAGTATCTGCACCTTTCGAACGTAAATAGGACGCCGCATCAAAGGTTCTAGAGCCTGTTCTAAGTGTAAAGCTCTTCGTATCCACAATAATCCCAGCTAATAGTGCAGTTGCTTCAAGCATCTTCAGCTTCAGACCCTTAGGCTGATATTCCAATAACTCTGTCACTAATTCTGCCGTTGATGAAGCATATGGCTCCATATAAACCAGAGTAGGATTCTTAATAAAGTCTTCTCCCCGGCGATGGTGGTCTATAACTACTTTATAATCTGTTTTTTTCAACAGACTCGCATCTGCAACCATCGATGGTTTATGTGTATCTACAACAACGATTAAGCTTTGATTGGTCATTATTTCCTCAGCTTCAAATGGTTCAATAAAATGCTTCCACAGATTTTCGTCCTCTTTTAAGGACTCAATCAATCGATATACTCCTGTATCTACATCATCAGGGTCAAATACAATATATCCATCGACATCATTCGTTTTGGCAATATTTAAGACACCAATAGCTGAACCGACAGAGTCCATATCAGGTGACTTATGTCCCATGATAATCACTTTGTCACTAGCTTTTACCAATTCCGTTAATGCATGAGAAATAACACGAGCTCTAACACGTGTTCTCTTTTCCATTGGATTGGTTTTTCCACCATAGAAACGAACCTTGCCCGTTTCATCTTTAATAGCGACCTGGTCACCACCACGTCCTAACGCTAAATCTAGACAGGATTGAGCAAGCTCCCCTAAATCGGGAAGTGTAAAATTCCCTGTTCCAACTCCAATACTAAGTGTAACCGGATTGTTCTGCTCTCCTATCAATTCCCGCACTACATCTAAAATATCAAATTTTGCCTTTTCCAACCGTTCTAGAATTTCCTTTGTACCTACAGCTATAAATCTTTCCTGTGAGGTACGTTTCAAATAAAGGCCGTAATCACCCGCCCATTTATTTAAGACAGATGTTACCTCTGAATTTAACTGACTCTTAGCTGTATCATCCATGTTTTGTGTTATCTCTTCATAGTTATCTAAAAAGATAAAAGCTATTACCGTTTTTTCATCTTGGTACCGTGTTTCTAGTTCCACCTGAGATGTACGATCAAGAAAGTATAGTAGACGTTCTTCTTTGCGAATAATCGTACGTAGTTTATATTCGCCCAAATCAATCCATACTTCCTCTTTATTCTCTTTAATCATTGGAATAAGTTTCTCGGAAAGAACACTTAGAGATTCACCGACTAGGGTATCCTCCTCACTAAATGAATTCATGTAAGGGTTAGACCATTCGATTTGATACTCATCATTAAACAAAATGATTCCAAATGGCATCTCTAATAGTGCTTCCTCACCTACTCTTTTTATACGATGTGAAATCGTTGAAATGTATGCTTCTGTTTCGTCCATTAAGGTTCTCTCTGTCCGTATAGTATAGTAAAAAGAAGCAACTAATAATACACTCATGATAATTCCTAGTATCCATTCAAAATACCATATAAACATTAACAGAATGATGGATAAGAAATAGATCACCCATAAGTGCCTGCTAAGTTTTGGTTTTCTTTGGAAATCCGGCATCGTTTTTCAGCTCCTAAAAAACTGTTCCTTTAAGGCTGCTTCTAGATGGTGTTCAAAATGTCCGGTTTATCCTCCCTTTTGAACACACACTTATACATCCTCAGGTTAGTTATTTATTTTGAATTAAACGGTCTCTCATTTTAAAACCAATATCGATAATTCCTATGATTCGTATCAAGCTTATAAGAAATGGTAACAGAATTGCTAATATGATACTCAATATAGGAATTGCCTTGGATAAATGTTTATGATGAGAATAGAAGAAAATAAACGAGAACCCTTGGATAGTTAATAAAATACTAACCATTACTAATACATTTTGAATTACAACATATAATGCACTTCCTGTATTTGGTTCCACAAATGACAGAATGAGAACAACTAAATATATCCATAGAAATACGGATGGTATCCGTAATGTCCGAAATGGTGGAAAAACCAGATCCATCTTTTCCAATTGATTTAATATCTTATAACTAATCCATTGCGTAATAAAGGCTAGAATCAATGCAGATACAACTAAAAATACAGGGAAAATATCTATCAGGTAATTGATTTGTTGTTGCATCATCTCTTCAAATTCTTCCAATTGTGCTTGGCTTTCTAGACCAAATTCATCTAGGACAGAAGAGCTCATTTCCATGGACTCAGATACTCCCCTTTGAAGATCTTCTGTCCAACTTACTTGAAATATAGATTGACTAATGACAAATAGGGAGAGTAGGCCAATAATAAATCCAAACGTTCCCCTTGCTAAGGTTTCATATGATGATAAACCTTTATAAATTGCACTTCCAATCATAATCCCTGCAAATCCCATAACAGCTGGTATGATAATGAGAAACACAGATATCATGGCGGTAATAACCATGGCTACCATAAGCATAAGTAATGATGATTTCCAATTATATCTTGCAGCAAATATAACAAATGGAAGTGGCAATAGAAAAATACTAATCATTGGTAAAACTGGTATAGAAATGGTAATAAACAGTAAAATCATAAAAATGATTAATAGTACAATACCATCTTTTAACATCTTTGATTGATTCATAAGACACCTCAACTAAACATCTATAACTAATGATATAATATACTACATGATAACATGAAACAAAGAGAAATTGTTGTCGAAAAAAATAGAACTAGTATTCGGATTGGTGCCTCTTATATTAATCATTGTGATCTAAAGTGTGAACGGAACTAAAATTTTTATCTAGACCCATTATAACGCATATACCCTATCAAGATGATTGTTACTTTTTGTTAATAATTGAAGAAATATCAACTTTTCTTCAAAGTTATTATACAATTTTATACATCACTTCTACTATAATAAAGGTATTATCAAACCATATTCAATAAGGAGAAAAAAATGATTTTTTGGCATGTTTTTAAAAAAAGTATTCAATTACCAAATAAAAAAGCACTATTTAGCCTTAATCGTGTTGGTTTAGACATCGCTGTATTTTATATATTTATCTTATTATTCATTGTATCTATTCCCACACTAGTGGACCGGATGACGGATACAACAAGCTTCAGTTCAAATATTAATGTTTTATTTAAACTAATTTACTTTTTTATATTCTATTATCTCCCATTAACTATTATTGTATTTGCTTTAATTTCAATTATTGCTTATTTCGGTAAAATAATCACGCACATCGTAAATCGAAAGCTTCACTATTCTCTATTGTGGAAAATGACTGCTTTCACATTAACGATTCCGTTATTATTATACAGTATCTTGGCATTCTTTTTTTCTATGAATAATCTTTATTTACTCCTGGCCTTCATTTATACGATGGGATTATTGGTTAAAATGATTATGATTTATCCAAAACGAAGAGTGAAATGAATAAATACTCATTGAGAGAATATGAGGAAGTAGGAGAATTACCGCTACGGAAATACACTCCGCTAGATTTGTACATTGCTACTCGCTTTTATTGTACAATTAATTAGATTATAAGAGTTCCATTACTATAATTGATTGGAACGGAGTACAGTCAACTCCTTGAAAAGAAAATTGCTTTATCTAACGAAGATGTGACGCTGACGAAGCCTTCCCAGTCCTGCTAAAAAGGCACGTGCATGTAAGCCCCGCAGCAAAAATCGACACGCACAGCTAGCATCAAGTTAATGAACATTATATATTTTTTATGCAATAACAACATCACACAAAATATATAAAATCATTTTAGCCTAAAAAAACCTCTAATCAAGTAATCATACTTGGTTAGAGGTTTCTTCAATCAGTCTGCAACGTATGGCAATAATGCCATTTGACGAGCACGTTTGATTGCTCTTGTCAGTTTACGTTGGTATTTTGCAGAAGTTCCAGTTACACGACGAGGAAGAATTTTTCCACGCTCAGAAATGAAACGTCTTAATAAATCAACATCTTTATAATCAATGTGTGTAATTCCGTTTGCTGTAAAGTAACAAACTTTACGACGCTTTGCACGACCACGACGAGCTGCCATTTAAAACCCTCCTTTTTGTACTTCTTTCCATTTTAAAGTCCGATACTCTAAAATGGTAAGTCATCATCTGATATATCAATAGGTTCCCCATTATTCTTAAATGGGTCCTCTGGTTGTTGATTTTGGTTATGATTTGGTTGGAATTGATTCGGTTGAAACTGGTTCTGATTTGGATTTTGTTGAAATCCTGATGTATTTGTACCTCCACCAGAAGATCCTTTTGTTTCTAAAAACTGAATACTTTCAGCCTGAACTTCTGTTACATAAACAGTCTTACCGTCCTGACCTTCATAAGTACGTGTTTGCACACGACCATCTACACCAATCATACTACCTTTTTTCATGTAATTCGCAAGGTTTTCTGCTTGTCTGCGCCATGTAACGCAGTTAATGAAGTCAGCTTCACGATTCCCTTGTTGATTTGTAAAAGGCCGGTTTACTGCAATATTAAAGTTAGCAACAGCCACTCCTGTTGGCGTATAACGTAAATCAGGATCCCTCGTTAATCTGCCTACTAATACGACACGATTTAACATCAGAACCACTCCTTATTATTGTTCATCTTCTCGAATTGCAATGTGGCGAATAATGTCATCACTAAACTTCGCTAGACGGTCAAATTCATTAACTGCTTTTTCATCACCGCTGAAGTTTATTACAACATAGTATCCATCACGAAAGTCTTGAATTTCATAAGCTAGGCGTTTTTTACCTACTTCATTAACTTTTTCAATCTCCGCCCCATTATCAGTTAAAACTGTGTTAAAACGCTCAACTAAAGACTTTTGAGCTTCCTCTTCCATGTCTGGGCGGATGATATACATGATTTCATATTTTCTCATCCGTTACACCTCCTTTTGGTCTTAGCGGCCCTATTTAGGAAAGTTGTAATAATCCTTTCCAATTTAGAGCAAGGAGCAATCATACAATAAATTACTCACAGTAAAATATTATACCAAAACTTTTTTTATTTGACAAGCATTCGAGAAATCCTGTTTATTATACGTTATCTAATTTTGTCTATTTTCCCTGATTATGCAACGATGCCTTAAACATTAAATCGGAAGTGAATGACATCTCCATCTTGAACAATGTAGTCCTTACCTTCTAACCGAACTTTTCCTTTATCTCGTGCGCTTCCCATCGATCCCGCTTCCATTAAATCTGAATAGGACACCGTTTCCGCACGAATAAAACCTCTTTCGAAATCTGAATGGATAATCCCTGCTGCTTGTGGAGCTTTGATTCCTTTTCGGAATGTCCATGCACGAACCTCTTGCTCACCAGCAGTAAAATAAGTTGCTAGGCCTAACAAGCTGTATGAAGCTTTAATAAGCTTGTCCAAACCAGACTCTTTGATTCCTAATTCCTCAAGAAACATTTCCTTCTCTTCTTGATCTAATTCTGAAATTTCTTCTTCTATTTTAGCACAGATAACAATGACCTGTGCATTTTCCTGCGCTGCGTATTCTCTAACCTTTTGGACACTTTCATTACTATCCACATCACTAACTTCTTCTTCACTTACGTTAGCTACATATAAGGTAGGTTTACTAGTTAATAGATGCAGACCTTTCACGACTTTCCATTGTTCGTCTGTAAATTCTAATGCCCGTGCTGGTTTTTCTGCTTCTAGTCCTTCCTTTAATATAGAAAGAACATGAAACTCAGCAATTGCTTCTTTATCTTTTTGTCTAGTGAGTTTTTCTACACGCTGAAATCGTTTGTTTACAGTCTCTAAATCTGCCAAAATTAATTCAAGATTAATTACTTCAATATCATCAATTGGATCAACTTTACCAGATACATGTGTAATATTTTCATCCTCAAAGCAACGTACAACCTGACAGATTGCATCAACTTGACGAATATGAGAAAGAAATTGGTTACCCAAACCTTCCCCTTTGCTTGCACCCTTCACAATGCCGGCGATATCTGTGAATTCAAACGTAGTCGGGACAGTTTTCTTTGGTTTAACTAATTCTGTTAACTTATTTAGTCGTTCATCGGGAACTTCTACAATTCCCACATTAGGATCAATAGTCGCAAATGGATAGTTCGCTGCCTCTGCTCCTGCTTGCGTAATTGCATTAAATAACGTAGATTTCCCTACGTTGGGTAATCCGACAATTCCTGCTGTTAAAGCCATTAAAATTCCACTCCTTAAGGATTCTTTCATCTGAACGCGTTCAATAATCCAATTATAGATTTTAGCCGTAAAAATGACAAATACACAAAAAAGAAAAATAGGCATGTTTCCTATACCTATTTTTGCCTTTTCATCCTGTAATTTTTCACTTTTGCTATTACTACTTAATACTATACTATCATTTTACGCATTATACCGTCTATTATAAATATATTTACCTATTCCTGGTTAGCCTTTTCTAAAACTTTCTTCATTTTTTTAACAAACTCTCTTCTTGGAAGCATGACACTATGATTGCAACCTTGGCACTTAATTCGAATATCCATGCCCATACGTATTACTTTCCAACGGTTCTCTCCACATGGGTGAGGCTTTTTCATTTGAACTACATCATTTAATTCGAAATCCTTATTAACCATTTTGCCATCTCCTTTTCTGCATGATTGCTGTTACCTTATTGGAATAATAGTTAAAGCTTGTTTCTTTACCATTCATTTCTATCGATTGTACAACAAATATTTCCAAATTAACTTTCTTTTAACTCCCATTTATTATAACGGATAATGGCAAGAAGTGACTAGTTAATTCTATGTTATTTTCAAGATATCTCAACAAAAGATTATGTCCAAATGATAACTAAACACACACATACATCTTAAAGTCTATATGCCTAATTTAAGTTACCGTATTCTGTTACTACTTCTCTATCCTATTCCAAAAAGGAAATAGCAATAATCTAGTTAGTACGTATAAATTCAATATTCCATAAATGGGATAAATAATGCTAATTAATTTTGAAAAGCTAATCGTCGTTAATGGAATCATAAAAAGCAATGTTACCACAACTAAAAAAACGAAGGATTGCCTAAAATACTCCTGAATTCTAGTTACAATCCCCAATACTCCAGAAGCGGCTGTAGTAAATATGGCAAACCACAACATAATAGACATAAATACCGTTATCTCAAAAGGATAGTGTTTTAGAATAGCAAACAAAGGTATTTCATATAAAAGAATTTCATCTGCAATTTGAATCAAACTATTATTGTAAATATAAGATATCGCCCCAAGAATCATTCCGCTGCCAATACTGGCAATAAAAATCTCTGATTTCGATTTCATTTTGTCTCCTATTGCTCCCAATACAGCTATTAGAGGTAAGATATTTAATGCTGTAAATGGAAATGCAGCAGTCCAATTTCTTTGTTCATGCCAATGTGAAAACAGCTCTAATTCTTGATCAATCGTAAATAACATTAAAATAAAAAGTAAACCACCTAATAATATGGGTAATATAAATTGATTGATCGTAAGCAATCCATTTATATTTCTCATGAATAGTAGTACTAATGCAATGATGATTGTTAATATCCCCCACCATTTTGAGAAATTAAAGGCTTGTCCCGTTGCACCACTGCCAGCAATCATCACAACCGTTGTAGAAAATAAATAAAAGAAAATCATTACATCATAAAACTTCGATAAACGTTTACCAACTATGTCTTTGAGAACCGGTAAATAATGCGTAGATTTATGTTTATAGCTAATATACATAATAACCATACAACAAATGGTAAAGAAAATAGCAAACAAGACAATAGCTAGTCCACTTTCATGACCGAAAAATTGCCATAATTCCCTTCCTGAAGCATATCCTGCACCAATCGTTGTTCCAATAATTAAAAACATCCATTTTAGACCAGCATTCAGCATTTTATTTCCTCCAATATTTATTTATACAATCTATGTATAGAAAGGGAAAAATATCCGTATACTATACCAATATGTAATTGGAGGATAAGCTATGAATCTAAAGAGTCGATTTGGTAATTTTAATGAAAATTTTCGTATGCTATATAATGATCCAACATTGCATCATAAGATGAGCGAGAAAATTATTTCATGGATGCCCGATGCTCCACGTGAATATATTATTGTTTGCATTGGTACAGATCGCTCTACTGGAGATGCCCTTGGTCCTCTTACCGGCACTTATTTATCTGAATTAAGATTAAAACATATGACTGTTTATGGAACGTTACATCAGCCCATACATGCTACTAATTTAGAAGACTCGCTTGAGCACATTATGGAATCACATCGAAACCCTTTTATTATCGCAATTGATGCTTGTTTAGGGAAAAATTCATCCATTGGTCAATTCATTACAGCAAAAGGACCCTTAAAGCCTGGAGCTGCCTTAAATAAATCACTGCCACCAGTGGGAGACATGCATATATCTGGAGTTGTGAATATTGGTGGGTTTATGGAGTATTCCGTATTGCAAAACACTAGGCTATCCGTTGTAACCGATATGGCGAAAGAACTAGCATTTGTACTAGATAAAGTGGATCGTAATTTAACACATAACCGCTCTATGCCCGCAATTGTTCTTAAACACTCCCGAAATAAACAGAGCATATAACTAGATTAGACACAGATTTAGAACACGGAATAAATATATGTAGCTTAGAAAAGGAAGGCTCCCTTTAGCACCGTGTACCAGTGGTTCATATTTAGTCAACACTATAAGTAGAAATTACTAAGAAACTAAAAAAGGGAGTAGCACGAATGCCTTCTCCCTCCCTATTTATATAATAGTTACAGATTAATCTTTTCTTTGTACTTCCTATATACATTATCAGCTTTATGAAAGCCCCATTGTAAAGCTAGCCCCTGAATTATCACACCAATGATAGATGTAGCTGTTAGCAGCCATACAGAAATGGAATGGTTAATAACAAAAATTTCCCTCCCAAAGAACATTAAATGGCCGAAAGTTACATTCATCGCATCTAATAATGTGGAAACAGAGCTTTCAAGAGCCATAATAATGAAGGATTCTACAATTAATACGATAACTAACAAGGTCAAAACCATGGTCAACGATTTATAGGAAAGTTTTTCAATATAGGGAGAAACATAATATTTGGTAATGGTTTTAATCCGAAAGAAATATATTAATCTCACTATTCTAGCAACTTGAAATAATTGGTCGAGTGGTATAATAGCTAATACAAGAAATGGATTTTCTTTTATAAATGCCCACTTACCTTCAGATAAATAAAGTCTAAGTAAAAAATCAATCGTAAATATTGCCCACACTACCCAATTGATGGTTGTATTTATTGTATCTTCTGACCATATTGTCATAATGGTTAGCATGACTAAAAGAAGCATAATCCCTTCGTATGCCATTTTCATAACCCTTTGCATTTAAATACCTCACTATCTATAACCCTATTATATTCAACCATCAAAACTGAAATTAATTCTAAAATAGCTGAAAAATATAATAGATAAGTATTACAGTTAGAATGGAAGGTAATAAATTCCCAATTCGAATCTTTGTTATCTTTAATATATTAAGTCCGATTGCAACAATAAGAAGTCCACCAACTGAAGTCATTTCCACAATCAACCCGTTTAAGAATGCTTCAGATACAAAGTGAGTAATTTGAGTAGATAATAGAGCAATAGAACCTTGATAAAGCACAACTGGAATAATAGAAAGGATAACCCCAAATCCCAGTGTTGTTGTTAATACAAGACTGGTAAAACCATCAATAACTCCCTTAGTTATCAGTACTTCATGATCATGTCGGATTCCACTATCCAGTGCACCAATAATTGACATAGCACCGATACAGAAAATAAGTGTAGCAGTGATAAATCCCTGCGAAATGCTAAATTCATCGTTGTTTGTTGTAAATTTACTTCCTATCCAATCCCCTAGACGATTAAGCCCCTCCTCAATACGAAATAGCTCTCCAATAATTGCTCCAGAAAGTAAGCTGAGTAATACAATAAGAATCTGTTCTGTCGAAAAGGCCATCTGTAACCCTATTAATATGACAGCTAAGCCTATTCCGTGCATAACTGTCTCCTTATATCTTTCTGGTATTTTCGTAAAAAACAAACCAATAATTGAACCAATAACAATTAATGCACCATTTACAATCGTCCCTAATAAAGCCACACTGCTACATCTCCCTATTATGTAAATTATATATATCTATAAGGATAACAAAAAATGTTTCACGTGGAACATTTTTTGTTAAATTATTTGATGAAATACTCTTTTGCTTTGTCTTGTACTATTCGTTTATTACGAAGGATAATGCGCAGTTGTTTTATTCCTTGTTGTTAACAGAAAAAAATATAGACCGATATGAATCAGTCTATATTTCTTAATCAGCATTTATTTAATCCTCAAGTAGCTCAATAATTCGTTCTAAATCATCATCTGTATAAAATTCAATTTCAATTTTCCCTTTTTTCTTCCCTCTTTGAATAGATACTGCGGTACCAAGTCGATCTCTTAAGATGGATTCTCTTTCCGTAATAAATACATCCTTTTTTGTCTTTTCCTTTTTCTTCACTGGCTTTTCATTCAATGCAGCAATCAATTTTTCAACCTGTCTTACATTTAGTTTTTCACTTCTTATTTTATTTACGAGTGGTGTTAGTCGGTCTTTATCCTTTAGTCCCAATAAAGCCCTACCATGTCCCATAGACAATTCCCCATTATTAATATAAGCAACAATATTTTCAGGTAAGGACAACAAACGAACCATATTGGCGATATGGGATCGGCTCTTACCTAACCGTTTGGACAGTTCCTCTTGTGTGACCTTTAGTTCATGCATGAGATTAGAATATGCCTGTGCTTCCTCAATCGGTGTTAAGTCTTCTCTCTGAAGGTTCTCAAGCAAAGCTAACTCCATCATTTTATCATCTGTTAATTCTTTAACCACTACAGGAACTTTCTTAAGCCCTGCCTCCTTTGCGGCTCGGTATCGCCTTTCACCAACGACTATCTCATACCCTTTGATACTTTGACGAGCAATAAGTGGTTGAAGAATACCGTGTTGAAGAATAGATTCTTTTAATTCTTCAATCGCATCGGCGTGAAACGACTTTCTTGGTTGATATGGATTTGGTCTAAGCTCTTTAATATCAATTTCTTGAATAGAATCGTCATTTTTCTGTTCTACTTCTGGAAAAAACACATTAATACCTTTACCCAACCCTTTCGCCACTGGCCATCACTTCCTTTGCTAATTCAAGATATACTTCAGCACCTTTTGATTTTGGATCATATGTAATGATTGGCTCACCATGACTAGGTGCTTCTCCTAACCTTATATTTCTTGGAATAATAGTTTGATAGACTTTATCCTGGAAGTATTTCTTCACTTCTTCAATCACCTGTATACCTAAGTTGGTTCTGGCATCTAACATCGTCAATAAAACTCCTTCAATCATTAACGACTTATTTAAATGCTTTTGTACAAGGCGAATCGTATTTAATAATTGGCTTAATCCTTCTAGTGCATAATACTCACATTGTACTGGAATGATCACCGTATCTGAAGCTGTTAAAGCATTTAGCGTTAATAAACCCAAGGATGGTGGGCAGTCTATAATAATATAATCATATTCATCCCTTAAACTCTCTAATGCTTTCTTCAAGCGAATTTCCCTAGAAATAACAGGAACGAGTTCAATCTCTGCACCAGCTAACTGGATGGTAGCAGGAATTATATCTAAGCTTTCAACATTACTGGAAATGACGACATCCTCAGCTTCCATATCATCTACTAGAACATTATAAACACAATGATTCACATCTGCTTTATTTACCCCTACTCCACTAGTTGCATTTCCCTGTGGGTCTGTATCTACTATAAGGACCTTATTTCCTAAATAGGCAAGACAAGCACTTAAATTAACTGATGAAGTTGTTTTTCCTACGCCACCTTTTTGGTTAGCGATGGATATTATTTTCCCCATGTTGACACCTTCCTAAAAACTGTATACATACTATTTTATCACGCATTCTATAAAAGAGAACGTTTTAATCGTATCTTTAAAAAACTTGTAATAGATGTCCTCTAGTTTAACAACTTATCTATTATAAATACCCACCTTATGTTCATAAGATGGGTAAAAACAAATGTTGTGTCCATACTCCTATTTTTTCTTCGGTATCTTAACAGTGATTTGATAATACTCATCAAATTCTTTCTCATCTGACTCCACATTAACACCTGTTTGTGTAACCATGCTTAGTGACTGGCGTATGGTGTTCATGGCAATACGAATATCCTTATTAATACCTTTAAGTTTAGGACGTTTCTTTTTATTTTCCTTTGGCTCCTGTATTTTTGCAATACGCTCTTCCGTCTGCTTCACATTTAACTCATTATCTATAATTATCTTTAATACTTCGACCTGTTTCTCTGGGTCTTTCAGCTTTATTAATGCTCGTGCATGCCGTTCTGTGATAGTTTTGCTTAATAATGCTTCCTGTACTTCATCAGGTAGTTTCAATAAACGTAATTTATTAGCAATAGTGGACTGGTTTTTACCAAGCCTTTGGGCTAGAGCCTCCTGTGTTAGGGAATGCATTTCTAGTAATTTTGAGTAAGCAAAAGCTTCTTCTATTACCGTCAATTCCTCTCTCTGTAAGTTTTCAATTAAAGCAACAGAAGCCGTTTCCGTATCTGTCATTTCACGAACAATAGCTGAGATCGTTTCCCAACCAATCGATTGAACAGCACGCCATCTTCGTTCACCAGCGATAATCTCATATTTATCATCTTCTAACTTTCTCACAATAATTGGCTGGATCATCCCATGTGTATGAATGGTTTGCGCTAACTCCCCTATTTTCTCTTCATCAAATATAGAACGAGGCTGAAAACGGTTGGCAATGATATCTTTTACAGGTATCTGAACTACTTCATCGGGATTATAGGATTCTTTTTCCGTTTCTGTTGTAGTTTTATCACCTAATCCAAAAAGTCGATTAAAAGGATGCACCATGATTTGACACCACCTTTAATTTCTATTAAATAAAAATTTATGTATTAAATTGTTTCACGTGAAACAATATTTATTTATATTTTAACTATTATATAGATAAATTTATAGATTAATAACATAGTAGAATTCTATGCATAGATTTATAATCTATTTTACCATAAGTAGGATAAGAAAAGTATCAATATCTTTCGAGATAATAAAAAAAAGGCTATCATGCCTTTTAAATGTTCTTTATTTGTAAAAATTTTGGATACGTAAGAACCATTCCATTTATCTCTGAACCATCACTAATGCTGCGTCATGTTTTACAATGGGCTTTTATTTGGTGTTCCAGGCTTTCTAGGATATTTATTCGGTGTTTTCTTCCTTTTATTTATGAAAATAATACTACGCTCACCTTCATCATTCGGAAGTGTAAATGTATGCGTGTCTTTCGCTTCCCCACCTAATATCTCAATGGCATTTTTAGCATCTGATAATTCATTATCAGCCTGTGCACCCTTCATTGCAATAAAAATACCGTTCTTTTTTACTAATGGAAGGCAAAGCTCACTTAAGACCGACATACGAGCTACTGCCCTTGCAGTAACAATATCAAAACTTTCTCTATGTTCTTTGTTTTTACCGAAAGTCTCTGCACGATCATGATAAAAAGCAACATTAGATAGTTGTAGCTTCTCTGCTAATTGATTTAAAAAAACAATTCTCTTTTGCAAAGAATCCACAATGGTTACTTTTAATTCCGGGAAACAGATTTTTAATGGTATACTCGGAAATCCTGCCCCTGCTCCTACATCACAAATGGATTGTTCCTTCGTAAAATCATAATAAAATGCAGCGGAAATCGAATCATAAAAGTGCTTTAGATAAACATCTTCTTCAGCAGTTAGAGCAGTAAGATTAATCTTTTCATTCCATTCCACTAGAAGTTTAAAGTAAGTTTCAAACTGCTCTAATTGTATCTCGCTTAATTCTATTCCCTTTTCCTTTAAAGCCAATTGGAATTGTTCTGGATTCATGGAAAGATAAACTCCTAACTATAAAATTTTATATATGCTATTACTTATGACTCTTTTCGTAAATGGCGGTGTTTTCATCACGGTTAAAAGATACTATTCTCTAGTTCTAAATGAACATTCTATCTTACAGTACAAACAACAATTTTTAAAAAAGTCCTAACTGTAATAATTAAGACTTCCTATGTAAAGAGGCCAGGACAAAAGTATTTTTCAACGCAAAACCCGAACATGATTAGTGCGAAGGCCACTTCGGAAATATACTCCCCTAAGCAGTACATTGTTCGTCTTTTGAGTTAAACACTTTCGTTATGTCCCAGCCTCTTAAATCATAAATAAAATAGGTTCTTTAGCCTATCTTGCATGCTCAACCATTTCCTTTAATTAGCTAAACGAGCAATATTCCCTTGTTCAATATATACAAGCAAAATGGAGATATCCGCTGGGTTTACGCCAGAGATTCTAGAAGCTTGACCTAAAGACAATGGACGTATTTTTTTCAATTTTTCCTTAGCTTCTGTAGCTATTCCACTTACTGCATCATAATCAATGTCTTCTGGAATTTTTTTATCCTCCATTTTAAGCATCCGTTCTACTTGGTCTAACGCTTTTTTAATGTACCCTTCATACTTAATTTGAATCCCAACTTGTTCCTTAACTTCTTCGGGAAGGTCTGGGTTAGATTCAATCATGTTTGTTATAATCTCATAGCTTAATTCCGGTCTTTTCATGAGATCATAAGCTTTTGTTGCTTCCTTCATAGGAGTAGCTCCCGCTTCAGCCATCATTTGTTTTACTTCTTCAGTCGGCTTAATCACAATTTTACTTAAACGTTTTTTCTCTTCTTCAACCAAACGTTTTTTCTCTAGGAATTTCTCATAACGCTCTTCAGAGATTAACCCAATTTCATAGCCAATTTCCGTTAATCTTAAATCGGCATTATCATGTCGTAGTAATAAGCGATATTCTGCACGGGAAGTTAACAGGCGATATGGTTCATTCGTACCTTTGGTTACTAGGTCGTCAATCAACACACCGATATACCCCTGAGCACGGTCTAAAATAACAGAGTCTTTACCGGATATGGTTCTTGCAGCATTGATGCCCGCCATGATTCCTTGCCCTGCCGCTTCTTCATATCCAGATGTTCCATTAATTTGTCCAGCAGTAAATAATCTAGAAATGGCTTTGGTTTCCAATGTTGGCCATAGCTGTGTTGGCACCACTGCATCATATTCAATGGCATATCCTGCACGCATAATTTCTGCATTTTCCAACCCTGGAACCGTTTTTACCATCTGATGTTGAACTGATTCTGGTAAGGATGTAGATAATCCTTGAACATATACCTCTTCTGTGTTTCTTCCTTCAGGTTCTAAGAAAATTTGGTGACGAGGCTTATCATTAAAACGAACAATTTTATCTTCAATCGATGGACAATATCGTGGTCCAGTTCCACGTTTCATACCGGAATACATAGCAGAAAGACCTAAATTTTCATTAATAACCTCGTGTGTAAATTCATTCGTATAGGTCAACCAACACGGTATTTGATCGACAATTTTTTCCGCTGACTCAAACGAAAACAAGCTTGGATTTTCATCTCCAGGTTGAATTTCAGTTTTGGAATAGTCGATGGTATGGCTATTCACACGTGGCGGTGTACCTGTTTTGAAACGAACAAGCTCTAACCCTATCTTTTCCAGGTTCTCGGATAACTTAAGAGATGGACGCTGATTATTTGGGCCACTTTCATATTCCAAATCACCCATAAGGACTTTACCACGCATATAGGTACCTGTCGTAAGAATTACAGCATTCGCATAGTAAGCAGCATGAGTCTCTGTTATGACTCCTTTACAGACGCCATCTTCTACAATAAGTTCCTCAACCATCCCTTGACGCAATGTAATATTCTCTTCATTTTCAATTAATTTCTTCATTTCCACACTATAAAGTGCTTTATCAGCTTGCGCGCGTAATGCTTGAACAGCAGGTCCTTTACCAGTGTTTAACATTCTCATTTGAATATATGTCTTATCTATCACTTTTCCCATCACGCCACCAAGTGCGTCAACTTCACGTACGACGATTCCCTTTGCCGGGCCACCTATAGAAGGATTACAGGGCATAAAAGCAATCATATCTAAATTCAAGGTAAGCATAAGTGTGTTGGCACCCATACGCGCTGCCGCTATACCAGCTTCTACACCGGCATGCCCCGCTCCAACAACAATAACATCATAATGACCTGCATTGTATGTCATCTATTTTTCACCCTTTCCTAACGATTCTAATAAATAGCAATATGACTTTTTATTTACCTAAGCAAAATTGTGAGAATAGCTGATCGATTAAACTATCACTTGCAGTATCACCTATAATTTCGCCTAAAAATTCCCACGTTCTCGTAACATCTATCTGAACAATATCCATTGGCATCTCAAGCTCAATACCTTCCATCGCATCTTCCAATGCCTTTTTAGCCTTTTGAAGAAGCTGAATATGTCTAACATTAGAAACATAAGTTAGATCACCAGATTCAATTTCTCCTGAAAAGAACGTATCAGCAATCGCTTTTTCCAATTCATCTACTCCCTCTTCTTTTAATAAGGAAGTGGTCACAATGGGGCGGTTGCCAGCAAGTTCTCTTACCTTTTCTAAATCCAGTTTTTGCTCTAAGTCAGTCTTATTAATAATAACAATATATTCAAGCCCTCTAACCGCTTCAAATAGCTTTTCATCTTCATCTGTTAAACCATCATTATAATTTAGAACAAATAAAATAAGATCAGATTCCTTTAATACTTGTCTGGAGCGTTCCACACCGATTTTTTCAACAATATCCTCTGTTTCACGAATACCTGCCGTATCCACTAAACGTAAAGGAACTCCCCTAACGTTAACATATTCTTCAATAATATCCCTTGTTGTTCCAGGGACTTCTGTTACAATTGCCTTATTTTCCTGAACCAGTGTGTTCATTAATGAGGATTTTCCAACATTCGGTCTTCCAATGATAGCTGTACCAAGACCCTCACGAAGTATTTTCCCTTGCTTTGCTACTTCTAG
Source organism: Oceanobacillus senegalensis (assembly GCF_900176885.1). Lineage (GTDB taxonomy): Bacteria > Bacillota > Bacilli > Bacillales > Amphibacillaceae > Oceanobacillus > Oceanobacillus senegalensis. Next base: position 3,537,589 of record NZ_LT839648.1, on the reverse strand, counting down.
AAGTTTTTCAATTTCTGCATGAACTTCTTTCGTCTTCGTTCGCATCATTTCATGTGACATTTCTTCTACATCATCATATTCCGGATAATCAATGTTAACCTCTACATGTGCTACCGTTTCTAATAAATCTTGTCTTAGTCGCTTAATTAAACCAGATAATCTACCATCCATTTGCTTTAAAGCAACATTCATTGCCTTATCTGTTTTTGCACGAATCAGATCCATGACAGCTTCAGCCTGGGAAAGGTCAATACGGCCATTTAAAAAAGCTCGTTTTGTAAATTCTCCAGGTTCCGCGAGTCTTGCACCTCGGTTCAATAAAATATCTAACACACGATTTACAGCCACCATTCCACCATGACAATTAATCTCAACTACATCTTCACGAGTAAATGTCTTCGGCGCACGCATGATGGAAACCATCACTTCCTCTGCCATTTCGCCTGTCTCAGGATCAACAATCTTACCATAATTAATCGTGTGTGAATCGACTTCCTGCAAGTCCCTCCCCTTGAACACTTCTGATGTTAACTTAATGGCTTCTGGACCACTTAATCGGACAATAGCTATCGCGCCCTCACCCATTGGGGTTGAAATTGCAGTAATTGTATCAGTTCCCATCATTACATTCACCTCCAACAATATTCCAGCTTTATATTAAAGAATTATTTTTATAGTCACTAACAAAATAGGATAACACAAACCAAAAAAAAAATAAACTTATCCACACTATTAGTATAACCAAAAACACATCATAGTTATCAACATGTGGATACATTACCAAAAATCTATTATAACGTTAAACAAAAATTTATCAACAAGTGAATATTCCTTATATATTAAAAAGCCTCGCTCATACCTAAGCGAGGCTTTTAAAGATTACCTGTTCATTTGTTTTTTGGCGATACTCACTAGTTCCTTTACCATATTTCCACCAATTTCCCCACCTATTTTACCTGCTTCCTTTGCTTTAATGTCACCATTATAGCCATGATTTAATGAAATTCCTTGCTCATCAGCAATTTCATATTTTGTATTCTTTGGATCAATTGTATTCGTAACTTTTGCCTTTAATTGGTCCAAACCTTCACGGGCCTCTGGAACAAGAATTTTCCTTTTCGCCATGTTCTTCCCTTCTTCCGCTAAAATACATTAATGTTTTTTTCTAGGAATACTATTCTCATCACTATTATCATCACGGGAATTCGTATAATTATTTTCCCTATCTACGGTTCCCTCCATATAGGTATCGGATACCTGTTCATGAGTTTCAGCCATTCCCTTTGATAGTTGATCATTACTATAGTAATCCGAATATTGGTATGTCTTTTCCGCTACAGTTTTAGCCTTTCCACTGCTTTTTTTAAGCATTTGATGAACTCCCTTCTGAACTTACATGATTTAGGTTTTTTAAAATATGATGAAGGTCATTAATTAACTCATTCTTCTCATTTTCTTGTATGAGAACGGGAATTTGGTCATTAACGGTTAACATACAACTATCTTGTTGTTTCCCTAAATACGAATACATTTGCTCTAATTGATTTAGGGATAAAGTGGAACCCGTTGTAAGACTTTTTACCTCAGTTAGATAAAAAGTCTCATTCTTCTTATCCAATTCCCCGCTAAATATTGCACCAGTATATTGATTCATACAGAAAACTCCTTTACCAAATCGTAGTATTCCTAGTATGGATTAACTTATTTCCATCATTCACGTTTGGTAAAAAGGAATTCGTTATTAAGTTGTGCAATATCTTTGGTTTTATTAGAAAAACTAATTTTAGGAAACGTCTACTCACTAATGAATAGATATATTCTATCGTACAAAACAAAAAACCTTGGAACATATCCAAGGTTTTTTGTTATTTTTTATTCGGTTTGATTACAATATGACGATGAGGCTCTATGCCATCAGAATAAGTTGATACATGAGATTCCTGTAGTACGTGATGTATAACTTTTCTTTCAAATGCTGGCATAGGATCTAAAGCTACTTTTTTATTTAATCGAATAGCTTTGTCTGCCATTTTTTTTGCTAAAGCCTCCAGAGTTTCTTTTCTACGGCTTCGGTAACCTTCTGCATCTAGTGTGACTGTATAATAAATTGGACTATCCTTATTAATTACCAAGTGTAGTAAATATTGCAATGCATTAAGTGTTTGTCCACGTTTCCCTATTAGAATCGCTATGTTCTCTCCTGCTAAATCATAGGTGACATACTTTCCATCTACTGTGGTCTTAATCTCCGCCTCTACATTCATTTTAGCCAAAATTTCTTGTAGGAAAGCTTCGGTATCTTTTACCAAGTCTTGCGCAATAGTTACTTTGACAAATGCAGGTTTTGACCCAAAAACGCCTAATAATCCTTTTTTCCCTTCATCAATAATGGTAATTTCGACTTGATCCCTCGTGGTGTTTAACTGCTCTAATGCTGATTGGATCGCTTCTTCAGCCGTACGACCACTAGCAGTTATTTCCTTCACTTTTTGTCTCCTCCATTATTTGCATTATTCATCATCGGTTTGTTAATTAGAAGTGTTTGAGCCACCATGAAGATGTTACCTGTTACCCAGTATAATGCTAATGCAGCTGGGAAGAAGAATGCCATTACCCCAATCATGATTGGCATCACATATAACATCATTTTCATTTGCATAGCAACTTGTGGATTGGAATTCACTGATGTATTGGTTGACATCATTAATTTTTGCTGCAAGAACGTAAATCCGGCAGTTAATAAAGGTAAGATATAATCAGGTGATCCTAATTCAAACCATAAAAAGCTATAATTACTTATTGCCTCCGTACGAACAATTGCATGATACATCGCGATTAATATTGGCATTTGAACAAAGATTGGTAAACAGCCTGCAAGTGGATTAACATTATGTTCCTGCATCAACTTCATCGTTTCCTGTTGCAGCTTCTGTTGTGTATTCGCATCCTTGGAACTATATTTCTTCTGAATTTCTTGTAATTTTGGTTGTATTTCTTGCATCGCTTTTGAACTTTTTATTTGTTTCACACTTAAAGGTAGAATAATCAAACGAAGAAAGATTGTAACAATAATAATTGAAAGCCCATAACTATTATTAAAGATTTCAGCGATTTTTATAATTACCCATGAAAGCGGATAAACAAATACTGTATTCCATATTCCTTCACTTTCTGACGTAATCGGCTGATCTACTTCCATACATCCGGCTAATAAAAGTACCATACCGATTATTGTCAGAAGTAATAAATACTTCTTTCGCAATTTATTTCCTCCTTAACTCCTGGCAAATAACAGATTTTCTATATGCTATTTTATATGAAATAGGTACAAGTTTCTATACTAAGCTTGTTTAAAGCCATTTTTTAATAAATGCTGTTTATATAATAAGTGGATTAAGCTTTTTTTGATATCTTTGTATTCCATATCCTTTGTTTGGTTTCGAGCAATTATAACAATATCATGCGGATACTTAATGTAATCCTCCAGCTCTTGAAATGCTTGGCGTAAATATCGTTTTATGCGGTTACGAGTAACAGCATTTCCTATCTTTTTCCCCACTGAAAGACCAATTCTAAAATGATCCTGTCCAGGTTTTTCCATATAATATATTACAAGCTGTCGGTTGGCAAAAGACTTTCCCTTTTTAAAAACCAGCTGGAATTCCTCATTCTTTTTAATACGAAATATTTTTTTCATCTAACCACCTATCTAAAAACGACGCTAACCATTTACGTAACCAACTTCGCTTTTATTCTAACTACATAATGAATATGTATATATATTCCATAAACCCCAACAAGGAGTCATCTTTTCTCAAAATAAGTAGAAAAAGACCACTGAATTAACAGTGGCCTATGCAGATAAAACTTTTCTTCCTTTACGACGGCGACGTGCTAAAACTTTACGTCCATTTTTAGAACTCATACGAGCACGGAAACCGTGAACTTTTTTACGTTTACGATTATTTGGTTGGAATGTTCTTTTCATTTATCATGCACCTCCCAAAGGATTACTAAATATCTAAAATTTTGTTTTTAAACATATCAATCAAAAACAGTCTTTGTAATTATACGTAAAAGAAGGCCACTTTGTCAAATAGATTTTTCAATACTGCTTTCCGTCGACAAATAATAATATTGAAACACATTTTTTCCCATAGAGAACTATTTAATTTTTTGCTTACCACGATATTTCATTCGTTTAATCCTCTACCTTTTCCAATTCCAAAAGGGATTTTTCAATTATCCACACTCACTGTTTATAAAAATTTCGACACTATTCTCCTATCCACAACCATTATCGACAAGAAAATCACAAAATATAGTAGTGTGGACAACATTTATATACAACAGGTAGAATTATGTGGATAAGTGTCAGAATGCCGTTGCACGTTTAGGTTTTTTTTGTTATCATATTTATGTTTTCACTTGTGGAAAATCAAAATCAAATTTAACTTATACACAGATTGTGGATAAACTGTGGATAGTTGTTCACAGTATTATTAATAAGTTTTTCAACAATGATGTGGATAACGTATATAACTATTCGTATCCCTCATACAATCACATATTTTCTATCCACAGAACTATTTCCTCTAACCTAGTAAAATATGTTCATATTTAATGCCTTTCTTTCTTTCCAATAAGAACAAAGGAAGGCTTTTTCTGTCAGTATTAAAAGTATTATGTCCTATCATTTTTTATCAGAAAGAAGAAGTGATGGAGCAAACAATTGAAACCGAAATAAAGAGGAACTAAGAACTTTTCTTATAAATAGCTTAGTTTTTCTAAAAAGGAGTGAAAAACCGTATTGGAAAACATTGAAGAGCTATGGGTTGCTACATTAGAAAAAATTGAAGAAAAAATCAGCAAACCAAGCTTTGATACTTGGCTTAAAAATACAAAGGCGGAATCGTTAGAAAAAAATACATTAGTTATTTCTGCACCAAACGAATTCGCTAGGGATTGGCTTGAAAACCAATATACCGATTTAATTTCCGATATTATAGGTGAAATCACTGGTACAAGATTGAACACGAAATTTGTTATTCCAGATATAACTCCTGAATTAGAGGATGTAAAGCCTGTTCCAAAGCCTAAGAATTCAGCCGAAAACAATGATTTCCCAAAGACGATGTTAAATTCAAAGTATACGTTTGATACTTTTGTTATTGGAGCAGGCAACCGTTTTGCACATGCGGCATCCTTAGCTGTTGCAGAGGCGCCAGCAAAAGCTTATAATCCGCTCTTTATTTATGGTGGTGTTGGATTAGGTAAAACACATTTGATGCATGCAATCGGTCATTATGTAATGGATCAAAATCCTAATGCTAAAGTTGTCTACATCACTTCGGAAAAATTCACGAACGAGTTTATTAATGCCATTATGGAAAACAAAACGACGAACTTTCGCAATAAATATCGAACAGTCGATGTTCTATTAATAGATGATATTCAATTCATTGCTGGAAAAGAATCAACTCAAGAGGAATTTTTCCATACATTTAATACATTGCATGAGGAAAGCAAGCAAATCATTATTTCGAGTGATCGTCCGCCTAAAGAAATACCAACATTGGAAGATCGTCTGCGTTCTCGGTTTGAATGGGGTCTAATTACAGATATTACCCCTCCGGATTTAGAAACTAGGATTGCTATTTTAAATAAAAAAGCAAAGGCAGAAGGTTTAGATATTCCCAATGAAGTCATGCTATATATTGCTAATCAAATTGATACGAATATTCGCGAGCTAGAGGGAGCTCTAATCCGTGTTGTTGCTTATTCCTCTCTAGTTAACCAGGATATTGATGCATCACTTGCTGCAGATGCGCTAAAAGATATTATCCCTAGCAGTAAGCCGAAAGTTATTACTATATTAGGAATTCAAGAAGCTGTCGGAGAAAAATATAATGTTAAATTGGAAGATTTCGCAGCAAAAAAACGAACGAAGTCTATCGCCTTTCCAAGACAGATTGCTATGTATCTATCACGAGAATTAACAGATTTCTCATTGCCTAAGATTGGGGATGAATTTGGTGGAAGAGATCATACAACAGTTATTCATGCACACGAAAAAATCTCTAAACTATTAGAAAAGGATGCAGCCTTAAATAGAGAAATTGAAGAATTAAAAGAAGAACTTAAATCTTTATAGCGTTATTTTTTTACTCTCTTCCAATTATCCACATGTTAATAATGTTAATTCTGTTGCATTGTTATAAACAGACTATCCACATGTGGAAAACTTAGAGCTCTAAACAAAAATCTCGCTTATCCACATAATCACAAGCATTATTACTTTTATTATTATATTTTATAAAAAATAAATATATATATAACTTCCCTTAGGAGGATTTCTTTATGAAATTTATTATCCAACGTGAACAATTAATTTCTAGTGTTCAAGATGTTATGAAGGCAATTTCGTCTAGAACAGTCATTCCAATTTTGACAGGTATTAAAATTGAAGCTAGAAATGATGGCGTAACATTAACTGGTAGTGACTCTGATATATCTATCGAGTCTTACATCCCAGCAGAAGAAGATGAAAAAGTAAACGTAGAACAAATAGAGGAAGGTAGCATTGTTTTACAAGCAAAATATTTTCCTGACATCGTACGGAAACTTCCTGAAAAAACAGTAGAAATAGAATCTGATGCAAGCTTAAAAGTAACCATTCGATCAGGCAAAGCTGAATTTACTCTAAACGGACAGGATGCAGAAGAATATCCACAGCTTCCTAAGATTCAAACGGATGATAGTATCGAAATGCCAATTGATATATTAAAAAGCATGATTAAACAAACGGTATTTGCCGTTTCAACCATGGAAACTCGTCCGATTTTAACAGGGGTTAACATCAACTTAGCGAATAGTGTACTGAAGTTTGTTGCAACAGATAGCCATCGATTAGCTTCCAGGGAAGTTCCTATAGCAAATACTAGTATTGAATTTAAGAATATTGTCGTTCCGGGTAAAAGTCTGAATGAATTAAATAAAATACTTGATGATAATGAGGAATCGGTGGAAATTAGTGTTACAAATAATCAAATTTTATTCCGCACCAAGCACCTAAATTTCTTATCACGATTACTCGATGGGAATTATCCTGAAACTTCTCGTTTAATACCGGAACAAAGTAAAACCAAAATAAAAGTTAAAACAAAGGAATTATTAGGAACGATTGATCGCGCTTCTTTACTAGCAAAAGAAGAAAGAAATAATGTTGTTCGTTTAGCAACTCAAGGAACAAACATCGTCGAAATTACTAGTAATTCCCCTGAAATTGGAAATGTCACAGAAGATATTAGCGTACATTCCATCGAGGGAGAAGAGTTAAAAATATCATTTAGTTCGAAATACATGATTGATGCATTAAAGGCAATTGAATATGACGAAGTATCTATTGCTTTTACGGGAGCAATGAGGCCATTTATTATTCGTCCTGTTGATGATGATTCCATCTTACAATTAATTCTCCCAGTACGAACGTATTAAGGAAATCGGTGCAAATACCGATTTCTTTTTTTGCCTAAAAGCGGACAACTTAAAACCACTACTAAAGAAAATATTGTTAGCAATAAAAGTTTAAAAATTAACTTATATCCTTCTTACAATGAATTTAAATTAAAAGGTATAATTATAAAAAAGAATTAATTAAGTATCACGAAAAAATAAAATGGAACTTTTTTATTTGGCCAGCATGAAAGATAAATAATTAATGTGTTTTAAAAGCAAATATAGGCATAAATAAGGGTTTTTTAGTTTATTCTGGGGTCTTACCTTTCATTAATCCAAAAACTTTAGTAAAATAGGTATATAAAGTTTTTAGATGGGAAAGCAGATTATAGGACTCAAAATTTAAAAGAATCTGGTGATAGCATTGCATGAAGAAATTAATATAAAAACGGAATATATTACATTAGGTCAATTTATTAAACTTCTAAACATATTAGACTCAGGTGGAATGGTGAAGGCATTTCTCCAAGATGTAGGTGCGATGGTTAATGGCGAACAAGAGCATCGACGAGGGAGGAAACTTTATCCGAATGATATAATAGAAATTGAGAATTTTGGATCGTACATTGTAAAAAAAGAGGCTTAATTTCATGCACATTGAACGGTTAGAGTTAACAAACTATCGGAATTACGAGAAATTATCAATATCCTTTGATGATAAAATTAACGTTGTTATAGGAGAAAATGCTCAAGGTAAGACAAATCTAATGGAGGCTATTTACGTATTAGCGTTTACAAAGTCTCATCGAACTTCTCATGAAAAAGAATTAATACAGTGGGAGAAGGATTATGCTAAAATAGAAGGTAGGATTATTAGACGTAATCAATCTCTCCCGCTAGATATTGTTCTTTCCTCAAAGGGTAAAAAAGCAAAGTTAAATCATTTAGAGCAAAGACGTTTGAGTGATTTTATTGGTGCGATTAATGTTGTCATGTTTGCACCAGAAGATTTAACACTAGTTAAAGGCCCTCCACAAATTAGAAGACGTTTCATAGATATGGAGCTCGGACAAATCCAACCAACCTATATCTATCATTTAGGAAAGTATCAAAGAATCTTGAGACAGCGGAATCAATTATTAAAGCAGTTACAAAGACGCGAAATAAAAGATAGGACCATGTTGGATGTATTAACAGACCAGCTTGTTGAACATGCTTCTATTATTTTAGAAAAGCGATTTATGTTTCTTGAACTCTTAAAAAGTTGGGCAAGCCCAATTCATTATGGAATAAGTAGAGGACTTGAAAACCTGGAAATCAAGTATAATGCGTCAATAGAGGTATCAGAAGAGGAAAATAAGGGAAAAATAGAAGATATATATTTATCGAAATTTCAGGAAATACAAGAAAAAGAGATAGAACGTGGTACAACACTAATTGGTCCTCATCGTGATGATTTATTGTTTCATGTAAATAACAAAGATGTTCAAACATATGGTTCACAAGGTCAGCAGCGAACAACTGCATTATCGGTAAAACTTGCAGAAATAGAATTAATAAATAAAGAGGTTGGTGAATATCCGATTTTGCTCTTGGATGATGTTTTAAGTGAATTAGATGATTTCAGGCAATCTCATTTACTAAATACCATTCAAGGAAAGGTACAGACCTTTGTTTCTACAACAAGTGTAGACGGAATTCACCACAAGACATTAGAAAAAGCGGAAATGTTCCGTGTGGTTAATGGAACGGTTCAGTCATAACCAATTTTAAAAGAAGGGTTCAGGAAAAAATATATGTTTATTCATTTAGGAAATGACAATGTAATTCGTTCTGAGGATGTTATTGCAATCATTGATTATCAAATGATCTCCTCTTCTGTAATCATGGGAGAAATGATGAAGGCCTGGAAAAGGGAAAAAAAGATTATTGGTACGATGAAGGATGCTAAATCGATAATGATTACAACAGACTTGATTTACTACACCACTGTTTCGGTTTCAACCTTGAAAAGGCGATCAAGCATTAATCATGCGATTAATAATCTAGATGATTATTCGGAAGAGGTTATTTCATAATTATTCTAAACGATTTTTGAAATATATATAACTAAGTAATACGTGTTCAAAAAGGAGGAACCTAACTTTTTGAACAACTTCTAATATAGATGATTCGTATCATTTGAAATAGATTAAGTTCTTCATAAGAAATGAGTGTGAGAAAGATGTCGATGGAAGAAAAAGTAACAACTGACCAATCATATGATGCCGACCAAATACAGGTATTGGAAGGATTAGAGGCAGTACGAAAACGACCTGGTATGTATATAGGGTCAACAGCAGAAAGAGGACTACATCATCTAGTATGGGAAATCGTTGATAATAGTATTGACGAAGCTTTAGCAGGATACTGTGACCATATCGAGGTTATTATTGAAGAAGATAATAGTATTACTGTACAAGATAATGGTCGTGGAATTCCTGTTGATGTTCAAAAGAAAACAGGACGACCTGCTCTTGAAGTAATTATGACGGTTCTCCATGCCGGTGGTAAATTTGGTGGCGGAGGATATAAGGTATCTGGTGGACTCCATGGGGTTGGTGCATCTGTTGTAAATGCCTTGTCTACTTCATTAGAGGTGTACGTGCACCGCGATAATAAAATCTATTATCAACAATTCAAAAAGGGTGTTCCACAAGAAGATATTAAAGTAATTGATGAGACTGACAAAACAGGTACAATAACCCATTTTCGTCCAGATCCTGAAATCTTTACGGAAACATTAGAATATAACTTTGATATATTATCACAACGTCTGCGTGAGCTTGCTTTCTTAAATAAGGGATTAAGAATTTCCTTAGAAGACAAGCGCTCGGAGGATAAGGAGACTGAAAGCTATTATTATGAAGGTGGTATTGCTTCTTACGTTGAATATATTAATGGAAATAAAGAAGTATTACATGAACCTTTCTATGCAGAAGGAGAAGATCAAGATATTTCTGTAGAAGTAGCTATCCAATATAATGAGGGATTTTCAACCAACATTTACTCCTTTGCAAATAATATCCACACCTATGAAGGTGGAACACATGAAGTTGGTTTTAGAACGGGGTTAACTCGTGTTATTAATGACTATGCGCGTAAAAGTAATTTAATTAAAGAGGGAGACTCTAACCTATCAGGTGAAGATGTAAGAGAAGGAATTACAGCAATTGTTTCTATAAAGCATCCTGACCCACAATTCGAAGGACAAACCAAGACGAAGCTAGGTAATAGTGAGGTGCGAACAGTATGTGATTCGGTGTTTAGCGAGAAGTTCTCTACCTTTTTGTTTGAAAATCCTAGTGTTGCAAAAATAATAGTGGAAAAAGGATTAATGGCGTCAAGAGCCCGTATGGCAGCAAAAAAGGCTCGGGAACTTACTAGAAGGAAAAGTGCCTTAGAAGTATCAAACTTGCCAGGTAAACTTGCTGATTGCTCATCAAAAGATGCATCGATTAGTGAATTATATATCGTTGAGGGTGACTCAGCAGGAGGTTCAGCTAAGTCAGGGCGAGACCGTCATTTCCAAGCTATTCTTCCTTTAAGAGGTAAGATATTAAATGTTGAAAAGGCACGATTAGACCGAATTCTATCTAATAATGAAGTACGTTCTATGATTACTGCCCTCGGCACTGGTATCGGGGAAGACTTCGACATTTCGAAGGCAAGGTATCATAAAGTCGTTATTATGACTGATGCCGATGTCGATGGTGCACATATACGTACTTTACTATTAACATTTTTCTATCGATATATGCGTCCATTGATAGAAAAAGGCTATATTTATATTGCGCAGCCACCACTTTATCAAATAAAGCAAGGGAAGGCTGTTCAGTATGTATATAGCGATAAGGAACTCGATGAACGATTGGCAGAGCTTCCAAGTGCTCCTAAACCAGGTATCCAACGTTATAAAGGTCTCGGTGAAATGAATGCTGAACAGCTTTGGGATACAACAATGGATCCGGAAAAACGCACCTTACTACAAGTTGAATTGGATGATGCAATTGATGCTGATCAGGTATTTGATATGTTAATGGGGGATAAGGTAGAGCCTAGACGTAATTTCATCGAAGAAAATGCGCAGTATGTTAAAAATCTAGACATATAAAACAGTAGTAAGAGGTTAGAAGTAAGAGGTGAGAACATAGGGAACAAGCTATTGCCAATTTCCCAATTCTGATCTCTGGTTTCCTATCTCTAGAAAAACATGGATAAGTGTTTTTCTCTTTAGGAGGTATAAAGTATGGCGGAAGAGAGACGCCCTAGTGTACAAGAGGTTAATATAAGTAAAGAGATGCGTACGTCCTTCCTTGATTATGCAATGAGTGTTATTGTCTCACGGGCATTACCAGATGTTCGTGATGGAATGAAGCCAGTACACCGAAGAATTTTATATGCTATGAATGACTTAGGTATGCATTCTGATAAAGCTTACAAGAAATCAGCACGTATAGTTGGAGAGGTTATTGGTAAGTACCATCCACATGGTGATTCAGCAGTTTACGAGACCATGGTGCGTATGGCACAAGATTTTAGCTACCGCTACATGCTAGTAGATGGCCATGGTAACTTTGGTTCAGTTGATGGTGATTCTGCCGCAGCAATGCGTTATACAGAAGCAAGAATGTCTAAGATTTCTATGGAATTGCTTCGAGATATCAACAAGGACACGATTGATTATCAGGATAACTACGATGGCGCTGAGCGGGAGCCGGTTGTCTTTCCTGCTCGTTTTCCTAATCTATTAGTGAATGGAACATCTGGTATAGCGGTTGGTATGGCGACTAATATCCCACCTCATAACTTAGGGGAGACAATTGACGCTGTGTTGGCATTAAGTAAGAATCCGGATATTTCTATAAGTGAGCTGATGGATGACTATATTCATGGTCCAGACTTTCCAACAGCTGGGCAAATCCTAGGAAGAAGTGGAATTCGTAAAGCCTATGAAACTGGTAAAGGATCCATAACGGTTCGAGCTAAAGCAGATATTGAAGAGCAAGCAAATGGTAAAGCAATGATTTTAGTAACAGAACTTCCGTATCAAGTTAATAAAGCGAAGCTCGTGGAAAAAATAGCTGAACTTGTTCGTGATAAGCGAATTGATGGAATTACTGATTTACGTGATGAGTCGGACCGTAACGGAATGCGTATTGCTATTGAATTACGCCGTGATGTTAATCCTAATGTCGTGCTGAATAACTTATACAAACAGACCGCTATGCAGACGACATTTGGTGTCAATACATTGGCACTAGTGGATGGCCAGCCTAAGGTGTTAAATATTAAGGAATGTCTGGAGCATTATTTAAGCCATCAACAAGTGATTATTAGAAGAAGAACGGAATTTGAATTAAGAAAAGCAGAGGCACGTGCCCATATTTTAGAGGGATTACGTATTGCTTTAGATCATATTGATGAAGTTATTTCTCTAATACGTAATTCAAAAACAACCGATATTGCACGTAACAGTCTTATGGAACAATTTAATCTCTCAGAGAAACAAGCACAGGCTATTCTTGATATGCGTTTGCAACGCTTAACAGGCTTAGAAAGAGATAAAATTGAGGAAGAATATGCTGAACTTCAAAAGCAAATCGCTGAATTAAAAGCAATATTAGCAGATGAGGAAAAAATCTTAGAAATTATTCGTGAAGAGCTTACGGAAGTAAAAGAGAAATACAGTGATGATCGTCGTACCGAAATAATGGCTGGTGGAGTAGACTTCATTGAAGATGAGGATTTAATCCCAGTAGAAAACATTGTTATCACATTAACGCACAAAGGATATATTAAACGACTTCCATCCTCTACTTATCGTGCACAAAAACGAGGAGGAAGAGGTGTCCAAGGAATGGGTACCAATGAAGATGACTTTGTAGAACATTTAGTTTCAACTTCCACTCATGATACCGTATTGTTCTTTACCAATAAAGGTAAGGTATATAAAGCAAAAGGTTATGAAGTACCGGAATTTTCTAGAACAGCCAAAGGTATTCCGATTATTAATATGCTACAAGTTGAAAGTGGCGAATGGGTAAACGCTGTGATTTCAGTAAATGAATACCATGAAGATGCTTACTTCTTCTTTACTACAAAACAAGGTGTCGCTAAACGTACCGCTCTATCTAAATTCGCAAATATCCGTAAAGGTGGATTAATTGCTTTAGGACTTCGCGAAGATGATGAACTAATTTCTGTTAAATTAACGGATGGTAATAAAGATGTTATGATTGCAACGAAAAACGGATATCTTATTCGCTTCGAAGAGACACAAATCCGCTCGATGGGTAGAACAGCAGCTGGTGTTAGAGGAATTTCCCTGAGAGATGATGATGAGGTTGTTTCCATGGAAATACTCGAAGAAGGTTCTAAGATTCTCCATGTAACAAACAAAGGTTATGGAAAACAAACACCAGAGACTGAGTATCGTCGCATTAACCGAGGTGGAAAAGGTGTATTCACTTGTAAGCTAAATGATAAAACAGGACATGTAGCGGCTGTGAAGGCTGTTAACGGGAAAGAAGACTTAATGCTTATTACAGTTGCAGGGGTATTAATTCGTATTCCAGTAAAAGATATTTCAGAAACAGGTAGAAATACGATGGGGGTTAGATTGATTCGCCTTCAGGACGAAGAAGAAGTTGCTACTGTTGCAAAAGTTGAACATGAAGAAGAGGAAGAAACAGAAGAGATTCCAATAGAAGATACCTCAAAAGATAGCAATAATGAAACGGATAATGAATAAAAAAGTAAGGTGGCCCCTTTGGATGTCACCTTACTTTTTTTAATATTGGGCGAGGGGGGACTGTGTATGCAGGTAACCCCATTACAGTTCGTTCCAGGATGTATCAGGTAAGACGAATCCTCCTATGGTGAAAGTAGATACAACTCTTCTTCTAGTAATTTAGGGATTTTCTCTGCTGTTACATGTAAAAAATGTTTAATAAAAGGATAGTCCACATCTGGTTTGGAAGTTAGTAAGTCCCCCCACCACTCAGCTTCATATCTACATAACATACTCAAATTATAGAGCAATAAATAATGAATCATTATTTCTGAAATAGCTAAGAATTGCTCTCTATGAATAGGAAAATAGATTAATCCATTATTCATATGGATATAGAAAGGCCCTTTTGATTTGGTTAGTTTTTGGTCCATTTTTATTTGCAATCTACTTTGATCTGAATCTATATCCACTATATTTGGGAGGTATGGTTCGATACGTTTGATGAAGGCCTTTTCTGTTAGATGATGTGTATCTAATACTTGAGCTGGAAATGCTAGTATGAAGGAGCCCGTTGAACCAACCTTTTCCATTTTACGCTCCCCTGTTAGTGCAAAAAAATGATTGAATTCAGGTAGATTAGCAAATAAATCCTTCATTTTTATTTTCTCAAATGGCATATGGTCGATGGAGAAAAGGTGATTAGAAAAATATGGGAAAAGGCCCTTTTGCTGAACCTTGACCTCGTCTTCTAGAAACGTATAGTCTCTCTTTTTTCTTTTTCTTGCTGTTACACCATGTGATAGAAGGGTGGTTGATTCTGGGTAATTTGGTCGCTTTGTTAAAAGACATGCCTTTAATAAATGAGTTAATCCATAAAAGTACAATACGGGTTTTGCAAATAATTCTACATGGTTACCGATGTCATAGAATCTTCGCCCATGATCTAGATAATACAAAAAAGCTTGAGAGTTTTCATAGCTCTTTGACTCTGCTTCTATTTCATCTTGTTGCTTATAGCAATGGTGTAAAAAGCTCTGAGCCGTTTGTTGAGACGTTAAGTACGTATAAAAGTCGTTTTTATTCATTAAGTAATCCCACCAAAAATTCAGAATCTAATTTCTTTTTGATTTATAAAAGTATAGTATTGAAAAAGCAGGTTAGTTAGCGTAAAGTATATAAAAATAGATTTACTTACTAGTTTAATCTTTTTTCATAAATTTGATACTTATTTTAGAAAAAAGTTAAATGGATTCTCGTCGGTAATTTGTTAATAGAGTACCTTTTAAATAATATCTCGCTTAGAAGTATTCTTAAATAAAAAAGGAGGAGTAACATTGCGTAAAGATAAGTTTGCTAAAGAAGGTTTAACGTTTGATGATGTGTTGTTATTACCAGCAGAATCTGAGGTATTACCAAATCAGGTTCAACTTGATACAGAGTTAACGCCAAGTCTAAAATTAAAATCTCCATTTATTAGTGCTGGAATGGATACTGTAACAGAAGCTGAAATGGCAATTGCTATGGCCAGACAAGGTGGTTTTGGTGTAATTCACAAAAACATGTCAATTGAAGAACAAGCGGAGCAAGTAGACCGTGTAAAACGTTCTGAAAGTGGCGTTATTACGAATCCATTCTTCCTTACACCTGAACATCAGGTTTACGATGCTGAACATTTAATGGGGAAATTCCGCATATCTGGTGTTCCAATTGTTGATTCTATTGAAGGGCAAAAACTTGTAGGTATTATAACAAATCGTGATTTACGCTTTATTCAGGATTATTCTATTGCTATATCTGAAGTAATGACGAGCACTAATCTTATTACTGCTCCTGTAGGAACAACATTGGAGGAAGCGGAGAAAATCTTACAACAGTATAAAATAGAGAAACTTCCTCTAGTAGACGAAAATAATATATTAAAAGGATTAATCACCATAAAAGATATTGAAAAGGTAATTGAATTTCCGAATGCAGCAAAGGATGCTCATGGAAGACTTTTAGTCGGGGCAGCTGTAGGAGTAACGAAAGATGCATTGAAGCGTATTGAAAAATTAGTTGAAGCAGGTGTAGACGCCATTGTTATTGATACTGCACACGGCCATTCTAAAGGTGTATTAAGCCAAGTGAAGGAAGTGCGCAGCGAGTACCCTGACTTAAACATTGTAGCTGGGAACGTAGCAACAGCAGAAGGAACAAGAGCATTAATTGAAGCAGGTGCTAGTATTGTTAAAGTTGGTATAGGGCCAGGTTCTATTTGCACGACACGTGTTGTAGCGGGTGTTGGGGTACCGCAAATCACAGCGGTTCATGATTGTGCAATGGTAGCACATGAATATGGTGTACCAGTTATTGCAGATGGCGGAATTAAATATTCCGGTGATATTGTAAAAGCATTAGCTTCTGGAGCACATGCTGTTATGTTGGGTAGTATGTTTGCCGGAACAACAGAAAGCCCAGGAGAAACAGAAATTTACCAAGGAAGAAAATACAAAGTATATCGTGGTATGGGATCGGTTGGTGCAATGAAGGCTGGATCTAAAGACCGTTATTTCCAAGCTGAAGCAGATAATAAAAAGTTAGTGCCTGAAGGTATAGAAGGAAGAGTACCATATAAAGGAGCTTTAGCTGACACTGTCCATCAACTAATCGGGGGATTACGTTCTGGAATGGGGTATTGTGGAGCAGCGACCATTACAGACTTACGTAATGATGCACAATTTGTAAGAATTACCAATGCGGGTTTACGCGAAAGCCACCCACATGATGTACAAATAACAAAAGAGTCACCGAACTATTCTGTATAAGAACCAAAGAATACATGCTTTATATCTTAAGGTCTTCTCGTCCTAGGACTTTGGTTATCCTGTTCGAAGACATGTATGGTGATATTAATAAATAATTTTATCGCAGATAAGGGTAGTAATACCCCCACTAATTGAAGATTCATTTTATATTTCCTTTCTTAGATAGAAAAAATTTTCCTACAACTGGAAAAAATAAAAGGTGAGGACTTTCCTCATCTATTTTTTTTTGACTTCCTATGGTAAAATAGCAAAGTGTGTTTCAGATTGGACAAGGGGAAAACTAGATTGGCAACACTAACTTGGAGGTAAAGAACGTTGAAATTCAACAAGCAAATAATATTCTCATTACTATTTTTGGTGACAGTAATGTTTGGGGGATTCCTCTCTAACCCATATAGCACTCAAGCAGAGGCATCATTGAATTTAAATGCAGAATCGGCTATTTTGGTAGATTTTGAAACAGGGAAGATTCTGTATGCAAAAAACCCGGACGCTACTATTCCACCAGCTAGTATGACAAAAATGATGACAGAGTATATAGTTTTGGAAAAAATAAATAATGGGGAGCTTTCTTGGGATACTACAACACAAATTAGTGACTATGCATATAGTATTTCAGCAAATGAGGCCTTTTCCGGAGTTGGATTGAAGCAAGATCAGGATTATACCGTGAAAGAGCTATACGAGGCAATGGCCATAAACTCTGATAATGCAACAACTGTTGCTCTTGCGGAACTCATTGCAGGTTCTGAAGGGGAATTTGTTAAGTTAATGAATGAGAAAGCTGAAGAAATGGGGCTTACGGAATATAAATTTGTTAACTCAACTGGGCTTGATAATGCTGATCTGGATGGTAATCACCCAGAAGGAACAGAGGCCGATGATTTAAACTTATTATCTGCAAGATCAACAGCACTACTAGCTTATCATCTTGTTCATGATTTTCCTGAAGTATTAGAGACATCATCTATTCCAGAGATGACATTTGCTGGTCAGACTATTCGCAATTGGAACTGGATGCTTCCTCATGATGCAACATTCTTAGAGCAATTCTACTATGAAGGCATTGATGGGTTAAAAACCGGTTATACAGAAAGTGGAGGAAACAGCTTCACAGGTACAGCTATTAGAAATGGGAATCGTTTGATTTCAGTTGTAATGCGTACAGATAGTAAAGAAGAACGATTTGAAGAGACAGCAAAACTTTTAGATTATGGATTTAATAACTTCCAGAACGAGGAACTATTTCCTAGTGGCTATCAATTGGAAGACCAAACATCTCTTCCTGTAACCAAGGGTAAAGAGGATTCCGTAAATATTTCACTTGGGGAATCCATCACCATACCGATAAAGACAGATGAGGCTGATTTATATACAGTTAAGTATCATTTTGATAAAGAAAAATTAAATGAGGATGGGGAATTAACTGCTCCTATTGGAAAAGGAGAAGTAGTTGGAAAAGCTGAACTTATTTATAATGGTGATAATGATTACGGATTTATTACAGATAATAATAAAGGCACTGTTCCAATAGTTACAGATGCTGCAGTAGAGAAGTCAAACTGGTTTATGCTAATGCTTGGGGCAATTGGTGACTTTTTCGCTAACATCTTCACTGCCGCAGTGGATTGGATTGCAGGTCTATTTAGTTAGGATTTAAAATGATTCTCGTCGACTTGCATAAAGTTTTAAAATTGATTATGATATCTATAAATTAGTTTAAAAATAATATACTGTGTATGTTCAAAAAGGTAGGATAAGAAGGACCAAGAAATTCGAGGTGTCCTTTTTCCGGAATAGTTGAACAACCTCTAATCAAAAAGTATTGATAGGAAATAGTACCAGTATGTTCTACCTAAAGAGAGTCGATGGTTGGTGAAAATCGATGGTAGATGACTGTGAATCCATCCTTGAACTGGTTTACTAAAAGCATTAGTCAGTAGGTAAACCCGGTTACGTACCGTTAAAACGTTTAAGCCGGAAGAGAATTCTCTTCAACAAGGGTGGCAACGCGGGAATTTATCTCGTCCCTATATAATGGGGACGAGATTTTTTTGTGTTTTTGAAACATGTTCATTTGAAAGATAGTTAATAAAAGGAGGACTACTTATGTTAGACATGAAATTTTTACGAAATAATTTTACAGAAGTGAAGGAGAAGCTTTCTCATCGCGGTGAGGATTTATCAGAACTTGATCATTTTGGTGAAGTTGACGAAAGAAGAAGAGAGCTAATAGCAGAAACAGAAAAATTAAAGGCAAAGCGTAACGAAGCAACGAAACAAATCTCTGCTCTGAAAAAGGAGAAAAAAGATGCGGAGCCAGCTATTAGAGAAATGCGTGAAGTAGGAGAAAGGATTTCTGCACTTGATAAAGAATTAAAGGAAATAGAGGAAAAACTACAGCAAATAATGCTTTCTATCCCAAATATTCCACATGAAAGTGTTCCAGTTGGTGAAGATGAAGAGGATAATGTGGAGGCGCGTAAGTGGGGAGAGGTTCCTAATTTTAACTTTGAGGTATTACCACATTGGGATATAGCTGCCAACCTAGATATTTTAGACTTTGAACGTGCAGGAAAAGTAACTGGAAGTCGTTTTGTATTTTACAAAGGTTTGGGTGCAAGACTGGAGAGAGCTTTATGGAACTTTATGATGGACCTTCATGCTGATGAACATGGGTATGTTGAAATGCTTCCTCCATATATCGTAAATCGCACAAGTATGACTGGTACTGGTCAGCTCCCTAAATTTGAAGAAGACGCATTTAAATTAGAAGGATGGGACTACTTTATGGTTCCAACTGCTGAAGTACCGGTAACGAATTATCATCGTGATGAAATTTTTAAGGCAGAGGATTTGCCGAAGAAATATGTTGCCTTTAGTGGAAGTTTCCGTTCTGAAGCTGGCTCTGCAGGACGAGATACGAGAGGATTAATCCGTCAGCATCAATTTAATAAAGTAGAATTAGTTCATTTTGCAAAGCCGGAAGATTCTTATGAAACGTTAGAAACTCTAACTGGACATGCTGAAAAAGTTCTACAGTTATTGGGATTACCATACCGTGTGATGAGTATGTGTACAGGGGATTTAGGATTTACTGCTGCTAAGAAATACGATATTGAAGTATGGATTCCAAATCAAAACACATATCGTGAAATTTCTTCATGCTCTAATTTTGAAGATTTCCAGGCGAGAAGAGCAGGTATTCGTTTCCGCAGAGAAGCAAATGGTAAGCCTGAATTTATACACACATTGAATGGTTCTGGATTAGCAGTAGGTAGAACTGTCGCAGCTATCTTAGAGAATTATCAGCAGGAGGACGGATCGGTAAAAGTTCCAGAAGTATTACGTCCATATATGGGTGGTATAGAATGGATTAAATAAGATAATACTAAGAAAAAGATGAAAGTATGAATTTCTCTTTCTCCCCCTACTTTCATCTTCTTCTCCTTTTTTAATACCACCTACCACACAAGACTACTAATATTACTCACCATTTTAAATAAACGCATGACTAATGGAAAAGTGAATGCAGGTTTTTTAAAAAAGTTACTATTTACATATTGACATGGGAAATTCAACATGGTATATTATTTTTTGTCGTTACGGAGGTATACCCAAGTCTGGCTGAAGGGATCGGTCTTGAAAACCGACAGGCGGGTCAAACCGCGCGGGGGTTCGAATCCCTCTACCTCCTCCATTTATAACAGCACACACAAATATTGGAGATAAACCAACACCGCTATACTACGTAGCGGTGTTTTTAATTGTGAACTTAATATGTTATTCTTCCTTTACAACATACATATAAACAAATTTACATAAAATGCTTGCAATGACCTTGACAAAATTTCAATAACAGCATATATTACTTAAAAATAAAAGAATACCAAAGATGAAGATTAGGCTAGTAGTACATAGTGATTCGCAAGAGAGTGGGACTCTTGGCTGGAAGGTTCCATCGATGGGGCTAGTACGAACCTACCTAAGAGTCGTTAGTGTATAACTAATCACAGAATACTGTGTTATCAAGAAAGTTGGGTAATTGATTTACCAATATAGGTGGTACCGCGGAACTCATTTCGTCCTATTTTATTTGGATGAAATGGGTTTTTTTATTGAAATATAGGGGAGGAAAAACATATGAAGAAGAGAATTGCATTTTTAGGTGCAGGTTCAATAGCCGAAGCAATAATTTCAGGTTTAGTGAAAGCGGAGATTGTCCCCAACGAACATATTTATGTAACAAATAGGAGTAATATAAAGCGTCTAGAGGAAATGGAAAACCGCTATGAGATAGTAAGTATGGAAGATAAGGAAAAGGCAGTAAATAGTGCGGATATTGTTGTTTTAGCGATGAAGCCATATGACTTACATGATTCCCTTCAGGAATTAAAATCATATATTACGGAAAATAAGTTAATCATCTCCATTCTTGCTGGGGTTTCAACAGAAGCGATAACGAAAGAATTGGCTGTAAACTCACCAGTCGTACGTGTGATGCCTAATACATCTGCAATGATTGGACATTCTGCTACAGCCCTTGCAAAAGGGGAATATGCAGATGAGGAACATTTGAAATTAGCAGAAACGCTTTTCAATACAATTGGGACGACAACGATTGTAGATGAGAAGGATATGCATGCTGTTACGGCAATTTCGGGAAGCGGGCCAGCTTACTTTTATTATATGGTAGAAGCGATGGAAAGAGCTGCTATCGAAGCGGGTATGGATCAAGATATAGCCAAGCAATTGATTACACAAACAGTTATTGGAGCTGGTGCCATGTTACAGCAATCTGGGGAGCCAGCCGATGTATTGCGTAAAAAGATAACAAGTCCTAATGGAACAACAGAAGCGGGAATCCATGTATTAGAAGAAAATCACATGCACAAAATTCTCATGCAATGTGTAAAAAGTGCAAAGGAACGGTCAGAGGAATTAGGGGAAGAGTAATGAAATTAATAGAAAACTGGGTAGCCTCTGTTTGGTCTACCCAGTGATTATCTAAAAATCTATATTATCTATTTCCTCTTGATGTTGGTTTCCTAGCCTGTTGAATAAAATAGCCAACCTTCTTTAAGATAGGTTCGATGCTGTTTTCCTCGTTTAATAAGTCATAGTCAGATATATCTAATCGTAAAATTGGGCATGCGTTAAAGTTATTAATCCACTCTTCATAACGTCTATGCATTTCTTCCCAGTAGGAAACTGGAGTATTTTTCTCCATAGTTCGGCCACGTTCATTAATCCGCTTTAATACATCATCAAGGGATCCTTCTAAATAAATAAGCAAATCAGGATGTGGGAAATATGGTGTCATAACCATGGATTCAAATAAATTAGAGTATGTTTCAAAGTCTGTCTTTGACATATTGCCATTTTCATAATGCATTTTGGCAAAAATCCCAGTATCCTCATAAATGGAGCGGTCTTGTACAAATCCACCGCCATATTCAAAAATTCTCTTTTGTTCTTTGAATCGCTCAGCTAGAAAATAAATTTGCAAATGAAAGCTCCAACGCTCGAAATCATGGTAGAAATCCTCTAAATATGGATTTGTATCCACCTTTTCAAAGGACGTTTTAAAATTTAGCGATTTTGCTAAAGCTTTTGTCATGGTAGATTTACCAACCCCTACAGTTCCGGCAATTGTAATAACACTGTCATTAGGGATTTGGTATTTTTCTCTAAGATTCATTTTTATTCCCCTTTAATTCTTCGCTAAGTTTTTTTAAATGCATGTCCACCTTTTGGATAATTGTATCTAAATCAACTTGATATTGTACAAAATCCACATCATCACCATTAATTCGAATAACTGGAATTTCTGGGTGCATTTGTTCAAACTCATTCATATAATGCTCATAGTCCTGAGATAATTGTTCCAGATAGGAAGGTTTAATGTTTTGCTCTATATCTCTTCCACGAAGATGAATTCTTTTTAAAATCGTATCAAGACTAGCATTTAAGTAAATCATCATATTGGGAACAGGCATATCTTCCGTTAAAATGTGATAAATTTTTTTATATTTATCAAGCTTATCTGCTTTTAAGGTACGCTTGGCAAAAATCATATTTTTTGATATATGGTAATCGGAAATAACAGCTTCTTTATTATTTAAATACTGTTTCTCGATATCCTCTAACTGTTTAAATCGATTGCAAAGGAAAAACATTTCAGTTTGGAAGCTCCATGCTTCAATATCCTCATAAAATTTCCCTAGAAAAGGATTCTCCTCAACAATTTCTTTTAAAAGATGAAATCCATAATGATTGGATAGCTTCTTAGCCAGAGATGTTTTTCCAATGCCAATAGGACCTTCGATAGCAATAAAAGGAACTTCAGTCATGGCAAATCCTCCAATCCATTCTGCCTAAGCCTATTAATTCACAATAAACTATTTTAACATAGTTACTGTCTGTTTTATACTTTCTTTTTTTCGTTTTTTTTTGTATAATAATATACGCATTCTAATTTAGGCCTCGTAGCTCAGGGGATAGAGCAATGGTTTCCTAAACCATGTGTCGCAGGTTCGAATCCTGCCGGGGTCGTTTTTTGCCTTTTTTTATAAATTTCTATTAAAAAACACGCTAATTACGTCATTAGTGTGTTTTTTTGTACTTTTTAAATCTTTCTACTTTAAAATTGTCACAGAATGTTCTAAAATATATATAAGTTACCTAATTTTTTAATTATTTTATTTAATGGAAATTGTAATCGATTTCAAAATCTAAGGTGAGGTGAAAGATATGGATATGCAAACTGTACCAGTAAGAGGCGGTAATCATAACTTAAAGGATTATGAAAAATTCAAAGAAAACTTTTCTTGGGATGATGTAAAGAAAAACTTTTCCTGGAGTAGTACTGGAAAAGTAAACATGGCGTATGAAGCATTAGATCGTCATGCTGAAAATCCTGAGAAAAAGGATAAAGTAGCTTTATTGTATTCTTCACCTGATAGAGAAGAACGGCTTACTTTTGAGGATTTGAGTAAGGAAAGTAATAAATTTGCGAATGTCTTGAAAAAGTATGGTATTGAAAAAGGAGACCGTGTGTTTCTGTTTATGCCAAGAAGTCCAGAGTTTTATGCTACATTCTTTGGAATATTAAAGGTTGCTGCAGTTGCCGGGCCACTCTTTGAAGCGTTTATGGAGCAGGCTGTCCGTGATCGCTTACAGGATAGTGAAGCGAAGATGCTTGTAACGACACCAGAGCTTTTAGAGCGTGTTCCACAGGCTGAATTACCTAACTTAGAAAAGATAGTCGTTGTTGGCGATATGAAAGATGACTCTGATAAATACATTGACTATAAAAAGGAAATGAGTGCTGCTTCTGATAGCTTTGAAATGGAATGGGTAGATTTGGAGGATGGAATGATTTTACACTATACCTCTGGTTCTACTGGAAAACCAAAAGGAGTATACCATGTTCATCATGCAATGATTCAACATTATGCTACTGGTGAATGGGTGCTTGACCTTAAGGAAGATGATGTTTATTGGTGCACGGCTGACCCAGGTTGGGTAACAGGGACAAGCTATGGGATTTTTGCGCCATGGCTTCATGGGGTAACCAATGTTATCCGTGGTGGAAGATTTACACCAGATGACTGGTATAAAACGTTAGAGGATTATAAGGTTTCTGTGTGGTATACAGCACCAACGGCATTACGCATGCTTGTGAGCCATGGAGAAGACAAAGTGAGGGAGTATAATCTCTCTTCTTTACGTCATATCATGAGTGTAGGAGAGCCGTTAAACCCTGAAGTTATTACATGGGGGCTAAAGGCATTTGATTTACGAATTCATGATACATGGTGGATGACAGAAACTGGTGCACAGCTTATTGTGAATTTACCTTCGCTTGAAATTCGACCTGGATCAATGGGTAAGCCTATTCCGGGTATAGAGGCTTCTGTTGTAGATAATGAAGGAAACGAATTACCACCAAATCAGATGGGTAATTTGGCAATAAAAGCTGGATGGCCTGCAATGATGCGCAAGGTTTGGAATAATCCAAGTAAATATGAAAGCTATTTTATAAATGGATGGTATGTTTCTGGTGACAGTGCTTATTATGATGAGGATGGTTACTTCTGGTTCCAAGGACGACTAGATGATGTAATTAATACGTCGGGGGAACGTGTTGGACCATTTGAAGTAGAAAGCAAGCTTATTGAGCATAAAGCTGTTGCTGAGGCTGGTGTTATCGGTAAGCCACATCCAGAACGTGGAGAAATTATTAAAGCATTTATCACTCTCAATGATGGATATAGTGAGTCGGAGGAGCTATTAGAGGATATCCGAAAATTTGTAAAAACAGGTTTGAGTGCCCATGCCGCCCCACGTGAAATAGAAGTGACAGATGGCATTCCTAAGACTCGTAGTGGTAAGATTATGCGTAGATTACTTAAATCATGGGAATTAGGATTACCAACTGGTGATACATCTACACTTGAAAAATAAGCATGTATTCATACAAAAAGTCAAAATAGAAGATGAGAAAAAACAACGTTCAGATTAAAATGATCTGAGCGTTGTTTTTACTAAATTATGCCGTAATATCTTCAGCTGGTCCAAAAATTTCAAAGTGAATATCTTGTCCATCTACACCTAATCGTTTTAGGTTTTGATACATTGCACGCATGAATCCTTTTGGTCCACAGAAGTAAAATGCTGCATTATTAGTTGGGAGTTCTTCTTTCAAAAATTCATAATTAATGTAACCCTCTTTATCAAACTCTTCATTTTCTTCAGGATTATCATAAACAGTATAGCTAGTTACTTGTGAGTTATCTCTTACAACTTCATTCACACGATCCTTCATTGCATGGAATTTTCCGGAACGAGCCGCATGAATGTAGATTACTTGACGTTCGGGTTGTTTTTCAATGACAGTTTCTAGCATACTCATCATCGGTGTTAAACCAACTCCACCACTGATTAAAACTAATGGTCTCGTATCTTCTAAGTCTAATACAAAGTCACCACCTGGTGCACTTATTGGAAGAATGCTGCCTTCATGTACATGGTGATGTAAGTAACTAGAAACAACACCTGCTGGGGTATCTCCTAATGCATCCTCACGTTTTACACTAATACGATAATAGTTTTTTCCTGGAGAAGTCGATAAACTATATTGTCTTAAATGGTTATATGGTTGACCCTCTATTTCAGCTTTCACAGTAATATATTGCCCAGGTAAGTAGGAAGGAATTTCACCACCATCAGCAGGCTCTAAATAGAATGAAGTAATGACATCGCTTTCCACTACTTTTTTAACTACCTTAAAGTCTCTGAAATCAACCCATCCCCCACGTTGATTCAATACTTCTTGGTACATTTCTTTTTCCACGGAAATAAATACATCTGCAATAACCCCATAAGCTTCTGCCCATGCATTTATAATTTCATCCGTCGCAGCATCACCTAGTACATCTTTTATCGCAGCTAGTAAATTTTCGCCGACAATTGGATAATGCTCCGGTTTAATATTTAAGCTTCGATGTTTTTGTCCAATTTGCTTAACAACTGGTAAAATCGCTTCCAATTGGTCGATGTGTTGGGCAGCAGCAAGAACTGCATTAGCTAATGCTTTAGGCTGGTCACCTTTACGTTGATTAGTCTGATTAAAGATGTTTCTTAATTCTGGGTGATTGTCAAACAACATTTCATAAAAACGTTTCGTAATGGTAGTACCGTGCTCCTGTAAAACTGGTACAGTTGATTTAATAATTTCCATCGTTTCTTGATTTAATTTAGCTGTTTCCGTAGACATATAAACACTCCATTTCCTTAGAAATTAAAACATGTATTTTAAATACATCTTTATTGTATATAAAATATTAACACTGTATCAATAGGTAAAAGCGTTTATGTGTTACAATATTGTGAAGAAATGGGGTGTTATGTAATGCAGTTAAAAAAATACACTGATTATGCCTTGAGAGTTTTAATATTTACAGGAATGAAAAAGGATGGAGAACTTGCCAATATTAAAGAAATATCAAATGTTTTTAATATATCTCAACATCATTTAGGAAAAATAGTGTTTCAGTTAAATAAACTGGAATTAATAGAAACGATTAGAGGTAGAAACGGTGGAATTCGATTAAGAAAGCAGCCTGAAGATATAAATATAGGAATGGTTGTCCGGATATTAGAAAGTGATTTGAATTTGCTAGAGTGCTTTGATAAAGGAGCCGATCATTGTGTCATTACCCCAGCTTGTACATTAAAGCATGTATTTAATAAAGCATTACATGCATTCTTTAAGGTGCTTGAGGAATTTACATTAAAGGATTTAATAGAAAATGAACAGGAACTACGTGAGCTAATGGGAATGAAGTAATAAAAACGCGGAATCTACGTATAGATTCCGCGTTTTTATTTCCACAAGGTTATTTTAGTCTAGCCTCGTTATATTAAATTGATCATTTAATAAAAGCCAATTTTGTGGAAATGCCAAACCAAGCTTCCAATATGCGATTCCAAGTAAATCTAATTCTTTAATTAAATTAAACTTTGCTTGTATCGACCTTGCATCTTCAAACCACACCTCATGATTGTTTCCTTCACTATCTGTATAGTAGAAGAAAGGAGCCTGTGCTGTAGTATCAAACTGAATGGCTGCATTGTTTTCCCTTGCTAATGCAATGGCTTGTTGGGGACTAAGTGCTTTTGCTGCTTCTCCTCCCTCTTGAAAAGGGAGTGTCCAATCATATCCATATAAATTTTGGCCTAATATAATTTTATTCGCAGGAATTTCTGTCAATGCATATTCTGCCACAATGCGAACCTGGTCAAGTGGTGATACAGCCATGGGTGGACCATAACTATATCCCCATTCATAAGTCATTAAAACGACAAAATCGGAAATTTCACCATGCGCTTTATAATCATGTCCCTCATATACGATACCTTCCTGGGTTGCGCTTCTTTTAGGTGCAAGAGCTGTAGACATAATTAATCCAGCTTGGGATAAACGGTCCTTCGCTTTTCGTAAAAAGGAATTATATGCCTCACGGTCGTCAGGGTAAATAAATTCAAAATCGAAATGTACATCACGATAACCGCCCGAAGTGGCAGTATTCACAATTTGATCCAATAAAGTATTCTGTACAGCCTGAACAGTAAGGATGATATGGCCTAAATCTGAGCTAAATGATCCTTCCTCCAAATTCGTAACTACTAGTGATAAAGAAGCACCATTAGCCTCAGCAATTTGGCGCAAATTTCCTAAAGGTGGTGGAGAAAGGGTTCCATCTCGATTGACACGGAAGCTAAAATGGGCCAGGTAGGTAAGGTAAGGGGTTGTTTTATTAGCAGAATTCTCCAATGTATCTGAAACAGTTCCCCCAAGTGGCTCAATGTAACCCATGGAAGTGATCGGTCTTTTTGTAGGTGGAGGTACATACAGTCGATAGCCTACTGGTAATGTATTATTAACAGGGAAGTTATTGATTTGTGCTAATTCTTGATACGATATACCAAATTGCCCGGCTATAGTAAAAAGGCTGTCTCCCGGCTGAACAAAATAAAATTGCCCGACGATTGGAATAACTAAAGACTGACCTATTACAAGCTGACCCGGAGCATCTAGTTCATTTGCATCAATAATAGCATTAGCAGATGAATTATATGTATTGGCTATCGAAGATAAAGAATCCCCTGGCTGTACAACATGTATTTGCAATAAACTTCCTCCTTTAAATAATCTTTTTAGTTATTACACTGTATGAAAAGTGAAAAAAAGATATGCAACTAAAATGGCAATCTATTTATTATGGATGGTTGTTTATTTTAATTCTTATATTTATACCTGCTGCTTTTTAGCATTTTAGATAGAATGCGCATTAACCTGTCAGTCAATAAAGTGTATTGGTGTACGTTAATTTACATTGCGGGCAGTCGCTTTCCGTGGGCACGGCTTCAGATACGTGCTATTCCTACAGGACAAGAAAGGCTTCGAGAGCGTTACATCGCACACAGAAAAAGCGGTCTTCTTTTTCAAGGAGTCGGCTGGCTCCGCTCTAATCAACCACTTTATAAGAGGATAAATTTCATAAAATTCTTGACAGATATTTCCGCAGCGATATTATCATACTATCTTGACTTTTAGCTACTGCGCATTTTTCTTCAATGGTGAAGTAAAGGAACAATAAATTTATGAATAGAGCCTTTTTTATGTGCAGTTATGACAGTAGTTATTATCTCATTACTTGCTGTAGGAGATTAAAGTGATTAACATATGAGTAGGATATGAATCATGAATAGAAATGATGTGATGTAATGCAAGATGAAACATATATGATTATTGCAATTGAAGAGGCAAAAAAGGCAAGGGACATAGATGAAGTACCTATTGGAGCGGTGATTGTGTATCAAAATGAAGTAATTGCTACCGGTTATAATGTAAGAGAAACTTCTCAGACAACGCTGTCACATGCCGAATTAATGGCTATAGAAGTAGCAAATAAAAAAGTTGGAAGTTGGAGATTGGAAGATTGTACATTATATGTCACGTTAGAACCATGTCCAATGTGTGCTGGCGCTATAGTCCAATCTAGGATCAAACGTGTTGTTTTCGGTGCAAGTGATTTAAAGGCAGGTTGCGCGGGAACATTGATGAATTTACTAGAGGAACCAAGATTTAACCATCAAGTAGAAGTAACAAAGGGCGTACTGGAGGAAGAATGCTCCACATTATTAACGGACTTCTTTCGTGATTTAAGACAAAGAAAAAAGCTGAGCTAGTTTTTTTATTATCAGGATACTTTTGAAATGTAATCGAAAAGGAAATGAGCTACAAGATTCTAAACTGTTTCTTTTGCTTTTTTTACACGTGGCGAAACGATAAATTTTTTACAAAGTTGAGGCTGATGAAAAGAAACTCTTGCTGAAAATCAAGAAACGAAATTAGTCAATCTAAGCTAATAGAACAACTAGAGTAGACTTTATAATCCGTTTATTAGAGATTTCCTGCTATTACCATTGCAAAACAAACAAAATATCGCTATAATGTAAATTACCGTGCTAGGCGGGGAGGTAGCGGTGCCCTGTACTCGCAATCCGCTATAGCGAGGCTGAATTCCCACTCGAGGTGAGCGACTGTATGGTCTGCCTCAAGGGATTGGTGTTGACGCTTAGGTCCTGCGCAACAGAAACCCATGAATCCTGTCAGGTCCGGAAGGAAGCAGCAGTAAGTGGTCATTTCTGTGTGCCGCAGGGAAGCCTAGGCTGAGCCATGAACTTGAGTAACGCATATAGCCGTTTCATCGACAGTGGGTGCACGGTTATACATATATTACAAATAGAAATAATAAGTTAGAGGTCTGTCGGATCTCTAGCTTTTTTAGTTTGCTGTTTTTAAAATGATAGTTGTGATGCAATATATATAATGTTCCTTAATTTCATAAGAAAAGATTACCGTTGTAGAAATACGACTATCCTTTCATGAATATTTACTTTTAAGTACGAAGAAGGATATTTAGAATTTACGGAGAGAATCCTTTTATTTTACCTTTTATTACTTTTTAAAATCCTTATTTGGTACCAGAGCAATTTAAAATAAATGATTTCTCCGTGATAGTTCACATACACCCCTTAAATCGGGTATAATAAAGAGAGAATGTTGAGGGGAATTTTGCTATGAGCTATCAAGCTTTATACCGCGTTTGGCGTCCAAGGAAATTTGAAGATGTAGCAGGACAAACACATATTACACGAACACTGCAAAATGCTATTGTTGAGCAGAAGTTTTCGCATGCCTACATTTTTTCTGGCCCAAGGGGTACCGGAAAGACGAGTGCTGCAAAAATATTTGCTAAGGCCATCAACTGTGAACAGGCACCAGTTAGAGAACCTTGTAATGAATGTGCTGCGTGCCGTGGTATTCAGGATGGTTCCATTTCAGATGTTATTGAGATTGATGCAGCATCGAATACCAGTGTAGATGATATTCGTGAAATACGAGAAAATGTAAAATACGCATCAAGTTCGGTTCCATATAAAGTGTACATTATTGACGAGGTACATATGATTTCGAATAATGCCTTTAATGCTCTATTAAAGACATTGGAGGAACCACCTAAGCATGTTGTGTTTATTTTAGCAACAACTGAGCCACATAAAATTCCGTTAACCATTCATTCCAGATGTCAGCGATTCGACTTTAAGCCAATTACAAACCAGGCTATAGTAAATCGTATGAAGTATATTTTGGAAAGGGAGAATGTGTCTGTTTCTGATGAAGCATTAGAAACCGTTGCCTTGGCAGCAGAAGGCGGAATGCGTGATGCTTTAAGTATATTGGATCAGGCTATCTCCTATAGTGAAGATGTTGTGGAATTAGATGACGTACTGGCTGTAACAGGTGGAGTTTCACAGGATGTTCTTACGGAAGTTGTTCAAGCAATGTTTGATAGAGATGTTCAAAAATCTATACAGTTATTAGATAAGATTATTCAAAATGGTAAAGATCCTGGGCGATTTGTTCATGATTTGATTTTCTTCATGCGTGACTTACTTTTGTATAAAAGTGCACCATCTCTTGAAGGACTTTTGGAAAGAGCTAGAGTAAATGAACCCTTTCAATCTTTAGCAGATATAGTGAGCAATGATTGGATTCAAGATGCAATTATACAGTTGAATCAGTGTCAGCAAGAAATGAAGTGGACGAACAGTCCAAAGATATTTATAGAAGTAGCGGTGTTAACGATTACCAATCGCTATAATGAGCCAGAACATACAGATTCTGTAGACTCGGAAGCAGTAATGCAATTAACGCAAAAGCTTTCCCGTTTAGAAAAAGAACTGGAACAATTAAGGCAAACTCCAGTAGCATCAGGAAATCAACCTGTTGCAACAAAAGAAAGAAAAAGACCAGCTAGAACAGGGAAGAACACTTATAAAATTCCATATGATCGTATAAGAGAAGTTTTAAAGCAAGCAGAAAAACAAGCCTTAAAACAGGTTCAGTCTGGGTGGGCTAATTTCTTAAGTAAGTTAAAGGGAATGAATGCCCCAGCGCATGCTACCATACAAGATAGTAAGCCGGCAGCTGCTTCGGATGAGGCACTTGTTGTTGCTTTCAAATATGAGATTCACTGTTCTTTATTTCTAGATCATAAAGATACCGTTGAATCCGTTCTTGCCAGTATTTTAAATAAACAACTAACCATCATACCAATTCCCGAGAAAGATTGGCAGGAATTACGAGCAGATTTCATTAATAAACATGAAGCAAGTGGGGAATCCACGTCAAAGAAAGATCAGTCTACCCCCCTTATTGATGAGGCTAAAAAGTTGTTTGGGGATGATTTGGTTGAAATTCATGAATAAAGAAGTGCAAAATTTACCTAGAATGAAATGAAGCTACTATACTGAAATTATGAAGGAGGTATTTCCATGAAGGGAAATATGAACAATATGATGAAGCAAATGCAAAAAATGCAAAAGAAAATGATGAAGGCACAGGATGAGCTACATGAAATGACGTTTGAAGCATCTGCTGGTGGCGGAATGGTTACTGTGATTGCAAATGGTAAAAAGGAAATTACAGATGTTCAAATTAAAGAAGAAGTAGTAGATCCAGATGATATCGAAATGCTTCAAGACTTAATTCTAGCTGCTACAAATGACGTATTAAAACAAATTGATGATAAAACAAATTCCACAATGGGGCAGTTTACGAAAGGTCTAAATATGCCTGGAATGTTCTAGGAGGCACACGATGTATTATCCAGAGCCAATTTCAAAACTGATAGACAGTTTTACAAAATTGCCAGGTATTGGACCTAAGACAGCTGTCCGCCTGGCCTTTTTTGTCATAAATATGAAAGATGATGATGTGATGGATTTTGCTAATGCGTTGGTAAATGCAAAACGTGAGTTAACACATTGCTCCGTTTGTGGACATATTACTGACCAAGATCCATGTGCGATATGTTCCGATGCATCTCGGGATAATTCCATTATTTGCGTTGTACAAGATCCAAAAGATGTTATCGCAATGGAGAAAATGAAAGAGTTCCGAGGAAGATACCATGTTCTACATGGTGCAATCTCTCCGATGGATGGTATTGGACCAGAAGATATAAATGTACCTGATTTAATTAATCGTTTGAAAGATGAAGAGGTAGAAGAGTTAATTCTCGCTACGAATCCTAATATAGAAGGGGAAGCAACGGCGATGTATATTTCTCGTCTTGTGAAACCATCAGGAATCCGCACAACGCGAATTGCCCATGGTTTACCTGTTGGTGGGGATTTGGAATATGCAGATGAAGTAACGCTTTCTAAAGCGTTAGAAGGTCGAAGAGATCTGTAGAAATTAGGTGAGTGCATGGGAAAGAAGTACAATAAAAACGAAATAGATATGGAATTAATAAAAAGTATTCACCAGTTAGAGTGCGAATGGAAACAAATCCAATCTATGATGAAAAGAAGCATTGAACCAATGGAGGGTGGATATATACTGGAGTCTCTTGCACAAGCAAAATATGTCTTCTTACTAAAGGAAGCAAGATATCGTAAGCTTCGTGCCTTTCATTGAAATACTAGATTGATAGTTTAGAAGAAAGCAAAGGGAAAAAACGCCCTTTGCTCTTTTTGTTCTTTTTTCTTTCTTTTCATCATACCTTTATTAATAAAGAGAGGATAAAAAGAGGGGTTGGTTATGTTGAGTTCCACACTCGTTATCACGATAATGGTTTCATTAATCATTATTTTATTGCTTGTCGGTGCACCAATAAAACCCATGCGCTTTATTGGACAAACTATTATTAAGCTAGGGATAGGAGTATTGTTCTTATTTTTTATTAATGTTTTTGGTGGAGCGATAGGACTTCATATCCCTATAAACCTATTTACTGCAGTAGTTGCTGGATTTTTAGGGTTATTTGGAGTGGCCTCCCTAACAGCCATACATCTATTTATTATGTAAGCCATGAATTAAAGTTTCAAAGTTTCTTTGTATATTTTCCGTTAGATTAGGAGATACTAGTTTCTAACGGAGGTGGGAATATGAAACAAACCAATTTTCATGAACGCTGTGGTATTTGTGAGGATGAAAAAGAAACAGGAATTCATTTGTACAACATGTTTATCTGCTCAGAATGTGAACATAATATTATTCATACAGAACCTAGAGAGGAAAAGTATAATTATTACTTGCATAAACTTAAAAACATTAGTAAACCGAAATTATATTCTTAATCCAAGTCTTTGCTTGCAAAGGCTTTTTTTCTTGTCTTAGTATAGGAATAATAGCGAAGGTTGTTCAAGAGGCCGGTAAAATGACACTGTAGATGGCCTTATACTAAAATTGTCCACGGTCTTGTGGGGAACCAGAAGTCACCTTATTCTGTGAAAGCCTGCTTTCCCGCTTCTCATGTACCTTTTAGCACAGATTAAGGGGAGAGTAGTAATACCCCCACCCCAAAAATGGTGGGAAAATGGAGACCTTTTAGGTGGGGGATTGGTTCGTTCAGGCCTACAGGACGTGGGTCTTAGGAGGCGCTGTAACGGACGTTGTGGCCTTAGCGGGACCGGTCCTTTTTATCCTCCTTTTGAACACCTAGTAGCAATAGAAATGGGGATATGTTATGAATCAAGGAAATACGCCATTATATAATAGATTAAAACAATTTAGAGAAAAAAATCCCATATCCTTTCATGTGCCAGGCCATAAGAATGGGGAAGTTTTTTTTAATGAGGCAAGAGAAGACTTTGAAAATATTCTACAACTGGATTTCACAGAGTTGACTGGACTAGATGATTTACATGCGCCAACCGGTGTCATTCAGGAATCCCAGGAATTAGCTGCGGAATTTTTCCATGCGGATGAAACCTTCTTCCTTGTTGGCGGTAGTACTTCTGGAAATTTAGCAATGATTTTAGCCTGCTGTCAAATTGGAGATAAAGTCATTGTGCAAAGGAATAGCCACAAATCTATCATGAATGCGCTGGAGCTAAGTGGAGCGGAGCCAATTTTTATTGCACCTGACTACGACTCTACGGTTGAGAGATATACTAATCCTAGGGTAGATGTGTTAAAAGAGGCTCTCCATAAGCATCCAGATGTAAAGGCAATTGTCCTAACTTACCCAGACTACTTTGGAAAAACCTATGATATAAAAAGAATGATAGATTTAGCGCATGAATGGGATGTTCCTGTTTTAGTGGATGAAGCTCATGGAGTTCATTTTTCCCTAGGATCTCCACTTCCATCATCTGCTCTATTATTGGGGGCAGATGTCGTTATACAATCGGCACATAAAATGGCCCCTGCGATGACACAAGGATCCTATTTACATATAAAAACGGATTTTCCCTTAAAAGACCGAATTGCTTATTACTTGCAAATGATACAATCTAGCAGTCCATCCTATCCAATAATGGCCTCATTGGATATAGCGAGAGCCTTTTTGGCTAACATTTCGCAATCCGAATTAGTAGAAATCAGGAATACAATTCTCCATGTAAGAACGATTTTAGAGGGTTGTAAGTGCTGGGAAGTTCTACCGTTGACAGAAAATAGTGATTTTTTAAAAATTACGTTACACGTGAAACATTTTTATTCAATTACAGATGTTGGAAATCTATTAGAAGAGGTAGGGTTATTTCCAGAACTAATAACAGATAATCAGATTTTGCTTATCTTTGGCTTAGCACCATATAAGCAATTAAATCGGCTGAAAAAAGCTGTAAAAACCATTAATGAACGATTAAAAAAAGATTCAATACATGCTACAATAGATATATCAAAGCTTTTTGCTACCCCTATTCAGCAATTAGCTTTAACTTACCAAGAAATGAATCAGTTAACATATAAACATGTCTCGTTTGAAGATGCCGTTGGTAAGGTGGCTGCTGAAGCAGTTATTCCGTATCCGCCCGGGATTCCTTTCATTTTAAAGGGGGAGCGGGTAATGGATGAACATATTCTTACGATTCAACATTTGATTTCACAGGGTGTTAAACTCCAGCAGAGAGAGCATGGTATGAAAGTATACTGTAATAATTAAGAAGGGGAACGTAAAGTTGAACGGACATTTTATTACATTTGAAGGCGGAGAAGGTGCTGGGAAAACAACGATTTTGCATAAAATGCAGAATAGGTTGGAATCATTAGGTTATGAAGTACTAGCAACACGCGAGCCGGGTGGTATTGAAATAGCAGAACAAATTAGAAATGTTATTTTGGATACCAATAATACAAATATGGAAGATCGTACAGAGGCTTTACTTTATGCTGCTGCAAGAAGACAACACTTAGTTGAAAAGATACTTCCAGCTTTAAAGGAAGGGAAAATAATACTATGTGATCGATTTATTGATAGCAGTTTAGCATATCAAGGCTTTGCACGTGGACTTGGAATTGATGAAGTATTTGCAATTAATCAATTTGCTATTGGGGGACAGATGCCAAACAAGACTCTATTTTTTGATATTAAGCCTGAGAAGGGACTTGAACGCATTGCATCTGATATGGATAGGGAAAAGAATCGTCTCGATCGAGAACACCTTTTATTTCATGAGCAAGTCTATAAAGGATATCAAATTCTTCTAGAAAGGTTCCCAGACCGTGTCCAAAAGATTAATGCGAATCAGCCGGTAGAACAGGTTGAAGAAGAGGCATTTAAATGTATACATTCCTATCTTGAAAATGAGGGATGATTGTGCACTGTTATTCCAAAATATCATATTCTATATTAGTTCATTGTACTACTGTTTTAATTGTATAAGGGAGGCTGAGATATGAAGCTAGTCATGGCTGTGGTTCAAGATAAGGACACAAATCGCCTAATTAATGCACTGGGTGAAAAGAACTTTCAATCCACAAAGCTTGCTTCTACAGGTGGCTTTTTAAAAGAAGGAAATACAACCATTATGATTGGTTGTAAAGATGAAAATGTGGATGAAGTCTTAGATATTATTAAAACCAATTGTTCTAACCGTGAGCAAATGGTTGCACCAATTTCACCAATGGGTGGGAATGCGGATTCTTATATTCCTAATCCAGTTAAGGTGGAAGTGGGTGGTGCTACTGTGTTTGTTCTGCCGATTGAATCATTTTATCAATTTTAAAGGATGTTCAAAAGGTCTGGTAACTTTTAAACTAAAAGGGGACGAAGCAAGTTGAAAATTACGAATGAAATGTAGAGACATACGGATACAACGTATCTGAAACAAGCTCCATCTGAAACAAAGTCCTTTCATAATATGCTTCAGTCCCAAACCGTTTTCCATAAGCAACAGGAAATCGATCATCTAATGAAAAATATTACGTTACAAGGAAATATATTATCACGTTCCCGAACATTTAAAGACTTGGTGAAATTTAACGTCTAGTTAAGTCCTTCATAGACGAAACGGTTTCTAGCGGATTAGAATTAGAAAAGAAGCACAGTTTTAGTATGAATGGAAGTCCTAGTATGACTATTGTTAAACAGATTGATGAGAAGTTGATGGAACTGACAGAGCAAATGATGAATCAAGAGGAAAAATCTATTCAAATTCTTGGTTTGATAGGTGAAATAAAAGGGTTGCTTATTAATTTGTATACGTAACTTAAATGGAAATGAGAATATGTCCTTTCATATGGAAGGGCATTTACGTATTGATAGAAGTATTCACTATCTCCTTTTGGACAAGTATTTGTATATAGAATGAAGGATGGGTACATATGAAAACATGGTCTGAAATGGAAGAAATACAGCCATTAGCCAGTAAAATAATTAAAAATAGCATTCGAAAAGGCCGTATTTCTCATGCGTATCTACTTCAGGGAGAGCGTGGTACAGGTAAGACAGATATTGCATTAATCATTGCAAAGGTTCTGTTTTGTGAACGATTAAATGGATCGGAAACTGAGCCGTGTCATGAATGTAGGAACTGTAAACGTATCTCTTCCCATAATCACCCAGATGTTCATTGGATTGAACCAGATGGAATGTCTATCAAAAAAGAACAAGTTGAGAAGTTACAAAAGGAATTTACCTATTCAGGGCTTGAATCCAATCAGAAGGTATACATTATTAAAGATGCTGATACTTTAACCGTAAATGCATCTAACCGGATTTTAAAGTTTTTAGAGGAACCTAGCAGGCAGACCACGGCTATTATGTTAACAGAAAATAGCCAGTCGATTTTACCTACCATCCGTTCCCGATGTCAGGTTATTGATTTGAAACCACTTAATCCGTTGTTATTTAAAGCGCAATTAGAGGAAAATGGATTAGATGCTGGGACTGCTTCATTAATGAGTGCACTTACCAATAATTTGCATGATGCAATAGAGTGGAATAAAGGTGAGTGGTTTGCAGAAGCGAGAAAATTAGTGGTACAATTAATAGAAATACTCTCAACTAGTCCTGACGACGTATATATATTTATTCACAGTCATTTGATACCTCACTTCAAAGATAGAAATGATCAGGAAAGAGGACTTGATTTGATATTATTAGCATTTAAGGACATTCTTTATTACCATCTTGGAAATGAGAGAGATCTTGTGTTCTTTGATTCAAACCATGTATTACTAGAAAAGGCAGCGATGACTTTTTCACAGGATCGATTAATGGATATATTAAATGCGATATTGTCTGCAAAAAGAAAATTGAAGCAGAATGTTCAACCAACCTTGGTGTTTGAACAACTAACGCTTCAAATGAAGAGGTGAAACAAATGATAGAAGTAATTGGTGTACGATTTAAAAAGGCGGGTAAAATATATTACTTTGACCCAGGGGAAGAAACAATAGACTTAAATAGCTATGTTATTGTGGAAACCATACGCGGGATAGAATTCGGTAAGGTGGTCATCCATAATAAAAAGGTTGATACGGAAGATGTAGTCCTACCACTTAAAAAGGTAATTCGGGTAGCGAATGAAAAGGACAAGTTAACTGTATTAGAGAATCAAGAAGAAGCCAAAAGAGCTTTCAATATATGCACAGATAAAATTAAAGATCATCAACTAGATATGAATCTAGTTGAAGTAGAATATACATTTGATCGGAATAAAATTATATTTTACTTTACTGCTGATGGACGTGTGGATTTCCGTGAACTAGTAAAAGATTTAGCGGCCATGTTTAAGACAAGGATTGAGCTACGTCAAATCGGAGTTAGGGATGAGGCTAAAATGCTTGGCGGTATAGGCCCTTGTGGGAGAATGTTATGCTGCTCTACATTTTTAGGAGACTTTGAGCCTGTTTCTATTAAAATGGCAAAGGATCAAAATCTTTCTTTAAATCCCGCAAAAATTTCTGGCTTATGTGGACGTTTAATGTGCTGTTTAAAATACGAAAATGATGAATATGAAACGGCAAAGCGTGAATTACCGGATATTGGGGAAGCTATAACCACACCATATGGGAAAGGGAAAGTTGTTGGATTAAATATTCTAGAAAGGCTAATCCAAATTGAAATTCCTGAAAAGGAACGTGTGATTGAGTATACATTAGATGAACTTATAGAAGAAGGAATTTTAGCGCAAGCCACAGAATGACGAGGTGAGTGGGCGTGAGGAATAGACAAATCTTTGACCAAGTGTCAGACATGGAAAAGCAAATTGGTGAGCTATATGAGCAATTAGGGGATCTAAAGCAGGAGTTAAGTGACCTCTTGGAGGAAAATCATCGACTTGCAATGGAAAACCATAATCTTAGGAACCATTTGGATATGCTCGGTGATGATACAAAGGAAATGAAAAATGAAAAGAAGCCGTCTCCCAAAAAGAAAAAGCTACCAAGTGAGGGTTACGATAATTTAGCTAGGTTGTATGATGAAGGTTTTCATATATGTAATTTGGAATTTGGAAGCCCTAGAAGAAATGAAGACTGTATGTTTTGCCTTGAATTCTTCGATAAGACGAAATAAGATCATACAATGAAACGGCAGTTTTTTAATCCGGCATACTTATCGCTTATAACATAAAGTGAAAGCAAGCTGTCTCACCTTAGAGGCAGCTTGCTTTACATTTAACGGGTATTAGTATGCTTTATCTTTTATGTGGTTACAGTTATTGCGCAATATCTATAGAATGCGCAGTAACCAGGCGAAGATAATCGGTGCATTAATACCGCTACGGAAATATACTACGCGCACCAAAGGCGGCTGACGAACCCTTCCTTGTCCTGTGGGAAAGGCACGTGTCTAGACCTGAGCGGGAAGTGGTTTTCTTCTGAGGAGTCTGAAACCGTGCCCTAAGGTGTGCGACTGTCCGTAACGCAAATCAACATGCAAAGAAATTAAGTTATTGCACATCATCCTTCAAATGTGAAAGGAAATTGATGTAATCGGCGATTTATTAAATGGAACATGATACATGAAACAACTTGAATATAAGGAGTAGAACAGGAGAGAGCGATGGTACAACTATACGATGATGAAAGAATTGACCTTTTATTAGCGGATGAAAGCATGCGTATTATTCAAAGTCCGACAGCATTTGCATTTTCACTTGATGCAGTGATGTTAGGCCATTTTGCATCTGTCCCTAAGAAAAGAGGGGAGATATTAGACTTATGCACTGGTAATGGGGCTGTTTCCTTACTATTATCGAGAAGAACAGAAGCCAGGATAACAGGGGTAGAGATACAGGAGCGTATCTTTAGTATGGCTAAGCGTAATATTGAATTGAATAACCTCGAAGGCCAGCTCCGCTTCATACATGGTGATTTAAAAGAAATGAAACCTATCTTAGGGCATAGCTCATTTGATGTAGTGACGTGTAATCCTCCATATTTTCGGACACCCTCTAAAAAGGTCCAAAATCAGAATGACTATTTAACGATAGCAAGACACGAGGTGTACTGCACCTTAGAGGATGTAGTAAAGGCCTGTAAGCTACATGTTAAACCAGGAGGTAAAGTGTCGATGGTCCATAGGCCAAGTCGTCTAATAGATATCATCAGTCTATTTAGAAAATACAAATTGGAACCAAAGCGCATGCAGCTTGTATATCCTAAAAAGGGAAAAGAAGCAAACATGCTATTAATCGAGGGAATTCGTGATGGTAATGTAGATTTAAAGGTCTTGTCCCCATTATATATTTATAATCACGATGGTACTTATACAAAGGAAGCTGAGGAAATAATTTATGGATGAAAGACAACACACCGTTTATATTTTAAAATGTGGAGATGACTCCTTATATACTGGTTATACAAATGACTTAGAACATCGTTTGGAAATGCATAGAGAAGGAAAAGGTGCTAAATATACTAGAGGTAGGGGCCCTTTTAAAGTTGTCTATATAGAGAAGTTTGAAACGAAGGAAGAAGCGATGAGAAAGGAATATCAAATTAAACAATTAGAACGAAAAGGAAAATTACTCCTCATTCGGAATTGGCTGAAAGAAGTGATGCAAAATGAAGATACAAAAGAGCTTTGATGATAAATCTACTGGGACTTTATATGTGGTGCCAACACCAATCGGCAATTTAGAGGATATCACATATCGTTCGTTGAATATACTCAAGTCAGTGTCTGTTATTGCTGCGGAAGATACAAGAAATACAAAGAAGCTCCTTACTCACTTTGACATTCATGTACCGCTTATCAGTTACCATGAACACAGTAAAAAGGCTAGAGAAAGTCAGTTATTGGAGCGGATGGAAAACGGAGAATCTATAGCAATTGTTAGTGATGCAGGAATGCCTGCGATTTCAGATCCTGGCTTCGATTTGGTCTATTCTGCATTGGAAGAGGATTTAAATGTTGTTGTGTTACCAGGTGCCAATGCAGCATTATGTGCATTAGTCGGATCAGGCCTGCCTACGAATGAGTTTTACTTTTATGGTTTTCTACCGAGAAAGAAAAAAGAAAAGGAAGCGGAGTTAAATCGACTACATGCTGTAAATGCAACATTACTCTTTTATGAATCTCCTTATAGGGTAAAGGAAACGTTACGTACCATGTATCACGTTTTAGGAAATAGAAAAGCAGTTGCCGCCCGAGAGTTAACAAAGCGCTTTGAGGAATTTGCCCGTGGAACGTTGGAAGAACTAATGCAATGGGCAGATGACCGTGAATTAAAAGGTGAGTTTTGTCTTATTGTCAATGGGAATGACAAAGCGGTAGAAGAAGAGAAGGCCAATTGGTGGAGTAATTTATCGGTAAATGACCATGTAAAGTATTATATCAAACAGGGACTTACAAGTAAGGAGGCTATTAAACAAGTAGCTAATGATAGGAAGTCTCCTAAGCGGGAAATATATCAAGAATATCATGTGAAATAAAAAGTAAGGGAGACCAATCAAACATTAAAGTGCGAAAATAAAAAAAGAGCCGACGTGCTATCGCAAGCATCGGCTCTCTTTATGACTTTTATGATTTATCTTATTTTAACAGATAATTTTTGTTATTGTAAATAGAGTTTTAAAAAATTTACATTATCTTAACAAAACTATTTTCATAGAATATGCAATTTAGAGGCTTATGATTAGGGAGTTCGGGCAATAATTATATTGCACAGTATTTGGCAAATTCCGTTAAAATGGCTACAATAGAAATAGTTTATTTATTAAAGAAGGTTGTCGATTTTTAGGAGGTAGCAGTATGCCAGAGGATAAGAAGACGTTTTATATAACAACACCAATCTATTACCCAAGTGGAAATTTACATATTGGCCATGCATACTCAACCGTTGCAGGTGATGCAATGGCGAGATATAAGCGCATGCGTGGTTATGATGTAATGTATTTAACTGGAACGGACGAGCATGGACAGAAAATACAAAAAAAGGCAGAAGAAAAAGGGGTATCTCCACAGGAATATGTCGATGAAATTGTCGACGGTATTCAGGATTTGTGGAAAAAACTTAAGATATCTAATGATGATTTTATTCGTACTACACAAGAACGCCATAAAAGAGTTGTAGAGAAAATATTTGATCGACTGGTTCAACAAGGTGATATTTACCTAGATGAATATGAGGGCTGGTATTGTACATCTTGTGAATCATTTTTTACCGAACGGCAATTAGATGATGGAAACTGTCCAGATTGTGGCGGCCATGTTGATAAAGTAAAAGAAGAATCTTACTTCTTTAAAATGAGTAAATATGTTGATCGACTGATTCAATACTATGAAGATAATCCAGAATTTATCCAACCTGAAAGTCGAAAAAATGAAATGTTAAGTAACTTTATCAAACCAGGATTAGAAGACCTAGCTGTATCTAGAACTTCTTTTGACTGGGGAATTAAAGTCCCAGGAAATCCTAAGCATGTTATTTATGTATGGGTGGATGCACTAACAAACTATATTACAGCACTTGGCTATGGTTCGGATAATGAAGAGAAGTTTAAAAAATATTGGCCAGCAAATGTTCATTTAATGAGTAAGGAAATTGTACGTTTCCACACTATTTATTGGCCTATTATTTTAATGGCATTAGACTTACCATTACCTAAAAAGGTATTTGCTCATGGATGGATTTTGATGAAAGACGGAAAAATGTCCAAATCAAAAGGAAATGTCGTCGATCCAGTAAGTTTAAT
This sequence comes from Oceanobacillus senegalensis, assembly GCF_900176885.1. Classification (GTDB taxonomy): domain Bacteria; phylum Bacillota; class Bacilli; order Bacillales; family Amphibacillaceae; genus Oceanobacillus; species Oceanobacillus senegalensis. The sequence goes on along the minus strand of NZ_LT839648.1, from coordinate 3,494,037 downwards.
TGATCGTTATGGACTAGATGCTTTACGTTATTACTTATTACGTGAAGTTCCATTCGGTTCAGATGGCGTATTTACGCCAGAAGGCTTTGTAGAACGTACAAACTATGATTTAGCTAATGATTTAGGTAATTTATTGAATCGTACCGTTGCAATGATTCAAAAGTATTTTGATGGTGAAATACCTGCATTTAAGGTATCAGAAACAGAAGTGGATGCGTCTTTAGAAGAATTTACGAAGGAATCTATTAGGAAAGTGGAAGATGCCATGGAAGACATGCAGTTTTCAGTTGCTCTTTCATCATTATGGCAATTAATAAGTCGTACCAATAAATATATTGATGAAACACAACCATGGGTACTTGCTAAGGATGAAGCAAGTAAAGAACGATTAGGAAATGTCATGGCACATTTAGCGGAGTCTATACGCAAAACTGCAGTTATGCTTCAACCGTTCTTAACAGAGGCACCTAGCGAAATCTTCCGACAGCTAAATATTACCGACGAATCCCTAAAAGTATGGGATAGTATTTATACAGATGGTCAAATTCCAGTGGGTACGAAGGTGCAAAAGGGGAATCCTATTTTCCCAAGATTGGACGTTGAGAAAGAAGTAGAAGCAATTAAATCTATGATGAAGCGACCTGCAGTGGAAGAAGAATCGAAAAAACAAGTGGACGAGAAAAAAGAACAAATCGTATACGACGATTTTATGAAGGTAGATATGCGTGTTGGAGAAGTAATCGATGCACAGAAGGTTAAAAGAGCAGATAAACTACTAAAAATACAATTAGATTTAGGTACAGAAAAAAGACAAATTGTTTCAGGAATTGCCAAGTACTACAAGCCAGAAGAATTAGTAGGGAAAAAAGTAATCTGTGTTACGAACCTAAAACCTGTCAAATTACGCGGTGAAATGTCGGAAGGAATGATTTTATCAGGTGAGGATGAAAACGGAAATCTATCCTTAGCTACTGTAGAATCGTCCTTACCAAATGGATCTGTCGTTAAATAATAAAAAGTTAAAAGAGGGATAGTGTGTTATTCGATACTCATGTGCATTTAAATGCAAGACAATTTATAGAGGATCGTGATGAAACGATAAAGCGGGCGTTTGATGCTAATGTTAAATATATGACAGTGGTGGGATTTGACCGTGAAACGATACCATTAGCAATTGAGATTGCAGAACAAAATGAAACAATCTATGCAGCAGTAGGCTGGCATCCAGTAGATGCGATTGATATGACAGATGAAGATTTAAGATGGATTGAGGAATTATCCAGCCATCCTAAAGTTGTGGCCATAGGAGAAATGGGACTTGATTATCATTGGGATAAGTCACCGAAAGGTATTCAAAAAGATGTCTTTCGTAAGCAAATTCAGTTAGCAAAGAAAGTTAACATGCCAATTATTATTCATAATAGAGAAGCAACAGAGGATATTATTCAAATTTTACAAGAAGAAAATGCCGAAGAAGTTGGAGGCATTATGCATTGCTACAATGATTCTGTTGACTATGTTGAAGCATGTCTTGATATGAATTTCTATATCTCTTTAGGAGGCCCTGTTACTTTTAAAAACGCTCCATTACCAAAGGAAGTGGCGAAGCAAGTTCCAGCTGACCGCTTATTAGTTGAAACGGATGCACCGTTTTTAGCACCACATCCAAATCGAGGAAAGCGAAATGAACCAGCATATGTGAAGCTAGTAGCAGAAAAGATTGCTGAACTAAGAGGAGTGTCATTCGAGGAAATTAGTCAAATTACAACAAATAATGCATTCCGATTCTTTGGAATTAGTGAAACATAATTGTAAAATTTGGAGGGAAATCTACTATTTTTCTATAAAACCTATATGTTTTGATTTAAAATAAGGGGAAACCGATTGGATATCCCCTTATTTTTTTCGTTTTTAGTGTCTCTTGCAACCCGTTTATATCAATGCCTCACCACGAAAATAGAAAATGATGTAATGGAATTGTAAAACAATCGTAATAGGAAAAGCATTTACTTTAATCATTTCTGTTACTATAATCTATCATATCAAAGGGGGCAAGGAGCATGAGATATATTTCAAAGCTATTGCCGGCGTCGAAAATGAAGCTGGTAGTTTCTAGTATAGGTTTTCTTGCACTAGTTATTTTCACCAGTATTGTTATTTATGAATTTACGAAGACTGAAGTAGTGCTAAAGGACAACGGCGAAAATAAAACAGTAAACACCCATAAGGATACTGTTGGCGAGCTACTGAAAGAAGTAGGGATATCCGTTGGTAAAAACGATCAGTTGTCACATGACTTAAGTACAGAAATTGAGAACGGTATGATAATTGATTATGATACGGCTAATCAGATTACTTTAGTGGTGGATGGTCAATCCAATACATATTATTCAACTGCTGATACAGTCGGGGGATTTTTTGAGGAAGAAAATCTGTCATTCTCTGAGCATGATGATATATCATTAAAGAACACAGATAAAATCGAACATGATTTGCAGATAGATGTTACAAAAGCTTTTGATGTTGCAATCAACGATGGTGGGGAAGAACAGGTTATTAAAACGACGGGCGGTACAATACAGAGTCTGCTAAAGCAGAATGGTATTACCATTGATGAAGATGACAGAGTTAAGCCTGCGTTAGAAGAAAAGGTAACGAAAGACACTTCCATTGAAATAGTTCGTGTAGAAGTACAAGAAGAGGTAATAGAAGAAAAAGTTACATTTGAAACAGAAACCAAAGAAGATAATTCTCTATTAAAAGGAACAGAGAAGGTTATTAGAGAAGGAAAAGAAGGTAAAGTTGTTAATACATATGAAATTACACTAGAGAACGGTGAAGAAGTAGAACGTAAATTATTAGATACAGAAGTTAAAGAGGAACCAGTTAAACGTATAGTTGCAGTAGGTACGAAAAAACCTAAAGCAAGTGTTGCTACTTTATCTACTTCAACGGATAGTAGTAATCATTCAGGAGGAAAGACGCTTAACATGAAAGCTAGCGCATTTACAGCAAGCTGTAGTGGATGTTCCGGCTATACTGCAACAGGTATCAATCTGAAGTCCAATCCAAGTAAAAAGGTAATTGCCGTGGATCCTAATGTTATTCCACTAGGTACAAGAGTTTGGGTTGAGGGTTATGGTGAAGCAATTGCTGGAGATACTGGAGGACATATTAAAGGTAGTCGAATTGATATACATGTCCCAAATAAATCACAAGCTTATCAATGGGGCGTTCGTAATGTTCAAGTGAAAATTCTTGATTAAGATGTATGTAAGTTATATGCTCTTACCATGCTAATGGTAGGAGCTTTTTACGTATGATTGGCTGTTTTCTATTTATATTGTTGGAGGAAGAAAAGTGAAAATTAAAGAAGTTATTGTGGTGGAAGGACGGGATGATACTGCACGTATTAAGTTAGCTGTTGATGCAGATACCATTGAAACAAATGGTTCGGCAATCAATAAGGATATTCTGGCACAGATTAAACATGCCAAAGAAAAGCGTGGTGTCATTATTTTTACCGACCCAGACTATCCAGGTAAACGAATAAGACATATCATTGATAACCATATCCCAGGTTGTAAGCATGCGTTTCTAACACAAGATGCAGCAAGAGCCGCAAACCCTCATAATAAAAGCCTTGGAATTGAACATGCTTCCATTCAAGCGATACAAAGGGCCTTAGCAGATGTTTATGAATTAACAGAGCAAACGAAGAGTGAAATTACCCAGAAAGATCTTATTAATCATGGCTTAATTGGAACAACTAAGGCAAGCCAACGACGGGATCGATTGGGAGAAATCCTCCAAATCGGTCATACGAATGGAAAACAACTACTGAAACGACTAACAGTTTTTCAAATTTCAAAGGAACAATTTGATCAAGCAATAATAACGTTAATGCAGGAGGAACAGAATGACGAATTATATCGCAACACCGACTCGAACAAAAGCAATACTAAATAAATATGGATTTTCATTTAAAAAGAGTTTGGGTCAAAACTTTTTAATCGATGTCAATGTCCTTCGAAATATAATAAAGCATGCAGGAATTGATAAGCAAGCAGGTGTTATTGAAATAGGCCCAGGAATTGGTGCACTTACCGAGCAATTAGCGATCCATGCGGATAAAGTGGTTGCATTTGAAATTGACCAACGTTTATTGCCTATATTGAAGGATACGCTTCATGGTTATAATAATTTTGAGTTGATTCATCAGGATATATTAAAAGCTGATGTAGTTCAAGTCATACGCAAACACTTTACCAAGGAACAGAATATCCATGTTGTAGCAAATTTGCCATATTATATTACGACACCAATTCTTATGAAATTGGTACGTGATAAATTGCCGGTTTCCAGTATAACGGTAATGATTCAGAAGGAAGTTGCAGAACGTATGGCAGCCCAGCCGAATACAAAAAGTTATGGGTCATTAACCATTGCCCTTCAGTATTATACGGAAGCGGAGGTCGCTATGCCTGTTCCTAAAAGTGTGTTCATGCCGCAGCCAAATGTAGACTCTGCTATTTTAAAATTGGAAATGAGAGAGCGTCCACCCGTTCATGTAGAGGATGAAGATTTCTTTTTCAATATCGTAAAAGCAAGCTTTGCTCAACGTAGAAAAACGTTACAAAATAACTTAAAGAGTTATTTTAAGGATAGGTATGATAAAGATGTTATCCATAATGTCCTAGAAAAGTCAGGTATTGATGGAAAAAGGCGTGGGGAGTCTTTGGATATTGGGGAATTTGCTCGCTTGGCAAATACATTCTTTAAAGAAACGAAGTAATAAATAATTATCCTAATATCTGCTAACCCATAATTGACCTTTATTTAATTAAAAGGTTACTAGGCTATACGCACATAATACATTTTCGCTCATAGTTTATAGGAGGAATGCTTTCATCCTTTATGAAGGCTGTGAGGTGAATGTATGAGCTTTTCAAATGGAACCCTTGTAACGAGGAAATCCTATAATCATGATTTATTGTTTCGTATAGCAACTATAAAGAATAATATCGCACAACTGTATGGTGAGGATTTTCGATTAGAGGTCGATGCTCCAGTTGATGACCTGTCAAAGATTGAGGAGAGGGATTTAGAAAAAAGAAAGCAAAGAGAAAAAGAAAAAGAAGAATTTTCTTATCGTCTTTTTCGGCAGGATTATCAACTTATGAAAGAAAAAAGAGATTATCAGGCTTCTGATGGTTATCATCATTATGCAAAGTATTTTCAACTCCCTGCCAAGGTTCTTCATTTGGATGGAGATCAAATGTACTTAAGAAAATGTATTGAGCTTTATCATCGATTGGGCCTTCAAGTACATGGAGTGCATTTATATGAGAAAGATATGCCAAGTGAGATCGGTTCACTGGTAGAGAGAATTCAACCAGATATTATTGTTATTACAGGACATGATTCCTACTCAAAAAATAAGGGAAAAAAATATGATCTTCGCGCATATAGGCATTCGAAATACTTTGCTGAAACTGTACGAGAGGCTAGACGTATCAATCCAAGTCTTGATCAGCTAGTTATATTTGCCGGTGCATGTCAATCACACTTTGAATCTTTGATACGTGCAGGGGCTAATTTTGCAAGTTCCCCATTTCGGATAAATATTCATGCATTGGACCCTGTCTATATTGCTGCTAAAATTGCCTATACTTCATTCATGGAGAGTGTAAGTGTGTGGGATGCTTTACGAAATACAATGACTGGTGAAAAAGGTATGGGGGGCGTAGAGACGAGAGGTTTATTACGCACAGGCATGCCATATATGAAAGATGAAGAAAATGAAGAAGAGAATGACAAAGGGAAACCTTACTCCTAAAAAAGGAGAAAGGTTTCCTTTTTTTATAGGGAAAATAGTAAAACATTTTACGCATTTTCCTTTTTCATTATTATTATCATTTGTAACTAAATTAGAAAATCTATACATAAATTACTAAGTTTGACAAATAATATAAAAAGTAGACAGTAATCCTTGTTGACAGTAAAAAACACCTCTTGGTATAATGTTAAGTTTTGACTGTTATACAAGTATATGATATACTATAACTAGTGAGGTGGAGTGTATTGGCTAAAACATTAATCGAAATTAAGCAAGGTCTTGAGGGACAGGTTGGTAGAAGGCTGAAATTGAAAGCTAATGGTGGAAGAAGAAAGACGATTGAACGCCAAGGAACATTAGCAGAAACATATCCTTCTGTCTTTATTGTTGAACTAGATCAAGACGAAAATGCATTCGAACGTGTTTCATACAGCTATGCCGACGTTCTAACGGAAACTGTAGAAATCAACTTTTTAGAAGATCGTAATACATCAATGATTTAATCTGAAAACAGTGGACAATCCCAAGTCTACTGTTTTTTCTTTATATCTCATTCGTACATATTATTTTGTACAAGGGAGGAAAAAAATAAACATTAATTTTTTAAGATTTTTACCCCTCTTGTATGATATTTCCAGTTTTTAATTTAATCATTTTACATAACCTATTCATGTCGTAAATTATACCTTTAAGGGGATGACTTTCATGGCTAGGCGAAAAGGAATCATGTCAGACCGAATGAAAGAAGAAATTGCCAAGGAATTAGGGTTTTACGACACGGTACAGCAGGAAGGCTGGGGTGGCATTAAAGCAAGAGATGCCGGCAACATGGTAAAGCGAGCTATTGAGATAGCACAACAGAACATGAATGAAAAAGGCAATTCCTAATTTAGGAGTTGTCTTTTTTCAATATAGTTAATATAGTAAACGTGACGATTTGATTGACTGTTTATGTATTTAATCCTAGCACCCGGCTCCACCTTTTAATGTCTAGCTATGTCTTCTAGAGGCTATTGCTCTTCTGTGTTCGCTTCTAAACAGTCGCCTCCACTTTTTTAATGTGTTACAATTTGTTTATCTTTTGAATGGTACAAGTAGGTGATGGTATGGCTCTGATAGAAAGGGCGCCAGCAAAGATAAACTTATCACTAGATGTGTTGAGAAAACGTGCAGACGGACTACATGATGTAGAAATGATTATGACAACGATTGATTTATCCGACCGAGTCGAAATGTTTTCACTTCAAGAAGATAAAATTGAAATTTCTTTAGAAAGCAGATTTGTTCCGAGTGATGAACGTAATTTAGCATATAAAGCAGCAGTTGCTTTTAAAAGAAGATACGGTATAAAAAAGGGAGTTCATATTCTGATTGAGAAGAGTATTCCTGTTTCCGCTGGACTCGGTGGTGGAAGTGCTGATGCTGCTGCAGTCTTACGGGGATTAAATCGCCTGTGGAATTTAAATATTCCATTGGATGAACTTGCGGCCTTAGGAGCAACAATTGGAGCAGATATCTCATTTTGTGTATATGGTAGCACGGCAATTGCTAGAGGGTATGGCGAAAAAATTGAAAAATTAGCATCTCCTCCACCTTGTTGGGTTGTCCTTGCAAAGCCGAATATCGGCGTTTCCACTTGGAAGATTTTTAACCGTGTAAATGTCGATGAATTATATCATCCTAAAACACCTCTTGTTATTAAAGCGTTAGAAGAGAAGGACTTCCCTATGCTTTGTGCAAATATAGGTAATTCACTTGAATCCATTACATGTTCGATGTATCCAGAGGTTAAGCAAATAAAACAGGCAATGCAAAATATTGGTGCTAGCGGGGTTTTAATGAGCGGAAGTGGCCCAACGGTATATGGCCTAATAGAACAGGAAAGTAAGGCTAGAAGGATTTATAATGGTATGCGAGGATTTTGTGAAGAGGTATATTTAGTTCGGATAACTGGGTGATTAGTTGCCAAAAATCGTATAATAGTGGTATATTATATTGTAAATATACGGTTTCTGAGGTGTAGAAATGAAAAGGAGTAACCGATTAGTCATTTTAACCGAATTTTTTATGGAAAATCCTAGAAGGCATATACAATTACCATATTTTGTTGATTTATGTGAAACGACTAAGTCATCTATAAGTGAGGATCTTGATATCATTGATAATGTGTTAAAAACGCAAGGATTGGGGTACTTAGAACGAACGACGGGTGCCGGTGGTGGCGTAAAATATATTCCTGAATTATCAAAGGAAAAGTCACTAGACTTCGTTGGGGATTTACGCGAGAAATTAGAGGATGCGAACAGAATCCTACCGGGTGGTTACCTATATATGACAGATATTTTAGGCAATCCAAAATTTGTGCGTGAGATTGGTCGTATTTTTGCTTCGCGATTCTCTAAATTAGATATTGATGTAGTAGTAACGGTAGCTACGAAGGGGATTCCGTTAGCATATTCAGTTGCGTCTTTATTAAATGTTCCGGTTGTTATTGTAAGAAGAGACCCTAAGGTAACGGAGGGGTCTTCTGTAAGTATTAATTATGTTTCAGGGTCTTCTCGGAAAATACAAACCATGGTTCTACCGAAAAGGAGTTTGCCTGAAGGAAGCAATGTTTGTATTATTGATGACTTTATGAAAGCTGGCGGCACGATTAACGGAATGATTAGCCTATTATCAGAATTTAATGCAAAAGTTCAAGCAATCGGTGTATTAGCTGAAGCCGATGATGAAGAAGAAGAGCGGATTGTTACAGATTATACATCTTTAATAAAAATTACCAATGTGGACTTATTAAATAATAAAATTGAAGTTCAGGCAGGAAATTTTTCTATTGAATAATATGAAGATTAATAGAGGCTAAAAAGCTGATTTAATGGGCTTTTTAGTCTTTTTTTAATGCAATGTCTAGCATTCTTTTTAAAAATATATAATTTTTTTTCTATTTTAAGCAGGAATTTATGAAATTTTGTTGAAATAGTTTAGTAAGTTCAAAGGGAAAAGGTGGTGAGACATCATGGAAGTAACCGACGTTAGATTACGCCGCGTGAATACAGAGGGCAGAATGCGCGCAATAGCATCGATTACATTGGATCAGGAATTTGTTGTTCATGATATCCGTGTTATTGACGGTAACAACGGATTATTTGTGGCAATGCCATCCAAACGCACTCCTGACGGTGAATTCCGAGATATTGCACATCCGATTAATTCTGGAACACGCGCTAAAATTCAAGATGCGGTATTAGAGGAATACCACCGTGCAGGTGAAGCAGAGGTTGAATATGAAGAAGCAGGCGCTTCCTAAATCATGATTAACGAAGGGGTCAAATCTTTTAACCAAGATTGACCTTTTTTTTGTCAATTTGGTGTCAATGCCGTTGTATTTCCCTTCGTGGTTGAAGGATGATGTGAATTAATTTTCGCTACGGGCAGTGCGAAACTTAAGGCACAGCTTCAGCCTACTCAGTAGAAAATCACTTCCTTGAAACAACAATCCTCATGCAACAGCATTTGAAAAACTATTTGTTAATTCCTTCCATATCCCCGCAACTGCATAACAAAATCCCTATATTTTAATATTCTCAAAGTGTTGAAATCATATTACGTTTAAGATATATTTTATAATGGATAAAAGTAATATTGGAGGTATCCTTATGACGAATCGGTATGCTGTGATACTCGCAGCTGGGCAAGGAACAAGAATGAAGTCGAAATTATATAAAGTATTACATCCTGTAATGGGTCGTCCAATGGTTCAGCATGTTATTGACCAATTAAATCCCCTACAATTAGATGAACTTGTAACCATTGTTGGCTTTGGGGCTGAACGAGTAAAAGAGATTATCGGTAACCAAAGTGAGTTCGCTATTCAGGAGGAACAGCTTGGAACAGGTCATGCTGTAAAAATGGCAGAAGCCCTGTTAAAGGATAAGGAAGGAACAACCATTGTAGTTTGTGGGGATACTCCATTAATTACAAGTGATACGTTCAGTGCACTATTTAACTTCCATGAAAAAGAACAAGCAAGTGCTACTATCTTAACCACTAAAGCTGATGATCCAACTGGATATGGAAGGGTTATTCGCAATATTGATAATGAAGTAGAACGAATTGTTGAACATAAGGATGCAAATGAAGTAGAACTCCAAGTTGATGAAATAAATACTGGTACATATTGTTTTGATAATCAAGCCCTTTTTGCTGCCATAAAAGAAGTTTCCAATGAAAACGCACAAGGAGAGTATTACTTACCGGATGTTATTGAGATCCTTCGTGGGAAAGGGGACAAAGTTAGCGCCTTTATGACGGAAAACTTTGAAGAAACGCTGGGTGTAAATGATCGGGTTGCATTATCAAAGGCGGAACGAATTATGAAGAAGAGAATTAATGAGCAGCATATGAGAAATGGCGTTTCTATTATTGACCCAGATCACACATACATTCAACCCGGTGTTCGTATTGAACAAGATGTTGTCATTCATCCTGGTTCGATCATTAGAGGAAAAACAGTGATTAAAGAGAATACAGAAATTGGCCCCAACAGTGAAATTACAAATTGCGAAATAGGCGAAGAGACAGTTATTAAGCAAAGTGTTGCTAGTGATAGCAAAATTGGCGATAGAGTAAACATTGGTCCATTTGCACATATCAGGCCGGAATCCACCATTGGAAACGAAGTGAAAATTGGTAATTTTGTTGAAGTGAAGAAGACGGAGATGGGTGATCGAAGTAAGGCTTCTCACTTAAGTTATATTGGAGATGCAGATGTAGGAAGCAATGTGAATATCGGATGTGGTACAATAACAGTGAATTATGATGGTACCAATAAATATTTGACCACGATAGAAGATGACGCGTTTATTGGGTGTAATTCCAATTTAATTGCACCAGTAACAATTGGAAAAGGCTCATATGTTGCAGCGGGATCAACCATTACAAATGATGTACCCCGGGATGCTTTATCTGTTGCAAGATCAAGACAAACGAATAAGGAAGGCTATGTTTCAAGAATAAAAAACCGAAAACGAGATTAACGGAGGGTAAATTCATGTCACCAAAGTACAGCGATGGATCGTTAAAAGTATTATCGCTAAATTCAAATCCTAAATTAGCAGAAGATATTGCCCATCATATTGGGGTGCCTCTAGGAATATCTACCGTTTCAACATTTAGTGACGGTGAGGTACAAATTAACATTGAGGAAAGTGTTCGTGGTTGCGACGTTTATGTCATACAATCGACTTGTGCTCCAGTTAATCAGCATTTAATGGAATTGTTAATTATGGTAGATGCGTTAAAACGGGCATCCGCAAAATCCATTAATATTGTTATGCCTTACTATGGTTATGCTAGACAGGATCGTAAAGCACGCTCACGTGAACCAATTGCTGCTAAATTAGTAGCTGATTTAATTACAACAGCCGGAGCAAATCGTGTAATTACACTGGATCTACATGCTCCTCAAATTCAAGGGTTCTTTGATATTCCAATTGATCATTTACAAGGTGTACCAATTCTATCAAATTACTTTGAATCAAAAGGATTAGAGGATCCTATTGTGGTTTCACCTGACCACGGTGGAGTAACTCGTGCTCGCAAGATGGCTGATCGTTTGAAAGCACCAATTGGGATTATCGACAAACGTAGACCTCGTCCGAATGTTGCTGAAGTAATGAATATTATAGGAAATATTGAAGGAAAGACGGCAATTTTAATAGATGATATAATTGACACAGCAGGAACCATTACATTAGCAGCAAATGCATTAATAGAAAGCGGTGCAAAAGAAGTTTATGCAGCCTGCACTCATCCAGTGTTGTCAGGGCCAGCTATTGAGCGAATTGAACATTCCAAGATTAAGGAATTAGTAGTTACAAACAGTATTCCTTTAGCAAATGAAAAGAAAATTGATAAGATTACAACCTTATCTGTTGCACCGTTAATCGGTGAAGCGATTATCCGTGTTCACGAATTACAATCAGTAAGTATCCTTTTCGACTAAAGTGTTTATTTTTCTCTATATTAGGGAATAAATGTATTGACTAACATTTAGCTCCATTCGATGATTGCAAAAGTTGATTAGCAAAGAAAGGCTTATTGAACTTTCATGTATTCAGTAAATAAATTTGGAGGATGATAGCGTGTCAGTATCACTTAAGGCTAATATAAGAGAAGATTTAACACGTTCAAGTACAAAGAATTTAAGAGAAAGTGGACAAGTTCCTGCCATTGTTTATGGGAAAGATAAAGAACCACAGCCAATTGCAGTGGATAGTATTGAACTGATAAAAGTAATTCGGGAACATGGGAGAAATGCAGTTCTCTCACTTGTTGTTGAATCAGGACAAAGCATTGATGTAATGTTCCATGATTATCAGGTAGACCCTATGAAAGATGAAATGGTACATGCTGACTTTTATAAAGTTGATATGTCAGAAGAAAGGGATGTTACTGTTCCAATCAGACTTGATGGTGAGCTTGAAGGAAATGGAATTTTACAGCAGCCTTTATTTGAACTTCAAGTACGGGCAAAGCCAAATGATATCCCTGAAGAAATAACATTAGAAATATCTTCTTTAGGAATTGGGGATAGTAAGACCGTAGCGGATATACCAGTGAATGATAAATACGAAATTCTTGATGATCCCGAAACAACGGTAGCTACCGTACTTGCACCAGATACAGAAGTAGCAAAAGAGCATTCAGAGGAATTAGAAGAAGCAGTAGAAGAAGAACAAGAAGAAGCTGGAAATGAAGAATAACAGAAGCTAAAACATAAAAATAACAACCCTCCATTAAGAAGCTTGAAACAATAAATTCTTAGTAGGAGGGATTGTTGTATTTCTTATTGGCCCTTTCCTATAAGTCGGTTGTTTCATGCATTAAATAGAACGATCTGTCATAAATTGATGTGTGCGCGAGTTGATTTCCACATCGGGCAGTTACGTACTTTAGGACACGGCTTGACACATAATTTTCCCGCAGGTTTCGTCAACGACGTATCCCACACAAAAAAGTAGTTTTCTGCGTACGATGCTTCGCTGTCATAGGTGCTCCTCGCCCTGTGGAAGGAAAGGCATCGATAGCACGAAGCTGATTTAACAGCTACCCATGGGATGCGTAGTGTATTTCCGCAGCGAAAATTACGCACGATTCGCCTTGATAAGTTACCTTTTATCATAGTTCTTTGCGAGGTTTAAAGAGTAAGAAAATTTACTAAAGTTGCTTTTATTTCTAAATGAGGTATCATGAAAGTGTTTAACTTAAAAAGATTAATTACAAATAAAGGAAGCCAGCAAAAAATGAAATGTATCGTCGGTTTAGGAAACCCAGGAAAAAAATATGATCAGACAAGACATAACGCAGGATTTATGGTTGTAGATGAACTAGCACGAAGAAATGGCTGGGAATTCGGTAAATCAAAATTCAAAGGGAGATTTACGATGGAACCCTTTGAAGGGGAAAAAGTAATATTGCTTAAGCCTGAAACCTATATGAACCTTTCGGGGGAATCCATTCGACTTTTAATGGATTTTTACAATATAGATGTGGAGGATCTACTTGTTATTTATGATGATTTAGATTTGTCCCCAGGAAAAATCAGACTACGTCAAAAAGGTGGTCACGGCGGACATAATGGTGTAAGGAACACCATTGATCATCTTGGCACAAAAGAATTTAAACGTATACGAGTTGGCATTGGAAGACCAGCGAATAATACACCTATTATTGATTACGTTTTAGGAACATTCTCTAAGAAGGAACAGGAAAATATGGCAAGTAGTGTTCAAACATCCGCAGACGCCTGTGAGGATTGGTTAAGAGGGAAGTCATTTCTTGAGGTAATGAATGAATATAACAATAATTAGATGGAATCACAGTCCACATCCAGGATAGGAGAACTATGTATAATAAATTTCTTTTCGGATAAACTTCATAGTAGTTTGAATCGTTTAACCGAGGAGGAATTTAGTTGTCAATAGTCTATCAATGCCGGCACTGTGGGCAAGAGATAGGAAAGCTAGATAATCAAGTAGTTGATTCTTCGATGTTAGGATTTAATCAGCTTTCCGGTCAAGAAAAGGAAGAAATGATACAATATCATGATAACGGTGATATTCATGTAAAGACGATATGCGAAAGCTGTGAGGACACGTTAGGACAGCATCCGCAATATCATGAGCTAGACTTTTTTATACAATAAAATACGCATGAAGAGCTTTGGCACTGGCCAAGGCATTTTTGCGCTTAGTTGAAGAAAAGTAGCGGGGGTTAACGATGAAAGCAATTAATAATTTTTTAGGATCGAAGGAAGATATTCAGTCTATTATCAACGGTATAACGGGTGGAATGAAGGAACAGCTTGTAGCTGGCTTATCTGGTTCTGCAAGAAGTATGCTAGTTTCGGTTATTAATGAATCCATTTCTAAACCGGTTTTATTAGTAACCCATCAATTGGTGCATGCACAGCAGCTCTATGATGATTTGGTAGAACTAGTTGGTGAAGACCATGTACATTTGTATCCGGTTAATGAATTGATTTCCTCTGAAATAGCTTTTTCTAGTCCAGAGTTAAGAAGTCAGAGAATAGAAGCATTAACAAAGTGGGCAAAAAATAAATCAGGCATATTACTAGCACCTGTTGCAGCATTAAAGCGTATACTCCCCCCTCCTAATTACTGGAGTAAGTATCAACTAACATTTACATTGGGTGAAGAGATAGATATTGAGAAATATCTTGCCTTTTTAATTGATATGGGTTACGAAAGGGTATCCATGGTTACAACTCCAGGTGAATTTAGCAAACGTGGTGGAATTATTGATATTTATCCTATTACGGAAGAAAATCCAATTCGAATTGAACTATTTGATGAAGAAATTGATTCTATTCGATATTTTGATGCCGAGTCACAAAGGTCTTTATCCAAGATGCAGGAAATTATAGTTGGACCGGCCACAGAGTTATTGTTGACAGATGAGGATATTCATGCAGCGGCAGATCGAGTGGAGAAGGCTTTAGGTGCAACATTGAAAAAGATGAAAAAGTCCGAAACAAAGGAAAACCTAGATGAGGTCATTGAAGCAGATGTTGGACGCTTAAAAAATTTAGAGCGTTTTCAGGAGATGTATAAATATATCGGCTACATGTATGAAAAACCTGCTAGTTTATTAGATTACCTTTCTGAGGATGGACTAGTCATTTTGGATGAAATGAGCCGTATCCAAGAGACGGCGCTAAATTTAGATAAGGAAGAAGCGGAATGGTACAGTAGCCTACTTGAAACTGGTAAGATGGTCCAGAATAGTAGATTTTCCTTTGACTGGCAATCCATTATGGATGATATGATACAGCAACGATTATATACGTCTGTATTCCTTAGACACATACCTAATACCAATCCGCAGAATATTATAAACTTGTCATCTAGAGCCATGCAGGAGTTTCATGGCCAAATGCACTTGTTTAAAAATGAATTAAAACGCTGGGAGAAAGGGGACTTCTCAGTTGTTGTATTAGCACCAAATGAAAAGCGGGCAGAAAAAGTTCATTCTATTTTTGAAGACTATGGAATTGAAGCCGGTGTAGCCAAAAAGCTAGAATTACCAGTGGAGAAGCCAACCATTGTAGTTGGTAACCTGAGTAATGGTATCGAATTACCGATGCATAAGCTCGTTCTAGTTACCGAAAATGAACTTTTTAAGAAACGAGTAAAGAAACAAAGAAGGCAGCAGAAAATATCGAATGCAGAACGTATAAAAAGCTATCAGGAATTAAAAGTTGGGGATTATGTTGTACATGCCAACCATGGGGTAGGGAAATATATAGGTATTGAGACACTGGAATTGAACGACCTGCATAAAGATTTTATGCTGATTCGATACTCAGGGGATGATAAGTTATATGTCCCTATTGACCAGATTGATTTAGTACAGAAATATGTTGGGGCAGAAGGTAAAGAGCCGAAGCTTTATAAGCTAGGCGGTTCAGAGTGGACGAAGGTAAAACGAAAAGTTCAATCCAACGTGGAAGATATAGCAGATGACCTTATAAAGCTTTATGCAGAAAGAGAAGCTAGAAAGGGTTACGCATTCTCCGAAGATACAGAGATGCAAAGAGAGTTTGAAGCAGCTTTTCCATATCAGGAGACTGAAGATCAGTTAAGATGTATTACGGAAATAAAGGCTGATATGGAGAAACAGCGTCCAATGGATCGTCTATTATGTGGGGATGTAGGATATGGGAAAACAGAGGTTGCTATTCGTGCTGCGTTTAAAGCTGTCATGGACGGAAAGCAGGTTGCCCTTTTAGTACCAACTACTATCCTTGCTCAACAGCATTATGAGACCATTCGCGAACGCTTTCAGGATTATCCAATAAATATTGGTTTATTGAGTAGATTCCGGACGAGGAAACAACAAACAGAAACCATCAACGGAATAAAGAAAGGGACAATGGATGTTGTTATAGGAACACATCGAATTTTATCCAAAGATATCGAATTCCGTGATTTAGGATTGTTAGTTGTAGATGAGGAGCAACGTTTTGGTGTAAAACATAAAGAGAAAATTAAACAAATGAAAACGAATGTAGATGTGCTTACATTAACAGCGACACCAATACCAAGGACATTACACATGTCTATGTTAGGCGTTCGTGATTTGTCCGTTATCGAAACACCTCCAGAAAACCGCTTCCCAATTCAAACCTATGTAATGGAGTATAATCCAATTTTGGTTAGGGAGGCCATTGAAAGGGAAATGGCACGAGGTGGACAGATTTTCTTCTTATATAATCGGGTGGAGAATATTGAAAAGGTAGCACGAGACCTTGGTATGCTCGTTCCAGAGGCAAGAGTAGGTGTTGCCCACGGGAAGATGAGTGAAACAGAATTAGAAAATATGATTGTAAGTTTTCTGGAAGGCGAATTTGACGTTCTAGTAAGTACAACCATTATTGAAACAGGTGTAGATATCCCAAATGTGAATACGTTAATAGTAAGCAATGCCGATCATATGGGATTAAGTCAGCTTTATCAGCTTCGTGGGCGCGTTGGAAGGTCTAACAGAGTAGCATATGCTTACTTCACGTATCAAAAGGATAAGGTGTTAACGGAAGTTGCGGAAAAGAGATTGCAGGCGATTAAGGAATTTACGGAGTTAGGTTCGGGATTTAAAATTGCCATGCGTGACTTATCTATTCGTGGAGCAGGGAATCTATTAGGTTCAAAACAGCATGGTTTTATTGATTCTGTTGGATTTGACATGTATTCGCAAATGTTAAAAGATGCAATAGATTCACGCAAGGCAGGGAAAGAAGTAGAGAACGTAGAGCCATTTGAAACAGAAATGACCTTAAAATTAGATGCATATATACCTGATGAATATATTGGTGACGAAAAACAGAAAATCGATATTTATAAGCAATTCCGCTCTTTAGATAATGAAGAGGAAATGGATGAATTAAAAGAAGAGCTTATTGACCGGTTTGGTGACTTCCCTGATGAAGTTGCAAATTTATTTACCGTCTCTTCTTTAAAACTGTATGCTAAAAGAGAAAGCGTGCAATCCATTACGGAAAAAAATAATAAAATAACCCTTTTAGTCGATGAAGGACGAAGCCAGCAAATTGATGGGTCGAAGTTATTTGAATTAGCGAATGAGTTTGGACGAAATGTACAATTAGGGACTGAAAACCAGAACCTAAAGATTGTGTTTAAAACTGCCAAAAACATGCCAAATAGATATGAATTTGTTAGGGACTTTATTAAAAAGTTAGAGACAGTGGATAGAAATGGCTAAAAAATTGGCAGGTAATGTATAGTTATTTTTGAGTTGCCTATACTAAAACCACACCTGGTGATTATTAGATATCCCGACAGTTTTTAGAAATACGGAAGCAAGAGTAATCATCGTAGAAAGTGAGGGAACTCAGGATGAAGGCTACAGGTATTGTACGTCGAATTGATGATTTAGGAAGAGTGGTTATTCCTAAAGAAATCAGAAGGACTCTTCGCATACGTGAAGGAGATCCACTGGAAATTTTCGTCGATCGAGAAGGCGAAGTTATTTTGAAAAAATACTCACCGATTAATGAATTAGGACACTTTGCAAAAGAATATGCAGAAGCACTGTTTGATTCACTTCAATTTCCAGTACTTATATGTGACCGAGATGAGGTTATCGCAGTTGCTGGAGAGTCGAAAAAGGATTACTTAAATAAGAATATTGGTTCACAAATAACGAAAACAATTGAAAACCGTAACACTGTATTTGAAGCAGAGAGTAATACCATAGAAATCCTTGATGGAAAAGAACAAGAGGTTAATTCCTATTGTATTAGCCCAGTAATCGCGAATGGAGATCCAATAGGATGTGTACTAATCTTTTCCAAAGACGGCGAAAAGCTAAGTAAAGTGGAGGAAAAGTCTGCTGAAACTGCTTCTGGATTTTTAGCGAGGCAAATGGAGTAATGGTTTTAAGCAAAAATCAGCAATGTCTGGTTTTTGCTTATTTTTAACCCTTCTATTTATACAATTATGGAAAGAAACTATGCTATAATTGGATGGAATTTATATAACTAGATCGGGATAAATAAAAAAGGGACGTTATGTATGGGTGGTAGTGAAACAAATCGGTTAGTGAAAGGTGCTTTACTTTTAACGTTAGCCGGTTTTATTAGTAAAATTTTAAGTGCGGGTTATCGCATACCGCTACAAAATTTAACTGGGGATGTCGGTTTCTATATTTATCAGCAGGTGTATCCTATTTTAGGTATTGCAACTATGTTAGCATTATACGGCTTTCCACAAGCGATATCTAAAATAGCAATAGATATGAGGGGAAGAGGAAGAAAGCTTTCCATTCGAAGTTTTTATATCCCTATCTCACTTATTATGTTTATCATGAATGGGGCTATATTTCTTTTTCTCTTATTGAATGCAGATAATTTAGCTACTTGGATTGGGGACTCCAATTTAGTACATACATACCAATTTACGGCAATCGTATTTTTACTCGTACCATTTATAGGATTACAACGGGGAGTCTTTCAGGCTGAATTGGATATGAAGCCGACCGCCTTGTCCCAAGTAATAGAGCAATTACTACGAGTGACGATTATCATTGTTGCTGCAGTGTTGGTCGCTAAAAACGTAATCAATTATTATGATATAGGACTGTCAGCGGTGATTGCTTCCTTAATTGGAGGAATGGCCGCACTAGCCACCCTTTTCATTATTTTCCTTTTTAAAAAACCAATTTCCATGGAAGTTTACCCTATTCCATGGAATTATTACGTTAAGACAGTATTAATACTTGGAATGGTCGCCGCATTAAATCATATGGTTCTACTAGTGATGCAATTTGCTGATGCATTTACATTAGTGCCTAGTCTAATGAAATACGGATTCTTATTAAATGAGGCGAAAGAAGTGAAGGGGATATTCGATCGAGGACAGCCTATTATACAGTTAGGTACAGTGCTAGGCTCATCTTTCGCACTTGCCCTTATACCCTCCGTTTCGAAACGAAGGTTAGTGGAAGATAGAGATGCGTTTTACTTTTATATACGTAGTGCATTAAAGTTTAGTTTTTATTTGGCTATAGGAGCAACAATTGGGATTATTGCCATTTTTCCTGAAGTCAATCTATTATTGTACAAAAATGATAATGGAACGATGGATTTGCGCATCCTGATGGTATCCATACTCTTATGTTCTTTAGCAGTAACAGCTTCGTCTATCCTACAAGGGTTAGGTTTTATTAAACGCACGGCTGGATTTATTATAGTCTCTTTATTTACAAAGTGGGTATTAAATCAATTATTCGTACCTATTATCGGTATAACAGGTGCTGCATTATCAACTGTCATTAGTTTACTTGGATTATTGGTTATGGTAATGATGAATCTAAAAAGGAAGCTACCTGAATGGACTTTTTTCCGGAATATTAATTATAAGGCAGTTTTCCAGGCATCTTTAATGATGCTTGCCTATATTTATATGATAAAACATTTCATTCCGGTTCATTTATTACAGAATCGTTTACATGTATTGTTATATGTTTTATTTATGGTTATAACAGGTGCTTGTTTGTTTATGTTTCTTCTCATACGTGGAAACGCATTATCGAAGAGGGAGATATCGCTACTACCTTTCTCTTCTTATATTTTAAAGGTTTATAATTGGAGGGGCAACAATGGGTAAAATTGAAATAATAGGTTTAGGTGCTGGAGACATCAATCAATTATCATTAGGGATATATAAAAAGTTAAAAAGTACAGATCGGGTGATATATGCACGGACAGCTGACCATCCAGTGATTAAAACATTACAAATAGAAGGGGTATCCTTTCATACCTTTGATTCCATTTATGAAGATGAGGATGAATTTGATTCCGTTTATAATAGAATTTCTCAGGATTTGTTAGAGATAGCAAAGGATACAGAAGGTGTTGTTTCCTATGTTGTTCCAGGACACCCTATGCTTGCGGAAAAATCCGTTCAATTGCTATTAGGGCAGGACGATATCCAAGTAGAAGTGGCAGGTGGCCAAAGCTATTTAGATGACTTATTTACTGCGTTACAAATTGATCCAATTGAGGGCTTCCAATTTGTTGATGGCACATCCTTTCATCGCAGTGAATTAGAATATCGGCACCACCTCATTTTTTGCCAGGTATATGATCAGTTGATTGCTTCAGAAGTAAAACTAGCATTATTAGAGGATTTACCACCAGATTATGAAATAACAATTGTTGAAGCGGTAGGAAGTAAGAAGGAATCCATTCAAAGGGTTGCTTTAAGTGAGCTAGACCGTGAGATAGAAGTGAATAATTTGACTAGTGTTTATGTGCCTCCTGTTCCTACCAATCTCCTAAATCATACATTTACCAATCTCAGAGAGGTTATGAGGGTATTGCGATCCCCAGAAGGTTGCCCATGGGACCGGAAGCAAACACATGAATCGTTAAAAGAGCATTCTATTGAAGAAATATATGAATTAATAGAGGCTATTGATAATCAAGATGATGAAGGAATAATTGAAGAACTTGGCGATATTCTTATGCATGTCATGCTACATAGCCAAATTGGAGAAGATAATGGTTATTTCTCCATTGATGACGTCATAAAAGGAATTACGAATAAGATGATTTACCGTCATCCACATGTTTTTGATAACGTATCAGCAGATTCAGTCGAGGAAGTTGTTGATAACTGGGAGGAACTTAAAAAGAAGGAAAAAGGAGACAAGAGGAAATCAGTATTAGACGGTATCCCTAAGCCCCTTCCTGCTCTAGTTAAAGCATATAAGTTACAGAAAAAAGCCGCAAAAGTTGGTTTTGATTGGGATGAAGTAACAGATATGTGGAATAAGTTAGATGAAGAGATTAAGGAAGTAAGAGAAGCTATTCAATTTAAAAACGATGATGAAATAGCGAAGGAATTTGGGGATGTTCTATTTGTTTTAGTCAATTTGACAAGGTATTATAAGATTAATCCAGAATTGGCATTGGAACAAACGAATAAAAAATTCTATTCTCGATTTTCATATATCGAAGAGCAATTAAATCTAAATGGAAAAAATATAGAAGATGTTACATTAGAAGAAATGGACATGTACTGGAATGAAGCAAAGGAAAGGGAAAGAGAGTGATTGGTATGCGATTAGATAAATTTCTAAAAATATCGCGGATAATTAAACGTCGAACTCTAGCAAAAGAAGTAGCAGAACAAGGGAGAATTATGATTAACGGAAACCAAGCAAAAGCCTCTGCTAATCTTAAAGTAGGCGATGAACTAACCATTACATTTGGTCAAAAGATTGTTACGTTGAAAATAAACGATTTACGAGAAAATGTAAAAAAGGACGAAGCAGAAACATTGTATACAATTGTTAAAGAAGAAAAGGTTTGATGGAATGGATTAATACGCATTAATTTTGTGCGCCTTGATGTATAATCTAACTCATTAATGAAAGCGTAGTGTATTTACGCACGAAATTTCTTATCAAGTTTCCTGTTCTATACTTGTCCCTCCTTTCATAAATTGATAATGATAAGGAGGGCGTTTTTATATGAATTATTATGATAATAAAGAAAGCATTACAAGAACAAACACGGACCATTATGTAAAAATGAATAATCGTAGGAACTTGGAGATTACAGGCGTTAAAGAAGTGGACAGTTTTGATAATGAGGAATTTTTGCTTGAGACAGTGATGGGTTACTTAATTGTTCGTGGCCAAAATCTACAGTTAAAAAATCTTGATGTTGGTGAAGGGATAGTAACCATAAAAGGAAAAGTGTATGAACTTACCTATGTCGATGATCAAGGTCAGGAGAAAGCTAAAGGATTCTTTAGCAAGTTATTTAGATGACCCTAAGTGTGCAATTCTTAACCATGATAACCATGGTAGGAAGTGGATTTTATTTAGGGATGGCCTTAGATACCTTTCGCCGTTTCACACCATATTGGAAAAATACAGTTTTTCTAAACTATTTAATGGAAATTTGCTTTTGGCTTACTCAAACAATCATTTTGTTTTATATCCTATTTCAGGTAAATGCGGGCGAGATAAGATTTTATGTTCTCATTGCATGTCTATTGGGATTTTCAATGTATCAAGTGTTTGCTGCAAATATATATAAGCGTATGCTTGAACATATGATACGTGTGGTAACAGCTATTTATCAATTTTTCAAAAGGCTAGTACAAGCTCTTATTATTCAACCAATAATATGGATGGTAACGGTCCTTATAACTATTGTAGTTGGTTTAGCAACTGCCTTATGGAAAGTAGTACTTTTTATCGCAAAGCTTCTATTTGCTCCAATTCGTTGGATTGCTAAAGTCATTTACTATCTGCTACCGAAAAGTTTTAAAAACTTTTTGCAGCAAATAGCAGGATTTTATAGTAAAATAAAGAATATAATCTTTAAATGGCTGAAGTATATCAAAAATAAAAGCAACCGTAAATGACTAAGAGCTATATATGGACAAGCCTGTCATAGGGAGCTTAAATGAAACGAAAAGGAGGTAGAAGCTTTGTCTTCTCAAGAGAAAACCGTTACTAAAATAGATTCAAACTACGTGGAGCAATATGACGTATACATAGAAAGACAGAGAAGAAAAAAGCAGCGTTTGATTCGTCGTTTAGTACTATTTTCTATTGTTACAATGGTTATAGTTGGGAGCATGGCTGGCTACCATATGAAACAACGTGTACTTCATGCTGAAAAACAAGAACAGTATGATCAGCTTGAGAAGGAACTAGAAGAATTAAAAGTGGAAGGTAGAAAGCTTCAGGAGGAAATTAAGCTTTTGAATAATGAGGATTACGTATTGGATATTGCTAGAACGAATTATTTTTTATCTAAAGAAGGGGAACTTATATTTACCGTCCCTGATGAGGAACCGGCGTATTGACACTTTTTCATAAGATTAATATACTATAAATGAACTTTATCTAATCTTTTAAGGAGGAGCATTTTTTTTATGTCAATTGAAGTAGGCAGCAAGCTGCAAGGAAAGGTAACTGGAATCACTAATTTTGGTGCATTTGTTGAGATCGAAAAAGGGAAAACAGGTCTTGTTCATATTAGTGAGGTTGCCGACAATTATGTTAAGGACATTAACGACCATTTAAAAGTCGGAGATGAAGTAGAAGTTAAAGTCATTAATGTCGAGAAAGATGGAAAAATCGGATTATCCATTAAGAAAGCGAAGGATCGTCCAGCGCGTCAATCCCGTCCAAAACCAAAAAAAGACCGCCAAGAAAATTTCGAAGCAAAAATGAGTCGCTTTCTCAAAGATTCTGAAGATCGCTTAGCCTCTTTGAAAAAGCATACCGAATCCAAACGTGGAGGTCGAGGTGCTAGAAGAGGATAGCAGTTGCTGTCTATCATAGTTCAATGCTCTAGAAATATACAGAAAAAACAGATACCAAATCGGTATCTGTTTTTTGGTTGATACATTTCTCGCAGGTTAAGGGATAGTGATACCCGCACCTCAAAAATAAAGGAAGAGCAAATCATTATTAGTGGGGATGAAAGAAAACTCCCACTGATTGAATACTATATATAAATAAAAAGGCTGTTACCAATGAGGTAACAGCCTTTTTACATGAAAGTGTCTAGCGCAACCGTCTAGCTAAACGTTCACTTCTCGCTTTTGTTTATAGCGGCGGAGGGGATCGAACCCACGACCTCACGGGTATGAACCGTACGCTCTCGCCAGCTGAGCTACGCCGCCAAGTTACTAACAGAAGATATAATAACGTACGTCTTTATTCGTGTCAATAGAAAAGTGCTAGAAAGTCTGTTTAAAAATTTTCGTTTTTATTAAGAAAATTTTGTATAAATTACTAGTATCTTTCCATTCCATGTAACGGGTTTCGCCAATTCGCAATGAGATTCGTCAAAGACTGTCTAGTAGATTATCCCTATATGGGAAATTTTTAAGGCATTTATTTTCAATTAGACCATCCTTTTAACGTAAATCAAGCCTTTTTTACTGTTAGATTGCATGATGAACAATTGGACATAACCCTTATTCCTATATGTTGAATTTTGCACTTTTGTTAGAAAGACGTCGAACGATTTTTGGAATGAACACTGAAGTTTTGACAAAAAAAAAAGACATATTATGGTTTACTAAAGTGAAAAGATAGGAGTGGATAATATGATGGGTTCTATTCCAAAAATGGATACGGATAGCTTTGGTTTGGAAAACAAGAGTCTATTTGGAAAACTTCGAAACCAAATTCAACTAAAATTTAATACCATCCTATTAGAAAAGGGTTTGTTGTTTTTTATTGTTGGATTTTTATTAGGACGTGCAGTTATCTTAAGCGATGTATCACCATTTGCCGTTGCATTTATTGCAACTATTTGGTTTGTGGATCGTACAAAGACTTTCTATACGATGATCTCTGTTCTAATCGGAGCTTTGACCTTTTCTATCACACATAGTGTATTTGCGGTGATAGCTATGACCGTATTTATTTTTTTAGCAGCTCTATTTAAAAATAAAAAAAATCAGCAGATACTTATCCCGATGTTTGTGTTCTTATCTACAGCTGTAACTCGAGTTTTTATATATTCCCTAAATAGCCAAATTTCGTCATATGAGTGGATGCTTTTAGCTGTTGAAGGGGTTTTAGGGACAGTTCTAGTATTAATCTTTATGCAAAGTATTCCGCTATTATCACCAAAAAGATATAAACCTACATTAAAAAATGAAGAAATTGTTTGTATGATTATTCTTATTGCCTCTATATTAACAGGTACCATCGGCTGGGAAATTTACGGTGCATCCATTGAACAAATTTTTTCGCGGTATTTTGTTTTACTGTTTGCATTTGTGGGAGGTGCCGCGATAGGCTCAACGGTTGGTGTGGTAGCAGGATTAATTCTTTCATTAGCTAATGTAGCTAACCTTTATCAAATGAGTCTGCTAGCGTTCTCTGGTCTATTAGGTGGTTTACTGAAGGAAGGGAAAAAAATAGGGGTTTCTATAGGGCTGATGGTTGGTACATTCTTAATTGGAATTTACGGAACGTCTATTGAATTAATACCTTCTATAACGGAATCAGCTATAGCTATTATTCTATTCTTCTTGACACCAGCAACATGGGTTAGCAAAATTTCTCGGTACATTCCGGGAACAGAGGAGTATTCCAATGAACAAGAAAGATACTTACAAAAGGTACGCAATGTAACAGCAAAGCGGGTAGAACAATTCTCAGGTGTTTTTGGTGCATTAGCAAAAAGCTTTGATACAACGGATGCCTATGCACTAGATGAAACGGAAAATAGAAAGGAAACCGATTATTTTCTTTCTCAAGTAACGGAACGCAGCTGTCAATCCTGTTTTATGAAGGACCGATGTTGGCAGAAGGAGTTTGATACAACTTATTCCTTAATGGAGGAGATGAAGGAAGATTTTGCAGATGGAATGTATCCCAATCATAAGGTGATGAGGGAATTTGAGAATCATTGCGTTAAATCCAAGAAAGTATTAGGGGTGATGAAGGAAGAAATAACATTTTTTGAAGCGAATCGTAAGTTAAAGCAACAGGTTCTCGAAAGTAAACGCTTAGTAGCCGATCAATTACATGGAGTTTCGGAGGTGATGGGGGATTTTGCGAAAGAAATTCTAAAGGAAAGACAGAATCACGAAATACAAGAGAATCAAATTATAGAAGCATTAACCAATATGGGGATTGAGACAGATAAATTAGATATATTTTCGCTGGAGAAAGGTAGTGTTGATATTGAAATGACTACTTCCTTCTATGATTATCATGGGGAAGGCACAAAGTTAATTGCTCCTGTACTCTCTGAGATATTGAATGAAATGATAGTAGTTAAGCAAGAGGAAATATCGCCATTTCCAAATGGGACAAGTTATTTAGCGTTTGGTTCTGCGAGGGAATTTGTAGTTTCTACAGGTGCTGCGAATGCCGCAAAAGGAGGGGGATTCATATCAGGGGATAGTTATACAACCATTGAGTTAGGAGCTGGTAAATATGCAATGGCGATAAGTGATGGCATGGGAAATGGACAACGTGCAAGGGAAGAGAGCGTAGAGACTTTAAGACTGCTTCAGCAAATCCTGCAAACAGGTATACCTGAAAAGGTTGCCATTAAATCTATTAATTCCATTTTATCTTTAAGGACAACCGATGAGATGTTTGCAACACTTGATTTAGCAGTCATTGATTTGCATGATGCCTTTGTTCAGTTTTTAAAGATTGGTTCCACTCCTAGCTTTATTAAACGAGGAGAGGATGTCATAAAAGTGGAAGCAAGTAATTTGCCAATTGGAATCATTCAGGAATTTGATGTAGATATTGTTAGTGAACAGTTGTTGTCAGAGGATTTATTAATTATGATGAGTGACGGAATATTTGATGGTCCAGTGCATGTGGAAAATACAGACATCTGGATGAAGAGAAAGCTCCGTGAAATGGCAACAGATGATCCACAAGAAATTGCCGATCTCTTATTAGAAGAGGTTATCCGAGCAAAATCAGGAGAAATTGATGATGATATGACCGTATTAGTAGCAAAGGTCCAAAAAAACCAGCCTAAATGGGCATCGGTACCACTGTACAATGATAAAGCATTATAAGAGTGTGTTCTAAAGGAGGGTAAAAAAGGATTGGAGTGTAAATTAAAAGGTTCATGAGAAGCGGGCTTAATCAGGAAGTGCTTACTTTTACGTTGTGGGCGGTTTTAGTAGAAGTCCTCCTATCGCTAACTAGAAACATCGATAAGTCATTTTTATCGAATTATTTAAAAGAATTTCTATAGAGGAGTGGATGATAGATGATATTTTCTATGATTGAATGTTTTATATTAGCTTTTGTAAATGTAATCAACCGAAATCCTATGTGGGAAAGAAGTATTACCCAAATAAATAAGTATATTCTTCCGTTTGCTGCCCAGCTATTTATAAAAACAAGACGATTCACAAACCATGTGAATATATTTATTCGCCAAATTGACAGAGAAAGGATACAAACCGTTTTTTCCAACTTTGTGTTCAGTCTTAGCCGAACGGTACTAGATGAATCGGGACTTATGACGGATTTTACGGCTAGGGGGAGTCCATGTGGTTATTTAGAATGATAGATTCACGTCATAGGCTGAATAATGCACGTATCCTACCGATAGACATGTATAATTCTACTACATGATGGCGATGATGCTAGTAGAATGTAAGGGAGGTTATCGGTATGAAAAAAGGGACATTAAAACAAATCTTGCTTATAACCGATGGATGCTCGAATAGGGGGGAGGATCCTCGAGCTGTGGCAGCATTAGCAAATCAGCAAGGAATTACCGTTAATGTAATTGGAGTATTAGATAATCGTCAAACAGAGGATGTGGATGGCCTTCAGGAAGTAGAGGATATTGCACTTTCTGGTGGTGGCGTTAGTCAAATTGTTTACCCGGAAACCTTATCACAAACCGTGCAAATGGTAACAAAACAGGCTATGACACAAACAATCCAAGGCTTTGTTAACAAGGAGTTAAAGCAAATATTGGGATCTGAACAATCATTAGAAGATGTGTCTCCAGAAAAACGTGGTGAAATTATGGAGGTTGTAGAAGATTTAGGTGAAACGAGTGACTTAGAAGTAGTAGTCTTGGTGGACACAAGTGCTAGTATGCATGATAAACTGCCAACCGTAAAAGAATCATTAATCGACCTTTCCATTAGCTTAAACTCCCGTATCGGTAAGAATCGCTTTTGTATTTATAGCTTTCCTGGAAGAAGGAAAGATTTACAAAAAATATTAGATTGGTCTCCACAATTAAATTCCATTTCAAATGTTTTCCCTAAACTGACAAGTGGTGGTATTACTCCTACTGGTCCTGCATTGCGTGAAGCAATTTATCAGTTTGGTAAGAAGAGCCTTTTAAGGAGTTTAAGAAATGAAGATGAAGCAGACATCGAAGAAGTTTGATATTGATCTTAGGGCTGGCACAAAAGTTTTTGGTAAATGGCATAACAAACATTATGTAATAAAGAAGAGGCTCGGAAAAGGTGCAATTGGAACTGTTTATTTATGTGAAACTGGTGGGAAATTAGCGGCATTAAAAATTAGCGAACAGAGTACTTCGATGACTGTTGAGGTTAATGTATTAAAGTCATTGCAGCAGGTCCAAGGTAGTCATCTTGGGCCTTATTTATTGGATGTGGATGATTGGGTTTCCCCATCTGGAGAAACGTACTCTTTTTATGTTATGGAATATTTAAAAGGCCAATCAATGGAACAATTTATCCGGAACCAAGGAGGTACTTGGGTTGGTGTGTTTCTACTTCAATTACTGGATGATCTAGAGCAGCTTCATCAATCAGGCTGGGTCTTTGGTGATTTGAAGTTAGATAATTTAATCGTTCTCTCATCACCTATAAGAGTTAGATGGGTTGATGTCGGGGGGACAACACAAAGAGGTCGAGCGATAAAGGAATATACAGAGTTTTATGATCGAGGATACTGGGGGATGGGTACTAGAAAAGCAGAGCCAAGCTACGACCTATTTGCATTAACGATGGTATTTTTAAATATTTATTATCCTAAACGCTTTGAAAAGGTTGCAGAATCGGAAAAGCTTCTATGTAGAAAGATAGATCAAGTAAAAGAACTTAAGCCGTACCGCATGATGTTTAAAAAGGCACTATTAGGACAATATCGTACAAGTAAGGAAATGAAAAACGAAGTCATTCGTGCTGTTTATCAAACACAAAATAAAAGTAGGGTGCAGAAAAATTCTACTCGCAAACTCTCTAATATACCTTTTTATTTGGAACTAGGAGGAATATCAGTTGTAGCTACATTCTTTTACTTACTATCATTACTTTTATAATTTGATTGCTTTGGTTGGGATTAAAGATATTTTTCTATATAATGGAATTATCATTATAATTCTAATGGGGATATTAGTATGAAACAAACTATTTTAAGTTTTATCGATAAACATCAATTAATAAAGAATGGATCGACTGTATTGGTTGGGGCTTCCGGTGGAGCAGACTCTATGGCTTTATTGCATTTCCTTTATAGAAATCAAATGAAGTGGAACATCCATATAATTGCTGTTTCGGTTGACCACCAATTAAGAGGGGAGGCATCACGTGAGGATATTGTCTATGTAGATACAGTCTGCAAAGAATGGGGGATTCCTTTTGTCTGGGAAAGAGTAAATGTTATCAAATATCAAAAGGAAAAAGGTATCAGTACTGAGTTAGCAGCACGTGAACTAAGATATCAGTACTTTGAAAAAGTGATGAAAGAATATCATGCAGATTATTTGGCATTAGGTCATCACGGAGATGATCAAGTGGAAACGATGCTCATGAGTCTCACGCGTTCTGCATCAACTACTGCTTTCTCTGGTATTCCTGTAAGAAGGAAGTTTAGTAACGGATATATTATTCGTCCTCTTCTATGTGTTACAAAAGCGGAAATTCATACATATTGTAGGGAAAATGAAATTTCACCTAGAATAGATGAAACAAATTTTGACACCCTATATACAAGGAATTTTTTCAGAAAACATGTTGTACCGTTAATAAAACAGAAAAATAGTAATATACATACTACCATACAGCATTTGAGTGAAACCCGTAACGAAGATGAATATTTTCTTCAAGAAAAGGCTAAAGAAATGGTTGAAGAGGTAGTGAAATTTGATGATAAATGGAATAGTGCGATATTAGAAGTAGATGCATTTAAAAAACGTGCCCATGCTTTACAAAGACGTGCACTTCATCTAATATTAAACTATCTATATAAAGAATTACCAAAGGATTTATCCTATGTACACGAGGAACAGTTTCTTTCGTTATTAGACAGTAAAGAAGGGAATAGGCAATTGTATTTTCCATCGCAACTAAAAGTGGAAAGAGCCTATGAGGAAATTACATTTCGTTTCTATGATAGTGGAGAAGACACTTCCTACCATTTTCCTTTGGAGGTTCCAGGAGAGGTGTTGTTTCCCGATGGTTCCAAAGTACTAGCGCAATTTAGTGATGTTAGATACAATCAAGATACCATATCATACGGTTTTTATGAGAACCAAGTTTCTTTTCCGTTACATATAAGAACAAGGAAATCAGGAGATCGGATGAGTTGGTATGGACTAAATGGGAGTAAAAAATTGAAGGATATTTTTATAGATGAGAAAATTCCTTTGGATAAACGGAATAGTTGGCCCATCTTAGTCGATAATAACGGTGAAATCATCTGGTTAATTGGTTTAAAAAAAGGAAAGCTAAAAGACTCGCAGGATAAAGGCCGATGGATTCAGTTAAATTATGTACAGGCAACTAGTAGGAGGATATAGATGAATACAGATAATATACATAATGATATAGAAAAGGTTTTATACACGGAAGATGAAATTAGAAATAAATGCAAGGAATTAGGTAAGAAGCTTACGGTAGAATATGATGGGAAATTTCCATTAGCAGTTGGTGTGTTAAAAGGTGCTATGCCATTTATGTCTGATATATTACGCTATATGGAATGCCATATTGAAATGGACTTTATGGATGTTTCGAGTTATGGAAGTGAGACGAAATCCTCTGGAGAAGTAAAGATTGTGAAGGATTTAAATACGAAGGTCGAGGGAAGAGACCTGCTTATCATTGAGGATATTATTGATAGTGGATTAACACTTAGCTATCTCGTTGACCTCTTTAAGTATCGAAAAGCAAAGTCAATTAAAATTGTTACATTACTTGATAAACCTGAGGGTAGAACAGTTGATCTTCAAGCAGACTTGGCTGGTTTCCATGTTCCGAATGAATTTGTGGTTGGATATGGTTTGGATTATGCAGAAAAATACAGAAACCTTCCATATATCGGTGTTCTTAAGCCGGAAATTTATGGTGGAGAATGAAGCGTCTAAGTGTTGTATCATCGCACTTTTAAATAGCGGATAATTTCAGTGAATATTCAAGCTAAATTAGTTGTATTTTCAGTTTTTCATATGGTACGATGAACTATAGTTTTTCCCGGTTAGGGAGGAGGTACGAAATGAATCAGATTTTTCGGAATGTGTTCTTTTGGATGCTTATATTCTTCGTTGTAATTGGAGTTATAGGAGTATTCAATGGACAAGGAGAAGAAAGAGAACAATTAAATGTAAAAGAATTTATGGATGTTCTAAATACTGGTGACATTGATGAAATGACATTACAACCAGCAAATGGAATTTATCGTGTAACTGGTGTTTTAACAGATGATACATCATTTGTGGCACAAATTCCTGATAACACGGATGTTGTGGCACAGGTTACTGCGACCGCAACAGAACAGGGAATACTTAATGTAGTAGAAGAGGAACAGCCAAGTCCTTGGTTAACTTTCTTAACAGGAATTTTACCATTCTTATTAATCGGCCTATTTATTTTATTCATTTTTAGTCAAGCTCAAGGTGGCGGCGGTGGCGGCCGTGTCATGAACTTCGGTAAAAGTAAGGCTAAAATGTACACCGAAGAAAAGAAAAAGGTTCGATTTAAAGATGTTGCTGGAGCAGATGAGGAAAAGCAAGAGCTTGTGGAGGTTGTTGAATTCTTAAAGGACCCACGCAAATTCTCTGCAGTTGGAGCTCGTATTCCTAAGGGTGTGCTATTAGTAGGACCACCTGGGACAGGTAAAACATTATTAGCCCGTGCTGTTGCTGGAGAAGCTGGTGTACCATTCTTCTCTATCAGTGGATCGGATTTTGTTGAAATGTTTGTTGGGGTAGGTGCATCTCGTGTTCGTGATTTATTCGAAAACGCAAAGAAAAACTCCCCTTGTATTATATTTATTGATGAAATTGACGCAGTAGGTCGTCAGCGTGGTGCAGGTCTTGGTGGTGGACACGATGAACGTGAACAAACACTAAACCAATTACTTGTTGAAATGGACGGATTTGCTGCAAATGAAGGTATTATCATCATTGCAGCAACTAACCGTGCGGATATTCTAGACCCTGCATTATTACGTCCTGGGCGTTTTGACCGCCAGATTACGGTAGACCGTCCAGATGTTAATGGGCGTGAAGCAGTATTGAAAGTGCATGCTAAAAACAAACCATTGGATGAAACAGTTGACTTAAAAGCAATTGCAATGCGAACCCCAGGATTTTCGGGTGCAGATTTAGAGAACCTTCTTAATGAAGCCGCACTAGTGGCTGCAAGGGATAATCGTAAGGCAATTAACAAAGATGACCTTGATGAAGCATCAGATCGTGTGATTGCTGGTCCCGCGAAAAAAAGTCGGGTTATATCAGAAAAAGAAAGAAATATTGTTGCATATCATGAAAGTGGGCATGCGATTATTGGGCTGGTGCTTGATGAAGCTGACATGGTACACAAGGTTACCATTGTTCCCCGTGGTCAAGCGGGCGGTTATGCCGTCATGCTTCCTAAAGAGGATCGCTACTTTATGACCAAACCAGAGCTATTTGACAAGATCACCGGGTTATTAGGTGGACGTGTTGCAGAAGAAATTATCTTTGGTGAAGTAAGTACTGGAGCGCATAATGATTTCCAGCGTGCAACTAATATTGCTAACAAGATGATTACCGAATATGGTATGAGTGACAAAATAGGGCCACTTCAATTCTCAAGTGGCGGAGGCGGTAATGTCTTCTTGGGTCGTGACTTACAAAACGAGCAAACATACAGTGATAAGATTGCTTATGAGATTGATAAAGAGATGCAAAACTTTATTAATTACTGTTATGATCGTGCTAAGAGAATTCTTACAGAAAACAAAGATAAGTTAGAGCTATTCGCTCAAACTTTGCTTGATATTGAAACGCTGGATGCGAAGCAAATTAAATCTTTATTTGAAGAAGGAAAATTACCAGACCCAGTTGTTGCTACAATGGATGGTGAAGATGTAAAAGTAAACATTCAGAAGAAAGATAGTGACGACGCTGTGGGATCTTCATATGAAGATGCGAAGGCTAACGTAGATGAGAATGAACAAAAAAATAGAACATCATCTATAGAAGAAGATCCGAAAGCATCTGATGATGAAAATAAATAAGACTCAACAAAAAACAGTCACAGAAAAGTGACTGTTTTTTTGTTTTAAATGAGAAATGTGGTATATTTTACACGTTGAATAGAGCAAATTTTACAAAGTGGTTGCTGGTTATGAATGTCCTGAGACTAACTCTAAAAAAGCTTAAGTAGAACTAGTGAATTAATTCCCCTGGTTCGTTTGTATAATAGGTAGAACCGCTTTTAGAAAATTTAGATGGCAATTATACATATTATCGCGGGTTAAGGGTCGTCATGCCCCTACCTCAAAAATTGAAGATTCACTTTATATTGGTTTAAATGAAGGAGGTAAAGTAGAAAATGCTACTAGTTATAGATATAGGAAATACTAATATGGTACTAGGGGTGTTCGAAAAGGATATACTAAAATATGAGTGGCGGATTAAAACAGACCGCTATAAAACAGAAGATGAATTTGGTATGATCTTTAAATCCCTATTTGAATATAACCAGCTCTCTTTTGAAGAAATTGATGGTGTTATTATTTCCTCTGTTGTTCCACCAATTATGTATTCGTTAGAAGAGATGAGTCGTAAATACTTTAACGTGGAACCACATATTATCGGCAAAGATAATTTTAGTAGGTATTTAAAAATGAATTATCCCAACCCAAAAGAAATTGGTGCAGACCGTGTTGTTAATGCAGTTGCTGCCATTAAAGAAAATGGTGGTGGTCCACTTATTATCATTGATTTTGGGACGGCAACTACTTACTGTTATATTAATGATGAGGATGAATATTGCGGTGGGATTATTATACCGGGGATG
Organism: Oceanobacillus senegalensis; assembly: GCF_900176885.1. GTDB lineage: Bacteria > Bacillota > Bacilli > Bacillales > Amphibacillaceae > Oceanobacillus > Oceanobacillus senegalensis. The sequence goes on along the minus strand of NZ_LT839648.1, from coordinate 3,459,849 downwards.
AATGTATCCATGGAGGCTTTATATAGTAAGGCATCTAAGCTTCCTAAAATTGAGATTGAAGCCCCTGAAAATGTTGTTGGGACATCCACCGTAGATGCCATGCAGTCTGGTATCTACTTTGGCACGATAGAGATGATTGATGGACTGGTTAACCGAATAAAGAGTAATTTCAACGTAGAAGCGAAAGTAATTGCTACCGGTGGTTTATCTAATTTAATTGCAAAACACTCAACAACGATAGATAAAGTCGACTCGAATCTAACGTTAAAAGGATTGTATATGATTTATCAGCAGATTAAAAACGGTTAAATAACAAAGGTAATATGGCTTTACTTGTTATCGAACGAATACAATAATGGATTCTAGAATGTAAAAAGGAGATAGCGGAATGAAAGATTACTTGGTAAAAGCAACAGCATTTGAAGGCATGATTAGAGCGTATGCAGCCTCTACTACAGGATTAGTAGAGGAAGCACGTAGAAGACATGATACGTGGGCTACGACATCAGCCGCTATAGGGCGAACACTCACGATAACTGCAATGATGGGTGCTATGCTGAAAGGGGAAGACTCTATTACGGTAAAAGTAGAGGGAGATGGCCCGATTGGCGCTATTATCACGGATGGAAATGCAAAAGGGCATGTCCGTGGTTATGTCAAAAATCCCCATGTTGATTTTGATCTTAATGAAAAAGGTAAATTAGATGTTTCACGAGCAGTAGGAAAGCAAGGAAGAGTCAGTGTGATTAAGGATTTGGGTCTTAAAGATTACTTTACTGGTGAAGTACCTATTATTTCTGGGGAAATAAGTGAAGATTTCACGTATTACTTTGTAACTTCTGAGCAAATACCATCAGCTGTAGGGGCAGGAGTGCTTGTAAATCCAGACCATACGATTTTGTCTGCAGGCGGATTTATCGTACAAGTCATGCCTGGTGCGAATGATAATATCGTTAGTCGTTTGGAAGAAAGTATATCGAATATCCCTCCCATTTCTACATTAATCCGAGAAGGTAATTCTCCAGAACAAATTTTGGAGCGATTATTTGGTGAAGGTGAAGTGAAATTCCACGAGAAACTTCCTGTTGAATTTCGCTGTAAATGTTCAAAAGAGAGAATTGCAAATGCCATTATCGGATTAGGAAATGAGGAAATACAAAGTATGATTGATGAAGATCATGGTGCTAAAGCAAGTTGTCATTTTTGTAATGAAACATATCAATTTACAGAGAAAGAGTTAGAGGAATTGAAACAGTAGGAAAAGGGAGTTCTTTCGATGTCAAAGCGATTATTGATGGGTATTATAATAGTACTTTTGATAACCAATATCGCGACTATCATCACATTCAATAAAGAAAACAAAATTGTAATTAATGGATATACTGTAAATGTAGCTTTAAATGATGCTGTTGCAAATATTGATGGTGAAAAGATTACATACAAAACTTGGTTTAAAGCAATAATGGAACAACATGGAAAAGGGGAACTACAAAGTCTAATTGACAGGGAAGTTGTTCGTCAACTGGCAGATAAACATGACATACAGATTGATGATAAAGTCATCCAACGAGAGATTTCATTATTAACATCGATGCAGGGTGTTATGACACAAATGGAGCTTAAACAATTAGTTGAAGACTGGGAGGGAGATATCGTTTATCGATATCAGCTTGAACGATTATTAGCAAAGGATGTTTCCATTCCAGAGTCGGAAACGCGCCAATTTTATCAACGTTACGGTGAACAATATAATTTTACGGAAGCGATGCAACTATCCCATATCATAGTAGATAATACTGAAATAGCTGAAAAGGTTAAAAGCGAGTTAGAACAAGGCGCGTCCTTTGCTTCACTGGCTAAGGAATATTCATTAGATGAGGAAACGAAGTATGACGGGGGCTATATAGGTTTTATTCATACAAATAGCGAGTTTTTCCCGGAGGGCTATGAAAAAGTAGCAGATGAAATGGAAGAGCATAGTATAAGTCATCCATTTAAAACGAATAAAGGAGTAGCCATTATATATTTGCATGAAAAACTCCCATCTATTTCATTTACTTATGAAGAATTGCAACCATATATTGAAACGGAATTAGCCTTGTCGCAATTAAACCAGCCTGCTACTGCGGATTTGCTGTGGAAGCAATTAGACGTTGAATGGATTTATGATAAAAAGAAGGAGGCGGGAAAGAATGATTAATATGAATTACATAAAGTGTAATAATTGTTGTATTATTCTTTCCCTTTTTCTTGACAGTAGAGCATAAATGGATTAAATTTAAACATATAGGAATGGTAGGAATTAAGAGGAGGGATTTTTGTGAGAGTTGCAGATTCTATAATTGGATTAATTGGAGAAACACCGATTGTTAAATTAAATAATATTACAGATGAAAATAGTGCAGATATTTATGTGAAATTAGAATTCTTTAATCCAGCAAGTTCCGTTAAAGACCGGATTGCTATGGCTATGATCGAGGCTGCGGAAAAAGATGGTGCTCTAAAAGAGGGCGACACAATTATTGAACCAACGAGTGGAAATACAGGAATCGGCCTAGCAATGGTGGCTGCTGCAAAAGGGTATAAAGCAATTCTGGTTATGCCAGAGACAATGAGTATGGAACGTCGTAACCTATTACGTGCGTATGGTGCGGAATTAATTTTAACACCTGGGCCAGATGGGATGAATGGTGCTATTGCAAAAGCGAATGAATTACAAAAAGAAAAAGGCTATTTTATGCCGCAGCAATTTAATAATGAAGCAAATGTAAAAGTTCATGAAGAGACAACTGGTAAGGAAATTGTAAGCCAAATGTCAGATGGACTAGATGCATTTGTTTCTGGTATCGGCACTGGTGGTACAATTACTGGAGCTGGAAAAGTGCTAAAGGAGAACTTTGATGGAATTAAAGTTTATGCGGTTGAACCAGCTGATTCTGCTGTACTTTCTGGAGGATCTCCTGGACCACATAAAATTCAAGGACTTGGTGCAGGGTTTGTTCCGAAAATCTTAGATACAGATATTTATGATGAAGTGATCAAAATTGAAAATGAAGAAGCATTCCAGACCTCTCGTGAAGTTGCGAGTACAAATGGGATTCTAGGTGGTATTTCAGCAGGTGCCGCAATTGCTGCAGCTAAAAAGGTTGCAAAAGAGCTAGGAAAAGGTAAGAAGGTATTAGCTGTCTTCCCAGATAATGGTGAGCGTTACTTATCAACACCACTTTATCAATTTGAAGAAGGTAAATAAGTTAGTTAACAAAAAGATTAGCTCTTATGTAGAGCTAATTTTTTTGTTTTATTTGATTATAGGGTACGCTGAGAGTAAATGATAATTAATCTAGGTTAAATTAGTTTTTATTCTTTAATGAAAGTACCTGTTCTTTATGATACGATATGATAAAAATATTAAATTGGAAGAAGGTACAAAAAATAATGATCATAAAGACTGCGAAAAAGACACTGAATTTATCAGAGCGTACACATATTATGGGAATTTTAAATGTAACACCCGATTCCTTTTCTGATGGTGGAAGCTATACAACGATTGACAAGGCAGTAGAACAGGCTAAGCGAATGGAACAAGAGGGTGCTGATATAATTGATGTTGGTGGAGAGTCAACACGGCCTGGACATGTCCCTGTATCGGATGAAGAAGAAATAGAACGTGTTGTGCCAGTAATTAATGCTGTGAAGGAGCAGGTAGACATACCGATATCCATCGATACATTTAAAGCAGCAACGGCAAGAGCTGCAATAGAAGCTGGAGCTGATATGATAAACGATATATGGGGAGCTAAAAAGGATCCAGAGATTGCTAGGGTAGCTGCTGAATTGAATGTACCTATTATTTTAATGCATAACCGAGACAACGAAGATTACACATCGTTAATGGACGATATGAAAAAGGATTTACAAGAAAGTATAGATATTGCGATGAATGCTGGGGTGCCAAAGGAAGACATTATTCTTGACCCAGGAGTAGGTTTTGCTAAATCTGCGGAAGATAATTTACAAGTTATGAATCAGCTTGAACAATTGGTCGATATGGGATATGCCTTTTTATTAGCAACCTCACGCAAGCGATTTATAGGCAGTACACTGGGGATATCGCAACCAGATAAACGCGATATAGGTACCGGTGCAACGACATGCTTGGGAATAGCCAAGGGAGCTCATATTGTTCGTGTACATAATGTGAAAATGAATAGTGAACTAGCGAGGATGATGGACGCAATGCTTGGTAAGGAGAGGTATCATGGATAAAATAATCCTTCAAAAGCTAAAATTTTATGGATTTCATGGTCTAATGCCAGAGGAAAATCGTTTAGGGCAACCTTTTCATGTCGATGTAGAGCTATATGCTGATTTATATAAAGCAGGAGTTTCAGATAATATGAATGATTCCATCCACTATGGTGAGGCATATGAAATGATAAAGGAAATTGTTGAGGGAGAGGCAAAAAATCTTATTGAGGCAGTTGCCGAGGATATTGCTCAAAAGCTTTTATCCTCCTTTGATTTACTTCAAGGTTGTAGGATTAAAGTAATAAAACCAAATCCACCAATACCAGGTCACTATGATTCGGTAGCGGTAGAAATATATCGGGAGAAAAGCAAGTGAATCAATCATTTTTATCTCTAGGAACCAATATTGAGCCACGTTATGAACATTTAACTAATGCGTTAAAGATATTAGAGCAAAATGAATACATATCCATCCGAGGGAAATCATCCATTTATGAAACTGCACCTGTTGGATATACCGATCAAGAGGACTTTTTAAATATGGTTGTTGAGATTTCAACATCCTTATCGTCCTTTGACTTGCTCTCCTATTGCCAGTATATTGAAAATGAATTGGGCAGAGTAAGAAATATCCGATTTGGCCCGCGAACAATAGACCTTGACATTTTGACGTTTAATCATGAAAATAGTACAGTGGATAGTTTACAGATACCTCACCCCAGGATGCATGAACGTGCATTTGTACTCATTCCATTTGCAGAGATTGCTCCTCAAATGATGGTGCCGACTCTGGAGAAAAGTGTGGAACAGTTATTGAAGGAACTTCACGAGTCAGACGTTAAAGGAGTGCGAAAATGGGTACAAGACAAGGGGAAAAAGGGGTAGAGTTTCTGGAGAAGGAAATGTGTTGTATATTTAAAGGAAGTTTTACTAGAGTTGTTCCATGCCTTTTTAGAGTAATTTCCTTAAACTTGTAATCTGTCAGTAGTATTACTGGCAGGTTTTTATATGAATGAACGCAAGAAATTTTAATCTCCTATGAATATAGTATTTATGATATAGATGTAGGTTATAATGCCAAGTAAGAATACTACATACGTGAAAAAATTAATTTTTTCTTATATACTTACACCATATAATGAACTGGAGGGCTTGATCGTGTCAGAAGAATTGAATGAACAAATGCTCGTAAGACGTGACAAATTAAATGAACATAGAGAAAAAGGGTTGGACCCGTTTGGTGAGAAATATGAACGTAGCCATTTAGCAGGAGATATCTTTAATAAATATGAGGATTTGACGAAAGAAGAGCTAGAGGAGAAAGCCGAACGAGCTACTGTAGCTGGTAGAATAATGACAAAACGTGGAAAAGGTAAGGCTAGCTTTGCTCATATTCAGGATTTAAGTGGTCAGATACAAATTTATGTTAGAAAAGATACAGTCGGTGACAAGGCATATGACGTATTTAAATCAATTGACCTTGGCGATATTGTAGGTGTGACAGGTGATATATTCCGCACGAATATGGGGGAACTATCCATTAAAGTGGATGAATTCCAATTATTAACGAAATCCCTCCGTCCATTACCTGAAAAGTACCATGGACTGAAGGATGTTGAACAACGTTATCGCCAACGTTACTTAGATTTAATTACCAATATGGATAGTAAGCAGACATTTATTCAACGTAGTAAGATTATTCAGTCTATGCGTGAATACCTTAATAATCATGGATACTTAGAAGTGGAAACACCTATGATGCACAGTATTCCTGGTGGTGCAGCAGCACGTCCGTTTGTAACACATCATAATGCATTAGACATCCCGCTATATATGCGTATCGCTATTGAGTTACACTTAAAACGCCTTATTGTAGGTGGGTTAGAGAAGGTATATGAAATTGGACGTGTATTCCGTAATGAAGGTGTATCAACACGCCATAACCCGGAATTTACAATGATTGAGTTATATGAGGCGTATGCAGATTACAACGATATCATGGAATTAACGGAAAACCTTATTGCTCATATTGCTAAGGATGTATTTGGTAAAACTAATGTTATTTATGGTGAGTATGAAGTTGACTTAGAACCAAGATGGAAGAGACTTCATATGGTAGATGCGGTAAAAGAACAGACGGGAGTAGACTTCTGGAAGAATATGAGTGATGAAGAAGCGAGGGAACTTGCAAAAGAACATGGCGTAGAGATTAAGGCCAACATGACTTTTGGACATGTAGTAAACGAATTCTTTGAGCAAAAGGTTGAAGAAACGTTAATCCAACCTACCTTTATTTATGGACATCCTGTAGAGATTTCCCCACTTGCTAAGAAAAATAAAGAAGATGGGCGGTTCACAGATCGTTTTGAATTATTTATTGTTGGCAGAGAGCATGCCAATGCATTTAGTGAGTTGAATGACCCAATCGATCAGCGTGAACGATTTGAAGCTCAGGTTAAAGAAAGAGAAGAAGGAAATGATGAAGCACATCTAATGGATGAGGATTTCCTAGAAGCGCTAGAGTACGGTATGCCTCCTACAGGTGGGCTTGGAATAGGAATTGATCGTTTAGTTATGTTATTGACTAACGCTCCTTCTATTAGAGATGTTCTACTGTTCCCACAAATGCGTACCAAATAATACTATTAAAAACCTCTACAAGAATATTTTTTGTGGAGGTTTTTAATAGGTGAAGATATATGTAAATTAAAAGCTGTTTTTTTAGCCATGGTGATTTTTAACCTTTAATAGATAAATATCTAGTTAAATAAAGATAAAATTGAAGTTATGATTCACTGTAAAAAAATAAAGAAAAGTACTTGATTTTATCTAACAGACATGATAAATTATATATCGTTGCTTCGACATGAGGCGACAAACGAAACCAGCTAAAATTAATTTTACAAAATTGTTGACAACAACAATTCGATATGTTAAATTAATAAAGTCGCTGTTACAAAGCGAACCAAATTTGCTCTTTGAAAACTGAACAAAACAACCAGTATGTTAAGATATTAAAAGGAACTCGTTTTTCTTTTAACTATAGCTAAGACATAGAATTAATTGGTGTTAATTCTATACAAACTTTTTTGGAGAGTTTGATCTTGGCTCAGGACGAACGCTGGCGGCGTGCCTAATACATGCAAGTCGAGCGCGGGAAGCTAACTGATCCCCTTCGGGGGTGACGTTAGTGGAACGAGCGGCGGACGGGTGAGTAACACGTGGGCAACCTGCCTGTAAGATTGGGATAACTTGCGGAAACGTGAGCTAATACCGGATAATACTTTTCATCGCATGATGGAGAGTTTGAAAGACGGCTTCGGCTGTCACTTACAGATGGGCCCGCGGCGCATTAGTTAGTTGGTGAGGTAAAGGCTCACCAAGGCGACGATGCGTAGCCGACCTGAGAGGGTGATCGGCCACACTGGGACTGAGACACGGCCCAGACTCCTACGGGAGGCAGCAGTAGGGAATCTTCCGCAATGGACGAAAGTCTGACGGAGCAACGCCGCGTGAGTGAAGAAGGTTTTCGGATCGTAAAACTCTGTTGTTAGGGAAGAACAAGTATGATAGTAACTGATCATACCTTGACGGTACCTAACCAGAAAGCCACGGCTAACTACGTGCCAGCAGCCGCGGTAATACGTAGGTGGCAAGCGTTGTCCGGATTTATTGGGCGTAAAGCGCTCGCAGGCGGTCTTTTAAGTCTGATGTGAAATCTTGCGGCTTAACCGTGAGCGGTCATTGGAAACTGGAGGACTTGAGTACAGAAGAGGAGAGTGGAATTCCACGTGTAGCGGTGAAATGCGTAGAGATGTGGAGGAACACCAGTGGCGAAGGCGACTCTCTGGTCTGTAACTGACGCTGAGGAGCGAAAGCGTGGGTAGCGAACAGGATTAGATACCCTGGTAGTCCACGCCGTAAACGATGAGTGCTAGGTGTTAGAGGGTTTCCGCCCTTTAGTGCTGAAGTTAACGCATTAAGCACTCCGCCTGGGGAGTACGGCCGCAAGGCTGAAACTCAAAAGAATTGACGGGGACCCGCACAAGCGGTGGAGCATGTGGTTTAATTCGAAGCAACGCGAAGAACCTTACCAGGTCTTGACATCCTCTGACACTCCTAGAGATAGGATTTTCCCTTCGGGGACAGAGTGACAGGTGGTGCATGGTTGTCGTCAGCTCGTGTCGTGAGATGTTGGGTTAAGTCCCGCAACGAGCGCAACCCTTGATCTTAGTTGCCAGCATTCAGTTGGGCACTCTAAGGTGACTGCCGGTGACAAACCGGAGGAAGGTGGGGATGACGTCAAATCATCATGCCCCTTATGACCTGGGCTACACACGTGCTACAATGGATGGTACAAAGGGAAGCGAAACCGTGAGGTCAAGCAAATCCCATAAAACCATTCTCAGTTCGGATTGTAGGCTGCAACTCGCCTACATGAAGCCGGAATCGCTAGTAATCGCGGATCAGCATGCCGCGGTGAATACGTTCCCGGGTCTTGTACACACCGCCCGTCACACCACGAGAGTTGGTAACACCCGAAGTCGGTGAGGTAACCTTTTGGAGCCAGCCGCCGAAGGTGGGACCAATGATTGGGGTGAAGTCGTAACAAGGTAGCCGTATCGGAAGGTGCGGCTGGATCACCTCCTTTCTAAGGATTATTACGGAACATCCTATTTAGGATGAAACATACTGAGTTGTTTGGTTCAGTTTTGAGAGAGTGAATCTCTTAATTTTTGTACCTTGAAAACTAAATAAGAGTAATCAACGACATCAAAAATAAAAGGATGCAGCGACTGATTATGGGAGCTGAATCTAGATTAAAACGTAAAGCAAGGCTATTAATTTAGTACGCTTATTCATTGTAAACTTAGTTAAGTGAATAAGGGCGCACGGTGGATGCCTTGGCACTAGGAGCTGATGAAGGACGGGACTAACACCGATATGCTTCGGGGAGCTGTAAGTAAGCTTTGATCCGGAGATTTCCGAATGGGGAAACCCACTGTTCGTAATGGAACAGGACTTGTGTCTGAATACATAGGGCACAAGAGGCATACCTGGGGAACTGAAACATCTCAGTACCCAGAGGAAGAGAAAGCAAATGCGATTTCCCAAGTAGCGGCGAGCGAAACGGAAACAGCCCAAACCAGAGAGCTTGCTCTCTGGGGTTGTAGGACACTCCACATGGAGTTACAAAGGAATTCTTTAGACGAATCCATCTGGAAAGATGAGCCAAAGAGGGTAACAGCCCTGTAGTCAAAAGAGAATTCTCTCCGGAGTGTATCCTGAGTACGGCGGAACACGTGGAATTCCGTCGGAATCCGGGAGGACCATCTCCCAAGGCTAAATACTCCCTAGTGACCGATAGTGAACCAGTACCGTGAGGGAAAGGTGAAAAGTACCCCGGAAGGGGAGTGAAAGAGTACCTGAAACCGTGTGCCTACAAGTAGTCGAAGCGCATTTACGCGTGACGGCGTACCTTTTGTAGAATGGACCGGCGAGTTACGATCGTATGCAAGGTTAAGTGGAAGACACGAAGCCGCAGCGAAAGCGAGTCTAAACAGGGCGAATGAGTATGCGGTCGTAGACCCGAAACCGTGTGATCTACCCATGTCCAGGGTGAAGGTCAGGTAACACTGACAGGAGGCCCGAACCCACGTATGTTGAAAAATGCGGGGATGAGGTGTGGGTAGGGGTGAAATGCCAATCGAACACGGAGATAGCTGGTTCTCTCCGAAATAGCTTTAGGGCTAGCCTCAAGGAAAGAGTACTGGAGGTAGAGCACTGATTGGACTAGGGGCCCTCATCGGGTTACCGAATTCAGTCAAACTCCGAATGCCAGCTACTTAGACTTGGGAGTCAGACTATGGGTGATAAGGTTCATAGTCGAAAGGGAAACAGCCCAGACCACCAGCTAAGGTCCCAAAGTATACGTTAAGTGGAAAAGGATGTGGAGTTGCTTAGACAACCAGGATGTTGGCTTAGAAGCAGCCATCATTTAAAGAGTGCGTAATAGCTCACTGGTCGAGTGACTCTGCGCCGAAAATGTACCGGGGCTAAACGTATCACCGAAGCTGTGGATTGTCTTTTAGACAATGGTAGGAGAGCGTTCTAAGTGCTGTGAAGTCAGACCGTGAGGACTGGTGGAGCGCTTAGAAGTGAGAATGCCGGTATGAGTAGCGAAAAAAGAGTGAGAATCTCTTTCACCGAATGCCTAAGGTTTCCTGAGGAAGGCTCGTCCTCTCAGGGTTAGTCGGGACCTAAGCCGAGGCCGAAAGGCGTAGGCGATGGACAACAGGCAGATATTCCTGTACCACCTCGTGATCGTTATGAGTGATGGGGGGACGCAGTAGGATAAGGAATGCGCACCGATGGACGTGTGCGCCCAAGCAGTGAGAAAGTCAGATAGGCAAATCCGTCTGGCCATTTCAAGCTGTGATGGGGAGGCAACTATAGCCGAAGTTCCGGATTTCACACTGCCGAGAAAAGCCTCTAGCCAGATCACAGGTGCCCGTACCGCAAACCGACACAGGTAGGCGAGGAGAGAATCCTAAGGTGAGCGGGAGAACTCTCGTTAAGGAACTCGGCAAAATGACCCCGTAACTTAGGGAGAAGGGGTGCTCTATAGAGATAGAGCCGCAGTGAATAGGCCCAAGCGACTGTTTAGCAAAAACACAGGTCTCTGCGAAGCCGAAAGGCGAAGTATAGGGGCTGACACCTGCCCGGTGCTGGAAGGTTAAGGGGAAGAGTTAGGACCTTTGGTCCGAAGCTTAGAACCGAAGCCCCAGTAAACGGCGGCCGTAACTATAACGGTCCTAAGGTAGCGAAATTCCTTGTCGGGTAAGTTCCGACCCGCACGAAAGGTGCAACGACTTGGGCACTGTCTCAACGAGAGACCCGGTGAAATTATACTATGCGTGAAGATGCGCATTACCCGCGACAGGACGGAAAGACCCCGTGGAGCTTTACTGTAGCCTGATATTGAATGTCTGTGCAGCTTGTACAGGATAGGTGGGAGCCTCAGAAGCGTGAGCGCCAGCTTACGTGGAGGCATCCGTGGGATACCACCCTGGCTGTATGGACCTTCTAACCCAGGACCGTGATCCGGTTCGGAGACAGTGTCAGGCGGGCAGTTTGACTGGGGCGGTCGCCTCCCAAAAGGTAACGGAGGCGCCCAAAGGTTCCCTCAGAATGGTTGGAAATCATTCGCAGAGTGTAAAGGCAGAAGGGAGCTTGACTGCGAGACCTACAAGTCGAGCAGGGACGAAAGTCGGGCTTAGTGATCCGGTGGTTCCGCATGGAAGGGCCATCGCTCAACGGATAAAAGCTACCCCGGGGATAACAGGCTTATCTCCCCCAAGAGTTCACATCGACGGGGAGGTTTGGCACCTCGATGTCGGCTCATCGCATCCTGGGGCTGTAGTCGGTCCCAAGGGTTGGGCTGTTCGCCCATTAAAGCGGTACGCGAGCTGGGTTCAGAACGTCGTGAGACAGTTCGGTCCCTATCCGTCGTGGGCGCCCGGAAGTTTGAGAGGAGCTGTCCTTAGTACGAGAGGACCGGGATGGACATACCGCTGGTGTACCAGTTGTTCCGCCAGGAGCATAGCTGGGTAGCTACGTATGGTAAGGATAAGTGCTGAAAGCATCTAAGCATGAAGCCCCCCTCAAGATGAGACTTCCCATCACTTCTAAGTGAGTAAGATCCCTCAGGGACTATGAGGTAGATAGGTTCGAGGTGGAAGCGTGGTGACACGTGGAGCTGACGAATACTAATCGATCGAGGACTTAACTAACTTCTTAAAGGATGTCAGTGATTACCTCTTATTTAGTTTTTAGGGTATAAAAAACCCTTGCACTTTTTGTCAAAAATGCATATAATATAACTTGTTCTTATGAATAAGTATTATCTGGTAGCGATGGCGGAGAGGTCACACCTGTTCCCATGCCGAACACAGTAGTTAAGCTCTCCAGCGCCGATGGTAGTTGGGGTTAACCCCTGCGAGAGTAGGACGCCGCCAGGTTTCATCCGGAGGATTAGCTCAGTTGGGAGAGCACCTGCCTTACAAGCAGGGGGTCACAGGTTCAAGTCCTGTATCCTCCACCATATATAATCCGGTCTAACTCAATTGGTAGAGCAAGCCGTTTATTTCATCAAAACCTACTATGTGCAGGCTTGTGAGAAGTGCAACTTAACCGAATGAACTTACAACACGACGAGCATAAAAAAAGTAGTGCACCATCTAATAATATTATCTAAAACATAATACGCCGGCCTAGCTCAATTGGTAGAGCAACTGACTTGTAATCAGTAGGTTGGGGGTTCAAGTCCTCTGGCCGGCACCATTTCTATAAAATATATGAGCCATTAGCTCAGTCGGCAGAGCATCTGACTTTTAATCAGAGGGTCGAAGGTTCGAATCCTTCATGGCTCACCATTTATGCGGGTGTGGCGGAATTGGCAGACGCGCTAGACTTAGGATCTAGTATCTTCGGATGTGGGGGTTCGACTCCCTTCACCCGCACCATTATAATATACTATAAAAACATTGTCATGCGGAAGTAGTTCAGTGGTAGAACACCACCTTGCCAAGGTGGGGGTCGCGGGTTCGAATCCCGTCTTCCGCTCCAGACTATGTGCCGGGGTGGCGGAACTGGCAGACGCACAGGACTTAAAATCCTGCGGTAGGTAACTACCGTACCGGTTCGATTCCGGTCCTCGGCACCATAAGCGCCCGTAGCTCAATTGGATAGAGCGTCTGACTACGGATCAGAAGGTTAGGGGTTCGACTCCTCTCGGGCGCGCCATTATCGGGAAGTAGCTCAGCTTGGTAGAGCACATGGTTTGGGACCATGGGGTCGCAGGTTCAAATCCTGTCTTCCCGACCATTATAAATCTATTATGGGGCCTTAGCTCAGCTGGGAGAGCGCCTGCTTTGCACGCAGGAGGTCAGCGGTTCGATCCCGCTAGGCTCCACTTTTAATTTTGGCGGTGTAGCTCAGCTGGCGAGAGCGTACGGTTCATACCCGTGAGGTCGTGGGTTCGATCCCCTCCACCGCTATACTTTAAAATAATACGGAGGTATACCCAAGTCTGGCTGAAGGGGTCGGTCTTGAAAACCGAGAGGCGGGTCAAACCGCGCGGGGGTTCGAATCCCTCTACCTCCTCCATACATAAAACTTAATAATTAGTAATATTATGGCTCGGTAGCTGGCCGTCAACATCATTGACTAAGCATCTATGTGCAGGCCTGCGAGGAATGCTGCTACACCGAAAAGGCTAGCAACATGACGAGCACAAATTCCAAAAAAGCAATGGCGAATACTAACAATTTATAAATAATATTACGGCTCGGTAGCTCAGTCGGTAGAGCAACAAGCAACACTTCTACCGAATAATCTACGAGTAACCCCGAAGCACGAATCATCTTTGAATAAACTAGCAGATGCAGGGGTCACAAACGAAAAGTGAGCTTTTTATATTAGATAATTTCATTTATAATTACGGCTCGGTAGCTCAGTCGGTAGAGCAACGGACTGAAAATCCGTGTGTCGGCGGTTCGATT
>NZ_LT839648.1:3380226-3440549 GCF_900176885.1 Oceanobacillus senegalensis | reverse complement strand
AGTTCAGTGGTAGAACACCACCTTGCCAAGGTGGGGGTCGCGGGTTCGAATCCCGTCTTCCGCTCCAGACTATGTGCCGGGGTGGCGGAACTGGCAGACGCACAGGACTTAAAATCCTGCGGTAGGTAACTACCGTACCGGTTCGATTCCGGTCCTCGGCACCATAAGCGCCCGTAGCTCAATTGGATAGAGCGTCTGACTACGGATCAGAAGGTTAGGGGTTCGACTCCTCTCGGGCGCGCCATTATCGGGAAGTAGCTCAGCTTGGTAGAGCACATGGTTTGGGACCATGGGGTCGCAGGTTCAAATCCTGTCTTCCCGACCATTATAGATGAATGATGGGGCCTTAGCTCAGCTGGGAGAGCGCCTGCTTTGCACGCAGGAGGTCAGCGGTTCGATCCCGCTAGGCTCCACCAGGATATCGATTGACAGAAGTTAATTAGTATGTTAAATTAATAAAGTCGCTGTTACAAAGCGAACCAAATTTGCTCTTTGAAAACTGAACAAAACAACCAGTATGTTAAGATATTAAAAGGAACTCGTTTTTCTTTTAACTATAGCTAAGACATAGAATTAATTGGTGTTAATTCTATACAAACTTTTTTGGAGAGTTTGATCTTGGCTCAGGACGAACGCTGGCGGCGTGCCTAATACATGCAAGTCGAGCGCGGGAAGCTAACTGATCCCCTTCGGGGGTGACGTTAGTGGAACGAGCGGCGGACGGGTGAGTAACACGTGGGCAACCTGCCTGTAAGATTGGGATAACTTGCGGAAACGTGAGCTAATACCGGATAATACTTTTCATCGCATGATGGAGAGTTTGAAAGACGGCTTCGGCTGTCACTTACAGATGGGCCCGCGGCGCATTAGTTAGTTGGTGAGGTAAAGGCTCACCAAGGCGACGATGCGTAGCCGACCTGAGAGGGTGATCGGCCACACTGGGACTGAGACACGGCCCAGACTCCTACGGGAGGCAGCAGTAGGGAATCTTCCGCAATGGACGAAAGTCTGACGGAGCAACGCCGCGTGAGTGAAGAAGGTTTTCGGATCGTAAAACTCTGTTGTTAGGGAAGAACAAGTATGATAGTAACTGATCATACCTTGACGGTACCTAACCAGAAAGCCACGGCTAACTACGTGCCAGCAGCCGCGGTAATACGTAGGTGGCAAGCGTTGTCCGGATTTATTGGGCGTAAAGCGCTCGCAGGCGGTCTTTTAAGTCTGATGTGAAATCTTGCGGCTTAACCGTGAGCGGTCATTGGAAACTGGAGGACTTGAGTACAGAAGAGGAGAGTGGAATTCCACGTGTAGCGGTGAAATGCGTAGAGATGTGGAGGAACACCAGTGGCGAAGGCGACTCTCTGGTCTGTAACTGACGCTGAGGAGCGAAAGCGTGGGTAGCGAACAGGATTAGATACCCTGGTAGTCCACGCCGTAAACGATGAGTGCTAGGTGTTAGAGGGTTTCCGCCCTTTAGTGCTGAAGTTAACGCATTAAGCACTCCGCCTGGGGAGTACGGCCGCAAGGCTGAAACTCAAAAGAATTGACGGGGACCCGCACAAGCGGTGGAGCATGTGGTTTAATTCGAAGCAACGCGAAGAACCTTACCAGGTCTTGACATCCTCTGACACTCCTAGAGATAGGATTTTCCCTTCGGGGACAGAGTGACAGGTGGTGCATGGTTGTCGTCAGCTCGTGTCGTGAGATGTTGGGTTAAGTCCCGCAACGAGCGCAACCCTTGATCTTAGTTGCCAGCATTCAGTTGGGCACTCTAAGGTGACTGCCGGTGACAAACCGGAGGAAGGTGGGGATGACGTCAAATCATCATGCCCCTTATGACCTGGGCTACACACGTGCTACAATGGATGGTACAAAGGGAAGCGAAACCGTGAGGTCAAGCAAATCCCATAAAACCATTCTCAGTTCGGATTGTAGGCTGCAACTCGCCTACATGAAGCCGGAATCGCTAGTAATCGCGGATCAGCATGCCGCGGTGAATACGTTCCCGGGTCTTGTACACACCGCCCGTCACACCACGAGAGTTGGTAACACCCGAAGTCGGTGAGGTAACCTTTTGGAGCCAGCCGCCGAAGGTGGGACCAATGATTGGGGTGAAGTCGTAACAAGGTAGCCGTATCGGAAGGTGCGGCTGGATCACCTCCTTTCTAAGGATTATTACGGAACATCCTATTTAGGATGAAACATACTGAGTTGTTTGGTTCAGTTTTGAGAGAGTGAATCTCTTAATTTTTGTACCTTGAAAACTAAATAAGAGTAATCAACGACATCAAAAATAAAAGGATGCAGCGACTGATTATGGGAGCTGAATCTAGATTAAAACGTAAAGCAAGGCTATTAATTTAGTACGCTTATTCATTGTAAACTTAGTTAAGTGAATAAGGGCGCACGGTGGATGCCTTGGCACTAGGAGCTGATGAAGGACGGGACTAACACCGATATGCTTCGGGGAGCTGTAAGTAAGCTTTGATCCGGAGATTTCCGAATGGGGAAACCCACTGTTCGTAATGGAACAGGACTTGTGTCTGAATACATAGGGCACAAGAGGCATACCTGGGGAACTGAAACATCTCAGTACCCAGAGGAAGAGAAAGCAAATGCGATTTCCCAAGTAGCGGCGAGCGAAACGGAAACAGCCCAAACCAGAGAGCTTGCTCTCTGGGGTTGTAGGACACTCCACATGGAGTTACAAAGGAATTCTTTAGACGAATCCATCTGGAAAGATGAGCCAAAGAGGGTAACAGCCCTGTAGTCAAAAGAGAATTCTCTCCGGAGTGTATCCTGAGTACGGCGGAACACGTGGAATTCCGTCGGAATCCGGGAGGACCATCTCCCAAGGCTAAATACTCCCTAGTGACCGATAGTGAACCAGTACCGTGAGGGAAAGGTGAAAAGTACCCCGGAAGGGGAGTGAAAGAGTACCTGAAACCGTGTGCCTACAAGTAGTCGAAGCGCATTTACGCGTGACGGCGTACCTTTTGTAGAATGGACCGGCGAGTTACGATCGTATGCAAGGTTAAGTGGAAGACACGAAGCCGCAGCGAAAGCGAGTCTAAACAGGGCGAATGAGTATGCGGTCGTAGACCCGAAACCGTGTGATCTACCCATGTCCAGGGTGAAGGTCAGGTAACACTGACAGGAGGCCCGAACCCACGTATGTTGAAAAATGCGGGGATGAGGTGTGGGTAGGGGTGAAATGCCAATCGAACACGGAGATAGCTGGTTCTCTCCGAAATAGCTTTAGGGCTAGCCTCAAGGAAAGAGTACTGGAGGTAGAGCACTGATTGGACTAGGGGCCCTCATCGGGTTACCGAATTCAGTCAAACTCCGAATGCCAGCTACTTAGACTTGGGAGTCAGACTATGGGTGATAAGGTTCATAGTCGAAAGGGAAACAGCCCAGACCACCAGCTAAGGTCCCAAAGTATACGTTAAGTGGAAAAGGATGTGGAGTTGCTTAGACAACCAGGATGTTGGCTTAGAAGCAGCCATCATTTAAAGAGTGCGTAATAGCTCACTGGTCGAGTGACTCTGCGCCGAAAATGTACCGGGGCTAAACGTATCACCGAAGCTGTGGATTGTCTTTTAGACAATGGTAGGAGAGCGTTCTAAGTGCTGTGAAGTCAGACCGTGAGGACTGGTGGAGCGCTTAGAAGTGAGAATGCCGGTATGAGTAGCGAAAAAAGAGTGAGAATCTCTTTCACCGAATGCCTAAGGTTTCCTGAGGAAGGCTCGTCCTCTCAGGGTTAGTCGGGACCTAAGCCGAGGCCGAAAGGCGTAGGCGATGGACAACAGGCAGATATTCCTGTACCACCTCGTGATCGTTATGAGTGATGGGGGGACGCAGTAGGATAAGGAATGCGCACCGATGGACGTGTGCGCCCAAGCAGTGAGAAAGTCAGATAGGCAAATCCGTCTGGCCATTTCAAGCTGTGATGGGGAGGCAACTATAGCCGAAGTTCCGGATTTCACACTGCCGAGAAAAGCCTCTAGCCAGATCACAGGTGCCCGTACCGCAAACCGACACAGGTAGGCGAGGAGAGAATCCTAAGGTGAGCGGGAGAACTCTCGTTAAGGAACTCGGCAAAATGACCCCGTAACTTAGGGAGAAGGGGTGCTCTATAGAGATAGAGCCGCAGTGAATAGGCCCAAGCGACTGTTTAGCAAAAACACAGGTCTCTGCGAAGCCGAAAGGCGAAGTATAGGGGCTGACACCTGCCCGGTGCTGGAAGGTTAAGGGGAAGAGTTAGGACCTTTGGTCCGAAGCTTAGAACCGAAGCCCCAGTAAACGGCGGCCGTAACTATAACGGTCCTAAGGTAGCGAAATTCCTTGTCGGGTAAGTTCCGACCCGCACGAAAGGTGCAACGACTTGGGCACTGTCTCAACGAGAGACCCGGTGAAATTATACTATGCGTGAAGATGCGCATTACCCGCGACAGGACGGAAAGACCCCGTGGAGCTTTACTGTAGCCTGATATTGAATGTCTGTGCAGCTTGTACAGGATAGGTGGGAGCCTCAGAAGCGTGAGCGCCAGCTTACGTGGAGGCATCCGTGGGATACCACCCTGGCTGTATGGACCTTCTAACCCAGGACCGTGATCCGGTTCGGAGACAGTGTCAGGCGGGCAGTTTGACTGGGGCGGTCGCCTCCCAAAAGGTAACGGAGGCGCCCAAAGGTTCCCTCAGAATGGTTGGAAATCATTCGCAGAGTGTAAAGGCAGAAGGGAGCTTGACTGCGAGACCTACAAGTCGAGCAGGGACGAAAGTCGGGCTTAGTGATCCGGTGGTTCCGCATGGAAGGGCCATCGCTCAACGGATAAAAGCTACCCCGGGGATAACAGGCTTATCTCCCCCAAGAGTTCACATCGACGGGGAGGTTTGGCACCTCGATGTCGGCTCATCGCATCCTGGGGCTGTAGTCGGTCCCAAGGGTTGGGCTGTTCGCCCATTAAAGCGGTACGCGAGCTGGGTTCAGAACGTCGTGAGACAGTTCGGTCCCTATCCGTCGTGGGCGCCGGAAGTTTGAGAGGAGCTGTCCTTAGTACGAGAGGACCGGGATGGACATACCGCTGGTGTACCAGTTGTTCCGCCAGGAGCATAGCTGGGTAGCTACGTATGGTAAGGATAAGTGCTGAAAGCATCTAAGCATGAAGCCCCCCTCAAGATGAGACTTCCCATCACTTCTAAGTGAGTAAGATCCCTCAGGGACTATGAGGTAGATAGGTTCGAGGTGGAAGCGTGGTGACACGTGGAGCTGACGAATACTAATCGATCGAGGACTTAACTAACTTCTTAAAGGATGTCAGTGATTACCTCTTATTTAGTTTTTAGGGTATAAAAAACCCTTGCACTTTTTGTCAAAAATGCATATAATATAACTTGTTCTTATGAATAAGTATTATCTGGTAGCGATGGCGGAGAGGTCACACCTGTTCCCATGCCGAACACAGTAGTTAAGCTCTCCAGCGCCGATGGTAGTTGGGGTTAACCCCTGCGAGAGTAGGACGCCGCCAGGCAGACTTTTATAAAATAGTAGAACGAATATATATTCACTACTATGAGAAGGGACCTAAGGTAATCTAACTTAGGTCCCTTTTGTTTTCTATTATATGCATAAAATGGGCTCTATACTGATGTAGTGGTGTACTTTATCACAATAGTGGTTTAAGGGGGCGTAAAAATACACTCAATGATTGATAACTAATCGAGTAATCCGTTTATTTGATTGTTCATACAGTATGTAAAAAATAAACATGAAAGCACTAAGAAGCTCTTAATCAGGTTAGTAAACGTAAAATAAACTATTTATCATGTTGATATCGCATATAAAGGAGAGTATTGCAAATGAATATTATTAAAGTGATGGATTATGCGGAAATGAGCGATTATGCTTGTGACTTTTTAATGAATAAAATGGAAAACCTACAAAAACCAGTGCTTGGACTTGCAACGGGATCCACTCCAGAAGGTTTATACCATCGTTTGATTGAAAAGAAAGTTTCATTTAGAAATGTGGTCACTTTTAATTTAGATGAGTATGTGGGTCTGGATAGGAAAAACCCAAATAGCTATTATTATTATATGAATGATAAATTATTTAACCATGTTGACATAGAGATGGATAAAGTGCATGTGCCAAATGGTTCTGCTACGAATTTAGAAAAGGAATGCCATGATTATGAGGAGGCCATTCGTGAAGCAGGTCAAATTGATGTACAAGTTCTTGGGATAGGCGTAAATGGACACATTGGTTTTAATGAGCCAGGGACGGCTTTTACAAGTCGTACACATATTGTGGAATTAGATGTATCCACTCGTCAAGCAAATTCCCGATTCTTTGATTCTATGGAGGAAGTTCCGACGAAGGCTATAACTATGGGAATTGACTCCATCATGGATAGCAAAGAAATCCTACTTCTCATCTCTGGTCATAGCAAGGCTCATGCTGTTGCACGTTTGTTGGAGGGTGAAATTAATGAAGATTTCCCAGCATCTGTATTGAGAAGGCACAAAAATGTGACGATTGTTGTAGATGAAGCTGCTATGAGTGAGGTTAAGGAAAATAAGTAAATAACATTTATGAATGTGGTTGCCTGTAAGGTTTAGGGCAACCTTTTTTGATAATAATCGTTTAAGTGTAAATGTTATAAAGGTGACTCTGGAATGAAACAATCTATCGCAGATTAAGGGGTAGTAATACAGCCCAGGAAAATAGTTTGCTTTTAAAACAGGCTACCTTCCTCTATTTGCTCTACGCTTACTTTTACTACTACTTCTTCTGGCTTATCATTCCTCCCATACATATCATTATCTTAATAGAAAGTACCACTACTAGGTGATATAATGGTTAGACATAGAGAGGGGATTTTATTCTATCGAAATTAATAGTAGCATTTAGTACATCAAAACTACTTCATCCTTGATTCACATCATAAATTCTTCCACTGATAACTATATTAAAAGCTTTTAATTACCTTTCCCAGTCAGTCAAAAAAATCATAAAAGATATAACTCTCGCATAATTTCTAAGACATAACCTATTTTACTTAAATGATTTATAGCATCATTTTATTTTTAATATTGGGGTGTAAAATGTATGGATTATATACAGCTATTATTTGGAGATGATTTTACAGTTATTTCATTACGGTTATTCATAGCTCTTGTGTTATCAGGACTAATAGGTTTTGAGAGAGAATTGAATAATCATTCAGCAGGTTTTCGTACACATATATTAGTAGGTGTTGGTTCCTGTCTAATGATGTTAATGTCGATTTATGGGTTTACCTCCCTTATTGATACCTATGAAAATGTTCGCTTTGATCCTGCTCGTATTCCGTCTTATGTTATAAGTGGAATAGGTTTTCTTGGTGCAGGTACAATTATTGTGTATGGCGGAACTATTCGAGGATTAACTACTGCTGCCTCGATTTGGACAGTTGCAGGACTGGGACTAATTGTTGGACTAGGAATGTACGGTGCAGCTTTGTTAGCAACTTTAATTATATTAGTTAGTCTTGTATTACTAAATAATTTTGAAAGGTTGTTTCCTAAAACGAGAAACTATCATACGTTAGAAATAAAGCTTAATGAAGAAACAAAAGTATACCGTTTGGTTGAACTCTTTGAACATTCTCATTTACGGATAAAAAGCATTGAAGTAACCTCTGATAAAAACGATATTCGCGTCGTCTATATTAGAATGGAGAAGAATAGAAAGATAAATTTAGCTTATTTATATGGAGAAATTTCAAAACTAGAGGGGATAAGAAGCATTTCCAAGTTAAATTACTAAATTGGCTTTAGGATATTTTTATTAAATAAAAGTTGGGTTTTGTTTCCACTATTTTTGTCTAAAATATATAAAAGGTATTTTCATCTCCCATTTAATGGCGTATAATAAAATCAAAGTCAAAGATAGTCAAAGTCAAAGATACACCTTATTTGTTAAAAAGACATATACAGCAAGAAGAAGGGATGGTTTTATGAGTAACATCTCGGATATAATTGAACAATATTTGAAAAAGGTCCTACAATCAAAAGGGCAAAATGCAATTGAAATTAAACGTAGTGAGATTGCAAATCAGTTTCAATGTGTGCCATCACAAATTAATTATGTGATAAATACGAGGTTTACACTTGAAAAGGGTTATATTGTTGAAAGTAAACGCGGAGGTGGAGGATATATCCGTATCATGAAAGTCCGACATAAGGACAAGACAGAACTAATAGATGAAATTATCGAAATGATTAATCCAGCTATCTCCCAGCGATCTGCTACGGATATTTTAGACCGATTGCAAGAGGAAAAAATTATTTCCGAGCGAGAAGCAAAAATTATGTTAGGAGCTATTGATAGGAATACTCTTGCATTTAACTTACCATTGAGGGATGAGATTCGATCTAGAATTTTAACTTCTATGTTAATGCAATTAAAGTATTTTTAGTTTTAGTTTTGAACTGATAGGGAATAAATTGTAACTACGTAGATAAAGGGGGAAACTCAAGTGGAATGTCAAGAGTGCCATGAACGTCCCGCAACTCTCCATTTTACAAAGGTTGTTAACGGGAAAAAAACCGAAATTCGTGTTTGTGAAGTTTGTGCCAAGGAAAAGGGCTATGTAAACTATCCAGAGGATGGTTATTCACTCCATAATCTATTGACTGGATTATTTAATTTCGATACTTCTAAAATGGAAAGTGCCCCTTTTCAACAGGTGAAAGACTTACAATGTCCACAGTGTGGTATGACCTTTAGCCAATTTAAACAGGTTGGTAAGTTTGGTTGTGCAACTTGTTATGATACATTTTCAGATAAACTAGACCCAATACTTCGTAGGGTTCATGCTGGTAATACGAAACATTCTGGAAAAATACCGAAGCGCGCTGGTGATGATATACAAATGAAACGGCGCCTACAAAACTATCGAGTCGAACTACAACAGTTAATTGAAAAAGAGGAGTTTGAGGAAGCTGCAGAGGTTAGGGATAAAATAAAAGAACTTGAAAAGATCCTTAGGAAGTCAGAAACAGGTGATAATTCATGACATTAGAACATTTTATGAATGATGCAATTAGTCCATGGATGCGTGATGAAGGACCAGATAGTGACATTATTTTAAGTAGTAGAATTAGGCTAGCAAGAAATATTGCGGATGTTCCATATCCAGTAATTGCTGAGGAAGGAAAGCTGGAGGAACTCCGTCATTTTTTCCAAAGAGAATTCGGTAACCAGTCCTTTCAGCATTACAATAATTTTGAATTTATACCAATGAGGGATTTATCTTCCATTGAAAATAGAGTCCTCGTAGAGAAGCATTTAATTAGCCCAAATTTAACAAAGCATACAAATGAATCAGGAGCATTAATATCTGAAAATGAGCAAGTATCGATTATGGTGAATGAAGAAGACCATTTACGAATTCAACTATATTTACCTGGTTTACAGTTACGCTATGCTTTAGAAAAAGTGTTTGAAATAGATGATTGGCTCGAGGA
The DNA here is from genome assembly GCF_900176885.1 of Oceanobacillus senegalensis. Classification (GTDB taxonomy): domain Bacteria; phylum Bacillota; class Bacilli; order Bacillales; family Amphibacillaceae; genus Oceanobacillus; species Oceanobacillus senegalensis. The sequence goes on along the minus strand of NZ_LT839648.1, from coordinate 3,431,033 downwards.
AAAAGTAAACTATGCATTCGATGAAAAGAGAGGTTACTTAACGACGTGTCCAACGAATGTTGGTACGGGAATGCGAGCTTCTGTTATGATGCATCTTCCTGCATTAGTAATGACAAGGAAAATGAATCGAATGATGCCAGCAATTAATCAATTAGGATTAGTTGTTAGGGGTATCTATGGTGAAGGTAGTGAAGCGCTCGGTAATATATTCCAAATATCTAACCAGATAACCCTTGGTAAATCGGAACAAGACATAGTAGAGGATTTAGAAAGTGTCGTCAATCAATTAATAGAGCATGAAAGAGAAGCTAGAAATATGATTATGAGGGAATCCCCTATTGCATTGGAGGATCGAGTTTTTCGTTCCTATGGAGTATTGGCGTATAGTAGAGTTATCGAATCAAAAGAGGCATCCAGTTGCATATCTAATGTGCGATTAGGAATAGATTTAGGTATCATTAAAGATACATCAAGAAGCATACTTAATGAACTAATGGTGCTCATACAACCTGGTTTCTTACAGCATTATGCAAAAAAAACACTAACACCAAAAGAACGTGATGTACTTAGGGCATCACTCATCCGTGAACGATTAAAGTTAGAGAAATAGGAGGGAAGCAATTATGATGTTTGGACGTTTTACTGAGAGAGCACAAAAAGTATTGGCTTTAAGCCAGGAAGAAGCTGTTCGTCTGGGTCATAATAATATTGGCACAGAGCATATTCTTTTAGGCCTTGTTCGAGAAGGGGAAGGAATTGCTGCAAAGGCATTACAGTCTTTAGGCTTAGAGATTAGTCAAATTCAAGAAGAGGTAGAAAAGTTAATTGGTGTTGGAAAACAGCCAATGCAGTCCATCCACTATACACCACGTGCTAAAAAGGTTGTAGAGTTATCCCAGGATGAGGCAAGAAAATTAGGGCACTCTTATGTGGGTACTGAACATATTTTGCTTGGTCTAATACGTGAAGGAGAAGGGGTTGCAGCTAGGGTACTAAATAACCTTGGGGTTAGTCTCAATAAGGCAAGGCAGCAAGTCCTTCAATTACTAGGTAGTAATGAATCACAAGCAGGTCGTCAAGGAAGAGGGGGCCAGCAATCTAATGCAAATACACCAACACTTGATTCATTAGCAAGAGATTTAACTCAAAGTGCTAGAGACGGAAAAATTGATCCGGTTATAGGGCGTTCTAAAGAAATAGAGCGTGTTATTCAGGTACTTAGTAGAAGAACAAAAAATAATCCTGTCTTAATCGGGGAGCCTGGTGTAGGTAAAACAGCTGTTGCAGAAGGACTAGCTCAACAAATTGTAGATAATGAAATCCCTGAAACGTTAAGAGATAAGCGTGTCATGACACTTGATATGGGGACAGTAGTAGCTGGGACAAAATACCGAGGTGAATTTGAAGACCGGTTGAAAAAGGTTATGGAGGAAATCCGCCAAGCAGGTAATATTATTCTCTTCATTGATGAGCTTCATACATTAATTGGCGCTGGTGGAGCAGAAGGTGCTATTGATGCATCCAACATTCTTAAACCATCCTTATCACGTGGTGAATTACAATGTATCGGTGCAACGACTTTAGATGAGTATCGTAAGTATATTGAAAAAGATGCTGCATTAGAGCGTAGATTTCAGCCAATTCAAGTGGATCAACCAACCGTAGAGGAAACGGTCAAGATCCTTGAGGGCTTACGTGACCGTTATGAAGCGCATCACCGTGTTACTATCACAGATGAGGCTGTGGAAGCAGCGGCAACACTTTCTGATCGATATATTACAGATCGTTTTCTGCCAGATAAGGCAATTGACTTAATTGATGAGGCTGGATCCAAAGTACGCTTGCGTTCTTACACGGTTCCACCAAATTTAAAAGAATTAGAGCAGAAGTTGGAAGAGGTAAGGAAAGAAAAGGATGCGGCTGTTCAAAGTCAGGAATTTGAAAAAGCAGCATCATTACGTGACTCGGAACAGCGTTATCGCGAGGAATTAGAAAAAACGAAAAACGAATGGAAAGAAAAACAAGGGCAAATGGACTCCGAGGTTACGATGGAAGATATCGCTAGTGTTGTATCGAATTGGACTGGTGTACCTGTATCTAAATTGACGAAGGATGAGAGTGATCGTCTGCTGAACATGGAAACTATCTTGCATAATCGTGTTATCGGACAAGAAGAAGCGGTTAATGCAATATCCAAGGCGATACGAAGAGCACGTGCAGGATTAAAGGATCCAAAAAGACCAATTGGTTCCTTCATCTTCCTAGGGCCAACAGGGGTAGGTAAAACCGAATTAGCTAGGGCATTAGCAGAAGTGATGTTTGCTGATGAAAATGCTATGATTCGTGTAGATATGTCCGAATATATGGAGCGACACGCTACTTCCAGACTTGTTGGGTCACCACCGGGATATGTAGGTCATGAAGAAGGCGGCCAGCTTACAGAAAAGGTACGGAGAAAGCCTTATTCTGTAGTGCTTTTAGATGAAATAGAGAAAGCCCATCCTGAAGTATTTAATATTTTACTACAAGTGTTAGAGGATGGACGTTTAACGGACTCTAAAGGTCGTTTGGTTGATTTCAGAAATACTATCATTATTATGACGTCCAACGTTGGTGCAAGTGAGTTAAAACGTAATAAGTATGTAGGGTTTACAATGGACGATGCTGAACAGGATCATAAGGACATGAAATCAAAAGTAATGGGTGCGTTGAAAAAGGCATTCCGTCCTGAGTTCTTGAACCGTATTGATGAGACAATTGTTTTCCACTCTCTTGAGAGAAAGCATATGAAAGACATTGTTACACTAATGGTTGAAGAATTGCAGAAACGATTACAAGAGCAGGAAATTGATTTCACCCTTACTGAGAAAGCAATAGAAAAAATTGCAAACGAAGGGTTTGACCCTGAATATGGTGCAAGGCCATTAAGAAGATCCATCCAAAAGAATATAGAGGACTTACTGTCTGAGGAATTATTAAAAGGAACCGTAAATCAAGGTGAAAAAGTGAAAATAGGTTTAAATAATAAAGGTGATTTTATTATCCTTTCCAAATAATGTATAGATTTCACAAATCAAGCTAGAAGAGATTATTCTTCTAGCTTTTCCTAAATATACATTTGTGGCAAAAATACGGTATGTATTGGTCTAAATGATAGGAATCTGTAACCTATACTAGAACCAAATAAGTTACAATAGAGAGGGAAGGGAACGAGCTAATTTGGCAAAACGGAAGACAAAATTTGTATGTCAAGAATGCGGCTATGAGTCCGCTAAATGGATGGGGAAATGTCCTGGCTGTCATAGTTGGAATACACTTATTGAAGAAACAGAAGCATCAACAGTTCGTGGAAAACATATATTTAATGGATCGTCTAAAACAATAAGCAAACCAGAAAGTATAACAGCGATAGAATCACAGGAAGAACCAAGGATCACCACAAGCATGCAGGAGGTAAATCGTGTTCTTGGTGGTGGGATTGTGCTGGGGTCCCTTGTGTTAATTGGAGGAGACCCTGGAATTGGAAAATCAACATTGCTTTTACAAATTTCCTCACAATTAGCTAAAAAGGAGCTACCGGTACTTTATGTATCTGGTGAGGAATCAACACGCCAAACTAAATTGAGAGCTGATCGTTTAGGAATAAAAACAGATTTACTTTATGTTTTATCGGAGACAAATTTATTTGATATCGGTAGACAAATAGAAACAATTAAACCGGCATTTGTGGTAATTGACTCGATTCAGACCATTTTTAAAGAAGAAGTAACGAGCGCTCCAGGTAGTGTGTCACAGGTTCGTGAATGTACAGGTGAGTTAATGCGACTCGCTAAAACAAATAATATCCCAATCTTTATTGTAGGCCACGTAACGAAGGAAGGCGCTATAGCGGGGCCTAGAATGCTTGAGCATATGGTGGATGCAGTTTTATATTTCGAAGGTGAGCGGCACCATACATATCGCATATTGCGTGGTGTTAAAAACCGCTTTGGTTCTACAAATGAGATGGGTATATTTGAAATGAAGGAGGAAGGATTACGGGAAGTAATGAACCCGTCTGAAATCTTCTTAGAGGAGCGATCTCATGGAACAGCAGGTTCAACGGTTGTTGCATCTATGGAAGGGACGAGACCAGTGCTTGTGGAAATTCAAGCATTAATTTCACCTACAAGCTTCGGTAATCCACGAAGAATGGCTACAGGAGTAGATCATAATCGTGTCCCATTATTAATGGCTGTGCTAGAGAAACGTGTAGGATTAATGTTACAAAATCAAGATGCTTATATTAAGGTTGCTGGTGGTGTAAAGTTAGATGAACCTGCAATTGATTTAGCTATAGCAGTTAGTATAGCGTCTAGTTTCCGAAATCGACCAACCAAACCGGATGATATATTTATAGGCGAAGTTGGTTTAACTGGTGAAATAAGGCGAGTATCACGGATTGAACAACGTGTTCAAGAAGCGGCTAAGTTAGGGTTCAAACGTGTTATTTGTCCTAAAAATAACTTGGATGGATGGACCCCGCCGTCAGATATTGAGGTGGTTGGGATTGATACAGTTCAAGATGCTTTAAATATAGGTGTAGAACATTAATTTATTAAATAAAAATAACATTTATAAGAAAATTGAAAACTTTCTAAATTGAATATTCAATGGTTATGTGCTATCATTTAAGTGATATTATAGGTATTTTTATAATTATTAGGGTTATTTATTGAATGAACGGCAATAATAAATATTAGGAGGTGAAAGGATTGTTAAAGATAATTGTCAATCTATTTTTTGTTATTCTTGGAGGTACAGTCGGTTTTTTATACGTACCTGACATTATTCATTTATTAGATTTGACAGATGTACGTTGGGTGGCGTCCCCATATTTAGGCATGGTAATAGGTGCTATTATTTTCTTTCTAATTTCCTATTGGGTAGCTGGATATATTGTCGACTTTCTAAGGTGGATTGAAGATGCACTGATTAAGATTCCGGCAGTAGATTTATTCTTTGGTAGTTTAGGTTTGATTTTAGGTTTAGTTATTGCTTACTTTATTAACATGCCATTACAAGATATTAATATTGAAATTGTATCCCAAGTATTACCGCTCTTTATAATGATTTTATTAGGATATTTCGGGTTTCAAGTTGGGTTTAAGCGAAGAGATGAATTCGTTAACTTATTGAAAACAACGAAAAAAGAAAAAAGAAGAGCTATTGATGACGAGGATTCAGAAACAAGCCAGCCAAGAGTAAAAATACTAGATACTAGTGTTATTATTGATGGACGAATTGCTGATATTTGTCAAACAAATTTCTTAGAAGGTACAATTGTTATTCCTCAGTTTGTGCTTGGTGAATTGCAGCATATTGCTGATTCATCTGATGCACTAAAGAGAAATCGTGGTCGTCGTGGATTGGATGTGTTAAATCGGATTCAAAAAGAGCTACCTATCAATGTAGAAATCTATGAAGGTGATTTTGAAGAAATTCATGAAGTCGACAGTAAATTAATTAAATTGGCTAAGGTAATTAACGGAGTAATCGTAACAAATGACTTTAATCTAAATAAGGTTTGTGACCTTCAGGGCGTAAGTGTACTAAATATTAATGACTTAGCAAATGCAGTGAAACCAGTAGTATTGCCTGGCGAGGAGCTTGTTGTGCAAGTAATAAAGGACGGTAAGGAACAGAATCAAGGTGTGGCGTACTTAGATGATGGAACAATGATTGTTGTGGAAGAAGGAAAAGATTATATTGGTAAAACAATTGAGGTTTTAATTACAAGTGTTTTACAAACATCAGCTGGTCGTATGATTTTTGCAAAGCCAAAATTACTTGAAAAAGCATTATAAAAAGGGTATAACTTATAGAGGAAACATTAAAAAGTGATAACAAAAAATGTTATCACTTTTTAATTCAAATAAGTACTTTTAAGATTAGGGTGTTCCTGAGTAAATTTCAGTATATAGTAAAACTTTGTAGATAAGGCTTATTCTCTTTAGGATTAACATTAACTCCTAATCTTTGACTCTTTTCGTATATTTTGTTGTTTTTTAGTACAAAGTTGAACTAAAATATGCATAAATTGACTTGTTGAGTCTCCGATGATTTCTGCTTAACCATTTGAAATAATGCAAAACGCAAAACCAGCGTAGGAAATACAGAGACTCTTTGAAAATGCATCCGCATTTTCTGTGTATGATGTTTCGCTTCTGTGGTGCTCCTTGTCCTGCGAGAAGAGAGGCATCAGTGAGACCCTGCATTGCGTTAGCGTTTCGGAGGGCTCAACAGTTGCCCGCGGAAAGTGTAGTGTATTTCCGTAGCGGTATTTTAATTATGAGAAAGGGGATAGCAACATGGCAAATGATGTTCGCGTACGATATGCTCCAAGCCCAACTGGATACTTACATATTGGAAATGCTAGAACAGCATTGTTTAATTATTTATATGCTAAACACTTTGATGGGAAATTTATTATTCGTATAGAGGATACGGATGAGAAGAGAAATGTCGAAGGTGGAGAGGAAAGCCAGCTTAAATATCTAAAATGGCTTGGTATTGAATGGGATGAAGGTGCAGATATAGGTGGAGATTATGGTCCATATCGCCAAACAGAGAGATTAGAAATTTACCAAAAGTATGTTGATGAACTGTTAGAAAAAGGTCTTGCTTATAAATGCTATATGACAGAAGAAGAACTAGAAGCGGAAAGAGAAGAACAACGTGCAAATGGCCAGGTTCCTAAATACTCCGGTGCACATCGCGATCTAACGGAGGATCAATGTAAAGCTTTTGAAGACGAAGGTCGTAAACCAAGCATTCGCTTCCGAGTTCCGGAAAATAAAACATATACCTTTAATGATATGGTTCGTGGGGAAATTACATTTGAGTCTAGCGATTTTGGTGATTGGGTTATTGTGAAAAAGAACGGAATTCCAACATATAATTTTGCAGTTGCCATTGATGACCATCTAATGGGTATCTCCCATGTCTTACGTGGTGAAGAGCATATATCTAATACGCCTAAACAGATGATGATTTATGATACATTTGACTGGGAGCCACCTAAGTTTGGACATATGACCCTTATTTTAAATGAAGACCGTAAAAAGTTAAGTAAGCGTGATAACCATATTGTACAATTTATTGAGCAATATAATAACCTAGGATATTTACCAGAAGCGTTATTCAATTTTATTTCTCTATTAGGATGGTCTCCTGTTGGGGAAGAGGAAATATTTGATAAAAAAACGTTAATTAATATTTTTGATCCAGAGAGACTGTCTACTTCTGCTGCTATTTTTGATCAACATAAGCTAAAATGGATGAACAACGAATATATTAAAGCGACAGATTCTGAAAAAATTGTTGAACTAGCTATGCCATTCTTAATAGAAGCTGGCAGGGTTCCGGAAGATATGGATGAACATACACGTGAATGGACAGAGAATGTTATTAAGCTATATCATGAACAATTGCGTTATGGACAAGAGATTGTGGAATTAACGGAGTTATTTTTCAAAGAAGAAGTGGTACTAGATGAAGCCTCTAAAGATGTATTAGAAGGGGAACAGGTTTCAGAGGTTTTACAGGTATTTACGGATAAATTAATTCATTTGGATGACTTTACGAAGGATTCCATTAAAGCACAAATTAAAGCAACACAAAAAGAAACAGGGCATCGAGGTAAAAAACTATTTATGCCTATACGTGTTGCTACAACTGGACAAATGCATGGACCAGAACTACCAATGGCGATTGAATTATTAGGTAAAGAATTAGTTGTGTCAAGACTCGATACGTTATTAAAAAAATTAGGAGCTTAATTATTCACATTTGAATGATAATGTAATATAGTATAAGCAAAAGAACCATACAATCGTTTTAAGAAGGAGAACGCTGAAGAGGGAAAGTAAAAAGTAATTAGCTTATACAGAGAGAGTCACCTTGGCTGGAAGTGATTTTAAGCGTTGTTTTTGAAGTGCCCCTCGGAGTCTGTTATGGAAAGGGTTAGTACATAACAGCGGTACTCTACCGTTAAGAGAGCATAAGTTGGGAGGAGAAATCCCCAAACAGAGTGGAACCGCGCATAAAGGCGTCTCTGTGTAATTAAATTACACTGAGGCGCCTTTTTTATAGATAGAAATAAGAATCTCGTTGATTTAAGACGAACAGTTAATATTGTTAACTATTCAGAGGAGGAGGGAGACCACCTTATGGGGATATTTAAAAGGATGAAGGAAGATATGGATGTTGTATTTGAGCAAGATCCAGCTGCTAGGACGTATGTGGAGGTTTTTCTTACGTATTCTGGGTTGCATGCCATATGGTCACATCGTATTGCACATGCTTTCTATAAGAAAAGGCTATTCTTTATTGCTAGGGTAATTTCACAAATTAGCAGATTTTTTACAGGAATTGAAATTCATCCCGGAGCGAAAATTGGAAGGCGCTTTTTTATAGACCATGGAATGGGAGTAGTTATCGGAGAAACATGTGAAATTGGAGATAATGTAACTATTTTCCAAGGGGTTACATTAGGAGGAACCGGTAATGAGAAGGGGAAAAGGCACCCAACTATAAAAGATAATGCTCTGGTATCAACTGGAGCTAAAGTACTTGGTTCCATCACGATAGGTGAGAATTCTAAAGTTGGAGGCGGAGCAGTTGTCGTAAAGGATGTACCTGATAATTGTACGGTAGTAGGAGTTCCTGGAAGAATAGTTGTGCAAAATGGCAAAAAGATACGAAGGGATTTAGATCATCATAAAATGCCAGATCCGATCTCAGAACGTTTTGAACAAATGCAAAAGGAAATAGAAGATTTGAAAGCAGAAATCACGAGATTAACTGGAGGGAAATCAGAACATGGCAATTAGCATTTATAATACATTAACACATGAGAAAGAGGAGTTTAAACCACTAGTCGAGGGTAAGGTAAGTATGTATGTATGCGGGCCAACCGTATATAACTATATTCATATCGGAAATGCGCGCCCTGCCATTGTATTTGATACGGTGAGAAGGTTTTTTGAGTATAAAGGATATCATGTAGATTATGTACTAAACTTCACCGATGTGGATGATAAAATTATTAAAGTAGCAAATGAAGCTGGAGAGGAAGTTCCTGACATAGCGAATAAGTTCATTCAAGCTTATTTAGAAGATGTTGGTGCATTGGGGGTTAAAAAAGCAACACATAATCCAAGGGTAATGGATACCATGGATGATATTATTCACTTTATAGAGGTATTGATTGAAAAAGGGTATGCCTATGAAGCTGAAGGTGATGTTTACTTTAGACCTCGTGCGTTTGAGGGCTATGGTAAGTTATCACATCAATCTATTGATGAATTACGTTCCGGTGCTCGAATTCAAGTTGGAGAGAAAAAAGAAGATCCTCTTGATTTTGCCTTATGGAAAAACGTAAAAGAAGGGGAAATCTCATGGGATTCTCCTTGGGGAAAAGGTCGCCCAGGATGGCATATTGAATGTTCTACAATGGCTAAAAAATATCTCGGGGATACTATTGATATACATGCTGGTGGGCAGGACTTAACATTTCCACATCATGAAAATGAAATCGCGCAATCAGAGGCAAGGAATGGAAAAAGCTTTGCAAATTATTGGATGCATAATGGATATATTAATATTAATAATGAGAAGATGTCGAAATCGCTTGGTAATTTTGTTTTAACAAGAGATTTGATTTCGAACCACAATCCACAAGTTTTACGATTTTTTATGTTAAGTGTGCATTACCGAAATCCAATAAATTTTTCGGAGGAACTACTTAAGAGCGCTGAGAATAGTTTAGAAAGAATTAAGACAGCTTATCAAAATTTAGAACATCGTAAGGATACCAGTATGGACTTGGTGGATAATCAAAATGAGTGGATTCAAAAAATAGATGAGATTAAAAAGCAATTTGAAAAAGAAATGGATGATGACTTCAATACAGCTAATGCCATATCGGTTTTATTTGAATTAGCGAAGGAAGCAAATGTTTATTTACAAGAAAAGCAAACGTCTACCAAAGTCATTGACGCCTATCAAGAGACGCTTCAGTCCTTACTAGCAATCTTAGGAATTGATATAAAAGAAGAAAATGATTTATTAGATGAGGATATAGAGGCATTAATTGTTGAGCGAAATGAAGCTAGGAAAAACCGCAATTTTAATCGTGCAGATGAAATTCGGGATATGCTTAAGGAAAAGGGAATTATTCTAGAGGATACACCACAAGGAGTGCGCTGGAAAAGAGGCAATTAAGATGGGATTAGATGTAAAGCAAATGAAAAGCTTAAGCCTTGCTTATATGGGAGATGCTATTTATGAAGTGCATATTCGGGAGCATTTACTGAGAAAAGGACAGGTAAAACCAAATGATTTGCATAAAAATGCTGTAACCTTCGTCTCTGGTAAAGCGCAAGCAAAGGTCGTACGTAGTTGGCTTGAAGAGAAAATTCTAACGAAAGAAGAGGAGCGGATTGTTGCAAGAGGCAGGAATGCAAAGTCCGGCTCCATTCCTAAAAATATTAGTGTACAAACATATCGGTATAGTACAGCGTTTGAAACATTAATTGGCTATCATTATTTAATGGGAAATGAAGAAAGATTGCAGGAGCTTTTAGATAAGGCTGTACAATTTATCGAGGAAAGGAGTGAATAAAATGGATAATGATATGATTATTGGAAAAAACCCGGTCATAGAAGCCCTTAAATCCGGAAGATCAGTAAATAAGGTGTTAATTTCAGAACAAATGAACCAGAGTACACATGGTAAATTCCAACATCTTTCTAAGCAAGCGGGAACCATTCTTCAAAAGGTTCCAAAGTCAAAACTGGATCAATTAACAAATGAGAATCACCAAGGAGTTATTGCTTACGTTGCCTCTTATCAATATGCTTCACTAGATCATCTATTTCAATATGCGAAAGATAAAGGAGAACAACCGTTTTTTATTATCTTGGACGAGCTGGAAGATCCGCATAACTTAGGATCTATTTTAAGAACGGCTGATGCTACTGGTGCTCATGGAGTGATTATTCCAAAGCGTCGATCAGTTGGTTTAACTGCAACAGTTGCCAAAACAGCGGCTGGTGCGATGGAACATATTCCAGTAGCCCGGGTAACCAATATTGCAAATACCATTGATGAATTGAAGGAGAAAAATATATGGGTGGTCGGTACGGAAGCGGAAGCGACAGAGGATTATCGTCGGCTTGATGGTACTTTACCAATCGCTCTCGTTATTGGAAATGAAGGAAAGGGAATTAGTAGACTAGTAAAGAAAAAATGTGATTGGACAGTCAGTTTACCGATGAGAGGTAAGGTTTCATCCCTTAATGCCTCTGTTGCATGTAGTTTGTTACTCTATGAAGTATACCGGAAAAGGGTCCCACTAGGTGAACAGTAATGGTTATTCTTGTGGTAGATGGCTATAACATTATAGGTGCTTGGGAGGAACTGAAACGTCTGAAAGATAAGGATATCGGTCAGGCACGTGATCGACTAATTGAACGAATGGCTGAATACCAATCTTACTCCGGACAACGTGTTATCATTGTATTTGATGCTTACTATGTACGAGGAATTGAAAACAAATTACATGAATTCAATGTTGAGATAATTTATACAAAGGAAAGGGAAACAGCAGATGAATGTATTGAAAAGTTAGTAAAAAAATTAAAAAACGTAAAAACGCAGGTCTATGTTGCGACTTCTGATTATGCAGAACAGCGTACTATTTTTGGGCAGGGCGCATTACGTAAGTCTGCTCGGGAGTTATTAATTGAACTAAAAGATGTTCAGCGTCAAATTAACGAGGATATTGAAAATACGAAACAAATTAAATCTCCAAGGAAAATTGAACTTGATGAAGCTATTTTGAAGAAATTTGAAAAGATGAGGAGAGGAGAAAAGTAAATTTTCTTTTCTCTACTTTTATCAAATATTGTTGATTTTTATCGGATGGTCAAATTAATTATTTGTTTTTTCGATATTTTTTAAAAATCGGTGTATTATTGTATTGACGGTAGTTTGTTCCGTATGTATAATGATTTTTAAAGTGCAGTGCGTGGTTAGGGGGCTTTCTTCTTGAACATCGAGCAGATTAGTGAAGAAACAAATAGCATACGTTTACTTGATGATGAGAGAATTTTAGAATTGATACATCAAGGAAATAGTCATGCTCTGGACTATTTAATACAAAAATATAGAAATTTCGTAAGAGCTAAGGCACGAACCTACTTCTTAGTCGGAGCGGATAAAGAGGATATCGTACAAGAAGGTATGATTGGTCTGTTCAAGGCAATCCGTGACTATGATGGGGACAAGCTCTCTTCCTTTAAAGCGTTTGCAGAACTGTGTATAACCCGACAAATTATCACAGCGATTAAAACAGCTACCAGGCAAAAGCATATCCCGCTCAATTCCTATGTCTCATTAGATAAACCAATATATGATGAAGAATCAGATCGAACGTTACTAGATGTAATTGCAGGCTCAAAAGCAATTGATCCACAGGAGTTATTAATAAATAGGGAAAAGATGGGCGATATGGAAATGAAGTTATCGGATGTACTAAGTGACTTGGAAAAGAAAGTGCTTCATTTATATTTGGACGGTCGCACATACCAGGAAATTTCTATGGAACTAAATAGACATGTAAAATCAATTGATAATGCTCTACAGCGAGTAAAGCGTAAACTTGAGCAATTGTTAGAAGTGGATGGTATTAAATTTTAATATACTCTAATTTTTTAGTATATTGACATGGTATATAAGGACGTGCTACATTAATTAGGTAAACCTCTTATATTTGGGGTGAAATGATGAGTAAAAAGGTAACTCTAGCGTGTGCAATATGTTCAAGTAGAAACTACTCTACGAACAAAAATGTGTCTACAAAATCTATTCGATTAGAAGTACGTAAATTTTGCAAGATATGTGGAAAACATACATTGCATCGCGAGACAAAATAAATGAATCCAACAGCACATTTGGTAGAGTTTGGGGGTACAACTTTGATTAAATTCCTAAAAGATGTTTCAAAAGAAATGAAAAAGGTAAGTTGGCCTAAGGGTAAAGAATTGACTAACTACACGATTATTGTTATTTCGTCTGTCGTGTTTATGGCAATATTCTTTTTTGTTGTTGATCAAATTATCTCGGCAGGATTAAACTTACTATAATAAACGTTGGTTGAATAAATTCAATATAATTATGCTATAATGTAAATAAATATTCCTTTTCTGCAAAAACCCGTTAAAATCGGGTTTTTTAAATTGCAAAAAAATAATGGTTGACTATTTTCGGAATTGGATGTTGTTTTCGTGCTTTATATATAATGTTCATTAGCTATATACGAATACCGCTACGGAAATACATAATGCTTTCCGTGAACGGGCTGCCGAGACTCCTTGTGTATTATTCTTCTATAAGGAGGTAATTGATTGAAGCGGGGGCAATGGACTCCTGCGGGAAATACACGTAAAGGTATTAACGTACTATCTATCCAAACCAAATTGGTGAGCTTTTTTCAAGTATAAAGAAAAATACAACTACAATATTCGAAAAGAGTCTTTTGAATAAATCTTGAAATCTACTCTTTAAAAAGGGAGGGAAAGGGCGATAATTAGCCCTGCTTTAATGGAGAAAAAATGGTATGTCGTACATACGTACTCTGGATATGAGAATAAAGTGAAGATGAATTTAGAGAAACGAGTGGAAACGATGGGGATGGAGGATAAGATTTTCCGTGTCATTGTTCCAGAAGAAGAAGAGACGGAAATTAAGAATGGGAAAAAGAAAGTAGTTAAAAAGAAATTTTTCCCTGGCTATGTCTTAACAGAAATGGTCATGACTGATGACTCTTGGTATGTGGTGCGCAATACACCAGGGGTGACCGGGTTTGTGGGATCAAGTGGACATGGTTCAAAACCGACACCACTACTACCGGAAGAAGTGGAAAATTTACTAAGACAAATGGGTATGGAATCTTCGCGAGTTGAGTTTGATTTTGAAGTTAAAGAAAATGTTCGCGTGAAGGAAGGGCCTTTTGCGGATTTCACGGGGGCGATAGAGCAAATTGATATGGATAAGCAAAAAGTTAAAGTTCATGTAAATATGTTTGGTCGTGAAACTCCAGTGGAACTTGACTTTTCACAAATCGAAAAATTATAGATTGCTAATATATTGTTTTAGTAATTCATTAATCATTTTCTACTTAGATTGAAATGTTTCAGCAAGAACTTGCATTATTTTTATATTCATGATAAAATTCCTATGTTATTCGCGCTCATAATTAATTGGGTGTTTAAATATGAGTGGGAGGGGAGAATATAGAATCCCCTATTACCACATCACGGACTTTAAGGAGGTGTGTCTCGTGGCTAAAAAAGTAATTAAAGTAGTTAAATTACAAATCCCAGCTGGTAAAGCAAACCCAGCACCACCGGTAGGACCAGCACTAGGTCAAGCAGGTGTTAACATTATGGGATTCTGTAAAGAATTTAATGCTCGTACACAAGACCAAGCGGGTATGATTATTCCTGTAGAAATCACGGTGTTTGAAGACCGTTCATTTACATTTATTACTAAAACTCCACCTGCAGCTGTATTGCTTAAAAAAGCAGCTGGTATTGATACTGCATCAGGTGAGCCAAACCGTAATAAAGTCGCTACAGTTAAACGCGATAAAGTAAAAGAAATTGCAGAAACAAAAATGCCTGACTTAAATGCAGCTGACGTTGAAGCGGCGATGCGTATGGTTGAAGGTACAGCAAGAAGTATGGGAATTACTATTGAAGACTAATTCAAAAAGTGGAGGCACCTATTTTGTGGCTGGTAAGCCGCTAGGTGCTGATGCTTATTATTGGTTCAATTTAATACGGTATAGGTTGCGAAAGAATTGCCATGAATCGCAACCTTTTTCATGAGATGATTAATTTCATTCATGCTTTATAAAAGCTTACGTGCTTTTATAAGTGGGAGGTATTACCGTTATAACCACAATAGAGGAGGAAATAAAAATGGCTAAAAAAGGTAGAAATTATCAAGAGGCGGTAAAGCTTGTTGATCGTAATAAATCGTACGATATTACAGAAGCTGTTAACTTAGCGAAAGAAGCAGCTAAAGCTAAATTTGATGAAACAGTTGAAGTAGCTTTTAGATTGGGAGTAGACCCTAAAAAAGCTGACCAACAAATTCGTGGAGCGATGGTTTTACCGCATGGTACTGGTAAAACGCAACGTGTTTTAGTATTTGCTAAAGGTGAAAAGGCAAAAGAAGCAGAAGCTGCAGGAGCAGACTTTGTCGGTGAATCAGATTACATCAACAAAATCAACCAAGGTTGGTTTGAATTCGATGTTGTTGTGGCAACTCCAGACATGATGGCTGAAGTTGGTAAATTAGGACGAGTTTTAGGACCTAAAGGTTTAATGCCTAACCCTAAAACTGGAACAGTTACATTTGATGTTGAAAAAGCAGTAAATGAAATCAAAGCAGGTAAAGTGGAGTATCGTGTTGATAAATCATCTAACATCCATGTGCCAATTGGAAAAATTTCATTTGATAATGAGAAATTAGTTGAAAACTTCAATGCCTTAACAGAACAAATTGTTAAAGTTAAACCACAAGCTGCTAAAGGAACATATGTAAAGAATGTTTCTATTGCAACTACAATGGGACCAGGAATCAAAGTTAACGTTTCAGATTTCCTTTAATTAGGTATTGACATTTTAATTCTAGTTAGGTATACTAACTTTTGTTGTAATAAAAGAATACGTTATACCGTAGACAGTAGGGGCAAATAGCTTAATCATCCTACCGAGGTTCTTATAGACAAACGATTGATAAACTATCTATGTTTGAATATAAAGCTCCCTTGTCTGCGGACTTGGGAGCTTTATTTATGCTCGGAATGATAATGGTTAGCGGATTAACCATGATCCTGTTTTTTTAGAGGGATAGCTCATACGGTATACAAAAATAACTAGGAGGTGGAACAATGTCTAGTGTTATCGAACAAAAGAAACAACTAGTTGAGGAGATTACTGATAAATTCAGTAATAGTAAGACTACAGTTGTTGTAGATTACCGTGGACTTGATGTTAGTGAGGTTACTGAATTACGTAAAGAATTACGTGAAGCAGGTGTAGAATTTAAAGTTTACAAGAACACAATGGCTCGCCGTGCTGTTGAAGCTGCTGAACTAACTGATTTAAGTGATGTATTTGTTGGTCCAACTGCGATTGCTTTTAGTAATGATGATGCAGTGGCACCTGCTAGAATTCTAAAGAACTTCAGTAAAGAACATGAAGCTTTAGAATTAAAAGGTGGAGTAATTGAAGGAAAAACAGCAACACTTGAGCAAATCCAAGAGCTTGCTGATCTTCCAAACTACGAAGGTATGGTTTCTATGTTGCTTAGCGTATTGCAAGCACCAATCAGAAACTTTGCTTATGCAACTAAAGCTGTTGCGGAACAAAAAGAAGAACAAGGCGCTTAATAGGCGTTCGGTAAATTACCATATAAATAATATTAAATTAGGAGGAAATATATCATGACTAAAGAAGAAATGATTGGCGCAATTAAAGAGATGACTGTTTTAGAATTAAACGACTTAGTTAAAGCAATTGAAGAAGAATTTGGAGTAACAGCTGCTGCACCAGTTGCAGTTGCAGGTGGAGCTGCAGGTGGAGAAGATGCTGCTGAACAAACTGAATTTGATGTAGTACTTGAAAGTGCTGGAGCTTCTAAAATTAAAGTTGTAAAAGCAGTACGTGAAATCACTGGCCTTGGTTTGAAAGATGCTAAAGACTTAGTAGATAACGCGCCTAAAGCAGTTAAAGAAGGTGCTTCTAAAGAAGAAGCTGAAGAACTTAAAGGTAAGTTAGAAGAAGTAGGCGCTACAGTAGAAGTTAAATAATTAAGATTCACATGAAATAATAGAGCTCGCCCGAATTTCGGTTGAGCTCTTTTCAACTACCAAGAGATTTCCTCTATAATTCAATGTAAAGTAGGTGCTAATATGACAGAGCATTACTTTTCAGAACAACCTCATTCTAAAAGTTCGCCTAAAACATGGAAATATCATTTAAGAAGTAATGAATTGACATTTACTAGTGATGTTGGAGTTTTTTCAAAAAATGAAGTAGATTATGGCTCTAGATTATTGATTGAAACATTTCGTGAGCCGAAAGTATCCGGTGATTTCTTGGATCTAGGGTGTGGATACGGGCCAATTGGCCTAGCTTTGGCGAAAAGTTTCCAAAATCGTACTATAATAATGGTTGATGTTAATAGTAGAGCGTTAGATTTAGCAAAACAAAATGCGAAGCAAAATCAACTGATGAATACTGAAATTATCAAAAGTGATGGTTTTTTAAGTGTGGAAGGCAGGTTATTTGCTGCTATATTAACTAACCCACCGATAAGAGCTGGTAAAAAAGTGGTTCATAAAATGCTGGAGGATTCTAAAGAAGCGTTATTACCTGATGGGGAATTATGGGTTGTTATTCAAAAGAAGCAAGGTGCACCTTCAGCGAAATTGAAATTAGAAGCTTTGTTTAATGAAGTAGAAATAATGGCAAGAGATAAGGGTTACTATATTATTCGAGCCAAAAATGTTTGACCAAACATAACTCTTATGATAAGATAGGAAAATGCTAACAATGGGATTCTTTTGTCAAGTAGAATCTTTATGAAATAACCATGTATATTTCATTGATGAAAGGAAAAACTGTTAAAATCGAGAGGAATGAAATTTTCTGTTCGAAAGATTTCTATCATTTCTCTTATTATAACGTTTATCAGTTAAATCTGTAAACTATTATTTATAAAATAATAGAAGAAACAAATGGATGTGCTTTATAGCATTTGTTTTAGACGGTTTAGCAATCCTAGTTTTGAAATGTCTTTACATAAATAGGGAGTAAAGCTTTTAAACAACTTTGTTATAAAAGGCATTCTTCAGTTAAGCTGGCAGATGCCTTTAAATAAATATACCTTCTTTTAAATAAGTAGGATTGATTTTTCTACAAAACGTATAACGTATTATTTAAGGGGTGAAGCAGTTGACAGGTCAACTAGTTCAGTATGGACGGCACCGAAAGCGTAGGAGCTATGCACGTATTAGTGAAGTTTTAGAGCTACCAAATTTAATAGAAATCCAAACTTCTTCATATGATTGGTTCTTAGAAGAAGGGTTGAGAGAAATGTTTAAAGACATCTCTCCTATTGAAGACTTTGCAGGTAATTTGTCACTTGAGTTTGTGGATTATACTTTAGGTGAACCGAAGTATGATGTTGATGAATCAAAGTCAAGAGATGTTACGTATAATGCTCCGCTTCGAGTGAAGGTTCGTTTGATTAATAATGAAACTGGTGAAGTGAAAGAGCAAGAAGTGTTCATGGGTGATTTTCCGTTAATGACGGACACGGGTACGTTTATCATTAATGGTGCAGAGCGAGTTATTGTATCGCAGTTAGTACGTTCGCCTAGTGTCTACTTTAACGACAAGATTGATAAAAACGGAAAAAGAGGTATTGGAGCTACTGTTATCCCGAACCGTGGTGCATGGTTGGAATTTGAAACAGATGCTAAAGACGTAGCTCATGTAAGAATTGACCGAACCCGTAAACTACCAATCACTGTATTGTTACGTGCATTAGGATTTGGTACGGATCAAGAAATTATTGAATTACTCGGTGAAAATGAATACCTTAAAAATACATTAGAAAAAGATAATACGGAAACAACAGAAAAAGCATTATTAGAGATTTATGAGCGTTTACGTCCTGGTGAACCACCAACAGTAGAAAACGCAAAGAGCTTGCTGATTTCTAGATTTTTCGACCCTAAACGTTATGATTTAGCGCATGTAGGTCGTTATAAAATGAATAAGAAGCTTAATATCAAAAATCGCTTGTTTAACCAAGTGCTAGCAGAGACTCTTGTTGATCCTGAAACAGGAGAAGTTTTAGCAGAAAAAGGCGATAAGTTGGAAAGAAAACTTTTAAATAAGTTAATTCCATACTTGGATCGTAAGGAGGATATGCTGGGAACAGGTGCTTATCAACCACATGATGGTGTTTTAGAAGATGAAATAACCCTTCAAACAGTTAAAATTGTTGATCCAACCGACTCAAGTGGGGAAAGAGTACTGAATGTAATCGGTAATGGAAATGTTGAAAAAGATATCAAACATATAACACCTGCGGATATTTTATCTTCCATAAGCTATTTCTTCAATCTTTTACATGAAGTGGGAAATACGGATGATATCGACCATTTAGGTAATCGTAGACTTCGTTCCGTAGGTGAATTGTTGCAAAATCAATTCCGTATAGGTCTTTCTCGTATGGAACGTGTAGTTCGCGAAAGAATGTCTATCCAAGACACATCAAGCGTTACACCACAGCAGTTAATTAATATTCGACCTGTTATTGCATCAATCAAGGAATTCTTTGGAAGTTCCCAGTTATCGCAGTTCATGGACCAAACAAACCCATTGGCGGAGTTGACACATAAACGTCGTCTATCAGCGTTAGGCCCAGGTGGTCTGACTCGTGAGCGTGCTGGTTTTGAGGTTCGTGACGTTCACTATTCACACTATGGTCGTATGTGTCCAATTGAGACACCAGAGGGACCGAACATTGGGTTAATTAACTCACTGTCATCCTTTGCAAAAGTCAATGAATTTGGATTTATTGAAACACCTTATCGAAGAGTGGACCCGGAGACTGGTAGAGTAACGAACAAAATCGATTATCTAACAGCAGACGAAGAGGATAATTATATTGTTGCCCAGGCTAACGCTCCACTTAAGGAAGACTCTACATTCGAACATGAGGAAGTAATAGCTCGTTTCCGCGGAGAAAACACTGTGGTTGACCGTGAAAAAATTGACTACATGGACGTATCTCCAAAACAGGTTGTTTCGGCCGCGACTGCATGTATCCCGTTCTTGGAGAACGATGACTCCAACCGTGCGTTAATGGGTGCGAACATGCAACGACAAGCAGTACCATTGATTCAACCTAG
This sequence comes from Oceanobacillus senegalensis, assembly GCF_900176885.1. GTDB lineage: Bacteria > Bacillota > Bacilli > Bacillales > Amphibacillaceae > Oceanobacillus > Oceanobacillus senegalensis. The sequence continues at coordinate 3,410,988 of NZ_LT839648.1, read as the reverse complement.
AGCCCCAATTGTAGGTACCGGTATGGAATATGTGAATGGAAAAGACTCTGGTGCTGCACTAATTTGTAAACATGAAGGGGTTGTAGAACGGGTAGAAGCTAGAGAAGTACACGTTCGTCGTATTTCTGAAGTAGACGGAAAAGAAATTCAAGGTGATATCGATCGCTATAAACTACAGAAGTTTATACGATCTAATGCAGGAACATGTATTAACCAACGCCCTATTGTAAGTGAGGGTGATAGAGTTACTAAAGGAGAAGTCCTAGCGGATGGCCCTTCTATGGAAGATGGAGAAATGGCTCTTGGTCAGAATGTCCTAGTAGCCTTCATGACTTGGGAAGGCTACAACTATGAGGATGCTATCATCATGAGTGAGCGACTTGTAAAAGATGACGTGTATACTTCTATTCATATTGAAGAATATGAAGCGGAATCCAGAGATACAAAACTAGGACCAGAGGAAATAACAAGAGATATTCCTAACGTCGGTGAGGATGCACTGAAGAACTTGGATGAAAATGGAATCATACGTGTCGGTGCAGAGGTAACAGATGGTGATATTTTGGTTGGTAAGGTAACACCAAAAGGGGTTACAGAACTATCCGCAGAAGAAAGATTACTTCATGCTATTTTTGGCGAAAAGGCACGTGAAGTCCGTGATACGTCATTACGTGTACCGCATGGTGCGGGTGGTATTGTTCTAGATGTCAAGATTTTTAATCGTGAAGATGGAGACGAGTTACCACCAGGAGTTAATCAACTAGTACGTGCCTATATTGTACAGAAGCGTAAAATCCATGAAGGAGATAAAATGGCAGGACGTCACGGTAATAAAGGGGTTATTTCAAAAATCCTTCCAGAAGAGGATATGCCTTTCTTGCCCGATGGAACTCCAGTCGATATTATGCTTAATCCATTAGGGGTACCATCTCGTATGAATATTGGTCAGGTCTTTGAACTTCACCTTGGTATGGCTGCTAGGATGCTGGGTATTCATGTTGCAACGCCAGTATTTGACGGTGCCACAGAAGAAGATGTTTATGAGACGCTAGAAGAGGCCGGTATGGCTAGAGACGCGAAAACAATTCTTTATGATGGAAGAACAGGTGATCCATTTGATAACCGAGTATCTGTCGGGGTTATGTATATGATCAAATTATCACACATGGTTGACGATAAGCTTCACGCGCGTTCTACTGGTCCTTATTCACTAGTTACCCAACAGCCGCTTGGAGGTAAAGCCCAGTTTGGTGGACAACGTTTCGGGGAAATGGAGGTATGGGCACTTGAAGCATATGGTGCTGCATATACTCTGCAAGAAATCCTAACAGTGAAATCGGATGATATTGTTGGTCGTGTGAAGACCTATGAGTCCATTGTTAAAGGTGATAATGTCCCTGAACCAGGTGTACCGGAATCCTTTAAAGTTCTTATTAAAGAACTGCAAAGCCTTGGAATGGACGTTAAGATGCTGAATAGTGATGAAAATGAAATAGACATGAGAGATTTAGAGGAAGACGACAGCCAATCGGCTAGTAAGCTTAACTTAGAAGTTGAAGAGCAAGAACAGAAATAATATATGTGCTAGAGAATTGATGAATCCGTCAATTCTCTAGCTTAAGATATAGGAAAAAAAACGCACATTAAAAGGGAGGAAGGCTCCTTGCTAGATGTAAATAATTTTGAGTATATGAAAATTGGCTTGGCTTCATCGGAAAAAATACGCTCCTGGTCACATGGAGAGGTTAAAAAACCAGAAACCATTAACTATCGTACATTAAAGCCAGAAAAAGATGGTCTTTTCTGTGAACGTATTTTTGGACCAACTAAAGACTGGGAATGTCACTGTGGGAAATACAAACGTGTACGCTATAAAGGTGTAGTTTGTGACCGTTGTGGCGTTGAAGTGACCAAATCTAAAGTGCGTCGTGAACGTATGGGACACATCGAGTTAGCTGCTCCTGTATCTCATATTTGGTATTTTAAAGGCATCCCAAGCCGAATGGGTCTAGTATTAGATATGTCCCCAAGAGCTTTAGAGGAAGTTATCTATTTTGCGGCTTATATTGTTACTGACCCAGGAAGTACTTCATTAGAGAAGAAACAGTTGCTTTCTGAAAAAGAATTCCGTGCTTATTACGATAAATACGGTAATACATTTAAAGCACAAATGGGCGCAGAAGCAATCAGGAAATTGCTTCAGGATATTGATCTGGAAAAAGAAGTAGATGCATTACGTGAAGAATTAAAAACAGCACAAGGCCAGCGACGTACAAGGGCAATCAAGAGGTTGGAAGTTTTAGAAGCATTCCGAAACTCTGGTAATAACCCAGATTGGATGATATTAGATGTTTTACCAGTTATTCCACCTGAAATTCGCCCGATGGTACAACTTGATGGTGGACGATTCGCAACGTCTGACCTTAATGATTTGTATCGTCGTGTTATTAACCGTAACAACCGGTTAAAACGTCTATTGGACCTAGGTGCACCAAGTATTATCGTTCAAAATGAAAAACGTATGCTACAAGAGGCTGTCGATGCGCTAATTGATAATGGGCGTAGAGGTCGTCCTGTTACAGGACCGGGTAATAGACCATTGAAATCTTTATCACATATGCTTAAAGGTAAACAAGGTCGTTTCCGTCAAAACCTACTAGGTAAACGTGTTGACTATTCAGGACGTTCCGTTATTATTGTCGGGCCTAACCTTAAGATGTATCAGTGTGGATTACCAAAAGAAATGGCATTAGAATTATTTAAGCCATTCATTATGAAAGAATTAGTTGAGAGAGGCTTAGCTCATAATATTAAATCAGCCAAACGTAAAATTGAAAGAGTACATCCAGATGTATGGGATGTCTTAGAAGATGTTATTAAAGAACACCCGGTATTGCTTAACCGTGCACCAACATTGCACAGGCTCGGAATTCAGGCGTTTGAACCAACATTAGTAGAAGGGCGTGCCATTCGTTTGCACCCACTAGTTTGTACTGCTTATAATGCGGATTTTGATGGGGACCAAATGGCGGTTCATGTACCTTTATCTGCTGAGGCTCAGGCTGAAGCACGTCTACTAATGCTAGCTGCTCAAAATATTCTAAATCCTAAAGATGGTAAACCGGTTGTAACACCATCACAGGACATGGTATTAGGTAACTATTACCTAACATTAGAACGAGAGAATGCTATTGGTGAAGGTAGTGTGTTTAAAGATATAAATGAAGCATTGATCGCTTATCAGAATGGTTATGTACATCTTCATACAAGAGTTGCTGTTCAGGTGTCTAGTTTAAACAATCAAGCTTTCACAGAAGAACAACAAAATAAATTATTAGTCACAACAGTAGGTAAGTTGATTTTTAATGAAATTTTACCTGAGTCTTTCCCGTACTTGAATGAACCGACACAATCTAACTTGGAAGAAAAGACACCAGATAAATATTTGATTGAACCAGGTACTAATGTGAAAGAGGACATTAAGGAAAGGGAAATTGTTCGTCCATTTAAAAAAGGATTCCTTGGTGATATTATTGCAGAAGTCTTCAAACGTTTTAAGATTGCCGAAACTTCCAAGATGCTAGACCGTATGAAGGATTTAGGTTTTAGTTATTCTACTAGAGCAGGTATGACAGTGGGTATCGCTGATATTGTTGTATTACCTGAAAAACAAGAAATTCTAGATGGAGCACAAGCAAAAGTAGATAAGGTTCTAAAACAATTCCGTCGAGGTCTAATTACTGAGGATGAGCGTTATGATCGCGTTATCTCAATTTGGACTCAGACGAAAGACAGTATTCAAGATAAGTTGATGAATTCATTGAGCAATCGGAACCCAATCTTCATGATGAGTGACTCAGGTGCTCGTGGTAATGCGTCTAACTTTACACAACTTGCTGGTATGCGTGGGCTAATGGCGAACCCAGCCGGTAAGATTATTGAATTACCAATCAAATCTAGTTTCCGTGAAGGTTTAACCGTATTGGAATACTTTATTTCAACCCATGGTGCACGTAAAGGTCTAGCAGATACCGCTCTGAAAACAGCGGACTCAGGTTACCTAACGCGTCGACTTGTTGATGTTGCTCAAGATGTGATTATTCGTGAAGAAGATTGTGGAACAGACCGTGGTCTGGAAGTAAGTGCTCTAGTAGATGGTACAGAAGTAATTGAACCACTTATTGACCGCTTAATCGGCCGTACATCCTTTGAACAAGTGAAACATCCAGAAACAGGATTAATAATTGTTGAGAAAAACGAGTTGATTTCTGAAGACCAAGCGAAGGAAATTGTTGAATCCGGAATTGAGCAAGTAATTATTCGCAGTGCATTCACTTGTAATACTAAGCATGGTGTTTGTCAAAAATGCTATGGCCGCAATTTGGCAACAGGATCGGATGTTGAAGTTGGTGAAGCAGTCGGAATTATTGCTGCACAATCAATTGGAGAACCAGGTACTCAGTTAACTATGCGTACATTCCACACTGGTGGAGTTGCTGGTGATGATATCACCCAAGGTTTACCGCGTATTCAGGAATTATTTGAAGCACGTAATCCGAAGGGGCAAGCTGTTATCACAGAGATATTCGGTAGTGTACTTGAAATATCCGAAGCAAAAGATAGGCAAGAAATTACTATCCAAGGTGACGTAGAGCAACGTTCATATACTATCCCATATAATGCGAGGTTAAAAGTGGCAGTCGGTGATAGCGTAGAGGCTGGTCAGGAACTAACAGAAGGCTCCATTGATCCTAAGGAACTACTTCGAGTTAAAGGTGTAGAAGGGGTTCAAGCATACATTTTACGTGAGGTTCAACGAGTATACCGTATGCAAGGGGTAGAAATCGGTGATAAGCACGTAGAAGTAATGGTGCGTCAAATGCTTCGTAAAATACGTGTTGTCGATTCAGGAGATACTGAGGTATTGCCGGGATCCTTGCTTGAACTTCACCAGTTTAAGGATGCTAATAAATCCGTTCTACTTAATGGTGGTAATCCAGCTACAGGAAAACCGGTATTACTTGGTATTACGAAGGCATCCTTGGAAACAGATTCCTTCTTGTCTGCTGCATCCTTCCAGGAGACAACACGAGTTCTAACTGATGCTGCAATTAAAGGTAAACGTGATGAATTGCTAGGTCTGAAGGAAAATGTTATTATTGGTAAGTTAGTTCCTGCTGGGACTGGTATGCAACAGTATCGTAGCATTAAACCAATTCTAGATAAACCTGAGGAAGAACTTACAGATGAGATAGAAACAGAAACCGTACAATAAAGATAAAAAAATCGGAAGCACTAAAAAAATAGTGCAATGCTTATTGACATAAAAAAAATAGGATGGTACTATATTCAAGGTGCTTCCGATTATAATTGTTACTTTGGAGGATACGATGGATGTCTTATGAAAAAGTGACGCAAGTTAAAGCTCACTTGATAATTGGAACAAAGCAATCACTAAAAGCCATGAAGAATGGGGAAGTTAGTGAAGTGTTCATTGCTGACGATGCTGACAGCCATGTGACACAAAAAGTTGCTAGTTTAGCGAAAGAGCTTGATATACCTTGTAAACGCGTAGCTTCCAAAAGAAAGCTTGGTGTTGCATGTGGTATTGAAGTTAGCGCATCTGCAGTAGCGGTTAAAAATAAGTGAAGACAGTGGAAATCTCCACTAGATTTTTTTGCTAAAAAATGAACCGCCTGGATGTGTGGTATTACAAATTAATATATAAATAATCTAGTTATTAAGATTATTGATAAATTTTGTATCAGAAGGGAGGAAAAATAAATGCCTACAATTAATCAACTTGTACGTAAAGGTCGAGTTAGCAAACCTAAAAAAGCTAATTCTCCAGCACTTAACAAAGGTTATAACAGTTTCAAAAAGTCACTAACTAATCAAGACTCTCCACAAAAACGTGGTGTTTGTACTCGTGTTGGTACGTTGACTCCTAAAAAACCAAACTCTGCATTACGTAAATATGCACGTGTTCGTTTATCAAACAACATGGAAGTTACAGCCTATATCCCAGGAATTGGGCACAACCTACAAGAACACAGTGTTGTACTACTTCGTGGTGGTCGTGTTAAAGACTTACCAGGGGTACGTTACCACATTGTTCGTGGTGCTCTTGACACTGCAGGTGTAGAAGGACGTATGCAAAGTCGTTCTAAATACGGAACTAAAAAACCGAAAGAGAAAAAATAAATATTAAATTCAACTCAGAAAGGAGGATAACTCATGCCTCGTAAAGGTCCAGTACCAAAGCGCGATGTATTACCAGATCCGCTGTACAACTCAAAATTAGTTACTCGCTTGATTAACCAAATTATGGTTGATGGGAAGCGCGGTAAAGCACAAAAGATTCTTTATAAAGCATTTGAACTTGTTCAAGAAAGAAGTGGACAGAATCCAATGGAAATTTTTGAACAAGCGATGAAAAATGTTATGCCAGTTCTTGAAGTTCGTGCACGCCGTGTTGGTGGTTCAAACTACCAAGTGCCGGTAGAAGTACGTCCAGAAAGACGTCAAGCACTAGGGTTACGTTACATTGTAAACTATTCACGCCTACGCGGTGAGAAAACAATGGAAGAACGTCTTGCTAACGAAATTCTAGACGCATCTAACAATACTGGTGCTTCTGTTAAGAGACGTGAAGAAATGCATAAAATGGCTGAAGCTAACAAAGCATTTGCTCACTATCGTTGGTAATAGAAATCTAAGTAAACTTTCTAATAGAAAGGAGAAAAATACATGGCTAGAGAGTTCTCCTTGGAAAAGACGCGTAATATCGGGGTTATGGCCCACATTGATGCGGGTAAAACGACAACTACCGAACGTATTCTTTTCTATACAGGACGTATTCATAAAATTGGAGAAACACACGAAGGTGCTTCACAAATGGACTGGATGGAGCAGGAGCAAGAACGTGGTATTACAATCACATCCGCTGCGACAACAGCTCAGTGGAAAGGATATCGTATCAACATCATTGATACACCAGGACACGTAGACTTCACAGTTGAAGTTGAACGTTCATTACGTGTACTTGATGGTGCAGTTACCGTTCTTGACGCGCAATCTGGTGTAGAACCTCAAACAGAAACCGTTTGGCGCCAGGCTACAACATATGGTGTTCCAAGAATTGTATTCATTAATAAAATGGATAAGGTTGGTGCAGACTTCCTTTATTCAACAAGCACTTTGTCTGACCGTTTAGGTGCTAATGCACATCCAGTACAGTTACCGATTGGTGCGGAGGATCAGTTTGAGGGGATTATTGATTTAGTCTCCATGCAAGCATATTATTATGCAGACGATTTAGGTACTCGTGCTGATGCTCGTGAAATTCCTGCTGAATACAAAGATAAAGCCGAAGAATTACGTACTAGCTTAATCGAAGCTGTAGCAGAAACAGATGAAGATCTTATGATGAAATATCTAGAGGGCGAAGAGCTTTCAAATGATGAAATCAAACAAGCTATTCGTAAAGCTACTCTAAATGTAGAATTTTACCCAGTCTTCTGTGGTTCAGCATTTAAAAACAAAGGTGTTCAATTAATGTTAGATGGTGTTATTGACTATCTTCCTGCTCCAACTGATGTTGCAGACATCGAAGGTATTGTACCAGGAACAGAAGAGCAAGTAACACGCCCATCTGATGATAATGCACCATTCTCTGCATTAGCATTTAAAGTAATGACTGACCCTTATGTTGGTAAACTTACTTTCTTCCGTGTATATTCTGGAACATTAGATTCAGGGTCATACGTGAAGAATTCTGTGAAAGATAAACGTGAACGTGTAGGTCGTATTCTACAAATGCATGCGAACTCTCGTGAAGAAATCTCTACGGTTTATTCTGGTGAGATTGCTGCTGCGGTCGGTTTGAAAGACACTGCTACCGGGGATACCCTCTGTGATGAAAAGAACCTAGTAATTCTAGAGTCTATGGAATTCCCTGATCCTGTTATCTCTGTAGCTATAGAACCTAAAACAAAAGCAGACCAAGATAAAATGGGTATTGCATTAGGTAAGCTAGCAGAAGAAGATCCAACATTTAAGACGGAGACTAATACAGAAACTGGTCAAACAATTATATCAGGTATGGGTGAACTACACCTGGATATCATTGTTGATCGTCTAAAACGTGAATTTAAAGTTGAAGCTAATGTTGGTGCGCCTCAGGTTGCATACCGTGAAACATTCCGTGCTACAGCTGAAGTTGAAGGGAAATTCGTTCGTCAGTCTGGTGGACGTGGACAATACGGTCACGTTTGGGTCAAATTTGAACCAAACGAAGAAGGTGCAGGATTTGAATTTGTAAATAAAATTGTTGGTGGTGTTGTACCACGTGAATACATCCCATCTGTTCAACAAGGTATTGAAGAAGCGATGGAAAATGGTGTATTAGCTGGGTATCCATTAATTGATATTAAAGCTACGTTATATGATGGTAGTTATCATGATGTTGACTCGAACGAAATGGCGTTTAAAGTAGCTGCCTCCATGGCATTGAAAGCAGCTAAGAACAAATGTAACCCAGTAATCCTTGAACCAATTGAGAAAGTTGAAATTGTTGTTCCTGAAGAATATATGGGTGATATCATGGGTGATGTTACATCACGTCGAGGCCGTGTAGAAGGTATGGAAGCTCGCGGTAATGCCCAAGTAATTAAAGCATTTGTGCCACTTTCTGAAATGTTCGGGTATGCTACAGCATTACGTTCTAACACTCAAGGACGTGGAACATATTCTATGCATTTTGATCACTATGAAGAAACACCTAAATCAATCTCTGAGGAAATTATTAAGAAAAACGCTGGAGAATAATTGATTTTTTAAGTGATCTAAAGTATAACTTGTAGTGAATGCTAAGAAATAATGATTCATTATTTCTTAGTTACACATAAATTTTAAAAAAACTTTTATTTATTTAAAGGAGGAACTATAAATGGCTAAAGAAAAATTCGATCGTTCGAAAAGTCACGTTAACATTGGAACAATTGGACACGTTGACCATGGTAAAACTACTTTAACTGCTGCAATTACAACTGTAATGCATAAGAAATCTGGTAAAGGTTCTGCAATGGCGTATGACCAAATTGACGGTGCTCCAGAAGAAAAAGAACGTGGAATCACAATCGCGACTTCTCACGTTGAGTATGAAACAGATACTCGTCACTATGCTCACGTTGACTGCCCAGGTCACGCTGACTATGTTAAAAACATGATCACTGGTGCTGCGCAAATGGACGGAGCTATTCTAGTAGTATCTGCTGCTGATGGTCCAATGCCACAAACTCGTGAACATATCCTATTATCACGTAACGTTGGTGTACCTTCAATCGTAGTATTCTTAAACAAAGTAGACATGGTTGATGATGAAGAATTACTAGAATTAGTAGAAATGGAAGTTCGTGACCTACTAACTGAATATGACTTCCCTGGTGATGATGTACCAGTTATCAGTGGTTCTGCACTTAAAGCACTTGAAGGTGATGACAAATATGAACAAGCAATTGTTGACCTAATGGCTGCAGTTGATGAATATGTTCCAACTCCTGAACGTGACAATGACAAACCATTCATGATGCCAGTTGAGGATGTATTCTCAATCACTGGTCGTGGTACAGTTGCAACAGGTCGTGTTGAACGTGGACAAGTTAAAGTTGGTGACGAAGTTGAAATTATCGGTATTGCAGAAGAATCTGGTAAGACTACTGTAACTGGTGTTGAAATGTTCCGTAAGCTTCTTGATTATGCAGAGGCTGGAGATAACATCGGTGCTTTACTTCGTGGTGTAGCTCGTGAAGATATTAACCGTGGACAAGTGTTAGCTAAACCTGGTTCAATCACACCACATACTAACTTCAAAGCTGAGGTATATGTACTATCTAAAGATGAAGGTGGACGTCACACTCCATTCTTCTCAAACTATCGTCCACAGTTCTACTTCCGTACTACAGATGTAACTGGAGTTATCAATCTTCCAGAAGGAACTGAAATGGTTATGCCTGGAGATAATACGGAAATGATAGTTGAACTAATTGCTCCAATCGCTATCGAAGACGGTACTCGCTTCTCTATCCGTGAAGGTGGACGTACTGTTGGATCAGGCGTTGTAACTGAGATCATTAAATAATGATTTGATTGAACAGGTAATGCACTAGCATTACCTGTTTTTTTATTGATCTTTTGTTACTTTTAAATTTTATCCGCAGTCTTCTATGCAGAACAACAATCTATCAGAGGACATACGTTAAATAAGTGGTATCAGATTAAGTACTTGGACGTAACTAATAAAATATATTCCTAACATGTTTAAAATATTCCTATAAACTCTTGCAATTGTTGATTTACCTATGTATAATATCTAGATGTGTGACCGATAGGTACGTAAAAGATTAGGTTGCATTGACCAATCGCTTTTGTTATACTATTAATGTTGGTCATAAAAGCGATGATGTGAGAGGTTGTTGGCACACCCGGCCCCTTTGCCATGGCTGGTTGTCCAAGAAATTTTCACGGAGAATGTCTATAATAATATAGGCGTAATAAAGGAGGGAAAATAATGGCAAAAGAAAAAATCAGAATCCGTTTGAAAGCATATGATCACCGTGTTTTAGATCAGTCAGCTGTAAAAATAGTAGATACTGCGAAACGTTCTGGAGCTAATGTATCTGGTCCAATTCCACTACCTACAGAGAAATCAGTTTATACAGTCTTACGTGCGGTTCATAAATATAAGGATTCACGTGAACAATTCGAAATGCGTACACATAAACGTCTAATCGACATTGTTGATCCAACACCAAAAACAGTTGATTCGTTAATGCGTCTTGACTTACCATCTGGTGTAGATATAGAAATCAAACTATAAAATAGAGTTAAACTAGGAGGTGTAACGGATGACGAAAGGAATCTTAGGTCGTAAAATCGGCATGACTCAGCTATTCACAGACAATGGAGAATTAATTCCAGTAACTGTTATCCAAGCTGAGCCAAACGTAGTTCTACAAAAAAGAACAGTAGAAAATGATGGTTATAAAGCACTACAATTCGGTTTTGCAGATAAAAAGGAATCACGTACTAATAAAGCGGAAAAAGGTCATGCTGAAAAAGCAAACACAGCCCCTAAGCGCTACGTTCGTGAAATCCGTAACGCAAATCTTGACGAATATGAAGTAGGTCAGGAAATTAAGGTTGATATTTTTGAAGCTGGTGAGAAAGTTGATGTTACCGGAACTTCCAAAGGTAAAGGATTCCAAGGTGCGATTAAACGTCACGGACAACAACGTGGTCCAATGACTCACGGTTCTCACTACCACAGATCGCCAGGTTCAATGGGTTCCATCGACGGTATGCGTGTATTCAAAGGTAAAAAATTACCTGGACATATGGGCTCTAACCAAGTAACTATTCAAAACCTTGAAATTGTAAGTGTAGATACTGAGAAAAATCTATTATTGGTTAAAGGTAATGTACCTGGTGCCAAAAAATCTTATGTTAAAGTAACAAGTGCGATTAAAGGTAACTAATCATACAAACGAAGGGAGGATATGTCATGCCTAAAGTAGCACTATTGAAACAAGATGGAAGTAACGCAGGAGACTTCGAGTTAAATGATGCAGTATTTGGTATTGAGCCGAACACACATGTTTTACACGAAGCGGTAGTTATGCAAAGAGCATCTTTAAGACAAGGTACTCATGATGTTAAAAATCGTTCTGAAGTACGTGGCGGTGGTCGTAAACCATGGCGTCAAAAAGGAACAGGCCGTGCTCGTCAAGGGTCAATCCGTTCTCCACAATGGGTAGGCGGTGGAACTGTATTCGGTCCTACACCTCGTAGTTACAGCTACAAACTACCTAAGAAAGTGCGTCGTTTAGCCGTTAGATCTGCTTTATCTTCTAAAGTAAAAGAAGAAAGCTTAATTGTTTTAGAGGGGATTTCAATTGACACTCCAAAAACAAAAGAAGTTATTAAAATGCTAGACGCATTAAATGTAAATGAAAAAGCAATTATTGTTACTGCTGCTAAAGATGAAGTTGTTGCTCGTTCAGCAAACAACCTTCAATCCGTGAAAGTATTAACAGTTGAGGAACTTAATGTTTTAGACTTGCTTACGCATGACAAGCTAATCTTAACAAAAGATGCAGCTGATAAAGCAGGGGAGGTGCTTGCATAATGAAAGACCCACGTGATATTATTAAGCGCCCGGTCATTACTGAACATTCTGCTGACTTAATGGCGGAAAAAAAATACACATTTGAAGTATCCCCTAAAGCAAATAAAACAGAAATCAAAGATGCAATTGAATCAATCTTTGGTGTTAATGTTGTTAAGGTAAACACATTGAACTTAAAAGGTAAATTTAAGCGTATGGGGCGATATGGTGGATACCGTCCAAATCGCAAAAAAGCTATCGTTCAATTATCTACTGATAGCAAAGAATTAGATTTCTTTGAGGCTTAAAAACTAGTAATTACAAAAGGAGGGAAATAAGATGGCGATTAAAAAGTACAGACCAACATCCAACGGTCGTCGTAATATGTCTGTATCTGATTTTGGAGAAATCACTACAGATCAACCAGAAAAATCCCTTTTAAGTCCGTTGCACAAACGTGGAGGACGTAATAATCAAGGGAAATTAACTGTTCGTCATCATGGTGGCGGTCATAAGCGTCAATATCGTATTATTGACTTCAAACGCAACAAAGATGGAATACCAGGACGCGTTGCTACGATTGAATATGATCCAAACCGTACAGCTAACATTGCGTTAATTAACTATGTTGATGGTGAAAAACGTTATATATTAGCTCCGAAAGGACTACAAGTAGGTCAAGAAGTTCTTTCAGGTGAAAATGCGGATATTAAACTAGGTAATGCACTACCATTAGCTAACATTCCTGTAGGTACAGTGATTCATAATGTTGAATTGAAACCAGGGAATGGCGGACAACTTGCACGTTCTGCTGGTTCTGAAGCACAAATTCTTGGACGTGAAGGGAAATATACCTTAGTTCGTTTGGCATCTGGTGAGACTCGTTTAATCCTTAGTACGTGTCGTGCAACAATCGGTCAAGTAGGGAATGTTGAACATGAATTACTTCGTGTTGGTAAAGCAGGACGTTCACGCTGGTTAGGTAAACGCCCAACTGTACGTGGATCTGTTATGAACCCTAACGATCACCCACACGGTGGTGGTGAAGGTCGTGCACCAATCGGACGTAAGTCACCAATGTCACCTTGGGGCAAACCTACTCTTGGTTACAAGACACGTCAACGTAATAAACCGTCTGATAAGTATATTGTACGTAAACGTAAAAAATAATCGGAAATAGCAGACGGGAGATAGACCCGTCTCACACTTCTGGAAGGAGGTTTATCCATGGGTCGTAGTTTGAAAAAAGGACCTTTTGCAGATGACCATTTAATGAAAAAGATTGACGGATTAAACGAAAGTGACAAAAAGCAAGTAGTTAAAACTTGGTCACGTCGTTCAACAATCTTTCCACAATTCGTAGGTCATACTATTGCGGTATATGATGGGCGTAAACACGTTCCTGTATATATTACCGAAGATATGGTCGGACATAAATTAGGTGAATTCGCACCAACTCGTTCATACAGAGGGCATGCTGGTGACGATAAGAAAACAAAACGTTAATGAGAGGAGGCCTATCACATGCAAGCTAAAGCCGTTGCAAAAACAGTTCGTATTGCTCCTCGTAAAGTTCGTTTAGTTGTTGATCTAATTCGAGGAAAAGACGTTGGTGAAGCAGTTGCAGTTTTACGACACACACAACGTGGTGCTTCTCCAGTTGTAGAGAAAGTATTGAAGTCTGCTATTGCAAATGCAGAACACAATTATGAAATGGACCCAGATAATCTAACGATTTCTGAAGCATATGTAAACGAAGGTCCGACATTGAAACGTTTCCGTCCACGTGCTCAAGGACGTGCAAGTAGAATAAATAAACGCACTAGCCACATTACAGTGGTTGTAACAGAAAAGAAGGAGGGATAGTTAGTGGGTCAAAAGGTAAATCCAACTGGTCTTCGTATCGGCGTTATTAAAGACTGGGAATCAAAATGGTATGCTGGAAAAGACTATGCAGACTTATTACATGAAGATATTAAGATTCGTGAATATCTTGAAAACCGCTTGAGGATTGCTGCTGTATCTTCTATTGAAATTGAACGTGCAGCTAATCGCGTAAATATTACTATCCATACTGGTAAACCAGGTATGGTAATTGGTAAAGGCGGTTCTGAAGTAGAAGCTCTACGTAAATCATTAAACGCATTAACTGGTAAAAGAGTACACATTAACATTGTTGAAGTTAAAAAAGTTGATTTAAATGCTAAACTAGTTGCAGATAACATTGCTCGTCAATTAGAAAACCGTATTTCATTCCGTCGCGCACAAAAGCAAGCTATCCAACGTGCAATGCGTGCTGGTGCAAAAGGGGTTAAAACAATGGTATCTGGACGACTTGGCGGAGCGGACATTGCTCGTGCAGAACACTACAGTGAAGGAACAGTTCCACTACACACTTTACGTGCTGATATCGACTATGGAACAGCAGAAGCAGACACTACTTACGGTAAGTTAGGTGTTAAAGTGTGGATCTATCGTGGAGAAGTCCTTCCAACTAAAAATGAAAAATAAAGGAAGGGGGCAAATGTATTATGTTAATGCCTAAACGTGTAAAACATCGTAAACAACATCGTGCTAAATTGTCTGGTAAAGCAAAAGGTGGTACTTCCGTATCATTCGGCGAATACGGCGTTCAAGCAGTAGAACCTGCTAGAATTACTAGTCGTCAAATCGAGGCTGCTCGTATTGCGATGACTCGTTATATGAAACGTGGCGGTAAAGTTTGGATTAAAATCTTCCCAGATAAGCCGTATACTAAAAAACCCCTAGAAGTACGTATGGGTTCTGGTAAAGGTGCTCCTGAAGGTTGGGTAGCAAACGTGAAACCAGGAAAAATTATGTTTGAAATCGCAGGTGTTCCTGAAGAAGTTGCACGTGAAGCGTTGCGTCTTGCTTCTCATAAACTACCGATCAAAACTAAATTTGTAAAACGTGAAGAAATTGGTGGTGAAAACAATGAAGGCTAATGAAATTAGAGATCTAACCACTGCCGAAATTGAACAAAAAGTAAAATCGTTAAAAGAAGAACTATTTAATTTACGTTTTCAATTAGCTACTGGCCAATTAGAAAACACTGCACGTATTCGTGAAGTAAGAAAAGCTATTGCGCGTATGAAAACTGTTATTCGTCAACGTGAAATAAACGTTAATTAATTGATTCAAGAGAGGAGGTTAGCCTCATATGACTGAACGTAATAATCGTAAAGTTTATACTGGTCGTGTTGTTTCAGATAAAATGGATAAAACAATTACAGTTGTTGTTGAAACATATAAAAACCATAAATTATATGGTAAACGCGTTAAATATTCTAAGAAATTTAAAACGCATGATGAGAATAACCAAGCAAAAGTTGGAGATATAGTACGCATCATGGAAACTAGACCACTTTCAGCTACAAAACGTTTCCGTCTAGTTGAAGTTGTAGAAGAAGCAGTAATTATATAATAAGTCGGATTTTCAAGATGTCCGAAGGGAGGTCACAGTGTTATGATTCAACAAGAAACTAGTTTAAAAGTTGCTGATAACTCTGGTGCTCGTGAATTGTTAGCCATTAAAGTTTTAGGTGGCTCAGGTCGTAAAACAGCTAATATTGGTGATGTTATCGTTTGTACCGTAAAACAAGCAACACCAGGAGGCGTTGTCAAAAAAGGTGATGTTGTAAAAGCTGTTGTTGTACGTAGTAAATCTGGTGCTCGCCGTAAAGATGGATCATATATTCGTTTTGATGAAAATGCTGCCGTAATTGTACGTGACGATAAAAGTCCAAGAGGAACACGTATTTTTGGACCTGTTGCGCGTGAATTACGTGATGCTAAATTCATGAAAATCGTATCTCTAGCTCCAGAAGTTCTATAAGCTTATAAATTGACTTGTCAAGGAGGTGCGTAAAGCATGCATGTCAAAAAAGGTGATAAAGTAAAAGTATTATCTGGCAAAGATCGTGGTAAAGAGGGAGTAATTCTCGAAGCTTACCCTAAAAAAGAACGTGTTCTTGTAGAAGGAGTTAACATGATTAAAAAACACGCAAAGCCTTCTCAAGAAAACCCACAAGGTGGAATCTTAAACATTGAAGCACCTATCCATGTTTCCAATGTGTTACCAATAGATCCTAAATCCGGTGAGCCAACTCGTGTTGGACACGAAGTACGTGACGGAAAGAAAGTCCGAATCGCTAAAAAGTCCGGTGAACCTTTAGATAAATAATACGCTAACGGAAGGAGGGCGACATGATGAATCAATTACAACAACAATATAAAGATGAGATCGTTCCATCTTTAATGAATAAATTCAACTATAAATCTGTTATGCAAGTACCAAAGATTGAAAAAATCGTTATCAACATGGGTGTTGGTGATGCAGTTCAAAATTCAAAAGCATTAGATAATGCTGTTGAAGAACTATCATTAATTTCTGGTCAAAAACCACTTATCACTCGTGCGAAGAAATCTATTGCTGGATTCCGTCTACGTGAAGGGATGCCTATCGGTGCGAAAGTAACTCTTCGCGGTGAACGCATGTATGAATTCCTACAAAAGCTAATTGGAGTATCACTTCCACGTGTACGTGACTTCCGTGGGATCTCTAAAAAAGCCTTTGATGGTCGTGGTAACTATACATTAGGCGTTAAAGAACAACTAATTTTCCCAGAAATTGATTACGATAAAGTAAATAAAGTTCGTGGTATGGATGTCGTTATCGTTACAACATCTAATACTGATGAAGAAGCTCGTGAACTTTTAAGTCAGTTAGGCATGCCTTTCCAAAAATAAGTTAAGAGCTAAATAAGGAGGGAAAATTGTGGCTAAAAAATCAATGGTTGCGAAACAAAAACGCCCACAAAAATATCAAGTACGTGAATATACACGCTGTGAACGCTGTGGTCGTCCACACTCTGTAATTCGTAAATTTAAACTTTGCCGTATTTGTTTCCGTGAACTTGCCTATAAAGGTCAAATTCCTGGTGTCAAAAAAGCAAGTTGGTAATCCCCAATTCGGGAAGGAGGTATTTTAGTAATGACTATGACAGATCCAATTGCAGATATGCTTACTCGTATTCGTAATGCAAACGTGGTTAAACATGAAAAATTAGAACTACCGTCTTCAAAAATCAAGCAAGAAGTTGCTGATATTCTTAAACGTGAAGGATTCGTTAAAGACTATGAAGTAATCGAAGATAATAAACAAGGTGTTCTACGAATTTTCCTTAAGTACGGTCCAAATGAGGAGAAAGTTATAACTGGTCTTAAACGTATCAGTAAACCAGGCTTACGTGTATATGCTAAAGCTAATGAAGTACCTCGTGTACTAAATGGTCTAGGTATTGCTATCGTTTCAACTTCAAAAGGAGTGCTTTCAGATAAAGAAGCACGTTCTCAAGCAGTTGGCGGCGAAGTATTAGCATACGTTTGGTAATTAATTGTTAAATAGAGGAGGTGCAATGAATGTCTCGTATAGGATTTAAACCAATTGAAATTCCTGAAGCTGTAGAAGTTAAGCTTGATGGAAATACAATTACTGTTAAAGGCCCTAAAGGTCAACTTACAAGAGAATTAGTTCGTGATATGAAAATCATTTTAGAAGGTAATGTTCTTACTGTTGAAAGACCTACAGATAGTAAAGAACACCGTGCATTACATGGTACTACTCGTAGTTTGATTAACAACATGGTTGAGGGTGTAAGTAAAGGCTTTGAGAAAAAACTTGAAATTATCGGGGTTGGTTACCGTGCACAAAAACAAGGCAACAAAGTTGTAATTAATGCAGGTTATTCACATCCGGTTGAAATAGATGCAATCGACGGAATTGAGATTGAAGTGCCTAAGAACACAGAACTTACTGTGAAAGGTATTGATAAACAATTAGTTGGTGCTGTTGCATCAAATATTCGTGCGATTCGTCCACCAGAGCCATATAAAGGTAAAGGTATTCGTTATGTTGATGAATATGTACGTCGTAAAGAAGGTAAAACTGCTAAGTAAGATTAGTTAGGGAGCAGAAAGGAGTGACCTAGATGATCACAAAACCTGACAAAAACGTTATTCGCAAAAGAAGACACAACCGTGTACGTAAAAATGTTACAGGTACTGCTGAGCGTCCACGTTTAAACATATATCGTTCAAATAAGCATATCTATGCACAATTAATTGATGATGTTAAAAATGTAACAGTTGCAAGTGCTTCTACAAATGATAAAGAACTTAATGTTGAATCAACTGGTAACGTTGAAGCAGCAAAACAAGTCGGTGAATTGATTGCTAAACGTGCCCAAGAAAATGGATTTAAATCAGTTGTATTTGATCGTGGCGGATATCTTTATCATGGACGTGTTAAAGCGTTAGCAGATTCTGCCCGTGAGGCAGGATTAGAATTTTAATATAAAAAGGAGGGAACCGAAAAAATGAGAGCAAATATTGATGCGAACAAACTAGACATTGAAGAACGCGTTGTTGCGGTAAATCGTGTTGCAAAAGTTGTTAAAGGTGGACGTAATTTTCGTTTCGCTGCATTAGTTGTTGTTGGTGATAAAAATGGCCATGTAGGTTTTGGTACTGGTAAAGCACAAGAAGTACCTGAAGCGATTAAAAAGGCTGTTGATGATGCTAAAAAGAATTTAATTAGAGTACCAATAGTTGGAACTACTATCCCTCATGAAGTACATGGACGATTTGGTTCCGGAAAAGTATTAATGAAACCCGCGGCAGAGGGTACTGGAGTTATCTCTGGTGGGCCAGCTCGTGCTGTCTTGGAGCTTGCAGGTGTTGGCGATATTCTTACTAAATCCTTAGGTGCAAATACACCAATCAATGTCATCCGCGCTACAATGGAAGGTCTTGGTCAGCTAAAACGTGCTGAAGACGTAGCCAAATTGCGTGGAAAGTCTATTGAAGAACTGTTAGGATAATAAGGAGGGAAATATTATGTCTAAAAAATTAGAGATCACCCTCACACGGAGTGTTATTGGCAGAAAAGATAAACAAGTTAAAACTGTTGAAGCGTTAGGTCTTAAAAAGATTCGCCAATCCGTTGTTTTAGAAGATACTCCATCCGTACGTGGTATGATTACGAAAGTATCTCATCTTGTAGAGGTTAAGGAAGTTTAATAAATATAAGTTTAAAGAGGAGGTGCCCTGAATGAAACTGCATGAATTAAAAGCTGCAGAAGGAACTCGTAAGAACAGAAACCGTGTTGGTCGTGGTCCTTCATCCGGTAATGGTAAAACTTCCGGTAGAGGTCACAAAGGTCAAAAAGCTCGTTCTGGTGGCGGCGTACGTCCTGGATTTGAAGGTGGACAAATGCCTCTATTCCAACGTTTACCTAAACGTGGTTTTACAAATATCAATCGTAAAGAATATGCTATCGTTAATTTAGAAGCATTAAATCGTTTTGAAGATGGTACTGAAGTTACTCCTGAGCTATTACTAGAAGAAGGTATCGTTAGCAAATTTAAGGCAGGCATTAAAGTGCTTGGTAAAGGTGCTATCGATAAGAAACTAACAGTTAAAGCTCATAAGTTCTCTAGTTCTGCAAAAGAATCTATTGAGGCAGCGGGCGGTAAGACTGAGGTGATCTAATGTTTCGGACACTCTCCAATTTTTGGCGTGTTGCTGATATTAGACGGAAAATACTATTTACATTATTGATGTTGGTTATCTTCCGTCTAGGTACATTTATACCTGTACCATTCACTAATAATGAAGCTATTGACTTCATGAATAGTCAACAAAATGTATTTGGCTTTTTGAATACATTTGGTGGCGGGGCGTTACAGAACTTTTCTATTTTTGCAATGGGGATCATGCCATACATTACAGCATCGATCATCATGCAATTATTACAGATGGATGTCGTTCCTAAGTTTACAGAGTGGAAAAAGCAAGGTGAAATGGGACGAAAAAAACTTGCTCAGTTCACCCGCTATTTCACAGTAGTATTAGCATTTATTCAAGCAATTGCAATGTCTATCGGATTTAACGCACTTGCTGGTGGATTATTAATAGAGAATCCTAACTTTGTTAAATTCCTTGTTATAGCAATTGTGTTAACTGCAGGTACAGCATTCTTAATGTGGTTAGGTGAACAAATTACAGCACATGGTGTTGGAAATGGAATCTCCATTTTAATTTTCGCTGGTATACTAGCTGCAGTGCCAAATGGGGTCATGCAATTGTATAGTCAGTATTTTATCAATCCTGGAGAACAATTGTTTATCAATATAATCATAGTTGCTTTAATTGCCTTGGTAGCAGTTGCGGTTACGGTTGGTGTAATCTATGTCAACCAGGCTTTAAGAAAGATTCCTGTTCAATATGCAAAAAAACTTGTCAATCGTTCTCCGGTTGGTGGGCAATCAACTCACTTACCATTAAAAGTTAATGCTGCAGGGGTTATTCCAGTAATCTTTGCTATTGCATTTATTATAGCACCGAGCACGGTTGCCAGTTTCTTTGAAGGGCAAGTTGCAGCAACTATTGCACAAATATTTGATTACACACAGCCAATTGGTATGGTGATATATGTTGCTTTAATTATTGCTTTCACGTATTTCTATACATTTGTTCAAGTTAATCCAGAGCAAATGGCGGAAAACTTACAAAAGCAAGGTGGATATATACCTGGGATTAGACCTGGTCATAATACGGAGACTTATTTAACAAGGGTTATCAATCGATTAACGTTTGTTGGATCTATTTTCTTGGCTGCTGTTTCCGTATTACCTATTATTCTAGGTGGTCTTGCTAATCTACCGACCGCAGTACAAATCGGCGGCACAAGTTTACTAATCGTTGTAGGTGTTGCGTTGCAAACCATGAAGCAACTTGAAGGACAATTAGTGAAACGTCACTACAAAGGATTTATTAAGTAATTTCCTGCTGCCAATAGAGAGCGAGGGAAAAAGATGAACTTAATATTAATGGGATTGCCTGGTGCTGGTAAAGGCACACAGGCGGATAAAATTAATAGTAAATACAATATCCCTCATATTTCTACAGGGGATATGTTCCGATTAGCAATAAAAGAAGGTACAGAGCTCGGAAAGAAAGCAAAAGAATATATGGATCAAGGGGAGCTTGTTCCGGATGAAGTAACAATCGGAATTGTTAAAGAGCGTTTAAGTAAAGACGATTGTAATAATGGTTTCTTGTTAGATGGCTTCCCAAGAACAATTGCTCAAGCAGAAGCTTTGCAGGAACTTTTATCTGAATTAGGTCAGTCCATTGATCATGTAATACATGTAGATGTACCGGAAGAAAAATTAGTGGAGCGTCTAACTGGTCGTAGAATTTGTCCAACATGTGGTTCTGCATATCATGTCATTTTTAATCCCCCTAAAGAAGTGGGAGTTTGTGACAAAGATGGAGCACAATTAATCCAACGAGATGATGACAAAGCAGAAACGGTTAAAACACGTTTATCCGTAAATGTTGAGCAAACACAACCGTTACTTGATTTTTACGATGCAAAAGGATATCTTGTTAAAGTAAATGGAGATCAAGAGATTGATGAAGTTTTCCAAGATATTCAAGGTTTCCTTGATAAATAAACACAGTTATTTACGAGATACAGTGAATAGATGCATTTCATTTTGTTTATCGTTATAATAAATGTGTTGATATAGGAAAACTCATGTAAGACTTTTAATAAAAGTGACACAGGTAAATGAACCTTTTATGGTGACAATCAAACTATAGCCTAAGTGCAGGTGATCTTGTTGAACGAAGGTGCTCACATTCCGCTTGTAGGTCAAGTTGTTCGTGTTCTGAATGGACGTGAAGCGGGTCAGCATATGATTATTATTGAACCATTGGATGACCGTTTTGTCTTACTAGCAGATGGGGAAAAGCGAAAAACAAATCGACCAAAGAAAAAGAATGTACAACATATAGAGTTGATGGATTATGTTTCCCCAGAAGTCCGAAATAGCCTTCTAGAAACTGGTCGTGTCACAAATGGGAAATTACGATTTGCCTTATCCAAGTTTATGAGTGAGATTGTGACTGAACTGAAGAAGGGAGATCTACACGATGGCGAAAGATGATGTAATTGAAGTCGAAGGTACCGTAACTGAAACATTGCCTAATGCGATGTTTAATGTTGAACTTGAGAACGGCCATACAATATTGGCTCATGTTTCTGGTAAAATCCGTATGCACTTTATTCGTATTTTACCAGGTGATAAAGTAACGGTTGAACTTTCTCCATATGACTTATCAAGAGGACGAATTACGTACCGTTATAAATAGACTCTCTCCATGTTAAAGGAGGTAAAACTGATGAAAGTAAGAGCATCTGTAAAACCGATATGCGAAAAATGTAAAGTAATTAAGCGTAAAGGTAAAGTAATGGTGATTTGTGAAAATCCTAAACATAAACAAAAACAAGGTTAATCAAGGAGGTGCAAAAGGTTAATGGCACGTATTGCAGGTATTGATATTCCACGTGAAAAACGTGTAGTAATTTCATTAACGTATATCTATGGTATCGGTAAGTCAACTGCACAGAAAGTCCTTAAAGAAGCTGGCGTTTCAGAAGACACTCGTGTACGTGATTTAACAGAGGACGAATTAGGAAACATTCGTAAAATCGTTGATCAATATACAATTGAAGGTGACCTTCGTCGTGAAGTATCACTTAATATCAAGCGTCTAATGGAAATCGGTTCTTACAGAGGTCTTCGTCATCGTCGTGGTTTACCAGTTCGTGGACAAAAGACAAAAAACAACTCACGTACTCGTAAAGGCCCACGTAAAACTATGGCTAATAAGAAAAAATAAGAAAAGGAGGTATAAAGAATGGCACGTAAAACAAATACACGTAAACGTCGCGTGAAAAAGAATGTTGAATCCGGAGTTGCACACATCCGTTCTACCTTTAATAACACTATTGTAACGATTACTGACAAACAAGGTAATGCAATCGGCTGGAGTTCTGCTGGTGCGTTAGGTTTCAAAGGATCTCGTAAGTCTACACCATTTGCTGCACAAATGGCTGCTGAAACAGCTGCAAAATCCGCAATTGAAAATGGTATGAAGACTCTAGAAGTTACAGTTAAAGGTCCAGGAGCTGGACGTGAAGCTGCAATCCGTTCACTTCAAGCAGCTGGTTTAGAAGTTACTGCTATTGTGGATGTAACACCAGTTCCTCATAATGGTTGTCGCCCACCAAAACGTCGTCGTGTTTAATTTTACCGTATAGAATTTGTCACCCTGTCTATAATGGGTTATGATAGCTAAATATTAGTGATTATACATCACTTACAGCATCGAAGATAAACCAGTACGTAAAATAAAAGGTAGCGCAGAAACGCCAACTGCCTATTTGGGGAATTTCGGTTAGACTATGGTCTAGCCGGGGTTTCGACGTTTTAAAGGAGGGTTTTATTTTAATGATCGAAATTGAAAAACCAAAAATTGAAACGGTTGAAATTAGCGAGGATGCTACATTTGGAAAATTCGTAGTCGAACCGCTTGAACGTGGATATGGTGCCACTTTAGGAAACTCCTTGCGTCGTATCTTACTGTCCTCACTTCCAGGTGCTGCTGTTACATCCGTTCAAATCGATGGGGCACTACATGAGTTTTCAGCGATTGATGGTGTTGTGGAAGATGTAACTCAAATAGTTTTAAATCTAAAAAAATTAGCTTTGAAAATCTATTCGGATGAACCAAAAACATTGGAACTTGATGTTCAAGGTGAAGGCAAAGTTACTGCACGGGATTTCACTTATGATAGTGATGTAGAAGTTCTTAATCCAGATCTATACATTGCTACATTAAATAGTAAAGGTAACTTGCATATGAAAGTTACAGCAGAGCGTGGTCGAGGCTATCGTCCAGCAGACGAGAATAAACGAGAAGAACAAGCAATTGGAGTAATTCCAATTGATTCTATTTTTACGCCTGTGTCACGAGTGACTTATCAGGTAGAAAACACCCGTGTTGGGCAAGATGCAAACTTTGATAAGTTGACATTAGATATTGCAACGGATGGAAGTATTCGTCCTGAAGAGGCAATTTCCTTAGGTGCAAAAATCATTACGGAACATTTTAATATTTTCGTAGGATTAACAGATGAAGCACAAAATGCTGAGATTATGGTAGAAAAAGAAGAAGATCAAAAAGAAAAAGTAATGGAAATGACTATTGAAGAATTGGACTTATCTGTTCGTTCTTACAACTGTCTAAAACGTGCTGGAATTAATACTGTTCAAGAACTTGCGAATAAATCGGAAGAAGATATGATGAAGGTACGTAACTTGGGTCGTAAATCCCTAGAGGAAGTAAAAGTTAAATTAGATGAGCTTGGTCTAGGTTTACGAGAAGATGACTGATTAATATCACAGTCACCTAGAGTCTTTAATAAGGGAGGGTTAGTCCATGGCTAGAAAATTAGGACGTACAACAGATGCCCGTATGGCACTTCTACGTAACCTTGCTTCTGATTTAATTATTCATGAACGCATTGAAACAACAGAAGCCAAGGCAAAGGAATTAAAATCTATTGTCGATAAAATGATTACATTAGGTAAACGTGGTGATCTTCATGCACGCCGTCAAGCAGCTGCATTTCTTTATAATAAAGAAACGGATGATGAGAACAATGTAGTTCAAAAATTATTTGATGACGTTGCTGCGCGTTATGAAGAAAGACAAGGTGGATATACACGTGTACTTAAGCTTGGTGAACGCCAAGGTGATGGTGCAAAAATGGCTATCATTGAATTAGTTTAATGATGCAACATGCGGCAAGGGCAGGACTCAAATCTCTTATGAGGTGATTCCAAGCCCTTTTTTTGTACAGTTATAGAGCATAGTTAATTTAGATATAGTATATTTATAATCTCTGTACCAGGATTTCAGGGGGACGATGATATGTCGAACAAGTTAATAGAGTTTAGAAATGTGTCCTTTCGTTATAGTGAGAATGGGCCCTGGGTATTAAATGATGTCTCATTTCAGATCGGAGAGAATGAATGGGTCGCCATTATTGGGCATAATGGTTCTGGAAAATCAACCATTGCAAAACTAATCAATGGATTGCTTTTTCCCCAAGAGGGTGAAATCCTGATAGCAGGAAAAAAGGTTACAGAAGACACGGTATGGGATATACGTAAGGAAGTTGGTATGGTGTTTCAAAATCCAGATAATCAGTTTGTTGGAGCAACTGTGCAGGATGATGTAGCTTTTGGAATGGAAAACCGCGGAGTTCCAAGAGAAGAAATGCTCAACCAAATCGATTCCACGTTAAAGGCAGTTGGTATGCAAGACTATAGAATGACAGAACCACATCGTCTTTCTGGAGGACAGAAACAACGTGTTGCTATTGCGAGTGTATTAGCCATATCTCCAAAGGTTTTAGTGTTAGATGAAGCGACTGCTATGCTAGACCCAAATGGTCGTAAAGAAATATTAAAGACTGTATCCCAGTTACAGAGTAAGCAAGAACTTGCACTCATTACTATTACGCATGATTTAGATGAAATTGCTCAAGCCGATCGGGTAATTGTTATGAACGAGGGTGAACGATGGATGGAGTCTGAACCAAGGAATGTCTTTTCTAAAATGGATGAATTAAGGGAGATTGGACTAGATGTTCCTTTTGTAGCGATACTTGCCAATGAGTTAAAGAAAATTGGGGTATCCATTTCGAAAGAGCCCTTAAACCATGAAGAGTTGTTGGAGGACCTATGGACATTAAATTCGAAAACGTAACCTATATTTATCAGCATAATTCGCCATTTGAACACAAAGCATTAGAGGATGTATCCTTTCATATTAAATCAGGGTCGTTTGTAGCGATTGTTGGGCATACTGGTTCAGGTAAATCAACGCTAATAAGCCATTTAAACGGTCTTTCTATTCCTACGAAGGGAAAGGTTCGAATAGGGGACTATTCGTTATCGAAAGAGAAGAAACCAAATAACATGAAGGAATTACGTAGTCGAGTTGGAGTCGTTTTTCAGTACCCTGAGCATCAATTGTTTGAGGAAACAGTTAAGAAGGATATTGCATTTGGCCCGGACAATTTCGGTGTTTCTAAGGAGGAAATAGAAAAACGCATTCAATCCATTGTTCCTGCTGTCGGATTACCGCAGGACGTCCTTGACCGTTCACCATTTGATTTAAGTGGTGGACAGATGCGTCGTGTTGCTATTGCAGGCGTTTTGGCTGTAAATCCCGATATTTTAGTATTAGATGAACCTACTGCAGGATTAGACCCACGTGGTCAAAAGGAAATAATGGATATGTTTTATAAATTACACTATGAAAAGGGACTAACTACGGTATTAGTAACCCATAGCATGGAGGATGCTTTAAAATATGCGGACCATGTGATTATTTTAAATAAGGGCATGAAGTATATGGAGGGTAAACCAGAGGAAGTATTTACTCAAAAGGAAGCACTACATAAGGTGCAACTAGATGTTCCCGAAATTGTTAGTTTTTTAAACCGTTTCAATGAAAAATACAGTACTTCACTTTTGTATGAAAAGCAATCCATGAAAGAGCTTGCCTTTCAAATAAGGGAAGCTTTGATGGGAGTTGAGTCCTCGTGAATAACTCCCTCATTATTGGACAATATGTTCCTGGGAAATCGTTTGTACATCGCTTGGATCCACGGACAAAAATAACAATCATTTTTTTCTATGTATTTATTGTCTTTTTTGCAAATAATATTCCTAGTTATGGTATTTTAGTTTTATTTGCGTTAAGTAGTATGTTTACATCAAGGGTTCCCATTCGCTTTATATTGAAAGGATTAACTCCTGTTTGGATCCTCATTATATTTACCTTTATTTTGCATTTATTTGTAACTAAAGAAGGAACGGTGATTTTTGATTACTGGATATTTGAGTTTTATTCTGGTGGTGTTATTCAAGGGTTTGCTATATCGTTACGTTTCTTTTTACTAATACTAGTAACCTCTCTATTGACACTAACCACGACACCGATTGAAATAACGGATGCTATTGAGGATATGCTGGATCCTTTGAATAAGATAAAGTTCCCAGTACATGAATTAGCCCTCATGATGTCTATATCCTTAAGATTTATACCTACTTTAATGCAAGAAACAGATAAAATATCAAGGGCACAAGCATCACGTGGAGTAGACTTTAGAACAGGCCCAGTAAAAGAGCGAATTAAAGCTGTAGTCCCTTTACTCGTTCCGCTATTTGTAAGTGCATTTAAACGCGCAGAAGAGCTTGCTATGGCCATGGAAGCACGAGGGTATCAAGGAGGACATGGAAGATCTAAGTTAAGGGAGTTAAAAATAGATTCTATTGATGTGGTTGCTTATATTATATTTATTATTGTAATAGTCATATTATTTTATACAAGAAACTATGGGTAAGAAAGGCTGTTGTTATGGAAAGACTAAAATGCACCTTACAATATGATGGTTCATCATTTTATGGTTTTCAAATTCAGCCGGATAAACGTACCATTCAAGGTGAAATGGAAAAAGTTTTAACAAGAATGCATAAGGGGCAAGTAACACGTATAGTAGGCTCAGGACGTACGGATGCTGGAGTGCATGCCATGGGACAGGTTATTCATTTTGATTCATTCCATACAATCCCTGAATTAAACTGGCAAAAGGCTTTGAATACACAGTTGCCAGATGATATATATATAGACAAGGTAGAGAAGGTCTCTACTGATTTTCATGCTAGGTATGATGCGGTAGAAAAGGAATACCATTATTACGTCTTAAATGATCACATACCGGATATTTTTAAGCGCAACTATATGTACCATTTTCCATATCCATTAAACATCGAGCAAATAAATGCTGCTTGTCGATATTTAGAAGGAACACATGATTTTACGACTTTTTCATCTCCAAAGGCAACAGTGAAAGGAAATAAGGTTCGTACCATTTACCATGCATCTTGTAAAAAAAATGGTACTATAATAGAGTTTATATTCCGTGGAAGCGGATTTTTATATAATATGGTAAGAATTATGGTTGGTGTACTTTTAGATGTAGGACAGGGTAAACGTAGTCCTAGTGATATTCTGGATCTAATAGAAAAAAAAGATCGCCGGTTTGCAGGAAAAACGATAGATCCACAGGGATTATATTTATGGCAAGTTCAATACGGGTAAAATACCGAAAAATAGTGGATTAACTTGACAACAGACCCTGATGTGTTATATTATGATTTATGGCATTTTACTTCTTAAAAACCATGATTAGCCCCGGAAACTAATTATGTTTAAGAATTAAAAATAAATGGAAACGACTTATGAATTATGGAGGGAAATATATCATGCGCACAACTTTCATGGCGAATGAAAACAATATTGAACGCAAATGGCTTGTTGTGGATGCGGAAGGCCAACGTCTTGGTCGTCTAGCGAGTGAAGTTGCTGCAATCCTTCGCGGAAAGCATAAACCAACTTACACACCACACGCTGACACTGGAGATCATGTAATTATCATTAATGCAGAAAAGATTGAATTAAGTGGAAACAAATTAAACGATAAAATGTATTATAACCACTCAGGACATCCAAGTGGAATGAGAGTGCGTTCTGCAAACGAAATGCGCTCTAAATATACGGAAGAAATGATTGAACGTACTATTAAAGGTATGCTACCAAAAGGACCTTTAGGCCGTAGAATGGGTAAAAAGCTACATGTATTTAGAGGTTCTGAGCATAATCATCAAGCACAAAAACCAGAAGTTTATGAGCTTCGTGGGTAATTAAAGGAGGTAAATGATTTTGGCACAAGTACAATATTATGGAACAGGTCGTCGTAAAAAGTCAACTGCTCGTGTACGTTTAGTACCAGGTACAGGTAACATTAAAATTAATGGTCGTGATGCAAGAGACTATTTCCCATATGAAACACAACTTCTAATTCTAAACCAGCCTTTAGCTGCTACTGAAACAGAAGGAACATATGACGTTTTAGTTAACGTTGATGGTGGAGGTTTCACTGGCCAAGCTGGTGCTATCCGCCATGGAATTGCTCGCGCGTTATTACAAGCAGATCCTGAATATCGCTTAACATTGAAGCGTGAAGGATTCCTAACTCGTGATGCTCGTATGAAAGAGCGTAAGAAATACGGTCTTAAAGGCGCTCGTCGTGCACCACAATTCTCAAAACGTTAAGATTTCAACGTTTCAAGACTCTTTTCACTTCGGTGGAGAGGGTCTTTTTAATTGGTAAAAAAGTGGCTCTAAAATAAAGGGTGGGGTTTTAATGGCTCTAAAATATGTGTTGGGGTTTTAATAAAATTTAAGCATAAAAAAACACGCAAGCTCCTATATCCTTTAAACTTGAATTGACGAGAAACAAGTGGATAGGAGTTGCGTGTATATGTATTTTAACATGAAATTACCTGGATTAGAAGAAATGAAAATAACGAAAACAGAGGAGATAGAGGGATCCTTTCATATTCATGTTCAGTTGCCAAAAAAACCTCATAAATGCCCTTCTTGTGGGGAGATAACAGAGCGTATTCATGATTATCGAGTGCAAAAAATTCAGCATTTAAAATTGTTTGAACGTAGAACCTATATTTTTTATCGTAAGCGTCGTTATAGGTGTGAGTGTGGAAAGAGGTTTGTAGAAAACAATAATATTGTCTATCGTTATCAGCGACATACGGTGGAATGGAATCAGGCGTTAGGTTTTCGAGTGATAAAGGGGAAGAATTTCAAGGATACTGCTGCCCAATTTCATACGTCATCCAATACAGCTATGCGACGTTTTGATAACGTATCAGCTGGTAAATTACGTGAGGTTAAAGCTCTGCCACGGGTAATAGCGATCGATGAATATAAGGGCGATACAAATAAAGGTAAATATCAAACCATTATCGGTAATGGTGAGACAGGTGAGCCTTTGGATATTCTTCCTGATCGGTCCGTAAAAACGGTGAAAAAGTATCTACAGGAAAAGGGAGAAAAAGTAGAAATAGTCATTATGGATATGAGTCATAGCTTTAAATCAGCTGTTCAACAAGCATTGGGGAATCCTATTATTATAGCGGATCGATTTCATTTCTGTCGTTATATTTATTGGGCACTCGAACGTGTGCGAAGACGAGTTCAAAAAGAATTCCACCCTTATGATCGTAAAAAGTGCAAGCGAATGAAGCATGTATTTTATAAGCATTATGAAGCCCTTAGCGCAAAACAACATTGGTACTTAGAAAGATATTTAGGGTTATCAGAAGATTTGAGAACAGCTTATGGGTTAAAAGAATCTTATCGAACTTGGTTTGAAGAAGCAAAGAAAATAGGAAAAGATAATATGAAAGAGGTTAAAGAAGGGCTGTATCAGTTTTATACGCAAGTAAAAGATGCGGGTTTAGAGGAATTTGAAAAAGCGATACAGACGCTACAAAATTGGCAACCTGAAATATTGAACAGCTTTGCCTTTGGGTATAGTAATGGGTTTATTGAAGGATTGAATAATCAAACAAAGGTTATCAAGAGAAATGCCTTTGGATTCAAGAGATATGATCGATTGAGATTAAGGGTATTATTACACCATCAATTTAAATCCGTAGCCAATTCAATAGGTTAAAGGGGTAGGAGCTAATAGCCCCACCCCAACATTTGACTTAGAACC
>NZ_LT839648.1:3334497-3379389 GCF_900176885.1 Oceanobacillus senegalensis | reverse complement strand
TTTGAAAGAAATTCCTAAAAAACTAGTTGTAATTGGTGCTGGATATGTTGGAACAGAACTAGGGACTGCTTATGCTAACTTTGGTACAGAGGTTACATTCCTAGAAGGTGCAAAAGATATTTTAGGCGGATTTGAAAAATCGATGACTCAATTAGTTAAAAAAGGTCTGAAGAAAAAAGGCGCTACAGTGATTACAGAAGCAATGGCTAAAGGCGTGGAAGAAACAAAAGATGGTGTAAAAGTTTCATATGAAGTAAAAGGGAAAGAAGAAATAATTGAGGCGGATTATGTCTTAGTAACTGTAGGCCGTCGTCCAAACACAAGTGAAATTGGTTTGGAACAAGTGGGTATCGAATTAGATGAAAAAGGTCTTATTAAAGTTGATAAACAATCCCGTACAACTGTGAAGAACATCTATGCTATTGGTGATATTGTACCAGGTGCTCCATTAGCGCATAAAGCTTCTTATGAAGGTAAGATTGCTGCAGAAGCAATTAGCGGTGAAAAATCTGAAGTTGATTATATTGGTATTCCTGCTGTTGCTTTCGTTGAGCCAGAATTGGCTATGGTTGGTCTTACTGAAGCACAAGCAAAAGAAGAAGGCTATGACGTGAAGGTTGGTAAGTTCCCATTCGCGGCAAATGGCCGTGCATTATCCTTAAATAATACAGACGGTTTCTTAAAACTTATTACTCGTAAAGAGGATGGATTAATTCTAGGAGGTCAAATCGCTGGACCAAACGCTAGTGATATGATTTCTGAAATTGGACTAGCTGTTGAAGCTGGTATGACTGCAGAAGACTTAGCACTTACTATTCATGCTCATCCAACATTAGGTGAAATTACAATGGAGGCAGCAGAAGTAGCGTTAGGTTCTCCAATTCATATAATGTAATTTAAATTAAGAAGATAACCCAAGAGTCATCTGGGTTATCTTCTTTATTATGGCTCTAAAATATATGTTGGGGTTTTAATAAAATTTAAGCATAAAAAAACACGCAAGCTCCTATATCCTTTAAACTTGAATTGACGAGAAACAAGTGGATAGGAGTTGCGTGTATATGTATTTTAACATGAAATTACCTGGATTAGAAGAAATGAAAATAACGAAAACAGAGGAGATAGAGGACTCTTTTCTCAAGGATATATCAAACCACTATCTATATGGAAAGCCTGGTGAGCCTTTGGATGTTCCTCCTGATTGATCTGTAAAAAGGTATTTACAAGAAGAGGGAGAAAAAGTGGAGGTAATTATTATGGGTATGAGCCCTAGCTTAAAATAAGCCGTTCAACATGCATGGAGATTATTCCTATTAGTATTATTGCAGACCGGTTGCATTTCTGCTGTTTATAATATCGGGTAGTTGAATCCACCCTCATACACATCTATTTACCTGAATTGGATTAAAGCACAAAATAGATTAGAACAAAAAAACCACCCAAATAACAAGGTGGTTTTTTTACAGCTTATAAATTAAAGAAGTCTGGTAAGAACAGTGATAATTGTGGAATAAATGTGACTAGCAATAATACCACAATGACCGCTGCAAAGTATGGTATTAAAGTACCAATTACTTGTTCAATTCTAACACCTGCTATAGATGTCCCAACGAATAATGCACTACCAACAGGAGGTGTCATATTCCCGATACAAAGCGCGAAACATAGAACCATTCCAAAGTGTACAGGATCCATTCCAAATGTTTGTGCAACAGGTAAAAAGATTGGTGTAAAAATTAATACTGCTGGTGTAATGTCCATGAATGTTCCAACAAGTAATAGAATTAATATCATGATTAACAATATACCAATTTGATTATCTGTAATTGATAAAAGGGCATTACTAATTGCTGTTGGTAAACCTAAATAAGACATAACAAGTGAAAATAATGCAGATGATGTTATCAAGAAAAGAATCATACCTGTAATTTCAATTGTCTCTTTTAATATAACAGGGATATCCTTCCATTTTAATCCTTTGTAAATGACTGCTAAAATGGTTGAGTACAGAACAGCAACTGCTGCACCTTCTGTTGCTGTAAAAATTCCTGCAACAATTCCACCAATCACAATGACAATTAATAACAAACTTGGTATGGCACTAATAACAATATAAAAGATATCCTTAACCCCTGGTAAGGTAGAAACAGGATAGCTCCTTTTTTTAGCCATAAAATAGGCAACAGCCATTACCGCGAGGCCCCATAAGATACCAGGGACGTAACCAGCCATGAATAATGCTGCAACAGATGTACCACCACTAACTAAGGAATAAACAATTAGCACAGAGCTCGGTGGGATAATTAATCCAGTTGGAGCGGAGGCAATATTAACAGCAGCTGAATAGGTTTTGTCGTATCCCTGCTTCTCTTGCATTGGTCCCATAATACGTCCCATTGCAGCAGCCGATGCTACACTAGAACCTGCAATACTACCAAATAGCATATTACCAACTGCG
This sequence comes from Oceanobacillus senegalensis, assembly GCF_900176885.1. Taxonomy (GTDB): domain Bacteria; phylum Bacillota; class Bacilli; order Bacillales; family Amphibacillaceae; genus Oceanobacillus; species Oceanobacillus senegalensis. The sequence goes on along the minus strand of NZ_LT839648.1, from coordinate 3,376,931 downwards.
TTAGTATGTGCGAGTGAACCTGGTAATTTCCCAACTAAAACTTTTGCGAAATTAACTAGTCGGAAGGCAATCCCTCCATTATTCATAATGATACCAGCTAGTACAAATAAGGGAATAGCTAACATCGTAAAATTATCAATTCCAGTGATCATGCGCTGTGCTGATGTCATAATTGCTACATCAAATGGTAGTACGGTTAAAAAGGTAAATACGGAACTTAATATAATGGCAATCGCAATGGGAGCACCAATTAAAAGTAATAGAATAAAGCTAACAAATAAAATAGTTCCTGCTATAGCTGTCATTATACTCCCACCTCCTCGTTTTCTCTTGTCTCATTTGAAATCATGCTATGAATGGTATAAAAGATAGTAAACAGCCCACTTACTGGTAAGGACAAGTATACGAGAGCCATTGAAATACCCGTTGCTGCAGCTGATTGAGTAGTGGTAAGCATAACTACTTTTATCCCTCCATAACCCATAAGAATCACCGCAGTTAAGATAACTAAAATGTCCACGGTTCTTTCAATGACCCGTTGGATTTTCGGATTAAACTTTTCTCTAAAAAATAAAATGGCAATATGCTTTTTGGCACCGAATACATAAGCGGCAGATGTTAGCCCAAACCAGATAAGCATATATCTTGTTAATTCCTCTGTTCCTGGTGAAGATATATTTAATACATATCTAGCTAAAACTTGCCATATAGATAGGACAACCATTGCAATAATTAATATGGATGAGAGGCTAAGTAGAATCTTGTCTACTACTTCTTTTACTTTATTCATTTTGTATCGCCTCCTGGATTAGTTGATAAATATCTGCTGTCTCCTCATGGGATGAGAATTGTTCATGCTGTGGCTCTACAGCCTGAATAAATGAGGTTTTGTCGACTTCTACAAACTCTACACCCATCTCTTTTTTTGCTATTTCTGTCTGTTCCTTTATACTTTTTTCCCAAACAACTTCGTGATAGGAAGTAGATTCCTTGGCTGCTTCCTTTATGATTGATTTTTGTTCGTCCGTTAACTGATCAAATTTCTTTGCATTCATAATTAACATATCAGGAACAATTTGGTGGCCTGTATACATATAATATTTGGCGACTTCCCCGTGGTTATTTCCAACTAATGCAGTTTCATTATTCTCAGCAGCATCGATTACTCCGGATTGTAAGGCAGTATATACTTCACCGTAAGCCATAGCTGTAGGTACACCACCAAAGGATTCAATCATTTGTACACTTGTCTGACTTGGCTGAACTCGTACCTTTAGTCCCTCCATGTCTGAAACATTTCTTACTTCTCTATCTTTTGTATAGAGATTTCGCTCACCCGCATTATAATAGGTTAGCCCAATGAACCCATTATTTCTTGTTTGCTGATAAAGTGTTTCTGTTACCTTAGGGTTGTTCATTACTTTCTGAAATGTGTCGTAATCCTCGAAAACGTAGGGAAGACTAAAAATAGAATAATCCTTGGAAAAGCCCTCCAATGCGCTAGCGCTTACTTTTGAGAAATCAACAGCACCAGTTTGCGTTAATTCGATAACTTCACGCTCGCTTCCTAATTGACCATTAGGAAAGAGAGTTACTTTCATTTTCCCATTTGATTTTTCTTCTACTAACCTTCCGAACTCCGTTAAGGATAGATGGACAGGGTGATCCAGTGTTTGGTTATGTGCGAGTTTAAGTTCAATTACATCATTCGTTTGTCCGGAAGCATTCTGGCATCCGACAAGTAAGAACAATATAAATAATGTTATTAAAGATTTTCTCATAATGGTCCTCCCCGAATTATTCTCCTACAGTAAAAGGAGTTATATAATTGTATTAAAAGGTGCGTAATGAGCATATTGATTTTTCTTATAGTTTGTCTACTATAAGAATTTCGATACAAATAATTGAAATGTAATCTAAAGTATATTACGTATTCCAAATTAAAATGATTTAAATAGCATTAGTCTAATGCAGAGAATGCAGTATAGAAGTCTGTATGGGCTTTCATTTAGTTTGTTTGGTAAACAAACTAACAATAATAATACTTGAATACTGAATAAATATCAACAATAACCGGGAAAAATTTTAAAAAAATAGACACCCAATTAAAAGGGTATCTATTAAAAGAGGTATAAAAAGGTTACGTCCAGTTTTCATTTCCAGATAGATTTCAGGCCTCGTAATCTACATCGACTAAAGGAACTTAACGGAGGACCATTAAGTAAGGGCTTGTGTATCATTCGATGAAAATGAGCTTGTGTTTATAGGTCATATGTCATGTTTAAAAGCAATTAAGTTGTCGTGTGCAGTAAAATCAATTGTATCTATATCAAAGAAGTTCTTTATGACTAATGCTGCCCCGCCAAGGACACAGGAATATTCTCCAAGCTTGGAGGCTCTAATTTCTCTATAATTATTCATTTTAGATTTTAGTCTTTTCGTAATGTCCATAATGAATGGGGAATTTCCATTTATTATGGAACCATTTAGTATTACCTTTTCAGGATTAAAGATATTGATAACATTATTGAGTCCTGCAGCCAAGTATTCAAAGTAATTATCCATGACATCTAAATGATCCGTGCTATGTTTATTTATCGCATCTTGAAGGGAAATAGGGGGATTATTATTTTGTAATGCATCCATTAAGGCCCTTTCAGAAGCATACAATTCCCAGCAACCTTTATTCCCGCATGGACATTGTTTACCATGGGTTTCTACAACCATATGGCCGATTTCTCCAGCAAACCCTTGATATCCACGATAAATTCTATTTTCATTTATAATACCCAATCCAATTCCTGCATAGAGAGTTATACAGAAAAGGTCTGATATATGCTCATCAAAGACCTGTTCAGCAAATACACTTAAATTGGCGTTATTATCAACATAAACAGAGGTATTAAATGCATTTTCCAGTTCTTCTTTAATTGTTATATTGGACCATTTTTGATTAGGGGTAAAGATAATCTCCTCTTTGTTATTTACAATGCCATGAATTCCGACACTCATTCCGATAAGACCAAGTGGATGAAATTGTTGGTTAAATGATTTTACCATTGGCGTTAACTCTTGTATGAGTTGAGTAATTACTTGATTAAGGTCATCATGTTTAAGATGTATCTTTTTGGTATCGATGGTTTCTCCCTTAAGATTCATAAACAATACAAAAATAGCAGTTGTGTTGATATCTATCCCAATACTGTAGCCAGCCTGTCCATTTATCTCTAATTTGATAGGTCTTCTACCTCGATTGACGGATTCGCTATCATATTCCTCCACAACAATTTGTTCTTTTAAAAAATCATGAACTTGCGCAGATACCGTTGCTTTATTCAAGCCGGTAATTCGTGCTAGGTCACTTCTAGATAATGATACGTTTTTTATAATTTCCTTTATTAAAATTTTGCGATTTAGCTGTTTGATATAGCTTGCATCTCCGGTTTTCAAGTCGTTTCCTCCCAAAATCACAAAACCTCCATTCCCATTCATTTAAAGAAAGAATAGGGAAGGAAGTCTGTTTAGAAAATAATTAAGCACTGTTTTTGCTTGAATTAAGGAACATTAGCATTTATTATAGTATATGTAATATTGTTTGTTTAGTAAACAAATGTTTATTTTATGGGATATTATCTTATAGTTTTCCTCCATTTATGGAAAATTAGACATAGTAATTAGAAGGCAGATGAATCAAAAGGTGGAAAGCGTACGATAATAAAGGATGACGCGGAGTAAGAATGGAAAGGTGGATAACATGAAAACGTTCATAACCGATGACTTTTTGCTTTACAACGAAACAGCAAAAGAGCTATATCATAACACAGCAAAAAATTTGCCAATTATTGATTACCATAATCATCTCAATCAGTATGAGATCTTAGAAGATAAAAACTTTGGTAATTTAGCAGAGGTTTGGTTAGGTGGAGACCACTATAAATGGCGTGGGATGAGAGCTAATGGGGTTAGCGAAGAATACATTACAGGAAATAAAAGCGATTACGAAAAGTTCCTCGCCTGGGCTAAGACTATTCCAAATACCATTGGAAATCCTCTTTACCATTGGACACATTTAGAATTACTACGTTATTTTGACATAGACGAGCTACTTGACGAAGAGACAGCACCTAGAATTTGGGAAGAAGCTAATGAGAAACTAGCCTCACCAGAAATGTCCGTTAGAAACTTATTAAAAGGTAAAAATGTCGAATTTGTTGGTACGACAGATGACCCAACAGATGATTTAAGAGCTCATGAAGACCTAGCAAAAGAGGATATGTCCTTTACGGTTTCACCGTCATTCCGACCGGATAGTGGATTAGGGATTGAAAAGGATGGTTTCGTATCCTGGGTAGAAAAGCTTGAAAAGGCTGTAGGTTCTTCTATTGAAAATTATGATGCCTTTCTAGATGCCCTGTCTAATAGGGTGAATTTCTTTAATGAGCGTGGCTGTCGAAGCTCTGACCATGGTATCAATGTTATCTTCTTTGAAGATGCAACAAAATCGGAAGTATCGGATATATTTGCGAAGCGACTTAAAGGAGAAACGTTATCAGAAAAAGAAGTAGAGCAGTTTAAGACATATACCTTAGTTTCATTAGGAGAAATGTATGCTGATAAAGGATGGGTTATGCAATTGCATATCAATCCATTACGAAATAACAGTACAAGAATGTTTAAGTTGTTAGGACCTGATAGTGGGTTTGACTCTATTGGTGATCGTTTACTAGCAGATAAATTATCCAATCTCTTAAATGCGATGGATATAAATAATAAACTTCCTAGAACGGTTTTATATAGCTTAAATTCTCGAGATAACAATGTTCTTGCTGCAATGGCTGGCAACTTCCAAAATGCCGAGGTGCCAGGTAAAGTTCAATTTGGTACGGCTTGGTGGTTTAATGACACCATTGATGGAATGGAAGACCAAATGAGAACACTGGCTAATATCGGCTTGATTAGTAACTTTATTGGAATGTTAACTGATTCTAGGAGCTTCCTCTCATTCCCAAGACATGAATATTTTAGGAGAATATTGTGTAACTTATTAGGAACATGGGTAGAAGAAGGTAAAGCACCGAAGGATATGAAGTTATTGGAAACATATGTGAGAAATATCTGTTATGATAATGCAAAACGCTATTTCTCTATCGGTGAAAAATAAAAAATCTTGAATGTATTCCAATTAACAATTATTATGAGATATAAATAATGTTGGAAAGGAAATGACTATGGCAAAACAACAAATAGGTGTTATCGGTTTAGCGGTAATGGGAAAAAACTTAGCATTAAATATTGAGAGCAGAGGAAACTCTGTAGCGGTATTTAATCGTACGTATGCAAAAACACAGGAATTTCTTGAAAATGAAGCAAAAGGCAAAAACTTTGTTGGTGCGGAAACAATTGAAGAGTTTGTTAACTCTTTAGAAAAACCACGTAAAATTATGATGATGGTTAAAGCTGGGCCAGCAACAGATGCTACTATTGATTCTCTCATGCCATATCTTGAAAAAGGCGATATCTTAATTGATGGTGGAAACACCTTATATGAAGATACGATGCGTCGCAATCAAAAACTAGATGAATCCGGAATTCACTTTATTGGTACAGGCGTTTCTGGAGGGGAAGAAGGAGCACTTAATGGTCCGTCTCTAATGCCTGGTGGTCAAAAAGAAGCATATGACTTAGTTGCTCCAATTTTTGAAGCTATTTCAGCTAAAGTAGATGGGGACCCATGTGTTACTTACATTGGACCAAATGGTGCAGGTCACTTCGTAAAAATGGTTCACAATGGTATTGAATACGGAGATATGCAACTAATTGCTGAAGCATATAATATTCTTAAAAATGTACTCGGTATGGAAGCGGACGAACTACATGAAGTATTTAAGGAATGGAATAAAGGTGAGCTAGATAGTTACCTTATTGAAATCACTGCAGATATTTTCACGAAAAAAGATGATGATACAGGTAAACCGCTTGTTGAGGTTATCTTAGATAAAGCTGGCCAAAAAGGTACTGGTAAATGGACAAGTAAAAATGCATTAGATTTAGGTGTACCACTTCCATTAATTACGGAATCTGTATTTGCACGCTTTATCTCTAGCTTGAAAGACGAACGAATTAAAGCAAGCAAAGAATTAAGCGGACCAGAAGCCGTTAAATATGAGGGAGATCGTAAAGAACTTATTGAAGCCATTCGTAAAGCTTTATATATGAGCAAGATTACATCCTATGCACAAGGTTTTGCACAAATGCGTGCAGCATCAGAAGAATATGGATGGGACCTTAAATACGGTGACATCGCTATGATTTGGCGCGGTGGATGTATTATCCGTGCTCACTTCTTACAAAAAATTAAAGAAGCATTTGATAATGAGCCAAAACTTGCGAACTTAATGTTAGACCCGTATTTCAAAGAGATTGTAGAGAACTATCAATCTGCATTACGTGAGGTTGTTTCCGTTGCTACAAAACACGGTATTCCAGTACCAACCTTCTCAAGTGCAATTGCCTATTATGATAGCTATCGTTCTGAGGATTTACCTGCCAACTTAATTCAAGCACAACGTGATTATTTTGGTGCGCATACATTTGAACGTAAAGATAAAGAAGGTATTTTCCACGCTGAATGGTTCTAATATCCAAGATAAAAAAACGTCTAGAGGTTTTTCCTTTAGGCGTTTTTCCTTTGTTCATTCTGTTGCCCAAAATATATAAAATGTGCGAGAGCATTAAAATAAATCTAATCAGGGATTAGACGTTTGATGGAAAAGTTCAAGATAAGGGCTATCCCAACGCCCGTTGTGGGTATAATGAAGATGAGGAGACAACCATAAGTGTCCATAGCGAGCTAAGAAATACAATCCTTAAGTTTCAAGCATAGGATATTTCTGGAACGAGCTAAATACACCAATATCCGAACAAATTAGGTGTACAGTATTATTCCCATTATAAAAAACATAAAAAAAGCACCCAAATCCTTCAGTTGATGATAGGGGTGCTATTCATTCGACTAATGAATGAGCTATACCTATTAACAAATAGTTTCCGGTTTTTTTGTTCGGGTATCGTTTTTATCTGTTTGTTCCTCTGGTACTGGCAATATGAGGTCTGAAACGTCTAAAAAGCGGCTGATAGCAAGAGCGCAGGCTCCCATTAATCCGGATTTATTACCTAATTCAGAAATAACGATTTCCCGATATTCACTAACAGATGATTTAAGATTACTTTTGATTTCATCAATTACGTTTGGATAAACTTTTAGTATTTCACTATTTAGTACAATTGTTTCGGGATTATATAGATTAATAATATTATTTATTCCAATGGACAGATAACGAATAAATTGTTTCAAATATTCATATGTGGTTGGATCTTGATTGGCAATACGGTTTTTAATTTCTTCATATGCCACGTTTGGCTTTTGAAGCAAATCAGATAATTCCTCTATAAGGGTTGGTTCTGATGCATATCGTTCCCAGCAACCATGGTTTCCACATGCACATGGCTTTCCTTCTGGAGCTATAATCATATGTCCCATTTCTCCAGCCAATCCGTGGTAACCTTTATGGAGTTGACTATCTATCATGATTCCAGCACCAATTCCTGAAGTAAGAATAAGTGTCAGTAAATTATCACTCTGATGATTGTAAACTTTTTCAGCATAGGCAGATAGATTAGCATTATTTTCTATAGATATTTCTATATCTAATTCTTTGGATAAATCGGCCTTTATATCTTTGTTGCTCCATTTTAATTTAGGTACAAAGATAATCTTCTCTTCCTTATTAACGGTTCCATGGATAGCAATATTGGTGCTAATTAAACCGTAAGAACAATTAGAGTATTTTTCCTTAAATTCTTTGATGTATTTAATTAATAATGGAATGATTGTATGATAATCTTTTGTATCTAATCCCACGGTAGTCTGTTCAACAGATTTACCATTTAAGTTAGATACAGCAAATTGTATATTAGGTGTGTCTAAATCAATTCCAAGAACATAACCAGCATCCCCACTTATAGAGAGCATAATCGGTCTTCTCCCGATAGAATTATGTTCCTGTCTCGTTTCATAAATTAACTTTTCATCAAGTAAATCGGCTACCTGTACAGAAATGGTTGCTTTGTTTAATCCGGTTTTTTTCGATAATTCTGCCCTTGAAATCATTTTATTTTTTATGATTTCCTGTAATATTAAACTTCTATTTAGTTTCTTTATGTACGCTCCGTCCCCCGTTACCATGAAAATTCCCCCTTTTGTATTTTATAGATTACGTAGTATATTTTATTTGTATAGTAAACAAAGTTATTAAGGCATTACTATATATAATGATAACAGTAAATTTCCAAAATGGAAGGGTTTACATTAATTTGTGAAAAAATATTTTTAAACTATGCTAAGAATAGGGGGAAAGAATAAGCGAGTATTATTAGTATACTATAATTATTTTAACAATTAATTTACATTTTAACAACTATAGGTGGTAGATACTATGAAAATTGCTTTAATTGCTCATGATAAAAAGAAAGACGACATGGTACGATTTACACAGCCTTATAAATTTAGTTTAGAGAAGCATGAAATCTTTGCAACGGGTACGACAGGGTTACGAATTTCAGAGAATACAGGTTTATTTGTTCATCGCTTTTAGTCTGGTCCATTAGGCGGAGATCAGCAAATCGGTGCACTTGTAGCAGAAAATGAAATGGATATTTTCTTCTGTGATCCTTTAACAGCATAGCCTCATGAACCTGATATTTCCGCTTTAATGAGATTATGTGATGTTTACTCGATTCCACTTTCAACCAATATGGGAATAGCAGAATTGTTTTTACATGCATTAGAACGTGGGGACTTAGGTTGGCGTGAAATTATTAATAACGATGACAATAGTAGGTAATACGTGGATGACTAGAGATAGAAAAATGCTGTCTCTTTTTTTCTTTATTATAAGTGTCGCTACTTTGCAAAAGGGTTTGAAAAAATCTTCTATCAACTTAAGAAGAAAATCCTGTTATTTTTGACCTATTAATAAAGATAGAAATATAGGAATGTCCAGTATTTTCCTGAAGAAATCTATTGACTAGTAAAGCGTTTTCATATAACCTTTAGGCAAGGTTAGTTGGTTTGCGAAACAAATTAACCTGAGAGAAAGGGTGCAAGCTAGGTATTGGGAATATTTTTTCATTTAAATTTTCCCAATAATCCGTATTATAAGTATTTTATATATTATTTCGTAGTAAGGCCTGTACATAGTTTGTTTTACAAATAAACTATGTAGATTGAATGATACAGGTACTCATTGCGACTCTAAATAAGGAGTGATGCCTTAATAGTACACAATATTGGTAGAAAAGAAGTTTTGAAAGTCTTTTATTAAGAATGAATAAAAGGGGGAAGAAAGTTATGGCAAACAATGTGGGAGAAGGTGTGCAGCAGTATCACAGTGCAAAATTATGGCAGATTGGATTTTTTGCGTTAAACAACACTGCTACGAATATGTATATGTTTATTTTAGGGTTTGTATCTTATTATGCTACAGGGATAGCGGGGCTGGCAGTAGTTGTAGTAAGTACGGTTCTAACAGCAATGCGTGCTTTTGACGGTATAACAGATCCAATCATCGGATTTGTTATTGATAAAACTGAGTCTAGGTTCGGAAAATTCCGACCCATGATGATTTTAGGCAATGTTATCTTAGCTAGTTCTATTATATTAATGTACAGTATTACTCATAATTTACCGGAATCACTACAATTAATTTTCTTTATTGCGTCATATGCATTATATGTTATCGGGTATTCATTCCAAACAGCATGTACAAAAGGTGCACAAACTGTTTTGACAAATCATCCAAAGCAACGACCGCTTTTCGCTGTTTTCGATGGTGTTTATAATGCATTAATTTTTACAGGCGGTCAAATTTTTGTAGCATCTTATCTCGTTAATAAACACGGTGGCTTTACGATGTCATTATTTATAGAGTTAAATGGTTATGGGATTATCCTTTCAGGTATATTTACCTTCCTAGCCGTTCTAGGTATCTGGGCGAAGGATCGTAAAGAGTTCTTTGGACTGGCAGAAATGACGGAAAAAATAAGGTTTCGTGATTTTTGGCCAGTAATAAAAGAAAACAGACCATTGCAAATGCTTGTTCTCGCAGCCTCTAGTGACAAACTAAGCTTTAGTGTAATGAATCATGCTGTGGTGGCGGTAATGTTATTTGGTATCTTACTGGGGGACTACGAACTAAGTGGGCAGATATCAGCAATTATTCTTGTACCAGGTATTTTAACGACGATTATAGCGGTTTGGTATGCAAGAAAAACGGATTTGAAAAAATCCTTAATCATGTCGACGTGGATTGGAATCATTTCATTTAGTTTGTTAATGGTATTGTTACTCATGATTGATCCAACAACAATATCTCTTTCAAATTTTGGATTGACGACACTAATATTTATCATATTATATGCGATAGGTAGGGGTTTTGGTACAAATTCAGGTGCAATTGTTATACCAATGATCGCTGATGTATCAGACTATGAAACTTATAAAACCGGACGTTACGTACCTGGGATGATGGGAACTCTCTTCTCGTTTGTTGATAAGTTAATTTCATCTGCAGCGCCAGCACTTATTGGGTTTTCTGTAGCTCTAATTGGTTACCGTTCAGAATTTCCGGAGATAGGCGAAACATTGACACCATCTTTATATGGAATGACTTTATTCCTAGCGTTTGGTGTACCAATACTTGGTTGGATTGTGACATTAATTGCTATGAAATTCTATAAATTGGATAAAAAGAAAATGGAAGGAATTCAAGAGGCGATTGCAGAGATAAAGCAAAAGGCTGAAGAAAGGGAAACAAAAGTAATTTGATGAAATGCTAGGATATCTTTGATATGAGGTATCCTGTCATTTCTTGTGAATATAGATTTCTGAGATTAACATATGGAACTTGTTGGAAAGAAGGATGAAGATATTGGTAGAACAACAAAATGGAGGTCAATCTACGGAAAAAATTAAAAAAACGCCAATAATGATTGTATTAATTTCTGGAGCATTTGTAGCAATCTTGAACCAGACATTATTAGGAGTAGCATTACCTCACATCATGGCTGATTTAAATTTAGATGAGAATACCGCACAATGGCTTCAATCCATATTTATGCTTGTAAATGGTATTATGATTCCAATTACGGCTTTTTTAATAGGGAAGTTTACAACACGAGGCTTGTTTTTATCGGCTATGGGTTTATTTGCATTCGGAACACTTTTGGCAGCAATCGCACCGGGCTTCTCTATACTAATGCTTGGTCGAATTTTTCAGGCGGCAGGTGCTGGAATTATAATGCCACTTATGCAGACGGTTATGATATTAATTTTTCCGATTGAACGAAGAGGGTCTGTTATGGGAATGTTTGGCTTGGTTATTGCCTTTGCACCAGCAATTGGCCCATCATTAGCAGGTTATATTGTCGAAAATGCTGCATGGAGAACTTTGTTCTATATGATTTTACCGATAGCTATTATTAATATGATTATCGCATATTTTAATTTTAAAAATGTAACGAAACTAACGAATCCAAAGATTGATGTTATCTCTATTATATTATCTACATTTGGTTTTGGTGGTATCTTATATGGATTCAGTATTGCAGGAACTACGGGTTGGGGAAGTATGGAAGTGGTTATTTCCTTTGTGGTAGGTGCGGCTGCATTAACCTGGTTTACTTTCAGGCAATTAAAGTTAACACAACCTATTCTAGAACTTCGAGTATTTAAGTATAAGGTTTTTACGATAACAACGATGATCGGCATGATCACATTTTTAGTGATGATTGGTGATGCAATTGTATTACCTTTGTATATGCAGGGTATGCTTGGTTTTACTGCATTTCAATCCGGTTTAGCCTTATTACCAGGCGCTATATTAATGGGGATTATGAATCCGATAACAGGAAGGTTATTTGATAAATACGGAGCAAGATGGCTCGCAATAATTGGTTTATCTTTAATCACCATAACTACATTTATGTTAGCAGCTCTTACCGCTGAAACCTCATTCACTTATATCGCTACCGTTAATATATTTAGAATGCTTGGCATTGCTATGGTCTTGATGCCAGTAACCACGGCTGGGTTAAATGTTTTACCAACAAGATTGATTCCACATGGAACAGCGGTGAATAATACATTTCGTCAAGTGTCTGGCGCAATTGGTACAGCACTGCCAATAACGATAATGACCACAGCTGTCATTCCGGAAGAAGGGATAAACGGTTTAATTCATGGTGTGAATGTTTCTTATACTGTTTCAGGAATCATAGCCATCATCGGTCTTGCCATTACATTTAATATAAGGGATAGAAAACCGATAAAAGATATAGAATCGAAAAGGGATATAGAAACGGAAAATGAAAGAAAAATTGCATCTAGGTAAAGGTCTGAATGATAGGAATTGTAGTTTTTTTAATATACCAGCGATTCAGGGAATTTTTAAAAGCTCCTTCCCTTGAAATGTACTATTTTGTTATTATAATAGCACATTTCAGGGGGAGGTTATTTTTGTAAGTAGAATATTTATAAGGATTTAAAGGAATATTTGAGCAGGAATACATAGTATGGGTTTCCAGGTTACCCAGTCTCATCAATGTACAATGTGATTCAAATCTAATTAGTCCTAAAAATGTAATAATAATCCTGTTCCTCTTTATTTGGTATACCTTATAATTATATTGTAAATACTTTCAGTAATAGTTTGTTCCCCGTTGGATTATCTAATAGAGTTTTTTATAAAGCAGTCTCAGGTAATTTTTAAGAGAATGTTAGCAGTGTTGGGTAATGATATTGCTTTCAATAAGTGAGATAATAAGGGTGGTTCGGAATGGGGGCGATTTCATTGGATGAACCTTTACTTGTGAACTATCGTGTTCACGGCGCTTGGGATAATGCAGACTACCATTCACACAAGGAATATGAAATCTATCTATTTCATTCTGGAACATGCAGGTATTTAATTCATAATCAGATTTATGACCTAGAACCTGGCGATATTTTGTTAATGGATGGGTTGGCTCTTCACAAGCCGAATGTTCCTCCAAATAACGAATATGTTCGAAGTGTTATTCACTTTTCCCCGCAGTGGTTGAGAGGAATGTTAAAACAAATAGGTGGATTGTACTTATTGGATGTGTTTGAAACGCTCCATCATTGTTTCATTCGAACAAAAGAGAATGAAGAATTTAAACAATTGGAGAAAGTGATAAGTCGTATGGGAAGTTTACAGCGAACGTCTGAGTTAGATGATGTTAATGCGGGATTAGAATTGAAATCGTTATTATTGCAAATTTTAACTATTTTACATCGCCTTGGTCAGTCACAATCCTTGACCATTTCAAGGGGGAAAACGGAAAAGGCAGAACATGCTGAGAGGATTGCCAAGTATATTCAAAAACACTATATGAATAAGTTGACAATCGATTCCATTGCGACATCACTAAATATTAGCAAATCCTATGTTTCACATGTGTTTAAAGAAATGACGGGATTTACGATTATGGAATATGTTATGGGTTCACGCTTAACACAGGCGAAATATTTGCTAGAGGCAGAACCGGAGAAACCATTAAAAGATATCGCGAATGAAAGCGGTTTTGAAAGCATTCCCCATTTTAGCAACTATTTCAAAAGTAAAGTGGGAATGACTGCAAAAGAGTATCGTAGGGAACGTTTAAAAATATATAGTGAGGAGAGTTAACTATGAGTAAAGTTAGATTAGGTATTATTGGATTTGGTGCACAAGGTGGAGCATATGCAGGATTTATTTCTGAAGGAAGAGTTAAAAATATGGAGATTGGTGCGATTTGTGATACAGACCCAGAAAAGAAAAAAGAAGCAGAAGAAAAGTATCCAAATGTTCCATTCTATAATAATTATATAGATATGCTTGAAAGTGGAGATGTAGATGCTGTAGTAACGACCGTGCCGCATTACTTACATCCAGAAATGGGAATTGAAGCTCTGAAAAGGGATGTCCATGTATTGGGTGAGAAACCAGCTGGTGTCTATACGAAACAAGTCAAAGAATTAAATGAATTCGCTCAGTCAAAACCAGAACTTACTTTTGCAATCATGTTTAACCAAAGAACGAATGAATTATATCAAAAAGTAAAAGAAATTATTGATAATGGGGAAATTGGTAATATCCGCCGTACAAACTGGATCATTACAACATGGTGGAGACCACAAGGATATTACGATCAAAGTGCATGGAGAGCAACTTGGGAAGGTGAAGGTGGCGGTGTACTTGTAAACCAAGCGCCACACCAACTTGATTTATTACAATGGATTGCTGGTATGCCGAAGAAGGTATATTCCAATGTGAAATATGGTTACCAAAGAGATATAGAAGTAGAAGACGAAGTAACGACTATACTTGACTATGGTAATGGTGCAACAGGTGTGTTTATAACATGTACACATGACGTAATCGGAACAGACCGTTTTGAAATTTTAGGTGATAATGGAAAAATTGTTGTAGACGACAGTAAGAAAGTGACCATTAAACGACTTAAAAAACCTGAACCAGAAATGAATAAAACAATGAACATGATGGATATTGCCAAAATCGTCATGGGTGGCGATACGGATGAGATTTATGAAACAGAAGTACTTGAATTTGAAAGTGTTTGGGGCGGCCAGCATGTTGCCGTATTAGAAAACTTTGCTGCTAATATTCTAAACGGTGAAGAGTTAATTGCTCCGGGAAGTGATGGTATCAATGGAGTAGCATTAGCCAATGCGATTCACCTTTCTAGCTGGTTAGGTAAAGAAGTAGAGCTTCCAGTAGACGAAGAATTATATCTTCAAGAACTAAACAAACGAATCGAAGAAGAAAAATAAAATACAGTGGTAAATGAAGGGATTAGGAAAATGGAGGTTAAATTCCTTTATTTTTCTAATCTATTTTCCCTGAAAAAGGAGGCACATCAATGCTTAAAGTGGCAGTCATAGGACTTGGTGATATTTCAAAGATCCATATACCAGCTATTGAAGAAAATTCAAAGGCGAAGTTAGTAGCTGTTTGTGATATCGATGAGTCACTTAAAAATACAGTTCCGGGAGTGCCTTTTTATACGGACTATCACGAGATGCTCGAAAAAGAACCACTAGATTGTGTTCATGTTTGCTTGCCACACCATCTTCATTACCCAGCTACAAAAGCTTGTGTAGAAAAAGGTGTACATGTATTTCAAGAAAAGCCTTTAGCAAGAAATGCAGAGGAAGGTATGAACTTAGTTGATTTAGAAGAGAAGTATAAAGATGTGAAGATTTGCATCTGTTTTCAAAACCGATTTAATGAAACCTTTATAAAGCTTAAAGAGCTTGTAAAAAGTGGAGAGTATGGGAAAATCTTAGGGATAAAAGGTCTAGTCACCTGGTTTAGACCAAAGGCTTATTATGACATCAAACCATGGAGAGGAACAATGAGGCAATCGGGCGGTGGCGTGATGATTAATCAAGCTATTCATACCTTAGATTTAATGCAAATCATTGGTGGGGAAATTAATACGATTAGAGGTTCTGTTGATAACCTATTTGACTACGGATATGAAGTAGAGGATACTGCTACAGCAAATATACAGTTTAAAAATGGCGCAACAGGATTGTTTTTTGCAACGGTGACCAATGCGACAAACTCTTCCGTAGAATTTCAGGTTATCCTTGAGAAAGGGAAGCTTACCATAAAGGATAGTATTCTAACAAAAACCAATGAAGATGGTAAAAAGGTAAGAGTGATTGAAGATGAAAAACTTCCAGGTGCGAAATTTTATTATGGTGCAAGTCATTCTAAGTTAATTAATCACTTCTATTCCTGTATTGAAAAGGATACCCACGATTACATTCAAGTGAAGGAAGCTCAAATATCAATGGAAATGATTAGTGCTATTCGCAGGTCATCTGAAATAAAACAAATAATTCCAATGGAGGTTTACAAATGACTAAAGGTAAAATCGGCGTTCAAATGATGATGCTAAAGAATAAGGTAGAAGAAATTGGTGCATACGAAACCATGAAAAAATTACATGAACTTGGTTTCAGTGCAGTTGAAGTGTCTCAAATTCCAATGACGAAAGAAAACGTTGCTGAATTAAAACGTGCAAGTGAGGAATTCGGCATCAAAATTGCTGCACTTTCTGCAGGTCTTGAGCCAATGCTTCCAGGAGCACCTGGTGAAACGTTAGCAAATGATTTTGACAAAATCGTAAATGATTGTAAAACACTAAATTGTAATTTTATCCGGATTGGTATGCTTCCATTAAATGTAATGAGTGATAAAGATGAAATCATGGCATTCATTGAAAGAGCAGAAGCAATGGCGGAACGTTTAGCTGAGCATGGTATTGAATTGTATTACCATACTCATCATATTGAATTCCAAAAATATGATGGAGTGTACCTATTAGATTTAATGAAAAATAACACTTCTAAGCTTGGTTTTGAATTAGACGTACATTGGATCCAAAGAGCTGGGGTTAATCCAGTAGAATTTATAAAAGAATACAAAGGTAGAATTTCATTACTACATCTTAAAGATTATCGTATTGGTAAATTGGACGTTAATGAAGATGATCTACAAGATATGGGTAAATTTTTCACTAAATTTACTAATCTCATTGAGTTTGCAGAAGTTGGTGAAGGGAACTTAGATATTCCAGCCATCATGGAAGCTGGCCTTGAAAGTGGAGCACAATACTTCCTTATCGAACAAGATGATACGTATGGCAAAGATCCATTTGATTGCTTGGAAATATCTGCTAAAAACTTGAAAGAACTAGGATACACAGATTGGTTTTAATGGAATCTATTTGAATTAAAGGATTACGAAAAAAGACTAATGGATAGAAGTTTGGTTCTATCTATTTAATTAAAGGAGCGATAGAGTTGGGAAATAAAGACGGAATGAATTATGCACCAAAGGGGAAGCCCAATCCGGTCGTTAAAGAAGGAGAATTCCAATTTGCAGCTGCTGCATTAGATCATGGACATATTAACGGGATGTGTAATGGGCTAGTAGAAGCTGGTGCAACTTTAAAATGGGTATATGATCCGGATGCCAAAAAGGTCGAAGAATTTGTTGAGAAGTTTCCAGAAGTAAAAGTGGCAGAGTCATTAGAGCAAATTTTGAATGATGATGAAATTAAGCTCGTTGCTGCTGCTGCAATCCCTTCTGAACGTAGTTCTTTGGGAAATAGAGTAATGGAAGCGGGTAAGGATTATTTTACAGATAAGACCCCATTTACTACACTTGCGCAATTAGAAGAGACGAAAAAGGTTGTAGAGCGGACTGGACAGAAATATATGGTGTATTTCAGTGAACGTCTGCATGTAGAAGGGGCAGTGTTTGCTGGGCAACTTATTAAGGATGGTGCCATCGGTAAAGTGATTCAAGTTACTGGATTTGGACCACATCGCTTGAACGCACCAAGTCGTCCTGATTGGTTTTTCAATAAAGAACAATACGGTGGAATTCTTTGTGATATTGGCAGTCACCAAATCGAACAATTCTTATATTACACAGATAATAAAGATGCCAAAGTATTACACAGTAAAGTAGGTAATTATAATAACCCAGAATATCCAGAGTTGGAGGATTACGGAGATGCGACTTTAGTTGGAGATAATGGAGCCACATTTTACTTTAAAGTGGATTGGTTTACTCCAGACGGCCTTAGCACATGGGGAGATGGTAGAACATTTATTACAGGAACAGAGGGTACAATTGAAATTCGTAAATATGTTGATGTAGCAAGAGAGGAAACAGGAGACCATCTTTACTTGGTTAATAAAGATGGAGAGAAACATTATGAACTATCAGGAACAGTAGGTTTTCCTTTCTTTGGTGAGTTAATTAAAGATTGTATTAACCGCACAGAGAATGCAATGACACAGGAGCATGCATTTAAAGCTGCTGAATTATGTTTGAAGGCACAGGAAGAGGCAATAGTTGTAACAAAATAGACATGGTGAAAAACGACTCAAACATCTATTTTTTGCTTGGGTCGTTTTTCTATTGAATTTTATCGTAGGTTTAGGCATGGTAATCCCCCACTTCAAGGGATCAAGAAAAAACCACTAATTGAAGATTTACTCTATTTAATAAAGGAGGTTTGATTTTGTTAGAGCTATTTACGATTGTTAAGGATATCATTTTACCAATATTTATCGTGATGGCGATTGGCTTTATCTTGCAGAAAAAATTTGCACTCGATATATCCACCTTGTCAAAGTTAAATATCTATTTTGTTATACCGTCCTTTATTTTTGTGAAACTATATAGCACAACATTTTCGGTTCGTTTATTTGGATATGTTCTATTATTTTTTGTACTATTACTCATTATTTTATATGTTTTCTCCATCCTTTTTGCTAAAATTTTACGGTTAGACAAAGGGAAGAGAACTACTTTTTCTAATAGTATCATTTTCTTTAATTCAGGTAATTATGGGGTACCTGTCAATGATTTAGTATTTAAGGGTGATCCTTTTGCGATGTCCATTCAAGTGATTATACTAACATTACAAAATATTTTCACTTTTACTTATGGAATTTTTTCTTTACAATCGGTGAATACGAATAAATGGAAAGCGATGATTGGCTATTTTAAGATGCCAATTCTATACGCGATGCTGGCTGGCCTATTATTCAACGCGTTTAATGTTTCCATTCCATCTGTTATCTGGGTTCCAGCGAATTATATTGCAGATGCGATGATAGCTCTTGCATTACTAACATTAGGAGCACAAGTGGCGCGTATTCAATTTAAAGCAGGACTGTCCGCTATCTACTCTAGTCTTACCGTTAGACTAGTGATGAGTCCGATGGTTGCATTGTTTATTATATGGATATTTCAAGTAGAAGGAATAACCGCCCAGGCTTTACTGATTGCTTCAGCTATGCCAACTTCTGTGAATAGCGCGGTCATCGCCGAGGAATACAAGAATTACCCTGATTTTGCAGCACAGGTGGTTCTATTTTCTACTATTATTAGTGCGATTACCGTTTCGTTAGTAATCTATTTTGCAGGAGTTCTATTTTAGTTTTAGGTAGATTTTAAAGTGAGACTTTATTCACTGGGGTTTTTTCAATCCCTACTGAATGTTAGTGTATGACAAAGGCTTCCCACTATTAAGTTTTCATTTATCTCTATTGTTAAAAGTGGGGGCCTTACTACAGCTAAGAAGTGATAGTACCATTAAAAGTTTAATGAATCTATAAATTGCCAAAAAAAAAAGACTTGCAAAGAAAAACGCTTTCATATATTATAGATACATAAGTTAGTTTGTTTGGCGGACAAAATAATCTATAAAACTAGTACTAGTTTTATCAGTTATTTATCAGTTTTTTTATAATCCTATACTTTTTATTCTTGGAGGGTTTTATAATGAGTAAAAATAGATTGTCAAATGGTACAAATCAATCCGTTCGCCCGTTTGGCTTGAGAGATAAAATTGGCTATTTATTCGGTGATTTTGGAAACGATTTCTCCTTTATTCTTGTAAGCACATTCTTGATGGTATTCTATACGGATGTTTTCGGTATTAGTGCAGCAGCAGTTGGTACATTATTCTTAGTTGCCCGATTCTGGGATGCTGTAACTGATGTACTATGGGGACGTTTTATCGACTCCAGAAAGAACACACCTAAGGGGAAATTTAGACCATGGATTTTTAGGATGTCATTACCACTTGTTATATCTAGTGCGTTAATGTTTGTTTATATTCCTGGAATGTCAGATGGATTCTATTTAGCTTATGCATATGTAACTTATATCTTGTGGGGCATGCTTTATACGAGCGTAAATATTCCATATGGTTCCATGGCTGCAGTTATTTCAGGTGATTCCACTGATCGCTCCTCACTATCGGGATGGAGAACAATGGGTGCTACGGCAGCTGGCCTGATCATTAATGCAGGTGCACCACTCATTGTATTCGTAAATAATGACATTTCTGCAAATCGAATGCTCATGATGGCTATTATATTTAGTATTTTAGCGTTTGCGTGCTACATGGGCTGTGTGAATCTTACAACAGAGCGTATTCAGCAACCCGAAAGAAAACCTGGTGAAAAACTTAACTTTAAGAAAACAGTAAAAGGTCTTGTTAAAAATACGCCATTAATTACAATCTTGATTGCTTCACTATTATTTATAATGACAATGATGCTTGTGATGTCTATTAACGTATATTTGTTCAAAGACTATTTTGAAAGCGCAACCGCATTAAGTGCATTTACTCTTATCCAAAGTGGGGCTGTACTTTTTTCAATGCCTGCATTAACGCCACTCGTAAAGCGTTTTGGTAAAAAGGAAGTTGCAGCAGGAGGGATGTTCGTAGCGGGTACCGGTTACCTAATACTTTTTATGATTCCAAATATATCTTTGCCGGTATTTTTAACAGTTAACGTAATCGGCTTGTTTGGGTTTGCATTTTTTAACCTGATTATTTGGGCCTTTGTTACAGATGCAATTGATTATCAAGAATATTTAACTGGTTCCCGTGAAGATGGAACAGTATATGCGATTTATTCCTTCGCTCGTAAAGTTGGACAGGCATTTGCCGGTGGTCTTACAGGTTATGCACTTACATTTGTAGGATATAACTCTGGAGCTGAAACGCAAACTGAGCAAGTGAAGGATGGGATTTATACGGTAGCAACACTTGTGCCATCCATTACCTACTTTGTTGTATTCCTTATACTTGTATTTGCTTATCCATTAAACAAAAAACGGACAAAACAGCTTGAAATTAATTTAGCCGAGAAGCGGGAAGAAAGGAAAAAGGCTGTTTAGACGATGAACGAGAGTCCTCACCGATGTGGGGGCTTTTTTAATAATTTGTGCTAGTTTAATAGTATTTGCTATTTATACTGGTATGAAAAATATTGAAAATTGATAAATCCTTCTTTTGATTTTCGTCTCTGACGTTGTATAATTTATTTGTATAGCAAACAAATTTATAAATATTTTTCTATATAGGTAGTAGTGAACTTTTGGAAAATGGAAGGGTATACATCGGATTATTAAAAAAGATAGGTATATAGGTTAGAATATAAACAGTTCCTTTTTATCGAAGGTTAAGGGGACCCTACTTCAAAAATGAAGGAAAAACAAATCCCTCTAGGACAGCCCTAAAAGCCCGATGCAATCATCTAAGATGAAAGAGAATCTCTGATGGAAGATTTACTTTATATTTATTCTAACAATTATATATTAAAACTAATCACAGATAATGGGGGTAGATACTATGAAAATTGCTTTAATCGCTCATGATAAAAAGAAAGACGATATGGTTCGGTTTACACAAGCTTATAAATTCAGCTTAGAAAAGCATGAACTATTTGCAACAGGTACAACAGGACTAAGAATATTAGAAAATACAGGTCTAACCGTTCACCGTTTTCAGTCTGGTCCATTAGGTGGGGACCAACAAATTGGTGCACTTATCGCAGAAAATGAAATGGATATTATTATTTTCTTCCGTGATCCTTTAACAGCACAGCCCCATGAACCTGATATTTCTGCTTTAATGAGGTTATGTGATGTATATTCCATTCCTCTTGCAACCAATATGGGGACAGCAGAGTTAATCATCCATGCCTTAGAACGTGGTGATTTACACTGGAGAGAAATTGTGAAACAAAGTACGAAACAATAAATCGAGTAATTCCACAAGGCGGAAAATTGCAAATGGTGGGTACTTAATCAAATGATTGATTTCCCAGCACTAGGTCTAACCGATTCATATTAAGGGATAGAGAACTATTTGACGAATAATGCTGTTGGTGATATTCTTTTAATGATAATTTGTTTATCTAATAAACAAATTAAATAATAGATTAAATATCCTATAAAATGAACTAGTGAGTTGTTTGCTACTTTTATTCTATATTATGTGTTTAAAGGTGTAAGCGCTCATCCAAGTATTTTCTGTATGTTGAAGCGTGATGTGACTATTTCTTGCTTGACGAATGGAATAACACTTGCCTCAATTTTATATTATCTTATCTCATAAAAAAGGTAAGAATGAGAACGATAGGAATAACCTGTGTTAATTAATATGAATGAAATGGAGGATTGGTATGAGTATTCTTCAGGAGTTAGTTCAAGATATTCCGGTTCCTAAAATGGCCAAAGTAAAGCAGACTTTTGATAATTCCCAGTTAGAGGATGTTGTAGGAACTCTAAAACAAGAATTGGAAAGTGTTAAGGATACAGTTAAGCCTGGTGCTGAGATTGCTCTCGCTGTAGGTAGTAGAGGAACAGATGCATTAGTAGAAATTACAGCAACTACCGTTCAATTTCTTAAGGACTTAGGTGCAAAACCATTTATTGTTCCAAGCATGGGAAGCCATGGTGGTGCCACTGGACCTGGACAAAAAGCAGTTTTGGAGCATCTGGGAGTTACGGAAGAAAGTGTTGGAGCAGAAATTCGCTCTTCTATGGAAGTAATCAAAATTGGCGAGCTTGAAAATGGTTTACCTGTCTATATTGATAAATATGCTTCAGAAGCAGATGGGATTGTTGTTATTAATCGCGTGAAACCACATACTGCATTCCGTGGGAAAGTAGAAAGCGGAATTATGAAAATGATAAGTATTGGTTTAGGTAAACAAAAAGGTGCAGAGGCTTGCCATCAATTAGGATTTAAACATATGGCAGAGCATGTCCCTGCTATGGCAAATATGATGATTGATAAAATGCCTATTTTGTTTGCGGTCGCTACGGTAGAGAATGCTTTTGATAAAGTAGCTAAACTACAAGTTATGGCTGCAAAGGAAATCGAAGGGAAAGAGCCTGATTTACAAGAGTTAGCAAAGAAATTATTACCGAAGATATTTGTAGATCAAATTGACGTTCTCGTCATTGATCAAATTGGTAAAAATATCAGCGGGGATGGAATGGATCCAAATATTACAGGTCGTTACCCAACGCCTTATGCGCATGGCGGTCCAGATGTAACGAAAATGGTTGTACTTGATTTAACTCCCCAAACAGAAGGAAATGCAAACGGAGTAGGCACAGCTGATTTCACCACCCAACGTCTAGTGGATAAAATGGACAGGGAATCTACATACGCCAATGGCTTAACATCTACGGTAGTTGGCCCAACTCATATTTCAACTGCTATGCCAACGGATAAAGCAGCAATTCAGGCAGCTATTAAGACATGTAATATTTTGGATTTTACGAAGGTTAGAATGGTTCGTATTAAGGATACATTACACGTGGGTGAAATTGAGGTATCTGAACCCCTATTAGATTATGTGAACGAACATCCGAATATGGAGCAAGTTTCGGACCTATATGAACTTCCTTTTAATGAACAAGGAGATCTAAAATAATAACTAGGAGGAATACGCATGGAAAACTTATTTGACCTAACGGGGAAAGTTGCTGTTGCCATTGGTGGAAATAGTACACTAGGTGCAGCGATGGCAAAAGGATTAGCAGAACAAGGTGCTAAGGTTGCTATTGTTGGCCGCAATTTGGAAAAGGCTGAAGCGGTCACTAAAGAAATTAAAGAAAATGGTGGAGAAGCAAAATCATTTCAAGCAGATGTAAGTGATTTAGAAACGGTTAAAAAGGCTGCAAAGGAAATTGAAAATTGGGCCGGTGGCTGGGATATCGTTCTAAATGCCCCTGGTAAAAACAGTAGTACTCCATTCTTTGAAATTGAACCAGAAGAATGGGATGACATTATGAATGTAAACCTACGAGGATTGGTATTTACCATCCAGCATTTTGCAAAACGTATGATTGAACAAGAACGTAAAGGAAGCATTATCAATATTTCATCTGCTTCATCTGATATTCCATTATCTAAAGTATTTACGTACTCTGCTTCTAAAGCTGGTGTTAATAATGTCACACAATTTTTAGCAAGAGAATTTGCTCCACATGGTATTCGTGTAAATGCTATTATTCCAGGCTTCTTCCCTGCTGAGCAAAACCGCAAGATTATGGATGATGCACGCATTGAATCCATTATGAATCATACACCTATGAAACGCTTCGGTGAGCCAGAAGAGTTAAAAGGTGCAGTAATTTATTTAGCATCAGACAAAGCTTCTGGATTTGTGACTGGAAGCTTCCTACGAGTTGACGGTGGCTATTTAAGTATGACCATATAATCAAAAGGCAAGGCTTTGGGGGACATCATCCTCAAGGCCTTTTCTACAGAATGAACCTGTAAAGTAGATCTTCATTCAGTGGGATTCTCTTTATTCCCACTGAATTATTAGATGAACGAATCAGGAGTTTACTGGCTGTTAATCCCCGATTCTTGAAGTATATTGAATTATTTTCGTTAAGGGGCTTAAACGCATAGAAAGTGCGGGTGCTGACACTGCCACAGTACGTGGCACTTTTGTCGACCGGCCAGTCAATCATGCGATAAAGGAAGAGGTAATTATGTCAAGAGAATTAGTGGTAGGACTTGATATTGGAACCACAAGCGTGAAAGCGGTTGTTTTTAATTTGGATGGTAAGTTAATTGCTGAAGCGGAAGAGATGATTACAACAAATTATCCGAAGTCAGATTGGGCCGAGCAAGACCCAAAAGAAGTAGAAAGGTCAACCGTTTTAGCGATGAAGTCAGTTATCAATCAAGCAAATATTGGTACCGACGAATTGTTAACGATCGGAATATCTGCAGCAATGCATTCCCTTATCTGTGTTGATGATAAAATGGAGCCTTTGTCACAAATGATCATCTGGTCTGATAAGCGCAGTAGTTATATTGCCGAGGAACTAATCCGTACAAACGGAAATGAAATTTATGCAAAAACCGGTACCCCAATTCACCCGATGACGCCACTTCTGAAATTGATGTGGATGAAGGAAAATCATTTCGAAGCATATGAAAATGCCTCCTATATCATGTCGATGAAGGAATACTTAATAGTAAAATGGTTTGGTAAACGGGTTGTAGATTATTCCATGGCTACTGCAACGGGATTTTTCAATGTGAAGAAGTTACAATGGGAAGATTCAGCATTAGAGCTAGCTGGAATCCGTAAAGAACAGCTTTCGGAAATAGTTCCTCCAACGAAGGTTTTAACCGGGTTAAATCGTGACATTGCAAATGAAATTGGATTATCAACGGAGATTCCAATCGTCATCGGTTCTGCTGATGGTCAGTTAGCAAACCTTGGTAGTGGTGCCATTAATCCAGGGGAAGTGAATATTTCTGTTGGAACAAGTGGTGCTATTCGTCAGTTTGTAAAAGGAGCTCCAATAAATGATAAGATGGAGACTTTTACATATGCCTTTACAGATGATACCTCCATTATTGGTGGTCCAACAAATAATGGAGGGGTTGCCCTACAATGGTTTAAAGACCTTATGGAATATGAAGGGACGCATGATGAATTACTTGCAGGTGCTCGTGAAATTGAAATTGGTTCGGAAGGAATCCTTTTCTTACCTTATGTTAATGGAGAAAGAGCTCCTCTTTGGAATGGTAAAGCAAGAGGTAACTTCTTTGGATTAAGCATTAATCATAAGAAAGAACATGTAACACGTGCCGTATTAGAAGGAATTGCCTTTAATATTTATCAAATTGGACAATCTTTAGAAAGAATTGCCGGTGCACCAGAAAAAATCACGGTCAATGGTGGGTTGACAAAATCCGATCTATGGGTACAGATCATGGCTGATATCTTTGGAAAAGAAATCTATCTTTCCGATACGCATCACAACGCGGCATGGGGAGCAGCATGGACGGCATTAGTAGCAATTGGAAAAGTCCATTCATTTGAGGATATTAAAACTAGCCTACCTAGTGAAAAAGTAGTTGAGCCAAACAGGAAGAACCACGAAAAATATGTGGATATTTTCCATAAATATGAGAAATTAGTAGAAAGTCTAAAGGAATTTTATAAATAACCAATCATAAGCTCTCTAAATAAAAGGAGAGCTTATTTTTTTAGAGGAAAGTAACAGGTAAAGAGTCTTGAAATAAAAAGCGCCTACAGATATGATGAATATATCTGTTTCTTTGTTTGTTATCCAAACAAATATTTATTACAAGTATTAAGGGGAGGCGAAGATGGGAAACTTAAGGATTTCTCAATATCTATATATCTACTATTCTTTTGTATTTATTCTTCATATTTTTAATGTGTTTTTACAAAATGAAGTCCTTAACTATATTATAGGGGTTCTAGCAATTGTCATGCTAATTATTTCCTTTCAAGGGGCATCTGGTCTATTTAGAATACTTGGATTAATATTTATTGCAGTAGGTGGTATTGTTTTTACCACTACAAGCTATTCTATTTTAGATATACCAGAACTCATGACATCTAACGTGTCATTGCTAACGTTGTTGGCTATGCTACCGTGGATGAATAGTGTGGTGAGGAGTGGTAGATTTGACCGCAGTTTAAATAATCTGCTAAACGCAAATGTTAGTAATCTAGGAAATCTTTATCCACGTAGCTCTGCCACTACACTTACGTTAGCGGCATTTCTAAATTTGTCAGCAGCTATCATTTCACAAGATGTTTTAAAAAAGAATCTTAGTAGTCTCAATAAGAAGATAAAAGACTCCTTTATTAGTACAGCAACGTTAAGAGGATATACGCTTGCCTTACTATGGAGTCCATTAGAGATACTGCTTGCTGTTTCTATCTTTACTACGGGTGTAGATTATGTTTCATTACTCCCATGGCTTTTGTTAATTGCATTTATCACCTATGTTCTTGATTCATTGTGGGGGAAATTTTATTTTAGAAAAGTGGATTATAACCCCTCAAATACAAAGATAATCGATAAGAAGAAGTTAATGAGTAAATTAATACATTTAATGGTGGCACTTGTATTGTTTCTAACATTGGTTATTACATTAGGAAGTCTTTTAAACTTAGACTTTATCTTTACTGTTACGATTCTTATATTCCCATTTGCTGCTATTTGGTCGCTATTAATGAAGCGATTCCGAAGCTTCTGGGCTATTGGATGGAAGACGTGGAAAGAAAAAACGAATACGATGCAGAACTTTATTGTTTTATTTATTTCATTGGCGTTTTTCGCCAATAGTATTGATGGGACACCATTTTTAGACTTTATTCAAACACCAATTATTGCTTTTTTGGATTATCCATTTGTTATTTTTATATGTATTCAACTAATTTTTATATTCTTAAGCTTATTTGGGGTCCACCCAATTGCAACAATCGGGATTTTAAGTGGGGTTATTGCAACCCTATTAGAATTCCTAAATCCAGTAAGCTTGGCTATTGTACTTGCTACTAGTGCGGTTGCAACATTAACAGTTGGGTCATACGGATTGATTGTACAATTAACATCCATGAACACAGGTCAAAATCCTTATCGTATTACCATGCTTAACCTGCCATATGCCTTTACTTGTGGCCTAGTAGGGTCTATTGTTGCTTATCTTTTATTATAAAAGAGTCTTTTTGTATATTTCATTGTATTTATGCCTTTGTAGAATGAAGTCAAATCTAGAATAAGGAGTGGTAATGATGAAACAGGTTAGATGGGGGATTTTAAGTACCGCAAAAATTGCGCAGAATGAATTGATTCCAGCATTTAAAAGGGCTGCCAATGCGAAGGTAACCGGAATTGCAACAAGTAGCGGAATCGAGAAGGCAAAAGCTGTAGCGGAGCAATTTGATATTGAGAAGACGTATGATAGCTATGAGAAATTATTGGATGACCCTGAAATTGATGGAGTTTATATTCCACTTCCCAATCATCTTCATAAAAAGTGGGTGATGGAAGCAGCACGAAAGAAAAAGCATATTTTATGTGAGAAGCCTGCTGCATTAAATGCGGAAGATGTATTAGAAATGAAGCAGGTTTGTGAGGAGGAAGGAGTCCTGTTTATGGAGGGCTTTATGTACTACTTCCATCCACAACATAAACGTGTTCGTGAAATAATCGAATCAGGTGAAATTGGTGAGGTGAAATTTATACGGTCAGCCTTTTCCTTCAATTTAGCGCAAAAAGAAAACAATATAAAAATGATCCCTGAAAAAGGCGGAGGAAGTATTTATGATGTTGGGTGTTATAGCATTCACGCCATAAGAAATATACTTCAAGCAGAGCCAAATACTGTACATGTGCATGCAGTAAAAGACCCTGAGTATCAAGTGGAAACAGACGTAGTGTCTTATTTAACCTTCCCTGGTGGAGTAAGAGCAGTATTTGATGTGAGTTTTGGGCTTTCTAAAAGAAGTGAATATGAGGTAATCGGAACGGAAGGTAGAATCATGGTTCCAAGAGCATTTCGACCAGATTGGTTTGGTGGAGACGGTATAATTGTAGTAGAAAAGGGTAATTTTTCAAAAACAGAAACGATATCTGTGGGAACAGACCAGTATCGTAATGAAGTGGAGCATATTTCTCATGCTATATTAGACAAATATAGTTTAAAAGATCTAGAACATGATTTTGAGAATACGGTTAATAATGCAAAAGTATTGGATGCATGCTTTAAATCTATTGAACTAGAAAAAAAGATAAATGTATAAAGCACTACTTTTAATAGAGTATTAAAAAATACTCTATTAAAAGTCTTGAAAAGTGAAGCGCTTGCATTTATAATAATAATCAGTAAGTTGATAGTTTGTTTGCTGAACAAAATATATAATAGATAAGGTGGGGATGGCTAGCATACATTTATTTTAGTAATGCATATGCTTTATCTAAATTATTAACAAATGGGGGTAAATTAAATGAAAAAGAAAGCGATATCACTATTGTTGTTGGCTCTTTTTGTCGGTTTAGTTTTAGCAGCTTGTGGTGGAGGCGACTCTGATTCTGCAGATGATGCAGAAGGGAATGACGGTTCTTCAGATAGCGGAGAAACGATTACACTAACTTTAGCTGAGAACCACCCAGAAGACTATCCAACAACAATTGGGGATAAAGAATTTGCTAAATTAGTAGAAGAGAAGACGGATGGTCGTTATAAAATAGAAGTATATTCTGGTGGACAATTAGGGGAAGAATCGGAAGTATTAGAACAAGTACAATTAGGTACGATTGATTTAGCTAGAGTGAATGCGATTCCATTAACTCAGTTCTCTGAAGAAATTGGTGTCTTATCCATGCCATACCTATTCGAAGATGAAGAGTCAAAATGGGAAAAGTTAAATGGTGAAGTTGGACAAGAACTATTAGGTACTTTAGATGGATCCGGTTTGAAAGGGTTAGCGTTCTATGATTCAGGAGAAAGAAGTTTCTATAACTCTGTTCGCCCTGTATCAACTCCAGAAGATATGGAAGGTTTAC
This sequence comes from Oceanobacillus senegalensis, assembly GCF_900176885.1. GTDB lineage: Bacteria > Bacillota > Bacilli > Bacillales > Amphibacillaceae > Oceanobacillus > Oceanobacillus senegalensis. Next base: position 3,347,592 of record NZ_LT839648.1, on the reverse strand, counting down.
AAATTCGTGTGCAATCATCTGACCTAGCTATTTCTATTGTGGAAGCGTTAGGTGCATCAGCTACACCAATGGAATATGGTGAAGTTTACTCAGCATTACAAACAGGAGTAATTGATGGGGCAGAAAATAATTTCCCTAGTTATTACACTGCAGGACATTATGAGGTAGCACCATATTTTACAGTAAATGGTTACCAAGGTACACCAGAAGTTTTACTTGCATCCCAAAGTTTATGGGATGAGTTAAGTGAGGAAGATAAACAAGCTTTCCAAGAAGCAGCACTAGAGTCCGTTGCCGTTCAACGTGAAGCGTGGGCAGAATTAACAGAAGAAGCTAAAAAGGCTGTAACTGAAGCTGGAAGTGAATTAACAGAAGTGGAAGATATCTCTGCATGGAGAGAAGCTGTTCAACCTGTATATGATGAATTTGGTGAGCAATACGGTGATTGGATTGATAAACTGACGAAATAAATTCTTATAGGGGGGTGAGGAATTCCTCACTCCTCTCTTAATATAAAAGGAGTGGGTTGTGACATGAAAGCTTTAAAAGCAGTCATAGACGGCCTGAATCGGGTAATCTTAGTCGCTTCTCTAACCATACTTGCTGCAATGGTTATTATCATTATATACCAAGTTTTTTCTCGGCAGATTTTGGGATCTGCGCCAGCATGGAGTGAAGAAATTTCTCGAATGTTATTTGTTTGGGTAAGTTTCTTAGGGATTTCCTATGGATTTAGAGAAAAGCTTCATATTGGTGTTGGATTGATTATCGATCGATTACCAGAGAAAGTTCAGGATATGTTTGATTATTTTGCGAAGATTCTTGTAATAGGTTTTGGAGTTATTCTGCTTTATTATGGTTGGCAATTTACGATGTTGACAAGTAATTCAACAATGCCAGCCACTGGATTACCTTCAAGTGTTCTATATGGAGTTATTCCAGTTACAGGATTCTTTGTATTGCTTAATGGTATAGAATTACTTTTTGTTAAAGGTATGCATCAAGAATTAGAAGACGGAAGTGAGGGGGCAGAATAATGGAAGTATGGATTTTATTAGGAAGCTTTTTATTACTAATTATATGTAGAGTCCCTATTGCACTTTCCCTTATATTATCTTCACTTGCAACAGGAATATATATGGATATAGACTTGGCCGCTATTATTCAACGAATGGCAGCTGGACTAAATTCCTTCTCCTTGTTGGCAATTCCTTTCTTTATTATTGCTGGTGAAATTATGAATGAGGGTGGAATATCCCGAAGGTTAATTAATCTAGCTAATGTTATTATCGGGAAAATTAGAGGTGGACTTGCTATGGTAAACGTATTAGCAAGTACATTCTTTGGTGGTATTTCAGGATCGGCGATTGCTGATACCTCTTCTGTTGGATCTGTTATGATACCAATGATGAAAAAACAGGGATACGATTCTAATTTCTCTGTGGCTGTAACCGTTTCTAGTTCAGCCCAAGGTGTATTGATTCCACCAAGTCATAATATGATTATCTATTCCACAGCAGCGGGTGGAGTGTCAATCGGTGGATTGTTTATGGGTGGACTTGTTCCGGGTTTATTACTTGGACTTGTTTTAATGATTTTAACTTATTATCTTGCTGTAAAGAGAAAGTATCCAGTTGGTGAACCTGTAAAAAAGGAAGAAATTCCTAGAATTGTTTGGGAAGGTCTATTAGGGTTATTTACGATAGTCATTATTCTTGGTGGTATATTGAGTGGATTTTTCACCGTTACAGAGTCAGCTGCAATTGGGACACTATACGCATTTATTATTACCTTTTTTGTATATCGTGACATCAAGCTTACCAAAATGGGAGTTATTCTTCAAAGATCATTTAAAACCCTCGCAATGGTGTTATTCTTGATTGCTGCTTCTTCTGCATTTGGATGGCTGTTAGCATTGCTAAGAGTTCCAGCAATGGTATCTGATGCATTAATCAGCATATCTCCGAATGATGCTATAACAGTCTTATTAATTGTTATTATTTTGCTACTCTTAGGTATGATTATGGATATGGCACCACTTATTCTAATTGCCACACCAATCCTTCTACCAGTTGCGACAAGTGTTGGTATGGATCCAATTCACTTTGGGGTTCTATTAATCTTATGTTTAGGTGTAGGTTTAATTACACCACCAGTTGGGACTGTACTCTTTGTGGGGTCAGCCATTGGTAGAATCTCTATTGAGAATGCTACAAAAGGTTTATTACCTTTCTATCTTGTCATGATTCTTGTGGTATTACTTGTTGCCTTTATACCTAGCTTTTCACTATGGTTACCGGATATCTTGGGGCAATAATATAAAATAGCCAATATATGATTGAAAGTGAATGCCTCTATCATTAATTTGATAGGGGTGTTTTATATTTTATGGAAGATTAGATTAGGAGTGGAAGTATTTGCTTATTAATCTAAAATATTGAAGATTAACTTTATGTTAATAACACATTTCGCCATGAATAGTGAAAATTGTATTTGTTGTCGAATAAAGAAATGTTATTTTCTGTACGGAACAAGGTTCGTCAATTTCTATGCCAAATCTACTATTTTTTCTAGAAGCGGAATATTCATAGTTTTTTATAGAATAATGCGATAAAATGAAAGATATGGAAGCTAATGGATAAAAAGGATGTAGAAAAATGACATATTATACAAACATTTTAGGCTTTTTTCGTTTTACGGACGACCATTTATATCGGATTGGAAAGGCGGAGGAGATTAAAAACCAGTGGAAGACTACGATTTTCCTAATTCTTTTCAGTCTGTTTTTATATACCTTCATGGCCTATTTTGGTATGGGAACGAATTTAATCTCAGAGCATGCTACTACACTAACCACAGTGGAGTATGAAGTGAGTAAATTTTGGTTTGTTGTAGGAAGGACCCTTTTTGGGGGATTATTTGCTTTACTTATTTTATTTGTACCTAGTCTCTTATTCTATCTTTTAACCGATATCCCGTATCAGAAGCTACTTATTATGCAGCAAATTGTTTTAACTGTCATGTTAATAGAGAGAATTATTTGGATTCCCTTGGCATTATTTATTGGTTTGGATTGGTATGTATCGCCATTGTCATTCGGAATTATAGCATCCTATCTAACAGACACACCTTGGATCATCGCCTTTTTTGGCTCTATCTCCTTATTTCAATTATGGGTCATTTGGTTTCAAGGGAAATTTATTATGAATCTATCTGCTACGAAAAAGTATATCATATGGATTAATATTATTTTGTTACATATTTTTGGATGGTGTTTTGCTGCGTTATTTGCTTATAGTGATTCTTATTTAATAAGTGGGTGGTTTAATTAATGAAAAGGCGTATAATTTTAATGGCTACCATATTGTTTATAGGTACTAATCTCTATCTTGTTAAAGCAGATGATGAAGGGAAAATTGATCGAATTTCTTATATTGATAGCTGGTCAAAGCCGAAAACACAAGACTTACGTGAAACACTCCATACGGATGGTGTGTTTACTTCTCAAATTAAGGATCATTTGTATTTCGATAAAAGTCTTGGGAACTTTGAAACCTTTTTAGTGGAAGAAGGGGATCGTGTAACTATTGGTGATCCGTTATTTACATATAAGGTTTATCAATATGGTCAAGTTGAATCACAGTTGTTATCTAAAATCGATCAATTGGAAGATGAAGTTGACTCCATTGAAGCTGCTATAGATTCGATGGAAATGCAATCTGTGTCGAATAATCGTGCTGATGGATTAGCAAATTTCGATGTTAGGGAAGAACAGATAGAAATTGAGGTCGAATTACCTCAGTCAACAAAAGAAGCGGAAATGATTAAACAGCAATACCTAATCGAAAAGGATAAGGAATTGAAGCAAAAACAAGCGGAATTAGCCTATGTAGAAGATCAACTAATGGAGCTTCGTAGTACAGGTGATTCTATTACAGTAGAAAGTCCCTATGATGGAAACATTACATTTATTAATACTGCACTAGAGGATCCGATTTTAACCATAGAGAGCTCCAATCTTAAGGTTGCAGGTGAGCTTACGGAAGATGAACGAAGGAAAGTAGAACAGGGTTTACCAGTGGAGGTAATTACAGGAGATAAAGAGGAACCGCTGGAAGGGACAATCGAACAGATTAGTAACTCACCAAAAAATGTGCAGTTACATGGAGAAAGTATTTATCCATTCTCCGTATCACTTAATGAAGAAGCGAGTTTAACAAATTTAAAATCTGGTTATCACACGGAGTTAGTAGTAACGGTGAAGGAGTCTCTAGATGCATTAGCTTTGTCAGAAAATGCGGTTCATAAAAAGTCTGTATGGAAAATGACAGAAAGCGGTACGATGATAAATGAGATTGTTGAAACTGGTATCGTTATGGATCATATGGTCGAAGTGACAAATGGTGTACAAAAGAATGATTATGTTGCAGAAAAACCTATGAGGCAATTTCGAAATGGAGCAATCTTTATTACCCCATTAGAATTTAATTACCTCAGTCGAGATTCTTTAGCATCAGAAAATAATAATTGGAAAAGGTATTTAATAACAGGTTTATTATCTAGATAAGCAGCTTATAATTTATCACGTGATTAAATGGTTGTAAGACCCGAGAAGAATTCGAGATATCTAACAATTTATCTTTTATTACCTAATAAAAGATTGAAGTCCTTATTTTAATAAGTTTGGATAGCGTCATAGGACATTAGATAGGTTTGGAATATTGCTTTTCATTATTTCCTAGTGCTAATGTTATACTATCTCTATAAAAGGAGGCAAACATAGTGGAAATCGTATATTTTGGTATCTTGATTTGTTCCATTGCATTCTTCATATCAGCTATTTACATTTCTGTTTTTCTTAAGCGCTTAACAGATGTAACAAGGTCGCTTGGTTATACGTTAAAAGATGTTGAGGAACAGTTTGGATACATTACACCGCAATTAATGACAACTATCAAAGAAGCACAGCAAACCGTGGATGAATTAGAGGAAAACATGAATGCAACGGATAGTGTATTTGACTCGGTTGATAATGTCGGTAAATCGATTAATAGTTTGAATGACACATATAAAAATTACAAAGAAAAAATAACCGATGAACAATTTCAAAAGCAGCTCAAACCAACAGTTGAGTTGATTAAGTGGGGAGAAGCACTGACGCAAGTATTTAAAAAAACAAAAGTGTAAGCACCGGCCTACAGCTTTAGCTTGTAGTGGTGCTGACCATTCCTGTTACTATTACTTGTTGGAATGACGTATATTTTACTTTTTTCATCTATCAAAAAAGACAAATTAGTTACATATAGAATTAGAAGGGAAAGTGATGGTTCATGACTTTAATAGGAATTGGCGTCATTATTATTGGAGTAGCTTTGTTAATTTTGTCTATTTTTATTGGACATGCTTTAAATAATTTGGCAAATGTGTTAAAAGGTGTCGATAAAACGGTAGAGCAACTGCCAAAGCAAATGGATGATATTATGAAAAAAACAGGTGATATGATAAGTGAGAGCAATAATACATTATCAGATGTAAATGATAAATTACGACAATTAAGTCCTTTATTTTATGTTGTAGGTGATGTTGGAAATATAACTCGAAAATTCTCCTCTTCTATCGCGGATGTTACAGAGACAGTAAAAAGTAAAACAGCAGGTGCGGCAGATGTTACAGATAAAAATAATGTTGGGGGTTTATATGGGACCTTTGCTTTAGCATACTATTGGTTGAGAAAGAGGAATAAGTCAAAAAAGGAAGAAGGAACGACTGCGAATGAAAACCAAGAGTAAAAAGGAAATTTCAATTACGGCTGGTGTGCTAAGTGCTATTTCCATTGGTTGTATCGTGACTTGTTTATTACAGGGAAAGTCCGCTAACAATATAAAGGGGAAATGGAAAGCTATCGATCATAAATTTTTCATGGACGGTAAAAAGCGAGCGGAGACTTTTAAGGAAATAAAACAGGAAGTCAATCAAAGGATATGAAAAATAGGATGTACCGGAAATTTGGTACATCCTATTTTTTCAATAATAAATATACTAGTGCAATTAATCCGTAGAATCCCTTTAGATTTTTACTAGTCGATACCTCTTTTGATGTAACTGTTTTTTCTTTTAAGTGCTCCATTTTTTGAACGATAGAAGAGCTCAATTGGTTAGTTGCTCGTCCTATGTCTCCTACTATATTAAACATTGGACTTAATTCCTTCACTTGCGCATTGATTTGGTTCAATGTCTGAGTACCAGTACCAATTACCTCTTTTGTTTGAGTAGTTATACCCTCCACTGCTTTTGGTAAGGTGTCTGTCGTTTTCTGTAAACTGCCAAGCACACCTGATAATTTGAGGAGTGGCTTGATGAGTACAAAGGTTAGTAACAGTAGGGCAACGCCGATTACCAGCACGCCGATACCAAGCCATAGCATATTTCTGCCCCCTTTCGTCTTTTTTCCACAATCTACAACATTAGATATATTATGCATTTCCTTTTTTAGCATACCACATTTTGCAATTAGTCATAAACTTTTACCTTGTCCCATAAAATGTTCGTAGTCAAGATAAAGGGGCGAGATGGATGAAACGGACTATTAATATTGGTGCATGGTTATTAGGGGTTGCTTTATTGATCTTTCTGATTCAGCTTCCAATGAATCAAAGTCAAAGTGCTTGGAACTCAAGCTTTTCTTTACCGTTATCTGGGAAGACCATAGTAATTGACCCAGGACATGGGGGCCCTGATGGTGGAGCGGTTGGGAAGGATGGAACGACCGAAGAAGATATTACACTTTCTGTATCAAAAAAACTCCAAAACTTTTTGCAACAATCTGGAGCTGTAGTGTACTTAACTAGGGAAGAGGATACAGATTTAGCTGATGAGAATACAAAGGGTTTATCTCGTAGAAAAGCAGAGGATATACGTAGGCGAATGAAATTTATCCATGAGAATGAACCACATCTATTCCTTAGCATACATCTAAATGCCTTGTCTTCAACACGGTGGAGAGGCGCACAGTCTTTTTATTACCCAAGTTTAGATGAAAATAAACATTTAGCAAAGATGATACAAGCAGAAATTATTCGTAATTTAGAAAATACAAATAGGGAAGCACTTGTGAAAAATGGAATGTATTTATTAAAATATGCGGAGGTTCCTGGAGCATTAGTTGAAATCGGATTTTTATCCAATGCTGATGAGCGTGAATTGCTTAAACAGGATGATTATCAAGAGAAAATGGCTTTTAGTATTTACGAGGGGATTTTAAGATACACCACTGAAGATATGGAAAACGAAGGTGAGGAATGATTCACATCACTTAGATTTTTCTCAATTTATGTTATACTAGACGTAACAGTTAAGTATGATGCATAAAACAAAGGGATGGTGAATTAGTTTGCTTACAAAAGAAGAAGTGGTTCAACTACTAAATCCAGTACAAGACCCATTTTTACATAAAACTTTAGAAGAAACAGATGGAATTAGAGATATTACGATTAAGGAAGATAAAAAACACATTAGTGTAAAAATCGGTATATCTAAAACAAATACAGGTGAACAAATGCAAATGCAGCAAGAAATTGTTGGAATCTTAAAGAAAAATGGTGCCAATACGGTTGGGTTGAGATTTGAACAATTACCTGAAGATATCATTAGAAAATTCCAGCCAGCAGCTGAAAAAGAGAAAGAAGCTAAACTGATGGGTGGCAATGCTAATACGAAATTTATTGCTGTAGCAAGTGGTAAAGGTGGCGTTGGAAAATCAACTGTTACAGTCAACCTTGCTATGGCATTAATGCGACTTGGGAAAAAAGTAGGGATTATTGATGCGGATATCTACGGTTTTAGTGTTCCTGACATGATGGGCATTGAGAACCGTCCTCAAGTTCGCGGTAAAAAAATTATTCCTGTAGAACGTTTTGGAGTTAAAGTTATTTCCATGGGCTTCTTTGTTGAGGATAATTCTCCAATCATTTGGCGTGGTCCTATGTTAGGTAAAATGCTAAATAGCTTCTTCAGCGAAGTAGAGTGGGGAGAACTAGACTACTTATTACTTGATTTACCTCCTGGAACAGGTGATATTGCTATGGATGTACATGAATTATTACCAACATGCAAGGAAGTAATCGTTACTACACCACATCCAACTGCAGCATTTGTTGCAGCGCGAGCGGGACAAATGGCATTAAAAACAGATCACGAAATTCTTGGTGTTATTGAAAATATGTCCTATTTTGTCAGCAAAAAGACTGGGGAAAAAGAACATGTATTTGGACAAGGTGGAGGAGAAAAACTTGCAGAAGCTCTTCAAACAAAGGTGCTTGGCAATTTAGAACTTCAGCAACCGTACATGGAGGAAGATGTATTTGCACCATCCGTATACCAAGAAGATCATCCGAATGGAAAAGAATATCATAAAATAGCAGCTAAAGTTATTGCGAAGATGGAAGAGTAAAATAAAGAAGAGGACGTCTCTTACTGACGTCCTCTTCTTTACCTTTGGTAAGAAATTACTGTTAGCCTGATTCGAATTCAGGGGTGGTCAATGTGTGTATAAATCAGAGGAATAAGGGAAGCGTTATGCGCTTCCTCCACCGCCTCCTCCTTCATCCTGCTTTCCGCCACCACTTTCACCACTTCCTCCACCCTTTTCAGAGCCTCCACCGCCCTTACCTTTGGCTTGTTCTTCGGCGGCTTTTAATAATATTTCTTGTATTTTTGCTTGAAAGGTTGGAGTTTCTAGTGTTTGTTGAATGGTTTCTTCTAAGTGCGCTCGAAATTGCTGTCCTTTTAAAACACTTAAAATTTGATCGGTAATTTCTGGATTTTGCAGTAGTTCAAGCATTTTCTTTTGGTATTCAGAATCACTCATTAATTTCTTTTGTAATTCCATTTGTGATTCTTCCATGGATTTGGCAAAGCCTTCTACAAATTTTGGGTCTTCAAATAGCTTTTGCCACATCTTCTTACCTTTATCAGAGACAAGAGTTTCATTTATTGTGTTTTTAACGACTTCCGAATTCATGACTAATTCTTGTTTTAGTTTTTCATCGGACAATGTATCGGTAAGCGCCTTTTTTCCTTCTTCTGTTTTAATTATATCGATAACCATTTTTTTGGTTTGGTCATAGTCGCCTTCATTGCCAGAGGTATTTCCACCTCCGCCACATGCGGCTAAAAACAAGAGGCAGAATCCTACAATTGTCACATGAGCAATACGAATCATTAGGATCACCCTTTCGTATATCATTAATATGGATGACAATATATAAACTATACGCTTAATGTAGGAAAAATAACTTACTTCATGTTAAAATAACGCATGTACTACATTACATATTATTTGTGCAACTGTAGGAGGAAATGCATTGAAAATAAAATACATTGTAAATCTCTTTGTCCGAACAGCAGTCATTGGCGGTTTAGCGGGGCTTTTAATAAGCTTTTTTATACAAAGTGAAGTGTATATGGCAAATATAAGTCCATTTAATTTTAAGGAACTTGTAGGTTTAATTCTCTTTAATATAGGACTTGGAATAACTTTTAGTGCTGTAAGTATGACTGGATTCTTTGCTTATTTGTTTATAAATCGTTTTGGGCTAAATTTGTTTCGTTCATTTTGGCCAATCGTACAGGTATTATTAATTTTATTTGTTTTATTCGATTTAGTATATTTTCCTTATCAAGCAACAAAAGGAGAAGTGTCTATTTTTTGGTATATATTAATGTCCCTCGGTCTTCTTGGATATAGCTGGTTAGTTGCTATGAAAAAGGTAAAGGAAACGAAAAAGACTGCATTTATTCCTACTTTGTTTTTTATGATTGTCATGACAACAATTGAATGGGTCCCAGGTTTACAGGCTGATGGTACGGATTATGCGTGGTTAATGATAGCTCCCCTTTTAGCTTGTAATACGTTTCAGATTCTTGCTTTACACCGTTATAGTCAAAAATCAATGGAAGAGGAACGAGCAAAGTCTAAATCTCAGTCGCAAACAAAAACTAAAACAACTAAGGCGTAAAAAAACCACCAAGTTTGGTGGTTTTTTAATCAACTATCTTAGATTTAGCATGTGCCTGAGTGATGATTTCAGAAATGGGCACAAATTGAAAGCCTTTGTTTTTTAATCCAGGAAGTATGGTTTCTAATGCCTCTGATGTTTGTTTAACTGAATCTGAAGCATGTAATAAAATAATATCTCCATTCTTCGTCTCCTTCATGACCTTATCAACAATGACTTGTGTTCCAGGGTTTTTCCAATCATTCGGATTAATATTCCAATGAACGACTTGGAAATTCATTTCTTCGGCAAGTTTAAGAATCTCCTCATCGAAGTGGCCGTTAGGAGGACGTAAAAGCTCCATATCTTCATATCCTAGCTTTTCAAATACTTCTTTCGCACTTATTAAATCACTTCTTACCTGCTCAATTTCTTGGTCAATATAGCTTTTGTATCGATAACCTAACATTCCTAATTCGTGATTACCCTCCGAAATCTTTTCTAAAATAGTCGGATGACGTTCAGCCCATTCTCCACTTACAAAAAAAGTTGCTTGGGTTTGGTTTTTTTCCAACTGCTCTAGAATATCATGAATGCGCTCATCGCCCCAGCTAATATTAAATGTTAATCCAATATTAGGTTCATCTGAACTACCTTTTGTGATGGCTACTGGTTTATCCTTGGAAAATGCACCATTATCACTGATCCAAAGAAATAATGCTGAAGCAAAGGCTAGTATTGCAATAAGTAACCACCTTTTGAAACGTCTAAATTTCCATACATAAAAATGTTTCATCCACCAATCCCCCAAACTGACAAAATACTTTAATACATTGTATGAGGGGACTGCAAAAATATGAACAAGCCCAATAGAATAGTTTTTTTAGAAAAAGGGGATAGAAATGAGGAAAATAAGGGAATAGTAATCAAAGATTACTTAATCGATTCATTGTAATTTAATTCGGAAAACATTTGAGGTGAAATTGATGTTAGGGTTATTAATAAATGAAATGGAGCAAAAAGAATTGGAGTATTTAATAAAAAGGGAGTTAGAAGAGATTCTTATGGACATAGAGGATTCTCGAATTGATAAAAATGTTAAAGAGGCGATGAGAAAGAGATATAAAACACTCTTTCAATTATTAAGGCGCTTAGCAAGTGAAAAGGAATGTTTGAAATACATACCAAAGCGTGTACAAATTTAATGTATACTAAGAAAAACGCTTTATTAATTTGAATATTTTTTCTTCGTAAATCCTTATTGCAACCAATACATATATGTGCTATAGTGTTTTTTGTCGTTGTCACGAGATATACCGAGAAAGATAATACATTTTATCGAATTAAGTGTTGACAACAAATATAAAACATGGTAAATTATATTTTGTCGCTAATAAACGACGAAAAACAAATTGCTCTTTGAAAACTGAACAAAACAACCAGTATGTTAAGATATTAAAAGGAATTCGTTTTTCTTTTAACTATAGCTAAGACATAGAGTTAATTGGTGTTAATTCTATACAAACTTTTTTGGAGAGTTTGATCTTGGCTCAGGACGAACGCTGGCGGCGTGCCTAATACATGCAAGTCGAGCGCGGGAAGCTAACCGATCCCCTTCGGGGGTGACGTTAGTGGAACGAGCGGCGGACGGGTGAGTAACACGTGGGCAACCTGCCTGTAAGATTGGGATAACTTGCGGAAACGTGAGCTAATACCGGATAATACTTTCCATCGCATGATGGAGAGTTTGAAAGACGGCTTCGGCTGTCACTTACAGATGGGCCCGCGGCGCATTAGTTAGTTGGTGAGGTAAAGGCTCACCAAGGCGACGATGCGTAGCCGACCTGAGAGGGTGATCGGCCACACTGGGACTGAGACACGGCCCAGACTCCTACGGGAGGCAGCAGTAGGGAATCTTCCGCAATGGACGAAAGTCTGACGGAGCAACGCCGCGTGAGTGAAGAAGGTTTTCGGATCGTAAAACTCTGTTGTTAGGGAAGAACAAGTATGATAGTAACTGATCATACCTTGACGGTACCTAACCAGAAAGCCACGGCTAACTACGTGCCAGCAGCCGCGGTAATACGTAGGTGGCAAGCGTTGTCCGGATTTATTGGGCGTAAAGCGCTCGCAGGCGGTCTTTTAAGTCTGATGTGAAATCTTGCGGCTTAACCGTGAGCGGTCATTGGAAACTGGAGGACTTGAGTACAGAAGAGGAGAGTGGAATTCCACGTGTAGCGGTGAAATGCGTAGAGATGTGGAGGAACACCAGTGGCGAAGGCGACTCTCTGGTCTGTAACTGACGCTGAGGAGCGAAAGCGTGGGTAGCGAACAGGATTAGATACCCTGGTAGTCCACGCCGTAAACGATGAGTGCTAGGTGTTAGAGGGTTTCCGCCCTTTAGTGCTGAAGTTAACGCATTAAGCACTCCGCCTGGGGAGTACGGCCGCAAGGCTGAAACTCAAAAGAATTGACGGGGACCCGCACAAGCGGTGGAGCATGTGGTTTAATTCGAAGCAACGCGAAGAACCTTACCAGGTCTTGACATCCTCTGACACTCCTAGAGATAGGATTTTCCCTTCGGGGACAGAGTGACAGGTGGTGCATGGTTGTCGTCAGCTCGTGTCGTGAGATGTTGGGTTAAGTCCCGCAACGAGCGCAACCCTTGATCTTAGTTGCCAGCATTCAGTTGGGCACTCTAAGGTGACTGCCGGTGACAAACCGGAGGAAGGTGGGGATGACGTCAAATCATCATGCCCCTTATGACCTGGGCTACACACGTGCTACAATGGATGGTACAAAGGGAAGCGAAACCGTGAGGTCAAGCAAATCCCATAAAACCATTCTCAGTTCGGATTGTAGGCTGCAACTCGCCTACATGAAGCCGGAATCGCTAGTAATCGCGGATCAGCATGCCGCGGTGAATACGTTCCCGGGTCTTGTACACACCGCCCGTCACACCACGAGAGTTGGTAACACCCGAAGTCGGTGAGGTAACCTTTTGGAGCCAGCCGCCGAAGGTGGGACCAATGATTGGGGTGAAGTCGTAACAAGGTAGCCGTATCGGAAGGTGCGGCTGGATCACCTCCTTTCTAAGGAA
>NZ_LT839648.1:3330657-3333129 GCF_900176885.1 Oceanobacillus senegalensis | reverse complement strand
CAAACTTTTTTGGAGAGTTTGATCTTGGCTCAGGACGAACGCTGGCGGCGTGCCTAATACATGCAAGTCGAGCGCGGGAAGCTAACTGATCCCCTTCGGGGGTGACGTTAGTGGAACGAGCGGCGGACGGGTGAGTAACACGTGGGCAACCTGCCTGTAAGATTGGGATAACTTGCGGAAACGTGAGCTAATACCGGATAATACTTTTCATCGCATGATGGAGAGTTTGAAAGACGGCTTCGGCTGTCACTTACAGATGGGCCCGCGGCGCATTAGTTAGTTGGTGAGGTAAAGGCTCACCAAGGCGACGATGCGTAGCCGACCTGAGAGGGTGATCGGCCACACTGGGACTGAGACACGGCCCAGACTCCTACGGGAGGCAGCAGTAGGGAATCTTCCGCAATGGACGAAAGTCTGACGGAGCAACGCCGCGTGAGTGAAGAAGGTTTTCGGATCGTAAAACTCTGTTGTTAGGGAAGAACAAGTATGATAGTAACTGATCATACCTTGACGGTACCTAACCAGAAAGCCACGGCTAACTACGTGCCAGCAGCCGCGGTAATACGTAGGTGGCAAGCGTTGTCCGGATTTATTGGGCGTAAAGCGCTCGCAGGCGGTCTTTTAAGTCTGATGTGAAATCTTGCGGCTTAACCGTGAGCGGTCATTGGAAACTGGAGGACTTGAGTACAGAAGAGGAGAGTGGAATTCCACGTGTAGCGGTGAAATGCGTAGAGATGTGGAGGAACACCAGTGGCGAAGGCGACTCTCTGGTCTGTAACTGACGCTGAGGAGCGAAAGCGTGGGTAGCGAACAGGATTAGATACCCTGGTAGTCCACGCCGTAAACGATGAGTGCTAGGTGTTAGAGGGTTTCCGCCCTTTAGTGCTGAAGTTAACGCATTAAGCACTCCGCCTGGGGAGTACGGCCGCAAGGCTGAAACTCAAAAGAATTGACGGGGACCCGCACAAGCGGTGGAGCATGTGGTTTAATTCGAAGCAACGCGAAGAACCTTACCAGGTCTTGACATCCTCTGACACTCCTAGAGATAGGATTTTCCCTTCGGGGACAGAGTGACAGGTGGTGCATGGTTGTCGTCAGCTCGTGTCGTGAGATGTTGGGTTAAGTCCCGCAACGAGCGCAACCCTTGATCTTAGTTGCCAGCATTCAGTTGGGCACTCTAAGGTGACTGCCGGTGACAAACCGGAGGAAGGTGGGGATGACGTCAAATCATCATGCCCCTTATGACCTGGGCTACACACGTGCTACAATGGATGGTACAAAGGGAAGCGAAACCGTGAGGTCAAGCAAATCCCATAAAACCATTCTCAGTTCGGATTGTAGGCTGCAACTCGCCTACATGAAGCCGGAATCGCTAGTAATCGCGGATCAGCATGCCGCGGTGAATACGTTCCCGGGTCTTGTACACACCGCCCGTCACACCACGAGAGTTGGTAACACCCGAAGTCGGTGAGGTAACCTCTTGGAGCCAGCCGCCGAAGGTGGGACCAATGATTGGGGTGAAGTCGTAACAAGGTAGCCGTATCGGAAGGTGCGGCTGGATCACCTCCTTTCTAAGGAAGATAAAAGGCGTAAGCGACTGTTCAGCGGTGACCGCATAAGCAAGGGACCGTAAAGCACCTGGTCTTTGGTGCTTGGAGTGTCAATTGCTTATGACGCGAACTGCTAGGAGCTGAAGCTAGATTATTACGGAATATCTAAATATTTATTTGGATGAAACATACTTGGTTGTTTGGTTCAGTTTTGAGAGAGTGATTTTCATTATTAAATCATTCTTTTTTTAGATGGGCCTGTAGCTCAGCCGGTTAGAGCGCACGCCTGATAAGCGTGAGGTCGGTGGTTCGAGTCCACTCAGGCCCACCATCTAAAAATGAAATTATTATATGGGGCCTTAGCTCAGCTGGGAGAGCGCCTGCTTTGCACGCAGGAGGTCAGCGGTTCGATCCCGCTAGGCTCCACTTTTGTACCTTGAAAACTAAATAAGAGTAATCTAACAAATGACATCAAATAGATTTATTGTAAAGCAAGGCTAATTTTATTAGCACGCTTATTCATTGTAACTTTAGTTAAGTGAATAAGGGCGCACGGTGGATGCCTTGGCACTAGGAGCTGATGAAGGACGGGACTAACACCGATATGCTTCGGGGAGCTGTAAGTAAGCTTTGATCCGGAGATTTCCGAATGGGGAAACCCACTGTTCGTAATGGAACAGGACTTGTGTCTGAATACATAGGGCACAAGAGGCATACCTGGGGAACTGAAACATCTCAGTACCCAGAGGAAGAGAAAGCAAATGCGATTTCCCAAGTAGCGGCGAGCGAAACGGAAACAGCCCAAACCAGAGAGCTTGCTCTCTGGGGTTGTAGGACACTCCACATGGAGTTACAAAGGAATTCTTTAGACGAATCCATCTGGAAAGATGAGCCAAAGAGGGTAACAGCCCTGTAGTCAAAA
>NZ_LT839648.1:3327505-3330085 GCF_900176885.1 Oceanobacillus senegalensis | reverse complement strand
GGGCGCACGGTGGATGCCTTGGCACTAGGAGCTGATGAAGGACGGGACTAACACCGATATGCTTCGGGGAGCTGTAAGTAAGCTTTGATCCGGAGATTTCCGAATGGGGAAACCCACTGTTCGTAATGGAGCAGGACTTGTGTCTGAATACATAGGGCACAAGAGGCATACCTGGGGAACTGAAACATCTCAGTACCCAGAGGAAGAGAAAGCAAATGCGATTTCCCAAGTAGCGGCGAGCGAAACGGGAACAGCCCAAACCAGAGAGCTTGCTCTCTGGGGTTGTAGGACACTCCACATGGAGTTACAAAGGAATTCTTTAGACGAATCCATCTGGAAAGATGAGCCAAAGAGGGTAACAGCCCTGTAGTCAAAAGAGAATTCTCTCCGGAGTGTATCCTGAGTACGGCGGAACACGTGGAATTCCGTCGGAATCCGGGAGGACCATCTCCCAAGGCTAAATACTCCCTAGTGACCGATAGTGAACCAGTACCGTGAGGGAAAGGTGAAAAGTACCCCGGAAGGGGAGTGAAAGAGTACCTGAAACCGTGTGCCTACAAGTAGTCGAAGCGCATTTACGCGTGACGGCGTACCTTTTGTAGAATGGACCGGCGAGTTACGATCGTATGCAAGGTTAAGTGGAAGACACGAAGCCGCAGCGAAAGCGAGTCTAAACAGGGCGAATGAGTATGCGGTCGTAGACCCGAAACCGTGTGATCTACCCATGTCCAGGGTGAAGGTCAGGTAACACTGACAGGAGGCCCGAACCCACGTATGTTGAAAAATGCGGGGATGAGGTGTGGGTAGGGGTGAAATGCCAATCGAACACGGAGATAGCTGGTTCTCTCCGAAATAGCTTTAGGGCTAGCCTCAAAGATTTGAGTACTGGAGGTAGAGCACTGATTGGACTAGGGGCCCTCATCGGGTTACCGAATTCAGTCAAACTCCGAATGCCAGCTACTTAGACTTGGGAGTCAGACTATGGGTGATAAGGTTCATAGTCGAAAGGGAAACAGCCCAGACCACCAGCTAAGGTCCCAAAGTATACGTTAAGTGGAAAAGGATGTGGAGTTGCTTAGACAACCAGGATGTTGGCTTAGAAGCAGCCATCATTTAAAGAGTGCGTAATAGCTCACTGGTCGAGTGACTCTGCGCCGAAAATGTACCGGGGCTAAACGTATCACCGAAGCTGTGGATTGTCTTTTAGACAATGGTAGGAGAGCGTTCTAAGTGCTGTGAAGTCAGACCGTGAGGACTGGTGGAGCGCTTAGAAGTGAGAATGCCGGTATGAGTAGCGAAAAAAGAGTGAGAATCTCTTTCACCGAATGCCTAAGGTTTCCTGAGGAAGGCTCGTCCTCTCAGGGTTAGTCGGGACCTAAGCCGAGGCCGAAAGGCGTAGGCGATGGACAACAGGCAGATATTCCTGTACCACCTCGTGATCGTTATGAGTGATGGGGGGACGCAGTAGGATAAGGAATGCGCACCGATGGACGTGTGCGCCCAAGCAGTGAGAAAGTCAGATAGGTAAATCCGTCTGGCCATTTCAAGCTGTGATGGGGAGGCAATTATAGCCGAAGTTCCGGATTTCACACTGCCGAGAAAAGCCTCTAACCAGATCACAGGTGCCCGTACCGCAAACCGACACAGGTAGGCGAGGAGAGAATCCTAAGGTGAGCGGGAGAACTCTCGTTAAGGAACTCGGCAAAATGACCCCGTAACTTAGGGAGAAGGGGTGCTCTATAGAGATAGAGCCGCAGTGAATAGGCCCAAGCGACTGTTTAGCAAAAACACAGGTCTCTGCGAAGCCGAAAGGCGAAGTATAGGGGCTGACACCTGCCCGGTGCTGGAAGGTTAAGGGGAAGAGTTAGGACCTTTGGTCCGAAGCTTAGAACCGAAGCCCCAGTAAACGGCGGCCGTAACTATAACGGTCCTAAGGTAGCGAAATTCCTTGTCGGGTAAGTTCCGACCCGCACGAAAGGTGCAACGACTTGGGCACTGTCTCAACGAGAGACCCGGTGAAATTATACTATGCGTGAAGATGCGCATTACCCGCGACAGGACGGAAAGACCCCGTGGAGCTTTACTGTAGCCTGATATTGAATGTCTGTGCAGCTTGTACAGGATAGGTGGGAGCCTCAGAAGCGTGAGCGCCAGCTTACGTGGAGGCATCCGTGGGATACCACCCTGGCTGTATGGACCTTCTAACCCAGGACCGTGATCCGGTTCGGAGACAGTGTCAGGCGGGCAGTTTGACTGGGGCGGTCGCCTCCCAAAAGGTAACGGAGGCGCCCAAAGGTTCCCTCAGAATGGTTGGAAATCATTCGCAGAGTGTAAAGGCAGAAGGGAGCTTGACTGCGAGACCTACAAGTCGAGCAGGGACGAAAGTCGGGCTTAGTGATCCGGTGGTTCCGCATGGAAGGGCCATCGCTCAACGGATAAAAGCTACCCCGGGGATAACAGGCTTATCTCCCCCAAGAGTTCACATCGACGGGGAGGTTTGGCACCTCGATGTCGGCTCATCGCATCCTGGGGCTGTAGTCGGTCCCAAGGGTTGGGCTGTTCGCCCATTAAAGCGGTACG
>NZ_LT839648.1:3242264-3327481 GCF_900176885.1 Oceanobacillus senegalensis | reverse complement strand
TTAGTTAAGTGAATAAGGGCGCACGGTGGATGCCTTGGCACTAGGAGCTGATGAAGGACGGGACTAACACCGATATGCTTCGGGGAGCTGTAAGTAAGCTTTGATCCGGAGATTTCCGAATGGGGAAACCCACTGTTCGTAATGGAACAGGACTTGTGTCTGAATACATAGGGCACAAGAGGCATACCTGGGGAACTGAAACATCTCAGTACCCAGAGGAAGAGAAAGCAAATGCGATTTCCCAAGTAGCGGCGAGCGAAACGGAAACAGCCCAAACCAGAGAGCTTGCTCTCTGGGGTTGTAGGACACTCCACATGGAGTTACAAAGGAATTCTTTAGACGAATCCATCTGGAAAGATGAGCCAAAGAGGGTAACAGCCCTGTAGTCAAAAGAGAATTCTCTCCGGAGTGTATCCTGAGTACGGCGGAACACGTGGAATTCCGTCGGAATCCGGGAGGACCATCTCCCAAGGCTAAATACTCCCTAGTGACCGATAGTGAACCAGTACCGTGAGGGAAAGGTGAAAAGTACCCCGGAAGGGGAGTGAAAGAGTACCTGAAACCGTGTGCCTACAAGTAGTCGAAGCGCATTTACGCGTGACGGCGTACCTTTTGTAGAATGGACCGGCGAGTTACGATCGTATGCAAGGTTAAGTGGAAGACACGAAGCCGCAGCGAAAGCGAGTCTAAACAGGGCGAATGAGTATGCGGTCGTAGACCCGAAACCGTGTGATCTACCCATGTCCAGGGTGAAGGTCAGGTAACACTGACAGGAGGCCCGAACCCACGTATGTTGAAAAATGCGGGGATGAGGTGTGGGTAGGGGTGAAATGCCAATCGAACACGGAGATAGCTGGTTCTCTCCGAAATAGCTTTAGGGCTAGCCTCAAAGATTTGAGTACTGGAGGTAGAGCACTGATTGGACTAGGGGCCCTCATCGGGTTACCGAATTCAGTCAAACTCCGAATGCCAGCTACTTAGACTTGGGAGTCAGACTATGGGTGATAAGGTTCATAGTCGAAAGGGAAACAGCCCAGACCACCAGCTAAGGTCCCAAAGTATACGTTAAGTGGAAAAGGATGTGGAGTTGCTTAGACAACCAGGATGTTGGCTTAGAAGCAGCCATCATTTAAAGAGTGCGTAATAGCTCACTGGTCGAGTGACTCTGCGCCGAAAATGTACCGGGGCTAAACGTATCACCGAAGCTGTGGATTGTCTTTTAGACAATGGTAGGAGAGCGTTCTAAGTGCTGTGAAGTCAGACCGTGAGGACTGGTGGAGCGCTTAGAAGTGAGAATGCCGGTATGAGTAGCGAAAAAAGAGTGAGAATCTCTTTCACCGAATGCCTAAGGTTTCCTGAGGAAGGCTCGTCCTCTCAGGGTTAGTCGGGACCTAAGCCGAGGCCGAAAGGCGTAGGCGATGGACAACAGGCAGATATTCCTGTACCACCTCGTGATCGTTATGAGTGATGGGGGGACGCAGTAGGATAAGGAATGCGCACCGATGGACGTGTGCGCCCAAGCAGTGAGAAAGTCAGATAGGCAAATCCGTCTGGCCATTTCAAGCTGTGATGGGGAGGCAACTATAGCCGAAGTTCCGGATTTCACACTGCCGAGAAAAGCCTCTAGCCAGATCACAGGTGCCCGTACCGCAAACCGACACAGGTAGGCGAGGAGAGAATCCTAAGGTGAGCGGGAGAACTCTCGTTAAGGAACTCGGCAAAATGACCCCGTAACTTAGGGAGAAGGGGTGCTCTATAGAGATAGAGCCGCAGTGAATAGGCCCAAGCGACTGTTTAGCAAAAACACAGGTCTCTGCGAAGCCGAAAGGCGAAGTATAGGGGCTGACACCTGCCCGGTGCTGGAAGGTTAAGGGGAAGAGTTAGGACCTTTGGTCCGAAGCTTAGAACCGAAGCCCCAGTAAACGGCGGCCGTAACTATAACGGTCCTAAGGTAGCGAAATTCCTTGTCGGGTAAGTTCCGACCCGCACGAAAGGTGCAACGACTTGGGCACTGTCTCAACGAGAGACCCGGTGAAATTATACTATGCGTGAAGATGCGCATTACCCGCGACAGGACGGAAAGACCCCGTGGAGCTTTACTGTAGCCTGATATTGAATGTCTGTGCAGCTTGTACAGGATAGGTGGGAGCCTCAGAAGCGTGAGCGCCAGCTTACGTGGAGGCATCCGTGGGATACCACCCTGGCTGTATGGACCTTCTAACCCAGGACCGTGATCCGGTTCGGAGACAGTGTCAGGCGGGCAGTTTGACTGGGGCGGTCGCCTCCCAAAAGGTAACGGAGGCGCCCAAAGGTTCCCTCAGAATGGTTGGAAATCATTCGCAGAGTGTAAAGGCAGAAGGGAGCTTGACTGCGAGACCTACAAGTCGAGCAGGGACGAAAGTCGGGCTTAGTGATCCGGTGGTTCCGCATGGAAGGGCCATCGCTCAACGGATAAAAGCTACCCCGGGGATAACAGGCTTATCTCCCCCAAGAGTTCACATCGACGGGGAGGTTTGGCACCTCGATGTCGGCTCATCGCATCCTGGGGCTGTAGTCGGTCCCAAGGGTTGGGCTGTTCGCCCATTAAAGCGGTACGCGAGCTGGGTTCAGAACGTCGTGAGACAGTTCGGTCCCTATCCGTCGTGGGCGCCGGAAGTTTGAGAGGAGCTGTCCTTAGTACGAGAGGACCGGGATGGACATACCGCTGGTGTACCAGTTGTTCCGCCAGGAGCATAGCTGGGTAGCTACGTATGGTAAGGATAAGTGCTGAAAGCATCTAAGCATGAAGCCCCCCTCAAGATGAGACTTCCCATCACTTCTAAGTGAGTAAGATCCCTCAGGGACTATGAGGTAGATAGGTTCGAGGTGGAAGCGTGGTGACACGTGGAGCTGACGAATACTAATCGATCGAGGACTTAACTAACTTCTTAAAGGATGTCAGAGATTACCTCTTATTTAGTTTTTAGGGTATAAAAAACTTGCTTTTATGACAAGATTTGTTTATAATATACCTATACAATTTATAGATAGTTGTCTGGTAGCGATGGCGGAGAGGTCACACCTGTTCCCATGCCGAACACAGTAGTTAAGCTCTCCAGCGCCGATGGTAGTTGGGATTAATCCCTGCGAGAGTAGGACGCCGCCAGGCAATGCTATTTACATTTTATTAGATTATTCCACAGTAGCTCAGTGGTAGAGCAATCGGCTGTTAACCGATCGGTCGTAGGTTCGAATCCTACCTGTGGAGCCATTTTTATGCTTCCATAGCTCAGTCGGTAGAGCACTTCCATGGTAAGGAAGGGGTCAGCGGTTCAAGTCCGCTTGGAAGCTCTTTAATAAAAAACGTCATTCCTTCAATTGAAGGAGTGACGTTTTTTATTGCCTTTTAAGGAAGAAATTTGAGAAATACAGAGATTTTAGATCTTAAAAATGCATCACAATTTTTGTCAATCCATAAAGTGAATCCTCGGAAAATCAGGTATGGAGGATAGAGGTAAAAGAAGGCTTATCAGCGTTTTGGGAGAAGAATAACTCAATATAATAAAATCGATCTGCCGGATCTTAAAAAAGGTTCTTTTTTTCTGTGTTCAATCTTATGGAAATACTTCTAAGAGGAATTTGATCAAAATAAAAGTGCTCATTTGGTTTAAAAAACGAAACGAGCACTTTTTTATCATTCACTTTTCACCAATAAATTATAAAATGTACGTCTGTAGGTAATATTTATCAAACCAGGTCAGCCCAGTGACTAGTGAGTTTATCCACCAATAATGTGGAATCCTGAATCCACGTGGAGGACCTCCCCTGTTACACCTCTGGATAAGTCACTAATAAAGAATAATGTAGCATCACCAACTTGATCGTGATCAACACCACGGCGTAATGGAGCCCTTTCCTCAATTACACTTACTTTGTCATTGAATCCGGATACTCCTTTTGCAGAAAGGGTACGAATTGGCCCTGCAGAAACTGCATTTACACGAATTCCATATTTTCCTACATCTTCAGCTAAGTAACGTACACTTGCTTCTAATGAAGCCTTTGCAACTCCCATTACATTATAATTTGGAACTACGCGCTCCGAACCTAAATACGTTTGTGTGACGATACTTCCACCCTCTGTCATTAATTCTTTTGCAGCCTTCGTAACGGCAACTAAGGAGTATGCGCTAATCTCTTGTGCTAGTAAAAATCCATCGCGTGATGTATCTGCATATTCACCTTGTAATTCTTCCCTTTTCGCAAAGGCAACAGAATGAACAAGACCGTGAATAACACCAATTTCCTCTTTTATTTTTCTAAAAGCGTCATTTATACTTTCATCATCTGCTACATCACATGAAACGACTAGTTTAGCTTCTATTTCGTTTTTTTCTAGTAATTTTATTAATTTTTTATATGAACGCTCTTGACGATTAGTAAAAATTAAGTTTGCGCCGGCATTATGTAGAGATTTAGTAATTCCCCATGCGATACTTCTTTCATTAGCTACACCCATAACTACAATATTTTTTCCTTGTAATAAACCAGACATTGTTTACCTCCATTATTAAAATATCTTCCCTATATTATACCCTTTATGATGATAGAAAGAAAACATTTTATTATATGTGATATTATTACTTGATACTAATTCTTTAGTGATCCCCTTATGCCCTTGTAAAAAAACTTGATACAGTGGAATAGATAAAAGTAGATACTTATACTGAGCTTCATGAAGCTTTTCGTAAACAGGCTAAACTTTTTAAAATAAAATATAAATTACCTCTTTACAAAATGATATTATCTCGTTATAATATAATTCGTCAGTTTGAGACAGGACATAAAACTTTGTTGAATTCTGTTGAAAATATTTCATTGGCCCGTTGGTCAAGCGGTTAAGACACCGCCCTTTCACGGCGGTAACACGGGTTCGAATCCCGTACGGGTCACCACTAATTGGAGGATTAGCTCAGTTGGGAGAGCACCTGCCTTACAAGCAGGGGGTCACAGGTTCAAGTCCTGTATCCTCCACCATAGTAATAAGCCGGTCTAGCTCAATTGGTAGAGCAAGCCGTTTACTTCATTGAAAAACTACTATGTGCAGGCTTGCGAGGAGTGCAGTTTCACCGATTGAACTTGCAACACGACGAGCACATTCGAAGTAGAGACTATTTTAAAGTATTATCTAAAATATAATAAGCCGGTCTAGCTCAATTGGTAGAGCAAGCCGTTTACTTCAACGAAAAACTACTATGTGCAGGCTTGCGAGGAGTGCAGCTCCACCGATTGAACTTGCAACACGACGAGCACATTCGAAGTAGAGACTATTTTAAAGTATTATCTAAAATATAAAAGCCGGTCTAGCTCAATTGGTAGAGCAACTGACTTGTAATCAGTAGGTTGGGGGTTCAAGTCCTCTGGCCGGCACCATTTTATTTATATCACATTTGAATAATGTTAAAGATAAATGGTTACAATACGGAGGGGTAGCGAAGTGGCTAAACGCGGCGGACTGTAAATCCGCTCCCTCTGGGTTCGGCAGTTCGAATCTGCCCCCCTCCACCATAAATATATTGGGCCATAGCCAAGCGGTAAGGCATCGGGTTTTGATCCCGTGTACCCTAGGTTCGAATCCTAGTGGCCCAGCCAATTTGAATTTTCCGCTATGAAGTGTAAGACTGCTGGAAGATTATACTCAGCATGATATGCATAATATAATACGATAAGTTGTAAACTAATATATTAATTTCATTTTAATATATGAGCCATTAGCTCAGTCGGCAGAGCATCTGACTTTTAATCAGAGGGTCGAAGGTTCGAATCCTTCATGGCTCATCACTTGAATATCGTTGCTTTATTAAACAAGGTCAGTGTAGAATGACCTTGTTTATTTGCATTTTTGGCGTTTTTTTTACATAATGATTAGGTATTGTTTTAACCTAGAGTTTGCATGTATTTATTGTATGATGTAAAGGCATTGTTATAATGTTTATCTCTATAACGTGTTATAATATTAAAAGCGTAGAATTTGTGAATCAGGAAAATATAATAAGAAAAATGGTTAAGCCTAATATATAAATACTTATTATATGTATATTGAATTTTTATATATAAAAGGATGATACAGTATGGAAACCTCCAGAATTCCAGGGTTCTATAATATGACTGTTGAAGAACGAATTGAAATGTTAAAAGAGCTACATTCGTCTTCTGATAAGGATCTAAATAATATTAAAAGGCATGTACCGCTTTCTACAGAGATGGCGGATAAAATGATTGAAAATGTGATTGGTACTTTTCAACTTCCTTTAGGATTAGGTTTGAATTTCTTGATAAACGGGAAAGATTATGCAGTTCCTATGGCAATAGAGGAAGCATCTGTCGTCGCTTCAGCAAGTCATATCGCGAAAATTGTTCGTGAAGCTGGAGGTTTTACTACAAAGGCGACAGAAAGAGTGATGATTGGACAAATTCAAGTAGTAGGTTGTCCTGATTTTCATGAAGCGAAGGAAGCAATTATTAATCAAAAGGAATTGTTATTAGAAGCAGCTAATAATGCTTACCCTAGTATTGTTAAAAGAGGTGGGGGAGCAGAGGATATAGATGTAAGAATTTTAAATGAGGATACTGAATCCAAATACAATCAAATGCTCATTCTTCACGTATATATCAATACGTGTGATGCAATGGGTGCGAATATTATTAACACAATGGTTGAATCTATTGCACCGATTGTTGAAGAATTGTCTAACGGTAAAGTTTATTTGCGAATTTTATCGAATTATGCAGATCGTTGTTTAGCTAAAGCGAGTTGTGTTATACCTCCAAAATATTTAAAAACAGGTGCATACTCAGGCGAAGAGGTACGAGATGGAGTTATCCATGCCTATGAGTTTGCGGCATCTGATCCTTATAGGGCTGTAACGCATAATAAAGGAATCATGAACGGTATTGATCCAGTAGTTATTGCAACTGGTAATGATTGGAGAGCTGTTGAGGCCGGTGCCCATGCGTATGCAGCTAGAGATGGACAATATAGTTCCATGACAATTTGGTCTAAAGATGAATATGGTAACCTTGTAGGAGAGTTAGAATTACCAATGTCCATTGGAACGGTAGGAGGCGCGACACGTGTTCATCCATTGGCCAAATTCTCTCTCGACTTATTAAATATCTCAACAGCAAAAGAGTTAGCACAGGTAATTGTTGCGGTAGGATTAGCACAAAACTTAGGTGCATTGAAGGCTCTAGCAACGGATGGGATTCAAAAAGGACATATGGCGCTACACTCTCGCTCTGTAGCAATTGCTGCAGGAGCCACAGGGGAGATGATTGATATTATTGCTGAACAACTTATTAAAGAGAAACAAATCCGTGTAGGAAAAGCTAAAGAATTGGTGGAAGAGTATAAAAAATGAGTGCAGAAAAGGTAACAGCGACAGAAAAAACAGCTATAGGTATAGCTCATAGTAAATTAATTCTAATTGGGGAGCATGCGGTTGTGCACGGACAACCTGCTATTGCTTTGCCATTTCCTTTGATTGGTGTTGAAACAGTAATCGAACAGTCATCAGGTGATGTGAGAATAGATAGTGCATTCTATCAAGGGATTATGGATTGTGCGCCTGAATCCCTACAAGGTATTGTTAAATGCATAAAAGGAACATTGGATTATCTGGGAATTCCTGCAGTAGATTTATTAATAAGGATTAGCTCGTCTGTCCCTCCAGGTAAAGGACTTGGATCAAGTGCCTCTGTAGCAATTTCAGTCATTCGTTCTTTATTTGCGTTTGCAAACCGAACGTATTCCAAGCAAGAATTACTCGATTTAGCAAACATAGCAGAGACCCATGCCCATGGTCAGCCGAGTGGAATAGATACACTAACGATTACAGCCGATTCACCTGTTTGGTATATGAAGGACTTTCCAATAAAGTATTTAGAATTAAAAGAGGATTTTTACTTTGTAGTGGCTGATTCAGGAAGGGTTGGGGACACTCGGCTTTCAGTGGAATCTGTTGGCAGATTATTAAAGACTGCTCCTAAACGTATTCATCGAAAATTGGAGCGTATTGGTGAATTAACCCATCAGGCAAGAAATGCATTAGAGAGAGCAGGCAAACATCTTTTGGGTAATTTACTGGATGAAGCACAACGTGAATTAGAAGCATTAGGAGTTAGTGATGCAGGGTTAAATCGGTTAATTTATTTTGCAAGACAAGAAGGTGCCTTAGGTGCAAAATTAACTGGTGGAGGTAATGGTGGGTGTATTATAGCATTAGCAAGAAATGAAGTTCATTCAAGACAGCTTGCTGACAAGCTAAGAAAATATGGTGCACATGCCGTATGGCCATTTGTATTAAAGAAACAGAATTAAGACAGGTAAAGGAGAATTCTAATGAAGGCTACAGCCAAGGCTCATACAAACATTGCTTTAATTAAATATTGGGGGAAACGTGACGAGTCCATTATTTTACCGACGAATAGCAGTCTTTCCTTAACATTAGATGGTTTTTATACAACGACTACCGTAGCCTTTCAAGAGGATTTATCTAAAGACTCTTTTATATTAAATGACCAATCTGTGGAGGGTGAAGCTTATCAGAGGGTGACTAACTTTCTAGATAAAATTCGAAATCTTTCAGGTAAAACGAACTTGTATGCCGAAGTGAGCTCTATTAATGAAGTTCCAACAGCGGCAGGGTTCGCTTCATCCGCATCAGGATTTGCAGCACTAGCTTCAGCAGGAACGCGTGCAATTGGAGTAGACTTAAGTGATGAAGAACTTTCAAGGCTAACAAGACAAGGGTCTGGATCTGCTTGTCGTTCTATTTATGGCGGATTTGTTGAATGGGAAATGGGGTCACGTACAGATGGAAAGGACTCACAAGCCGTTCAAATTAAGCCGGAAACTCATTGGGATGTTCGCGTTGCAGCAGTTGTTCTATCTTCCACAATGAAAAAGATTTCGAGCCGAGCAGGTATGAAGAGAACAGTGGAAACATCCCCATTTTATACCGGATGGCTTGATAGCATTCCAAATGATATGAAAGAAATTAAATCAGCTATTCGTGATAAAGACTTTGAAAAGCTAGGTACGGTAGCAGAGTCCAATTGCTTAAAAATGCATGCTACAACGTTAGGGGCTAATCCCCCATTTACTTACTGGCATGATACTACATTACGAGTTATGCATACCGTACAGGAAATGCGTGCTAACGGAATTCCGGCGTATTTCACAATAGATGCAGGCCCGAATGTAAAAGTCTTGTATTTACCTGAAAATGAAGACCGTGTAAAAGAAAAGCTACAGGAAATCCCAGGGGTTGACCGTGTAACATTAAGTAAACCAGGACCTGGTGTAACCTATCTTTAGGGGTTGAGCACATTGTCAAACAGAGCGATAACAATAAAAACACCTGGAAAGTTAATGATTGCTGGTGAATTTGCAGTTTTACAACCTTACCATCATTTAATGGTCCTTGCTGTAAATCGTTATGTTTATGCAACCATAGAAAAAACAGAAAAAAATCGCCTAACATTATCTGACTTTCACTTGGATAACTTAGAGTTTGGCTTTGATGGAAATCATGTTGAAATTTATTCAGACGACCCAAGAATACGTTTTGTTGGTAATGCAATGTCAATTGTATATACATATTTAAACGAACGACAAATAGAAATAGCTCCGGTCTCTTTATCCATTAAGAGTGAGCTAGATGATGAATCTGGTATTAAATATGGATTAGGGTCCAGTGCTGCTGTTGTTACGTCTGTAATTAATGCTATATTAAATAGCTTCCTTTCTGATGAGCCAAGTAAAGAGTTGATATTTAAACTTTCAGCAATTTCTCATGTAATCACACAAGGGAATGGGTCTGGGGCAGATATTGCAGCATCAACTTATGGTGGGATGCTCTATTACTCCTCATTTCAAGCAGAATGGTTACTGGATGAGTATAAACGGGCAAAATCGATATCTGACCTAGTGGAAAAGGATTGGAAGTACTTTTCTGTTAAACCGATTGAATTTCCTAAAGGTGTACAGTTTTGTGTGGGATGGACGGGAAATGCTGCATCCACAGCAAAGCTTGTAGATGAAATATTACATCTTAAAGAGGTTAATCCTACTTCATTTAATAACTTTCTTTCCCATAGTAAGCAGGCTGTTGAATGGTTCTCAACGGGAATGGAGACAAAGAATATACCGTTATTGCTAAAAGGTGTAAAAGAAAATAGAAGTGCATTGGCAACAGTTGGTAATGAAGCAGATGTCCTAATAGAAACACCAAAACTAGCTAAACTATGTGATTTAGCGGAAAAACTAGATGGAGCAGGAAAGCCATCAGGAGCTGGTGGTGGAGATTGTGGGATTGCCTTCATGCCAACAAAGGAGAATGTAGATCGGTTATTTGAGGCTTGGGAAGTGGAAGGAATTAAGCCATTATCTATTCTGCCAAGCCTGTATGGTTCTTCGATTGTTAATGATGCATAAATTAAAAAAGGCATGGAAATCTATTAGGGATTCCATGTCTTTCTGTTTTTATTGTTTATAGCAAGTTCTTGGTGTTTTTCTTATTTATAATTACATAAATCTTTGATATTCATTTATTAGTTCATCTAGTTTCATACTAGAAGAGATGACAGCTTCAGAAGTTAAATCATGACTATCGCTTAATAAAATCATTTCTTCACGGCATTCTTCGATTTTTTCTAATAAAACTGATTTAGTCACCAAAACTTACCTCCTATCTAGTATACTATATTATGGAATTATCATCAAAATTGCAATCATAAATTATGACATTTTTATGGCTATTTAAAAGTGAGGTTTTACTTATAATGATTGTGGGTATATAGAGGGTTAAACTAACGAAAAATCTTCATGATTTATGAAACCTTTCTATGTACCTTTTCGTAAATTAATTACCGCGGGTAAAAGCGGAGGTACGTAAATGGAAAAGATAATTAAAGAGAAAATAAGTCAAGTTAAAAGGGGAGACCAAGCTGCCTATAGTGAGATTGTTGAGTTATTCCAGGATAGAATCTTTCATCATTGCTATAGGATGCTTATGAATAGGCATGAGGCTGAAGATATTGCACAGGAAGCGTTTATCCGTGCGTATGTGAACATTAATTCCTTTGATGTGAATAGGAAATTTTCAACTTGGTTATATCGAATTGCTACCAATTTATGCATTGACCGAATTCGGAAACGGAAGCCGGATTATTATCTCGATGCAGAAATCAAGGGTACTGATGGCCTGAATATGTATTCGCAGCTCTCTTCCAAGGAACCCTTACCTAATGAAAAAGTAGAAAGTATTGAATTACAGCACTATATCCATCATGAAATATCGAACTTACCACCAAAGTATCGAAGTATAATTATTTTAAGGTATTTGGAGGAATTTTCCTTACAGGAGATAAGTGATATTATGGATATACCATTAGGGACGGTTAAAACAAGAATACATCGGGGAAGGGAAGCTCTACGTAAAAGGCTTCGACACGTGTAAAGGAGTGTGTCACATTGAAAAGTCATTTAGAAATCATTGAATTAATGCATAAATATTTAGATGGAGATCTACAACCTGAAGAAGAAACAACATTGCGGACACATTTAAATGCTTGTGAAGAATGTCATAATCATTTTTATGAACTCAAACGAACCATTGCTTTGGTGCAAAGCTCAGAAACGATGCAAGCACCGGATAGCTTTACTGAGAATGTTATGAAGAACCTTCCAGTTGAAAAGAAGCAGTACAAATATAAACGATGGTTTAGATCTCACCCTGTTTTGACTGCTGCAGCTATCTTTTTCATATTTATGCTTAGTGGCGTGTTCGCGCAGTGGAATCAAGATAGTGAATTAGTTGTTTCAAAACAAGAAAACTTAATTATCCGTGGAGATACAGTTATCGTCCCTGAAAATGAAGCAGTTGAAGGAGATTTAGTGGTTCAAAATGGGGATTTAATTGTCAAGGGAACTATCGATGGAGACGTTACGATTATTAATGGGGAGCTTCTTGAGGATTCAATAGATGGTGAGAGACTAATGGCATCTGTAGGTAACATTAATGGAGAGATTCAAACTGTTGACCAGGTCTTTGAATGGCTTTGGTATCAAATGAAAAATGTCTTTCAAAGTGTCTTTTTATTTGAATAAGGACAAAGTGCCGAATGAGTGTATTACTTATTCGGCTTTTTCTACAAGGTCTTTCTAATTATTACGTGATTAACTAGTTAGTTAACATAAACGTCATGTTCCAAGACTGCTATGACTCTTCCCAACGAAAAATAATATTTTCAAGGATAATAGACGGGTGACGGGCAGCCGGTAAACTCGTGATCCGTTCATCCAATAGCGGGGAATAAAAGCCTATGGCTAATTGAAGATTCGCTTTATCGTAGGTTAAGGGTAAGTAATAGTCCCACCCTAAAAATAAGGGAGAAAAACGAATTGTTTTAAGTGTGGGATAAACTGCCCCTAAAAGCCGGATTTGTTCATTTAACCAGGGAAGAAAGAAAACCTCACTGATTGGAGGTTCACTTTATGTTTGGTTATGTATTTATGTTATAATATGTAACGTATTATATAAGTATAGACTTATCATTAAATTTAAGGTGTTAAAAGGATGTGTGAACATGCTTGATGGGGGATTAGATCTTATTGATCTACTCAGAATAGGCGTAGATATTGCTCTCGTCTGGTATGTATTTTATAAATTAATGATGTTAATACGAGGAACAAAGGCAATACAGTTATTAAAAGGGATTGCTGTAGTTTTACTTGTATGGGCTCTAAGTATTGCATTTAATTTGCAAACATTGCAATGGTTAACGAATCAGGCTATTATTTGGGGCTTTTTAGCAATAATTATTCTTTTCCAGCCTGAATTAAGAAGAGCTTTAGAGCAATTAGGAAGAGGAAATTTATTTTCGAGAAGTGCTAGGACTGAAGAAGAAATAGTAGGAAAAAAGATAGAGTCTATTATTAAATCCTGTAATTATATGGCTAAAAGACGGATAGGTGCTCTAATAACCATTGAAGGTGAAACGGGAATTGGTGAGTATATGGAAACTGGTATACCTATTCAAGGAAACCTTACCCATCAATTGCTAACAAATATCTTTACACCTAACACACCACTTCATGATGGGGCCGTCATTATAAAAGATAATAAAATAATGTCTGCTGCCTGTTATCTTCCACTGTCAGAGAGTCCATTTATTTCAAAGGAACTTGGTACTAGACATCGTGCAGCAATGGGAATTAGCGAAGTGACTGATGCACTTACGATTGTCGTTTCTGAGGAAACAGGTGCTATTTCTTGTACAAAAAACGGGGAATTACATAGAGATATTACGGAAGAAACACTTCGTCAAATGCTTAACGCCCATTTATCGTTAATGGAAGACACCTCTGAAAGGAAAACGTGGAAACGGAGGGAAAATGATAATGGATAATTGGTTTAAGAGCAAATGGTTTGTTCGATTTGCTGCATTAGCATTTGCTATTGTCCTTTACATATTCGTAGAAACAACGGTAAATTCCTCCACAACGGAGTCAGCGATTCCTGGTACAAATACAGAAACACAAACACTTGATGATGTCCCTGTTGAGATTCGAATTGATAGTGAGAAATACGTAGTAAGCGGCGTTCCAGAATATGTTACAGTTTCACTAGAAGGACCACCGAACTATTTACGCCCTATTGTTCTTCAGCGTAATTTTGACGTTTATGTTGATTTAGTTGGATTAGAAGAAGGAGAACATACCGTTGAAATAGAATACAATGTCTCAAATCAACTAGAAGCCTATATTGAACCAAAAACAGTTGATGTCTTTATCGAGGAAAAAGCAAGTCAGGAATTTGACGTATCAGTTGATTTTATAAATCAAGATAAATTACCTGCTGGATATGAAGTCGGCGATTTTGAATTAGATCCATCAACTGTTACAATATCCAGCTCAAAAAGTATTATTGACCGGATTGGTGTAGTAAAGGTATTTGTAGATGTTGCAGAATTGAAGGAATCGATAGATAATCGAGAGGTACCTATAAATGTTTATGATGCACAAGGAAATGAACTAAGCACTACACCTTCCCCAGAGCGAGTAAAAGTATCAGCGGAGATAAACAATCCGAGTAAAACCGTTAGCTTAAATGTGCCGACAACGGGAGAATTACCTGAGGGCTATTCATTGATGTCTATTTCTGCTAATGTAGAAGAGGTAGAAATATTTGCAAAAAGTAATATTTTGGCTGATATTAATTCCATTTCAACGGAAGAAATAGACTTATCAGAAGTGGAAGAGACTGGTGTTGTGGAGGTTGGTTTATCATTACCAGATGGTGTACAAGCTCCGGATGTAGAAACAGTAGAAGTAACGCTAGAGGTAGAACATGCGAAAACATTGGAAAAGATGCCGATTGAAGTAGATGGCTTGGAGGAAGGACAGGATGTGACTTTTATTGAACCTTCCGATGAGGCTACAAATGTTACTTTAGTTGGAAATGAAAAACAGGTTGGAGCATTGACGAAAGAAAATGTACGAGTTTTCATAGATGCTGTTGGTGTAGAATCAGGAAAACATACGCTCCCAATTGAAGTAGAAGTAGATAGTGAGTCAGAGAATGTATCCGCTTCTACGGGGTTAGAAGAGGTTACAATCAATGTTAATTAAGTAATACATCACTGAGGTAGGCTATAGCAGTGTGTGTTCAAAAAGGAGGATAAAATGGACTGGTCAGCTAGGGTTCAACGCCGAGATAAATACGTCTCGTGCGCCCGAAGGTTTCCTAATTTGATGTGTCATTTTTACCGGACTTTTTGAAAAAACTTCATAGCCTGTTGAAGATGGGTAAGACCCCTCTTAGGATTGGTTTATTTTACATAGGCTCTCACTTGTTAACATCTGAATTGGAAGTAAAGGAGAGGTAAGACATGGGAAAATATTTTGGAACTGATGGAGTAAGAGGTGTAGCAAATAAGGACTTAACACCTGAATTAGCTTTTAAGTTAGGGCGTGCTGGTGGATATGTCCTCACACAGCAAGCGGAAAAGCCCAAAGTAGTCATCGGCCGAGATACTCGGATATCAGGTATGATGTTAGAGGGGGCACTCGTTTCTGGACTTCTTTCCATTGGGGCTGAGGTTATGAGGCTCGGTGTTATTTCTACTCCTGGTGTTGCTTATTTAACAAAGACGCTTAGTGCACATGCAGGAATTATGATTTCAGCCTCACATAATCCAGTGGAGGATAATGGAATTAAGTTTTTTGGACCAGATGGTTTTAAACTAAACGATGAACAAGAAAATGAAATTGAAAAAATCATAGATGGTGAAGATCAATTACCACGCCCTGTTGGACCAAATATAGGTGTTATCAATGATTATTTAGAAGGGGGACAGAAATACCTCTCCTTCTTGAAGGATACGATTGACAATGACTTTGAGGGGCTGACTATTGCAGTCGATTGTGCACACGGTGCGACATCAAGTCTTGCTACCCATTTATTTGCAGATCTTGAAGCGGAGATATTCTCGATGGGATCTACACCAAATGGATTGAATATTAATGATGGTGTAGGCTCTACTCATCCTGAGAAGCTTCAGGAATACGTATTGGAAAAGGGCGCAGACGTTGGTTTGGCTTTTGATGGAGATGGTGATCGTCTTATTGCGGTAGATGAGAAAGGTAATATAGTTGATGGAGACCAAATTATGTATATTTGTGCTAAGTTCTTAAATGAGCGTGGGGTGCTCCGTCAGAACACAGTCGTATCAACCGTAATGAGTAATATTGGTTTCTATAAAGCACTAAAAGAGAATGGAATAGAAAGTCAGAAAACCGCTGTAGGTGACCGTTACGTCATGGAGGAAATGCGTAAAGGTGGTTATAATTTAGGTGGAGAACAATCAGGTCATATTATCTTTTTAAACTATAATACAACTGGAGATGGTATGCTATCAGCATTACAGCTTGTTAATGTTATGAAAGAAACTGGAAAACCATTATCAGAGTTAGCTAATGAAATGATCATCTATCCACAGGTATTAAAAAATGTAAAAGTTAAAGATAAAAATGAGGCAATGAACAACCTGAAAATCCTGAATGAAATCGAAAAGGTAGAAAAGGAATTAGGTGATGAGGGCCGCGTTCTTGTACGTCCTTCAGGAACAGAAC
Organism: Oceanobacillus senegalensis; assembly: GCF_900176885.1. Classification (GTDB taxonomy): domain Bacteria; phylum Bacillota; class Bacilli; order Bacillales; family Amphibacillaceae; genus Oceanobacillus; species Oceanobacillus senegalensis. Next base: position 3,311,304 of record NZ_LT839648.1, on the reverse strand, counting down.
CCTTAGTTCGTGTGATGGTGGAAGCGCCAACTAAAGAAGAATGTGAAAAATATGTTGAACGCATTGTTAAAGTTGTGGATGATTTATTAGGTTTAAAAGAATAGAATGGTGGGGATACAAATCTTTTATTAGGTTTGTATCCTTTTATTTATTAGTAGCTGGTTCCTAAAAGTGGAATGCTGTATGACTTACCTAAATCTCAAGAACAAAATCCAAGCAGCTTTCATAAATTAGCAGTATCTACCTGAATTTTAGAATTGACCGAGTAAGGTGTGTTCAGGTAAAATGTAATAAGCTTATCATGTTGAATACAGCATGATGCTTATTTCATAAGGGAAAGGAGCATTGTAAATTTAGTAAAAAGCGCCAGGACTGTTTTCTGATCGATGAGGAAAATAGTTGACGAGGTGGAGGTTATCGAATTTTTCGGCGGATGCCTCCCGACTGCACATCTCAGTCGCTTAAAGCTAATTCTTAAAACAATAAGGTGACTTATTGGACAAAGGAATTAGGCATGATGGCAATACTATACACGAGAAAGGGGCAGCTTAACGCCCCAAAGAATATAAGGATTCTTTTAGAAAGTTAGTCTGTCCCTTTTTAAGGAGGACAACAATATGTGCGGAATAGTAGGTTATATTGGAGCAAATGATTCTAAGGGAATTTTATTACATGGTTTAGAAAAACTAGAATATCGTGGCTATGACTCAGCTGGTATCGCTGTATTAAATGATAACGGAGTACATCTGACAAAGGTTAAAGGGCGTATTGTAACATTGAAGGAAAGCATGGATAACTCTAACTCCGTAGAGGCAACATTAGGTATCGGTCATACTCGTTGGGCTACACATGGTGAGCCTAGTACATTGAATGCCCATCCACATCAAAGTACTTCAGGGAAATTTACAATCGTTCACAATGGAGTTATTGAAAATTATCAAGACATAAAAAGGAACTATCTTGAGGCTGTTGACTTTGTTAGTGAAACAGATACGGAGGTTATCGTACAGCTAATCGAAAAGCTGTACGATGAGTTTCAAAATACAATAAAAGCATTTCAAGAAGCAATGAAGCTTTTAAAAGGTTCTTATGCCATTGGAATGATTGATGTAGATGATCCAAATACGTTATATGTTTCTAAAAATAAAAGTCCATTACTAATCGGTTTAGGTGATGGATTTAACGTTATTGCCAGCGATGCTATGGCAACGCTAAAGGAAACAGATCAGTATCTGGAGATTTTTGACAAAGAAATCGTTCTAGTTCATCGTAACCATGTAGAAATTCAAAAATTAAACGGTAAAGTGGTTGACCGCCAGCCATATACAGCAGAGATTGATGCAAGTGATATTGAAAAAGGTACCTACCCACATTATATGTTAAAAGAAATCGATGAACAGCCTATTGTTATTCGTAACATTATTAAAGAGTATCAAGATGAAAATAATGAAGTTAAATTAGATGATTCTATACGTAATGCGATGCAAGAGGCAGATCGCGTATATATTATTGCTGCAGGAACCAGTTATCATGCAGGATTAATAGGTAAGGAATTTATGGAGAAGATGGCTAGGATTCCGGTAGAGGTTCATGTCGCAAGTGAATTCTCTTATAATATGCCATTATTATCAGAAAAACCATTATTTGTATTTATCTCTCAAAGTGGTGAAACAGCAGATAGTCGTGCCGTTTTAGTAAAAATTAAAGAAATGGGACATCCGGCGCTAACTATTACAAATGTGCCTGGATCCACTCTTTCTCGTGAAGCGGATTATACCTTGCAGTTACATGCAGGACCAGAAATTGCGGTAGCATCTACAAAGGCATACACAGCACAAATTGCAGTTCTTACTATTCTAGCTGCAGATATTGCAAAGGCAAAAGGTTTAGAGCTGGAATTTGATCCAATAAAGGAACTGGCAATTGTTTCAAGTGCTATGGAAGTCTTAACAGATCAAAAAGAGGAAATAGAGCAATTAGCGGGAATATATCTAGATACAACACGTAATGCCTTCTTTATAGGTAGAGGTTTAGATTATAATGTATCCTTAGAAGCTGCATTAAAACTAAAAGAAATCTCCTATATTCAGGCAGAAGGTTTTGCTGGAGGAGAGTTAAAGCATGGAACGATTGCTTTAATTGAGGAAGGTACTCCTGTTATCGCCTTAGCAACACAAGAAAATGTCAATTATTCTATCCGTGGTAATGTACAGGAAGTCGTAGCTCGTGGTGCCAATGCCCTGATCATTAGTATGAGAGGCTTAGAGCAGGATACCGATGCGTTTGTATTACCAAAAGTGCATGAATTACTAACACCATTAATTAGTGTCATTCCATTACAATTACTAGCTTATTATGCAGCCTTACATCGTGATTGCGATGTAGATAAGCCGCGTAACCTAGCTAAAAGTGTAACGGTAGAATAATTAAAAAAGCCATCACTACATAATAGAATGTAGCTGATGGCTTTTAAATGTTAAGGTGATGAATCGAAATTAGGAATTAAGAAACGTTTGCTTTATTTCTTTTTCCGCAAGATAAGCATTGGCTGATTCCAATCTTCTGTGTTCATCTACAGAATCCCCAGAAACACGATTTTTTGTATCTAGTGGATGATCTGCATTATTTGCTCCTGCTTGAATATTAAATCGTTCCCTAGTTTCAGATTTTGCTAAATCAGCCTTCTTTTTATGCTGTGCCATTTTATCACCTCGTTGTTACTATACGTAAAAAGTAATATTTTATAAGGTGACAAATCAACAAAAACCGGGAAGTGCCAGGCACCATTATATTTTAAAGTCTAATTTAATAAGCCCAGCCTCTTTGGCTGATAGGAGTGCAATGATGGATAATGGACCAACGATAAGCCCAAGAATACCAAAGAAGTATAATCCTAACCATAAACCAATTAGTGTAGGTAAAGGGGGAAGTCCAATTTGGTCACCCATGACTTTCGGCTCGACGGTTCTACGGATAATTAATAGAATTCCAGCTAGTACGAGTAATTGAATTCCAGTGTTTACATCCCCAGTAATCAAATCAAATAATGCCCATGGAGCAAGAATGGCAATGGACCCGATAATTGGAATGAAGTCAATAAACCAAATAACTAGGGACATGATTAAGGCGTTATCAGGAGAGATTAGCATTAGTCCGATGTAAGTGACTATAAAGATGATAATACTAACTAAAAATTGTGCTTTAAAGAACCCAGTAAAGAACCTAGTGGATCGTTGTAGCATATAACGAACCTTTTCACCGTTTTCCTTTTCAAACCTAGCATAGAATCCTTCTATGTACTTCGGTAAATCCAAGCTGATTAGAAATAGAGCTATTAAATAAATGATAATTACAACGACTAAATTTGGGATGGCTTGAGCCCAACCAGCCAATATAGGTATCATTTGCTGAGCTGATTCTGTAGTCCATTCCAGTAAACTAGAAATTTGCTTATCCATTTCATCGATAAAAACTGGTGGCAAACCGGCGGCAGTCTTATTTAGTTTTTCTAGCAAATTCTCCATGTAGAAGTTTATATCAATAATGTAGTATGGCATTCTTTCAACAAAGCGGATGGTTTCATTGACAACTCTAGTAATAGTAACGTAAAAAATGAAAGCAATGACTAAAACAAAGGTTACAAATGCGATAATAACTGCAGGTAATCTTTTTCTAAATTTTAAATGCTTTTGTATTAGTTTAACGAGTGGCTCTAATATAAAAGCGGTTAGCGCCGCTAAGATAAATGGCATAAAAGCAGGTGAGTAAAAATAAAAGACTATTGCTAATAGTATAGCAACTATAGCAATAATGATTCTCTTAGTGGTAAAAAACTTAGACAAGTAAAGGCCCCTTTCCAATTCAAGAATACTAGTTTAATTATATTATGAGAGCTAAAACTTGCCAAATTTATAAGACTATTAACTTTATAAATTAGAAAAGTCTTTTATAAATATTTTTTGCATAATTGCGGAAATTGGAATTTCTCCTCAAGCCCCTCTCACGAACAAATGCATCAAATTTCTTTCTATCATGTAGATCATTCCGTCTAGGAGTATTTCCGGCAACAGTTGAATACAAATCATGAAATGTAAGTAACTCTTTTTTCTTCTCTTGTTCTTCAGAAATATACCCAGCATGCTTTAGAATTTTAAAAGCTCTTCGAATCTCTGGGGATAATCCTTGTAAATCATCTTTTAAGTCAAGAGGCTTTCCTTTACCAGGAAGATGATTGAACTCTCCATTGTTAACGGCTTCTTTAATTTTTTCTTCTACAAAATGATACATGGTAGCCCTACCTTCTATACTTATGTAGTTGTTAAAAGTATAACTTAGGGAAGGTCTAGAAGCAATATGAGGCGTACTTCAAAGCTGAAGTACGACCCCGTTTTTCACAAAATTATTTGGTATAGCGATTGGCATAAGAACTTGCGACAAAGGAATCTGGTTTTATCTTTGGCTCTACACCGATAGACTCCATTCTTGAGACCATTTCGTTCACAAAAACTCTTGTTTTATTTCTATTTCCTGAACCAATATCGATATGTCCTTCAATAGTAAAGGATGCACCCTTATAGATGTTCGGCAATATGATATTAATTAGTTGCTCTTTCCTTTCTTCTGTAAACATGGATACAATTTCTTCAGTTAGGGTTGTTTCATAAGAAATTCTTTCATGAAGGTTTGTCATTTTACGAGGTACATTCACTTTTCGTATACATGCCCATACTCCTTTTTTTTCACGCTGGATTACGATTCCTGTGATAAATCTGGTGTAATACCCATGTACTTGCGAATCTGTTCCAAACATTAAACGATAGTTTCCGTTCGGGTCTTTTTTCATGAATTGAACAATATGGTGGAAAACTTGTTTGAACGACATATTCTTTTGACTTAAGTTTTGGAACGTGTAATTTAATACCCTTAGTTTTGACATTTTTACCTTCCTTTTTATAAGATTTAGCCGACTTTTCGGCAATGGTTATTACTATAATATATTCATTACTAAATAATTACGATTGTTCTAATTTAAACATTCCTAAAAGAATGTGTTTTTTCTATAAACTACTATTCCCTTTCTTTTATCACAGGTTAAGGGGCTAATACCCCCACCAATTGAAAATTCACTTTATAGATAAGGGATGGTAAGATTGGGGTAAATATAGAATGTAAATAAGGAGTTGGAGAATCATGGACAAGTTATTCTATACATTTGAGATCAATACTTCAGAAAAACAGGCGTTCATAAATATAGACTCTTATTTGAATGAAGCACTACATACAAGTAAGGTAAGGGATGGAATCATGGTAGTTTATTGCCCACATACAACAGCTGCCATCACTATTAATGAAAATGCGGATCCTGATGTAAAAACAGATCTTAAGCTAGGGTTAAATGAAACCTTTCCAAATAAGAGCGAGTATATCCATATGGAAAATAACTCAGATGGACATATGAAATCCTCTGTAGTGGGAGTAAGTGAAACAATTATTATTTCAGAAGGACAGCTTGTTTTTGGTACATGGCAAAGTGTATACTTTTGTGAATTTGACGGACCTAGAAGAAGGAAATTCCACGTGAAAATTATAGAAGGGTAATGGAATCAAGTACCATGCTAAAAATAGTAAAATGCTCTTTTATCTATTGGATGAAGAAGAAAGCTAGGGAGAGAAGAGCTCAAAAGTGTCTTCACAGCCTTGCTGAAAACCAAAGAAATCACCAAAAAACAACATTACTACTCTAATGAAGGAGTAAACCCTGTATAAAAATAACCTTCATTTTAATTATGAAGGTTATTTTTATACTAAAGAGCGGTCTATTGCTTTGCCATTTCCTCAATTATATGGATTATTTGATAAAGCTGGTCATTTACAGGTGTTGAAATATTATACTTTTTGCCTAGTTCGCAAACCTTTCCGGCGAAATGTTCAACTTCTGTTTTTCGATTGGCAAGTACGTCTTGTAGCATGGATGTTTTTCCATTAGGAGAAAGAGCATGTAATATTGGGCGATAATGTTTAACATCCTCTTCTGTCAAATGAACACCAACTTTTTTCGATATGGCCACAACCTCATACATTGCTGATTCCATCCATTCTTGGAGGGATGGAATGCTTTGAAAAAATTTATAAGGGGCTTTAAGTACAGCGGATGTTTGGTTTATTCCAACGTTAAACATAAACTTAGCCCAGATAGTATGCCAGATGTCCTCAGAGATTTCATATGGAATACCAGCTTTTTGGAACAAATCTTCTACTGCAAGTACATCTTCAGAGATAGACTTGTCTTTTTCACCATAGCAAATCCTTCCTATGCTAGCATACCTAACAGATTGACGATCTCTTACGGCGTCAATTCCAACACACATACTATAAAGAATATGCTCATTATTAGTAGCTTCATAGATTTCTTCCTCACTAGAGATGCCATTTAGTAAGGATAGAATAATGGTTTCTTTGTCTATATGCTGCTTAACATCCTGAACAGCCTGTCCGAGCTCTGCATTTTTCGTTGCAATGATAACTAAGTCTGCTGGTTCAGTTTCCGCCTCAGGAGTTATAAAGTTAAATTCCTGTTTTATCCCATTCACTTCAAAACCGTTTTTTTGGTAGCGATTCAATCGTTCATTATTTACAATTACTCGGAAATCTTCACCTAATAGTGTTTGTAACTTACTACCATAGGCCGCGCCAATTGCACCTAACCCTACTAATGACACTGTATGAATTTTCTTCATGATTATCCCCGCTTTTTCTTTTTTATTCGTATATAAGAATGATATCAGAATTCATAAAAAATTACGAGGTAAATCGGTGAATGGTGGGAATCCACCTAAAACTTAGGTAGAATAATGTTAAGCTACTAAATTTGGAGAGATTTTATGAAGGAATATTACTACGATAAATTACTTAACATCAAAACAAGAAAAAATAAAAATACTCCTAATGATCCATTCATCCATTACCATCCATATGAGCCGACGCCTTATTATGTACTAGAGGAATTAGGAAAGAAATATCCCATAAGCGAGCAAGATCATATTGTTGATTTCGGCTGTGGGCTAGGGAGATTGAACTTTTATATTCATTATTTTTACCAAGCATCTGTATCTGGAATTGAGCGAAATGTGACATTCTACGAAAATGCGATTGAAAACCGCAATCGTTACTTAAGTAGATTTAATAAAAAGCAGGATAAACTACAATTCCATTATTGCCTAGCTGAGGAATATGTGATTCGTCGAGAAGATAATTGCTTTTATTTCTTCAATCCCTTTTCTGTCGAAATTTTCCGTAGGGTAGTCCAAAATATCTTGGCATCGGTTGAATTAATCCAACGTAGTGTTGATTTAATTTTATATTACCCTCACGATGATTATATTTATTTTTTAGAAATGGAAACACTGTTTGAATTAGTAGAGGAAGTGAGGATACCTGGATTATATGAACGGAATCCGTATGAGCGGATTTTAATTTATCGGCTAAATTATATGGTGGAAGCATGATAACATTTAAAGAATAAGACAAATAGGGGACGACACCAATGAAGGAAATGACGTCGGTTTTGTAAGCTTATATATGTTTAATAAGGATCATTTCATTTAATGAGACATTAACGTGTGTAGTATGGGGATAAAGAACTTATTTAATTTATATCTACTACTACACACCTTCTTTGATGAACCCAATCTCTAATAAGATAGGTTTTTGTACATATGCTAAAAACCAAACATATCTGCAAGTAGCTTAATAGTGTTTTTCCGATTCTGAATACCGTACACATTTGGTATAATCATGATCTCATCAGCTACAAAGGATTCTGCAATCTGTAAAATTTCAGCTTTTACTTGTTCTGGGGTACCTACAATCATTCTTCTACGATTGGCTTGTACCTTTTCCCCTTCAGCCGGGTTGAATCCACGGCTTTTAGCAGTTTGAATAGACGGATAGTATGGAGGCTGGTGCTTGGATTCAATAAAGTGTAGCCATAGATCAAAGGCTTGAGCTAAATCTTCCGCTTTATCTTCATTTTCTGCAACCACTACAAATACAGCAATCATTACTCTAGGTCTATTTAAAAATGTGGAGGAATGGAAATGTCTTCGATAATCATTCACAGTTGTTATTCCTTGACGTCCTGGTTTAGCAAAATGAGCATAGACGTAACCAGTTCCAAGGCTTGCCGCAACCCTTGCACCTTTTTTTCCAGATCCAAGCATCCACATTTCGGGCCTCGTTTCTATCTTTGGTGTAGCGATTAACTTTTGGAATCGGTGTTCATCTGAAACGTTGTCTGTCAAATACTTCTGTAAATCCTCTACCTGCTGCTCATACGCTACTCGTTTACCTTTACTTTCGTTTAAGGCTTGATTGACAATACGAAAACTGGGTGATCTTCCAATACCTAAATCGATTCGGTTGGGATAAAGAGCCTCCATCATTCTAAAGTTTTCCGCAACTTTATAACCACTATAATGTGGCAACATGACCCCACCAGAGCCTATTCGTATCCTTTTGGTGGAGGAGGCGAGATGCATCATCAGTATTTCCGGGCTACTGTTTGCAACTGATTCTACAAAGTGATGTTCTGAAACCCAAAAGCGTTTAAAACCAAGAGAATCTGCATATATTGCTAAATTTGTAGTGTTCCATAAAGCCTCATGTGCATTTGTTCCCTCATCAATCGGGGAATAATCGAGGATACTAATGGGAATCATCTTTTACACCTCTTTTCAATCCCGATTGTTAATTAGTATATTAAAAATAACCAATCCAATACATCATGAAGGAATGGTACTCGTTTTATCTTGAGTTTGTGATTCTAAAAAGGCTAATAATATCTCCTTTTTCGCTTTGGTCTCTTCGTATCCTTGATTATATAATTCTTCTAGTTTTTCTTTATTCTTTTCTATCCTAGCCGCCCTTAGAGGTCGTTCGGGTTGTAAAATAAATACTTCGTTTCGTTTTTCCATTTCATAAAGCAAATGCATGGTTTGATTGTAAAGGATATGCCGGTCACGCAATATACGAACTAGCTCTGGATTATTTTTAAACAATCTTTGGAAAAACCAATTAAGTTTTGTTGCCTTTTTAATGTATCCTCTATTTCTAGTTAAAACGACTATATGTTTTTTGATCCCTTGTGTAATTAATGGATGGATAGGGATGGGATTGGATATCCCGCCATCTAATAATTCCTTTCCCTGGTAGCGGACACTCGGCGCCAGGACCGGAAGAGAACAGGATGCTCGGGTGATAGTTAATAAATCGTCAATTGTTTCATATCGATTAAAGTAAAGTGGCTTTCCGGTTTGGATGTCTGTTGTTCCAATAATAAATGTAGATGGAGATTGTGTAAAAGATTGATAGTTTAAGGGAATAATATCCCTTGGAATTTGATCAAAAATATAATCCATATTAAATATTTCTCTGTTTCGTAACCAGTTGATTACGGAAACAGATTTAGAATTATTCCCGACAGCCTGTAATATTTGATAGTTTCTAGTTCTTTGCTTTGCAATGTATGAACTGCCGATAAGAGCTCCTGAAGAGGCTGTTGCAACTACTGGGAATTCAAACTCCTCATCAAGGAAGAAGTCTAAAACTCCAGCAGTATATGCACTTCTCATTCCCCCACCTTCTAACAAAAGCCCAGTATTTTTAAACAATACTTGACACTTCCTTTTTTATATAAAGTGAGAATAAGCTTCAGTATATAAAACTAGTATATCAATTTATTACGAATTAGAACACTTGATTGATTTTTTATGGCTTTTTGATATAGTCATTTTTAATATAAAACTTACATAAAATTGTTGTTGTTATTGTCTAAGAGTTAGTTTATAATCAGATGCACAAAATATTTAAGATCATTGGACATGGGAGATAATATGTTATGGCTACTATCGGTTATGCAAGGGGTAGTACAACTGAAGACTTGGAATTTCAAATGGAGAAGTTAAAAGAATATGGATGCGATAAAATATGTAAGGAAAAAATAGCAATTAGAAGGGTGCAGCTACCAGAATTGGAACGTACTCTTAAGTATTTACGACCGGGGGATAAATTGGTGGCGTATAAAATGGACTGTTTAGCCGGGAGCACATATGAATTACATCGAATCGCAAACTCTTTACAAGAACAAGATATTGGGTTGGAATTTATTAAAGAAAAAATTGATTTTTCAACTCCTTCCGGGAAAACAATGTTTACTATGCTTGGAACTATTGTTGATTTTGAGCGTGACCTTGAACGTAATCTAATCAATAAGCGTACAAAGGAAGGCCGTGAACGTGTCAAAAGCCAAGGGAGACAGTTGGGACGTAAAGAGAAAGATGAAAGAGATATTAAAAAGGCACTCAAGCTATATTTTAACAATGATAACAATGGCCTAAGTATAACCGAAATCGAGAAAATGACTGGTGTTCCACGTTCCACTATTTACGCTAAAGCTAAAGAAATGAACGCGAAAGGCTATGATAAATTAACCGATCTACAAAAGAGAATTTTTAATCAGACACATCCTAAACATTTGGAAAGTATGAAGATGGATAAACGGAAGGAATACGATGTTCAAAACATTAAGAAAATCAAGTGGGATAGTCGAGAAAAGTGTATAAAAGTTTATTTTAAAAATGGAGATTGGTATCACTATTTCAGAGACTATACTTGGGATTAACTTTTGAACAACTTGTGAAGGGATAAAAGTAATTCGTATAAAGAGAATCTTTAATCAGTGGGGTTTTCTTTCGTTCCCCGCCTAAAAAGATTTGTTTTTCCTCCATTTTGAGTTGGGTGTATTTCTGCGCCTTAACCTACGATAAACCGAAACTTAGAAATAAAAGCAGTGAACTCATAAGAATTATAAGTTCACTGCTTTTTCAAGTATTAAAGCAATTTTAATTCTCTACACTACTACCTATCTGTGAGTTAAACGTCAGATCAGCTGATTTTCGCAACTTCTGTAAAACAACAATTTCATAAGGTTGAATCTCCATAAACTCGCCAACAATAGTCTGTTGGTTATCAGAATCACCTAAATAATTTGTTACTGCTATTTTCCAATTTCCGGACGATGGCAACCTTAGTGAACAATCCCTCTTCGTTGGATTAGCATAAATGGAGAAGTCAACTTCATCATCTAGCAAGGTAAATCCAAAAATAGGGTTAGGTGTTTCAAGTATATGGAATCTCCGCCGGATTTCCTGTTTGCTTTTTAAACGGAATACTTCATATTTTTTCCTCAAACGAATAAGTGCTTTCAAAAATTCAACATTATCATTTTCCGTTTCTCGTTTGCTCCAGTCCAACTGGTTGATAAAATCGTTAGACTTATAGCTATTTTCTACTCCATTTTTTGTTCTGAACCATTCTTGCCCAGCATGGATAAAAGGAACACCCTGGCTTAGAAGAGTGAGAGCTGTTGCAAGCTGATGCATCCTTTTGCGATCCTTATCACTAGAGAAAGGATTTGTTAATTGAAGTCGATCCCATAATGTGTGATTATCATGACATTCTACATAGTTAACAGATTGGGTTACATCGGAAACAAAGGGATCCCCATAATCCTCTAACACAGAACCAGATAATAAATGTGGAAGACGTTCGATAAAATGTCCATTTCCATTAACAAATCCAGTATCACTGGAATCAAATAAATTTCCTTTTAATGTATCTCGGAAAAAATCGTTAAAAAAACGTATTCCTTTTAATGAATTTGAATTTATGCTTGTTGCCTTCTTATGGGATGGAAGGGCCGTTGGTAATTCCCATCCTTCACCTAAGAGCATAATGGGCTGGGACTCTTTAAGGCATCTTTTTTGTATAAGATTTATTGTCTCTATGTCTAGACAACCCATCAAGTCAAATCGGAATCCGTCTACTTTATATTCAGATAGCCATAGATCGACGGTATCCAGTATGAACTTTCGAACCATCTGACGTTCAGAGGCTACATCATTTCCAACTCCAGTACCGTTAGAAAGCGTTCCATCTTTATGGTAACGGAAATAGTAGCCAGGTACGATTTTTTCAAAAGGAGATTCTTCCATAATAAATACATGATTATAAACAACGTCCAAAATAACGGATAATTCTTCTTGATGGAAAGATTCAATCATTGTTTTACATTCGTTAATTCGTGAGACTGGTTCCCCTGGTAAAAGGGCATAGCTCCCTTCAGGAACCTGAAAGTATAAAGGATCATATCCCCAATTATATGTTGTATCTGGATTGATTTCGTCTACACGAGCAAAATCATTAATAGGCAGTAATTGTACATGGGTTATCCCAAGTTCTTTCAAATAGGATAGTGCTGTAGAGGAGTTATGAGTAGTAGATGTCGACTTCTCTGTTAACCCCACAAATTTACCTTTATTTTTCACACCGCTATTCTTGTGTATGGTTGCATCTCTTACATGTAGTTCATAAATAATCGAGTCTTGTAAATGATTTATTTGAGGTCTTGGTGTACTGATTTCATCTATTTGTTTCGTCCTTGAAAAATCGATAATAACAGCTTTTTCACTATTTGGCATCATTGCTTTGGCATATGGATCATTCACAAGCGTTTTCTTTCCGTTTACTGTGATTTCATATTGATACGGAAAACCATGCCAATCCCCTTCAATCGTTAATTTCCAAATCCCTTTTTCCTCTCTATTCAGGTGATAATAACTTTCGGAAAGGGCCAATCTAACTTCTGTTGCTGTAGGTGCCCACAAGGAAAAAGTGGTGGAGGTCTTACTGCATACAGCGCCTAGTGTAGCGTCAAGGTCAGCGTATTTCTCATCAAACCACTTTGTCCGTACAATAGCTCCAGGGTAAATTGGAAATTTCTTTTCTCCCCAAAGGAGATAAAGTGTTTCTCCAAATGGGAGTTCTTCATGGAAGTGGATTCTAGCTGTGGTTTTATTTATTACTTCTTTCACACTAGCTTGGAAGTTGGTTTGTTTTTTCTCCCAAACTATAAAGGGATATGGATGCTTCTCAGGTAGATTTTCTAAATCCCCATTTACTGTCATTTCATTTATATCATCAATCCACGCAACCCCATTTTTCACAGGAATCTACTCCTTTTTTAGAAGTTAAGGAATGAATGGACTCCTCAACGTCCAAATCGTCTTTATATTATTAAGGGAAAAAATGTACTCCCCCTGCAACCAGTGATTAACTACTGTCATACTTACTTATAGTATATGTTTTACCCAAAGTTATGAATATAAGAACTTCCATAAAAAGATAATAACCTATTATTTCATGTTTTAAACGAATTTTACATGGTTTTAATTATATTCGACAGAAGTTGATATACTTTCTAAATAGTTACAGTTTTTGTCGAACGAATTTTCTGAATCCTCGTTGAAGTGAATAGTTATTCAGCTTATAATTACACTTGTATAAATAGGGATTAGCCATATTATCTGATTATTTGATTTATGTCTTAGTCCTTGCCTATCGGGAAAAGGAGGTTATTTTGATTCGTGAACTATCATATATCTGAAGTGGACTATCATATATCTGAACAGGATATTTATTTATTTCATCAAGGAACTAATTATCGCAGCCAACAACTTTTAGGTTGTCATTATATCCACTTAAAAGGCATAAAGGGCTATCGTTTTGCCGTATGGGCACCACATGCAGAGCAAATTTCTGTAGTGGGTGAATTTAATAACTGGAGTAGTGAATCACATGCTTTAGAGCGGATTACGAATGAAGGACTTTGGGTAGGGTTTTTCACCGATGTCTTGCCAGGGCAAGCGTATAAGTATGAAATCATTTCCGTAACTGGGGAGCTCAGATTGAAGGCAGATCCATATGCACTCCAGTCTGAACTTAGGCCTAAGACAGCCTCCTTAATCCCAACCGTATCCACATATAAATGGAAAGATACCGATTGGCAGGAAAGGAAGAAGCAGTATCACTCCTATGCTTCCCCCGTAAATATTTATGAGGTTCATTTAGGATCTTGGAGGAAAAAGGAATCTGGTGAGTTTTATACATATAAGGAATTAGCGAAGGAACTAATCCCGTATGTTAAATCTCTAGGTTTTACCCATATTGAGTTATTACCATTAGCAGAGCATCCATTTGATTTGTCTTGGGGATATCAAATTTCAGGTTATTTTTCCGTTACTACTAGATATGGAGATAGGGATGAATTTAAATACTTCGTCGATGAATGCCATAGAAATAATATCGGGGTAATCATGGATTGGGTTCCGGGTCATTTTTGTAAGGATGATTTTGCGTTAAGGGAATTTGATGGGAAGGCCTTGTATGAATATGCAGACCCTAGAAAAGCAGAAAAACAGTCATGGGGAACACTGACATTTGATTTTGGAAGGCCTGAGGTACAAAGCTTTTTAATCTCTAATGCCTTGTTTTGGCTAGAGGAGTACCATATTGATGGAATTCGTGTGGATGCAGTAGCAAGTATGCTTTATCTTAATTTCGACCGTCCAGATTGGGAAGAGAAGATTTATAATTCCTATGGTGGGGAGGAAAATTTAGAGGCCTATGCATTCATACGGAAATTGAATGAAGTTATTTTTTCCTATTATCCCAATACGCTAATGATGGCTGAAGATAGCTCTGATCTTCCATTAGTCACCGCACCAACCTATTCTGGCGGGCTCGGATTTAATTACAAATGGAACATGGGTTGGATGAATGACACGCTGAAATACATGAAAAAAGACCCTATTCATCGGAAATGGCATCATAATTTACTAACGTTTTCTTTTATGTATACATACTCCGAGAATTTTCTTTTACCACTTTCACATGATGAGGTTGTTCATGGCAAAAAGTCATTACTGGATAAAATGCCTGGGGATCAATGGCAGCAGTTTGCTAATTTAAGATTGCTATACGGCTACATGCTCTGCCACCCAGGAAAAAACCTATTATTTATGGGAGGCGAGCTAGCACAATATGCAGAATGGAAAGACAAGGAACAACTGGATTGGCATCTATTAAAATACCCACTACACCATGGAATCTTCAATTATGTAAAAACATTAAATCATTTCTATCTAGAACACCCACAATTATACGAACTTGATCATGATTCAGAAGGTTTTGAATGGATTGATCCGCATAATGTTGATCAAAGCATCATTGCCTTTAGAAGAAAAAGTAAACTTCATAAGGATGAGCTCATTATAGTTTGCAATTTTACTCCAAATGTTTATTACGATTATAAAATTGGAGTTCCTGTTCCCGGAGAGTACAAAGAGATTTTTAATTCGGACTCTGAGGAGTTTGGAGGAACAGGACAACGAAACGAGAAGGAACATTTTAGTTTTCCAGAAAAGTGGCATGGTTTGCCACAACATATAAAAATAAAAATACCACCATTAGCAATCACACTATTTAAGAGAAATATAGAGGAGGAGAGATAGTTTGAAAGAGTGTGTAGGTATGCTTTTAGCAGGGGGAGAAGGAAAACGTTTAGGTGCATTAACACATGATATTGCGAAACCAGCGGTACCATTTGGGGGGAAATATCGCATTATTGATTACACGCTAAGTAATTGCACCAATTCTAATATTCAGACATTAGGTGTTCTAACACAATATTCTCCACTTGAGCTCAATAAACATATTGGAAATGGAAAGCCTTGGGATATGGATAGAAGAGATGGGGGAGTAACCATTCTTTCTCCATATACGGCTAAAACAGGTGGAGATTGGTTCACTGGAACGGCAGATGCCATTTATCAAAATATCCATTTTATTAATCAATATAATCCAAAATATGTGCTTGTCATTTCAGGGGATCACATTTATCAAATGGACTATCGTAAATTACTTAATCAGCATAAACAATCCAATGCGGATGCAACAATATCTGTTATTGAAGTGCCATGGGAGGAAGCATCCCGATTTGGCATACTGAACACAACAGATAATTTAAGGATTTATGAATTTGAAGAGAAACCAGAACAACCACAAAATAATCTTGCATCGATGGGAATCTATATTTTCACATGGGAAACGTTGAAAGCCTATTTATTAAAAGATGCGAGTCAACAAACGTCAAGTCACGATTTTGGTAAAGATATTATTCCAGCAATGCTTCGAGATGAACGGAGACTTTATGCTTATCGTTTTGACGGTTACTGGAAGGATGTAGGAACAGTAAAAAGCTATTGGGAAGCAAATATGGACTTGCTTGATGATAATGAATGGGGACGTACGTTAATGGATAAAAATTGGATGGTTTATACCAATGACTCTAATTTCCCGCCAGAGTTTATTGGGGAAAATGCATCAATCCAGCGATCGTTAACCAATTCTGGTTGCTTTATTTATGGGGAAGTCCAAAACTCTATTCTTTTTAAAGGCGTCAAAGTGGAAAGTGGCTGTTCCATTAATGAGTCTATAATTCATCCAAATGTAACAATCGGACGGAATTCAAACCTTGAACGGGTCATTGTAATGGAAAATACTACTGTACCTGAAGGAACAAATATACATGCTAAAGATAATGAAGAACCTATTGTACTCAATCAGGAAATATTAGAAGGAATGAAGGCAATGACTGGAGGCGAAAAATAATGAAGTCCATGATGGGATTAATCAATTTGGAGCATGAGAATTTTGTTTTCAACGAACTAACATACTTTCGTAACCATGCATCTATTCCAATTGCAGGACGTTATCGATTAATTGATTTTGCTTTATCCAATATGGTGAATTCAGATATTCAAGAAGTAGCAATCTTTGCAAAATCTAAATACCGCTCCTTATTAGACCATCTTGGAACAGGAGAAAATTGGGATTTAGATCGTAGAAATGGTGGTCTGTATATTCTACCTCCTGATTGGAATGACCCTACGGATGTTTCGAGAGGGGATTTGCGCTTCTTTCATAATAATCGGGATTACTTTAATCGAGGTAAATCAGACTATGTATTAGTGAGTGGCAGTCAATTTATAGCTAATACGGATTATAAGGATGCTTTTCAATTGCATATTAATCGAGGAGCGGATGTTACTTTAGTATCAACAATGATGGAGGATTTACAAGAAGAGCATACACCGTATTTCCGTATCCAAGCAGATGATTTAGGTTGGGTGCAAAATATTACAAACGAACGACATAATCCACTGCTTTTTACAGGTACGTATATTATTAATAAATCCTTATTAATGAAATTAGTCGATGAATGTATTGCATATCATCAAGATAACTTTTTTGTTCATGGTATTCAAGAAAGACTTTCTCAGTTGAAAGTACAGACATATCGTCATAAAGGGTACGGAGTATTTATTAATTCGATTGAAAGTTATTACCGACACAATATGGAACTATTAAACGAGGACAATTATCAGGATTTATTTTATAAGCCACATTTTGTAAGAACGAAAATATCTAATTACCCACCAGTGAAATACCTTGGTCAGTCTAAGGTAAAAAAATCAATCTTAGCAAATGGTTGCTCTGTTGAAGGTGTCGTTGAGGGCA
This sequence comes from Oceanobacillus senegalensis, assembly GCF_900176885.1. Taxonomy (GTDB): domain Bacteria; phylum Bacillota; class Bacilli; order Bacillales; family Amphibacillaceae; genus Oceanobacillus; species Oceanobacillus senegalensis. The sequence continues at coordinate 3,293,829 of NZ_LT839648.1, read as the reverse complement.
GTGTACTATTTCGGGGTGTGAAGGTAAATAAAGGTGCAAATATAAGGAATTCCATTATAATGCAGCGTTGTACGATAGATGAGGATGTCCATTTAGAAAACGTCATTCTGGATAAAGATGTTCATGTAACGAAAGGACAAAGAATTATTGGCTCAAAGGATAAACCATATGTGGTAGCAAAAAGACAGGTGATAGAAAGCAAATAAGGGGAGGTACAATTGAGCTACCTCCTTAAGATAGTAAGTTAGGGGGAGATGGAAAGGTGGAAAATATATTATTTGTTGCATCGGAATCTACACCTTTTATAAAGACAGGCGGTCTTGCGGATGTAATAGGCTCCCTTCCACAGGCTTTAAAGGAGCATGAACAATTAGAGGTACGTGTCATCCTGCCATTGTATGACGAGATACCAGAAGAATGGAAGGAACAAATGGAATATCTTACTTCTATCGATGTTCCGTTTGGATGGAGAAATCAGGAGGCAACGATCTATACGCTAAGGTATCATCAAATCGAATATTACTTTGTAGAAAATGATTACTATTTTACTAGAAAGGGTGTATATGGTTATTACGACGATGGAGAGCGATTTGTATTTTTCGCCCATGCGGTTATTCAATTTTTAGCAAATGGATACTTTAAGCCAGACATTCTACATGCCCATGATTGGCAAGCAGCAATAGCAGTTGTACTCGCTAATATTCAAAAACCATTATCAGATATGCGAACAGTATTTACGATTCATAATATTAAATACCAAGGAATGATGCCTATCGATATTTTTGAGGACTTTTTCAATTTAGATAGAGAGCACATTGGTGGTTTGGAATGGAACGGTATGTTGAATTGTCTGAAGGGTGCACTGTTCCATGCAGATAAAATCACGACGGTAAGTCCGACTTATGCCGAAGAAATAAAATACCCTTACTATAGTGAAGGACTCCATCCTGTCTTGTGGCAAAGAGAACAGGACGTAATAGGTATTTTAAACGGGATTGATACGAAGGAATATAATCCATTATCCGATCCGTATCTATCCGTGAATTATCGCTCTGCACGTTCCAAAAAGATTATAAATAGATTAGATCTTGGAGAAGAGTTAAATTTCCCCATGGACTTAGATAAACCTCTATATGTCATGGTTACTAGATTAACGGAACAAAAGGGACTTCATTTAGTAGAGCATATTTTAGAAGAGTTTTTACAAGAAGAGGTACAGTTCATCATTTTGGGTACTGGTGAAAAAGAGTTTGAGGATTATTTTGCTAGCTTAGCATATCGATATCCTGAAAAAGCAAGAGCGTTGTTAACGTTTAATGAAGGCCTAGCAAGGAAATTATATGCGAGTGCAGATTTTTTCCTCATGCCTTCTAAGTTTGAGCCATGTGGACTAGCTCAATTAATTGCACTTCAATACAGAACGGCACCAATTGTTCGAGAAACGGGTGGATTAAAAGATACGGTACAGTCCTATAATGAAATAACAGGGGAGGGAAACGGTTTTAGTTTCACGAATTATAATGCCCATGATTTGTTACATGCCATGCGCTATGCATTAGATATTTATCATGACCCTGATCACTGGCAACAGCTTTGTAGCAATTTTAATGGTAATCGATTTAGCTGGAAGGATTCAGCTAAATTGTATGGTCAATTATATGAACAGTTAGTACCAACACTAATTCATGGATAAGGAGAGATGGTTCCTTGCCACCGTTAACAGCTAATCATTTAAAGGAAGAAATGATAAAAAGGTTACTGGATGAAGGAAAAGATGTTAATCACGTAACAAATAAGGACATTTATTATGCACTTGCATCCATTGTAAATGATGAAATTATACCAAATTGGTATCGAACGAAGGATATGTATGAAACCAAACAGACAAAACAAGTATATTACTTGTCTATGGAATTTTTGATTGGGAGATTATTGGAAAATAATCTGCTAAACTGTGGTCTGCTTGACGAAGCAAGGGCAGCTATCGTGGACCTGGGATTTAACCCGGACTATGTTTTTTCAGAGGAACGTGATGCCGGATTAGGTAATGGGGGATTAGGAAGACTTGCAGCTTGTTTTCTAGATTCCCTTGCTTCCTTAAGTTATCCCGGTCATGGTTATGGAATTAGGTACCGATATGGTTTATTTGAACAGCGGATTATTCACGGAAACCAAGTAGAACTTCCAGATTATTGGTTAAAGGAACCTTATCCTTGGGAAACGAGGAAAGAGGAGGAAGCCGTTTGTATTCAATTCCATGGAAAGGTACATATGTTCAAAAGAATAGATGGTTCTTTGGAATTTAAATATGAGGAGACGGATAAGGTTTTAGCTGTTCCTTACGATATTCCTGTTCTAGGCTATCAAAATGAAATAGTAAATACATTACGGTTATGGAGTGCAGAGCCCTTTCATAAGCAGGATAGGGAAGTAATGGAGGAAAATAGTGAGTTCTATCATGATTTAGACCATCAGCACTCGATAGAACAAATATCTGGTTTTCTGTATCCAGATGATTCAAGTTATGAAGGTAAGGAATTGCGTTTAAAACAACAATACTTTCTAGTTTCTTCGAGCATTCAAACGATTATCAATAACTTTAAAAAGAATTACCGACTACCAATTAGTCGTTTACCTGAGAAAGTTGTAATTCAAATTAATGATACCCACCCAAGTCTTGCAATACCAGAGTTGATGCGGATTTTAATGGATGAGGAAAGATTAAGCTGGGATGCGGCTTGGCAGATTACAACGAAAGTAATTGCCTATACCAACCACACGACATTAAGTGAAGCATTAGAGACATGGCCACAAGAAATGATTAAATCCCTATTGCCACGTGTATACATGATTATTGATGAGATTAATGAGCAATTCTGTCAATCTATCTGGTTTAATCATGAGGAATTAAGGGACAACATACCTGATCTAGCGATTATTGCTTATGGACAAATTCACATGGCAAAACTTGCAATTGTTGGAAGTTTTAGTGTAAACGGTGTAGCTCGAATCCATACGGAAATATTAAAGACAAAAGAAATGAAGGATTTCTATTCACTGTTTCCTGAAAAGTTTAATAATAAAACGAATGGTATCACACACAGACGTTGGTTACTAAAGGTGAATCCGAAATTGTCAGACGTCATTACAGATGTTATTGGGCCACAGTGGATTAAACGTCCGAAGCAATTGATTAACTTGCTTAAGTACACGAATGATAGGTCACTACTGGAGAAGTTTGATCAGGTTAAACATGATAATAAGAAGAACTTAGCAAACTATATTTATCAACATACTGGAATACTAGTAGATGACAAGTCAATTTTTGACGTACAAATCAAACGACTTCATGAATATAAGCGACAATTGCTTAATATATTTCACGTTATCTACCTATACAATGAATTAAAAGAAAATCCCAACCAGGACATGACCCCACGCACCTTTATTTTTGGTGCTAAGGCAGCTCCAAGTTATCATTTAGCTAAAGAAGTAATCAAATTGATTAATACCGTTGCTTCTATTGTGAATTATGATAAAGATATTCAGGATAAGTTAAAGGTTATTTTTCTTGAAAATTATAATGTGAGCCTAGCTGAAAAAATTATACCTGCTGCAGATATTAGTGAGCAAATATCTACAGCAAGTAAGGAAGCATCGGGTACAGGAAATATGAAAATGATGATGAATGGGGCCCTTACATTAGGTACGATGGATGGTGCAAATATAGAAATCCGTGACCTGGTTGGGGATCAAAACATCTTTATTTTCGGATTAACAGCAGATGAAGTATGGCATTATTATCAGCATGGTGGGTATAGTGCAAGGGATATTTATAACACAGATGATCGGATTAGAAGTATTCTAGATCAATTAAATCAAGGGGCATTCGGGGTTCACGATATAGAATTTAAAGATATTTTTTATAACATTTTATATCATAATGACCCATATTTTGTTCTAAAGGATTTTGAGCCGTATATAGAAACACATCAGCTTGTAGAACGTGCATATCGAGATCGTCATACTTGGTTAGATATGAGTGTGACAAATATAGCTTATTCAGGTAAGTTTTCAAGTGATCAGACCATAAGGGAGTATGCTTCAGATATTTGGAAGATAAAGCCGATGAATTAGAATATGTAAATGAAAGGTATGATGAATCATAAATATTTCCTAATAGAGAGTGTTTAAACACTTATACTTAAGGGAATCCTTTATAAAACTAGTTCTTATGGTAATGTAGTTTTTTCATTCACCCGTTTAACTAGGATAACCTACAAAACGTATGAATAATGTGCTCGTTTCATTTATAATTCTTTTTACCATTGATTCTCCCTTAATGAATAAAGAAAATGGCAGGTGATTAATTAAAATTGCCTGCCATTTTAATGTTAAGATCCGTTAAAAGATACCAAGCTTTTCTATTCTCTGTACAGCTTCTCGTAGTCGCTCTTCGTCTACTAATAAACCTACTCGTATATAGCCCTCTCCGTATTCCCCAAATCCATTACCGGGTGCAACAGCTACATCTGCTTTATCTAGTAAAAGGTCGGAAAATTCCTTACTGCTATAACCCTCAGGAACTGGAAGCCAAGCGAAGAATGAACCTCTTGGAGCCTCAACATCCCAACCAATACGATGGCACTCTTTAATAAGAGTGTCTCTTCTGCCTTCATAAAGCTCTACAAGTTCTGTTACACAGGTCTGATCATCAAGTAAGGCGATGGCAGAGGCTTCTTGAACCGCTGGGAATAAGCTTACAAACAAGTGATCCTGCAATAAATTGATTGCTTCAACTATTTTAGAATTTCCAACTGCGAATCCTACACGCCAGCCGGCCATATTATAGGTTTTAGACATGGTATAGAGCTCGATTCCAACCTCTTTGGCTCCATCTACCTGAAGGAAACTTGGTGGCTTTTGTCCATTAAAACCAATTGCACCATACGCGAAGTCATGAACAATTCCAATATCATATCGTCCCGCAAGTTCTACAGTTTCTTGAAAAAACTCTTTCGTTGCAGTTGCCCCTGTTGGATTATTAGGATAATTTAAGTAAAGTAACTTAGCTTTTTTCTTTTGGTCCTCTGTTAATGATTGATAATCTGGTAAGAACTGATTTTCTTTTAGTAAAGGCATGGTGTCATATTCTACGTTGGCAAGACTAACACCGGATAAATAATCTGGATATCCCGGGTCTGGTAGCAACATCAGATCTCCCTCATTCATTAACGTGAGAGGAAGTTCAACTAGTCCAATTTTGGCACCAAATAGTACAGCAACCTCTGTGTCTGGGTCTATTTCTACATTATATTCGCGCTTATAGAAGTCAGCAGTAGCCTTTTTAAATTTATGCGTACCGTTAAATGGTGAGTATTTATGGTTTTTAGGATTCTCAGCAGCTTGTTGTAATGCTTTTATAATATGATCTGGTGTTGGTTGATCTGGGTTCCCTTGTCCGAGGTTAATGACATCTCGCCCTTCTTTTATTGCTTTAGCTACTTTTTGAACCAAGCTTGCAAAAAATTGCGTTGGTAGGTCTTTTAGACGATTTGAAAATTCCATTATTCTCCCTCCCTATAATTAAGAATATTCTAGTTGAAGATTTTATATCTTTTTAATTGTAAAATAAATGGTATAATTTTTTTCCCTATATGTCTAGTTTTTGTTGTATAATAATAAAGTTCTTTTATAGTAAGCTATTATATGTATGATGGTATCAGTCGGCTTTTAGATTAAATTGTCAAATTTATTCGTTTATCCGAAAATTGCTAAAAAATTGCCGTAATATATTGCATTTTACTGAAATAGGTAGTATTATAGATTTCAACTAATATATTGCATATTTAATACAATCTAGGGGGAACAATTATGAAGGAGAAACTTCCGTTTTCATCATATGCAGCGATTGGATTTATGTTATTCGCACTATTCTTTGGAGCGGGGAATTTAATATTCCCAGCACAGCTAGGTCAATATTCAGGAACAAATTTGGTACCTGCGGCAATTGGCTTTCTACTAACTGGTGTCGGTTTACCTCTTTTAGGAATTCTAGCAATGGGATTCTCAGGATCGAAAGATTTGCAAGAATTATCAAGTAGGGTTAGCCCGGCATACGGTATCTTTTTTACTTCTTTACTTTATTTAACAATTGGACCGTTCTTTGCTATTCCACGTACCGGTACGGTGGCATTCGAAGTAGGGATTGCTCCATTTGTAACTGAAGAGTCACAACAATTAATACTATTTATTTTCACATTGGTCTTTTTTGTAGGTGTTTTATTCTTTTCACTTAATCCGGCAAAACTTGTCAATAATATTGGGAAAATTCTAGCACCGGTATTAGTTGTTCTACTTTCCGTTCTTCTTATTACGGCTATTGTAAGTCCAATGGGCACGATTGAAACACCACAGGAAGCTTATGCAAGTGGCGCATTTATGACAGGGTTTCTAGAAGGTTATAATACAATGGATGCACTTGCAGCATTAGTTTTCGGAATAATCGTTATTAGTACAGTAAAATCATTTGGTATTACATCTAAAAGGGAAATATTAACCGCTACAGCAAAATCAGGACTTATTGCTACCATATTACTTGCAATAATGTATGTAGGAATTGCTTATCTAGGGGCTACAAGCGTTGGTACATTGGGTTTATTTGAAACTGGTGGTCCGGTATTAAGTGGGACTGCATCGTATTACTTTGGGATGTTAGGATCAGTATTATTAGCAGTTGCCATTATTCTAGCATGTTTAACAACAGGGATTGGTTTAATCACAGCAAATGCGGAGTACTTTCATAAGCTGCTTCCTAGATTTAGTTATAAAACATTGGTTGTTTTCTTTACAACCTTATCATTTGTAATTGCTAACTTCGGTTTAGCGAACATTATTTCATTCTCTATTCCAGTATTAATGTTCCTTTATCCATTGGCAATCGTATTAATGCTATTGACTTTCTTATCACCATTATTTAATCATGCTCGTATTGTTTATGTAACAACAATAGCGGTTACCTTCTTAATTAGTATAATGGATGGGCTTAAATCACTATGTGAATCGCTAGGAATCGATTATTTTAGTTGGATGGTTCCAGTAGTAAACTTCTATGAAAATGTTCTGCCGCTTTATGGACAAGGGTTAGGATGGCTGATTCCAGCACTAATTGTAATTGCTATAACAGGAGTTATTGCTCACTTACAGAAAGCATCTCAAGCACAAGAAGCATAAAATAAATGAAAAAACACCGGCTTACGAAAAGAAAGCCGGTGTTTTTTCATCTTACATCAGGAAACAAGTCAATAGTACGAAGCCAATTATCTTTCAAAATTAAATTAAGACTGTCTATATCACGTTCTCTCATTAATTGAATGATTTTTGCGTGATCCTCAATGGAATGCTCTGTTAGAATAATAGAATTGTGGAAGAATAATCTTCTTACATGTGCTTGTAGCTGCTCGATGATATTTTTGATATATTTGTTTTGTGCAGTATCCACAATTATATCATGGAAAGTCTCATCAATCTTTAAGGCGGAATAGTAGTTTTCAGAATGTATGGCTTCTGCAAAACGTTGATTTGTATTCTCCAGTAATGTAACCGTTTCCTCAGTTAATCGTTGCGTAGCCAATTCACCAGCTAATGCTTGTAAGGCAGCTAGTGGTGGTAAAAGTTCTTTAATTGAGCTTCTTTCTACTTCTGTTACTTGAGTTGCTTTCCCAGGAAACATTTTAACGAATCCCTGTGCTTCAAGAAGCTGTAAAGACTCGCGGACAGGAGTTCTACTGACTCCTAAGGCTTTGGCTATTTCGGAATCATTAATCTTTTCACCTGGGAGTAATGTCCCGTCTATGATCCATTGTTGAAGTTGATTAAATGCAGTTTCTTTTGCAGATTGTCTAGTTGGTTTTTCATGATTTGTCGGTATAGGCACTTTTTTTCCCCCTCCCAGTAAATATATATATTCTATTATACTACAAGTGTAAGGGAAATGTAATATGCAATATATTTCTGTTACAAAAAAGGTTAATATTTCCGTAGTGGTTTTCTTACACCTATTATCGAATAAATATCGTGAACAACCTATCTATTAAATGCATACATAGCAATCTATTTGTGAAACGCTAAAAATAAAAAGCTTCACTAGTTTATCTAGCAAAGCTTCAAAAATTACTATAACTGAATCAATTGATAAAAGTCATTCCAATCCATAATCCGTGTAATATCACATTTGTCTTTATTGTAGGGTTGATCCTTAATAAGTAAAGTAGTACGTCCATTCTTAAGTGTTTCCAGAATAGCTGGTTTATCATCTATATAATAATCTAGGTCAAGGTCTTGGATGATATGGACCTTCTCATCATCCTGCATTCCATAATAAAACCGTTCTTCTTGAACAGGAAAGCCTTGTTTTTTTAGCCAATCCATGGATCTCTTTCCATGTTCTTTCGGTCTTGCAGTAATATAAAATATCTCATGTCCTTCCTTATCTAGCTTGTTCAGTGTTTCTACCGCACCATTAAAAGGAGGACAGTCACTATAATAAATTTCCTCTAAAGAACTTTTCCACATCTTGTTCCCCTCCTCATCATTTAAACCAAATGGCTCGTGTATCTCCACTCGTTTTATGTTTCGGAATATAGATAAATCAAGATTTTTGTTTAATTTTTTATTATAGATGTGAAAAGCATGCTCCCTTAAATTTATGAGTGTATCATCAATATCAAAGCCTATTTTCATGAACATCCCCCATAATCTTAGTAATTAACCTTTGGATATCCGATAAATTTAAAGTCGTTGCCAATTCGAATTATATCTGTATTTTTAAGTTCGACAGCGTCTTTCATTTGTTCAATGCCAGTTCCTTCTAAAAATGTAGGGGCATCCTTACCACCAACAAGTTTCGGAGCAATATAAAGAATAACCTTGTCAACAAGATTATGTTGTAAAAAGGAAGCATTTATATTCCCACCGCCTTCAATTATAAGCGAAGATACTCCGTTTTTCCCTAGCAGATCTACTACTTCAACTGGGTTAACTGTTGATTCTGATTCCGTTATAAAAATCCTGATTCCTAATTCTTCAAGTCTTTCCCTTTTAGCTTTATCATGATTTTTACTTGTAAATATCCAAGTCTCAGCCTTTTTATCTGTAATAAGTTGATAGTCTAATGGTATTCTTAAACTTGAATCCATCAAAATGCGAATAGGATTTCTTCCATTTGGGATTCTCGATGTTAATTTAGAGTTGTCCTTTAAGGCTGTATTAATACCAACAAGAATGGCCATATTTTCGCTTCGAAGCTGATGGACGTCTCGTCTAGCATCCTCCGATGTAATCCATTTACTGCTAAACGTGTGAGTAGCCACTTTTCCATCCAGTGAAATACCTGCTTTTAATGTGATAAATGGCTTTTGCTTCGTAATAAATTTATTAAATACCTCATTCATTTGTATGGATTCTTGCTCTCGTATCCCTGTTACAACTTCAATGCCTGCATCTTCTAATATCTTCACTCCACTGCCTGCTACAACTGGATTTGGATCTAATGTAGCAATGACAACCTTCTTGATTCCTGCTTCAACTATAGCAACGGCACAGGGGCCAGTTTTACCATGATGTGAACATGGTTCTAAGGTTACATAGATTGTACCACCTTTTGCTTTGTCTCCGGCCATTTGAAGAGCATGAATTTCAGCATGGGGTTCTCCTGCCTTAAGATGGGTCCCCACACCGACAATTCGGTTATCATTGACGATTACCGAACCAACAAGTGGGTTAGGATCGGTTTGTCCTTTCATTGCTTTGGCATTGGATAAGGCTAAATCCATGTAAAATTGATCATTAATCATTACAACAAGTCCCCTCATTGTCTTCTTTTATATGCCCAGACTTCACGACTTTTGTTTCCAAATATTTTTTATTATACTCGGAAACATCTCCCCATAGTGGAACTCTTCCGGATAGTAATAAACCAGCATTCTCTAATGCCTCCAGTTTTTTAGGGTTATTGGTTATGAGTGTTACTGGTTTGATGCGTAGGGTTTTTAGAACCTGAATGGCATCATCGTAGTTTCTAGAATCATTTACAAAGCCTAAGCTTTCGTTAGCTTCCACTGTATCATAGCCATTTTCCTGCAGTACATAAGCCATTGCTTTAGAAAATAATCCAATACCTCGACCTTCGTGATTAGCAAGGTAAAATAGTGCACCTACACCATGTTCCGTAATTTTTTTCATTGATTGTTTTAACTGATATCCGCAGTCACAACGTTTGCTTCCAAAAATATCCCCAGTATGGCAAATGGAATGCATGCGAATTAAGGCATCATCCGCATTTTTAAAATCTCCATATACAAGAACACTGGATTGTTGATACTCAGCAAGGTTCGATGATGATAATCTTTCAATAATTCGTTCATAATCCTCTGTTACTACATCATAATTTAGCCAGCAATACCATTTGAATTCTACGGTTTCACCATCAAGGTTAACAGGAAGGCGGATAGGTCCTACTAGATAAATACCCCGGTCTTCTTCTGTTTGAATTAATTGTATTTTATCTTTTAATATAGAAAAAACTTTTGAACCAAGTTTCATTTGTTCCATTAATTAAACCTCTCTTCCATTACTACTTTTTCTTAGTATAGATAAAAAAGCAATGTTCATCAATTTTATTTTCTCGGGAGCATATGTAATCATCTATAATTATACAGTTGTATATCATTTAGTATGGGCTAACCATATTTTTAGGTGGAAATAGAACTTTTTCTTCCGTTCATACGTACAACATAACAGTAACGAACAAAGGATGAATAAAGATGAATAACTACGAAGTAAAAGCATATGATGAAGTGCAAGCGTGGCGGCTGAAAATAATGAGACCAGGAAGGATGATTAATCGGATTTCCAAAAGGGCTCAAAATAAAATTAATTCCTGGATTCCTGAAAAGGCTCATCGGATTATTACAGAAAGTATAAAGAATATGGTGAAAGCCACGTTATTTGGTTCAGATTTGACTACAAAAAGACGAATGAATACCAACAGGCCATTATATGAAATGGATGAGCAAGTAAAAGCAAAACAGATAGTCTACCGTCGCACTGCAACTGTTGAAGGTGCTGGTACAGGAGCAGGAGGGATTTTTCTAGGTCTTGCTGATTTTCCACTACTTTTATCCATTAAATTAAAATTCTTATTTGAAGTAGCGTCAATATATGGATTTGATACAGGTAAATATGAAGAAAGATTATTTATCCTTCATATTTTTCAGCTTGCATTTTCCAATGATGAAAAAAGAAGGGAGACCTTATTCATTATTGAAAATTGGGAGGAACAAAAAGAAAAGTTGATTGACATGGATTGGCGTTCCTTCCAGCAAGAATATCGAGATTATATTGATTTGGTCAAAATGCTGCAGCTCATCCCTGGATTTGGTGCGATAGTTGGAGCGTATGCAAACTATAATTTAATCGATGAGCTTGCGGAGACCGCGATAAATGTATATCGGATGAGAATTTTAGAACAGAAATACTCATAACAAGAAGTACTTACAATCATCCGCTTCATTACGTTACATTATACTTCAACTATGCAAGAAATAAAATATAAGCTAGGTCTTGAAAATAAAAGTAAACCATAACAATCTGAATTATAGGTTAAATAGGTAATTTAAGGAAAGTAAAAAGCAGAATGATTGATCAGGTGTAAAGAAGCACCAAAAGGGGGAGAAATGATGGAGGATATAAATTCAAGCGATATCATGAATCTAACCTTAAAGTATGGGGCGAATAATTATCATCCGCTTCCAATTGTTGTTTCGGATGCTGAAGGGGTATGGGTGAAGGATCCTGAAGGGAATAGATATATGGATATGCTTAGCGCATATTCTGCTGTAAATCAAGGGCATCGTCATCCAAAGATTATTCATGCATTAAAAAAACAAGCAGATATGGTTACACTGACATCACGAGCCTTTCATAATGATCAATTAGGACCATGGTATGAAAAGATATGTAAGCTAACGAATAAGAATATGGCACTACCGATGAATACGGGTGCAGAAGCAGTGGAAACAGCGATAAAAGCTGCTCGTCGTTGGGCATATGATGTAAAGGGTGTAGAATATGGGAAGGCGGAAATTATAGCATGTGAAGGGAATTTCCATGGACGTACTATGACAGCTGTTTCTTTATCTTCTGAAGCGGAATATAAACGAGGGTTTGGTCCAATGCTTCCCGGTATAAAGGTTATTCCATATGGAGATATTGAAGCTTTAAAAGCAGCCATTACAAAAAATACTGCAGGATTCCTATTCGAACCAATTCAAGGAGAAGCAGGTATTGTAATTCCTCCCAATGGTTTTTTAAAAGACGCATATACCGTTTGTAAAAAGAATAATGTACTTTATATTGCCGATGAGATTCAAGCGGGTCTTGCGCGTTCCGGAAAACTTTTTGCTTGTGATTGGGAAAATGTAGAACCTGATATGTATATTTTAGGAAAGGCTCTGGGAGGCGGAGTTTTCCCGATTTCATGTGTGGTTGCAAACAAGGATATATTAGGAGTTTTTAATCCAGGTTCACACGGGTCAACCTTTGGTGGTAACCCATTAGCATGTGCCGTCTCCATGGCAGCATTAGAAGTTATTGAAGAAGAAAAATTAGCAGATCGCTCTAATAGACTGGGGAAATACTTCCGGGATAAGTTAAAGGGAATCACTAATCCAGCAATTAAGGAAGTGCGTGGAAAGGGATTATTTGTAGGAGTTGAACTCCACGGACCAGCTAGAGCTTATTGCGAAAAATTAAAAGAAGAAGGACTGTTATGTAAAGAAACACATGAAAATGTAATTCGTTTTGCACCCCCATTAGTAATAAAAGAAAAAGAACTTGATTGGGCGATTGATAAAATCAGGAAGGTGTTTTTTAAGCATTAAGTAATGCTGTGACATGAGAGTTGGGCACTGTAGCTTAAATCTATTAGAGATTTAGGCTTTTTTATTGTTATAAAAGTAGGTAGGACCTTTAACAGAGAAAAATTTGCTCTGTATAAATGCCTCATTTTAGAAAACATTAATAATACATCGTTTGACGTAGAAATTTTTAAGTCAAGGAGGTATTTAATGGGATACAGAGAGTATTGGGACCAAATATATGAAAAAAGTGATGAGTTAAATTCATTAGTATTATCTTATTGGGATAAATACTCTAACTTAGGTACGTGGCAATTTTGGGTTGTTGCCTTTTTATTGATATTTCCGCTAATCATTCTTTATTTTAAAGTAGATAGAAAAAGGATTTTTGAGTGGTTGTTTTTTGGGTATACTGTTCATATTCTATGGAATTATACCGCCATTGTTCTAGAAAAGTACGGTTATTTCGTCCACACTTATTTTCTATTACCTGTATTACCGATGGCTGTAAATGTAACTGCTTCAGCTTTACCAGTGGGCTTTTTGCTTATGTATCAATATTGTTCCAACAATAAAAAGAACTTCTTCTTATATACTGTATTATTAAGTGCCGTATTTGCCTTTGGTCTTGTTACGATAGAGGATAATCTGGGAATCGTGGAAATCAATAAAGGTATGAATCAAATCTACATTTTTCTTATCGATATAGCGATTGCTTTCGTTTCACTCTGGCTTACAAAATTGATCAAAGGAATGGCAAAAGTAGCAGAAAAATAATTGTTCTTACCAAATTTCTAAAAGTAAAACCTGAACATGAATGGAGCATAACCACCACGTATATTTCGTGTACCATATCAAAGAAGTGTACGTAAATACATTGTTCTTCTTTTGAGTTAAACACTCTATCCTTTTGTTTATACGCAAACATGTGTCATTTGAAAGTAATTATTTTTTGAGGGCTCTAATAAATGCATATACAGCATCCCAAACGAAACCAAAATGAGTATAATGAATCCCAAATGATAGCTGGTTTCACAAGATAATTATGATTTCAAACACTATAGAACAAACTGTGACCACACCAGCTTTTACTAATTCGCTCCTAAATGTAGGATCCCAAAAATCTGGACCGCCGATCATAAATAATATGGACGCAATAGAACATATTCACGATGATTTTATAAATTGCTAACTTATACGTCCATTTTCCAATTTACGAGCTTTAAGCACTCTTTTATGATACAAATCCTAAAAATGAGAATAATAATCAGCAAATACACCCATAGGTTTGCTCATTTAAAAATGGAATAATACTATGAAAGGTCGACTCCGAATACCCAGACTTCAGAATAGTCACTCGAAAGGTAAGAAATATGATTATAATAGCGTGAAAAACAATTCCCATTATGGATTCGCTGCGTTTGATTTGTTTCTTTTCATCTGGAATTGGCGGTAAATCAGATGGCTTCTATTATAACCCCCGTTTCGACTTGGATCTTCCAGTATATCTTTAGTTAACCCACGTAACTCATCACTAATTTCCTATCGCTCGAGCTTGTGGTAGCTTTTGGATAACTGCATAAATATACTGAATAACCATCTCCAGTCTCCTTATCTCCCTTATTCTCTTTTAATTGATTCAAGCTACAAACAGTACTTTTCCATTCAGCAACTTTTTTCCCTTTTTACTTAGTAAATAGTATTTCATTGGTCTTGATAAAGTGTTTTAGTAACTTTTGAAAATATAGATTTGGTAAAGATATTTTTAAAGAACTTTTTCATTTATCTGGTTGACAAAATTCTGATTATGTATTATTATAAAATCAAATCAAAATAGTTGCGGTTGAATATTGTGGGAGAGACTAAGATTTACTTAGCACCGAAGGAGCAATTACCCAAAAAGGGTGTCAAACTCTCAGGTTAAAGGACCACAATAAGACGCGTCTCTGGAGAGAGCCACGGGCCACCAAAGGAGTTAAACTCTCAGGTAAAAGGACAGAGGGAATTAGGAATGCCTATTCTCCCTGTCCTTTTTTGCGCAAAATTTTACTTTATTTTTAAAATTGTAAGCGCTTTTTAAAGTGTGGTGAACTGGCTGAAAGCATGTAGTTAGAAGAAGTTGTGGTAATGAAGGAATTATAAGTGAGAACGAATTGTGGTGACATTAAATTCGCTCTATGAATAGTTTTCGCCATCTGATTCTGAAAATTGTTAAAAATTAAATATTAGCGGATGATTGTTGTGGGAGAGTGCATAAAAAGCCACCGAAGGAGCAAGTTCCAAAAACACCCTTGGAATAAATCTCTCAGGTAGATGGTACCACAACGGGACGCAACTCTGGAGAGTGCGTATTTATAGTGATACGCCACCAAAGGGGAAGACTCATATATTAAGAGTTAAACTCTCAGGTAAAAGGACAGAGAAGGGTTATAGAACACTACCCTTTTCTGTCTTTTTTAATGCGAAAATATAGCAGAGAAAAATTGTTTATCTAGCTCTTTTCATTGATTTAGTAGTTGTAGTTTAGAAAAGAGGTATATGTGTCTCACTCACTGTGCTGTATTTTCAATCTTTGAGTTGAAAGACTTATACGTAATGCTAAGGAGGAGAAAAAATGGGATTACAACAAAATGATTCGACTATTTTTAAAGCTATTGAGGATGAGAAACAACGTCAACATCAAACACTTGAGTTAATTGCATCAGAAAACTTTGTTAGTGAAGATGTATTAGAAGCAATGGGAAGCGTAATGACAAATAAATATGCAGAAGGTTATGCAGGAAAACGCTATTACGGCGGATGCGAGTTTGTTGATGTAGCAGAAAATACAGCCATTAATCGACTAACCGAGCTATTTGGGGCTAAATACGCTAACGTACAACCACACTCTGGTGCGCAAGCAAACTTAGCGGTTTATTACGCACTACTTCAACCTGGTGATAAGGTGATGGGAATGAACCTTTCTCATGGTGGCCACTTAACACATGGTAGCCCTGTTAATATTTCAGGTAAATGGTTTGACATCGTTTCCTATGGGGTAAGAGAAGATACACAAACAATCGACTACGATGAAGTAGAAGCTATTGCAAAAAAAGAGAAGCCAAAAATGATTATTGCGGGAGCAAGTGCATATCCAAGAAAAATAGATTTCGAACGGTTTAGAAAGATTGCAGATCAAGTTGGTGCGAAATTAATGGTGGATATGGCTCATATTGCAGGCCTCGTTGCAGCAGGTTTACATCCATCTCCACTTCCTTATGCAGATGTAGTAACAAGTACAACTCACAAAACATTGAGAGGCCCACGTGGTGGTATCATTCTAACAAATGATGAAGAAATAGCTAAAGCTGTGAATAAAGCTATTTTTCCAGGGATTCAGGGTGGACCATTGATGCATATTATTGCAGCTAAAGCAGTTGCATTTAATGAAGCGTTGCAGCCGAGCTTTAAGGAGTATACAGAGCAAGTCATTACAAATGCTAAAGTCCTTGGTGAAACATTAAAGGAAGAGGGGGCATCACTTGTCTCCGGGGGAACCGATAATCATCTTATTCTTTTAGATGTACGTCCATGGAACTTAACAGGGAAAGAAGCTGAGAAGCTATTAGAGGAAGCGGGAATTACCGTAAATAAGAATACTGTTCCATTCGATCCCGAAAAGCCATTTGTTACAAGTGGTGTCCGTATGGGAACAGCTGCTTTAACAACTAGAGGCATGAAACAAGATGAAATGGTTAGAATCGGAAAAGTAATAGCTTCTGTTCTGAAGAGTAAAGGGGATAAGGATGTCCTCAAACGAGCAAAAGAAACAACAAAAGAAATTTGCGGTAACTATCCGATATTTCAACAAATAGTTAATGTATAGGAATGTGATAACTTCCTAGAATTTAACAGTATTAATAGCGATATATTGTAGGAAATTCAAGTTGGAAAAAATCGAAAGTAGGGGTGTAATAATGAGTGCAGAAACAGTGTTGAAGCGAACACCACTTTTTGAAGTATATAAAAATTATGGTGCAAAGGTCATCGATTTTGGAGGTTGGGAACTTCCGGTACAGTTTTCAGGCATAACAGAGGAGCATGAGGCAGTACGTAATGAGGCAGGTTTATTTGACGTTTCCCATATGGGAGAGGTGCTTGTTGAAGGTAAGGATGCGGAAAGCTTTATCAATTATCTTGTTACAAATGATGTAACCAAAATTGATAGGAATCAAACCCAATATACAGCAATGTGTTACCCAGATGGTGGTACAATTGATGATTTCCTTATTTATAAGTTAGCTGATGAAAAGTACCTTCTAGTGGTCAACGCCGCAAATGTTGAAAAAGATTATGAATGGATGAAGCAGCATGTAAAAGGTGAAGTAACCCTAAAGAATATTTCAGATGATGTTGGGTTGCTTGCTATCCAAGGACCAAAGGCTGCAAATATTTTACAAAAATTAACGGATAAAGATTTAAGCGAAATCGCTCCTTTCCGCTTCGAAGAGCATGTCAAGTTAGATGGAATTAACGATGTTCTTGTATCCCGTACAGGTTACACGGGGGAAGATGGCTTTGAACTTTACCTAGCTGCTGACCAAACAGAAGCACTTTGGGAGAAGCTTTTGCAAGTAGGAGAAGAAGATGGATTAAAACCATGTGGACTTGGTGCACGTGATACGCTTCGCTTCGAAGCGCGTCTTGCACTTTATGGTCAAGAGCTTACTAAAGAGATTAGCCCGCTTGAAGCTGGAATTGGTTTTGCGGTTAAAACGAAAAAAGAAAGTGATTTTATCGGAAAGTCTGTCCTTACTAAACAAAGAGAAGAAGGACTAAAGCGGAAATTAGTAGGAATAGAAATAACGGGAAGAGGTATTCCGCGTCATGGTTACAAGGTGTCTTCAGAGGATGGAGAAGAAATTGGATTCGTTACATCTGGAACTCGTTCTCCGTCCTTAAAGAAAAGCTTAGGTCTTGCTCTTATATCAACGGAGCATAGTAAAGTGGAGACGCCATTAAAAGTTCAAATCCGCAAAAAAATGATTGATGCCGTTGTTGTCAAAACACCTTTTTATAAAAAAGGGTAGTATATCGACAAAAATAATAACATGTGGGAAGGGAAGTAACAGACAATGACAAATGCAACTACAAATTTACTATATAGCAAGGAACATGAGTGGGTATTACCATTAGACGGGAATCGTGTTCGTATTGGAATTTCCGATTATGCACAAGATGAATTAGGGGATATCGTCTTTGTTGAAAATCCAGAGGAAGATGATGAAGTAGCTGTGAATGACTCAATGGGATCGATTGAATCGGTTAAAGCAGTTTCTGAACTATATTCTCCTGTGTCAGGTGTAATTGTTCGAGTGAATGAGGAGTTGGAAGATGCTCCTGAGATGATAAATGAACAACCATATGATGCAGGTTGGTTAGTAGAAGTAGAGTTATCTAACCCAGAGGAATTAGAATCACTGTTAAATGAGGAAGAATACCAAGCATTTCTTAACGAAGGAGAGGAATAACATGACCAATACGTATAGATATCTTCCAGATACGAAGCAAGATCAGAAAGAAATGTTGGAGTTTTTAAATGTTTCTTCTGTTGATGAGTTGTTTGAAGATATTCCGACTAGTCTTCGATTAGATGGGGAGCTAGATATTCCAGAGGCAGATCCGGAACCTGTACTTGTGAAAAAAATGAATAAACTAGCTTCAAAAAATATAAATGTGGACCAATATCCAAGCTTCCTTGGTGCTGGTACGTATGACCATTATATTCCAAGTGTTGTTGATCATATGATTTCTCGCTCTGAATTTTATACAGCATATACACCGTATCAACCAGAAATTAGTCAAGGGGAACTACAAGGCATGTTCGAATTCCAAACGATGGTTTGTGAACTAACAGGTATGGATGTAGCCAACTCTTCCATGTATGATGGCTTTACATCCTTAGCGGAAGCAGCTTCCCTTGCTGTTGCATCCAAAAGAAGGCCAAAAGTCCTTATATCAAGAGGTGTACATCCTGAATCTCGTGAAGTCTTAGATACGGTTGCAAAAGGTCAAGACTATAAAGTAGAAGAGGTAGGTCTTGATACGGATATCACAGATTTACAGCAATTAGAAACACAGATTGATAAAGATACTGCAGCTGTTATTGTGCAATATCCAAACTTCTTTGGCTCGATTGAAGATTTGGTTGAAATTAAGAAATATGCTAAGGAACAAGGTGCGTTATTGATTGTAAGTGCCAACCCGTTGGCATTAGCCCTACTACAATCACCTGGAAAGCTTGGTGCTGATATGGTTGTCGGTGATATGCAACCACTTGGAGTACCAATGGCTTTTGGTGGTCCACACTGTGGATATTTTGCAGTAAATAAAAAGTTTATGCGCAAGATTCCGGGGCGAATTGTTGGCCAAACAAATGATGATGAAGGAAATCGTGGATTTGTATTAACATTACAAGCACGGGAACAGCATATTCGTCGTGATAAAGCGACATCAAATATCTGTTCTAACCAGGCACTTAACGCTATAGCTTCTTCAATCTGTATGTCAGCACTTGGTAAGCGCGGGATCCGTGAAATGGCACAGCAAAATTTTGAGAAAGCAGATTATATGGCAAATCTTCTTCAAAGTAATGGTTTTACTGTAATGAATAAATCGGCATTCTTTAATGAATTTGTTGTTGAACTTCCACGTACGGTTAAAGAAGTTAATGAAAGACTTCTCGAATTAGGTTATATCGGTGGCTATGACTTAGGGGAAGAGTATGGCGATAATAAACAAATGCTTATCGCTGTTACGGAGCAAAGATCGAAAGAAGAGATTGATCAATTTGTAGAATTATTGGAGGCGGTTGTAAATGGTTGAATATAATGATCTTATCTTTGAAGTCAGTCGTCCAGGACGTGTGGGATACAGCCTTCCAAAGAATGATGTAGAAAGTGTTGATTTAGAGAAGAAATTACCAAAGCATTTGATCCGCGACGAAGATGAAGCAGCAGATCTTCCTGAGGTTTCTGAACTTCAAGTTGTTCGCCATTATACAGCTCTATCAAATAAAAACCATGGAATCGACAATGGGTTTTATCCATTAGGGTCTTGTACGATGAAATATAATCCGAAAATAAATGAGGATATCGCACGTCTTACAGGATTTAGTCGCATTCATCCTTATCAATCAACTGAAACGACACAAGGCGCACTAGAGCTTTTATATCATTTACAGGAAGAGTTAGCTGTAATTACGGGTATGGACGCGATATCGCTACAACCTTCTGCAGGGGCACAAGGTGAATTTACCGGTTTAATGATGGTAAAAGCCTATCATGAGAAAAACGGAGAAAGTAGGAAAAAGGTACTTGTTCCGGATTCAGCACACGGAACAAACCCTGCCAGTGCCTCCGTTGCTGGGTTTGAAACAGCTACAATTCCATCTAATGAGGATGGGCTAGTTGATTTAGAGGAATTAAAGAAACTAGTAGATAGTGATACAGCTGCATTAATGTTAACTAACCCAAATACACTTGGCCTATTTGAAACAGAAATTGAAGATATTGCAAAAGTTGTTCATGAAGCTGGTGGACTACTATATTATGATGGTGCGAACGCGAACGCAATTTTAGGAAAAACGACACCAGGGGCGATGGGATTTGACATTGTACATTTAAATCTCCATAAGACATTTACTACACCTCATGGTGGTGGAGGACCTGGGGCTGGTCCAGTGGGAGTTAAAAAGGAACTTATTCCTTATTTACCGGTACCGCGTATCGAAAAAGATGGCGAGAATTATGTATTGAATTCTGATTATCCATTATCTATTGGCCGTGTAAAAGGATATCATGGAAACTTTGGTATTCTGGTTCGTGCGTACACTTATATTCGTACAATGGGACCTGAAGGGTTGCGTCAAGTATCTGAAGGGGCAGTACTTCATGCAAACTATCTTCGTAAAAAACTAGAGGAACATTTTGATTCGCCATATAAACAACTTTGTAAGCATGAATTTGTGCTATCTGGATCAAGACAGAAAAAACTTGGAGTACGTACACTTGATATGGCAAAGCGTCTGCTTGATTTTGGTTACCATCCACCAACAATCTACTTCCCTCTAAATGTCGAGGAAGGTTTAATGATTGAGCCAACCGAAACGGAATCAAAAGAAACAATGGACGCATTTGCAGATGCTATGATACAAATTGCTAAAGAAGTAGAAGAAAATCCAGGAATTGTTTTAGATGCTCCACATACAACTATCGTTGGAAGATTGGATGAGGTTCAAGCAGCAAGAAAACCAGTCGTACGGTATACAAAGGTGCAAGAAAAGGAAACTGTTAAAGCATAAATGCCAATCCCATAACAGGAAATAGCCATTGGTGGGAAAAAAGCCACCAATGGCTTGCATTCACTTAGTTGATTGAAGTAATAGATGAATTCCGGAGTTCAAAAGGAGTGCGTTAGATGGTTATTACATTAACAGAAGCAGCGTTAGATAAGCTGAAAGCAGCAGATATAAAGGAAGACCATTATCCACGGATTGATGCTGATATCGCTGGAGGCTGTGGGGTGTCTGTGAAATTTAAGCTCATTTTCGATGAACTGCGCCGAAATGATTCAATTATTGAATATGATGGAATTCAAATACGTATAGATCGGTTTACGAAGCGTTATCTGGATGAAGAGACGCAAATTGATTATAACGTTGAACAGGGCTTTCTTGTTGGAGAGAGTTTTGCTTCAAGTGCATGTGCTATTGAATTAGATTCATAGGATGATAGAGATTGTAATTGTACAAAGGGAGTTACGCGGGGAATGGAAGTAATGGCAAAAAAGGAGAGGTATTCCAATGGCAGAAGAATATGATGTTATTATTATTGGTGGCGGGCCAGGGGGTTATGTTACAGGAATTCGTGCAACTCAATTAGGCCTAAAAACAGCAATAGTGGAAAAAGGAAAATTGGGTGGAACATGTCTCCATGCTGGTTGTATACCAAGTAAAGCTTTATTAAGAAGTGCAGAAGTATATTCTAACTCGAAAAATGGAGAAAAATATGGTGTTATTGCCCCTGAAGTTGGGCTAGATTTTTCGAAGGTACAATCTCGGAAAGAAGAAATTGTGACCCGACTATTAAAAGGGATTCAACATTTAATGAAAAAAGGGAAAATTGATGTGTATGAGGGAACAGGAAGTATTTTAGACTCAAAAGGTGTAGCTGTAAAAGGTAATGATGAAGAACAGCATGTACTAAATACAAAAAATATTATAATTGCTACAGGCTCCCGTCCAAGAACACTTCCTGGACTAGAGATAGATGGACAATATGTGATGACATCAGATGAAGCGTTGAGTTTAGAAGAGTTACCAAATTCAATTATTATTGTCGGTGGCGGTGTCATCGGAATTGAATGGGCATCGATGCTTGCAGATTTTGGTTTAAAAGTAACGGTAGTCGAATATGCTGATCGGATTTTACCGACTGAAGATAAAGATGTTTCTAAGGAAGTACAGAGGTTAATGAAGAAAAAGGGTATTAAAGTTGTTACGGGAGCGAAGGTGTTACCTGAAACATTAGAGAAGGGTGAAGGTGTTTCCATAAAGGCAGAACATAAAGGTAAAGAAACACTATTTTCCGCTGATAAATTATTTGTATCCGTTGGTCGTTTACCAAATACAGAAGGCCTTGACCTCGAAAATACGGAAGTTGAAATAGACCGTGGTTTTATTCAAACAAATCATTACTATCAAACAAATGAACAAAACATTTACGCCATTGGTGATGTAATAGGGGGATTACAACTTGCTCATGTTGCCTCACATGAAGGTCTAATCGCTGTTGAACATATAGCAGGTAATTCTCCAGCATCTCTTGATTATTCACTTGTTTCAAGATGTATATATAGTAATCCCGAAGCAGCAAGTGTTGGACTAACAGAGGATGAGGCAAAGGATAAAGGTTATCAAGTAAAAACAGGTAAATTCCCATTTCGTGCAATAGGAAAGTCACTTGTTTTTGGTGAATCGGATGGTTTTGTAAAACTAGTTGTTGAAGAAGAGTCAAATAAGTTGTTAGGGGCGCATATGGTAGGGCCTCATGTCACTGACATGATTACAGAGGCAGGCCTAGCTCAAGTATTAAATGCAACTGCTATGGATATTGCTAATACTATTCACCCTCATCCAACATTAACCGAAGCAATTGGTGAAGCTGCTTTAGCAGTAGATGGGTTGGCGATTCATGCGTAGAATTTAGTGTTATATTGGTTTATTTAAATTGGCTGTTTTCTAAAGGATTGTTGTTATTTAAAATGTTATTAACCTGATATTTATGCGTGATTATCGCTCTGAGGTGGTCGCAATCTTTGGAGCTGTAATCACGCGCTTACCAGGTGACCATTTTTTCCGGAGATAGGAGAATGAAAAGGGCTACAATGGTTGAAGCAAATATTATAAGTAAAACCTAATATAAGGAGGGAAAGCATTGGATCAAAAGAAAAATGTGAACCGTGCAAAATTATTAATTTCTTGTCCAGAAAAGCCAGGAATCATTTCGACTGTAACTAACTTTTTGTCGGAACATAATGCTAATATTATCGACTTTGATCAACACACAACAGATCCACAAGCGGGAATATTTTTCATGAGGATTGAGTTTAATGTGGAAAGCCAATCGCTTGAAAAACTAGAGGAAGATCTAGACGTGCTGGCAAAGGATTATGCAATGGACTGGTGGTTAAGCAGTAACAAAAAGAGGAAGAGAATGGCCATCTTCGTTTCAAAAGCGGATCACTGTCTTATGGAGCTTATATGGAGATGGAAAACAAATGAAATCCCAGTTGAAATACCATTAGTTATCAGTAATCATGCAAATTTAAAAGAAGTAGTAGAGAGTTATGGAATTCCTTTTTATCATATACCATTAACGAAGGATACAAAAGAAGAAGCCGAACAGAAAGCATTGGAATTATTAAAAGGGAAGGTAGACTTTATTGTTCTGGCTCGATACATGCAAATTCTTTCCCCAAACTTTATTTCTAAGTACCCAAATAAAATCATAAATATTCATCACTCATTCTTACCAGCCTTTGTTGGTGCCAATCCATATGTAAGAGCGTTTAATCGAGGAGTAAAATTAATCGGTGCAACGGCACATTATGTAACCAATGATCTCGATGAAGGACCAATTATTGAACAAGATGTTCAGCGAATCAATCATCAATATACAGCAGAGGATTTAAAGGTTGCTGGACGTCATGTGGAGAGAAGGGTTCTGGCCCAAGCCGTTTCATGGCATGTGGAAGACAAGGTACTTGTTCATGGTAATAAAACAATTGTATTTGCGTGAAGTAATAGTAACTTAACTATTGCTCATTAGTTTGTATCGCAAATTTACCACAAGGCGGTGACATATATGAAATATAATTCGGTATTCGACATTATCGGTCCAGTAATGATTGGGCCATCAAGCTCTCATACAGCAGGGGCAGCAAAAATTGGTAAAGCTGCGCGAAATCTATTAGGTAGTGAGCCGAGTTGGGCAAAAATTCATTTATATGAGTCTTTTGCTAAAACATATAGAGGACATGGAACAGACTTTGCCCTTGCCGGAGGATTGCTCGGCTTTGAAACAGATGATCCCAGAATGAGTAAGGCACTTGATATAGCTAAAGAACGTGGATTAAACATCGAATTTATTGAAGATACAAGTGCAGTAAGCCACCCAAACACAGCTCGTTTAATTATTGGTAACCAAGAAGAACAGGTAGAATTAGTGGGAGTATCAATTGGTGGTGGAAAAGTAGAAATCACCGAGTTAAATGGCTTTGAACTCCGTTTGTCGGGAAATCACCCAGCCATTCTTGTTACACATAATGATCGGTTTGGTGCTATTGCCTCCATTACAACTATTTTAGCCAAGTACAAAATAAATATCGGACACATGGAAGTGAACCGGAAAGACCTTGGTAAGGAGGCATTAATGGTTATTGAAACCGACCAAAATGTTGAAGAAGCTGTGTTACACGAACTAACAAAAGCTCAAAACATTATTCACGTGTCAACAATTGTTAGTTAAAGAGGAGGTATCATATGTTTCGAACAGCAGCGGAATTAGTGGAGATTGCAGAAAAAGAAAATATAATGATCTCAGAGGTCATGATTCGTCAAGAAATGGATGTTAAAGAGAAAACAAGGGAAGAAGTATTCTCTGAGATGGAAAAAAATTTAGGAGTGATGGAAAAGGCTATTGAAGATAGTCTAAAAGGGGTTAAGTCTGTAACTGGTTTGACTGGCGGAGACGCTGTTAAAATTCAAGAATATATGAATAAAAACACACCCTTATCTGGTAACTTATTGTTAGATGCTGTAAGTAAAGCCATGGGAACAAATGAAGTGAATGCAGCTATGGGTACCATTTGTGCAACTCCAACTGCAGGTAGTGCGGGTGTTGTTCCGGGAACATTATTTGCAGTGAAAAATCAACTTAATCCCACACGTGAACAGATGGTACGTTATCTGTTTACAGCTGGTGCCTTTGGGTTTGTGGTCGCCAATAACGCATTCATATCGGGTGCTGCCGGAGGTTGTCAGGCAGAAGTAGGTTCAGCGGGTGCCATGGCATCTGCTGCAATTGTAGAAATGGCTGGAGGTACACCTCAAGCTTCAGCGGAGGCTTTTGCTATGACGTTAAAAAATATGCTTGGGCTTGTTTGTGATCCAGTAGCGGGACTTGTTGAAGTTCCGTGCGTCAAACGTAATGCTGGAGGAGCATCCCTTGCTATTGTGTCAGCAGACATGGCGTTAGCGGGAGTTACAAGCCGGATTCCATGTGATGAAGTAATCGGTGCGATGTATCGTATTGGTCAAACGATGCCATCCACCTTGAGAGAGACGGGTGAAGGTGGATTAGCTGCTACACCAACAGGGCAGTTATTGAAGGAAAAAATATTCGGTTCGTTAGCATAATTGGTTTCTCATTATTAATGGAGAAATCACCTTCTCTGTAATTTTTCACTCAATATAAAAATGGCAAACCATAATTCAATTATAGGTTTGCCATTTTTCTTTCTATATCCTTTATGGCTTGACTGTCCTCCGCTCTTTGAAACGCATCCAGTGCATACTTATAATGAATCATTGCCTTTTTCTTCTCACCATTCAGTTGAAAAATATGCCCTAGATCTCGGTGGGTGCATCCAACAACGATAGGCTCTCCTGTTTTTTCCCCATGGTTTAAGGAATCCTCTATGAAATACTGGGCCTCTGTGAGCTCATTTTGTAATAGGCAGGTTTTTCCTCTCTCATATAAATTAACGGCAAATCCTAGATGAAATTCTGGAAAAGTATCATGGTAGATTTCATATTCCTTTGCAAAATAGTGAAGTGCTTTCTCGATATTTCCACTTAATCGCTCAACCATACCAAGTTGATGATAAGCAAGTGCCTCATCCTCTTTATCCCCCTTATCCCTAGCTATGTATAAAAGAGCGATGTACAGCTTACTAGCCTCTTTAAATTGGCCTAATTCACTCTTTATAAAGCCAAGCCCATGCATTGCTTGTTTATATATACTAGACTGTTTATCTTCAATTTTGTCCAAGCATTCTAAATATAGAATTTCAGCCTGCTTCAAATGGCCTTTATTCACAAAGTTTAATGCATTGTTTAATTTATTTTTAATCCTTTTCACAAATATTCACTCCCTCTTTCAGAACATGAAGGGTTTGGATAATTATCACCAACGGTTCATCTATTGTAATTATATAATGTTATCCATATCAATACCAATTATCTCAAGTTCCTTAAAATATAAATAATATGAAAAGATTGGTATAATAGAATTAGTTATTTATAACAACTATATGTGAATTTTTGAACAAAGCATTATAGGAGGGCATACCAAGTGCAAGGTAATATAGC
The DNA here is from genome assembly GCF_900176885.1 of Oceanobacillus senegalensis. GTDB lineage: Bacteria > Bacillota > Bacilli > Bacillales > Amphibacillaceae > Oceanobacillus > Oceanobacillus senegalensis. Next base: position 3,267,000 of record NZ_LT839648.1, on the reverse strand, counting down.
ATTATTAAACTTAGACGGTTCTTATAATCATCAATCTTTTTATCAGGGTAAACCTTATGAGTGGATTGATCTTGAATCCATTCCTAGTACTAGTTTGTTCTGTGAGAAAAGTACACTTAGGTCTATCTATGAAAAATTACATGAACGATGGCGAAGTAGTATCACTTTTTTAGGTAGTGGGAATTACCATTATATTTCTTATTTGCTTCAGTCTAGAATTGAAAAGCCATATACATTAGTTTTATTTGACCATCATACGGACACACTGCCAAGCCCTAGTGATACATTAATCTCATGTGGATCTTGGGTATTAGAATCCCTCAAACAATTTCCTCTGCTAAAGAAAGTATTTATTATTGGTGTGAGCGAAGAAGCAAAACATCATATCCCCGACTCTTTTTATAGAAAAGTAGTAACATATACTGAAAACTCACTTCATACTGATTATTTATCTATCACAAAATCTATTTTAAAAAATATACCGACAGATTCCGTATATATTAGCATAGATAAAGATGTTTTAGATAAAAAGGAAGCAGTAACAGGCTGGGACCATGGAACATTGAAATTAAAACAAATGATGAGAATGGTGAGGGCATTATTTAAGTGGAAGGAAATAAACGGAGTGGATATTTGTGGGGAATACCCTATTAATCCAACCAATAAATATCAAAAACAAGCACAAGATGCTCTTGCAAAAAATGATAGTGCGAATGGTTTTATTCTACGTCAAATCCGAGAAGGGATGAAAGCAAAGTATAAATCTATTCAATTATTAAATTACCTTTAGAATCTGTAGCATGAAATAAAGATGAACGAAAAAAATGTCGAATAATTGGATGAATTAGCAGGATTTACACACCTATTTCACGAAATAATAATGTAGACAATGGATAAAGGAGATTGGAAATTTCAATGGATAATCATAGAAACCAAGACAGCTATAAAGACGATACACTTGTATTACATGGAGATAAGGAATGGGCGGAAAAGGAAGGTGCAGTATCTCCAGCAATCTATTATTCTTCGGCATTTATGGCAAAAGACTCTGCTGAATTTGCGGAGAATGCTAGTAAACCTCGCCCTTCAAGATATTATACTCGCTACGGGAATCCTGGACATGACCGCGTAAATGCAATTTTGGCAGAATTAGAAGGGACAGAAACAGCTCTTGTAACAGGTTCAGGTATGGGGGCGATATCAACGACGCTTTTATCTCTTCTTTCTGCAGGGGACCATGTTATTGCTCAAACAAGACATTACATGAGTACAACAAAAATTATGGATGAAATGCTTCCAAGGTTTGGGGTAGAGACAACCGTTGTAGAACAAGCAGATATTTCTGCCTTTGAAAAGGCTATTCAGCCGAATACAAAAATAATTATGGTAGAAACACCGGCAAATCCAACATTGGTTGTAACAGATCTGGAAGCAGTAGTAAATTTAGCAAAATCAAGAGGAATTCTGGTTGTGGCAGATAATACATTTGCTTCTCCTGTTAATCAACGTCCCCATGATTTCGGGGTGGATGTCGTTATTCATAGTGCTACGAAGTATTTAGGTGGACACCATGACCTCACTGCAGGTGTAGTTTGTACGAATCATGAATTGGCTGAGAGAATTTGGGATACACATCTTTCCATTGGTTCTGTTTTATCTCCAATGGATGCATGGTTATTGTTACGCGGGTTGAGGACACTTCCATTAAGAATGGAACGGATTAATGCAAATGCACTTGCACTTGCGAAATATCTAGAAGAACAGCCTCAGGTTGAAAAAGTGTATTATCCTGGTTTAGAAAGTCATCCACAGCATGATTTGGCAAAGCAACAAATGAAGGGGTTCGGTGCTGTTATTGCTTTTTCCGTTAAAGGCGATTATGTGGATACACAGAAATTTGTATCGAAGCTAAACTTGACGACAAATGCAGTAAGTTTAGGTGGTGTTGATTCATTAGTTGTACATACAGCAGCAATGTGGGAAGGTGCATTGAGTGAAGAACAAATGAAAACAGCTGGAATCCCATCAAATTTTGTCCGCTTCTCAGTAGGTTTAGAGCATATAGATGATTTAAAAAGCGATGTCTTACTAGCATTGAAGGAAATATAAGTTGCATCGTATAAAAGGAGTTGGCTTTTTTGCATTCATTGACAGTTAGAAATATCACCATTGGGGAAGGAATGCCTAAAATCTGTGTACCTATGGTTGGCAAAACAAATGAAGAATTAAGGGAAGAAGCTGAGTATCTTTCTAAAATGGATATTGATTTAGTTGAATGGCGAGTAGATTTCTATCAAGATGTAGAGAATGTTGAAGCAGTGAGAGATGCATCCGTTCAAATTAGAGAAATATTGGGAGGAATTCCGCTTCTCTTTACCTTCCGCAGTGCAAAAGAGGGCGGAGAAAAGGAAGTTGGATTAGATTACTATGCAACCCTGAATAAAGCAATGATAGAAACTAAATGTATGGACATGATAGATGTTGAATTATTCATAGATGAGAAGGTTATGAGAAATTTAATTAAAGTGGCACAACATAATCAAGTTAAGGTTATTATTTCCAATCATGATTTTGAAAAGACACCTCCAAAGGAAGAGATTGTATCTCGTTTAAGGAAGGCTCAGGATTTGGGTGCGGATATTCCTAAAATTGCTGTCATGCCTAGGAATGAAAAGGATGTTCTTACCTTGTTAGAAGCAACGAATGAGATGAAAAATCAGTATGCTAAACAGCCAATTATCACGATGGCTATGGCCGGAAAAGGCGTAATCAGTCGTCTAGCGGGAGAAATATTTGGTTCTGCGATTACATTTGGTGCAGCCAAGAAAGCTTCTGCACCAGGACAAGTAGGTGTCGAGGAGTTAAAAAGCGTATTAAAGCTTATCCACCAAAATGTAAAGGAAAAATAAGAAAAACCTCGGTGTTGGTACTGGAGAATACACCGAGGTCTTTAATATTAGTATGGTTCTGCATCATGTCCTTTATCAACAGCATCTTGAACAGCTTGGTGAGCATCCTTTTGTCCAAGAGGACGGAATTCTTCACCTGCTTCCATCTTCATGTCACTGTTCGTTTTACTCTTATCTGCTAATCCTTCTCTTAATCTACGACCATATTCTTCATCAGCCTCTTCTGCTAGTGCCATCATTTTATCTTGGATGCGTTTATCACAAATGGATAAATCATTAACGAGGTTTTTAATTAATTCATCTTTTTCCCATTGTTCAAAGCGACGATACGTTTCACCAGCTTGTTTGGTATTATCATTACGGTCAATGGATTCACGAACAAGATTTCCTTCCACTTTCGGTGTGTATTCTTTCCCCGTTTGCTCTGCTTCCTTCAAACCACCTAAAATAGATGGTTCATAGTTCACATGAGGATTTTGGCCAGGTGCTTTATCGGTTTGATAACGTAGCTGTCCGCCTTCCTGGTTGGTTGCTACGCGTTTTTTCGCCGCATTTATTGGTACTTGAAGATAGTTTGCGCCAACTCGGTATCGTTGTGTGTCAGAATAAGAGAATGTTCTTCCTTGTAGCATTTTATCATCTGAGAAATCTAGACCATCTACAAGAACCCCAGTACCAAAGGCTGATTGTTCTACTTCGGTATGGAAGTCTTCCGGATTCTTATTTAAGATCAATTTACCCACTGGCAACCATGGAAATTGGTCATCTGGCCATAACTTCGTGTCATCTAATGGGTCAAAATCTAGTTCAGGGTGTGGTCCATCTTCCATGATTTGGACAAATAATTCCCATTCTGGATATTCACCACGTTCAATGGCTTCATATAAATCCTGTGTAGCGTGACTAAAGTTTTTGGCTTGAATTTCTGCTGCTTCTTCAACCGTTAAATTCTTAATTCCCTGCTTTGGTTCCCAATGATATTTCACTAGAACTGCCTTACCTTCCTTGTTAACCCATTTGTAGGTATTAACCCCGGAGCCTTGCATCATCCGATAGTTTGCTGGAATTCCCCAAGGTGAGTATATAAATGTTACCATATGAAAGCTTTCTGGTGAATTTGCGCAAAAGTCAAAGAAACGTTCTGGATCTTGAAGGTTGGTTACCGGATCAGGACGAAAAGCATGAATCATATCTGGGAATTTCATCGCATCTCGGATGAAAAATATTTTGATATTGTTGCCAACTAAATCCCAGTTTCCATCCTCTGTGTAGAATTTAACCGCGAAACCACGAGGGTCACGGACGGTTTCAGGTGAGTCTTTACCGTTTACAACGGTTGAAAAGCGAACAAATACTGGTGTTTGTTTTCCTTTTTCCTGAAATAGCTTTGCACGTGTGTATTTTGATATTGGTTCATTACCAGCAGTTCCATAAGCTTCAAAATATCCATGGGCCCCAGCTCCGCGAGCATGAACAATCCGTTCTGGAACTTTCTCACGATCAAAATGACTGATTTTCTCAATGAAGTCGTAATTTTCCAGTGTAGCTGGACCTCTATTTCCCACCGTTCGTATGTTTTGGTTATTAGTTACAGGGTGACCTTGTCGTGTCGTTAATGTGTCATCATTTTCGATATTTGTTTCATTGTTATTGGATGGTTCTTTTGCCATGGTATATCTCCTCTTTTCTAAAATTTTAAGACGAATAAACATTATTTAGGGTTACCGAATACTATCGAAAATAATCAGTTGAGAGGGATTAATTAATGTTATAGATATAATCTTAAGTATATAGAAATAAAATGGTAAAATAAGGGAAGTGTCTTTGAAAGAGAGGAGAATTATAACTTTATGAAAACATCGACTAACAACCAAGTGATGAATCCTGCAAGTGATCCGTGGGAGGCATATAGGGATGTCGAGGAGTTTGGGGAAATGACGTTATCTAATATTGAATTTACGACAACGGTCATGTGTAATATGCGTTGTGCGCATTGTGCAGTTGGTTACACTTTACAGCCGGTTGACCCACAGGGGTTACCATTGGATCTCTTAGTTAAACGATTAGATGAAATACCCAATCTTCGTACATTGAGTATTACTGGTGGGGAACCGATGATGAATAAGAAATCAGTCCGAGAATATGTTCTCCCATTATTACAATACGCTCATGAAAGAGGAGTAAAAACTCAAATTAACTCAAATTTAACCTTACCTTATGATCGGTATGAGCAAATTATTCCGTATACCGATGTGTTGCATATATCCCACAATTGGGGTACGCCGGAGGAATATGCGGAGACCGGATTTGCATTAATGGAACGGAAACCTTCATTGGAAAGTAGAAAAAAATATTTTGAGAGAATGGTTGAAAATTCGCAGCTACTTTCTAGTAAAGGGGTAATGGTCTCTGCTGAAACGATGCTGAATAAACGTACGTATCCTTATTTAGAGCAAATTCATGATCATGTAAACGAAATGGGGTGTGCCCGACACGAAATTCACCCCATGTACCCTGTCGATTTTGCAAGTAATTTAGAAATCTTAAGTCTAGATGAAATGCGCTCAGCCATTTATCGATTACTAGAGCATCGTAACCAGGACATGTGGATGTTATTTGGTACGCTCCCATTCTACGCATGTAATAGTAAGCAAGAAGATTTAGATTTATTGAAACGTTTATACACTGAAAGGAATGTATCTCTTCGTAATGATCCGGATGGACGTTCTAGATTGAATGTTAATATTTTTACAGGCGATGTCATTGTAACCGATTTTGGGGACGAGGAGCCTTCATTAGGAAATATACAAGATACAAAATTAACGGAAGCGTATGATCGTTGGATGGAAACGAAAATGGCAAAAAGTTTAAACTGCCATTGCCCAGCAGTACATTGCCTTGGTCCGAATATTTTAGTGAAAAATGCATACTACAAGGATGTAGATTTCCAAAAGAGAGAAGCTAGAATTAGCCGGTAAAATCCTTTTGTAATGACCTCTACCTTAATCGGTAGGGGTATTTGTTGTGTGGTATTAACTAGGTTTTTCCTCTATTTTCAAGGTGGGGGTACTACTGTCCTGCGGTAAAAAAGCACGATTCATTATGACTTAAAAAAGTAATCTATGGTATGATATTATCTGAAATTCGTAGGAGGTTTTGAAATTTATGACGTGGGAGTTATTTATATCATATGAACATTTAATACAACTAGGGATAGCAATTGGAATATTTCTGTTGTTTATTCTATTTCGTAAATTGTTTGCAAAGTACGTATTTGCGATTATACTCCGATTAGCGAGAAAGACTAAAATTGATTTTCTATCTAATCTATTGCTGGCATTTGAAAAGCCGGTTCAATGGATGTTTACGCTTATCGGTTTATACATTGCAGTTAGGTATTATCCATATCTAAACCATGCGAATGAAGGTTTTGAAAGCTTCATGAGTGCTTCGTATATTTTTCTCATCGCATGGGGATTAGTGAGATTATCATCCAAATCATCAACGTTATTCAGAAAAATAAATGATAAAACGGATATAAAAATTGATGAAATTCTTATTCCACTGCTATCCAGGACCCTCCAATTTATTATTGTTGCCATTGCATTAACGGTTATTCTTCAGGAATTTGATTATAATATTGAAGGGTTTATTGCTGGTTTGGGGTTAGGTGGACTGGCTATTTCTTTAGCCGCAAAGGATGCACTAGCCAATTTCCTCGGTGGAATTGTCATTATTTCCGAAAAGCCGTTTACCATAGGTGATTGGATTTTGACACCAAGTGTGGAAGGGACAGTAGAAGATATTACATTTCGAAGTACAAAGATTCGAACTTTTGCAGATGCAGTGGTGTCTATGCCGAATGCGCAATTGGCGAATGAACCGATTACCAACTGGAGTAAAATGGGAAAACGCCGAATTACTTTTAATTTAGCTTTAACCTATGAAACGCCGAAAGAAAAAATACAATCCATTGTTCAAAGAATCGAAAACGTATTAAAAACACATGAAGAGATTCATCAGGAGACCATCTTCGTTTCATTCGATAATTACAATGACAGCAGTCTAGATATCCTTCTATACTTCTTTACGAAAACGACTGTTTGGGGTGAATACCTAGACGTCAAAGAAGAAATAAATTTCAAGATTTTAGATATTGTGAACGAAGAGGGAGCAGAATTTGCTCGTCCTGCTAGAAAATTATATGTGGAGTCGGATGACTTGAGTGATAATCAAACTCCTATAAGACAGCAGTCATAAAAGAAGCTTCTTCAAGCTTCTTTTTTCTTATATTGCTTTAGACTTCAAATAAATCTCTACTTCTTCATATGGAGCTTGTTCATAGCTAGATACAAGTCCCTTCTCATGAATGTCTTTCTTTAATATACGTTTTTGTGGAATACGGATTGTTATAGAAGTTTTAAATGGAAAAGGATCCAGAAAAACAGTTTGTTTGTCATACCAATCTAAGGAAAGCCTTGTCTCATCCAAACTTGGTAAATGAGTAGGTAATTCTATGCCTTTCTGAAAAAAGGAATGAACATTTTCTTGAGATACTGCTGGCTCATTTATACAAAGATATAGAGATAAGCCGTCTCCGAACTTTAATAAGCCATAATGGAACTGAAACAAGCTCTCATTTATTTCTCCAAGCTCCAATAATATCTGCTTTTGTCGTTCTTTTTCTTGTTGGACAAACCTCCTTGCATCTACAGCACGCTCGTCTTCTAAAAATTGGGCATAGTGTTCACTACATAATAAAGCCGCATAACGGTCATGTTTTTGAACTTCATTAATACCATGTGTATATACAATTGTTTTTGGTGATAAAGGAAAGTCGGAAAAGGTGTAAGGTGCTTTAATCCGATCATTCCAAAATGGTTGTTTATCAAAGTATTTCCAGCCATAGTCATGGTACTTGATTGCAAATAGAACAGAATCCTTTTTCTTTTTTCCTAGGAATAAATCCTCTTTCCAATTTGCCATGATTTCACTAGATAGAATAGCATGATTGTCTTGCTCAATCATGACAAAATGATCTTTCTCTTCCCTTACAATCATGAGATCCCCCCTTAATAAAGTATATGCGATAATGTTTACTTTAGATTTCCGTTAGTTATATTTTCCCACTTTTTTGCATGAATAATCAACTAAACGACCTTTAGATATTGACAATGATGATGGTTATAAATTATACTTACTAAAAGTAATCAGGTAAATAATTATAACTTATTATATAATGGAATGGATAAAAAATATAAAGAAATAAGATGCTAATAAGAAAAGGGGTAATAAGAATGGAAAAGAAATTCTTTCAAAAGCCGTCGATTTACGTCGGGCAAGTTAATATAAATGTAACCAATTTGGAGAAATCACTCGATTTTTATCACAATTTTATGGGATTTAAAGTATTGGAGCAAACGAATCAGAAGGCGGTATTAACAGCGGATGGGAAAACACCAATTATAACGTTGGAACAACCAGAAGGTGTTTATCCGAAAGAGGGAAGAACGACTGGTTTGTATCATTTTGCTATTCTTCTGCCATCTCGTGCGGATCTTTCTTCATTTTTAAAACACTTGATTCAAACAAAAGGACGTCAAATTCGTCTAGGGGCTTCTGATCATTATGTGAGTGAAGCATTATATTTTGATGATCCGGACGGAAATGGGATTGAAGTGTATCGAGATAGACCAGCTTCCGAATGGAATTGGATTGATAACCAAGTGGAAATGGCAACCGTTCCATTAGATGGAGACAGTCTATTAGCAGAATCAAATAAAGATTGGCAGGGGATGCCGGAGGATACAGTAATGGGTCATATCCATTTACATGTAGCTGATTTAGAGCAGACGGAAAAGTTTTATATGAATGGATTAGGGTTTAATATTGTAACAAGGTATCCAGGAGCACTTTTCACTTCTACTAATAACTATCATCACCATATTGGTTTAAATGTATGGAATGGTGTGGGAGCTAAAGCACCAGCCAAAAATAGCGTTGGAATGAATTGGTTTACTTTAATATTCCCTGACGAAGAAAAAAGGAAAAAAGTAATTAAAAATTTAGAACAAGTAGGTGCCTCTGTTAGAGAAGGGCAAGGTTGCTTTATTACAGAGGATCCTTCAGGAAATGTAATACAGCTAAGGATAGGCTAAAATAAAGGTACAGAGGGTATGGTAAATAAAGCCACCCCATTTAATTGAAGGGAAGAAAAGATAATGGTTACACATCATGAAACTTCATTTGAAATTGGTATTTATACCTTGGGAGATATGGTAGCGAACCCTTATACTGGCGAGGTAATCAGTGCTAAACAACGGATATATGAAATTATAGAAGCTGCAAAACTTGCCGATGAATTAGGATTAGATATTTTTGGAGTTGGGGAACATCATCGGCTTGATTATGCAGTTTCTAATCCGCAAATGGTATTGTCTGCCATTGCACAAGCTACGAAGAATATTAAGATAACCAGTACAACAACAGTACTAAACACGGTTGATCCTGTAAGGTTATTCGAAGACTTTTCCACTTTAGATTTAATATCGAATGGGCGTGCCGAGATTATAGCAGGAAGGGGTGCCTTTACGGAATCCTTTCCATTGTTTGGGTACCGATTAGATGATTATGATGAAATTTTTGAAGAACATTTAAAACTTTTAATGGAATTAAACGAAAATGAACGAGTCACCTGGAATGGCAAATTTCGTTCACCATTAAATGATTCTGAAATTGCACCACGTCCATATCAAAAGAAACTTCCTATTTCGATTGGAGTAGGAGGGAGCCCTGTAAGTGCTGAAAGGGCAGGGAAATATGGTCTTGGCCTAACAATTGCCATGATAGGTGGAACTCACTCTAGATATGCACCATTGGTCGAAGCTTATCAAAATAAGGGGCAATCAGCAGGATTTAGTAAAGCCGAATTGCCAATTGGAATAACCGGACATGGTTACATTGCTCATACGAAAGAAAGTGCCATAGATGATTTTTATCCACATTATGCAGGCTATACAGAGTATATGAATAAACAAAAAGGAATAGAAACGAATATAACTCGGAAAGCCTTTGAGAAAATGACAGAACCACAAAGTGTGATGTTCATTGGAAGTCCAGAAGAGATTATTGAAAAGATACTATATCAATATAAGATATTTGGTCATAGGCGTTTTATGCTGCAAATGGATGTAGGTGGTGTTCCTTTTGATAAAGTTGAACGGTCCATTGAACTACTTGCAAAAGAGGTTGCTCCGGTCATCCGTCGCGAAACAAGTAAATCATTATTGGAGGTATAGAAGGTTGTCTGTGGACAGCCTTTTTTTAACAATATCTTAAGATTAAAATAGAATGTATACAATAGAAATAGAGTAAAATGGGAATTGTAAACGAAAATAATAAAAGGTTGGAATGAAAATGTTAGCATATGTCTGGTTATTTATTGGGTTTGTTTTCCTCATTAAAGGTGCCGACTTTTTTGTGGACAGTGCCTCCAGTATTGCTCGACTACTTCGCGTTCCTACTATTCTAATTGGGTTGACGATTGTAGCCTTTGGAACTAGCTCACCAGAAGCAACAGTTAGTATTATTGCGGCTATGGAAGGAAGTGCAGATGTTTCCCTTGGTAATGTCATTGGGAGTAATATATTTAATTTAACCTTCGTCATTGGGATTGCGGCATTTATATTTCCGTTAAAAGTTGAAACGGAAACGATTCGAAAAGAAATACCTTTTACTTTATTAGCTAGTACAGCCTTATTGATTGTAATGAGCGATATCACGCTAGAAGGATTAAGTGATAATTTTATTACCCGTAGTGATGGACTTATCTTTCTCTTATTTCTATCCATTTTTATGTACTATGTCATTGAGGTAGCACTCAAGAGTCGAAACAATATGTCAAGTGAAACGGTTCCTAATGATGTAACATGGGGAAAGAATATTCTAATTACGATATTAGGATTAGCTGGAATTATTATTGGTGGCGAAATGGTTGTTTCCAATGGTACAGAAATTGCTTATCGATGGGGGATGAGTGAAACGTTAGTAGGATTAACCATTATTGCTATTGGAACCTCATTGCCTGAATTAGTAACTTCTGTAGCTGCAGCATTGAAAAAGGAAAGTGAAATCGCACTAGGTAATATAGTTGGAAGTAATATTTTTAATATTTTATTTGTACTTGGCGCTTCTTCGGTTATCAGTCCATTAGCAGTAAATGCGAAGGTTTTTATTGATGTTTATATCATGATAATCTTAACAATTGTGCTTTTTGTTTTTTCTAGAACAAATTTTAGAATCGGAAAAAGGGAAGGTTTTATTTTAGCCATGCTATATGTGGGCTACTTAACTTATATTATATTGAGAAATTAGTAGGAATGTTTGTAAGCTTTTTTCAGTTGAAAGAAAGTATGCATTAAATTGGTGTGTGTTGATTTCATAACGGCAGTCCGTTTCAGTAAATACCTTATCAGTCCTTGCCATCCTCAGTAGTCTAGCTACCCTCAACTCCAATCAAGCAATAAAATGAGGCTGAGACAAAAGTAATTTTTAAACACAAAACCCGAACGGTTGGTGCGAAAAGCCGCTCCGGAAATATACTTCGCGCACCTTAGGGCGGCTGATGAGCCACCTTCGTGCTAACGCACTATGGTGTCTCACCTAGGCCTCTCATCCCGTAGGACAAGGAACGCTACGGCAGCAAAGCATCGCACGAAGAAAATTGCACTTTATTTTCGAGGAGTCTACGTATATTTTCTCCGCTAATTAGTGCATTGTTCGCTTTTTGAGTTAGACACATTAGTTATGTCCCAGCCTCGGTTTTAATTTGAATACCACTCTTTTGCTGCTTTTACTTCATCCATAGTTAATTGATGTCCTCTATTTTCCCAATGTAGTTCTACTTCGGAACCAGCATTTTTTAAGAGGGTTTTCAGTTCCTCCGATTCGGTAGCTGGGCAGATAGGGTCATTCGTCCCAGCTGCAATAAACACCTTCTTGCCTGTAAGGTCAGGCAAATTAATACCCCTTCTTGGTACCATTGGGTGGTGCAAAATAGCAGCATTTAACGCATCTTCATAATGGAACATCAAACTTGCTGCGATGTTAGCTCCATTCGAATAGCCGATAGCAGTCATGTTATTTCTGTCGAATCCATACTTATTAGAAGCTTCATCTAAAAACTCATTTAACTCCTTCGTACGGAAAATTAAATCCTCTTCATCAAATACCCCTTCAGCTAAGCGTTTGAAGAAGCGAGGCATACCATTTTCCAAAACATTTCCACGAACACTTAAGACATTCGCATTAGGGTCAATAATCTCTGCTAGTGGAAGAAGGTCTTGCTCGGTTCCACCCGTTCCATGAAGAAGTAATAATGTTTTGCTTGTATCCTTACCTTCCTGAAAAATATGCTTCATTCTAAATTCTCCTCTCTATTATTTGAGTGATCAGACATTTGGTTTTATTTCAATTGGAAATAGTGAGTTTTCAAGGTATGTTCGGAATTTCTCATATTGTTTTGGTAGCTTTAGTTCCTGTCCTAATTTTTCATAGGGCTCATCGATGGAAAAACCTGGAGGATCTGTAGCAATTTCAAACAAAATCTCACCGTGTTCTCTAAAGTATATAGCATTAAAATAATTTCTGTCCTTAACAGGAGTGACGCCGTAATTATTTTCTCTTAAATAACTTTGCCATTCAAGCTGATCGGCATCATCCTTCGCTCGCCACGCAATATGATGGACTGTGCCAACCCCCATTAAACCACGAATACCTGGTGTGATTTTTACGTCGATGATATTTCCAATCTCTCCATAAGACCGGAAACGAGTGAAGTCTCCTTCTGTAGCCACTTTTTCAAGGCCCATTTTTTCCTCTAGTAATTGAGTGGTTTCTTCCGGTTTAGAGGAGTAAAGAACAGCACCGGCAAACCCCTTTATCGCTAATTCCGGTGTTATATCACTAAATGTCCATGGGTTTTGCTTACCTTCTTCTCGTTCCACAAGTTCAAGATGTAATCCATGAGCATCGTCAAACTGTAAGTAGGTTTCACCGAATCGTGATTCTTTTGTGTAGACAATCTCATATTTTTTTAATCGGTTTTCCCAGAATCCTAATGATCCTTTTGGAACGGCATAGGAAGTAACCCCTACCTGCCCATCCCCAATTCTGCCTTTTTGGCCACCAGCCCACGGGAAAAATGTAATAATTGTACCTGGATTTCCCATATCATCTCCAAAATATAAGTGATAAGTTTCTGGGTCATCGAAGTTTATCGTTTTTTTGATTAACCGTAAACCTAATACACTTGCATAAAAATCAACATTTTCCTGTGGATGACCAACAATTGCGCTTATATGGTGAATTCCGGCTGTCTTTTTCATTTCATTTGCTCACCTTTCTTGCCAACCCTTTTTAATACATCAATGATGACCCTTTTTTCCTCATCCGATATATCTTCAAATACTTCCTCAATCACTTTCTGATGCAGTGGGAAAATCTCTGCCATTAAATCTTTCCCTTTTTTAGTTAGTTGGATATAAACGACTCGACGGTCCTCTTTACAAGGGCTTCTTTCTAATAAGCCCTTTTTCTCCAGCTTATCAATAACATAGGTGATAGAGCCTGTATTAATTAATACTGCTTCTGAGATTTGTTTAATCGTTTGTTGTCCTTTATGATAAAGAGCCTCCATAATAGTGAAATCTGAAGTACGCATACCATGATCGCTTATATCTTTTTTAGTAACTTCTTCTAACGTTTTATTAGCCTTTAGCAATACAACGAATGCTTTTAAAGCTAGGTTTTCGCTCATTTCTTTAACCTCCTTGATTAACAATCACATATTATGAATTACGATATTATTAATTAAATATAATATACAAAATAAAAATGGGAATGTCAATGGACGGAGTGTTAAGGTAGTAAGAAAGGGGGAAGAGGCTTGGACATAATTAAGTGTAATTCAAAAGACGAACAATACACTAAATAGCAAATATTTCCCGGAGAGGGCTTTTCGCACCAATCATGTTCGGGTTTTGCGTTGGAAAATACTTTTATCCCAGCCTCCTTATTTCTATAGGGAACCCTATCAACTCATTTCTTATTTTCTTCTATTTTGACCATTTGCATCTTGTTGTTAAACAAGCTTGGATAGGATAAAAATCCAAGAATCACACTAGTGACAACGGCTGCTGTTAGAAGTAAGAATAAAACAAGTAATTGGAACTGAACAGCCTGAACGGGATCGGCACCTGCAATAATTTGTCCGCTCATCATTCCGGGAAGCTGAACAAGCCCAATAGTTTTTTGACTTTCAATGGTTGGTATCGTACTAGCTTGTATAGAAGTAATCAGTTGTTTGTGAATAGCTTGTTTGGGTGTGCCCCCTAATGAAAGGATGAGCTCTGTTTCATCTTCACGTGATTCGACCTCTGCAGTGAAACGGTTAAGAAAGAGAATGGAGAGTACCATCGAATTTCCAATCATCATACCACTAATAGGGATAATGTATTGGGCGGTTGCAGGAGTAATATCGAATCCAAGTAATATACCCTGAGTTAGTATTTCCACTATCACATAGGTTGCAACTAATTTCCAAGTGATGCCCTTGATGGAAGCCCCTTTTTTTCGTGCGTTCTGAACGGCTGCAAAAATCATTAAAATGATCATTAAAAGGATGTAAATCATGTTCTCAGCGTCAAAAACAAACTGCAGTACATATCCCACCGCTAGTAATTGAATAATAGAACGAGTCGTAGCAATAATGGTATCTTTTTCTAACCCTAAATTTAATGTTTTTGATAGGATAATTGGGATAAGTACGAATACAAGGGATAATGTTAATGTTAGATAGCTCATTCCATATCCCCCTTCACAAAACGTTTTACTCTCTCATCTTTTGGGTGATTCAAAATACTACTCTCACCGGATTCGATTAGCTGCCCAGCCATCATGACCCATGTATAGTCGCCGATGGTTAGAGCTTGTTCTAGGTTATGGGTAATCCAAATGATGGTGGTACCGTATTTTTCATTTACCTTTTGGATTAGCTCTTCAATATCCTGTTGAGATATTCGGTCTAAGGATGAAGTAATCTCATCAAGTAATAGAATCTTAGGATGGTTAACTAACGTCCGAGCAATGGATACTTTCTGCTTTTGCCCACCGGATAAATCCTTTACATTACGGTTTAAGTATTCTTTACCTAAAGCTACATCTTCTAATAATTCGTTTGCGTATTCTTTAGATAATGCTTCTCCCTTTAATGTCAGTGGTAATGACAAATTCTCAAATACTGTTCCATTGATCATTGTCGCACTTTGCAGGGCAAGTCCAACTTTTCGCCGCAATTCCGTTGGTTCATATTGGTCAATTGGCTTTTCTTTAATGATGATTTCTCCAGAATCAGGAGAGATAAGTCCATTACATAACCGAAAGAGGGTCGTCTTACCAGCACCTGAAGGACCGACAAGGGTTGTGATTTTTCCTTCTAGGAATGAGCCAGTTATATTTTTAATTATAGGCTCTCCACGGTCAGAGAAAGTTACATTTTTTAATTGGATAATTGAATCATAGGTTGTTGTCATGGACATTCCCTCCTTAATGTATTTTATTTACAGTGTTCATTATCTGTTATTTTCTATTTGGTTGCTAGAATTATGCACAAATGAAACGGGAGCAGGGTGTTATAATAGTTTAGTCTCTGTTATTTTGGACTTTGCGCTTTTGTGAGATCAGTTTTTGAAATTCTTGTTCTAATTCATCAGATGGTTCTAAGCTGAGCTTACTCAGTACTCCATTTTTGCCAATAATCGCTATTTTTCCTCCACCTTTAATATGAAAGGTAGCGCGATTCCACAATAGACGATCACCAACCATACCTTCCACATCCTCAATTCTAATAACAATCCTGTCTTTAAATGTTTCTTCATGCGGCAGATTCATTTTGATGGGCGGTAACTCTTTCACTTTCTCCACCTTACTGAGTTTTTCCAACCGCGTCTCAATTGACTTTTTAGATTGTTGTAGTTTCTTTTGTTTCTTAGCAAAGTAGGGTTTGGCCCCGGTAATTTTAGCTTCTGAAGAACTGGTCTTTTTTGGCACTTTCGTGGCACGCTGTGCTTTTTGTTCTCTTATTTCTAATGCATTCTCTAGTTGTCTTTTCTTTTTTAAATATTGTTGATAAGCATTTTCCTGTTTTTTAATTTTCAACTGTTTTTGTTCCATGAAATCAGAGTAATTTCCTTTATATACAGTTATATTAGAATCATTGATTTCCCAAATTTGATTACAGATTGCATCTAAAAAACCTCGGTCATGGGATACAAGGATAATTGCTCCATTCCATTTTGTCAGCTGAGATTTGAGTTTTTCAATATGATCTGTATCCAGGTTGGTTGTAGGTTCGTCGGCTAAAAGGACTTCAGTATTTTTTGCAAGTGATTGATTAATATATTCCTGTGTAATTTCTCCACCACTTTTATTAGTACTAAACTTTTTGAGCTGTGGCAGCAGTTCGATTGTGGACCTGGAAATTATTGTTCCATTAGTAGGTTCTCTTACTCCAGCAAGTATTTCTAATAGGGCTGTTTTCCCACTTCCATTCCGTCCGATTAAGCCAATCCGATCATTTCGCTGAATTCGCAGGTGTTCTGCATCAATTAGTATCCTATTCTTGATCTCGTACTTTACGTTCTTTATTTCTAAAAGCATTTATTATATCCTCCCCATTTCTTCATAGTGAAGGAGACGAAAAAAGCCTCCTATTTTTTCAGAATAGGAGGCAGTGTTAAGTAGGGAGAAAGCCACTATTACAAATAGAAGAATGTTTCCTATTTACACTAGTGTAATAAGGCATTAAAGGCTAAAACGAACACCAATTTTCCTATAGGTGAAATAAATACCAATCCTATTCTGAAATGATTCAGTATGAGGGCATGCAAAATAGGGAGAAAATATCTGCTATGTGAGTGCCACTATACCGAATGTATTCTGAAAATAGGATTAGTTTTTCATGATCTTATTGTTCACCCTTCCGTATTTTAATTACTTTTATTATATGAAATGAAAGCTTATATGTCTAATGCGTTATCTTCTAATGATAAAGAGTATTATAATTTATAGTAATATAACTGGAGAGATAGTACATAATAAAAATAAAAAGTATTGACTTTCACTGTAAATGATAGTAATATTAATCTCGTTGCTCCGATTGGAACGGTTAAGGAATTTATTTTAAACGTTTAGCAAAAAGATGTTGATCTTTATTGGAGTAGAAGTTGCAATAAAATGTTTTCTCTATTTATTTTATTCGAAAATAAAAAAGTCTTGACAACAACCCTGACGAATGTTATATTAATTAAGTCGCTTGAAAAAAGCGAAACAATATTTGCTCTTTGAAAACTGAACAAAACAACCAGTATGAAACAAAACATATGTCAGAGATTAATCGGAGGCCGGCATTTTGGTCAATGATGATTGAATCCCTGAATCAATTTTTGAAGCTAAGAATGTATTCATGATTGATTGGTGTCAATCATGACTCAAACTTTTTTGGAGAGTTTGATCTTGGCTCAGGACGAACGCTGGCGGCGTGCCTAATACATGCAAGTCGAGCGCGGGAAGCTAACGGATCCCCTTCGGGGGTGATGTTAGTGGAACGAGCGGCGGACGGGTGAGTAACACGTGGGCAACCTGCCTGTAAGATTGGGATAACTTGCGGAAACGTGAGCTAATACCGGATAATACTTTTCATCGCATGATGGAGAGTTTGAAAGACGGCTCCGGCTGTCACTTACAGATGGGCCCGCGGCGCATTAGTTAGTTGGTGAGGTAAAGGCTCACCAAGGCGACGATGCGTAGCCGACCTGAGAGGGTGATCGGCCACACTGGGACTGAGACACGGCCCAGACTCCTACGGGAGGCAGCAGTAGGGAATCTTCCGCAATGGACGAAAGTCTGACGGAGCAACGCCGCGTGAGTGAAGAAGGTTTTCGGATCGTAAAACTCTGTTGTTAGGGAAGAACAAGTATGATAGTAACTGATCATACCTTGACGGTACCTAACCAGAAAGCCACGGCTAACTACGTGCCAGCAGCCGCGGTAATACGTAGGTGGCAAGCGTTGTCCGGATTTATTGGGCGTAAAGCGCTCGCAGGCGGTCTTTTAAGTCTGATGTGAAATCTTGCGGCTTAACCGTGAGCGGTCATTGGAAACTGGAGGACTTGAGTACAGAAGAGGAGAGTGGAATTCCACGTGTAGCGGTGAAATGCGTAGAGATGTGGAGGAACACCAGTGGCGAAGGCGACTCTCTGGTCTGTAACTGACGCTGAGGAGCGAAAGCGTGGGTAGCGAACAGGATTAGATACCCTGGTAGTCCACGCCGTAAACGATGAGTGCTAGGTGTTAGAGGGTTTCCGCCCTTTAGTGCTGAAGTTAACGCATTAAGCACTCCGCCTGGGGAGTACGGCCGCAAGGCTGAAACTCAAAAGAATTGACGGGGACCCGCACAAGCGGTGGAGCATGTGGTTTAATTCGAAGCAACGCGAAGAACCTTACCAGGTCTTGACATCCTCTGACACTCCTAGAGATAGGATTTTCCCTTCGGGGACAGAGTGACAGGTGGTGCATGGTTGTCGTCAGCTCGTGTCGTGAGATGTTGGGTTAAGTCCCGCAACGAGCGCAACCCTTGATCTTAGTTGCCAGCATTCAGTTGGGCACTCTAAGGTGACTGCCGGTGACAAACCGGAGGAAGGTGGGGANTTAGTTAAGTGAATAAGGGCGCACGGTGGATGCCTTGGCACTAGGAGCTGATGAAGGACGGGACTAACACCGATATGCTTCGGGGAGCTGTAAGTAAGCTTTGATCCGGAGATTTCCGAATGGGGAAACCCACTGTTCGTAATGGAACAGGACTTGTGTCTGAATACATAGGGCACAAGAGGCATACCTGGGGAACTGAAACATCTCAGTACCCAGAGGAAGAGAAAGCAAATGCGATTTCCCAAGTAGCGGCGAGCGAAACGGAAACAGCCCAAACCAGAGAGCTTGCTCTCTGGGGTTGTAGGACACTCCACATGGAGTTACAAAGGAATTCTTTAGACGAATCCATCTGGAAAGATGAGCCAAAGAGGGTAACAGCCCTGTAGTCAAAAGAGAATTCTCTCCGGAGTGTATCCTGAGTACGGCGGAACACGTGGAATTCCGTCGGAATCCGGGAGGACCATCTCCCAAGGCTAAATACTCCCTAGTGACCGATAGTGAACCAGTACCGTGAGGGAAAGGTGAAAAGTACCCCGGAAGGGGAGTGAAAGAGTACCTGAAACCGTGTGCCTACAAGTAGTCGAAGCGCATTTACGCGTGACGGCGTACCTTTTGTAGAATGGACCGGCGAGTTACGATCGTATGCAAGGTTAAGTGGAAGACACGAAGCCGCAGCGAAAGCGAGTCTAAACAGGGCGAATGAGTATGCGGTCGTAGACCCGAAACCGTGTGATCTACCCATGTCCAGGGTGAAGGTCAGGTAACACTGACAGGAGGCCCGAACCCACGTATGTTGAAAAATGCGGGGATGAGGTGTGGGTAGGGGTGAAATGCCAATCGAACACGGAGATAGCTGGTTCTCTCCGAAATAGCTTTAGGGCTAGCCTCAAGGAAAGAGTACTGGAGGTAGAGCACTGATTGGACTAGGGGCCCTCATCGGGTTACCGAATTCAGTCAAACTCCGAATGCCAGCTACTTAGACTTGGGAGTCAGACTATGGGTGATAAGGTTCATAGTCGAAAGGGAAACAGCCCAGACCACCAGCTAAGGTCCCAAAGTATACGTTAAGTGGAAAAGGATGTGGAGTTGCTTAGACAACCAGGATGTTGGCTTAGAAGCAGCCATCATTTAAAGAGTGCGTAATAGCTCACTGGTCGAGTGACTCTGCGCCGAAAATGTACCGGGGCTAAACGTATCACCGAAGCTGTGGATTGTCTTTTAGACAATGGTAGGAGAGCGTTCTAAGTGCTGTGAAGTCAGACCGTGAGGACTGGTGGAGCGCTTAGAAGTGAGAATGCCGGTATGAGTAGCGAAAAAAGAGTGAGAATCTCTTTCACCGAATGCCTAAGGTTTCCTGAGGAAGGCTCGTCCTCTCAGGGTTAGTCGGGACCTAAGCCGAGGCCGAAAGGCGTAGGCGATGGACAACAGGCAGATATTCCTGTACCACCTCGTGATCGTTATGAGTGATGGGGGGACGCAGTAGGATAAGGAATGCGCACCGATGGACGTGTGCGCCCAAGCAGTGAGAAAGTCAGATAGGCAAATCCGTCTGGCCATTTCAAGCTGTGATGGGGAGGCAACTATAGCCGAAGTTCCGGATTTCACACTGCCGAGAAAAGCCTCTAGCCAGATCACAGGTGCCCGTACCGCAAACCGACACAGGTAGGCGAGGAGAGAATCCTAAGGTGAGCGGGAGAACTCTCGTTAAGGAACTCGGCAAAATGACCCCGTAACTTAGGGAGAAGGGGTGCTCTATAGAGATAGAGCCGCAGTGAATAGGCCCAAGCGACTGTTTAGCAAAAACACAGGTCTCTGCGAAGCCGAAAGGCGAAGTATAGGGGCTGACACCTGCCCGGTGCTGGAAGGTTAAGGGGAAGAGTTAGGACCTTTGGTCCGAAGCTTAGAACCGAAGCCCCAGTAAACGGCGGCCGTAACTATAACGGTCCTAAGGTAGCGAAATTCCTTGTCGGGTAAGTTCCGACCCGCACGAAAGGTGCAACGACTTGGGCACTGTCTCAACGAGAGACCCGGTGAAATTATACTATGCGTGAAGATGCGCATTACCCGCGACAGGACGGAAAGACCCCGTGGAGCTTTACTGTAGCCTGATATTGAATGTCTGTGCAGCTTGTACAGGATAGGTGGGAGCCTCAGAAGCGTGAGCGCCAGCTTACGTGGAGGCATCCGTGGGATACCACCCTGGCTGTATGGACCTTCTAACCCAGGACCGTGATCCGGTTCGGAGACAGTGTCAGGCGGGCAGTTTGACTGGGGCGGTCGCCTCCCAAAAGGTAACGGAGGCGCCCAAAGGTTCCCTCAGAATGGTTGGAAATCATTCGCAGAGTGTAAAGGCAGAAGGGAGCTTGACTGCGAGACCTACAAGTCGAGCAGGGACGAAAGTCGGGCTTAGTGATCCGGTGGTTCCGCATGGAAGGGCCATCGCTCAACGGATAAAAGCTACCCCGGGGATAACAGGCTTATCTCCCCCAAGAGTTCACATCGACGGGGAGGTTTGGCACCTCGATGTCGGCTCATCGCATCCTGGGGCTGTAGTCGGTCCCAAGGGTTGGGCTGTTCGCCCATTAAAGCGGTACGCGAGCTGGGTTCAGAACGTCGTGAGACAGTTCGGTCCCTATCCGTCGTGGGCGCCGGAAGTTTGAGAGGAGCTGTCCTTAGTACGAGAGGACCGGGATGGACATACCGCTGGTGTACCAGTTGTTCCGCCAGGAGCATAGCTGGGTAGCTACGTATGGTAAGGATAAGTGCTGAAAGCATCTAAGCATGAAGCCCCCCTCAAGATGAGACTTCCCATCACTTCTAAGTGAGTAAGATCCCTCAGGGACTATGAGGTAGATAGGTTCGAGGTGGAAGCGTGGTGACACGTGAAGCTGACGAATACTAATCGATCGAGGACTTAACTAACTTCTTAAAGGATGTCAGAGATTAGCTCTTATTTGGTTTTCAAGGTGCAAACCTTAAATTAAATACATAGGTCTAGTGATAATGGCGGAGAGGCCACACCTGTTCCCATGCCGAACACAGTAGTTAAGCTCTCCAGCGCCGATGGTAGTTGGGGTTAACCCCTGCGAGAGTAGGACGTTGCTAGGCAATTTTGAAAGACATGATACAAAATATTGTATTATGTCTTTTTTTGTATATTACTTATTGCCTTTTTTGTCATATATTTGTCATAACTTAGAGCTTACTTCTTATTTTTTAAGCAACTTTCATGAAATTTTAGCGATTGACATGTATGTTAATATAGAGGAAATATTTAATGGAGGAACTCGTTCATGGCAGTAGCCAGTAATCTATTATCTATTCTTGTTCTTGTTAGCTCTTTTCTTATAGGTATAATTGTATTTTATATGATGAGTAGCCTAACTAAGGATGAGAAGTGGATCCATATAAAAGAAATAGTATCGCAACTGATTGATATCGTTATCTTTATTTGGATTGGAAAAATATTGCTAAATTTATTCACGTTCGTCAATGATCCCGTAGCAGTATTGGCATATCCCAGTAGTAAAGATGCCTTTTATATTGCTATAGTACTTTTTACCATTCTACTTTATTATAAGAATAGAGAAAGGAAATCGATATAACCGTATTTTTGCATTCCTTTATTCAACTATTTTTAATTGCTTCGTTTATCTATGAATTCTTTCAGTTACTATGGAACAATAAGGAATATGGCCTGGGATATATGGTTGTTTCTGGCTTTTTATTAATTGTATTATTTCTTATTCAGGGTTGGGCTTCCTTTAAGTACCTCATCTTATTTCAATTAATCTGCTGGTCACTAGGGTTAATTATCCTATCATTTATTCAACCATATGTGACGGTTTTTGGTTATAGGATGGAGCTTTGGTTTATCATCCCTTATACTATTTCGTTATGTATCATCATTTTAAACAATTATAGGAAGAGGAATGTTAAGTAATGGGTTATAGCTAGTGTAGACCATTTTACTTGAATTCACTTAAAAAAATGATTAGCTAGTTGGGACAGAATTGGAGGAATAGATATGAAAAAGACCGTTCTTATATTAATTATTGCAGCTATGCTTGGATGGGCAATTTATGATTTTGTGCTTTCTAAAGAAAATGGACTGGGATCAGGAGAAGTAGGAAATACAGAAGGAGATATTGCCCCAGACTTTGAACTAACTACATTAGATGGAGAAAACGTTCGTTTATCTGATTATCGCGGAAAACGGGTTATGATTAATTTCTGGGCTACTTGGTGCCCACCTTGTCGTGCAGAAATGCCAGATATGCAGAAACTATATGAAAAGGAAGATGTAGTCATTTTAGCAGTTAATTTAAGATCAACAGAAAAAAATGATGAGGTTGTTATTGATTTCGTGAAAGAGTACGGATTAAGTTTTCCCATTCCAATGGATGTAGAAAATGAAGTGGCAAGTATGTTTGAGGTTAATGCATACCCTACATCGTACTTGATTGATTCAGAAGGAAGAATACAGCATAAAGCAATTGGTGCAATGAATTATGACAAAATGGTACAGGAATTTGAGAACATGAACTAATCCTTAATTAGGAAAGTTAATGTGTAATCGAACCATTGTCATTGATAATAGAAACTTATTTTAAACTCTTTTCCGGAACTTGCTATTTTGATGATTTATCAATTTTTGATCTTTAGAAATTTCATCAAATACTCTGCTTTACATTACATTTCTTTTTTATTATTTTAGAACCAGTTGTATTATGCATTGTTGTCTGTTTTCATACCTATATATTTACGAACTTGTTCAAAACGGGTAAAAGAAATGAAGGAAACAAAACTGAATTTCTAGTATCATGATGTTTAAAAGGTTAGAATAAGAAGAGGATATATAATAGTTTACTTAACAATTGAACAGTCGAGGTGTGAACATGAAATTACAAGTAAATGAGGAAGCAGCAAAATGGTTCATTGAAGAAATGGGCCTGGAAAAAGGTGACATGGTTCAGTTTTTCTTAAAAATATATGGTGGTATACCAACTGTCCACCCAAATTATTTCTTAGGAATTTCCTATGGAGAGAACGGAAAAATTGCTATTCAACAAGAAGTTCAAGGAATTACATTTTACTTTAATGAAAAAGATGCTTGGTTCCTGGATGAATATAATATGAAAGTACAATTAGGAAAAGGAGAACCAGAATACTTCTTTGAGGAAAGTTAGTTTCACTGATACTTCTTCGATGAATAGAGTTATTTTAAATTATAAACTTAAATTAATAAGAAGAACTTAAATGAATTTAGGTATAGTTACCTAAATTCATTTTTTTTGCTCTAAAAAACTATAAAACGTTTCTTTTGTTTAAAGAACATACAATATATAACGAAAGAAAGGTTGACAATTATTCTTTATATGAATAAAATATTCATAAATAAACTTATTGAATTACTTGGTATTGATAAGGGGGAGCTATGAAAAAATACTCGATATACCTGCTGTTCGGTTTTATGATTATTTCTTGGGGGATAGGAATATATTACTTCGTTACATTTTATACTCCCATTACAGTTATTCCAGCTTTCCATAACTTTTACTGGACTTCCACTTTTACAGCAATGTTAGGTTTGACGACTATTTTCACATTTATTTCAGCTATAGCAATCGCAATACTTAAATTTAAAAAAATATACAAATGGTACATCATTCATGGTGTAGGAATTTTTATCTGGGGATTTACTATTTTTTCGCAACTTAAAATTGCTGCTTTTAATCTAGGAATCTGCCATTAATCAAGTAGGAATATTCGGTCTTTCTCTTTAAAAAGATAAAGGCTAATTTTTTTTGTATCATTTTATCAAATATCAAATGGTTTGATATCATAATAAGTGGTTTTAAATGTATTGAGGTGTTGTATGAAAAAACTAAAGAATAAAACGATTGTGATTACAGGGGCATCTTCAGGAATTGGAGAAAAGGTTGCTAGAAAGGTCGCTGAAAAGGGAGCAACCCCAATTTTATTAGCTCGGTCTTCCGATAAATTGGAGAAAATTAGTAAAGAAATAAAGGAAGATTTCTCTGTAACCTGCTTGTATTTTC
>NZ_LT839648.1:3239340-3240353 GCF_900176885.1 Oceanobacillus senegalensis | reverse complement strand
TTTTGGAGCCAGCCGCCGAAGGTGGGACCAATGATTGGGGTGAAGTCGTAACAAGGTAGCCGTATCGGAAGGTGCGGCTGGATCACCTCCTTTCTAAGGAAATGAAAAAGCGTAAACGCCCGTTTAGCGACGTACGGACTGCGCCTGGCCATGCCAGGTGGTTCGATGTTACCACGCAAAGTGGTGATATTAATCGAACATTCCTCTATTCCAAGATAAAGAAAACATGCCCCTTCATAGGGGTATGCCGATGTTGGGCGCAACGCCCGATTTTAGTCGGCCTTCATTTAATAGTGAGTTGATGTTGACTTATCGTACGGAGGTGAAGGAAGTCTCGCTGGGCGTTGGAGCTAGATTATACGGAATATCTAAATATTTATTTGGAAAAATCATACTTGGTTGTTTGGTTCAGTTTTGAGAGAGTAAATGTCCTCAATTGAATACGGGGCCTTAGCTCAGCTGGGAGAGCGCCTGCTTTGCACGCAGGAGGTCAGCGGTTCGATCCCGCTAGGCTCCATTTTTGCACCTTGAAAACTAAATAAGAGTAATCTAACAAATGACATCAAATAGATTTATTGTAAAGCAAGGCTAATTTTATTAGCACGCTTATTCATTGTAACTTTAGTTAAGTGAATAAGGGCGCACGGTGGATGCCTTGGCACTAGGAGCTGATGAAGGACGGGACTAACACCGATATGCTTCGGGGAGCTGTAAGTAAGCATTGATCCGGAGATTTCCGAATGGGGAAACCCACTGTTCGTAATGGAACAGGACTTGTGTCTGAATACATAGGGCACAAGAGGCATACCTGGGGAACTGAAACATCTCAGTACCCAGAGGAAGAGAAAGCAAATGCGATTTCCCAAGTAGCGGCGAGCGAAACGGAAACAGCCCAAACCAGAGAGCTTGCTCTCTGGGGTTGTAGGACACTCCACATGGAGTTACAAAGGAATTCTTTAGACGAATCCATCTGGAAAGATGAGCCAAAGAGGGTAACAGCCCTGTAGTCAAAA
>NZ_LT839648.1:3062781-3237232 GCF_900176885.1 Oceanobacillus senegalensis | reverse complement strand
TTAGTTAAGTGAATAAGGGCGCACGGTGGATGCCTTGGCACTAGGAGCTGATGAAGGACGGGACTAACACCGATATGCTTCGGGGAGCTGTAAGTAAGCTTTGATCCGGAGATTTCCGAATGGGGAAACCCACTGTTCGTAATGGAACAGGACTTGTGTCTGAATACATAGGGCACAAGAGGCATACCTGGGGAACTGAAACATCTCAGTACCCAGAGGAAGAGAAAGCAAATGCGATTTCCCAAGTAGCGGCGAGCGAAACGGAAACAGCCCAAACCAGAGAGCTTGCTCTCTGGGGTTGTAGGACACTCCACATGGAGTTACAAAGGAATTCTTTAGACGAATCCATCTGGAAAGATGAGCCAAAGAGGGTAACAGCCCTGTAGTCAAAAGAGAATTCTCTCCGGAGTGTATCCTGAGTACGGCGGAACACGTGGAATTCCGTCGGAATCCGGGAGGACCATCTCCCAAGGCTAAATACTCCCTAGTGACCGATAGTGAACCAGTACCGTGAGGGAAAGGTGAAAAGTACCCCGGAAGGGGAGTGAAAGAGTACCTGAAACCGTGTGCCTACAAGTAGTCGAAGCGCATTTACGCGTGACGGCGTACCTTTTGTAGAATGGACCGGCGAGTTACGATCGTATGCAAGGTTAAGTGGAAGACACGAAGCCGCAGCGAAAGCGAGTCTAAACAGGGCGAATGAGTATGCGGTCGTAGACCCGAAACCGTGTGATCTACCCATGTCCAGGGTGAAGGTCAGGTAACACTGACAGGAGGCCCGAACCCACGTATGTTGAAAAATGCGGGGATGAGGTGTGGGTAGGGGTGAAATGCCAATCGAACACGGAGATAGCTGGTTCTCTCCGAAATAGCTTTAGGGCTAGCCTCAAGGAAAGAGTACTGGAGGTAGAGCACTGATTGGACTAGGGGCCCTCATCGGGTTACCGAATTCAGTCAAACTCCGAATGCCAGCTACTTAGACTTGGGAGTCAGACTATGGGTGATAAGGTTCATAGTCGAAAGGGAAACAGCCCAGACCACCAGCTAAGGTCCCAAAGTATACGTTAAGTGGAAAAGGATGTGGAGTTGCTTAGACAACCAGGATGTTGGCTTAGAAGCAGCCATCATTTAAAGAGTGCGTAATAGCTCACTGGTCGAGTGACTCTGCGCCGAAAATGTACCGGGGCTAAACGTATCACCGAAGCTGTGGATTGTCTTTTAGACAATGGTAGGAGAGCGTTCTAAGTGCTGTGAAGTCAGACCGTGAGGACTGGTGGAGCGCTTAGAAGTGAGAATGCCGGTATGAGTAGCGAAAAAAGAGTGAGAATCTCTTTCACCGAATGCCTAAGGTTTCCTGAGGAAGGCTCGTCCTCTCAGGGTTAGTCGGGACCTAAGCCGAGGCCGAAAGGCGTAGGCGATGGACAACAGGCAGATATTCCTGTACCACCTCGTGATCGTTATGAGTGATGGGGGGACGCAGTAGGATAAGGAATGCGCACCGATGGACGTGTGCGCCCAAGCAGTGAGAAAGTCAGATAGGCAAATCCGTCTGGCCATTTCAAGCTGTGATGGGGAGGCAACTATAGCCGAAGTTCCGGATTTCACACTGCCGAGAAAAGCCTCTAGCCAGATCACAGGTGCCCGTACCGCAAACCGACACAGGTAGGCGAGGAGAGAATCCTAAGGTGAGCGGGAGAACTCTCGTTAAGGAACTCGGCAAAATGACCCCGTAACTTAGGGAGAAGGGGTGCTCTATAGAGATAGAGCCGCAGTGAATAGGCCCAAGCGACTGTTTAGCAAAAACACAGGTCTCTGCGAAGCCGAAAGGCGAAGTATAGGGGCTGACACCTGCCCGGTGCTGGAAGGTTAAGGGGAAGAGTTAGGACCTTTGGTCCGAAGCTTAGAACCGAAGCCCCAGTAAACGGCGGCCGTAACTATAACGGTCCTAAGGTAGCGAAATTCCTTGTCGGGTAAGTTCCGACCCGCACGAAAGGTGCAACGACTTGGGCACTGTCTCAACGAGAGACCCGGTGAAATTATACTATGCGTGAAGATGCGCATTACCCGCGACAGGACGGAAAGACCCCGTGGAGCTTTACTGTAGCCTGATATTGAATGTCTGTGCAGCTTGTACAGGATAGGTGGGAGCCTCAGAAGCGTGAGCGCCAGCTTACGTGGAGGCATCCGTGGGATACCACCCTGGCTGTATGGACCTTCTAACCCAGGACCGTGATCCGGTTCGGAGACAGTGTCAGGCGGGCAGTTTGACTGGGGCGGTCGCCTCCCAAAAGGTAACGGAGGCGCCCAAAGGTTCCCTCAGAATGGTTGGAAATCATTCGCAGAGTGTAAAGGCAGAAGGGAGCTTGACTGCGAGACCTACAAGTCGAGCAGGGACGAAAGTCGGGCTTAGTGATCCGGTGGTTCCGCATGGAAGGGCCATCGCTCAACGGATAAAAGCTACCCCGGGGATAACAGGCTTATCTCCCCCAAGAGTTCACATCGACGGGGAGGTTTGGCACCTCGATGTCGGCTCATCGCATCCTGGGGCTGTAGTCGGTCCCAAGGGTTGGGCTGTTCGCCCATTAAAGCGGTACGCGAGCTGGGTTCAGAACGTCGTGAGACAGTTCGGTCCCTATCCGTCGTGGGCGCCGGAAGTTTGAGAGGAGCTGTCCTTAGTACGAGAGGACCGGGATGGACATACCGCTGGTGTACCAGTTGTTCCGCCAGGAGCATAGCTGGGTAGCTACGTATGGTAAGGATAAGTGCTGAAAGCATCTAAGCATGAAGCCCCCCTCAAGATGAGACTTCCCATCACTTCTAAGTGAGTAAGATCCCTCAGGGACTATGAGGTAGATAGGTTCGAGGTGAAAGCGTGGTGACACGTGGAGCTGACGAATACTAATCGATCGAGGACTTAACTAACTTCTTAATGGATGTCAGTGATTAACTCTTATTTAGTTTTCAAGGTACAAACCTTAAATTAAATACATAGGTCTAGTGATAATGGCGGAGAGGCCACACCTGTTCCCATGCCGAACACAGTAGTTAAGCTCTCCAGCGCCGATGGTAGTTGGGGTTAACCCCTGCGAGAGTAGGACGTTGCTAGGCAAATAAAAAACCAAGATACGAAATGAGTCGTATCTTGGTTTTTATTATTTAATTAGAAACTTTAATTTAGTAGTTTGTTTATCCTTTTTAAATAAAATGACACTAGTCCTAATTGGTTGATGGGAATAATGTTTGGAAATATCGAGGCAACCTTGTAATCGATTCTATTATTGTGTCACAGGACAAACGTTTATATGAATAGTATGTTTATGTAGTTTTGAAGATGGGGGATTTATAAATGCAAATTCACGTTGTACAAAGTGGAGAGGCACTATGGCAAATTGCTCAGATGTATGGTTCGGATATAAATCAAATTATATTAGTCAATCAGTTGGAAAATCCAAATGTATTAGTCGTTGGTCAGGCAATAGTTATCCCGGAGACACATCGTGAATATGTTATTCAACCTGGAGATAGCCTATGGTCCATAGCCCAGCGCTATGGGGTATCCGTTCAAGAACTGGCAGATACGAACAATATTGCGAATCCATCCATGGTTTATGTTGGTCAAATGCTTGTCATGCCTTATTTTCCACATGTAGTGCAGCCAGGTCAAAGTATTTGGTCTATTGCTTCTCGATATGGGGTAACAGTCAATCAGATTTTACAATTAAATTATATACCAGACCCTGATTTTATTTTATCTGGGCAAACGATACTTATTCCTACTCGTGGAAAGCCAATGATTGAAGTAAATGCGTATACGACAAGCTTCGACGAACAAGGGAGACAAGAAGTGCTTAGGCTAGCACAACATTTTACGTATTTATCATCGTTTACGTATGGAGTTAGAGAGGATGGGAATATAACCGATCTACAGGATGTTCCAGTACTTCAAGCAGCACAAGCAAATAATGTGGAACCTATCATGGTTTTAACGAATTTTGCAAATAACACATTTGATTCAGATCTAGCAGCTACTATTTTACGAAATGCTAGTTTACAGGAATTACTAATCAGTAATATTTTAGAAGAATTAAAGGAAAAGGGCTTTGCTGGTTTGAATATTGATTTTGAATATGTATACCCAGAGGATAGAGAAAATTATAATGCCTTCTTAAGAAGGGTTGTATCACGACTTCACCCTGAGGGCTTTCACGTTTCAACAGCCATAGCTCCAAAAATAAGCGAAAATCAACAAGGGTTGCTTTATGAAGCTCATGATTATAAAGCGCACGGAGAAATTGTTGATTTTGTTATAATTATGACCTATGAATGGGGATGGGCTGGAGGAGAACCATGGGCTATTGCACCTATAAATGAGGTCCGTAGAGTTTTAGATTATGCTGTAACGGTGATTCCAACTGATAAGATCATGATGGGGGCACCATTGTATGGAAGGGACTGGAAAATTCCATGGCAACAAGGGACTTTTGCACAAACTGTCAGTCCACAGGAAGCTGTACGCATGGCAGCAAGGTATGGAGCGGATATCCAATATCATCCAACTTATCAATCCCCATATTTTAGATATACCGATGAAACAGGGCAGGGACATGAGGTTTGGTTTGAGGATGCTCGGAGTATGCAAGCCAAGTATGACACGGTAAAAGAATATGGATTAAGAGGAGTTAGTTACTGGGTACTAGGTAACCCTTTCCCTCAAAATTGGCCAGTTTTACAAACTAATTTTATGATAAGAAAACGCCCTTGAAGAGAAATTCAAGGGTGTTTTTGTCCGAAGAACTCTGATAGAATGCTAGTCAGTAAGGGGGAGAGCCTTTGAAGGAAAAATATTTATGGATAGGTATGTTCCTCATCATCATTAGTATTATCGGAAACTACATATACTTTCAATCCAAACAGCTGGATGAACCCTTGTTTATCAATCATTATATTTCACGTGAGATATTAGAACAGGATGAAGTGAAGTTATATTTTTATTATTTAACTAATAAAGAAAATCCAGTGAAAATCAATTATCTAGAGGTTGGTGGGATAGAAGCATATCCAGAAAACTACCATTTTAATATGCTGAATAACAGTCAACATCCCATTCACTTTGTTGAGGAGTATAATCATCACTATTTAGTTCAGGCAAGAATAACCTTTC
Source organism: Oceanobacillus senegalensis (assembly GCF_900176885.1). Classification (GTDB taxonomy): domain Bacteria; phylum Bacillota; class Bacilli; order Bacillales; family Amphibacillaceae; genus Oceanobacillus; species Oceanobacillus senegalensis. The sequence goes on along the minus strand of NZ_LT839648.1, from coordinate 3,232,071 downwards.
GAACAGACATGCTCCCTATGGAAGATAATCGCTTATGGTCTTTTGAAAAGATGATTGTTCATCTGTCCAACGGTGAAATGACTAACGTAGATATAGGTAAGGTGATTATTGGAAATCTTAATAGAGAATATCATCGTGGATTCGAGCATCGTTCAAGTATTAGTAATAGTAGTAACTATCTAGATAAGGATGTATTGGAAGCGACAGAGGCATTAACTGTGGAGGATATTCATGTTCCATTTGCCAACAAAGTCATGCAAGATGTAGCAATAAAAATTAATAGTAATCAAGAGAGTTTGAATAAACAAAGTGAGGGAGAGGAAAAACTTCCAGAATGGCTGAAGAATGATATGAAAGAGAATTGGAAAAGGCTCCCTGGGGTTGAGCTAAATGAATCTCTCCTACCAATTTCTATAAATAAGGGAGAGTGGGTTCACTTTATTAAGCAATATAATCCTAGAAAGCATAGCTACTATGATTTTAATATAAAAATTAAAGGTAGCCTAGATAGTGAGGAAAATTTTATTTATCCAATACGTGTGAACGATTGGCCAGATTTTGAACAGGATGATATAAATGAAATCATTGCTGAGAAGGAAAGTAGGGAGATGCCATGATGGGTGAGGCGTTTGGGAAAATATTCTGGGGATTTCTTATTGTCCTTATTGAAATTCATCTATTCGCTTTTGATGTTCTCCCCGATCCGGTTGGTTATTATTTTATTTATTCTGGAATATCGATGTTGCTATATGATTATCCTTTAGGGAAAAAGGCAAGTAATTGGGCTATTGTACTATGTTTTCTTTCTATACCAAGCGTTTTTATTTCACAAAATGAAGTAAATCAAATGGTAGAAGTTATTTCCTTTTCACAAATTTATACAACCATAATGGGTATAGTAAAGGTTATTTTAAGCTTTTATGTATTACAGCTCATGCTCAAAATAGCTGAGGAAAGGGGAGGAGATGATTTACGGAACGGCACGTCTAAATTTTTCAGAATCTATATCATAACCATGATGTCTGTACAGATACTCACTCCCTTTGCAATGAATACACATGGTAATCTCCTAATCATGTCCACCTTCATCACAGTCTTACTTGTATTAATCCTAGAAATCATGTTTTTAGTATTAATACGTAGATTTAAAAAGTTAGATAATTAGAACCCAATGGAATTGGAACATTCCTTTTTCTAACTATCTTCCTGCAAGATTTTAATAAATCTCTGTTTAAATTTGTTTCGGTCTTCTTCTGTAAACGGTTTTGGTCCTTTTGTGCGCTTACCGCTTTTTCGAGCCATGGCACTTAAGTATCTTGTTTGTAGAAGTTGATCGATGTTGTTATTCGTATAAAAAAAACCTTTATGGTGGATGACCGTACATTCTTTGGCAAGCCCTAAAGATGCTAGGCCATAATCCTGTGTAACGATGATATCTCCTTTTTCTGCCAGTTTCATAATTCTATAATCAGCTGCATCTGCCCCTGTATCGACATATATGGTTTCCACTCCTTGGGGTTGTTTCTCTGAAGAATAGTGAGAAAAGCTAGTTACTAATATAATTGGTTTCCCTGCTCTTAACCCTTCTTCAATAATAATATCCTTTACTGGACATGCATCGGCATCTACATAAATTTTCATTCTAGTCGCTCCAATACCTTTTAAATTAACGTTAACTTTATATTAGCATCAAGTGGTAAATATACACATCTTTATTATAGGAAAATCCGCTCAACCATGTTTTTATGGAAGAAATGATAAACTTATTTTAAGTTCATATATTTGGCTCTTTAGGATATGATTATGTAAAATGACTGAATAGATTATACATTTTAGTTGACAAAATTTCAATTTACAAGCTGGTGATGAAATGGAAAAGACAGTTCATATTGATACAATGAAGGAAACAGATTGGCAAGAGGTTCGACAAATCTATATTCACGGGATAGAATCAAGAAATGCAACGTTTGATACGACTCCATTAACAAAAGAAGAGTGGGATAAAAAATATATAAAAGATTGCCGTCTAGTTGTGAGGGAGGAAGAAAAGGTGATTGGGTGGGCAGCATTAATTCCAATTTCCACAAAGGATGCATTCTATGGAGTGGCTGAGTTAAGTATTTATATAGATACGAGTAGTACCGGAAAGGGGATTGGGAAAAAGCTTATACAGGCCTTAATTGAAGAAAGTGAAAAGAGAGGTTTTTGGATGCTTCAAGCAGGAATTTTCCCTGAGAATCAAGCTAGTATAAATCTTCATAAAAAATTTGGGTTTCGAAAAGTTGGAGTACGCGAACGAATTGGAAAATTAGATGGAGTATGGCGCGATGTTGTCCTGATGGAAAGAAGAAGTAAGGTTGTTGGTGTAGATTAAAAAAGAAGAGGTGCTTTATTCATGAATGCAACGGTTATAATTAATGAATTATCCATTGATGCAGAAAACTTCCAAAAGGAAATGATAAATAGTAATGGGAGCGAGAAGGTGAAGATTCGTTTTAATTTTAAAGTAAAGAGTGAAGATTATCATGATGTAACAACATTACTCTATAATAATAAGTTTCTTGTTCAAGTTCCTGAAGAAGAATTGAAATTTAAAGCAACCATACAAAACTATTCAACTTCCATTACAAATTTGTATGAGGAAAATAATGTTGGTGACTTTCAGTTAGAATTAGTTGAAACGGAGTAGGAATGCTACTTAGGATGTTCAGGATAGTTGGAAGGTGAAAAAATGGAACGTAAATTAGTTATTGTAGTAAAGGGTCTCGTTTTGTTCAATGGAAAGTTATTAATAGTGAAACGATCCGAAACGAATAAATTCGGTGCAGGAACATGGGAAATGATTGGTGGAAAATTACAAGTTGGTGAGGAATTAGAAGATGCATTAATGAGGGAAGCGGAGGAGGAAGTTGGAATTTCCGTAATTCCAAAAAGGCTTTTGTATGCTACAACCATCAATTCTGATCCTACTCGACAGCTGGTTTTTCTAAACTATTTAAGCACATCAAATAAGGATATTGTTAATCTTTCGGAAGAGCATACGGATTATATCTGGGCGACGAAATCGGAAGCACGAAATTTACTAACTCCCAAAATGATGCATGACTTTGAGAAGCATCATGTTTTTGATTTAAAAGAATGGAAATAAGCATTATCTGTCTATCATGTTTAAATAGAATGGTATATAATAGAAAGAAAATTATAGGTTATTGGAACTTTAAAACAGGAATTGCTATTACATAATTTGAACTAGAAAGGAATGTACATAATGCCAACTACAAAGCAGATTAAAGCACGTAAAGTATTGGATAATATTAAACCATACTCACCAGGTAAACCGATTTGGGAGTTGCAAGAAGAGTTAAATTTGGACAAGGTTATTAAGTTAGCCTCCAATGAAAATCCTCTAGGACCATCACCAAAAGGTGTAGAAGCAATAGCAGCTGGATTAGCTGAGTTAAATCGCTATCCCGATGCAGATACAGTTGCATTAAAAGAGGCTATTGCAGACAAGAAAAAAGTGTCGAAGGGGCAAGTTATCGTTACAAATGGAGCAGATGAACTAATTACGTTATTATCTGAGGCATTTCTAGAGGAAGGCGATGAAATTATTGTTCCATATCCCTCCTTTAGTGAATATGACTTTGGTGCGGATTTAATGGGTGCTACCGTTGTACAGGTACCATTTGAAGAAGGCTTTCAATTTAATGTTCAAAAAATGATTGATGCTATAACCGAACAAACCAAGCTACTTTATATTTGTTCGCCAAACAATCCGACAGGGACATATCTGTCTAAAAGTGACTTTCAATCATTATTAGATGCTGTACCAGAGCGGGTATTAGTCGTTTTTGATGGTGCCTATAGCCATTATGCAACAGCAGAGGATTACACGGATGGTATTGAATTTGTGAAGGATGGAAAAAATGTATTGGTCTTGCAAACATTCTCCAAAGTATATGGCTTAGCAGGACTTCGTGTAGGTTTTGGTATAGCTCCAGAGGATATTATTCAAACAATCCTAAAGGTAAAAGAGCCGTTTAACGTTAATAGTTTAGCGCAAGCAGCCGCAAAAGCAGCCATCAAGGATGATGAACATGTAAATCAATCAAAAGAGGCAAATACTATTGGTGCCAAAGAGTTATATGAGGCTTTTTCTGAATTAGGTCTAAATTATGTAGAAACCATGAGTAATTTTATCCTTGTACAGCTTGGTCCAGATGCAGAGCGTTTGTATAATGAACTACTAGCAAAAGGTGTCATTGTCCGTTATGGTAAAATTTGGGGACTACCAGAATATGTTCGAGTAACCATCGGAACGAAGGAAGAAAATGAATTCTTTATTGAGGTGTTGAAGGAAGTTTTAAATAAATAATGATTTTTTAAGAAGAATCCTGAGTAACATAAGTTATTCGGGATTTTTTTATTAGAAAAGGTCATGTGAACACTTCTTAAATGATTTGGATTGTGAAATAATAAGAATATGTTAACTTTAATTTGCAATAAAGGAGAAAATATGAAACCAATAGATTTAAGAGTGAAAACTCGTTTTATTAAAAAATACCATCAGCATTTTCCGTTAATTAGTAAGGACTCTATTAGCAATCCTGAAGTATTAAAACAGGAAGGGGCTATTGTGCACCTAACTGAACCAAGCGGGAAGTTTATTGCCAAAGGATACCATGGCAAGCAAAATAAAGGATTGGGCTGGGTACTTACCCATCAACAAGGGGAGAAAATTGACTTTATCTTCTTCAAAAAGAAGATTACAACAGCGATGGAAAGAAGAAATTCACTATTTCAGGATATAAACACCAATGCCTTTCGTTTGTTTAATGGCGAGGGGGACGGAATTGGTGGGTTAACCATCGACTATTTTGACGGATTTTATTTGATTAATTGGTATAGTGAAGGGATTTATTCTTTCAAGGATACAGTTATTCGCGTTCTCGATGAAGTAGCTGACTACAAAGCGATTTATGAGAAGAAACGCTTTGATACAAAAGGGAAGTATATGGATGATGATGATTTTGTAAAAGGGGAACGTGGGGAATTTCCAATTATTGTGAAAGAAAATGGTATAAATTATGCTGTTTATCTCAATGATGGTGCCATGGTTGGCATTTTTCTGGATCAGAGGAATGTGAGGAAGGCGATAAGAGATAAATATGCGAAGGGAAAACATGTTTTAAATACGTTTTCCTATACGGGAGCGTTCTCCGTGGCTGCGGCTCTTGGAGGAGCAACCAAGACAACTAGTGTTGATTTGGCGAAGCGGAGTAAAAGTAAGACCATTGAGCAGTTTAGTGTAAATGGTATTGATTTTGAGGCACAGGATATTATTGTTATGGATGTCTTTGATTATTTTAGATATGCCCTTCGTAAAAATCTGAAGTTTGATATGGTAATACTGGACCCACCTAGTTTTGCTAGATCAAAGAAGCGGACATTCAGTACGGCAAAGGATTATCCATCACTAATAAAAGACACAATTGCTATTACCGAAAAGAGTGGTATCATTGTTGCGTCAACAAACAATGCGTCATTTGGAATGAAAAAGTTTAAAGGGTTTATTGAGAAGGGGTTTCAAGAGACAAAGACAAAGTATCAAATTTTAGAAGAGTATTCGCTCCCAACTGATTTTCGTGTGGATCAGAGCTATCCACAAGGAGATTATTTAAAGGTAATTATTTTAAAGAAACTTAATTAAATGAAGAAAGCTTATGAGAAAAACGAGCTAATTTTGATAGTTCAAAATTAGCTCGTTTGTTCTTCTAGAACGTTTTCTTCCCTTTCACGTTGTTTTCTTCCCGCAAAATTCACAAGGAATACACTTGAAATCGCTACTGTCCCTCCGATAAGGGAAAGGCTATTTGGCCACTCCCCAAGCCAGAGCCAAGCTATAACAATGGCGATAACTGGCTCAATATATAGCATGCTAGTAACAGAGCTTGGGTTTCCAAGCGAAATAGCGATTCCCCATGCTGCGTATCCGAGTGCAGCAGGAAAGATACCGACAAATAATGCAGAAAGATGTGCTTCCATTGTTGCTGTCTGTAACGTTTCAAATAACCCTGGAGAAAAAATTAGCATTGGCAATGTTCCAGCCCAAGTGAAATAAGCAGTAAGCTCAATAGGCTTGTAACGACCATGAAGCGGTTTTTGAAAAACAAAAAAGATAGAGGTAGCTATGGTGGCAATTAATACAAAAAAGGCCCCTTCTGAAATTGAGAAATTTGCACCAGCTGTACCTAACGTAATTAAAATAATCCCGATAAATCCGATTCCAAGACCAATCCAGCTAAACAGTGCCAACCGTTCCTTTAGAATAAAGACGGCAATGATTGCAGTAAAAACTGGTGCAGAGCCAACAATCATACTTGCTGTACCAGCCGTAATGGATTCCACACCAAAGGTAAGCCCAGTGTGATAAACCGTTATTCCCAACCATCCTAATAGGATAATACGCAGTAAATCTTCTTTTCTAGGAAGGTGGAAATGAACGCCAGGTAATAAGCTGTATAGAAGGAACATACCAGATGCAGTGAGAAATCGAACAAGTACCAGATGGCCCGTCGTATATCCTCCTAGTAAACTAGCACGGATACCAGCAAAAGAAGATGCCCAAATGACAACTGTAAATAATGCCAAGAATAAAGCTTTTTTGTTCATGGCAAATCCCTCCTATATACTGTATTCAATACTTCGAACTTAACATAGGCTTTTTGCTTTGACAATGACTTTTAGTAGTTTCTTAGAGTAGAAAAGTTGATAAATCTGGAGGAAACCCCATATATTCGGATGAGCGCGCATATACCCGAAGGACCGCGCATATATCCGGTTAAGCACCCATCGATCATCAATTATAATGTTTTCCGCCGATGAACAACATCCTTCAACCATGAAAATCAGCGATACCAAAATTCACGAAAAAACTTCATGAAAGGGATTTTATACAATAATTTCTCTAAAAACTATTGTATATTTATTCTATTTAATGCATAATAATTCATATACATTATTTAGGGGGAGAAACCTTATGGTAATAGCGGACAAAGAATTTATTATTAATAACCAGCCATTTCATGGACGTGATATGTTAACACTTGTTGATTATACGAAGGATGAAATTACTTATTTATTAGATTTAGCAGATTACTTAAAAGACCAAAAGAAACAAGGTATTGTATTTGAACCATTAAAAGGGAAAACATTAGGTATGATATTTGAGAAGTCCTCAACTAGAACAAGAGTATCTTTTGAAGCTGGTATTTATCAGCTAGGAGGTACCGGAATTTTCCTTAGTTCAAAAGATATACAGATTGGTAGGGGAGAAACCGTAGCAGATACAGCTCAAGTATTATCTGGTTATTTGGATGGAATTATGATTCGGACGTTCTCTCAAGAGACGGTGAAGGAGCTAGCCAAGCATGCGAGTATTCCAGTCATCAATGGATTAACCGATACCTATCATCCATGTCAGGTTTTAGCTGACTTACAAACGGTTAGAGAGATAAAAGGCTCACTATCAGGCGTGAAAATGGCCTATATTGGGGATGGAAATAATATGGTTCATTCTCTTATGCTTGGTGCAGCTCTTATGGGAATGGAATTTGTAGTTGCAGCTCCCAAAGGGTACCATCCTGATGTGGAAATCACATATAAAGCTAAGCAGTTGGCAGAAGAACATGGTGCAAAAATTAGTGTTACAGAAGATCCTCAGGAAGCGGTAAAAGGAGCTAACGTTATTTATACGGATGTTTGGGCAAGTATGGGGCAAGAGGACGAACAGGAAAAGCGAGAAATTGCTTTTGAAGGTTATCAAGTAAATGAAGAGTTACTATCTTTAGCTTCATCTGATGTTATTTTTATGCATTGCTTACCTGCCCATCGTGGAGAGGAAGTTACCGCAAATGTTATTGATGGAACACATTCTGTTGTTTTCCAGCAGGCAGAGAATCGTCTTCATGCTCAGAAGGCTCTAATGACAGCTTTAATGGGAAAATAGGATAATAATCGTTAGCACCACAAGGGTATGACCTATAGGCCTTTGACAGAATTAGAAATCTGGCTGTTATCCCTTCACATATATTACCTAAAATTTCCGGAAATCTTGAAGTGGGGTTTTACAGCCAGTTAAATCACGTAGTAAAATATGAACTTCCCTTGTTAGAAGGCTCAATTATTATCCAAAAATTTGTCCACCATTTACGTGAAGGGTTTGACCTGTTACAAATCTGGAATCATTGGAAGCTAAATAGACAAAGGTTGGTGCTAACTCAAATGGTTGCCCTTGACGGTCCATTGGGTTTCCAGCAAGGGGGACTTGGTCTGCTGAAAAGCTAGATGGAATAAGAGGAGTCCAGACACGTCCAGGTGCGATAGCATTAACGCGGATTCCTTTCCTTACCAAGTTGCTTGCCAATGCCCGTGTAAAGCCAATATTAGCCCCCTTCGTTGCTGTATAATCAATTAATTGATCATTACCATCAAATGTAACAACAGAAGAGGTGTTTATTATTGAACTTCCGGATTTTAAGTATGGAAGTGCTGCACGAGTCGTGTAAAAATGTGAGTAAATGTTTACTTTAAATGTGTCATCGAATTGTTCATCGGTGATATCAAGTAAACTTAATTGTTGGAATTGGATACCGACATGATTACAGAGAACATCAAGGCTACCGAATGTTTCGATAGTCTTTTCCACAATGTCCACACATTGCTGCTTTTCTCTAAGATCACCAGGTAGTAGGAGACAACGTTGACCAATCTCTTCAATTCTATCTTTAGTTCGGTTGGCATCCTCATGCTCATCTAAATATGCAATGGCAACATCTGCGCCTTCCTTTGCAAAAGCTATTGCTGCAGCTGCACCTATACCACTATCACCACCAGTAATAAGAGCAACTCTTCCTTCTAATTTCCCATTTCCTTGATAATAAGGATTTTCAATGATTGGTCTGGGTGTCATCTTTCCTTCTATTCCAGGTTGTCGATACTGCCGTTGTTCTGGAACGGTAAGCGCAACATCCTCATATTTTGTTATTTTCCCGTAATTTGGATACATGGGATAATTAGATTGATTGTGGTCGTCATAACTCATTGTTATCCTCCTAGTTAAATGGCTGTTACTTGATACCATATGTATAATGGGCGATTGTCGTGCTTGGAAAAATTTGACGGGCTCATATTGAGTAGTTGTTGAATACGGTGATAGTAAGAAGAGTATGGAGGGTGAGAAATGTCATATTATTATAATCCTGAAGTGAGGTTGTTATTAATATCACAAACTGATGAAAAAGAACAAATTCTTTATAATCATAATTCAAATACATGGTCTTTACCCAAAATAGGACCAAGACCACCATATTATTATAATCCAAGGTATAAGCCGTATTATCCTAGAATATAGCTTTATAAAAGCTGGTTGGAAAAGAAAGAAGTGACGAGACCATAAACAATCCCGTCACTTCTTTCTATAACTTTACAATCGTTCTTCCCACTGCACCTCCTTTTAAAAGAGTAGGAAGAACAGAAGGAAGCTGTTCTATTGTAATCTCTTGTTGCATCAATACGTTCATGTCTACTGGCTTGTATTCGGTTGCTAAGAGCTTCCAAATCTTTTGTCGAGTTTCCATTGGGCAATATACGGAGTCAATTCCTAATAGATTGATCCCCCTTATAATAAAGGGAAAAACGGTTGTAGGTACATTATTTCCTCCTGCAAGCCCGCTAACAGCAACAGAACCCCCATATTGAATCTGACTTAGAATAGAAGCTAATCCTTCACCACCAACTGGATCAACTGCTGCGGTCCATTTTTGCTTTCCGAGAGCTTTTACACTCCCATCATAAACCTCTTCGCGGGAAACGATAGAGTCAGCACCTAGTCTTTTTAAAAAATCATGTTTTTCCTCTTTACCTGTACTAGCTACAACTTCATATCCTAGTTTAGATAGGATTGCTATAGCAAAGCTACCGACACCGCCTGTAGCTCCAGTGACTAGGATTTTTCCAACTTCTGGTGTTATATCGTTTTCGACAAGGCTTTGGACAGATAATGCTGCAGTAATACCAGCTGTTCCGATAATCATTGATTCTTTTAAACTAAGCCCTTTCGGTAGTGGAACAATCCATTTAGAAGGAATTCTTGCATATTGAGAATACCCTCCAAAATGGGATACACCAATTTCATAGCTTGTTGCAATGACTGGATCACCTTCCTTGTAGCGGTCATCTGTAGAGGAGACCACCTCACCAGCTAAGTCAATACCAGGAACCTGGGGATAGGTATGAATTATTTTTCCATTTGGTATGGATGCTAGGCTATCCTTGTAATTTACACTGGAATAATGAACTCGAATGAACACCTCTCCTTCAGGAAGGTCATCGAAATTTAACTTCTTTATATCCATAGAGAAATCTTCATCCTTTTTATTGACAACTAGTGCGTCAAAAAAGTGATTTATGGTCATTATTGTTCTCCTTTCTTAAATGGGAGGTCGGTTTATTCTTAGGTAAAATATCATTCAGTTAATTTGTATTTTACATGATTACTAGAATGGATTCATTTTTAAAATATAGTAAAAGGAGAAAACAGCGAAAAACTGCTTTCTCCTTTATTAAAATCTTATGTACACTTCAGACCTTCTATATCGATTTGCAATGCTTTTACATGATAATCTGGAAGTGCCTTTTTCATCTCATTTGCAATAGATTGTCCTTTTCCTACTGGTACAAAGGACATCATCGTTGGACCTGCACCACTAATAATAGAACCATACGCACCATTCCTTTTGGCTTCTTTTCGGATAACATCGTAATTCGGAATTAATTCCGCCCGATATGGTTCATGGAATAGGTCTTGTTCCATCATTCTTCCTGCTAGACTATAATTCCTTTGTAAAAGAGCAGCAACGACTAGATTGCTTATTCCACTTGCGCTTGCTGCATGGTTCCTAGAATATTGTTCAGGTAAAACCTTTCGCGCTGCTTCCGTTTTTAATTCAAGATTCGGTATGCTTACAACAATATCCATATCAAGGCCTGCAACTTCTATTCGTTCAATTTTGTTGTCAACTATTGCTGATATCACTAATCCACCAAATAAAGCAGGAGCAATATTGTCAGGATGACCTTCTATTTCTGTCCCATAACGTAACTTATCTTCATTCGTTAAATTCAATTGGCAGGCCTGATTTGCAATTTCAATCCCAGCCAAAATTGCAGAAGCACTACTGCCTAAGCCTCGTGCCAATGGGATTTCGCTCATTTCCGTTACTTTGCAAGGCGGAAGTATTTGATTGTTTCTTTCTGCTGTCTGTTTGGCAATTTTATAAATAAAGTGATCTTCATAATCGACAGGAGAAGTAGAAGAGGAGTCTTGGTAAAATTCCCATTTATCTGATTCCTCTACTTCTAATGTTAAATAAAGGTTAACAGCTAAGCCCATCGAATCAAATCCTGGTCCTACATTTCCGGAGCTAGCTGGAACAGAGATTTGAAAGGGCCTCATACGCTCACCATATTTTCAATGTATTCTTTAACAGCAGCTTCGTCATTTGGTAATGATACCGGGTCAATTTCCATTTGGTCAATTGCCGTTTGAGGGTCTTTTAAGCCATTTCCAGTCAGAACGGTAACAACTTTACTTCCTTTTTTAATTGTTCCTTGTTCAACCTGTTGTAGTACTCCTGCAATCGATGCACAAGACCCAGGCTCAGCAAATACTCCTTCTGTTTTAGCAATAAGTTTAAACGCACGTACAATCTCATCATCGGTTACAGAACCAATCATACCATTTGATTCATCTTTTGCATGAACAGCTAAATTCCAGCTGGCAGGATTTCCAATACGAATAGCTGTAGCAACCGTTTCCGGTTGTTCAATGATTTTATCTTGAACAATGGCTGCAGCACCTTCTGCTTCAAAGCCAAACATGTTTGGTAGACCAGTTTGTTTTTTGTCATTGTATTCCTTGAATCCCTTCCAGTATGCACTAATGTTTCCGGCATTACCAACTGGAATGGCTAAAATATCAGGAGCAGAACCGAGCGTATCACAGATTTCAAAGGCGGCCGTTTTTTGCCCTTCAAGACGATATGGATTGACAGAATTAACTAGTGTAACTGGAGTTGTTTCAGAAACTTCACGAACCATTTTTAATGCATCATCAAAGTTACCGTCAATTTCAACGATCTCAGCACCATACATCACTGCCTGTGCTAGTTTTCCAAGAGCAACCTTGCCTTTAGGAATAACAATAATGGCTCGAATCCCTGCCCTTGCAGCATATGCAGCGGCAGAAGCAGATGTATTTCCTGTTGAGGCACAAATAACCGATTTACTTCCTTCTTCAATTGCTTTTGCAACTGCAACAACCATTCCACGGTCCTTAAAAGAACCAGTAGGATTAATTCCTTCTACTTTTCCATACAGTTCAATACCTAACTGCTCAGAAAGGTTTGCAAAATGGATAAGTGGTGTATTTCCTTCATGTAATGTGAGTTTGGGAGTTTTCTCTGTTACAGGTAAATATTCTTTGTAGTGTTGTAATAACCCTTGCCAACTCATTCTTTAGCATCTCCTTCAACTTTGTAATAGCTTTTTGTTTCAAGTACTGCGTCAAGATCTTCTAGTTTATTTAATGCAGATTGGAAATTATCTAATGACGTTTGATGGGTCACGACAATGATTTCCGCTTTTTCATGTTTGATGATGGGATTCTGTAAGATTCGTTTAAAGCTAATATCTAATTCATTAAATAGTGCAGATATTCTATTAAATACACCAACCTCATCTTTAACATGAAGTCTTACATAGTACTGTCCAAATCGTTTATCAGTAGTTTTCAGTTCCTTGCTAAAATGTGGTTCTAGATATTGTGAACCACTCACACCCAATAGCATGTTCTTAATGACTGTTACTAGATCAGATGTAATAGCTGTTGCGGTTGGTAAGCTTCCTGCACCTGGTCCATAGAACATGGTTTCTCCTACCGCATCCCCGTAAACGTAAACGGCATTATATTCGTCACTTACACTAGCTAATGGATGGTTTTTGGCTAACATAGTCGGTTGTACATTGACCTCTAATTGTTTATCTTTGAAATCAGCGAAACCGATAAGCTTCATTGTGTAACCTAGTTGACTACCATATTTAAGGTCTTCTAACGTAATATCGGAAATACCTTTCACTTCCACATCTTCTAGATCTACATTCATGGAGAAGGCAAGCCTCCCTAGGATGGCCATTTTTCGTGCCGCATCTAAACCTTCCACATCAGAAGTAGGATCTGCTTCAGCAAAACCAAGCTCTTGTGCCTGCTTCAATGCATCATCATAGCTTAGACCATCTTTATCCATCTTTGTTAAGATATAGTTTGTAGTTCCATTCACAATCCCCATCACTTTACGAATACGGTCAGAAGATAATCCTTCTGTAATTCCCCTTAAAATAGGAATTCCGCCCGCAACACTAGCTTCATAGTAAAAATCGCATTTATTATTACGAGCAGCTTCTTGAAGTTCAGGACCATGCAATGCAACAAGGTCTTTATTGGCTGTAACAACATGTTTTTTCGCTGAGAAGGCTTTTAAAATATATTCATGAGCTTTCTCAATACCACCCATGACTTCTACAATAATATCAATCTCTGGATCATTTAACACATCATCAGGATTGGTAGTGAGAAACGTTCGATCTAAATCAACATCACGTTGCTTTTCTATATTACGAACTAACACACTTTTTACTTGAACATCTGCCCCAAGTTGATGAACCAGTTTTTCTTGGTGCTTCTCGATTAGTTTAATTACTCCTGATCCAACGACACCTAAACCTAATAGACCAATGGATACTTTGTTTCCCACATAATCACCTCATGTCCTTATCTAAGAAATTTATATTTAATACATTGTAACCATGAATAGCAGATTATAGCAATAGTGAATTTTTGAATATTCGCAGATAATGTAAATTTTTTGCTAATGAACCAAATTTCCTTATCAGAATAAAGTAATAGTATAGGCGAGGTTTTTGGAGGTGGAGTGATGAATGATGCAATGATTGGTTTTTGTTTTTTACTTTGCTTACTCGTTGGAATAGGAATAGGTGTAATCTTTCAGGCAATTGAAGTTGGCGGAGCTATTGGTTTGGGGATTGGATTATTAGTGGTTTCATTATTCCGGAAAAAAGATAATAAGATATAAATTATAGGAGAGTACCAATTTTTGGTGCTCTCTTTTTATCATTCGATTAATCAGCTGTAAGACCCTTAAGGAGAAGGATTCGAGATACCCTTAGAATGATAAGTGTGGGTCGGGCAGCTAGTAAACTCCTGATTCGTTCGGACCTACATGACATAGGCTTCAGGAGGCGTTGCAACGGATGTTGCGAATTTAGCCTTTGCTTCAGTGGGGGGATGGAAGATCCCCCCTCCTTATGATTCATTTTCATCAGTCAATTGGTAATTCCCATATTCCTTCCCATAATAGTGATTATAACGAATTTTAAATTTGTTATATATGTATGTTACTAATACCTTTAAAATGGCATATCCGGGAATTCCAAGGATTACACCAACAACTCCAAATAAATTCCCTGCTACTAGTAATACGATAATGATAGTTAATGGGTGTACCTGCATGGTTCTTCCCATAATATTTGGTGATATGAAGTTTCCCTCTAAAAATTGGACAGCAATCCAAACAATTGCTAATTTTAAAATCATGAAAGGGGAGTCTACGATAGCTATGATGATTGCTGGGATAATTGCTATTGTTGGTCCTAAATAAGGGATGACGCTTGTGATAGCTGCAATGATAGCAAGTGTTATTGCATAATCAAGACCTATTATAAGGTAGCCGATAAACAATAACATCCCGATACATGTAGCTACGATGATTTGCCCCTGAATATATGAACCAACCTGCGTATCCATGTTTTTTAATATTTGATTCATATCCCCGCGAAATTTTGGAGGCAATAATGTTAGGAAAAATTCCTTAAAACGGTCTCCATCTTTTAAAAGGAAGAACAAGATAATTGGAAAAGTAATGATAGAGACAAAAACATTGGTTACTGTGGTTGCGATATTTCGAAATCCTTGAAATGCATTCGTTAAATAAGACCCAATCATTCCAGGAATATTACTGAAATTGGATATAAACCAGTTATAACCTTGATCATAATAAGGTCCTATAAATGAATTTTGTAACCATGTTTTTATTCCTTGTCCTAATTGATTGAGATACATAGGAAAGTTTTTAAATAGTTCCTTTACCTGTGCTTCAATTGCTGGAGCGGTTAGAAGAATAATTCCTGTTAGTAAGCCACTAATACCTAAAATTAGGATAATGATACCCCAGATTCGTTTAATTTTTGCATGCTCCAATAAGTCCACAATCGGATTTAGTAAGTAATAGGCTATAAACGCAAGGATAATGGGTGGAGTGATAGTTGAAAAAATAACAATCAGTGGATGAAATACAAAGGAAATCTTGTTGTAAATGAAGATAGTTATACCTATTAATATCAATAGGGATAATAGGTAAATTAGATTTTGCCCACCTAAAAACCTCATAAATTTTGTAGATTGTTTCATCTCTAGGCTCCTTTCAATAAAGCCATTATAGATGAATGAGGGGGAATATTCCAATTTGGATGATATTAGATAGAAGGTAAAATGCAAGTAGTTAAGTTTGAAAGCATTTTGGAAAAGAATGGGCAGGTAAAAATCTAAAATATGAATTGGGGTATTAAAAATTGACAGGCATGCCAATCCTTTTCCACTAGCATTTTCAAGTTCATAACAATTAAGAAGCTACTTTATGCTTCCGTATCTGTAATTTATAAGGGTCTTTTGTTGGGCTCCAATTAATAACCACATGTTGATTACTGTAAGTTCCATTAAAGTTTTTAATATGCAATTTAATAACCTTCTTTCTAGAGCCATTCTCTGCTAACGATATCGAATTGATGGCTACCCCTATATACCATACGTTATCGATTCTTATTTGGACAGTGCGTACCCCTAAATGTGGTGCAAGTAAAGGTGAATCTAATTTTACGTTTAAGGTTTGGTAATTTGCCATATTTTGACGAACGGTTTCCTGAAGAATACTTGCGGGTGTTAGGTGATTATTATTTGATAAAACATTTGAAATGCGATTTGTTTGTACAAACACTGTGATTACCTCCTTATATATAGTATAAACCAATATGTGAAATAAATCACTATATTCATTATACATGAAAACGCTTCACCTAGGCAATCATAGATAATTGACAAATTTGTTAACAAAAATATTATTAGTTTTTCACAAGGATATGGTTTGAGTGAGGGGGTGACGCGATTTTGGGTAGGGATGGATTAAGTACTTCTAAAAATTTACCCGGCATGAAAAGTCCCTGGCTTAACTTAAGCTAGGGATTTTTCGTGTTTAGCTCTTTTTTTCATAGATACTAATATAGTTCCTAAGGATAGGAAAGCAAGAATACCTCCAAATGTTGCATTGTATTCGACAGATGATGTATCAATAATGATGCTGCCGATAGAAGCCCCTGTAGCAATTCCTAAATGTAATGCAGAATTATTAAGGCTGATTTGAATATTTGATGTTTCCGGAGCAGATACCATTAAATAACTTTGTAATGGTGGCGTAATAGCCCAGCTCATCATACCCCAGATAACTAGAACAATTAAGAATAATGGTAGTAGAAATGTTGTAGAAGGGATGGCTAGAATAGCAAAACCAAAAACAATTATAATGCCTATTAATGTCGGTTTGAATCCAAATTTATCTCCAAATGTTCCTCCAACTACTCCACCACTTACTGCTGCAACGCCAAAAATTAAATAAATAATGCTAATCCAAGTTCCATCAAGTCCCATAGTTGATTTAGAGAAAGGAGTTAGATAGCTATATAAGGTTGAGTGACCAGTTAGCAGAAGAAAAGTTGTAAGGTGTGCAAAGAGAATCTTTTGCTCTTTTAATGATGCTAATTGTTTTTTTAATGAGATATGTTCCCCAGGAGGAGTTACTTTTTCCATCAAAAATAAAATCCCCAACATCGAAAATATCGTTAATACCGTAATAAAGATAAATGGCGCTCTCCAACCAAAGCTGTTTCCCAGTATCAAACCAATTGGTACGCCTAGTACGAGAGATCCGCTGACTCCCATGTTTACAATACCAATTGCTCTTGCTCGATATTTTGGTTCCACAATGTTAGCTGCCATTACCACACAAAGTACTATCAGTAAAGCACTGCTGGCTGCGGCAATAATTCTAGCTAGAAATAGAGTGGTGTAGTTAGGGCTTATAACAGCAACCAAATTGCCAATGAAAAAAATAATCAATGTTATCATTGTTAATCGCTTCCGTTCCATATTCGCGGTTAAAACAGCTAAAATAGGACCAGAAATAGCAAAAGTTAAAGAAAAAATAGTAATTAGTAAGCCAGCTTGTCCAATACTAACATTTAAGTCTTTAGCTACTAAATCTAAGATACCACCTATAATTAACTCAACCATACCTACTACGAAAGAAACTATGGTAAATAAATAAACTCGTTTGTCCATGAAATAACGCCTTTCTTAGATGTGAATTCTTTTCTATGGTATGCTTATTCAATTATAATTACAAGTCCAACAATCTTAGATGTCATTCCTATATTCTTGTGACTTTCTATGAATAAATAAGTTTATTTTTTCTATTATAGGGAATAAACAAGGATGTACTATATTGATAAATCGAAGAAAGAAGAAATTAATTGGGATGTTTGTTATACTGAAATTACCTTTATGGAAGGAGAAAGACAACCAAATGGGTATAGATAAGACATTGAAAAAAGATGCAAACAGAGTTTTAAAGGAAACTAGTAGAACTTTTTACATTCCAATTAGTTTATTAAAAAAGCCACTTCAAATGACTGTAGGCTCCGCATATTTATGTATGCGAGCAATTGATGAAATTGAAGACCATGAAGAGCTTGATACGGAATCGAAAATATATTTATTACATTCCATTCGTGATATGTTAAACGATACATTTGAAAGAGAGTCATACCAGGAGTTGATTGAGCCTTATAAGAGTAAATTGCCTGAGGTTACTATTAGATTACATGATTGGCTGTTAGTTTGTCCGGATGAGATTCTTGGAAAAGTAAAGGAATCAACGAGCATAATGGCTGGTGGAATGGCAAGCTGGGTTGAAAAAAACTGGGTGATTAAAACAAAAGAAGATTTAGATGAATATACCTATTATGTTGCTGGGCTAGTAGGTGTAATGCTTTCTGATATTTGGGAATGGTATGATGGAACCAAAACAGACCGTGATTTAGCAATTGGTTATGGACGTGGTTTACAAGCTGTAAATATGTTGCGAAATCAGGATGAAGATGCGGAGAGAGGAGTAGAATTTTTACCAGATGGATGGAGTCGTGCTGATTTGTTTTCTTATGCGGAGGAAAATTTAAAGAAGGCAGATACATATATAGAATCTATTCAAACGAAAACGATTCTACGATTTTGTAAAATTCCGTTAGCCCTAGCTAAAAGAACACTTGGTACATTAAAGTTAGGGAAGGAAAAAATGACCCGTAATGAGGTAGAGTCCACTGTTGAGGAAATTATAAATGATTAAGACAAAGCGATGCGATATATATCGTTTTGTTTGATACCTATTTCTGAAAATTATATTTACTATCAGTTGTAAGAAAGGTATGTGATGGTTTAGCACTAACATTTTTCAGGGGATTTTAGGGGACAGTTTAATTCGTAATTGACGAAAATACGTAATTTGCCTATAATGAGAAAATGTGTTTTAAAAAAGAGCAAGTTGGTGGATTTGTCGATGGGCAGTTCCCACTTCCATCCAACGGTCTTTAATTGGCAAATCGTATTATGATGTTTTAGACGCTTGCTCCTAGATTATTAGGAGGAAAAACGTGGATCAAAAGAAAAAGGTAAAGCTAGATTGGCCAGTATTTATCATTAGTGGTGGATTTTTAATAGGATTTATTATTTTGTCCTTTATAAATAGTGACATGGTTGGTAATACCATTTCAACATTATTTGATTTATCAGCAGAATTGTTCGGTGCTTATTGGCAGGTATTACTATTATTAAATTTCGCTATTGGTTTGGTACTGGCCTTCTCTAAATATGGAAAGGTTAAGTTAGGAAATATGGATAAACCAAAGTACAGCTTTTTTGGTTGGGTATCCATGATTTTAGTGACGTTATTGGCTAGTGGAGGGGTGTTCTGGGCAGCATCTGAACCAATTTATCACTACATGTCCACACCGCCATTGTTTGGTGGAGGGGAATTTAATAATATTCCTGCAGCTTTCGCACAATCCTTTTTACACTGGGGTTTTACAGCCTGGGCTATTCTAGGTACATTATCATCCATTGTAATGATGTATGTGCATTACACGAAAAAATTACCATTACGCCCAAGAGGGTTACTTTATCCCATTTTCGGTGAGAGAATTTATCATAAGAGTGCGGTTGGATCTGCAGCAGATATATTTTCCATTATTGCAACGGTTGCAGGTACATTAGGGCCACTTGGTTTCTTAGGACTACAGATATCATATGGGTTAAATCACTTATTTGATGTTCCTAATACATTAACTGTAAGTATTATTGTTGTACTTGCGTTAGCTGGAATTGCTGGGATTTCTGCAGCAACAGGAGTAGATAGGGGAATTTACCATTTAAGTAATTATAATGTGATATTTACTGTGTTCTTAGCAGCAGTAATCCTCGTTATTGGACCTACCTTGTTTATTATAGATTCCTTTGTAGGAGGAACAGGTTTTCATATCCAGCATTTCTTTGAAATGAGTTTATATCGTGGGGATCATGCTTGGTTAGGAGGATGGACCATCTTCTTCTGGGGATGGTTTATCGGGTACGCACCAATGCTAATAGTATTTATTAGTCGAATTTCACGAGGTCGAACTATAAGAGAATTGGTTATTGCTGTGTCCATTGTAGCCCCATTAGTAAATAACTTTTGGTTCTCAGTTGTAGGGGGAACAGGTGTGTTTTTTGAAACGCAAAATCCTGGTTCCATTTCGAATGCATTAAATGAGGGTGGAATGCCAGCAGCGGTTATGGCGATCACCGATCAATTGCCAATGGGTACTTTATTTGGTTTAGCCTTCTTAATGGTATCCATTATCTTTGTTGCAACAACAACGGATACCATGTCTTACACCGTAGCTGCAACACTATCTGGTAATGATCATCCAGTAAGATGGTTGCGTGTATTCTGGGCAGCCATTTTTGGTTTAACGACAGTGATGATTCTTACAATAGGAGAAAATAGCATTTCTTCTATCCAAAATTCCATTGTTATCACTGCCGTACCGGTATCATTGTTGCTACTACCGCCATTATGGAATGCGCCAAGAATTGCAAGGAAGATGGCACTTGATCAAGGGCTTATTTGGCAAAGAGAAATGAGAAAAAAAGTGGATAAATAATTAGTAGTAAAAGCCTTCATTGAAATAGATGAAGGCTTTTTGCTTGTTACATAAACATAGAAGGAATTTCTATTTAAAATGTTTGTTAAAAAGTGCTCGAACTGCTAAATACAATAGGGCTAATGAAAAGACGATGATTGCAGTAGTTCCAACAGCAATTAAAATAGTCGCAATGGAGGCCACAAATCCGGTTGTAACCAAAATGGTTAACCCAATTAGCGCGAATCCAGCTAAAATAGCTGTTAAATATAGAAATATTAAGTGATTCAAATTTTCCCCTCCTTCTACTAAATTGTATGTTTGTAGAGGGAGGGAGACTGTGCGGCTTTCCTATGACCTTTTAATTAATTAGAAGCATTGGAAGGATTGAATTCGATTAAGGTCTATACCAAAGTATACCCATCTCCAGCCATTCCATCTCCAACCAGCGATAGAATTTCTTCCTACAAAGGTAGGGAAATACCAGAAGGAATCTCTTCTTAGCCAAACATAGGTGAATCGAAATAGGCAACCTCGTATTCCGCCCGGGTCTACTGCAAATGTCTGGAATTGTGATTGTTGAGGAGTAAAATTAGGCGGTGGAGATGTTGGTGGTCCTGATTGTTGCCCACCACCTGGTCCTCCACCAGGGAACCCTCCACCTGGTCCACCACCTGGTCCGCCGCCAGGGAACCCTCCGCCTGGTCCACCACCTGGAAAACCAGGGAATCCTCCTCCCGGTCCTCCACCAGGAAAGACTTGATTAAATAAATACCATGGAAGATTAAATTGCCTTTCATCTTCCTGGTAGTAAGGTTGATTAAATTGTGTCTCATCTTCCTGGTAATAAGGTTGATTGAAAGGTTGTTGTTGATGTGGAAAATATTGATTCATTAGCTTTCTTCCCCCTTAAAAATATGCTCTCTTTACTATATGGGGAATAAGTCTAGTTGGAGAATGATATGAGCAAGATTGGGCTAATGACTATAGGGGATTTTACCAGTTGCGAATGAGAGATATTTATTAACACCTTTTTTTCATCTCAGGTTAAGGGACAGTAATACCCCAACTAAAAAAGAGGAAAGACGAATCCTTTTAGGTGGAGGAGGGCCTTGTGTCATGCCCTTGTGGTATAAACTGTGGATAAAAGAAAACCCCACTGATGGAAGATTCACTTTAGATTTTGTTGTTTTTAGTTGGCAGTGGAAAGATGAAGTTGAGAGTAATGCTGATAAAAAAAGAAATGTCTATATAGAAAAAGAACACCCTCTGTAAATGAAGATAGATCTGGATGGGTAATAGTAATATGGATCATTATAGGATATATAAGGATATTTCCGTTTGCTAAAAAATAGCATGGGCAAGCCAATGGTAACCTGCCCATTGATTTATAAACTATAGATTTTTCACAGTCTCCTGTATGTTTCTTGATTTTGTAATTACGGAAATTACGGAAATCCCATTAGCTCCTGCATTAAGAACGTCTTTAGAATTGGAAGTGTTAATACCACCAATACCTACAATAGGTAGCCACGGATGCTTATCTCTTAACTTTTGAATCCACTCTGGGCCAACTGCTTTCTTTGCATCCTCTTTCGTTTTGGTTGAAAATATAGGACCTGCACCTACGTAATCCACTAAATGAATGGGACTGTTTGCAAGTTCTTCATCATTGGAAATGGAAAGACCCATAATTTTATCTGGAAACATTTTCTGTAATTCATCTATCGGTTGATCGTCTTGACCTACATGAATTCCATCTACGTCTAGTGGTTCAGCTAAATGAATATCGTCATTAATTATAAAAGGAATGTGATATTGTCTGCAGATTTCACGCAGTTCTTTTCCTAACTCTAATTTTGCTTCTCCGGTCAGAGATCCTTCTCCTTTTTCACGAAACTGAAAAGCTGTTATACCTGCTTTTGCTGCCTCTACCAATATTTCCACTGGATTTCGATCACAGTTTTGGCTTCCCATAATAAAGTACTTCCGTAAGTATGTTGCTCCCATTATTTTACTCCTTTCAAGCTATCAGGTTCCATGGATAATGCATCAACAAAATGAGGAAGGAAAGTTCCAGAAGCTCGAACTTCCTTATGGGATGCTGCAAACTCTGCTGCTAATCCATAGAATTCTACTGCAGTAAGTGCTTGTTCCTCAACTTTTGCATTGGTTGTTAGGCATGCTGTAATAGTAGAGCCTAATAAGCAACCAGCCCCGGTTACTTTAGCTAATAAAGGATGCCCAGTATTATTTGTAAAGGTCGTTTCTACGGTACTGATAATATCTGTTTTTCCTGTTAGAACAGCCGTTGTCTGGTAAGTTTCCGCAACCTTCTTAGCGATTTCCTCCACGTCACCTTCGCCAACTGATTCGACACCTTTTGTTTGCCAAGGTATATCAACAAGAAAGGCTAATTCACCAGCATTTCCTTTAATTACTGTTGGGTGAACTTCCTCCAAAATTTGTTTAATTGCTTTCGTTCGAAAAGGAGTGGCGGCAACCCCAACAGGATCTAGCACAACTGGAACCCCATTTTCATTCGCAGCCTTACCAGCTGATATCATGGCTCTTAGGTCATCGGAAGTCAAGGTACCAATGTTTATCAATACCCCATCACTGATAGAAGCCATGTCGCTCGCTTCTTCCTCAGCTTTGGCCATAATGGGTGCTGCACCAAAGGATAATAATCCATTTGCAGTAAAATTAATGACCACATTATTGGTTAAGTGATGGATTAATGGTGTATTTAATCGAACGTCTTTTATAATGGTTGCATTCATTGTTTAACTCCGTCCTCTCGTAAAGCCCAGTGATTGGTTGGTCCATTTCCAGCCCCAATTGAAAATGATTGTTTAATAGCGGCAGTTACAAAATGTTTTGCTTTTTCTACTGCATCATAAAGAGAAAATCCTTGACTTAAAAAGGCAGTAATTGCTGCAGAATACGTACAGCCTGTTCCATGCGTGTTTTTCGTTGGAATTCGTTTAGCTGAAAAGTGGTATAAGCTAGAACCATCATAAAGAAAATCAATCGCTTCTCCATCTAAGTGGCCACCTTTTACAAGTGCCGCATTTGCGCCTAATTCATGAACGATAGCCTTTGCAACTTGTTTCATATCATCTACAGATTGAATCTTCTGTCCGGTTAGAAATTCGGCTTCTGGTATATTTGGTGTTATTACCGTAGTTAATGGTAATAATTTTTCTTTTAAAAAGTCA
Organism: Oceanobacillus senegalensis; assembly: GCF_900176885.1. Taxonomy (GTDB): domain Bacteria; phylum Bacillota; class Bacilli; order Bacillales; family Amphibacillaceae; genus Oceanobacillus; species Oceanobacillus senegalensis. Next base: position 3,208,372 of record NZ_LT839648.1, on the reverse strand, counting down.
CGAGCTTGTTCTTCAATCAGTGCGTCCCCACTTGTTGCAACCATCACAGGGTCCATCACGAAAGGGGCTTGAAATTTAGGAATATTCCATGCGATGACTTCCATCATATCTATATTTGCAATCATTCCTGTCTTCAATGCATGAACTGGCATATCGGATATTACCGATTTCAATTGCTTTTCAATAATCTCAATTGGAACATGGTGTATCGCTTGTACACCTGTTGTGTTTTGGGCAACAACGGATGTAATTACAGACATACCATAGCTTTTTAACTCCTGGAATGTTTTCAAATCTGCATGAATCCCAGCGCCACCACTCGGATCAGTTCCAGCTATTGTTAAGGAACAAGGGATGTGTTTCATTATTTTGTCACCATCCTTCTTGATGGCCAATTTTCACAGGTATTCTCTAATGGAGATGCATTCTCTGCATTTTCGTTTTCTTTACGTAATTGTTCAGTAAATGACAAGGAAAAGCCTCCTTAATTTATTTATCATTTGAAGCTTACTAGGGGATTAAGCAGATTGATAGGTGATAGATAAAATACGTTTCCGATTACTTTCCTTCGCTGGAATTACCCAGAGGAGGTTAAAAGAGAAAAAGGTATGTACCTTATCACAGCCTGTTAGCGCCCCTAGCAGTTTTCGTATACTTTCTATATAATTATTTTGTTGTTTGATTAATAGGAAACGGGGTACTACCGGGCTTTATTATTTTTGATAAAATAAACCATCCAATAATAGCTCCTGGTATACTGCTGACAAGAAATGCCGGCATGAATGCGAATGCTCCGACAGCACTTCCCATAAAAAGATGAGCAAATGGTACAGATATTAAAGCTCCAATAACTCCGCTGCCTATGCCTTCACCAATGACAGCTAGTCCTCTTTTGTGTGTCTTCTTATAGAAGTACCCTGCTAAAAAGGCACCGATCATACCACCTGGGAATGCTAGTAAGGTACCAAGCCCAAGCATATTACGTAGAAGTCCTATCATAAAGGCAATTATGACAGCGGGACCAGGTCCTAGTAAAACTCCTGCTAAAACATTGACAGCATGCTGTACCGGGTATGCCCGAGACACACCTGCTGGAAACCAAATTAATTGAGCCGTAACCGTTCCTAAGGCTATAAATACGGCCATTGTTGTCAGTAGTCTAGTTTTACTCATGTTTTCCTCCTTTCATTAGAACTGGATCTACACAAAAAAAGCCAAATCCTATAATGGACCTAGCTTTTATATGAGAATATAGATTGACCGTTTTGTCAGACTACTTCCCTCCGCTGGCATTAACCAGATCAGGTCCTTAAGGGTCGGAAAATAAATTCCTCTCAGCTCATGTTTGAGCACCCCTAGTAGATTATTGTGATGTATTCAATTTGAAGTTCAAGTTAAGAATAACAAAGATTCTCTTATTTGTCATTATTAGTTTGATATTCGTTCCTTCTTAGATTTGTTTTTAGATGTAATTGTTACTATATCGATTTTATAGCAGACTAAAGCGTCAAGGATGGGGGATAATCCATATAAGAGTGAATGAACTTTAAGTTCCCATAGAAAGATAGAAGAATCTGATTGTATTATAAATCAAACAAATGTTTGATCTATTTATTTTGATTAAGTGAATCTTCAATCAGTGGGGTATTACTTTCCCTTAACCTAATTAAAAGAGAAATATGGAATAGTCATTTACAAACTTTAGCCTAAACTGGCAAAATTCAGGGGAAGATGTCGATATTTCCCAGGAAATGTTGAAAATATGAAGAAAAAAAGGGTAATAGACAGTTATTTGTCCATTACCCTTTATAAATCTGTGATGGAGCATAGCGGGCTCGAACCGCTGACCTCTTGCATGCCATGCAAGCGCTCTCCCAGCTGAGCTAATGCCCCTTTGACTTAATTTTATTATACAACTTCCTGAAAGTTATTTCAATAGGATTATAGGATACGTTTGTTGCTGAGTAGAAAATTTACATTTCGAGTGCTTCCTATACAATTATCAACATGGGGAGAACGACGTGTTTTGGAAAAGCATAAGATAAAAGATTGAGATTACCGATTTAAAATAGCGAATATGAAGATGAGAAAATAAAAGAGAAATGAATTGGACATTATTTGGTTTAGTTGGATTAAGTTTTGGAACCAACCTTTTAATAATTCATAAAAGAGGAAAGGCCTCCGCTTTAAATCCGGAGACCTCTTTTTATATTATGAAAGTGTTTGCTTTCGAGCAAAGTCTACGAAGTAATTAAGTGCCTTGGCATTGCTTAATGAGCCTTTGTTAATGACTTGATCAATTGGCTTGCCCATAAGTATTTTTTTAATCGGTACTTCTAGCTTTTTACCGTTTAATGTAGTAGGCAGTTCACTTACTTCGTAGATACCCGTTGGTACATGACGCGGTGAGCATTGTGTACGAATTTGGTTTTTAATGGACTTTTTCACCTCTTCTGTTAGGCTATAACCATCCTTCATTACCACAAAAAGTGGGGTAGATGAATCCCCTTTATCTAATGGTACGTCAACAATTAGGCTGTCTGATACTTCTTTTACTTGATCAACGGCCCGATAGACTTCACTTGTTCCAATGCGGATACCGCCACGATTGATGGTTGCATCAGATCGCCCATAAATAACACATGTACCGCGATTCGTAATTTTTAAGTAATCGCCATGTCGCCATATTCCTGGGAATACGTCAAAATAGCTTTCATATAAGCGTTTTCCATCTGGGTCATTCCAAAAGTAAATAGGCATGGATGGGAATGGCTCGATTAAAACAAGCTCTCCTACTTCATCGATTAGTGAATGACCATGATCATCAAAGCTTTCTATTTTAGCGCCTAATCCACGACATTGTAATTCACCTGCATGAACAGGAAGAATAGGAGCACCTAATATAAAGGCAGTACATACATCTGTTCCACCACTTGCAGAAGCAATCCATAAGTCTTCTTTCACATTTTCATAACACCAATGAAATCCTTCTGGTGGTAAAGGTGATCCTGTGGAACTGATACTTTTTAAATTGGATAAATCAAATTGTTCTCCAGGCTTCACTCCAGCTTTCATACAGGCTGTTAAATAACTGGCGCTTGTTCCAAACACGGTCATTTTAGTTTCCTCAGCTAATTTCCACATTGCATTATAATCCGGATAGGTTGGATTTCCATCATATAGAATAATAGAACTACCTGTTAAAAGTCCGCCAATAAGGAAATTCCACATCATCCAGCCTGTAGTGGTGAACCAAAAGAAACGGTCATCTTCTCCAAGGTCAACATGTAAGTTTAGTGCTTTTAAATGTTCTAGGAGGATTCCACCTTGACTCTGAACAATAGGTTTTGGTTTCCCTGTCGTTCCAGATGAAAACAAAATCCAAAGAGGGTCATTAAAAGATACATACTCATATGTAATTACTTCCGATTCTCCTTTAGATTGTACGGCTTCATTCCATAGGATAGGTTTTTTAAGGTTGCTTATATCAGGGTTTTGGTTTAGGTATGGAATAGCTATCGTTGCTTCTAATGTAGGGAGTTCAGATTGAATACTAGTAATGACATCCGTACGATCAAATTTTTTCCCACCATATTGATAACCGTCAACGGTAATCATTACTTTTGGTTCTATTTGCTTAAAGCGATCAATCACACTTTGGGTTCCAAAATCGGGAGAAGCACTTGACCAAATTGCCCCGAGACTTGCCGTAGCTAGAAAAACAACAACGGTTTCGTAAATATTTGGTACATAAGCGACAACGCGTTCCCCTTTTTTAATACCTAGTTCACGTAATGTTTGCTGCATTTTCGCAGTGTCTTTATAAAGCTGTTTCCAAGTTATTTCTTCTTTTGGGCGCAATTCAGAAGTATGAATGATTGCAGTATGATTTTCTTTCCGTTCTTTAAATATGTGTTCTGTATAGTTAATGGTAGATTCAGGAAACCACTTCGCCCCAGGCATTTTGTGAGTGGATAATATGGTCTGATATGGATTTTTCGATTTAATTCCGAAATATTTCCATATGGATTCCCAAAAATCCTCTATATTATCGACAGACCATTGCCAAAGGGATTGATAATCATGAAAGGATAGTGATTTCTCGGTATTTAGCCATTTCATATATTGAAACAGTTTGGAATGTTGGCTTCTTTTTTTATCTGGTTTCCATAATAAAGTACCTTCTTCAACGTTGGTCAAACTAATCACTCCTGAATATTTAGACTATTAATACTATTATAGAGAACAAAATGTCCTATGTAAAGGTTAGAGAAAAGGGACTATGAATAAAAAAAGCGGATTAAGTATAAAAAGTACTTAATCCCTCTTTGTAGCTTGAGTCATTTGATGCCAAACAGAACCTTTAGCATCTTCGCCTCCTTTGATTCGCTCAAGAGCCATGTTGATTTGCATCCGTACTTCAAATTCTGGATCATCTTTGGCTGCTTCTAATGCTGGAATACAGCTTTCATCTCCAACTTCATATAAGAACATAGCCGCACGCCAACGTACCAATCTGTTTGAGTCGGATAAGGTTTCAATCATTGTAGGGATTGCTTCTTTAAAACCTAAATCAGATATGCAATCGCCTGCCGTTCTCCTAACATTTACTGCCTTATCCTTTAATGCTTTATATAGGTAGGGAAGAACCTCAGGCTCTTCAATCATTCCTAAGTAAGCTGTAGCGAGTCTTCGTATGGATGACTTTTCATCGGTTAATGCTTTTTCAAGTAGTGGTAAGTCTTCTATTGTTGGATCTAAGCGGTCCAGTGCAGCATAGCGAATTTTCCAGTCAGGGTTATCTAGTACCTCAATAGAAGTTTTTTCAGAATCAGTGCGAGTAGTTATATTATTAGCTGGTTCTTCTTCTAAAGCGATTTTCTTTAGCTTTTCAATTCGCTCAAGATCGTAGCTTGCTTCTATTTCTTCGACAACTTCATGCCCTATTTCATCCATCAAACCGTATCTTGGATGCTGTTCCACCCATTTTCTTTCCATGATGAAATTAGGAGAGGCGGACGAAGCTTCCATTATAGCGTCCATAAATATTTTAGGAAGGCCGAACCGTTTTTCCTCATTTCCATCATCCAACTTAACTTGCATAGGAATATTACGAAACATTTGAATGAAAACATGAACTTCCCCAAAAGGATCTTGTTTTATTGTTTCATTACCTTTTTCAATGGCTAGGTTTTCATCTGTCCCCAATACGTTTCTTACCTCCGGGAGAATCGTTTCCCATGGCGTTTTTGGATTCCTTGCAAGGGCTAAAAAGTCCACCACCCGATAAATATTTTTCACACCCTCGATTGCAAATAAATCTTTTACATACTTAGGCGCATTGGTAAGATCATCTTGATTTGAATAATTAAAAGTGACACCATCGTCCAGTTTTTCATCTACAATAATCTTCATAGAATGTGGACTAGGTGTTGGCTCTATAGAAGTAATTCTCAATTCAAACTTCCTGCTCTCCCGTATAAAAGGTTGTCCAAAAAGTCTGGTGAAAATGACACTTGGAATTTCTTCGTTGGTAAACGGAGAAATTCGACTAAAACCGTCCACGTCTTTAAAATAGAAATTAAAGGGTTATTTTTCTGCTAACTTATCGATGAATACTCTCATATAATCTGGTAAATCTGGGGGACGACGGCTAGAAATAATATGACCATCACTAGTTACTGCTTTATCATACCATTCGGCTCCAGCGTTGGTCATGTCATCTTTAATCCCTGGAGTACTCGTTACTTTTACTCCTTGGAGGATATTTGCTGATATAAGGACCCAACCAGCATGACAGATTTGACCAATAATCTTTTTAGACTGATCCATATGACGAACCATTTCTAAAACTTCTGGGTATCTTCTAAGTTTATCCGGAGCCCAGCCACCTGGAACTAAAATGGCATCGTAGTCACTAACATTTATGTCCTTAAATGCAAAGTCAGATTCTGCAGGAACTCCATATTTTCCAATATACTTTTTCTTTGCTTCTTTTCCTACTAAATCTACCTGCGCACATTCTTCTTTTAGACGTAGAACAGGGTACCAAAGTTCTAAGTCTTCAAAGTCATGCTCCACAAGCGCAATGATTTTTTTATTATTTAAACGCATTTATTACCCTCCATTAATTATTATACATAAAGTGTATCAAAGGTTTGTTTTGATTTCGATTGTTAAAAGCTAATAATAGTAAAAAACATTACTCAAAAGAGCAATGTTCTTGATAGACTATATTACTTTTGGTTGTACTCTGCATACTTTACAAAATTGTTTTCATCTTCAACTAACCCGCATACTGCACACTGGACTTTGAATTTTGGCCCTTTATAAAGATGGTGGAATACCTCCACATCACCATTTGTATAGTCATTTAAAACTTCTCCAGTATTGGCATCTAATTTTACTGGTTTTGCGACTTGTTCAATGATATTAAACCTAGAACTGTTTGTTTTGCAATTAGGACAACGATAAGCTTGATTCATTACAAAACACCTCCTGAATTTAGTATTCCAAGCCAAACTATTTCTATGAAAAAATCCAGCACTGAGAAATGAACGTAAGAATTTCTAGGTTAAAATATAGCCGAAATTTGAATTAGCTGGGGGAGGAGTTTGCCATGAAAATCAAAACAGGGAAGAAGGATAACCGAACTCCCTTCCTTTGAGAATTTCAGAAATCATGGTCCATTATTTTAACTAAACCATCTTTTTATTTTAGAAAGTAGAGAGTTATTATCTTTGTCCTTATCATTATTGTTTTCCGGTTGCTCTGTCATTTCCTCTTTTAAAAAGATTTCTTCTTTATCAATCGCATAGTCATAGGTGAGAACAGCGCCAATATCTGTTTCATTTTCCTCATTTCTTACAATCGTATAGGGGATATTATATTTATTTGCTAATTTCTTCTCTTCGGATAAAAATCTTGATGATACATGACCGTTCATTAATAATGAGGCATTACGGTTTTCTTTCATCACTTCTTCTAATTTCTCTATTCCTTTATCTGTCATAACTTGGCCAACGGTTAGTGCTAACACAATTCTTTCCCTTAAGGTACCCAAATATTTCTTTCGTTCTTCCTCTTTTGGTAGATGAGTACCGTACATTCCTTCTGTGAGGTAGTCATTTACATCCTTTTCACTCATATTATCCATCCTTTTACAATTAAATCTGTTATGTATGTAGGTGGCGACTCTGTCTTATAGAATCGCCACAATTGTTTTGGTATTCCTAATTATAAACTTTTCTTCCTCTTTGCTCGCTTATCAGCAGCACGACTTCTTGCTTGAGCTTGTTTGTCATCTGCATCTGCAAGCTCTTCAGAAAACTCCATATCAATTCCATCAGATAATTGATTTTTAGGTGTTTGTGCTAAAACGTTATTTCGCTTTTTCTTATGATCATCTCTTCCACCCATGTGTATCACCTCTTATAAGGATTTTTACACTAATAGTATGTGTCAAATGGCTTGGTTCTACACGATATATGGGTGAACATATAATGGTAGGATTTCCACACTTATCTTCTGTCCCCACCTAGTAAGTCAAAAAGACCACCAGCAATACTACCTTCTCCCTTAGAATCCGAGCCTACACGTTGTGGCGCTGATGCGAATACCCTACTTGCTAACCTACTGAACGGTAAGGATTGGATCCAAACTGTTCCAGGCCCTCTCAACGTTGCAAAGAATAAACCTTCTCCACCAAATAGGGCTGTTTTTACACCTCCAACATATTCAATGTTATAACCCACATTGCCTGTCATCGCTACAAGACAGCCAGTATCCACACGTAATTTTTCCCCGGGGGTTAATTCCTTTTTATGAATGGTTCCACCCGCATGTACAAAAGCCATTCCATCACCCTCAAGCTTTTGCATAATAAAACCTTCACCACCAAAGAATCCAGTACCAATTTTACGCTGGAATTCTACACCAACAGAAACCCCTTTTGCAGCAGCTAAAAATGCATCCTTTTGACAGATTAATTTACCATTTATTTCACTTAGGTCCATTGGTATAATTTTACCTGGGTATGGTGAAGCAAAGGAGACATGTTTTTTACCTGTTCCTTGATTCGTAAACGTAGTCATAAATAAACTTTCACCTGTTAAAACACGTTTTCCAGCACCAATTAATTTTCCCATAAGCCCGCTACCTTGGTTTGTGGAACCATCACCGAAGATGGTCTCCATTTTTATCTGGTCATCCATCATCATTAAACTTCCAGCTTCAGCAATGACAGTTTCCTGTGGGTCAAGCTCCACCTCAACAAATTGCATGTCATCCCCGTGTAGTTTATAGTCAATTTCATGATTATTAATTTTTACCATTCCTTTCGACTAAAGTCTATTTAATCATACGACTTAATACTCAAAAAGATTCAATAAATGTAAAAACGCGCACTCTGTGATTAGAGTGCACGTTTTGGATGGAATAGTCAATTAATGAGGAGGCATTTGTCCTTGAACAGGTGCATAGCTATTGATATAAGCTTGCATATCCTGTTGTTTCAATTGTGGCACTTGATAATACTGGTTTCGGTTTTGGTATAAAAATACCTCATATGCCATCTCAATAATGTTTGGGATACTATCTGCAAACACTCGACGTGTAACAGGGTTCGTCGCTTCAAGAGCAGCCATTGTAAAAGCAGATGCATTTGCCTTTAAGCATCCCATCATGAACCCAGTGATACATTCGTCATTGATTTCGTTAACAGATTGTGCTGGTGTTTTAGGTTGTGATGGTTGCATACCATAAATAGTATTATTATTTGTTTGCGAGAAATTGTACGTTTGTGTTTTTACTGTTGGTTCTTGTCCTGTTTGTAAGGTCTGAACAATCGAATTATATACTTGTGTTAAATACGTTTTATGCTTATTCATCATGGTTTTTAATTCAGGGTCTTGGACATGTTGTTCATAAAGCAAATATTGCTCCATTCCACCAACTAACCCACCAACAGCCTCGTGAGCGTCTAAAAGTTCATGTCCACCATGACTAAATTGATCTGGTATTTGAGAAGAGCCTTGAAAGTTTTGATTTTGTTGTTGATTTTGCAAATTGATGACCTCCTTGAATGTAGTCACGTTTATTTTAATCAAGAAGCGATTACCTATACAGCTTTAAAAATGTTAATCAAAGCAAAATATGGTTTAAATTTTTGTACATATTTGCACATAATATATAATAGTCGTTCAATTTGATACGAAAGTTGCGTAGATGATGCTATAGTAATCTGTATTGGTTATAACGTACTAACCATCTATACCAAATTTGCGAATATTATATCTAAACTGCGAAACAAAATTAAGTAAGTAATTTGAAAAAGTGTTATAAAATGTATGTTCAATCATTAGAGGGTGTTACAGCCCCTTAACCCGAGATAAATAAAATCGTACAATGAAATTATTTATTAATAAATTTTAGTTTATGCTACTATGAAAGTAGGCATTTATAGTTCAAAGGGGGAAACGTTATGCTAATGAAGGAGAAAAAACCAATACAGATAGATGAGCGAATTTATCTAATTGATGGATTTGATATGGATATAGCTAATCGTACTGGTACATATGTGATCAATGAGGATGCGTTAACGTTAATTGAAACAGGGCCAAGTCCTTCGATTAAGTATGTTAAGAGAGGACTTGAAGACTTAGGATTTTCACTTGATGAGGTAAAGTATATTATCGTTACACATATTCATCTTGACCATGCTGGCGGAGCGGGGCTACTTATTAGAGAATGCCCAAATGCCACGGTAATTGTACATCCTAGAGGGGAAAGGCACTTAGCTAGTCCTAGGAAGTTGGCAGCGGGGGCACGCGCAGTATATGGGGATAGCTTCTCTGACTTTTTTGACCCGATTATACCTATACCTGAAGACCGTTTACTTGTAAAAACAGAAGGGGATACGCTTAAAATCGGAGCTAACTGCACATTGAAGTTTTTTGATACTCCAGGCCATGCAAAGCATCACATTAGTATTTATGATCCAGTTAGTAATGGAATGTTTACAGGTGATACGGTAGGGGTACGCTATCAAGAACTCATTGACCAAGGTGTCGATCTCTTTTTACCAACTACCTCACCAAACCATTTTGATCCAAATGCAATGGAAAATTCAATAAAGCGAATGAAGGATATGAATTTGGATCGCATTTACTTTGGACATTTTGGGGCAACGGAAAATGTGGACAAAGCACTAAGTCAAGTATCTGAATGGCTTGAGGTTTTTGTTGACGTGGGAGAACAAGTGATGGCCGAGAAAAAAGGGTATGATGTGCTGTCTGGTCGGTTAATAGAAAAAGTGAAGGAATATTTACGGAGCAATGGTATTGATGATGATAATGCAGCTTATATCATTATCAATTTAGATATGCAAGTTTGTGCATTGGGTATTGTTGATTACTTTCAAAAGTTGAAGCAATAATAAAATAAGAGACTGGGACAAAAGTATTTTCTCTAAGCAAAAGCCGAACGTTATTGGTGGATAAAAACCGCTACGGAAATATACTTCGCTTTCCGCGGGCGGCTGATGAGCCCCCTTCGTGCTAACGCACTACGGTGTCTCAACTAGGCCTCTCATCCCGCAGGAGTCTACGTATATTCCCTCCGCTAATTAGTGCGTTATTCGTCTTTTGAATTAAATACTTTAGTTATGTCTCAGCCTCTGATAATTGTTTCAACACCAGCTTACTATTGTAGTATTTAATAAGTAGCTAACTACGGTAATCAACCCTTACTAACATTATTCCTTCGTATAGTTAAGCTCCCAGCTAATACCATTTCTGTCCTTTACAATGGCATGTTTAGCTCCCCAGAAGGTATCTTGCAATTCCATTTGAATTTCTCCATCTTCTGCTAAAGCATGATAAATGCGGGTAATCTCTTCTTCGCTATCAAGGTCAGGCCCGAAAAGTATGTTATTTCCATTGATAAATTCTTGGTCCAATGTATCTGTAAAGTAAATGATGCAGTTTTCATTGATATGTAATTCGCCGTGAATATATTTCCCTTCTTGCCCTTTAAACATTTCAATACCATCTGCTAATTGGGTGTTTTTAATTTTCCCGCCAAATATTTTTTGGTAGTATTCCATTTCTTCTTTACAATTTTCTATACGAATATGTGGTACAAGTTTTTTCATTATAAATCCTCCTTGAAAATAGTATTCCTAATTTATACGAGAATAAAACTATTTAGGTTCGTGAAATTCAAGCATGATAGGGCAATGGTCACTTCCCATAATATCTGTGTGTGCCTGAGAGTCTATTAAGTAGTCCTTTAATCTTTCCGAAACAATCAAGTAATCAATTCGCCAACCAATATTTCTTTCACGAATCGTTTTCATATAGGACCACCAAGTGTATATATCATCTTTTTCTGGGTAAAAATAGCGAAGCGTATCGATGAATCCAGATTCCAGTAATCGTGACATTTTTCCACGTTCTTCTTTGGTGAAACCAGAGTTTCCGTGATTGGTTTTATCGTTTTTTAAATCAATTTCTTGGTGTGCGACATTTAAATCTCCACAATAGATAACAGGCTTTTTCTCATTTAATGATTGTAAGTAATCATACAGCTCATCTTCCCATTCAAGACGATAGTCCAATCTAGTTAAGTCCCTTTTAGAATTTGGAGTATAGACATTTACTAAATAAAACTCCTTATATTCTAATGTGATAATTCTTCCTTCTTCTTGTTTGTCTGCATCTCCAACACCATAAGAAACAGAAAGTGGCTTTTTCTTAGTGAAAACGGCCGTTCCAGAATATCCCTTTCTCTCTGCATAATTCCAATATTGATAATACCCTTCAAGGTCTAAATTTATTTGTCCTTCCTGTAGCTTTATTTCTTGTACACAGAAAATATCTGCGTCTATTTCATTAAAGTAATCTAAAAATCCTTTACGGACGCATGCGCGTAATCCGTTCACATTCCAGGATACAAGTTTCATAGTAAAATCTCCTCTTCTACTATTAATCAATAGTATGATTCTAACATAGGTTTTGCTGGTGTACTATGTCTATAGATGACGGATTTTATTGCCTGGGGAATATTTAGGAATGAATTTGTCGAAAATAAAGTGAATCCTCAATCGGTAGAGGGATTAATGCACCTTATTCTGCGATAAATTTTAAATGATAGGTTGACTATGATAGTGTATTAACCATATAATACAACACAGGATGTACTAATTGATTCATACACATTATTTTGCAACAAGTGTATGAAAGGGTTAATACACTATGTTTTTTACATTTAGTGTACTAATTGTTTAATACACTGCAAGCACATCAACAAGACATAGGAGTGGTTGCTATGAAAGTAACTTTTAATAAAAGGGATCCGGTTTATGTACAAGTTGTTCGTCTTTTTAAGGAACAGATTGCGACAGGGAATTTAGAGCCTGGACAGGAAATCCCATCACGAAGGGAATTGGCTAATCGATTGAAGATTAATCCAAATACAGCGCAGCGTGCGTATAAGGAAATGGAGGAAGCGGCTTTGATTTTTACGGAAGGTAATAGCCCAAGTAAGATTACAAGAGATGAGAAAATACTTCACTCTGTTCGTGAGGAATTAATTTCCGAAGCGGTGGATACTTTTGTTACGGCGATTCGTCCTATGAATATTCCAATTGGAGAAGTCGTTGGATTAATTAAGGAAAAATATAACGAAGGAGAGGGGGAGACAAATGATTGAAGTAAAGGAAGTAAAGAAAAACTTTGGTTTAAAAAAAGTATTAAAGGGTGTTTCATTTACAGCAGATAAGGGGGAGATTACTTGCTTAATAGGAATTAATGGTGCCGGTAAGACAACCATTATGAATGCAATTATGAATTTAACACCGATTAAAAGCGGCGAAATACTAATTGATGGTAACAAGCTCACGAAAGAAAGCTATGAAAAAATCACCTTTATTCCAGATGCCATTACGATGCTCCCTCAAATGACCATTAAGGAAGCAACAGGTTTTATGAAGGATTTTTATAAAACTTGGAACGAAGAGCGAGCACAAGAATTACTGCAATTTTTCCGTTTAAAAGAGGAGGATAAGATATCGAGTCTGTCAAAGGGGAATACAGCAAAGGTAAATTTACTACTCGGTCTGGCATTAGATGTGGACTATTTACTGATGGATGAACCCTTCTCTGGTATTGATATTTTTAGTAGGGAACAAATAGCCGAGGTCTTTACGAGCCATTTGGTGGAAGACCGTGGTGTTATTATCACCACACATGAAATAAACGATATTGAGCATTTAATCGATAAGGTTGTGCTATTGGATGATGGTGTGGTTGTAAGAGATTTTCGTACGGAAGTAGTTCGAGAAGAGGAAGGAAAGTCTGTCGTGGACGTAATGAGGGAGGTTTACAAGCAATGAAGAACTACTTGAAATTAGTAGATTTTGAATTGAAACGATTTATCAAAGTTTACTTTGTTTTAATTGGAATGGTCATTGCTGTGCAAATCGCTGGTGTTATTATTGAATCAAGACAATACCTTGATGGTATAAGTAAAGCAATGTATGAGAATTCAATGTCCATAGAAGATGCTGTGTTACAACATGGAACCATGAGTATGGATAGATTTATGAACACAAGCTTGTTTATGATTCCTATTGCATTATCAGCAGCCGCATTAATTTTTTATTGTTTTCTTATTTGGTATAGGGATTGGTTTGGAAAAAATACATTTGCTTACCGGTTATTCATGCTACCAACTGCAAGATTAAATATTTTCTTGGCAAAATCGAGTGCCATCTTTTTAATGGTATTGGGATTAGTCGGTATACAGTTAATTTTACTGCCAATTGAACAGACCCTTCTTCAGTGGATTGTACCTTTGGATTTAAGGACAGATTTAACGGTGACATATTTGGTGACCCACAATCCTTATTTACAAATTATTGTTCCTGACAGCTTTATTCAATTTTTAATCAACTATGGGATTGGATTTATGCAAGTATTCATTTTGTTTACGGCTATTTTATTTGAAAGAAGCTTTCGGATAAAGGGGATTGTGTTTGGTGTCATCTACTATTTCTTAGCACAAATATTGTTTATGTTTCCTATTTTGGTAGAAGTGTTTATGGAGGTAGGATATTTTTATCTATCCGAAATTCTTATCCTGGAGACCATTTTAGGAATACTAGTAATTGGATTATCTATTTGGATAAGTAACTATTTATTAAACCGTAGAATTAACGTGTGATGAGGAGGGAAAGCATGCGGTATTGGAAGGTTATTTTTATTTCCATAATGATTGTTGTTGGAATAGGTGCTCACTATGTACAAAGTGCACTCGCAAAAAGTGAGTTTCCTGAGTTTGTTATAGAAACCGTAAATGGTGATGAAAAAGCATTAGAAGGTATTACAATTACTGGCCAGTACGGAGCCGTTAATCCTAATCAGCCCCTGACAAAGGTGAAAGCTGGTACATTGGAAGAACTATATGAACACCTAGAGATTACGAAGGAAGGAACTGTCTATCAAGAAGAAAAGTCCTATTTGGACCAGATGTCAGGTATGAATAGGAATGCTACGATTGAAAGGCTGCAAGAAGAGTATCGTAATTTTATGCGTGGAAAAGGGGGAAGTACCTCAACATTCTTTGAAAATGATAAAGTCTTAGCATATGCCGGTCCTTTTGGGTTCGACCCCGATCATAACGGCAAGCTAGAAATTGAATTATTGGATAAAGAAACAAATGATAAAATGACTTTTCAAGTAAAAATCTCGGAGACAGAGGTCTATAATTTAATCAATATATTAGATGTGCAAATGGTGCAGGATGAACTAGTTGTTATGGCTCGTAGCTATGGGCATGGTAACCCGGGTGAAAAAGAAGAGGTGCATGTCTATCGAATAGATGTAGAAACCCAAGAATTAATAAGTGATGAGGTTATTTTATCAACGGAAGGTGGAACAAATACAGAATGGACTCATATTGGGGAGGTAAGTGGTTCGTACGGTATTGGGACGGTAAATTATTTTGTTTTTAATGTTGCACAAATGAAGGGTCATAGATTTCATTCTGCAACAAGTGAAGAATCAAAATATGTTGCCTATCAATATAATACAAATGAAATAGTAGAGATAACGGATTTACCTGATGAAGTTGATGGTGAAAATGTCAGAAACTATGTAAAAGGGGATTCCATTTATTTTATAGATACATCAGACAATAATCTAAAAGTAAATGCCTACAGTATCCCTAATAAGGAATTTAGTACATTTGATATACAAACAACGAAAAATAAAATGTACCAGAATAATGTGATAGAAATGACAAATGATAAACTTTATCTTGTGAACTCTGATCAGAAACAAGCTATGGTTTATGTAGTAGATTTATCGACTGAAAACTTACTATATGAAGGTAACATCACTTTTCAACATGAAAAAGAACAAACAGATGATTATTATTTAGATATTTTTGATATTAAAATCAAGTAGTAACTAACGTGGTTGGCTACTATTCGCCAACCACGTTTTTATATATTCTATCCAATTTATCTTCCAACAAATCCATGTGAACGATACGAGCTTCTCGAAGATATTCCTTCCCTTCCCAAAAAAGCAGGAGTACCGGAACTGTAAAAATATCAAAGCGACCTGCTACTTCCTCAACGTCTGCTGTATTAATATGACCTAATTGAATTTCTGGGTATTTGTCCATCAGCTCTTGAACCTGTGGTAGAAGACTATGGCATACACTGCAATTTGGCTTGGAAATATATAAGAGAGAAAGTTGATGGTTATGAATAAAATGCTCAATTTCCTTCATTTTAGTTAAGTCTTTAAATTGTCTCATACATGTCACCTCGGAAAATGATATTTTACCTACAGTATACCAGCCTAGTCGATTTCTAGCTTATTTGGCTAAAATAATTACACATATATCTTGGGAAAGGCAAACTATACGGTTTCTCTATAAGAGAATATATATATAGTACATCTAGACACAAGATGGTTTAGATGAGTTTTTTCCTTCGATCCATGATTCGTTTTCCTTGGAAAGCCCGTTCCCCTGGCTTTCCTTTTTTTGTTTATAGCTATTTTAATTTTTGTTAACTGAAAGCTGTGTAGTTGAAAGAAAATGCGACGTGACTTGGTGGAGTTTGTTAGAGCGACTATACCGCTACGGGAATACAGCTGTCTTTGCTGCAATAAATGGAGAAATAGCTGGTATTTTTTCGATTGCAGATCAAATTCGTGAAGATGCACCACGAGCATTAGCACAAATGAGAAAGAATGGCGTCAAAAAAATTGTCATGCTCACTGGAGATAACAAGCATACCGCTGATTTAGTTTCCCGTAAATTGGGTATAGATGAATATCACGCTGAATTATTACCTGAAAACAAAGTGGAATATGTTAAGAAACTGAAAGAAGGAGGACATGTTGTTGCAATGGCAGGTGATGGCATTAATGATGCACCAGCTATAGCAACAGCCGATATTGGCATAGCAATGGGGGAGGGTGGAACAGATGTATCGATGGAAACAGCAGATGTCGTCCTAATGGCAGATAAGCTGATGCAATTCTCTCATGCTTACTCTTTATCTAAAGCAACTATCCGTAATATGAAACACATTCTTCGCTGCTAGTACCGTAATAGTATTATTAGCAGGAGTTCTCGAAGGATCCATTCATCTAGCTTCTGGAATGTTTATTCATGAAGCTAGTGTCCTACTTGTTATTTTAAATGCGATGAGACTAATTCGTTTTAACCGATTACAGGTAAATCTTGCGTAAATAGTTTTGCCTATATTAAAGAGGAGGAATAAGAATTCAGAAAAAGTTTGTTACCGTATGAAGATTCTTGATCGAGAGACACGTGAAAATGTGTGAAATGGTCGCACAGTACAAGGAATCAACCATATCTAACTGCATGTTAAATAAATAATCTTTATAAAAATCAGGAGGAATGAAAAATGAATCAAGTACAAACTTACAATCATCACAAAGAAGGACATCCACATAACCAACCAACTGCTAATTTTATGGTTAACCATATTGTTGCAAACTTAGGAGTTTTATATGTAAAACTTCACCAATATCACTGGTATGTACAAGGACCTCATTTCTTTACGTTACATGAAAAATTTGAACAACTACATAACGAAGTAAACCAATATTTTGATGATTTTGCAGAACGTTTACTAGCAAAGGGGGACAAGCCATTTTCTACATTAACAGAGTATCTGGAGTATTCTTCTATAACAGAACAAGTCTATGATGAAAAACTATCAGCTGAAAAAATGGTTGAGAATTTAGTAGCTGATTATCGTACTATTCGTGATGTCACCGTAAAAGCTATTCAGTTAGCTGGAGAGGAAAGTGATGCCGTGACAGAGGATATGTTAATCAATTATAAAAATGGTTTGGATAACAACATTTGGATGCTACAAGCCTTTCTAAGAAAAGATGCTGTGGTTGGAGAAGAAAGGGAATAATGTACTTCAAAACTTGAGCTAAGTCAAGGAATGATTCATAGAGTAGCCTTATAATGAAAGTATCATAGAACGAGGGAGAGACGCATATGACAACGGCTAAATTTCAATTAGAACCACTAACTTGTCCATCTTGTATGAAGAAGATCGAAATGAAACTAGGAAAAGTGGATGGAGTCGAAGAAGCAAGAATACTATTTAATTCCAGTAAAGTAAAGGCTACATTTAATGAAGAAACAGTAAGACCAGAACAAATAAAGGAAATAATTGAGAAATTAGGATATCCGGTAATTCAATAATGGGGTAGATGGAAATATACTGGGACAAAAGTATTTTCTCTAAGTAGAAGCCAAACGTTATTGGTGGATAAAAACCGCTACGGAAATATACTTCGCGCACCTTAGGACNTAAAAATCTCGGAGACAGAGGTCTATAATTTAATCAATATATTAGATGTGCAAATGGTGCAGGATGAACTAGTTGTTATGGCTCGTAGCTATGGGCATGGTAACCCGGGTGAAAAAGAAGAGGTGCATGTCTATCGAATAGATGTAGAAACCCAAGAATTAATAAGTGATGAGGTTATTTTATCAACGGAAGGTGGAACAAATACAGAATGGACTCATATTGGGGAGGTAAGTGGTTCGTACGGTATTGGGACGGTAAATTATTTTGTTTTTAATGTTGCACAAATGAAGGGTCATAGATTTCATTCTGCAACAAGTGAAGAATCAAAATATGTTGCCTATCAATATAATACAAATGAAATAGTAGAGATAACGGATTTACCTGATGAAGTTGATGGTGAAAATGTCAGAAACTATGTAAAAGGGGATTCCATTTATTTTATAGATACATCAGACAATAATCTAAAAGTAAATGCCTACAGTATCCCTAATAAGGAATTTAGTACATTTGATATACAAACAACGAAAAATAAAATGTACCAGAATAATGTGATAGAAATGACAAATGATAAACTTTATCTTGTGAACTCTGATCAGAAACAAGCTATGGTTTATGTAGTAGATTTATCGACTGAAAACTTACTATATGAAGGTAACATCACTTTTCAACATGAAAAAGAACAAACAGATGATTATTATTTAGATATTTTTGATATTAAAATCAAGTAGTAACTAACGTGGTTGGCTACTATTCGCCAACCACGTTTTTATATATTCTATCCAATTTATCTTCCAACAAATCCATGTGAACGATACGAGCTTCTCGAAGATATTCCTTCCCTTCCCAAAAAAGCAGGAGTACCGGAACTGTAAAAATATCAAAGCGACCTGCTACTTCCTCAACGTCTGCTGTATTAATATGACCTAATTGAATTTCTGGGTATTTGTCCATCAGCTCTTGAACCTGTGGTAGAAGACTATGGCATACACTGCAATTTGGCTTGGAAATATATAAGAGAGAAAGTTGATGGTTATGAATAAAATGCTCAATTTCCTTCATTTTAGTTAAGTCTTTAAATTGTCTCATACATGTCACCTCGGAAAATGATATTTTACCTACAGTATACCAGCCTAGTCGATTTCTAGCTTATTTGGCTAAAATAATTACACATATATCTTGGGAAAGGCAAACTATACGGTTTCTCTATAAGAGAATATATATATAGTACATCTAGACACAAGATGGTTTAGATGAGTTTTTTCCTTCGATCCATGATTCGTTTTCCTTGGAAAGCCCGTTCCCCTGGCTTTCCTTTTTTTGTTTATAGCTATTTTAATTTTTGTTAACTGAAAGCTGTGTAGTTGAAAGAAAATGCGACGTGACTTGGTGGAGTTTGTTAGAGCGACTATACCGCTACGGGAATACAGCTGTCTTTGCTGCAATAAATGGAGAAATAGCTGGTATTTTTTCGATTGCAGATCAAATTCGTGAAGATGCACCACGAGCATTAGCACAAATGAGAAAGAATGGCGTCAAAAAAATTGTCATGCTCACTGGAGATAACAAGCATACCGCTGATTTAGTTTCCCGTAAATTGGGTATAGATGAATATCACGCTGAATTATTACCTGAAAACAAAGTGGAATATGTTAAGAAACTGAAAGAAGGAGGACATGTTGTTGCAATGGCAGGTGATGGCATTAATGATGCACCAGCTATAGCAACAGCCGATATTGGCATAGCAATGGGGGAGGGTGGAACAGATGTATCGATGGAAACAGCAGATGTCGTCCTAATGGCAGATAAGCTGATGCAATTCTCTCATGCTTACTCTTTATCTAAAGCAACTATCCGTAATATGAAACACATTCTTCGCTGCTAGTACCGTAATAGTATTATTAGCAGGAGTTCTCGAAGGATCCATTCATCTAGCTTCTGGAATGTTTATTCATGAAGCTAGTGTCCTACTTGTTATTTTAAATGCGATGAGACTAATTCGTTTTAACCGATTACAGGTAAATCTTGCGTAAATAGTTTTGCCTATATTAAAGAGGAGGAATAAGAATTCAGAAAAAGTTTGTTA
Organism: Oceanobacillus senegalensis; assembly: GCF_900176885.1. Lineage (GTDB taxonomy): Bacteria > Bacillota > Bacilli > Bacillales > Amphibacillaceae > Oceanobacillus > Oceanobacillus senegalensis. The sequence goes on along the minus strand of NZ_LT839648.1, from coordinate 3,188,414 downwards.
CCGTATGAAGATTCTTGATCGAGAGACACGTGAAAATGTGTGAAATGGTCGCACAGTACAAGGAATCAACCATATCTAACTGCATGTTAAATAAATAATCTTTATAAAAATCAGGAGGAATGAAAAATGAATCAAGTACAAACTTACAATCATCACAAAGAAGGACATCCACATAACCAACCAACTGCTAATTTTATGGTTAACCATATTGTTGCAAACTTAGGAGTTTTATATGTAAAACTTCACCAATATCACTGGTATGTACAAGGACCTCATTTCTTTACGTTACATGAAAAATTTGAACAACTACATAACGAAGTAAACCAATATTTTGATGATTTTGCAGAACGTTTACTAGCAAAGGGGGACAAGCCATTTTCTACATTAACAGAGTATCTGGAGTATTCTTCTATAACAGAACAAGTCTATGATGAAAAACTATCAGCTGAAAAAATGGTTGAGAATTTAGTAGCTGATTATCGTACTATTCGTGATGTCACCGTAAAAGCTATTCAGTTAGCTGGAGAGGAAAGTGATGCCGTGACAGAGGATATGTTAATCAATTATAAAAATGGTTTGGATAACAACATTTGGATGCTACAAGCCTTTCTAAGAAAAGATGCTGTGGTTGGAGAAGAAAGGGAATAATGTACTTCAAAACTTGAGCTAAGTCAAGGAATGATTCATAGAGTAGCCTTATAATGAAAGTATCATAGAACGAGGGAGAGACGCATATGACAACGGCTAAATTTCAATTAGAACCACTAACTTGTCCATCTTGTATGAAGAAGATCGAAATGAAACTAGGAAAAGTGGATGGAGTCGAAGAAGCAAGAATACTATTTAATTCCAGTAAAGTAAAGGCTACATTTAATGAAGAAACAGTAAGACCAGAACAAATAAAGGAAATAATTGAGAAATTAGGATATCCGGTAATTCAATAATGGGGTAGATGGAAATATACTGGGACAAAAGTATTTTCTCTAAGTAGAAGCCAAACGTTATTGGTGGATAAAAACCGCTACGGAAATATACTTCGCGCACCTTAGGACGGCTGATGAGCCCCCTTCGTGCTAACGCACTACGGTGTCTCACCTAGGCCTCTCATCCCGCAGGACAAGGAACGCTTCGGCAGCGAATCATCGCACGCAGAAAATTGGTTTGTATTTTCAAGGAGTCTACGTATATTTTCTCCGCTAAGTAGTGCGTTATTCGTCTTTTGAGTTAAATACTAAAGTTATGTCCCAGTCTCTTTCTTCTTAATTAAAACAAAATGTGCATAAATAAAGCAACGATAGGTATAGCAATTATCGTTCTGATAAAGAAAATAACCACTAATTCCCAAAGTTTTACAGGTAACTTAGTTGACATAATAACAGCACCAGTTTCTGAGAAGAAAATGATCTGAACCATAGACAGCGCTGTAATGAAATATCTTGCACCTATATCTAATGAACCCACCATATCGGCAATAAACAATACAGGTAAAAACATTTCTGCAATACCTACTGTTATAGCAGGAGAAATTTCGACCGCATTTGGGACATTTAAGATTTGCAGTAATGGAATAAACAATGTACCGATCCAATCGAACACAGGAGTGTTTTCAGCTATAATCAAACAAGTAATACCAATTGCTATTAACATGCACATAACCTTTGGAAGAACCACTAAACCTTCCGATAAGCTTTTACTAGTTTCTTTAAAAATATTTCCACCAACATATCCTTGTTTAACAAATCGATGAGTAGCTTTTTTCAGCATACCCCGTTCGAACTTTTCACTTCCTAATCTATCTTTTTCTGTTTGTGCCGTTCCATCAATATATACATTTGACTTTTTTGACCATGGTGGAATTCGAACAGCAATAAAAGCAACAATAAACGCTATAAGAAGAGATGAGAAAAACACGGTTACAAAGTGTTCCATTAACCCTGCTGTGTCAATAACTACGGCAGCAAATCCCACACTTACTGCACTAAAACATGTTGCAATAATAGTGGCTTCTCTAGCAGTATATACCTTTGATTTATATAATTCATTTGTAATTAGGACAGCTACGGATGAGGATGTCATAAAAGACGAAATGGCATCGACAGCACTTTTCCCGGGAACCTTTAAAAAAGGTCTCATAATTGGTTCTACAATTGTTCCTACAAAGTCAATAGAGCCATAATTTAGAAGGAAAGGGATAAAAATAGCACCTAGAATAATTACCCATTTTACCTGCAGTGCTATTCCGATAATCACTTCTCCCGTTGCAGATCCAACAATGATATCGGCACCATTAAATAACCCAAATGAGGCATGAAGCGTATATAAAATAGAGTAAACAGATGCTAAAACATAGATGAACAAATGAACGAAAGAATCCTCTGCATAAAACCTTTTTATATTTGAATCTCCTTTTGCTATCAATCTTCCAAAAACAAATGCTAAAGCATTTCCTGTTGTAATGATAGATAATAACCAAACCCCGACAATACCAAATAAATCGATAAGAAAGTTGTAAATAAACCCAAATAAAATTTCTGTTTTCCCATCAATCGTAAGGGGGATAAAAAAGATCATCAATGCTATAGAGGTAAAAAATAGGGCACGAGTTAAACCTATCGAATATTCTTTTCTATTTAAATTGATCCTATCTATTGCTATAGGTTGTCCTTCCTTGGCTTGGATATTGTTCTTACCTACACCTTGTATTTCACTTGCACTCTTCATTTGCATCCCTCCTATTTTTCAAAATCTTTAGTTCATCTTAAACTTGTAACCGCATTCATTATTTATGATGAAAAATATATAACAGTAGATATATAGATTACGGGGTATGAAGCGCGAATCAGTCACAATGTAAGTTTCGCTTTCCCCGTAATCTAATCTCTGTATTACTTATTATTAGACACAAGCACTTGTTTATTTTCAGACCTTTCTCTTTCTTTTAAAATAAAGCTAAGAAGATCAAGACTAATCCTAGCACCAACTTGGCTTGTAATTCCAGTGTGATCATAAGGAGGAGCTACTTCAACTAGGTCGAACCCAATTACTTCACCTCTTTGTGTAATCCCTTCAATTAATTCATTTACCTCATCATACAGAAATCCTCCCGGAGAGGGTGTGCCAGTTCCTGGAGCCGCGGAAGGATCTAAGCCGTCAATATCAATCGTGATATAATAACGCTCTCCCTTAGGTAATAGATCCAACACTTCTTCTAATCCCATTTTTCTCATTTGACGTGGTGATAGAATCGTGCTTCCATAATCTCTAGCCGCATCTACATCCTCTTTTGTACTACTACTTATTCCACGAATACCGAATTGAAATATTTCCTTTACGTGATCCATCTCAGAAAGTCGTCGAATACAATTTCCATGTCCATTTCGCTGACCCGAACGATGATCTGCCCAATCTAAATGGGCATCAATCTGAATAACATGAAACGGCCCCAAGTTCTCTAAAGCCCTCCCAACTGGGATTGTAATTGAATGATCGCCACCTAAAACCACAGGTAAAGCCCCTTTAGATACAATTTTTCGAATGGCTTCTTCGGTATTCTCATGACATTGATCTAAATCGCCATGCACCATATCTACGTCTCCACAATCAACAACATTCCACTTCGGTCCAAGATACATTTCATCCTTTTCAATGTCATAGGCCCCATCTAAACCGAAACTATAAAGTGTAGATCCTTCACGTATCCCTCTTGGTCCCATTCTAGCACCAGATTTCCACTGTGTACCCATATCATTTGGAACGCCTATAACTGCAACATCCGCACTAAGGTTTTCCAAGTCTTGACAGATTGGATATTTACCAAATGAGCAAATACCAGTGAAAGGAAGATTTAAAATTTGTTTTTCATTTTGATTGACCATACTAACACCCCATACATGTAATATTTTGTAACAAATGAAACTTTGCTTCCGTTTACTTATTACATGCAATATTCATGCCAACTTTTAAATAGGCATAAGGTTGGTGTCTTAGCGAGGTTTTCTATAAGTAGATATAATTCAATCGCGCAAAATTGCTTCAGTGTTTGAATTAATTTTCTATAGAAGCCTAGTAAAATATAGTAAAAGGCAAAATTGCCTTAATAATGCAACTTTGCCTTTTTCAGAAGTCCGTCTTTAAATTTCTTAAAAGTTGAGATTTATTTTATGTTTATTTAACTTCCTACGAACGGTACTGGGATCTAATTTTAGTTTTATTGCCATATCTTTTACACTAGAAGAATTGGATTTAATGGATAATAAAAGTTTCCTTTCATGATTATTCATTATTGTTTTATAGGACATATCTTGTATCTGTGAATCTTCATTTAATGTGTGCGAATGGTTTTTAGCATTTAGAATTTTTTCAGGTAATTCATGTTTCTGAATTATATCCCCCTCAGACAAAACAATAAGACGTTCTATCATGTTTTCAAGTTCCCGGATATTACCTGGCCAATGGTATTGCAGTAAGCAATCCATTGCCACTGTACTAATTTTTTTCTTACAGTTATATTTTTTATTGATTTTATTTAGATGATGAAAGATAATTGGTTGGACATCCTCTTGATGTTCTCTCAATGGGGGAATTCTAAGAGGTATAACATTAAGACGATAATACAAATCTTGCCTAAACATTTTCTTCTTTACCATTTCCTCTAAATTTTGATTCGTTGCAGCAATTATCCGTATATTCACATGTATCGGTTTCTTACCTCCAACTTTAAAGAATACTTTATCTTGGAAAAGACGCAGAATTTTTGATTGTAAATTTATTGGTAGCTCTCCAATCTCATCTAAAAATAAAGTCCCCTTATTAGCAAGTTCTACCAATCCTGTTTTACCTTTAGTATCAGCTCCTGTAAAGGCACCTTTTTCATACCCGAACAGTTCAGATTCTAATAGTGCTTCTGGAATTGCGGAAACATCAATTTTAATAAAGGGTTGCTTTACTCGGTTACTATGTTGATGAATAAATTTGCTAAGAACACCTTTCCCAACACCAGATTCACCATAGATGAGTACAGTAGAGTCAACTGAGGCAACTCTTGAGGCTAATTTATAAACTTCTTGTAGCTTTTTGCTAGATACGATAATATCATTCAACTTCATCTGTTCAGAACGAAAGAGTTGAAGTTCCTTTTTCATTTGTTGAACTTCTTTAAATTCATTTTTTAGTGCATTAAGTTCAGTAATATCTCGGGCATTTACTATAACTCTAAATAGTTTTCCATTTTTAAAAAAAGGGGTACCGGTAGCAATGATTTCTTTCCCATTATGTACTTTTTGAACTATTGTTATAGATTTACTTTTTTCTATCACTTCTAAGGCAACTGATTTGGAGTATACAAGATCCTCAACCATCTCTTGGAGATTCCTGTCAATTACTTCTTGTCTTTTTATCCCATCAATGGTTTCACAAGAATCACTTATTCTTAAGGTAACGCCTTTATCATCAATAATATGTATAACATCCTTAGACGACTTAAGTACAATATTATACTCCTCTTCTAAATCGTGGTACCGTTGACTTACATTGTACAGTTCATTTCCTAAGCGTTCTATATCTTGTAATCGTTTCACTTCGACATAACCAATATAACTTTCATTTTTTGAGACGATGGGAAGAATTTGTTGTTTTAGATTAAGATAAGAATCTACTTTATCATTTATATACGCCTTAACAATATTTGTTTGAATGCAACTATCATTCGATTGATCCTTTTCTGAGTCTTTTATAAGCTTATATCCATTCACAATACCAACTAAGCTTCCGTTTTCTACAGCTGGAAGGAACCATGTGTTATTCATAAAGAATTTATTCATCGCACTTTTAGCGGATTTCATATCTTCTATACTAACGTACGTATTTCTATTAAAAGGAATTTGGTGAAATAACATTGTTTCTACCTCTTTCCGTATAATTTAGTTTCCATTATATCATGTAAAAATGCTGGGGTATGAATAAAAACTATAAATTTAAAATTATTAGCCAATTGCATACTAGAGCTTATAAGATTTAAAAGTGCTCCATCCTACTTAAGGATGGAGCACTTTATTAGTCTATAATACAAATTTTTAAGATTAAAAAATTTGCTTCTCTTCCTGTTCCTCAATACCCTTCATGTACTTAATTCTATTCTGTTTAGAAGCGGCGCTTACTTGTTCATCCGCATGGTAAGATGATCTGACTAAAGGACCTGCTTCACAATGCTTAAATCCTTTCTTAAGTGCAATTTCTTTTAACTCAGCAAATTCATCCGGATGGTAGTAACGTTCTACGTTTAAATGTTTCTTCGTAGGTTGTAGATATTGGCCAATTGTTACAATATCTACATCATGTGCAAGCAAGTCATCCATTGCTTCAATAAGTTCCTCTTTGGTTTCTCCTAATCCAACCATAATACTTGATTTGGTAGGCGTGTTTGGTGCAATTTCTTTTACACGCTGTAATAACAGTAAGGAACGGTCATACTGAGCAATGGCGCGAACCTTTTTGGTTAATCTTCGAACGGTTTCAATATTATGATTGAAAATATCCGGTTCACTGTCCATTAGTGTATGCAGACTCTCATAATCACCCTTCATATCGGAAGGTAAAACTTCAATGGTGCAACCAGGGTTTTCCCTGCGGATAGCTCGAACGGTTTCAGCGAAAACTGCAGCACCGCCATCTTTAAGGTCATCACGTGCGACGGCGGTTACAACAACGTGCTTTAATCCCATAATCTTCGCAGAATCTGCTACTCGTTGTGGTTCTCCCCAATCAAGTTCATTCGGTAATCCAGTTTTTACGGCACAGAATCGACAGCCACGTGTACAGGTGTCACCTAAGATCATAAATGTTGCTGTTTGTCGTTCACTCCAGCATTCATGAATATTAGGACATCTTGCTTCTTCACATACAGTGTTTAACCTATTCTTACGCATTAATTTTTTTAATCCAGTATACGATTTATTCGTATTTAATTTAATTTTAAGCCATTCAGGTTTACGAACATATTCTTCTTGTTTAGACATTTTTTATAGACTCCTTTAATAGACGTTTGTAATTCCACTCTTCCCGGCTATATTTTGTCTCAGCTAGTTGATGTACCTGTTCCCATTGTTGTGTGGTTAGTTCAAAAGGATGGAGAGTGATGTTTAATCCCTTTTGAAACCCTTGGTAAAAAGCATTTTTCATCATGTCATAGGTGTGTGATTGATTAGTAAGCTCATCAATAGTCGTTGCTTTCCTTTGAAAAGCTTCCCGCTTTCTTTGTTTGATTTTTTCGGAAGGGAAGCGGAATAAATCATAGAGCATATCGGTATCCAAGCTCATAGGAATGGACCCATGTTGGAGTAAAACGCCATTTTTTCTTGTTTGGGCATTTCCCGATAATTTTTTTCCATTAACTATCATTTCATAGAATGCAGCTTTTTCGAAACAGACTGCTGTTCTTTCCATAGTATCCTTTCTATCTGGCATGGCATAGTCCACTTGAATCCCTAGGTTCTTAAACCCTTCATAGAGCCCTTGTGATAAAACATAATAAGCTTCACGGATTGATGCAGGAATAGCCGGGTGATCCTCAGAAACAACAATACTGTAAGTTAACTCATTATCATGCAATACAGCACTCCCACCTGTTAGGCGACGGACAAACTGGCAATGATAGTTATGTATTGCTTCAAAATTTATGGATCTATGAACCTTCTGAAACTGTCCAACTGATAATGTAGGCTTATTCCATCCATAGAATCGTAGTGTTGGTGGGATTTCCCCTTCGCTATGCCAGTTTAATAAACATTCATCTAAGGCCATGTTGATAGCGGCATCTTCGTATCCACTATTTAAAAACAACCATTCCTCTTGCAAGTAATCACCTCCTCGTAAGTTAGCAAAACTACAAACGACTGCACTCGAGTTCACTAGTGCAGTTGTCTGTATACAGAAAAAATATGACACGTTTAAATATTAAGATTGCACTTACCCTAGAGAACTATCGGGGGTGGAAGGGTTTAGACAATTAACATTGTTATTCTCAGCCATTATAGTTCCCTAAGTGCTAATAGATTACAAAATAATCGTACCAATTTGGGAATTTTTAGTAAAGATAAACGGGTTGAAAATTTTGGAAACTATAATACTCAAAATATTATGCTTTTATCCTTTCATTAATGCAATCTTTAATCAATTTTCTTACATTATCCGATTTTCCTTTATAAAGTAAATTAACAATTTTACTTCCAACAATCACACCATTACAATGTTCGCTAAGTTCATGTGCTTGCTCCGCGTTGGAAACACCAAAGCCCGCTAATACAGGAACAGAGCTATGTTTTTTCAATGTTTCCAAATATTGATGTACTTCACCACTGTGTGATTTTCTTGCTCCTGTTGTCCCCATTACGGAAACGGCATAAAGGAAACCTTCTGAGCGTTTGGCAATTTCCATTAATCTTTCTTCTGGACTTGTCATTGCAGCTAGACGAATAAATGCGATATCCTGTTCAGATAGACTGTTAGAAACAAGAGTTTCTTCTTCCATAGGTAGGTCAGGAATGATGATGCCATCTACACCTGAATTAGCACAATCCTTCGCAAACTCATCTACGCCATGTATATAAATAGGATTCATATAGGTCATTAAAATAATCGGGATGGAGCGTTTCTCTTTAAAAGATTTTAAGACTTTAAGTACTCCCTTTAAGGTTGTTCCATTCTCTAAAGCTCGTGTTCCGGCTGATTGAATGGTTGGACCATCAGCAACTGGATCGGAAAAAGGGATTCCAAGTTCGATAGCAGAAGCACCACTCTCTGCTAAAAAATTAATTCTGTCCTCTAAGATATCAAGCCCGCCATCTCCAGCCATGATATATGGTACAAATAAGTTTTGATTGGCTGCTTGCTTTTCTTGTAACGTTTGTTCTAACTTCTGTTTCCCCATAGTTATTGTTCCTCCAATCTGGTTTTCACTTGTTCGACATCTTTATCCCCACGTCCAGATAGACAAATGATAAGTGTTTCATCCTGTTCCATTTCTCTTGCTAGCTTCATCGCATATGCAACGGCATGAGCACTTTCTAAGGCAGGAATAATTCCTTCTGTTTTGGATAAGATTTGAAAAGCTTCCAGTGCTTGCTCATCCGTAATTGGAACATATGTTACCCGTTTCGTATCATGAAGGTGACTATGCTCTGGGCCGATACCAGGATAGTCAAGACCTGCTGAGATGGAGAAGGCTTCTTCAATTTGTCCATGTTCATCTTGAAGTAGGTGGGATAACGTTCCATGTAAAATTCCAAGACTTCCTTTCGTTAAGGTAGCAGCATGATTATCCGTATTGACTCCCATACCAGCAGCCTCCACCCCATATAACCTTACATTTTCCTCTTCGATAAATGGATGGAACATACCAATGGAATTACTTCCACCACCAACACACGCAACAATGGCATTTGGTAATGCTTCCGTTTGTTCTAAAATTTGTTTTTTCGTTTCTTTTCCGATAACAGATTGTAGATCACGAACGATTTTAGGAAATGGATGTGGTCCAACAGCTGAGCCGAGAATATAATGGGTATCTTTCACATGACCAACCCAATAGCGTAATGCTTCATTGGTTGCATCCTTTAATGTTCCACTCCCCTGTGCAACACCACGAACTTCAGCACCTAATAGTTCCATACGGAAGACGTTTAATTTTTGACGACGTATATCTTCCTCTCCCATGAAAACGATACATTCCAGTCCAAGAAGGGCGCAAACTGTTGCGGTAGCCACACCATGTTGACCAGCACCAGTTTCCGCAACAACCTTTTTCTTACCCATTCTTTGTGTTAGTAGTGCCTGGCCGATAGTATTGTTTATTTTGTGTGCACCAGTATGATTTAAATCTTCCCGTTTTAAATAAATTTTAGGTCCACCAATTTGTTTCGTAAGCTGTTCCGCAAAGTAAAGAGGTGTTTCTCGACCAATATACTGTTTTAAATAATAGTTTAGTTCTTCTGTAAAGGAAGAATCATTAATAGCTTCCTCATAAGCTTTTTCTAATTCAATTAATGCCGGCATAAGTAATTCTGGTACATATTGTCCTCCAAATTTTCCGTATCGCCCTTTTTTGTCAGGCATGGTGTATGTTGCCAATGGAATCATCCTTTCTTGTCTTTTTAGCTGCTTTTATAAAATCCATCATTTTTTGTTGATCCTTTTTTCCATTTGTTTCAACGCCACTAGAAACATCTACTCCGATAGGTTGGGTGAGCTGGATTGCCTGCTCCACGTTTGTGGTAGATAAACCACCGGCTAAGATTACTTTTTTTGAACTAAGAGAGACTTTTTCTAATAATCTCCAGTCGAAGGTTTTTCCATTTCCGCCACGATATTTTCCTTTGGGACTGTCCAATAAATAATAATCGCATGGATAATCTTGAATGTCTTGAAGCTTGTTAGGGTCCACCGAAAAGGCCTTAATAATTTTATATGGAAGATCTTTTGCTATGGATGGTGATTCATCCCCGTGCAATTGGATATAATCTAATCCCACGTGTTGTGCGATAGCTTTTATTCTATCTACCTCTTCATTTACGAATACCCCGACCTTCTTTACGGAAGATGGGATAACTTTAGCTATATTTGCTGCTTTCTCCGGAGTGATTTTCCGCTTGCTATCAGCAAAAACAAAACCAATAAAATCAGCTCCGGATGTAATAGCGGCCTCGGCTGTCTCTACGTTTTGAATTCCGCAAATTTTAACGAGCACGATTACTTAGCTCCTTTTTGTAGGGGAACCTTTAATTCTCCGAATGTTGTCTCAAGGGAAGTAGCGCACATGAGCGTTTCACCAACTAAAATGGCTTTTGCACCAGCATCTCGAGCACGGGTTACGTCCTCTTTCGTTTTCATACCACTTTCACTAATTAATACGGTATCAGGATTGGTGACCATGGATGCTAGTCTTTCTGTTGTTGTAATATCCACTTCGAACGTCTTTAAGTTTCGATTATTAATGCCAATAATATCTGGATTTAGTTTTAAGGCACGTTCCATCTCTTCTTCATTGTGAACTTCGACTAGAACTTCAAGATTTAAGTTTTTTGCATAGTCATACAAGTTTACTAGGTCCTTATCTTCTAGAGCGGCCACAATTAATAAAATAATGTTTGCCCCAGATGCTTTGGCAAGATCGATTTGTACAGTATCAATAATGAAGTCTTTACATAATATTGGTAGATTCACATTATTTCTAACGGCACGAAGGTCATCCATCGTTCCGTTGAAGAATGCCTGGTCCGTTAATACGGAAATGGCAGAAGCTCCTAAAGCTTCATATTTTTTTGCCTGTTCTACAGGGTTTACCGTCATATCGATATCTCCTTTAGAGGGAGAGGAACGCTTGATTTCCGAGATAATACTAATTGAATCTGCAGAAAGAACCCGTTGTTTAAAAGGAACAATTGCCTTTTGGTTCGTTTGTTCAAACGTTTGATTGAATAATTTTTCTATTTCGTTTTCTTTTTCACGTAAAATTTTTTCTAAAATAGTCATTTTAATACACCTCACTAGGAATTTTTTGGCTGAATGTAATGAGTTGTTGAAGTTTTTCTAGAGCTGCTCCAGATTCAATGCTTTCTCGTGCTAACTCAATCCCACTCTGTATGGTTTGCGCTTTTCCGTTTGTAAAAATACCAAGTCCCGCATTTAATAGAACCGTGTCATAATAAGCACCTTTCTTTCCGTTTAATACATTTAGCAGAATTTCAGCATTTCTTTTCGCATCACCACCCATAATATCTTCTTTAGAATACCTCGGTAATCCAACCTCTTCAGGAGTGATGGTTAATTCTGTCAATTCTCCTTCATTTAGTACGATAAGATGATTTTCGCCGGATAGTGTAGCTTCATCCACATTCCCAGCTCCAGTTACAACAACAGCACGTCGTCTACCTAATGTTTTTAGGGATTCAGCAAGCATTGGTAGTAAATCCTTGCTATATACACCGAGCAACTGTGTATCTAATTCAATTGGATTGGTTAATGGTCCAATAACATTAAATATGGTGCGAATGCCTAAATCCTTTCTTACTTTGGTGAATGGTTTTAATGCTTCATGAACATTTGGTGCAAATAAAAAGGCTATTTTATTTTCGTATAGTAATTCTTCCACATGACCCTTAGTCAGTGATAAGGAAACACCTAATTCTTCAAGGACATCTGCGCTACCAGATTTACTTGTAATACTGCGATTTCCATGCTTTGCAACTGTTATTCCTGCACCAGCAAGGACAAAGGCGGAGGTGGTACTTATGTTGAAACTGTATGATTTATCTCCACCAGTTCCACAATTATCAATGGCATCAGGAAATGGCTTTGTTTGGAAGGTAGATCTGGAACGAATGACCTCAACAATACCAGCAACCTCTTCACCAGTTTCCCCTTTCCCTTGTAAAGCTGTTAATAGTGAAGCAATCTCAGCATCTGTGGCAGCCGCGGATAAGCAATACTCTGTTGCATTTTTCATTTCATCTAACGTTAAGTCATTACGATTAATTAATTTTTCAAGATAGGTTTTCATTTTGCATCCTCCTTTATCTCACTTAAAAAGTTATGAATAATTTGCTTTCCAGCTATCGTACCAATAGATTCAGGATGAAACTGAACGCCAAAAATAGGGTATTCCTTATGTTTTATTGCCATAATTTCGTTATCATCCATGGATTTGGCGACTACTTCTAATTCATCTGGGATGGTATTAACTACATGGGAGTGGTAGCGCATGACTTCAATTGGATTCGGCAACAACTGAAAGACACTTTGACTATCATGAGAAATTAGTGATGTTTTTCCATGCTTAATATCTTTTGCTGGCCTTAGTGAACCACCAAGAGCTTCTACAATGGCTTGATGCCCTAAACAAATACCGAAAATAGGCTTTTCTTTATATAATTGTTGAATCATTTCTATACATATTCCAGCTTGATAAGGTAATCCCGGTCCTGGAGAAATTAGAATGGCATCTGGATTAAGAGCTTTTATAGCATCTATGGTAATAACGTCATTTCTTACTACCCTAACTTCGATCCCTTCCTCGGAAAAATATTGATAAAGGTTATAAGTGAACGAATCGTAGTTATCAATTAATAAGATCATACTTATTCACCTCCATTAAGGATTTAGCTTTATTAAGTGTTTCCTGGTATTCTGTTTCTGGATCCGAATCAAAGACAATCCCTGCTCCAGCTTGCAAATAAGCCATCTTATCCTTTACTACAAGAGAGCGAATGGCAAGGGCGATATTGATATCGTGATTAAAATTGATAAAACCAATGCCTCCTGCATACGCACCACGTTTTTTCTCTTCTAGTTCATTAATGATTTGCATTGCTCGAATTTTAGGTGCCCCGGAAACAGTTCCTGCAGGTAAACAAGAAATTAATGCATCTAAGCTTGAATAATCCTTTTTCAATATTCCTTTTACTTCAGAGACGATATGCATCACATGCTGGTATTTTTCAATTTTCATGTAAGTAGGGATGGTGATACTTCCGATTTCACAAACACGCCCAAGGTCATTTCGACTTAGGTCTACCAGCATACGGTGCTCAGCAATTTCCTTTTCATCCTCTAGCAGATCTTTCATTAAATGCTCATCTTCTACTTTCGATGTCCCACGTGGTCTAGTTCCTGCAATAGGATTGGTAATGATTTCACGCCCTTGTGTTTGCACAAGGCTTTCAGGTGAAGCGCCCAACAGTAAATAGTCTCCAAATTCGATATAAAACATATATGGGGAAGGATTTGCTTCGCTTAATTTTTGATAGAAGGAGAAGGGATTTCCATCCATTTTGGCTGCCATTCTTTGTGATAACACTACTTGAAAAATGTCCCCTCTTTGGATGTAATCCTTTGCAATCTTTACTTTTTCCATAAATGCATCTTTCGTTATTTCAGGTTCAAAGTTTACAATACTATCACCTGATGTAACGTTGGTTGTATCAAATAAAGCTGTTACTAATTGGCTTAGACGATTTTCTAATTCTTCGTTTGATTGTTGATTCGTGTTGATAACAATTAAGTAGATATCTTTATTTGTATGGTCGAAAACAATGATGTTTCGGTAAAGCATAAAATGTATATCTGGCATATTTAGCTCATCTGGTAACATTTCACCAATAAATTCGAATTCTCGAATCGCATCATAGCTGACGTATCCAATAGCACCTCCATAGAAGGGAAGAGGAATGTCGAGATTCAACTTAGGTAAATGGCTTTTTAGATAAGTTAGAGCAGTTTGTTCAATCTTCTTTTTTTCTCCTGTATCATGATTCATTATCATGGTTGTTTGGTTATTTCCGATTATTTCTAGATAGGGGTCTGATCCCATAAATGAGAATTTTCCTTTTTGTTCATGCTGAAAGGTACTTTCAAGTAAAAATTTCTTCTTGCCTTGGAGTTGTCTGTAGACTTTTGTAGGTGTTAAGGACTTAGCATCTATTTTCATGAGTTTATAAGAATCTCCTGCCATTTTGTTCATCCTTTCAAATTCATTAAAGTTAATTAGTGGAAATTATCGTATTAAGAAACTAAAAAAGCCCTCAATAAACACATATAGTGTTTATTGAGGGCGATAAGGGCCGCGGTGCCACCTCAGATTGAAAGGTAAGACCTTCCATCTCTAATCAGATACAGGATGTTTATAAAACGTTGCCAAGTGCTTTAAAAGTAATCCAATATCCTATCCGTGTAACGTCGGAATAACGTGTTTCCCTACTTGTTAGGTTCAAGAAACCTCTCGTAAGTCCATTCAGCAAAACCGGCGTGCTGGAATCCCACCATCTCCAGCTCTCTATAACGCTTTTATTATTGCTTACTATTCTTACTCCTCGATTTTAATTTATTTTTTTACATATAAAAAGGTCCCACATCCTTAAAGGACGAGGGACCGCGGTACCACCTTTATTAGCTTCAAAACAGCTCATCTTTAACAATACAAAGCATATGCTTTGTATTTATCTCAAATAACGATGAGATCAAGTCGCCAAAGCCTACTGCATTATGGTTCGGTTTGGAGCTCGGAAGTCCATTCATCTATTCGACCACGCTGGTTTACACCAACCACCAGCTCTCTTTAGAGTTCAAAATAGATTACTCTTCTTCGTCAAAGCTTTATTTCATTTATTTTAATTATTAATGGTTATATTAGAATAGTTTGAAATGAATGTCAAGAGGTATTTGATTATTTTTTCAAAAATGTTAAGGGAATTAAAAAAGGGAGAAACGGATAAACTGATTTACTTCTGTTATAAATGACCTGCTAAAAAAGTTATCGAATGAAGTTCATTTCTTAAAAATCAAACGTTTGTTTTAGAAATTATACACAGGTATTATCCACAGATTTTGTATTATTGTTAATAACTCCGAAAGCAGTCATAAATAGGGAGGTTTATATCCACAATTACTTGTTAACAATAATGTGGATATGTGGATATGTTTTAAAAAACTCAGCTTTAGAGTTGTTATCCTTGTAGCCTGGTGTAGAATAATGTTTCATTTTGCAATTAAAAAAATTTAAACAAACGTTTGATCATAAAAAGAAAAAAAGCCTAGAATGAATCTAGGCTTTTTGTGAATACGATACGAAGTTAGAAAGTAAGGGTTCTTGTGTCTTTGTTCTATCCGTTAAACGTTGAGAATTTCTCATCTAAAGAAATGCGATCCTTTTTGGCAGGTGCTTCCTCAAAATATCCCAAGTGGACAAAACCTATAATTTTTTCATTATCTCCAACGTTTAGTATTTCTTTTACCTTTGGATCGTATATGTGTGGATTAGTCTTCCACACGACACCAAGTTGTTTTTCCCATGCGAGTAGCCAGAAGTTTTGAATCATGGATGCTGTTGCACCGAAATTTTCATCCCATTGTTTTTGAACGTCCGTTTCTTCCATGACAACAACAAGAATGGCATTTGGCTCATTTAAATAGTCTTCACGGTTTTGTTGTCTTTCCTCTGGGTAGGTGGAGGCAACTTTTTTCGCAAATGTTGGTAATTGGTCGGCACCAACAAAAATAAACCTCCAAGGTTGACGCATGCCATGTGTAGGTGCCCATATTGCAGTTTCAAGTAATTCCCGAATGGTTTCTTCCTTTACTTCTTTATTTGTATACCCATTTTTTACAGCTCGTCTTTCCCGAATAATATTGGCTAAATAATTGTTATTTCCCATCCCTGTCCCTCCCGAATTACTAGTAATATTTCATTTCCATAAAGTTTAATAAAAAGCTATGTTAAATGCAAATTTATATCACTGTAAAGACAAAGGAAAGATACTAAATATAAAAGATTGATAATATCATCTTAGAATTTCATGAAATTGTTGAAATAGACCATTAACAAGTGACAATCATCACAACTATGTAGTTGTACCTTTGGTTAAAATTGTAGTAGATAGGGGGCGCAATTATGAGTTTTTATAAATTTTTAGTATTTATTCATATATTTTCTGCAATTATTGGCATGGGACCGGGACTACTTATGACCTTTGTAGTAATCCAATCGAAGCCAAACAATATGACAGAACTTAGAACAGCCTTTAAAATTCGTAATTCCTTGCATATTTTAACGATGATAGGAGGGACTATGCTGCTCATTTCGGGGCTATGGATGGGATTTTTAAATATTTATTGGTTTACCCAAGGGTGGTATGTTACTAGTCTTATCCTATTCTTAATAGCATTATCTTTTGGTCCATTCCTATTGAAACCTAGATCTGCCCCGATAAAGCAAATACTAAATGATTATCAAGGGGAAGATATACCAAAAGAATACTATTATTATTCCAAAAAACTATTTAATGTTGAGCATGTTGAGAATTTAATTTTTATTATTATTATTGCTTTAATGATTTTGAAGCCCTTTTAAAAAAATAGTATGTTCATTTCGCTGGTTAAGGGGCGTTAATACCTTACTGATTGAAGATTCATTTTATGTTCGTTTCAGTTAAACAGATAAGTAGAATGATAGTCTAAACAAACTGTATATGAAATCTACTTCATAATATGTTCCCTTTTATTTTGGTACAACACATAAAGCGTAAAATGGAGAGTTGAAAACAGTCCCTTATCAACTCTCCAATAATTTGTAGTCAAACAACTACAATAAATATTCTTCTAATGTAATCCCTTTTTCTGTTATTTCCTTTGCTGCCTTTTCCCCGACATAACGAAGATGCCAAGGTTCATATTGATATTGGGTGATTTCCTCTTTTCCTTTTGGATAGCGGATGATAAAACCGAAGTCTGCTGCATGTTCTGCTATCCATTTACCTTCATCGGTTTCACCAAATTCAACGATGAGTTTAAAGCCTATATCAGGGCTAGTAACATCCATGGTTAATCCGGTTTGGTGTTCACTCTCACCTGGGCGAGCACTAAATGTATTTGCTGCTTCTTCTCCGTGTAAATTAACATTAGATGTGAAGATGGCCTCCTGTCTTTCGAATGAACGGTAACCGGATTGGGCAAAGAGTTCTAACCCTTCTTCATCTGCAGCTTCGAATAAGTCTTCCAATGCCCTTGCCGCAACTTCACGCATTTGCTTTTTAGGTAGATCTTCTGTGAATGGAAAACGTACATCTGGTACGACTAAATCCTCAGGGATATAGTCAGCTGGTAAAGCAAAATCTTTGTTAATTAGGGATAATTGATCATATGGATTACCAATTATCTTGGAACCTGATTGGGTTGAAGTTGTTTCAGTATTATACGGAAGACCCAAACCAGGATCTATCTGATTATTTTCATTTAAATATTGTTTTAATATAGCTCTAGTCTCCTCATTATAAACGCCGATGTCCATTAATTCCTCATGTTGTAACTGGAAATCCGTAATGGCCCAAGTCGTAGCTTCATCATAGGTTCCATTTACTTTTAGGTCATAACCAATTTGATTAAGAGCGTACTGCAATAATTTTACATGTTTCCCCACATCTTTCTTTTGAAGCTCAACTTCAGGAAATATCGCTTCTGTGGGTAGGCTCTCTGTTTCTTCGGCTGTTTCGGAAGTGGGTTCACTTGTTACTTCATCTGTTGATTCGCTAGGTTCGTCTGTGGAGCATGCTGACAGTAAAGTAAATATACATATAAATAAACATGCTATCATTATTCTTTTTAGTAACATTATAATTCTCCTTTTAGAATTTGTTGCTGTAACAAAGGATATAAGATTCATATTTTATTATTCTCGCATAAGTGTTTAACTCCAAGCAATAGAATAGGTGAAATATAATTTTTTCCAAAAACTTAAAAAATAAGAAAAGGGAGCAGGAAAATCAAGGGGTGAATCAAATACTAGAATTCATTCGAAACATCGGTTATATATGGTTTAATTATTCATGAATCAAACGTTTGTTTAATTTGTACCCAGAAAAGAACTGATGTCCATTTTGGGTAATGAACATCAGCTTAACGATTACTATTTTCCCTTTTCAAATAGCTTACATATTTCTACAATAACGTTTGTTGCCTTTTCCATATTCTCAACGGAGATGTATTCAAATTTTCCGTGGAAGTTTTCTCCGCCGGTAAAAATATTAGGCGTAGGAAGTCCCATGTAGGAGAGTTGGGAACCGTCTGTACCTCCGCGGATTGGTTCAATTATTGGTCTAATGCCAAGTCCTTCCATAGCATCTTTTGCTAGATCTACAATTTCTTTAACGGGCTCAATTTTATCGCGCATGTTATAATATTGATCTTTTAATGTAAAACTTACACTTTCGTCACCATACTTTCCCTTCATTTCTTTAACAAACTGCTCGACAGTTGACTTTCTTTCTTCAAACTTTTCACGATTATGGTCACGAACGATATAATAGACCTCTGTTTGTTCTACGTCACCATTTACTGAAATGAGATGATAAAAGCCTTCATAGCCTTCTGTATGTTCAGGTGCTTCCTGTTCAGGGAATTTGCTAATAAATTCAACAGCTAGCTTTCCGGAATTAATCATTTTATTCTTAGCAGTTCCGGGATGGACATTGTTCCCTTTAAAGGTTATTTTTGCAGCGGCTGCGTTAAAGCTTTCATATTGCAGTTCTCCTAATGGTCCACCATCCACCGTGTACGCAAAAGATGCATCAAAGCGGTCGACATCAAATTTATGTGGCCCACGTCCGATTTCTTCATCAGGAGTGAAACCTATGCGGACTCGTCCATGTTTTATTTCTGGATGTTGAATCAAGAAGTTCATTGCAGTCATGATTTCTGCAACTCCAGCTTTGTTGTCCGCACCTAACAGGGTTGTACCATCTGTTGTAATTAATGTATGTCCTTTATAGCTGGGGAGTTCTGGAAATTCCTTTGCAGATAAGATGATATTCAGTTCTTCATTTAGTGTGATGTCATTCCCATCAAAGTTCTCAACAATCTGTGGGTTAACATTTTTTCCAGTAAAATCTGTTGCAGTATCTATATGTGCCAAAAATCCAATGGTTGGAATATCCTTATCTGTATTTGACGGAAGAGTAGCCATTACATAACCATTTTCATCGATTTCAACTTCTTCCATTCCAATTTCCTTTAACTCCTCACCTAGGATTTTTGCAAGCTCTAATTGACCAGGGGTGGAAGGGGTGTTATTAGATTCCTCATTTGACTGTGTATCAACTTTTACATATGTAATAAACCGTTTAATAAGTTCCTCGTTCATTCTATATTCGCTCCTTTAATGGTATAAGCATATTTTAGCATATTGTATAAAGGGAATAGAAATGCCGCGAGCAGGAATAGGAAATACTGCTGTCGAATATAAGTAAGGGAAAAGCATGGAAGAAGCAGCAAATTACTGGAGGGAAAATAATGTCTTACATTATAAGTTTAGATAAATTGAAGGAAGAGTTAGACAGTAATATGGATAATATTGTGATAGTAGATGTGCGCTTCGAATTAACGAATCCAGATGCAGGTAGAAAAATGTATCTAGAAAGCCATCTTCCTGGTGCGGTGTATTTAGATTTAAATAGAGATTTAGCAGGAAAGGTAGCTAAACATGGTGGAAATCATCCATTACCAGACATAAACACATTTGCAGCCAAGATGGGGAATATTGGCATAGATCAAGAAACAAAGGTCGTTATCTATGACCAAGAGAACGATATGTTTGCAGCAAGGCTTTGGTGGCTTCTTCACTATATGGGTCATGAGAATGTTTATATTTTGGAAGGTGGGTATAAGGGGTGGATAAATGAAGGATACGAAGTAACAAATAAGATACCGTCTTTGGAGAAAAAACAGTTTGAACCCCAAATTCGTGTAGATGAAACGGTTAATATGGAAGAGGTAAGACAAAAAATGGAACAAAAGACTGCTGTATTAATAGATTCTCGTGCTAAAGAACGTTATTTAGGATTGGAGGAACCATTATATAGCAAGGCGGGACATATCCCAGGGGCAAAGAATTTCTTCTGGAAGGATGTAATCAATGAGGATGGAATGTGGAAAAATGAAAAAGAGCTTCGAGAGCACTTTTCAACACTACCGAAAGATGGAGAAATTATTGTTTCCTGTGGATCTGGTGTCTCAGCATGTCCAAATGTCTTAGCACTTAAGTCTTTGGGATATAAAAATGTTAAATTATATCCAGGAAGTTTTAGTGACTGGATTTCCTATGATGAGAATGATATCGAGTTGGATGAGAATTAACTATGGAAATATATGAGATTTAGAATATGCCCTTGCAATGACTATTTCTATCTAGTAGAATAACAAACTGTATGTTTCAAGAATAGTTATGGAAATGAGAGGGGTATAGTATGGTGTATTCAGCCTTTTTGGAAAAGGAAAAGAGTAAAAATGAATTAAAAGAAGAACTAGATACCCTAGAAACCCAACTATTTCGTATGCAAAATAATATCAAAGAAATAGCAAAATCCTCAGAAATCATTAGTATAGATCAAGCAAGAAATGACAATTGGGTAGTTATCTATGTGAACCGAGATCAAGAAATGTTTCAATTAATGCTGCACGATTGCAGAAAGCCATTTCGTGGAACATGGGATTCAGCTATCCAAGTAGAATATAAAGATGAAAGTACGTTACACATTGCAGATATAAAAGGTGAAAAGAACCAGGGATATGGTTCGGTATTAATGAACCATTTAAAAGAGGTTGCCCGGGATGAAAATGTACAGTTTATTACCGGTGACATTGCGAAGCGTGATGTGGACCATTTTGATCGGTTAGAGTATTTTTATAAAAAACATTACTTTAATGTAAACATTGACCACAAAGAAAAATGTGGTGATGTTACATGGAATGATGAGTAAGAAGGCTGTTATGAAGATAGTCTTCTTTTTTTGTACCATCCCAGTTTTTGTTAAACTAATAGTACTAATAAAGAAGGGGAGCATGTAATATGGATTATGTTACATTAAACAATGGTCTAAAAATGCCTCAATTAGGATTTGGGGTTTGGAAGGTAACAGATGAAGAAGCAACTCCAGCTGTTCAGAAAGCTCTAGAATTTGGATATCGTTCCATTGATACAGCTACGATTTATGGGAATGAAGTAGGTGTTGGAAAGGCTATCGAGAATAGTGGTGTCCCTCGCGAGAAGCTTTTTATAACAACAAAGGTTTGGAATAGTGACCATGGATATGAAAATACATTAAAGGCGTTTGATGAAAGTCTGGAAAGATTAGGACAAGAGTATGTTGACTTATACCTTATTCATTGGCCAACGCCTAAATATGATCAGTATGTTGATACATATAAAGCACTGGAAAAGCTTAATAAGGATGGCCGCGTAAAAGCGATAGGTGTATGTAATTTTGACGTTGAACATCTACAACGATTATTGGATGAGTGTGAAGTGGTACCAGCCATCAATCAAGTTGAATACCATCCATACCTACAACAAAAGGAATTAAAAAACTTCTGTGAAGAACATAAGATTCAACTCGAAGCGTACAGTCCATTAATGAATGGCCGTGATATTTTGCATGATGAGGTTATTAAAGAATTAGCTGAGAAATACGGAAAAACACCAGCTCAGGTCATCTTGCGCTGGCATTTACAAACAAATGTTGTCGTCATACCAAAATCAGTAACACCTTCTAGAATAGAAGAGAACTTAAATGTGTTTGATTTTGAATTAACTGATGAAGATATGGATAAGATTGCTGAACTAGACCGGAATCTGAGAGTTGGAAATATGCCAAGTGAAATGAATAAGAGGTAGCTGGCTTGAAACATGAAGCACAAGAGATATGGATTCTCTTGTGTTTCATTACGGTATAGTGATGGAAGGGTAGAGGATTAACTTAAGCACAGGTGAGCCGACCGTCACCGCTGTACGGAAGCATAAATCAACTGGAACTGAAGAATATCATCCCCCACAAAAGATAACCACCACTCCCAATCTTTTATCCAAAGACCCGCTTAACAGCCTCCTCAAATTCTCGAAAATAGCTAGGGACCTCATCATCATTCAGCCCTGTATACATATTTTCTGCAATCGATTTGTTATACCATTTTTGTTTCTCATATCCCGCATTAAAGTTTTCCCAAATAGAATCTCCCTGTTCTTTTAGATCTTTTTCTAATCCTAATAAATTATCTAACTTATCGGCTATAATTATATATCTTACTTCCTTATTAGCATTTTTTAATGTATCAATGGTATGCTGTTTACGTACTTGCCATGATTTTGTTTTATCCTCTGTATGGGTAGCTACTAACTTAGCAACAGTTGAACCAAAATGCTTTTCAATGTCTTCTATATTATATGGTGTGTCTTCTACAACATCATGTAAATATCCTGCACAAATCACTTCTGTACGAAAACCAGCCTTTTGTAACTGAGTAGCCACACGGGTTGGATGGGTAATATAGGGAGTATTGGAGTTCTTACGCATTTGACCTTTGTGGGCTTCTGTTGCAAATACTTTTGCCTTTTCAATCAATGTAATCAACCTCCATACTAGCATTTTTTCTTTATACACAAAATATATAGAATGCGCAGTAAACTGTTCGTGGGCGGCTGCTGAGCCCTCCTCGTGTACGCACTCCGGGGGCTCACCTAGGCCTCTGCTCCCACAGGACAAGGAACGCTACGGCAGCAACGCATCGCAATCAGACAAATTGAACTTTATTTTCGAGGAGTCTTCGTGTACCGCTGGTTTGGTGGTATAAAAGCTACGTTAACTATTTTTATAAGCTATTCTCACAATTTGGTTGAAACGGAGGGCAGTCGACTCCTTGAAAATAAAAACCGATTTTCTACGTGCGTTGTTGCGCTGACGAAGCCTTCCTTGTTCTGCGTGAAAAGCACGTGTCTAGACCTGAGCAGGAAGTGGTTTTCTTCCGAGGTGGGCTGAAGCCGTGCCCTAAGGTCCGCGACTGCCCGCAGTGGAAATCAGCGCGCACCGGCAAGCTTTACCTAGTTACGTCACAACATCCTTCAACTACGAACAAAACATCAAAGTATACAAAATAAATAAGCAAAATAACATCATGCAAATGCAGACATGCTTTTCTTTCATTTTTAACCAGAAATGGGTAAACTATTACTAAGACTATTATATGAAAGCGGAGGTACTTCATCATGGATAAAGGCATAAATCAACGTAAAACAGAGCATATTCGTCTTTGTCTTACGGGGAATGTAGAAGGGATTAATAAATCCACGGGCCTAGAGGGAATACATTTTATACATAACGCATTACCAGAAATAAATTTTGATGACATACAAATAGGTACTTCATTTTTGGATAAGAATTTGCAAGCACCATTTTTAGTTAGCTCTATGACAGGTGGTTCGGAATTAGCGACGGAAATTAATAAAAACCTAGCTATTGCAGCCGAGAAAAAAGGGTGGGCGATGGCGTTAGGTTCAACTAGGGCTATGTTAGAAAGTAATGCCCATAAAGAATCCTTTTTAATTAAAGAATATGCTCCATCCGTTCCGCTAATCGTTAATCTTGGAGCAGTACAGTTAAATCATGGATATGGTGTCGATGAGGCACAGCGAATTGTTGATCAGACTAATGCGGATTCGATTGTTCTTCATTTTAATAGTTTACAGGAAGCAGTTCAGGATGAGGGAGACCTTGATTTTAAAGATTTATTGCCAAAAATTGAAGCGGTTAGTAAAAATATTAATGTCCCAGTAGGAGCAAAGGAAGTTGGCTTTGGAATTGACGGTCATGTTGCAGAAAAACTGTATAATGCTGGTGTATCTTATATTGATGTAGCCGGTGCAGGTGGAACTTCATGGAGCCAAGTAGAAAAATTACGTTCTAGAGACCCTCTAAAAAAGGCTGCAGCAGAAGCCTTTAATAATTGGGGAATTCCAACGAAAGATTGCCTTGTTTCTGTTCGAAGTAAATTACCAACCGTTCCTCTTGTTGCGAGTGGAGGAATGAAAACAGGCGTAGATGCAGCAAAGGCTATTACACTAGGAGCAGATGTAATTGGTTTTGCACGTCACCTGTTAAAGGCTGCGACAGAATCTACGGAAGAAGTTGTACGGGTAATGAGTCAAATTGAATTGGAATTAAAAATGACCATGTTTGGAATTGGTGTTAAAAATATTGAAGAACTTAAAAATACCAATCGTGTCAGCATTATGGGTCGCTCTCTTTTGGAGGAATAGGTTTCGAAGGTAAATTGTGAGTAAGCTTTTCAATGATTTGTTCATACTAAGTATGAGACAGGCAGTAAGCACATAGTTTCTAATAAAGGAGCGGGCTGTGCTACAATGTTTTTCACGAAGGTGGTGTATGATATGAAAATTGAAGTTTGGTCTGACTTTGTTTGTCCTTTTTGCTATATAGGGAAAAGAAAGTTAGAGCATGCAATGGAAAAATTTCCCTCTAAAGATAGAATTGTAGTTTATTATAAAAGCTATCAACTGGATCCGAATGCGAAGCATATTCCAGGAAAGGACTTTTATGAAACCTTTTCTGAATTGAAAGGAATACCACTTGAACAAGTAACGGCAATGAATAATCA
The DNA here is from genome assembly GCF_900176885.1 of Oceanobacillus senegalensis. GTDB lineage: Bacteria > Bacillota > Bacilli > Bacillales > Amphibacillaceae > Oceanobacillus > Oceanobacillus senegalensis. The sequence goes on along the minus strand of NZ_LT839648.1, from coordinate 3,163,433 downwards.
AGTAGCTCAACAAGCAACTAAGGTTGGATTAACATATAACTTTGATACGATGAAATATTGTAATACATTTGACGCACATCGTGTAGCAAAACTTGCAGAGGAAAAAGGGAAGAATAAAGAAATTACGGAACGTTTCCTTCATGCATATTTTACACAATCAAGGTTATTAAGCGACCACGATACGCTGATTGAACTAGCAGGTGAAGTAGGATTGGATAAAAATGAAGTAAAAGACGTATTAGAATCCAATCGTTTTTCTAAAGATGTTCGAGAAGATATTAATGTTGCTCAACAAATTGGGGTACAAGGTGTTCCATTCTTCGTTTTTAATGAGAAATTTGCAGTTTCAGGCGCACAACCTGAAGAAGTATTCTCTGAGGTACTTGAAAAAGTCTGGGAAGAAGAAAATAAAAAACCTGTATTAGAATCTTTAAACCCATCCAAGTCCAAGACTTCCAAGTCCAAGACTTCTTATTGTACAGACGATGGTTGTGAAATAAAGGAATAATTGAAGGCTAACAACCGCGGATAAACCATCCGTGGTTTGTTAGTCTTTTTTTTTATTATGTGCTTTTTACGTACATACCTTCTATATTATTTCACTAAATGAATGCGGTAGTTAGAGCGTAACTATCACTAAGGAAATACACTGCATGAACCTTAGAGCGGCTTGCCCGTTGCGTCAATCTATTTGTGGCAAATAATGTCGGATAATCTTTCTACGGTGAACCAAAAAAACCAATATGTGTAATGAAAGAGTAGAATAACTTCCAATATTATCCGAATTTACGCTTATTTAATATTGACGGAACCTATAATTCTGATATACTAATAAGTGAGAACTAATTGATAATGAATCTCATTATTAATTAGAATTACTAAAAGATAATAATTATTATTAATAACGTTGTATATGGGAGATATAAAGTAATCTGCCACAGCTTATAGCGAAAGACATTGATGGAGAAGGGCATTTTATGAAAATACGATACCTAATAATAGTACTAATAGTTCTTTCAGTGGCATCATTATTCATTGGTGTTTCTGATATTTCACCATTAGACCTATTCCAACTAACTGAGGATCAAGTACAAGTATTGACTGTAAGTAGAATCCCACGATTAATTAGTATAATTATTGCGGGAATGAGTTTAAGTATTGTTGGCCTGATTATGCAGCAACTAAGTAGAAATAAATTTGTATCTCCGACAACTGCGGGTACGATGGATTCTGCGAGATTAGGTATACTAGTCTCTATGATGCTGTTTGCTTCAGCTACAACATTACAAAAAATAACTATATCCTTTGCATTCGCACTGCTAGGGACATTCATTTTTATGAAAATTTTAGAAAAGATTAAATTTAAGGATGCAATCTTTATTCCACTAGTTGGTTTAATGTTTGGAAATATTGTTAATTCCATCTCAACCTTTTTTGCTTATCGAAATGACTTAATTCAGAACATGTCCTCATGGATGCAAGGTGACTTTTCGATGATCATGAGTGGGAATTACGAGATTATGTATGTCAGTATTCCAGGTTTAATCCTAGCGTACATTTATGCTAATAAATTTACCATTGCTGGGATGGGAGAAGACTTCTCTAAGAACTTAGGTTTAAATTACCGACAAGTGGTTAATCTTGGCTTAATTATCAGTGCATTGGTTACAGCTTCTGTTGTTTTATCAGTAGGGATTATCCCCTTTCTTGGTTTAATTATCCCCAATATTGTTACTATTTATCAGGGGGACCACTTAAAAAACACATTAATACATACTGCATTGCTAGGTGCCGTATTTGTAATGTTTTGCGATATCATCGGCAGAATTATTATTTATCCATACGAGATTCCTATAAGCTTAACAGTTGGAGTTATAGGTAGTGGTATATTCATCTATCTACTGTTAAGGAGAAAAAAATATGGGTTATAAGAAAAAAACAATCATACTTGCCGTTATCGCATTATTACTAGCATTGCTATACATCTTTTATGATTTAAGTGGAAACATAGGTTATATTTTACCGCGAAGAACAATCAAGGTTATTGCAATCATTTTAACGGGTGGAGCTATTGCCTTTGCAACGACCATATTTATGACAATCACAAATAATCGAATCTTAACACCAAGTATTCTTGGGCTTGATTCACTTTATTTATTATTGCAAACGTTTATTATATTTATATTTGGTTCTAACTCCCTTGTTATGATGGAAAGTAGCATCAATTATTTCATTTCAGTCTTCCTGATGATATTGTTCTCACTGCTACTCTATCAATTCCTATTTAAGGGGGAAGGTAACAATATCTATTTCCTATTACTAATAGGAATGATATTGGGAACATTTTTCAATAGCTTTACAGACTTCATGCAAGTACTCATTGATCCAAATGAGTTTATGGTTGCACAAGATGCCATGTTTGCAAGTATTAACAATGTTAATACGGATTTAGTTTGGATTTCTGTGATAATTGTAGCATTAGTAATGGTCTATTTCTCACAGTTTTATAAATACTTAGATGTCTTATCACTAGGAAAGGATCACGCTATTAATCTAGGAGTACCTTACAACTATGTAGTGAAGCGGTTACTAATCGTTGTTGCTATTCTGATTTCGGTTGCGACAGCTTTAATTGGACCGATAACTTTTTTAGGGTTACTTGTCGTAAATGTTGCGTATGAAATGATGAAGACGTATCGTCATTTATATATTATTTTAGGAAGTGTGTTTGTTAGTATAATTGCTTTACTGGGTGGTCAATTTGTGGTTGAGAAGGTATTTGTATTTGAAACAACGATAAGTGTTATTATTAATTTTATTGGTGGCGTGTACTTCATATATCTTTTGTTAAAGGAGAATAAATCATGGTAGATTTGAAAAATGTATTTAAAGCGTATAACAACAAGCCGATTATTGAAGATGTTTCCCTAAAAATAGAAAAAGGAACAATAACTTCATTTATTGGTCCGAATGGTGCAGGGAAAAGTACGTTAATCTCGATGATTAGTCGTTTAATTGCAAAAGATAATGGCGAAATTACTATTGATGGGAAAGACATCCTTAAGACTAAAAATAATGAACTTGCCAAAAAAATTTCCATCTTAAAACAAACAAATTCCGTTAATTTAAAATTAACTGTTCGTGAATTAGTCTCTTTCGGCCGTTTTCCTTATTCTCAAGGTAAATTAACAAAACAAGATTGGGAAAAAGTAGATGAGGCCATTGATTATATGGAGCTTCGTGACATGCAGAATAAGTTTTTAGAAGAATTAAGTGGTGGTCAAAGACAACGAGCCCATATTGCAATGGTTATAGCACAGGATACAGAATATATTCTTCTGGATGAGCCGCTAAATAATCTGGATATGAGACATTCTGTTCAAATCATGAAAACATTGCGGAAGCTTGTTGACGAAATGAATAAAACTATTTTAGTAGTTATTCACGATATTAATTTTGCATCCTGCTACTCTGATAATATTGTTGCACTGAAGGATGGAAAAATTATGAAGCAAGGAAGAGCATGTGATGTTATCGATAAATGTGTTCTAAAGGATTTGTATGACATGGACATCGATATTAAAGAGGTTGATAATAGACGTATTTGTGTTTATTTTTAACAGGTACGTTGCGCTTTTAGCCTGTAAGGGCGCTGCATGCGCTGTAACTGACGGTGGATTAGTTAAATGGTTTTCAAAATATACAAAAAATCCCCCATATAATGATTGGAAAAATACCAATACATCATATAGGGAACACCCTAATACTTATATTACCTTAAATTTATAAAATGGTAAATCCTTTTGCTTTAAAATAATTATATCCTGGGCGCCCGGGTTCGTAATGTTTTAATATAAAACAGCTCATTTGCTGTATCCATGTTTTGAAAAAGGTTTAATTAATAAGTCGTCATTTATATTCATGCAGAGTTGTTTTAAATATAAAATAGAATAAAGGAGTAAACATAATGAAGAAATTATCACTAATCCTATTACTTAGTTTTCTTTTATTATTTATTACTGCATGTGGCTCAACGGAGGGCAGTGAAGGAGCAGAGACAGAAAGGGAAATGATTACGGTTAGTCACGAACTAGGTGACACCGAAGTCCCTAAAAAACCACAAAATGTGGTTGTGTTTGATTTTGGTATTTTAGATACCCTTGATGAATTAGGAATTGAAGTTGCTGGAATTGCAAAATCTGGTGTAGTTCCATCTTATTTAGAAAAATATGAAAGTGAAGATTATGCGAATATTGGAAGTCTAAAAGAACCAGATTTTGAAAAGATAGCTGAGCTAGATCCGGAAGTTATCATTATCTCAGCGCGTCAAGCAGAGTTGTATGATCAATTATCAGAAATTGCACCAACCATTCACCTTGGGGTAGATACAACAAACTATATGGAATCCTTTAAGGAAAATATGGCAGTGATTGGTGAACTATTTGATAAACAGGAAGAAATCGATTCTAAGTTAGCAGATATTGATGAATCCATTGCTGCTTTACAGGAAAAGGCTTCAGAAATGGACCAAAAAGGACTAATTATTTTAGCAAATGATGATAAAATCAGTGCGTACGGTCCTAATTCAAGATTTGGCTTAATTCACGATGTATTTGGTGTTCCAGCGGTGGATGAATCCATTGAGGCATCAACACATGGAATGAATGTAACTTTTGAATATGTGATGGAACAGGATCCTGATCTATTATATGTTATTGATAGAAGTGCGGTTGTGGGTGGAGAGTCCTCTGCAAAACAACTTGTCGAAAATGAATTGGTAGAAAATACAAAGGCATATCAAAATGATGATATTCACTATTTAGATCCTGAATTTTGGTATTTATCTGGTGGCGGACTTGTATCTGTCTCAGAAATGGTTAAGGAAATTGAAGCTACAATTAATGAATAGAAAGAGGGGCAACCTAATAAGGTTGCCCTTGATTTATGGTGTTATAAAGTTTCAGAAGTGTTACAATATATACAAAAATATTGAAGGGAATGATATGTTTGTTTAAAAAAATAGCTTCAGATGCATTAGGCTTATCTGATATCGGAAAAATTATTGGTCCTGCGGATTATGACAAAACAGATGCAGATGATTATGTACGACATGAGGACAATGAAAAGATCTATTTCTTGATCAAGACAAAGGCGGATGAGTATTGCTTTACTAATCTTGCCTTTATTCATGTAGATGGAGAAAGTGCAACGTCCTCTAAGCGAACATTAAAACGGTACCCCTATGCTCAGCATAAGTTTTCAAATGTTATGCTAGAAACAGCGGGAAGGGTAGATTTAGATATTGAGATTAAATTTAATTTAGGTGGTACCCAATATAGTATCGATGTTCATAAAGATGAAATTGAGAAGCTTAAGGATTTATATAAGGCATTGGTGTTTATTGCTGAGGTAACACATGAAAATGATGTATTAATGAATATGGCAAGTCAAAGCATTGATAAGGCTGTATCCGTGCTACAAAACTCTAGAACAGATCAGGAGAATATTGCTAGTCAATATAAGGAGTTAACAGAGTTTAGCTTCTCATGGTTAGAATCTGCTCGCAATAAGTATCATAAAAAGGATTTTGGAGAAGTATTTGAAAAATATATCAACAATTAATGCTTAGTCAACAAGAGAAAGGTTAGGGTGTGTTCACCTTAGCCTTTCTTTATTATAAATAAGTTACTAAAAAGTTACCGATATATTAAATAATGATACGTAACTTCCTTCAACTTGAAATGTGTACGTAAGGTGTGTTTGAATGGAAAGTATCTAAATCTAATGAGAAGTGAGGGAAAGTTAATGAAGAAGAAGTTAGGTTATATGATTATTTTAAGCATGGTTTTGTTACTAGCAGCTTGTAATAATGAAGGCACGGAAGAAAAGGAAGGAACTGAAGAAGCAACGTCACAGAAAGAACAACTGGAATTCTCTGATGAAGAACGGGTCGATGAGGAAAAGCCAGTTGTTAGTGTTAATGGTGAGGAAATTGCTGGTGACAAATACAATCAAATTTATACTCAGGTAAAAACAATGATGTACCAATATGGACAAGACGTCAGTAATACTGAAAAGCTTAAAGAACAGGTGATTACGGTCTTAGTTCAGCAGGAATTGATTAATCAGGAAGCTGCTAAATTAGGTATTGAAGTAACAGATAAAGAAGCAGATGAAGAATTGAAGAAAATAAAAGAGGAAACTGGAGATCAATTTACAACGATTTTAGACCAATATCAAATGGATGAAGAAGCTTTTAAAGAGCAGCTAAAAGATGACCTTACTACTGCAGAGTACATGGAAGAGAAAATGGACACTAAGGTTAGTGATGAAGAAGTAGAAGAGTATTATAATCAAATGAAAGAACAAAATGAAAATATTGGCGAGCTAGATGAGGTAAAAGAAGATATAAAATCCATTTTAACAGAACAAAAAAAGAATGAACAATTACAAGCCAAAGTGGACGAGTTAAAGAAAAAAGCTGATATTGAAACATTAATTTAATGAAGAAGGAAAATGGAAGCATCTCCAGTTTGGGGATGTTTCTATTTTTAGGGGTTTGTCAAATAAAGTGTGTAAGTTTTTTATCTAACGATGCAAATCACATCACTACATAATCTTCTTTATGGCGAGTAATAAGGACCGAAAGTTTTCCGAAAAGAGGGAAAAACGGTTTTAATTTGGGGAGCAGGTAAGAAAAGAACCGGGCTGCTTTTTGCCCGGTTTTCCTAACTCACTTATTCTTTTTATCTTTTTCTACATGTCTATTTTTCAGTTCTTCTTTAATATCTGTGGTTGAAATATCAAGTAATTCCATTAATACTAGCGTGTGATAGGTAAGGTCCGCAATTTCATTCGTTACTTCTTGTTTGTCCTTATTTTTAGCACCGATGACAACTTCAGTGGATTCTTCCCCAATCTTTTTCAAAATCTTGTCTAATCCCTCATTGAATAAATAATTGGTATAGGATCCCACTACAGGGTTTTCGCGTCGTTCTTTAATTTTGCCTACGACTTGTGGAATAATCTCCCCTGAAGGCTCTTCTGTTTTATATAGTTCATTATTAAAGCAAGAATCTTCTCCTGTATGACATGCTGGACCGAGTGGGGACACTTGAACTAAAAGCGCATCTGCATCACAGTCATACGTAATCTTCTTAATTTGTTGCTTATTTCCGGATGTCTCACCTTTATTCCAAAGTTCTTGTCTACTCCGTGAGAAAAACCAAGTTTCATTCGTCTCGATTGTTTTTTCTAATGATTCCTTGTTCATATAAGCCAATGTCAAAACTTTTCCCGTTTCTTCATGTTGTACAATTACAGGGATTAACCCATTTGTATCCCATTTTAACTTTTCGATGTTTATTTCCAATTGTCTTACCTCCTAACGGTTATGTTTTGTTCCTCTAGGTACGCTTTTAATTCTGGTATGGAAATTTCCCCATAGTGAAATACTGAGGCTGCTAATGCTGCATCGGCATTTGCCTCTGTCAAAACAGTAGAGAAATGCTCCTTCACACCTGCGCCACCACTTGCCACAATTGGGATATTAACTGCATCAGCAATGGCTTTGGTTAGGGTAAGGTTATAGCCATTTTTCTCACCATCGGTATCAATCGCGTTTACGACGATTTCCCCAGCACCTAGCTCTTCCCCGCGTTTAGCCCATTCGATGGCATCCATTCCAGTATTTTTTCGTCCACCATTGATAAATACTTCCCATTTTCCTGAAGAGGTTTCTTTAGCATCAATAGATAGGACAATGCATTGGTTACCAAATTTTACTGCAGCTTCCTTGATTAATTCTGGATTTTTTACTGCAGCACTGTTTATAGAAACCTTTTCAGCACCTGAACGTAACACGCTGTTGATGTCATCAATGGAACGAATGCCTCCTCCTACTGAAAAGGGGATGGAAATTTCACGTGCTACCTTTTCTACTACGTCTAAAAATATATTTCTTTCTTCATTGGATGCTGTAATATCATAAAATACTAACTCATCGGCTCCTGCATCATTATAGCGTTTAGCAAGTTCAACCGGATCTGCAACGTCTTGGATATTCTGAAACTTTTTTCCTTTTACAACACGACCTTTATCGACATCTAAGCAAGGAATAATTCGTTTAGCGAGCATTTTCTTCACCATCCAATACATCTTCAAATTTTAATGTGCCATCATATAAGGCTTTCCCAATAATTGCTCCATACATGTTCAGATTTTTTAGTTTGTGAATGTCTTCTTTGGAAGAAACACCACCAGAAGCGATGACATTCATGGTTGTTGCATCATTAATCGTTTGTAATTCTTCAAAATTAGGACCTTTTAGCATACCATCTTTTAAAATATCGGTATACACAATGGTTTCAACACCTATGGCTTCTAAATCCTTAACGAGATCAATTGCTTTAACCGTACTATCTTTCGTCCAACCATCTGTAGCGACAAAGCCGTTCCTAGCATCGATGGATACAGCGATTTTGGAACCATATTTTTCGACGGCATCCATTAAAAATTTCTTGTCGTTAATCGCTGCTGTTCCAATAATGACACGGTTAATTCCTGATGCTACATAATCCTCAATAACGGATAAAGAACGGATTCCACCACCAACTTGTACTGGAATATTAGTTTCTTCGGCAATAGCTTGTATTGCTGCTTTATTTATGGATTCACCTGTTTTTGCACCATCCAGGTCAACGATATGTAAACATTCTGCACCTTTACCTTGCCATTCTTTAGCCATTTCTGTAGGGGCATCACTATAAACCTTTTCTTTATTATAATCTCCCTGTGTTAGACGAACACATTTTCCTCCACGAATATCAACCGCTGGAAATAGGATCATGAAATCATCTCCCCATAATTTTTTAATAGTTTAAGTCCGACCTCTCCGCTTTTCTCAGGGTGGAACTGCATACCAATAATATTTCCCTTTTGAACAATTGCTGGAACGATTCCCCCGTATTCAGAACTTGCAATAAGGGTGTCAGCTTCATAGGAACCGCCCACTTCATAGGAATGAACAAAATAAACATATGGATTATCCGCGATGTCTTTAAAAAGGATGCTGTCTTTATGAGTCTGTAATGTGTTCCATCCCATATGTGGAACCTTCACTCTATCTGTTATCCGGTTGACACTACCTTTGAGCAATCCTATACCTTCCCATTCACCATCTTCATAACTCGTTTCATAAAATAATTGCATGCCTAGGCATATACCTAAAATTGGTTTACCGTTACTTGCTTCTTCCCGTAAGACGTTCGTCATACCTAATTCATTTAGAGAAGCAATAGCATCTTTAAAAGCTCCTACTCCTGGTAGAATAATGGATTTAGCCTTTTTTATCGTTTCTGGATCCTTTGATAAGATAGATTCAACATTTAATTTATCTAAAGCAAATTGCAGGCTTTTGATATTTCCAGCATCGTAATCGATAATGGCAATCATACGCAACCGCTCCTTTCTTGTTTGCTTTCCATTCCTTCACAGTTGAAAGATGATGTGACTTAACTGATGGTGCATGTCGATGTAACTTTACTTATTAGCTTAATACTAGAATGTGCGTAAATACCGCTGTGGGAATATATTATACACGTGCTATTCCCATAGGATAAGGCAGGATTCGTCATCTTTACCTAGTTCTTATTCAAGAAATAGACTGACCTACGTCCCGCTACAAAGGTGGATATGATGAATTAGGGCGCTAACCAGCGAAGGAAATACACGGAGACTCCTGCGGGATGATAGGCCTAGGTGAGACACCGTAGTGCGTTAGCACGAAGGGGGCTCATCAGCCGCCCGAGGAAAGCGTAGTGTATTTTCGCAGCGATATTTACGCCCCAATAACCGTATTAAGTTAACGAACATCATATATATTGTGTAATAAACCAGTCTTCTACAATGATCCTTTTGTGGAAGGTACGCCTTGAATTCTAGGGTTCTTTAGAGTTGCTTGGTCTAGGCAGCGGCCAAATCCTTTGAAAATCGACTCAATCATGTGGTGGGTATTTGTTCCGTAAGCTAGATTAATATGTAAATTAATTTTCGCATTACTTACAAATGCCTGGAAAAATTCCCCAACTAGCTCTGTATCAAAATCTCCTACTTTATCTTTTAAACCTTCCACATGGTAAACAAAATAAGAGCGACCGCTTATATCAACGGAAATTGTGGATAAGCTTTCATCCATTGGGGTTGTAACAGTAGCATACCTAGTAATACCTTCTTTGTTTCCTAATGCTTCATGAAAGGCTTGTCCTAACGCAATCCCAATATCCTCCACAGTGTGATGCTGGTCTACATCAAGGTCCCCATTACAGGTTACATTTAAATCAAATAACCCATGCTTAGACATTAATGTGAGCATGTGGTTGAAAAATCCAACTCCTGTATCTATGGTAGATTTACCTGTTCCATCAATGGTAAATTCTAAGTCTATTGCTGTTTCACCGGTTTTTCGAGATACACTTGCTTTACGCATTTTCATTTTCCTTTCTTATTGTTATAGATTTTGCATGGGCAGTTAACCCTTCGACATTAGCAATGGTTGCTATATGATCTGTTGCCTGTGATAATGCATTTTCTGAATAACGAATAATGCTCGATTTCTTAACGAAGTCATACACGCCAAGTGGTGAAGCAAATCGTGCTGTACCGCTCGTTGGTAACGTATGATTAGGTCCAGCAAAATAATCGCCTAGTGGCTCTGGAGAATGAGTGCCAAGGAAAATTGCTCCAGCATGTTTTACTTGTTGCATTTTCTCCATTGGGTTTTCAATCATTAATTGCAGGTGCTCTGGTGCAATTTCGTTTACAATCTGAAATACCTCTGCTTCATCCCTTGCAATAATAATTTTGCCATTTTGTTTTAAGGATTCCTCCACAATTGCTTTTCGTTCTAATTGAATTGTTTGATTTTCAACCTCTGCTTTAATTTGATTAGCAAGATCTTGGTTTGTTGTGACACAAATGGCGCTTGCTGACTCATCATGCTCTGCCTGTGATAAAAGGTCTGCTGCAACATAGTGAGGTGGTGCTGTTTCGTCTGCTACAACGCAAATTTCACTAGGTCCGGCAATCATATCAATTGCTACATCACCAAACACCCATTTCTTTGCACGAGCGACAAATGCATTTCCTGGACCAACGATTTTATCTACCTTTTCAATTGATTCTGTGCCATAAGCTAATGCAGCAATTGCCTGAGCCCCGCCAACTTTATAAACGGTATCAATTCCTAGTTCACTCGCGGTAGCTAAAACATAAGGACTTATTTTTCCATCTGATTGTGGGGGAGTAGTAATCACGATTTTTTCAACCCCAGCAATTTGGGCAGGAATAACATCCATTAAAATGGAGGATGGATATGCTGCTTTTCCACCTGGAATATATACACCGACCTTCTCAATAGGGCTTACTTTTTGTCCAAGGAGTACACCATTTTCTTTTTCCATCATCCATGATTGTTCCTTTTGAGCTTGGTGGAATTCTCGGATATTACTCTTGGCTTTACGGATGGCCTCCATAAATTCTGTCTCCACTTTGATTTCTGCTTCAGCTATCTCTTCCTCAGATACCAGAAACTGATTTAATTCGATACCGTCGAACTCCTTCGTATAACGAAACAATGCCGCATCTTTTTCTAATCGAACCTGTTTAATAATTTCCAACACGGTACTATCTAGTTGTTCCTCGCTTAATTGGCTGGAAGTGGGAGAGGTATTTTTCTCAAGAAATTCCTCGAATGTTAGTATTCTCATTTCAAATCACTCCATGGCTGATTTTAGTTGATTGATAAACTTTTGAACATGGGTTGCTTTTGTTGCAAAGCTAGCCTTATTCACGATTAACCTAGTACTTATCTTTTCAATATCCTCTAAAACAACTAATCCGTTTTCCTTTAAGGTACTACCGGTTTCTACAATATCAACAATGTAATCGGAGAGGCCGATAAGTGGTGCTAGCTCTACAGAACCGTTTAGCTTGACGGTTTCAATGGGTTGCCCCTTCTTTTGAAAGTGTTTCTTTGCAACATTTGGATATTTTGTGGCAATGGTAAGCTTTTGGCTTCTGTTTACTTGTTGATTCGACTTTCCCGCAACAGAAAATTTACATTTCCCGATTTTTAAATCTAGCAGTTCGTAAACCTCTGCTTGAGACTCCATAATATTATCCTTACCGACGATACCTATATCTGCAGCCCCTTTTTCGACGTAAGTGGGAACATCAAGAGCTTTGACGAAAATAACTTTAATCGTTTTTTCTGTATTATAAAAAACAAGTTTTCTACTATCTTCATGTAAATCAACAAAGTGTTCTCCTGTTTGCTCTAATAAATCGATTGTGCTTTTAGCAGGTCTACCCTTAGCTAAGGCTAGTGTTATTTGTTCCAATTAGTTCCCCTCCTGTAACATCGCAAAAACTTCCTCTTGATCAGTAAATATCTGTTCTGTCTTTTTACTAGATAATCGATTTTGATTTGTATCGAAAACGATTGTATATAAAGAATTAACTTGATATTCCTCACTTGATTCCAATGGATGTGTTAAAACATGAAAACCACTGTCGCGTAGAAGGTAGGCTATACGAAGTGCTTCCTTTTGTTTTTCTTTTACATAACGAATAATCACATCCATTGTAGGAAGTGAATTAATTGCCATTCCTTGTTGTTGCATGGCATGAACTAATAAATCAACCTCAAAGGCAAATCCGATAGCGGGAATGGACTGTTCGAGTTGTTGACCTAGGTTATCGTAACGACCACCCATTAATACGGGTTTTCCGATGCTATCTACAAAACCCTGAAAAATAACCCCTGAATAATAGTTCATATTGTTGATTAAACCTAAGTTGAAGACCACTGAATTTTCTGCTCCATAAGCTTGAAGTCCTTCATAGATTTCAATCAGATTTTGAAGAATACGTTGCATGGATTCGTTGCGAATCATATCCTTTGCCTGGTTAATGACATGTTGGGGGTCACCATACATCATAGGAATCGATTGTAATGCTGTTTTAACATCTTCATCTATCTCTAGCTGAGATAAAAATGGTTCGATTTCGACTAGGTTTTTAGATTGGATAAGAGACTGCAAGGATTCTAGTTCATCCTCTGTTAGATTCGTTTGTTGAACAAGCTCCTTGAAAAAGCCTGCATGACCAATCTCTAGCTTGAAATTTTGAAAACCAAGATCTTGGAACGTATGGATAGCCATCATGATGATTTCTGAATCGACTAAAGTGGAGTTTTGGCCAAAACATTCCACTCCAGCCTGTGTACTCTCTTTATGATTTTCTTGTTCTTGGGATTGACGGAATACATCTAAGACGTAGAAAAGTCGCTGGCTGTCTGTGGTTTTATTTAATGATGTCATTCGATGCAAAGGAATTGTCACATCTGGTCTCAGAACCAATACCTTACCTGATGTATCAATGACCTTTATCATTTCATCCTTATTCACGGTGCCGGTAATGTCAGAATACATGTCATAAGATTCGAAGGTTGATGTTCTAACCTGTTTAAAACCATAGGTAATAAACCGTTTTTTAAGTGTTGAAATCACCTCATCTCTTATTTGGAAATCTTCAACGTTTGTATTTTTGTTAATATCAATCACATATCTCTGCATGAAATTTCTCCTTTTCCATTGCTTTCTAGCATACCTTTTTAAAGATTATATCTTTTTTTGCTATAAAAGATAAGGAAATTATTGATTTTTGTTATAATTTGTATAGAAGGAATACTTTATATAAACTTTATCGCTTTATCACTTTATCTAATTAAAGTTATATAGTATTATAGATAAGGTATAGATAAAAGTCAACCATAGGGGGAGTAAAAATATGTTTGATTATCATATCCATAGTGATTTCTCAGCAGACTGTGATACAACAATGGAAAAAACAATAGAGAAAGCTATTGAAATGGGTTTAGAAGAAATTTGCTTTACAGAGCATATTGATTATGAATACCCTGATAAGGATTGGGTTTTTGAATTTGATTTAAAACAATATGACAAGAAAGTAAAAGCGATGCAAAAGGAATATGAGGGACAGATAAGCATAAAAAAAGGAGTAGAAATTGGTGTGCAGCCTTATCTCTTGCCTCGATATAATCAGTTAATGAAAGAAGAGTCTTTTGATTTTGTTATTTGCTCTATGCATTCTACAGAAAAGAAGGATTTGCATTCTGGAAACTTTTTTGAAGGAAAGTCTGTAGATGAAGCATATCGTATTTACTATGAGGAACTATATGATTGTGTAAAGCATTATAAAGACTTTAGTATCTTAGGTCATATTGATTTAGTTAAACGCTATACGAAGGATAAAAGTAAAAATAACTTTCATGAAATTATTAAAGAAATTTTCAAGGAAATCATTCCAGCTGGGAAAGGAATTGAACTAAACACTTCAGGATACAGATATGGGTTAGAAGGTGGTATGCCTAGTGCTGATATTTTAACCCTATATAAGGAATGTGGTGGAGAAATTATTACAATTGGTTCTGATTCTCATGTAGAAACAACACTTGCATATAAATTTGCTGATGCATTAGAACTTCTAAAATCAATTGGATTTAGATATATCGCAACCTACGACAAAGGTGAAGCTATTTTTCATCCTGTTGAAAAAGTAATGCGTGCATAATTATAATCACTGTGTTATAAGGGGTTAGCTTTTAAAAACAGACTTGCTAAAGCCTAATAAAAAAGAGTGGAATGGGAAAAATTCATAAAAATGTTCCAACTAGGAGGGTTTTCGGGATAATCACGGTGTTATACTAAAAGAGATAAATACTTTTAACAGAAGGTGTTTTCCGTGAAATCAATAAAAAGGGTATTTCTAATAATAGTCGGGTCCCTTTCATTAGGTCTAGGTATTATAGGAATTGTCCTTCCACTAATCCCAACGACCCCCTTACTTATTTTAGCTGCAGCTTGTTATATTCGTAGCTCTGATCGACTATATCACTGGTTAATTACTAATAAGCACTTCGGTCCATATATATTAAATTATAGAGAAGGAAAAGGAATCCCTCTAAAAGCAAAGGTTATAGGTGTTACCCTACTTTGGATTTCTATGCTATATACCATTATTTTTGTTGTACCAATTATCTTTGTTAAAATACTACTATTTTTAACAGCCTCTTACTTTACTTGGTTTATACTAAAACAAAAAACATTGCATACGAAGGTGATGTAATAGAGAGGGAAGGTACTTGAAGATTAAATTAAAGCACGGTGTAAGTGTTGGATTATTAATAGCATGTATTGCTTGTATATTTATTTATGTGCATGTACCTAATGAAGCAAAATCAGAAAATAATTTCGGAGTGCCGACCGTATTTGTTCATGGTTATAAAGGGACGAAGAACTCTTTTGGAAGTATGCTGGAGCGTTTTGAAGATAATGGGTGGGGGAAAAAGAGATTCATTTATTATGTATCTTCTAGAGGTAGACTAACTGATCATTATGTCAATAAGGAAGCATCCAATCAAACGTTTGTTCAAATTATCTTAAGGAATAATAGGGCTAGCTTTAGTGATAGTACGGAGTGGCTAGCTACTGTGTTACGGCATCTAAAAGATAAATATGATATAGATACCATAAATCTTGTTGGGCATTCGATGGGTGGGCTCATTTCTATGAAATATATGATGGAATACCAGTCGAATGACTTTCCTAAGGTTCATCGTTTTGTAGCGATTGGAAGTCCATTTGATGGGATATATAGTCAGAAGTATTTTAAGATTAATCATGATAGGGCGGCAACTGATTTAAAACCGCATTCCTTAGCATTTCAGCTCCTCCATAAAGGGAGGATACCGAGGGAAGTTGAGGTATTAAATATTGGAAGTACAGGTGATCCAATCTCCATTCCTAAAAGTGTAAAAGCTATTCGAAAAATGGTTCATCCAAGCCAATTAACAGAAATTATAGTTCAAAATGATAAACTTGGTCATAGTGAATTACATGAAAGTTTACAAGTTGACAAAATGATTCATTCATTTTTGTGGCAAGATGAAGGCCTATAACTTACAATATAAAAGTAGGAAAAAAATCACCATAGAAATTGGTGGTTTTTTATTTGAGTATAAACATATAGTTAAGTATTTTTTATTTATTAACAGAATATAGTGGGCGTATGGACTACTATTATTTTAATTTCGAATAAAAGGAATGATTTTAAATTGGAAGGAAATCATCAACTTTATGATAAATTAACGCAAATTGTCACTTCAGAGAATGTTTTGGTAAATGAACAGATAAGAAAGCATACGTATACAAAACTTGGAGGCAATGCTGATTATTATGTTACACCTGAAACATACCGTCAAGTACAAGATATTGTCAGATTGGCGAACAAGGAGAAAGTTCGTTTTACATTACTAGGAAATGGTTCCAATTTAATTGTAAAAGATGGTGGAATCCGAGGAATTGTATTAAATCTGCAAAAATTAAATGAAATCAAAGTTGAAGAGAATGTAATTGTTGCGCAAAGTGGTGCTCGAATTATTGATGTTTCAGGGAAAGCATTGAACGAACGGCTTACAGGACTTGAATTTGCTTGTGGAATCCCTGGTTCAGTTGGTGGAGCACTATATATGAATGCAGGAGCCTACGGTGGAGAAATTAAGGATGTTCTAACCACAGCGGTTGTCGTTACAAAAGAAGGGGAATTACTGACATTGGCAGCAGATGAACTGGATTTGGCATACCGCAAAAGTAATATTCCGGATAAAGGATATATCGTATTAGAAGCAGAGTTCTCTCTAAAAAATGGGAAATATGAAGAAATTAAAGAGGTTATGCATGATTTAACTTTTAAACGCGAATCCAAGCAACCATTAGAATATCCATCGTGTGGAAGTGTATTTAAACGACCACCAGGATATTTTGCTGGAAAGCTCATTCAGGACAGTGAATTACAAGGAAAGCAAATCGGAGGAGCGCAGGTTTCTAAAAAACATGCAGGGTTTATCGTGAATATAGACAATGCAACAGCAAGTGAATATATTGATCTAATTCACTTTGTGCAGAAAACCGTGAAGGAAAAATTTGATGTATCCCTTGAGAGGGAAGTTCGGATTATTGGTGAAGATAAATAAAAAAAGGGGTACTCCAATACGTTGGAGTACTCCTTTTTAAGATACAGGTTCTTTTTTTGGGTTGTGCTTTTACTGTCGTAGTTGAAGGAAAATGCGCAATAACTCAAGATAGTGTGATAATACCGCTACGGAAAGCGTAGTGTATTTCCGTAGCGGTATTAAACATCTCCGACAGGTTACTGCGCATTCTATCTATTCTGCATCGTTAGCGAGTCTATTGGATTACTGCGAAGTCTTTATACCTTTCTAAAACGATGCAAGAAGGATTGGAGACGCTCGTTGTCGGAGTGCTCAATGACCTCACTTGCTGTTCCTTGTTCAGCAATAACACCTTCATCTAGAAATAATACTTTATCTGCAATATCCAGAGCAAAGTCCATTTCGTGTGTAACAAGGACCATTGCCATATCGTCGTTTTTTGCTATATCACGAATAACCTCTAATACTTCACCAACTAATTCAGGGTCTAGTGCGGAGGTGACCTCGTCAAAGAGCATAATTTTCGGACGCATGACTAATGCTCGGGCCATTGCAACCCGCTGTTTTTGTCCACCAGAGAGCTGGCTAGGGTAGTTATCTAATTTATCACCAAGACCAACACGTTCTAGCATTTCTATTGCCCGCTTACGAACCTCATTCTTACTTTCTTTTTTAACGTGGATCGGAGCTGACATACAATTATCTAAAATGGTCATGTGTGGGAAAAGGTTAAAATGCTGGAAAACCATTCCGATATCCCCACGAACCTCTCGTAGATGCTTTTCATTGGCCCTGTGCATTTTTCCGTTCTTTTCCATTTTCCAAAGGTTGGTACCATCCACAATGATATCACCGGAAGTAGGCTCTTCTAGTGTCATAAGCATGCGAATAATCGTCGTTTTTCCTGACCCACTAGGGCCAATGACAGCGATTTTCTCAGCTGGGTATATATCCAAGTTGATGCCCTTTAGAACCTTCACATCTCCAAAGGATTTGTGAACATCACGGTATTTAACAATTGGCTCTGACATTACATCACCGCTCCTTTTTTCGTTTTTTCTAATGTCGCTTTTTTATCAAAGCGTGTATTCATTTTCACTTCTAATTTTTTAATTAAGATTGCAGATGGATAGCTTAATACTAAGAAAATAATACCTACAATGGTTAATGGCTCTAAATATGCCCAATTCTGAGCACCATACGTATTTGCCATCAATAGGATACCAGCAACTCCGATTGTAGATGCTAACGGTACTTCCTTAAACATGATAATAAAATAGTTTCCTAGCATAGGGATGGTAGGAGGTAATGCTTGTGGAAGAATAATTTTCCTCCATTTATCAAGGGTTGAGAAGTTTAATGCTTTAGATGCTTCCCACTGTCCCTTATCCACTCCCTCGATACCAGAACGATAGATTTCACCAATATACGTACTAAAGTGTACACCTAGGCCTAATACGGCACTTGTAAATGGACTTAGTGTAACCCCAATACCTGGAATCATCGGCCACGCATAATAAATGAAAAATAATTGGACAAGTGGTGGAGTGGATCGGATAAATTCCATGGTCCAAGTAACAATAAAATGGAACAGTTTATTAGGTACTCTTCTTAAGAAAGTCCATACAAAGCCGAAAATAAGTGCAAAGAGATAACATGAGATAGTTAGTCCAACGGTAATACCAAGACCCTGTAAAACGATTGGCAGGGCTTCGAAAAATGTTTCCCAGCTCCAATATGTAGAACTCATCCGCTAGCCACTCCTTTCTTAGAAATACTTTCTCCTTTTCGAGTTAACCAAATTAATGGTAATGCAATGATAAAGTATAAGACTAGTACTAATAGATAAATTAAAGGTGCTTGAGATAAATTCGTGCTTCTCATAATATCACCATAGTAAAGAACATCTGTCATACCAATTAGAGATACAAGGGATGTTCCTTTTAACATTTGAATGGTATAGTTTCCAAACTCTGGAAGCATCATGCGGACTGCTTGGGGGAAAATAACAAGTCTCATTCGCTGAAAACGTGACATATTTAAAGCAACTGCTGCCTCCGTCTGTCCTTTAGCTACGGAAAGAATCGAACCACGAACTACTTCTGATAAATAGGCACCATAGTTTAGACCGATTGCGATAACACCTGTCCACCAGTTTGAACCTAGCTGAATACCAAATAGCATAGGAATGGCGTAATATAGCCAGAATAATTGTACAATTAAAGAGGTACCACGGAAAACTTCGACATAAAATCCTGTAAACTTGCGAATAATGACGTTTTGAGATAGACGACACAATCCGGCAATAAATGCCATAAGATAAGCGAAAATAGCAGAAGCAAGTAGTACGGATACCGTTACCCCAAGCCCTCTTAGGAGCTGTGGAAAAATATCAATGATTGCACTAATGATAATCACTCCTTTATGGATTTTTTAATTACTTATTTGGGTAATAGGATAAGGATGATGAGGCCCATTACATTTTGGTCGAAATAATAGTATTCCTGCTCTGTCATCGTTTCTTCATCATTTTGTTTTTTTGAACTGGAATGACTATTAATGTAAAAACATATAAGGAAAAAATATAGGGTCAGGCCCCTAGGTGAGGGAACCGGACCCTATGGAGTCATCGTTTTGAAATTCACTTAAAATACTATTATAAAGTTAAATTAAAATTCTCCGTTGCAGACAGCCTCTGCTGTTACTTCAGCAGGTACCATATTGCTTTCTTCACTGAAGCCATTCGCTTCTAATAATTCTGCAACGGTGCCATCTTCTTTCAATTCAGCAAGCTTTTCATTATATGCATCAACTAATGCTTGATCTTCTAAGTTAAATGCTGCTGCACCATAACTTGGTACACCCTCAACATCTGGTTGTTCGAATGACTCAACGAATTCTAATGCATCTGTATCAGCTGATTCAAGTGCCATTTTAACTGTCATTTCAGTTCCTGTTGTAGCATCAGCACGTCCAGATTGAACGGCAGAGAATGTTGCTGGAATATCTGGAGCAGTTACGATTTGATCCTCACTAACTCCTTCAGATTTTAAGAATTCGATTTCAGTAGCGCCTTCCATAACAACTACTTTTACGTCAGGATTATCAGCAATATCTTTATAGCTTTCTAATCCTAATGGGTTACCAGCTTGTACGATTAAACCTTCCCCATATTGCATTTCCGGTTCAGCAAATAATGCATTTTCACATCGGTCAGGATTAATTGCCATACCAGCTGTTACAACATCGAATTGTTTTGCTTGTAATCCTGGGATAAGCTGACTGAAGTCTGCAAGTTTAGATTCAACATTCTCAACACCAAGCTCAGCAAATACTGCAGTTGCAATATCGACAGCTGCTCCTTTTAGTTCCCCATTTTCCTCATAAGCATATGGTGCTTCGTTAGCAAATCCAATGGTTACTGTTCCAGATTCTTGCAGTTCAGCTAATTTGCTTCCATCACTTTCACCGGATTCTGCAGTTCCTTCTGTTTCTTCTGAGTCACTGCCTTCTCCCGATGTGGAATCACCGGATCCACAGGCAGCTAAAAAGATTAGACCAAATACTGTAATTAATGTGATTAAAAATTTTTTCAAGACTAAAAAACCTCCCTTTTGACTAGTTATAACTTGTACAATGTGTTTCTGATGAAAAAAGATTAGGTAAAAATACCTCTTTGATGTCAAAATAATAAATGAAAAGATGCTAAAAATGTTTACTATTATTATGATAGTCTTGTTTGATAATTCATTCAAATCTGTTATTTTCTGATAATTGCGGATAAACCGTGATTTTACCTAATTTGATAATAATCATGTGTTATTACAAAGATATGCTTGAAAATAATCGATTATTCTTTTAAATACTCTTAATAAGCTAGAAAAATATTTCATTGAAAGTGGGATGGATGTAGTATACCCTTAATTTAAGAGAATGGATAAAGGGTGATAGACAAATGGGTACTTTAGTAGGAGTTATCGTTGTTTCAGTTATTTTTGTTATTTTAATTTTACTTCTAACCTTGACTCAGACAAAGAAAGCATATGATTATAAGCATACGATTGACCCACTACCAGATGAAAATAATAATGGAAGAGAAAAGAGTGAGACTAAGTGAAGACATACTCAACAATTGGAACAGGTTGGATAGTAAGTTCGTTTATTGAGGCCGTAAATAAAACGGAAAAGGCTGAACTTGTATCCGTATATTCTAGGACAGAAGAGAAGGCCAAGCAGTTTGCAGCAGAACATGATGTACAAAGCTGGTATACAGATATCGATGAAATGTTAAAGGAAGATACCGATTTTATTTATATTGCCTCTCCGAACATTTTGCATTTTGAGCAGATGGTAAAGGCAATTAAACAAAAAAAGCATGTATTTTGTGAGAAGCCAATGGTCCTATCAGAAACACAATGGAAGGACATTTCACGATTGGCTGCAGAATATGATGTTTTTGTTCTTGAGGGATTCCGTCATTTATACACTCCTAATTATCAAAAGTTAAAAGAATCCATTCCACAGATTGGACCTGTTAGAAGCGCTGTCTTACAATATATTCAATATTCCTCACGTTATGATAAATATAAAGAAGGTTTTAAACCGAATGTGTTTACGAAAGAATTTGCTGGCGGTTCCCTAATGGATTTAGGTGTATACCCATTAAGTATGGCCATTGATTTGTTCGGTGAACCCGAGGGTATTCAGTATTTTCCTGTACAGCTGAAAAATGGAGTGGACGGAAGTGGGACATTAGTGCTTACTTACGAGGATTTTGTTATCACTATATTATGTTCGAAAATAGCTCAAGGTCTGATTCCCTCTGAAATTCATGGAGAAGCTGGAACCTTAACTGTAGATCATATTGCTCCAATTTCGAGAATCACGTATTATGATCGAAAGGCAAAACAAAATCATGAATGGGCGGAAGAACAGCATGAAATGGACATGATATATGAGGCGGAAGAATTTATCCGCATGATAACGGAGAATGATGTGGAGAGCTATGAAAAGTCCATGGAAAGAAGTCGGTTAGTTGTGAAGTGGTTGGATAGAGTTAGAGGGGAAAGTAATTAAATTTTGGAAGGGCAATACTCGTACAAGAGACGCGAGGATTGCCCTTTATTAATGATTCCATGTCAAAGGAAAAATACATTGTACGAAAAAACGTTAAAAGGTATTATCTGCCTATTAATCTCTAAGATATCTGTTTCAATAGACTTTTACATGTATGAACATTGCGGTTTTTATAAAGAAAAATTAAAATGAATAGGTGATCTTATTAAATAATGTGACAGATTACCTTGATGTTGCAAGAGAACCGTCTCGATTTTACCAAGGAAGGAGACCGATATCTGTATGAAAAAATTATTTTTACTATTAATTGTTTTACTAGCAGCTTGCTCACCTGATTCGGATGAAGTGGGTGACTCCGCGGATATAGATAAGGATGAATTGATTTTAGCAATTGGAGGTGAACCTAATGACGGATTTGATCCAACCACTGGATGGGGACGTTATGGATCACCGCTCTTTCAAAGTACGCTATTGAGATATGACCAAGAATTTAATGTGGAATATGATTTGGCTACAGGTTATGAAGTTAGTGAAGACGGATTAGTGTGGAGAATAGCCATTCGTGATGATGTTAAGTTTTCCGATGGAGAAAAGCTAACTGCAGAGGATGTTGCTTTTACTTTTAAAACAACAAAGGAAAGTGGTTCTATTGTAGATTTAAGCAATGTTAAAAAAATAGAAGTAGAAGATGAGTATACCGTTCAATTTACACTAGAAGAACCGAATTCAACGTTTATCTATTTACTTGTTACAACGGGGATAGTTCCAAAGCATGCATATGACGAAAATTATAATGAGGAACCAATTGGATCAGGTCCATATCAACTTGTGCAATGGGATAAGGGACAACAAATTATTGTGGAAAGAAATCCATATTACTATGGAAAGAAGCCTTCTTTTAAAAAGTTAACCTTCCTATTCTTATCTGAGGATGCAGCATTTGCAGCAGCAAAGGCTGGAGAGGTTGATGTTGTCTCCGTACCATCTACCTATGCTACTGAGGATATTCAAGGAATGGAATTGGTTGAGCTCGTGTCTGTAGATAACCGAGGAGTAATGTTTCCATATGTGCCAAGTGGTGAGGTAACAGAGGAGGGACACCCTATTGGCAATGATGTAACCTCAGACATCGCCATTCGTAAGGCAATTAATATTGGGGTTGACAGAGAGGCATTAGTGGAAGGTGTATTAAATGGATTTGGTACCCCTGCCTATTCTGTAGCTGATCATTTGCCATGGTGGAATCCAGATACGGTGATAGAGGATAGTAATATAGAGTTAGCCAAGAAAATTTTAGATGAAGCAGGCTGGAAGAAATCTGCAGATGGAATTCGTATTAAGAATGGTATAGAAGCAGCCTTTACCTTATTATATCCTGCCGATGATCAAATTCGTCAGTCATTATCCATGGCATTTGCTGAAATGATGAAACCACTTGGGATTTCAGTTACTACAGAAGGAAAAAGCTGGAATGAGTTGGAAAAGTTGATGTACTCCCAACCGGTAATGATGGGATGGGGAAGTCACAATCCACTTGAAATGTATAATATCTATAGTTCGAGTACAAGAGGTATTGGTTATTATAATTCCAATTATTACTCTAATCCAGTAGTTGATGACTATATGGAACAGGCATTACATGCAACAACAACCGAAGAGGCGAATGAATATTGGAAAAAGGCACAATGGGATGGAGAAGAGGGATTTTCTGCAAAAGGTGATGCACCTTGGGCTTGGTTAGTAAATCTTAAGCATTTATATTTTGTAAATGAAAACCTGGAAATTGGTAAGCAAAAGGTTCAGCCGCATGGACATGGATGGCCAATTACAGACTTTATTGAGGATTGGCACTGGAAGGAATAGAAAAGAGGCAGTACATTGAATGCTAAACGTATATCAATTTATATCGTAGGTAAAACCTTTAAACTTATAACTTTACTAATTGCGGTTAGTATTTTGTCATTTACATTGGTAAGTATTTCCCCGATTGATCCTGTTAGATCTTATATTGGAGCGGATATGACAAGAGTAAGCCCAGAACAGCGTGAAGAAATAGCAGCATACTGGGGACTAAATGAGTCAGCAATCGTGCAATTTGCAAATTGGGGAAAGGCTGTTTTACAAGGGGATTTAGGTACTTCTCTTCTGTATCGTTCTCCTGTTGTGGATGTCATTGCTGAGCGGTTTATTCTATCTTTGGCACTAATGGGGGTAGCCTGGATTATATCGGGCATGATTGGATTTATACTTGGGGTTCTTGCGGGTATGAAGCAAGGAACATGGATAGATCGTATGATTAAAGTTTATTGCTACACATTAGCATCCACACCAGCCTTTTGGTTAGGACTTGTATTACTGATGGTATTTTCTGTGTGGTTAGGGTGGTTTCCGGTTGGATTGGGAACCCCAGCAGGTGTTTTAGCAGCAGATGTTTCTTTTATGGATAAACTCAGACATTTATTTTTACCTGCTCTAACATTGAGTGTTATAGGGGTATCCAATATTGCATTACATACGAGACAAAAATTAATTGATGTATGGAATAGCGATTATGTCCGGTATGCTATGTCAAAAGGAGAGCGAGGATTCAGGCTTATTTGGAAACACGGACTAAGAAATATTTCGCTACCAGCCATTTCTCTTCACTTTGCTTCCTTTGGAGAAATTTTCGGTGGAGCTGTTTTGGCGGAACAAGTCTTCTCGTATCCTGGCCTCGGTCAAGCAGTCGTTCAAGCAGGTTTAGGAGGAGATGTTCCATTACTGCTAGGTATTGTCTTGTTTAGTACTGTATTTGTGTATACGGGGAATGTGCTTGCTGACCTACTATATAAAGTCATTGACCCTCGCATAAGAAGGAGGGTGAGCTAGTGAAATCGGCAGGTTTAAGAAGAAGGACATTATGGACGATTATGTTTACCCTATTTATTCTTTTAGCAATTATTATAAGTGGGCTTTTCATTGGAGAAAATAGTCTCTCTATTCAAATGGAAAATAAGAATCAAGCACCAACTTTTACTCACCCTTTTGGTACGGATTGGCTAGGCAGAGATATGCTCGCTAGGACCATTAAGGGACTTACATTAAGTATTGGAGTTGGCATTCTAGCCGCTTTTTCAAGTGCGATAATAGCTTTATTCTTAGGTTTACTAGCTTCATGGAATAATACCTGGGACAGGATTGTAACATGGCTGGTTGACCTCTTTCTAAGCATTCCACATATCGTCCTACTAATTTTAATTGCATTTACATTGGGTGGAGGCTTTCGAGGGGTTGTGATTGGACTTGCTTTAACCCATTGGCCAAGCCTTACACGGGTACTTCGTTCGGAAATGTTACAAATTAAATCAATGGAATATGTAGAAATGTCACGGAAATTAGGGAAATCAAAGTTCTGGGTAGCGAGACATCATTTTATACCACATTTATTACCACAATTATTTATAGGATTTCTACTTTTGTTTCCTCATGCTATCCTGCATGAGGCAGCTATAACATTTCTTGGCTTTGGCCTTCCGCCAGAACAACCAGCCATTGGGATTATTCTGTCAGAGTCTATGAGGTATCTATCTATTGGAATGTGGTGGCTGGCCTTTTTTCCTGGGTTAGCTTTATTGATTATGGTTGGTCTTTTTGATTGGCTAGGAAAAAGTATTCAGCGGTTTATAGATCCTTTTCATGGACGAAGCTTATAGGAGGTTACTAGGATGGAAAAACAAGTTAACAGCCAACCTCCCATATTACAGGTGGAAAATTTTTCTCTGTCCTTTCTTGCTTATAAAAAAGGGCTAATAGAAACGAAAACAGAGGTTATAAAAAGGCTGGACATGACCATTCATAAAGGAGAAATAGTCGCAGTCGTTGGTGCAAGCGGGTCAGGAAAAAGCCTCTTAGCTAATGCCATTCTTGGTATTCTACCAGAGCACGCGATCTGCAAGGGGACTCTTAAGTTTAAAGGAGAAATATTAAACAAGGCATGTCAGGAGAAACTTCGTGGCAAGGCGATTTTCCTTATACCTCAATCGGTTAAGTCGTTAGATCCTTTAATGAAGACAGGAAAACAGGTACGAGATGCCATTCATTCGAAAAATAAGAAAGAGCTTCAACAGGAAATCTTTAAGAATATTGGACTTCCAAAGGAGACAGAAGAGAAATATCCATTTGAACTATCAGGAGGAATGGCTAGGAGGATATTAGCTGCAACTGCAATGGTCTCTCCTGCTGAGCTTATTGTAGCAGATGAACCAACCCCGGGATTAGACCCAAAAGTTTTAAAAGAAACAACCATTCAAATGAAAAAACTAGCAAAAGCCGGTAAGGGGATTATGTTTATCACGCATGATATTGAATCAGCATTAGAAATTGCAGATAGAGTTGTAGTGTTTCATGAAGGGGAGACGATTGAGGTAGCTGATGCAGAAGCCTTTACGGGGAAGGGTGAACAACTAAATCATCCTTATACTAAAGCCCTGTGGAATGCACTACCAGGAAATGAATTTTTTAAGGGAAAAGATAATTTAGAAATTGAAGAAGATGATGAGAAGCTTGAAGTGAAAGGAATTAGTTTTAAATATAGAAACCAGCCTTTTCTCTTTAAGAATCTTCATGTGACGGTTCATTCTGGAGAAATTGTTGGAATACATGGATATAGTGGTTCGGGGAAAACGACGATGGCTCAGGTTATTGCAGGCTATCTAAAACCGGATGAAGGGGACATTCTATTAAACGGAAACAAAATAAAAAGAAGTGGTAAGCAAACCATTCAATACATTTGGCAGCATCCAGAAAAAGCGATTAATCCACGCTGGCGTATGCGTAAAGTGTTAGAGGAGAGCGGGATGGAAAAAAGTCCAATCACTCGAGAATTAGGAATTAAAAATGAATGGCTTTCCAGATGGCCAAGTGAACTTTCTGGAGGAGAATTGCAGAGATTCTGCATAGCGAGAGTCCTTCACGACGAAACAAGATTTTTAATTGCCGATGAAATGACAACCATGCTTGATGCTGTTACACAAGCTAAATTATGGGAGATTATAGTAAGGCTTGTAAAGGAAAGAAATATAGGTGTTTTAGCAATCAGTCATGATCATAAACTATTAAAGAGAATCAGTGACCGGATAATTAATTTTAATGAAATTAGTCATAAAAAATAAAGAGGTGAATTGTTTCTGAAAATAAGGCTCTTTAATAGCGAAATGATTCAGTGTTTGAAACCACAACACAAGCGAAGTGTATTTCGCCAGTGGTAATTACGCACTAATCCTTTCACTAAGTTGTTTAACCGAGGATTATTTTTTAACAGCGAAGAAAAAACAAAATATACGAAAAGTGCTTATAATAGAATAGTAATAAACATAAAAAGAGGCTGAGACATAACTAAAGTGTTTAACTCAAAAAACGAACAATGTACTGATCAGCGTATGAAATATACGTAGACTCCTTGAAAATACAAACCAATTTTCTGCGTGCGATGTTTCGCTGACGAAGCGTTCCTTGTCCTGCGGGATGATAGGCCTAGGTGAGACACCGTAGTGCGTTAGCACGAAGGTGGCTCATCAGCCGCCCTAAGGTGCGCGAAGTATATTTCCGAAGCGGCTTTTCGCACCAACCGTTCGGATTTTGTGTTGAAAAAATACTTTTGTCCCAGCCTCTTTTTATAGGGGGAATGGGAATGTATTTTTTAATGGTTAGTATGATAGGTTACTTATTTGGTTGTTTACATGGCTCACAGTTAGTTGGTAAATGGAAAAGTATAGATATAAAAAATTCTGGAGTAAAGAATGCAGGGGCATCTAATACAACCATTCTCCTAGGTTGGAAATATGGGGTCTTAGTTGCTTTTATTGATATTTTTAAAGCAACATTTGCCATTCTGTTGGTGTTGTATGTCGTAAGTGAAAATGGAATTTATGGAGATATGCAGACCCTCTTAGTATATACCACCGCATTCTTTGTTATTATTGGTCATAATTATCCAGTTACCATGAAATTTAATGGTGGTAAAGGGACAGCTTCTTTAGTCGGAGCTTTGTTAGTTATTGATTGGAAAGTTGCTGTTATAGGAATAGGGGTATTATTCATTTTTACTCTTGCAACGGACTATTTGGTTATTGGTGTACTGTTTATGTATTTTTCTTTCCTTATCACCACATTCCTTTTCTTTGGAATCGATCCGACCCTGGTAGTTATTTTACTTTCTATGTTAAGTATTTTGAAACATATGGAAAACTATAAACGTATAATTAAAAAGGAAGAAACAAAACTTTCTAGTATGTATAAAAAGAAAATTTCCTAATAGGAGGTAGATTAGGTGTTAGATTTTATGATTTGGATTGTTATTATCGCCTTATTTGTATTGAGCTTTGTTGGGATTATTTATCCAATCGTACCATCCGTTTTAGTTATTTGGGTTGGGTTCTTGCTTTATCAGTTTTTTATTAACCCCAATGAATTAACTGCTCTATTTTGGATTGTGATGGTCGTTTTTACTGCTTTCTTGTTTGTTGCAGATATACTAGCGAATAGTTATTTTGTGAAAAAATATGGTGGAAGTAAATGGGGAGAACGAGGGGCTGCTGTTGCAGTCATTGTCGGCTCATTTATCATTCCTCCATTTGGAATCATTATCGTTCCATTTATCACCGTTTTTATTATAGAATTGATACAAAAGAGGCCACCACATGAAGCGGCGCGTGCATCGATTGGTTCGTTATTCGGATTCCTTGGAGGATCAGTGGCAAAGATTCTTATCCAGTTGATTATGATTATTTGGTTTTTTGTCGTTGTTATATTTTAAAAGGAGGTTAACTTTATATTATGGAATATCCATCAAGGGTAATGACTATAGCTGGGTCAGCTGCAGGAGGTAGTGCAGGGATTCAAGCGGATTTAAAGACTTTTCAGGAACTAGATGTTTACGGAATGAGTACGGTTACAGCTATTGTTGGAAGGCATCCAAAAACAAATAAAAATGTCCATCCTATATCCATTGAGGCTATTGAAGCGCAATTTGCTACTGCAATCGAGCAAGTAGGCATGGATGGGTTGAAAACAGGAATGCTATTTTCCAAAGAAGTTATCGAAACTGTAGCTAGATTGATGAAAGAAACAGAAATAGAAAAAATAGTGGTGGATCCTGTCATGGTTGGAAAGTTAGATTCTAAACTATTAGAGGATGATGCGATAGAAGCAATGAAAGACCAACTCATTCCACTTGCATCGATTATTACACCGAATGTTCCGGAAGCGGCTGTTTTATTGGATGATAGGCCATTAAATAGTGTATCAGATTTGAAAGAGGCAGCCGTTGATTTACATAAATTAGGGGCAGACAATGTGCTTGTAAAAGGTGGAAGATTAGAAGGACCGGCAATTGACGTATTATATGATGGGGATACCATTACTACGTATGAAGCACCACGGATTGATACAGTCAATACAAGTGGGGCTGGTTGCTCTTATTCTGCAGCCATTGCAGCATATATGGCAAAAGGTTTACCAATTAACGAAGCGGTTGGAAAAGCAAAAGGTTATGTAACGACTGCGATAGAACATGGTTTTTCTTATACTGAAATGGTAGGTCCAACCTATCATGCAGCAGAACGTAAATACGGTGAGGCCTTTACTATTAAAATAGAAACAAATTAGATAATGGGGGAGAGGGAAATGACAAAACGTGCATTGATTAACGTGGATTATACGGTTGATTTTGTTGCAAAAGATGGTGCT
Organism: Oceanobacillus senegalensis; assembly: GCF_900176885.1. Classification (GTDB taxonomy): domain Bacteria; phylum Bacillota; class Bacilli; order Bacillales; family Amphibacillaceae; genus Oceanobacillus; species Oceanobacillus senegalensis. Next base: position 3,133,540 of record NZ_LT839648.1, on the reverse strand, counting down.
CTTACCTGCGGAGAACCAGGACAGGCTATTGAAGAAAAAGTAGTTAGTATGACTAAGGAATTTATTAGTGCTGGTGATTATGTTGTTTTTGCAATTGATGCCCATCAAGAGGGAGATAAGCTTCACCCTGAATCCAAGTTATTTCCACCACATAATATAATTGGAACGTCTGGCCGTGATTTGTATGGAAAACTTGCACAAGTTTATGAAGAGAACAAATATAAAGAAAATGTTTATTTCTATGATAAAACACGTTATAGTGCATTTGCTGGGACGGATTTGGAAATAAAATTACGTGAACGTGGTATTGAGGAAGTTCACATAGTTGGAGTTTGTACGGATATTTGCGTTCTACACACCGCAGTCGATGCCTATAACAAGGGGTTTAGCATTGTTGTCCATAAAGATGCTGTTGCAAGCTTTAATCAAGTGGGACACGAATGGGCAATCGGGCACTTTAAAGATACATTGGGAGCAGAAATAAAGTGAGTCTTCAATCAATGGGGTATTACTGCCCCTGATAAGGGAAGGAATATCAAAGCGAATAAGAAATATTTCTTATTCGTTTTTCCTTTATGCATGTATTTACAGTGAAGGGTAAAGATAAGTCTAAATGAATATCTAAGCTGAGGTGTATTGATAATGGAAAATTTTACGGAAAAGTACAGCAAAAGTTATTTAGACGGTAAATGGGTTGATGGGGATACGGGGCGTAAGGAGGATATTGTCAATCCGTACGATCACTCCGTCATTACAACGGTTGGATTAGCTTCACTAAAACAATTGAAAGATGCTTATAAAACCGCAGAAGAAAGGCAGAAGGAATGGGCTCATACCTCGGTGAACGAAAGAAGAGGAATTTTCCAAAAAGTAGCGGAATTTTTACAAAACAACCGTGATGAAATCATTCCAATTGTCAGTAGGGAGACCGGTGGAACGCTTCTGAAGGCGGAATTAGAGTTAAATCTTACAATTGATGTATTAAAGGAAACTTTCAATTATATGGATGCGATCGATGAGGTAAAAGAAGTTCATGCGACAATTGATGGAAAAAGAAATAAAATCTATCGTCAGCCACTTGGTGTCATCTCTTCTATTTCGCCTTTTAATTTTCCAATGAATTTATCTATGCGTTCCATTGCCCCTGCACTTGCTTTAGGAAATACGGTAGTTCATAAAGCTGATTTACAGGTAGGTTTAACAGGTGGTTCTATTATTGCAAGGGCTTTTGATTACGCAGGACTACCTGGTGGTGTGTTTCAATCCATCTTTACCACCCCAGAGGAAATTGGAGACGAAATGTTAGAAAATCCAGTTATACAATTAGTAGCTTTCACCGGTTCTACAGGATTTGGAAAACACATTGGAAAAGTAGCGGGGGAGAATTTAAAACGAGTTGCACTGGAACTTGGAGGAAATAATCCTTTTATTGTTCTTCAAGATGCAAAAGTGGATAAGGCAGTAGAAGCAGCTGTATTTGGAAAATTTATGCATCAAGGACAAATTTGTATGTGTGTGAACCGAATCATTGTACACAAAGATTTATATGATGAATTTACAGAAAAATTCATAGAACATGCGTCTAAGTTACCTTATGGAGATCAAACAAAACCAGAAACAGTTATTGGGCCACTTATTAATGAAGGACAAGTAGAAAAGGTAATGGGACTTATCGAAAAGGCTGAGAAAAATGGTGTAAAGCTTGGGCTTAAAGGAAAAAGAGAAGGTAATGTCATAACGCCGCACGTTTTTGTGGATGTAGATAACTCAGAGGAAATCGCCCAAAGTGAATTATTCTCTCCAGTTGTCTCTATCATAAAAGCAGATTCAGACGACCATGCCATTGAAATGGCAAATGATACGAAATATGGACTTACATCATCGATTTTTACTTCAGACCTTAAAAAAGGGGAAGCATATGGTTTGAAAATTGATAGTGGAATGACACATATAAATGACCAGACCGTTAATGATGCTGCAAATATTCCATTTGGAGGTAATAAGCAAAGTGGAATGGGGAGATTTGGAAACCCTTGGGTCATTGATGAATTTACGAAATTAAAATGGATTTCTGTACAAGAAGAATATCGTGAATTTCCGTTTTAATAAATGGGAGATCAGCTTCATTGGCTGTTCTCCGCCCCTTTTGGAGAAAAAAAGTTTATTTACTTCAGTATGATAAATCTTTTCATTACATATGATGGCTTATCTAGCCAATAGCTTGACTTTCTATTTTCATCCATATAATATATAGTCTATATTCATTATATACGAAACGTGGAAGAGGATTAGTATAATTTGTTAGTCTTTTTAAGAGAGGAAATGGCGCTGTGAATTTCCAAAGACGCAAGTTAGAACCTGCCTCAAGAGTTCGCCATCGGATAAGCTATTAGGGTTTAGCCATTTATAGCTGTAAGATGGGCGCGGTTCATAACCGTTATTAATTAGAGAGTGTAAGAAATACAGTTTTCTTGCAAACAAGGGTGGTAACGCCAAACCTCGGTCCCTTTCTTGGATGGAGGATTTTTTTATGCACAGAAAAGCTCAATACAGGGTATATTACAGTTGCGTTTATGTTGTCAAAGATAAAAATTAATAAATTGTTATATAAAGAGGTGTCTATTTTGGGAAAGAAAAATAAACAGTTTGTAGAAAAGATCACTGCTATGGAAGATGATTTTGCACAGTGGTACACAGATGTTGTCAAACAAGCGGAATTAGTTGATTATGGTTTGGTTCGTGGAACGATGATTATTAAACCATATGGATATGCCATTTGGGAAAATATAAAAGAGCAATTAGATAAAAAAATAAAAGACACGGGTCATTCCAATGTGGCTTTTCCAGTGTTTATCCCAGAAAGCTTCTTACAAAAAGAAAAAGACCATGTAGAAGGATTTGCTCCAGAAGTTGCATGGATTACACATGGCGGGGAAGAAGAGCTTCAAGAACGCTTAGCATTCCGTCCAACATCAGAAGTGCTTTTCTGTGATTATTATTCCAAAAACATCCATTCTTATCGTGATCTCCCTATGCTTTATAACCAATGGGCGAATGTTGTTCGTTGGGAAAAGACAACCCGTCCATTCTTGCGTTCATCTGAATTCCATTGGCAAGAAGGGCATACCGCACATGCAACAGATGAAGATGCATCGAATGAAACGGATAGAATGTTAGGGGTATATGCTAATCTTGTTGAGGAATATTTAGCTATTCCTGTAATAAGTGGAAGAAAAACAGAAAAGGAAAAATTCGCTGGAGCTAAATATACCTTAACGATTGAAAGTTTGATGCATGATGGGAAAGCATTGCAATCAGCTACATCTCACCATTTTGGATCTGGATTTGCTGAAGCATTTGATATTACGTATTTAGATGAGAATGGTGAAAGTCAGTATGTACATCAAACATCATGGGGACTTTCTACTCGTATTATGGGTGCACTCATCATGGTGCATGGCGATAATCGAGGTTTAGTTGTTCCTCCACGTATTGCACCAACTCAAGCTATGATTGTACCAATTGCCCAACATAAAGAAGGCGTTTTGGACAAAGCCTATGCATTACGAGATCAATTAAAAGGTATAGTACGTGTTGACATTGATGCAAGCGATAAAATGCCAGGATGGAAATTTAATGAATATGAAATGAAAGGTATCCCAGTTCGAATTGAAATGGGACCAAAAGATATTGAGAAAGAGCAAGTTGTCTTAGTTCGTCGTGACACTGGTGAGAAGGAATTTGTTGCCCTCCGTGGACTAGAGGAACGTTTACCTGAATTATTAGAAGAAGTTCAAACTAATCTATACAATAAAGCATTAGAACATCGTAATGAAATGACATTTATAGCAACAAATATGGATGAGTTCAAGCAAACACTTGAAGAAAAAGGCGGATACATCAAAGCTATGTGGTGTGGTGACACAGCTTGTGAAGAAAAAATTAAGGAAGAAACAACTGCAACATCTCGCTGCATCCCATTCGAACAAGAAATAGTAGCGGATACATGTGTATGCTGTGGTAAAGAGGCAAAAGAATTGGTTTACTGGGCAAAAGCCTACTAATAAAAAAGTAAAAAGGTAATCCGATAACGAATACAGAAGAATATCTTAAGAAGCTTTAACCATCTTATGAAAATGGTATCTTAAACTGCATCTCAATTGTTCAAGTTAATTACAATTGGGGGTGCAGTTTTTTATTTGTTTGGTCTGGCTGCAGAAAATGAACAGTAACTTCCTTGTCCTGTGGAAAAAGCGCGAGTCTGAAGCTTCCTATACATTTTTTCTATTTTGTGCATAAGCAACAATCATTTAGAAAACAATCTTTGTAATCATAAATAATTCCACCACTTAAAAAACCGTACTAAAGTATGAAAAATCTATTGCACAATTTCTAATAACATGGTATAAATTATACATAGATAACTAATAAATATGCATGAAAATTTATAAATATACACTATTAAGGTGGCGGAACATCGTGAAAGAACAATTGAGTGTAACAGTTAAGGGGATTCAAGATAAACTTTGGAAAATGAATAATCAACTGTATGAAAATCCCGAACTAGGTGACAAGGAATTCGAATCTATGAAACTTTTAACTCATTTTCTTATGGAACATGATTTTAAAGTTGAAACGGGAAAGGTAAATCGACCAACAGCATTTAAAGCTGTATATAAAAGTGAGAAACCTGGACCAACTATTGCTTATTTAGCAGAGTATGACGCTCTACCGGGTGTTGGGCATGGCTGTGGTCATAATTTGATAGGAACCATGAGTGTTGGTGCAGGTGTCGCGCTTAGTAAAGTAGTTCATGAAACGGGTGGAAATGTAGTAGTATTAGGAACACCGGCAGAAGAAACAAATGGGGCAAAGGTTCCGATGAGTGAACAAGGAATTTTCGACGATATAGATGTCGCCATGATTCTTCACCCAAGTGATCAGTCTTATGAAAGTGGAGATTCCCTTGCAATGGATGCGATTCAATATGCATTCAAGGGAAAGTCAGCCCATGCCGCAGCATCTCCGGAAAAAGGAATTAATGCACTAGACAGTGTGATTCAATTATTTAATGGCATTAACGCATTAAGACAGCATGTAACGTCAGATGTTCGAATCCATGGGGTCATTTCAGAAGGTGGACAAGCAGCAAATGTTGTACCAGATTATGCAGTTGCCCAATTTTACATTCGTGCGAAGGATAGAAATTATTTAAATGAGGTAGTAGAACAAGTTAAAAATATTGCAGAAGGTGCAGCTCTTATGACTGGTGCATCCCTAGAAATTTCGAATTATGAATTAAGCTACGATGACATGATTACAAATCAAACATTATCTAATGCTTTTGATAAGAATATTAGGCAAACATATCATCATGAAATACAGCCACCTAAACAAGGTACTGGATCCATTGATATGGGAAATGTTAGCCATGTTGTACCAGCTATTCACCCATACATAGGTTTAAATAAACCAGGTCTTGTACATCATACAACAGAGTTTGCTGATAAGACCGTTTCTGAGGATGGTTGTGAAACACTAGTAAGTGGCGTTCTAGCATTAGCGCAAACTGGCTTTGATGTTATTGTAGACGAGGAATTGTTAAAGAAAATAAAAAATGAGTTTAATAAAAACAGTCAAACAAACGTTTAATCTATTTAATTAAAAATAAAAATGAGGAGAATGAGCATGAAAAAGTCTATCACAAAATTATTATTTGTAACATTATTTATTGCAATACTTGCAGCTTGTGGATCAACAGGAACGGAAAATGAGACGGATAACAATGTAGAAGATACTGCACAAGGAACAGAGGAATCAACCGAGGCAAAAGCGGAAAAAGAAGTATTAAAAATGGGGACATCAGCAGACTTTCCTCCTTTCGAATCATTTGATATAGAAGGTAATTTTGAAGGATTTGATATTGACTTAGCCAAAGCTATCGCTGATGAGCTTGGTTATGAATTAGAGATTGAGGACATGAATTTTGACGGATTAATCGGTGCATTACAATCTGGACGAGTGGATATGGTTATGTCTGGTATGAGTGCAACCGAGGAACGTAGACAAAATGTTGACTTTTCAGTAGAATATCACCGTTCTGGAGAAATGTTTGTAACAAAGCCAGATTCAGATATTAACTCCCTGGAAGATTTAGAAGGAAAGGTAGTTGGCGTTCAGCTAGGTACTATCCAAGAGGAAGGTGCGGATGAATTAAGTAAGGAATATGGATTTGAAGTGAAGAAAATTGACAAAGCCGGATTGATTATCCAAGAGTTAAACTCTAATCGTGTAGATGTAGGTTACATGGATAAGACCGTTGCAGAAGGTTTTATTGAAGAGCAAGGATTAGAAGGGTTTGATGATCCAACATCAAGCTCACCAGGAATGGCGATTGCATTTCCTAAAGATAGTGAACTTCAAGAAGAAATTAATACCGCATTAGAGACATTAATTGATAATGGTACAGTGAAAGAATTAGAAGAAAAGTGGCAGCTAGATAAACAATAAACAGAAATGAGGTGTTAGGGCATGAATTTGGATTTTAGCCAAATCGTGCCTTATATTCCTTTTATCTTAGAGGGAATATGGGCAACATTAGAATTTGTTATCGTTTCTATTTTAATAGGACTTGTATTAGGTACGCTATTGGCGTTATGTAAAATTACAAATGCTCCTTTCTTGAAAGGACTTGCTAACGCATATACATCCATCTTCCGTGGAACTCCCCTTATTCTGCAATTAATGATTATTTATTTTGCAGTTCCACAACTTACCGGATATGATATCCCAGCATTTTTATCCGCTATATTAGCATTTGGTTTAAACTCAGCAGCATATGTATCGGAAATTATTCGTGCTGGTATTATGGCAGTTGATAAGGGCCAAACAGAGGCTGCAGAAGCCTTAGGTGTTCCCTACCGACCTATGATGTTAAATATCATTTTACCGCAAGCAATTAAAAATATATTACCTGCTTTAATGAATGAGTTCATTACATTAACAAAAGAATCCGCTATTGTTTCTACAATTGGTTATTTAGACCTTATGCGTAGGGCTCAGATAGTTGGTGCGGATATATATAGAAACTTTGAACCCTTATTAATAGCGGGTGCGATATACTGGGTAATGGTATTCATACTTACTAAAATTGGTCAAGCAGTAGAACGGAGGATGAGACAAAGTGATTAAGGCATCTAAGATAACGAAAATCTTTGGGAAAAATACCGTTTTAAAAAATATATCTACAACGATTAATCAAGGGGAAGTTGTTGCTGTTATAGGTCCTTCAGGTTCAGGGAAATCCACCTTTTTAAGATGTTTAAATCTATTAGAAGAGCCCACAACAGGTGATATTTATATTGAAGATAAAAAAATCACAGAAAAGAAAACCAACAAATTAGAGATTAGGAAGAATATCGGAATGGTTTTCCAGCATTTTCATCTATTTCCTCATATGACGGTTTTAGAAAATGTTACGTATGCACCACAAAAGGTAAAAAATAAATCGAAAACAGATGCAGAAAAAATAGCAAAGGACTTACTAGCAAAGGTTGGTTTAACGGAGAAGGAAGACGCGTATCCTAATCGACTTTCTGGTGGACAGAAGCAGCGTGTTGCGATAGCTAGAGCACTAGCGATGGAGCCGGAAATCATGTTATTTGACGAGCCAACTTCTGCCCTAGACCCCGAAATGGTAAAAGAAGTATTAGACGTAATGAAAGACCTAACCGATACAGGGATGACTATGGTCATTGTCACTCATGAGATGAATTTTGCAAAGGAGGTTGCAGATAAAGTCTTATTTTTGGATGATGGGGTTCTTTTAGAAGAAGGAGATCCAAAGGAATTTTTCAATCAACCGAAAACGGACCGGGCAAGAGACTTTTTGGCTAAGGTGTTATAAAGTAGAGCTTCAAACAGTAGAGGGGTTTTACCCACCTAAAAGGATTCGTTTTTCCGCCATTTTTGAGGTAGGGTATTACTACCTCTTAACTGCGATAAATCCTTATATGGGAGGAGCCACTTGTGGAAAATAAGTGGCTCTTATTCTATTAATAACCTTTTAAGTAATCAAGTTAGCAGTTTTTCAATATCTTTTTCAAGATTCATTGGTTTTGTTTGTGGTGCATAACGCTTCATGACAGAACCATTTTTATCTACAAGAAACTTCGTGAAATTCCATTTGATTTTTTCAGTCAGTAATCCTTTTGCTTCATATGTTAAATATGTAAATAGTGGATGGGCTGTTTGGCCATTAACATCAATCTTACTGAACATGGGAAATGTTACTCCATAATTAAGTTGACAGAAATCCGATATTTCCTTATCAGTTCCAGGATCTTGACTACCAAATTGGTTGCAAGGAAAACCAAGAATTGCGAAGCCTTGATCTTTATATTTATTATACAATTGTTGTAATTCTTTAAATTGTGGTGTAAATCCACATTGACTTGCTGTATTTACGATAAGTAAAACCTTACCTTTATAATCTTCTAATGATTTTTCCTCTCCATTTATAGTTTTAGCCGAGAATTGATATACATTCATCGTTTAGAACACCTCCTATTGTAAGAATAACAGTTTCATTACTCAGTAGTCAAAATATTAGGATAAATTAGAAGAACTGCTGATAAATTTCGCTGATAACTATGATATTGTACCTATATAGTAGACAGTTTTAGAAAAACGCCCATTATACCTTTAATAGTGGTAAATATAGGTTCGTTTTGTACATCAGGGGAGGAACAGAGGAAGTAATGAAAAAGAGACAGTATTCAGTCGAGTTAAAAAAACAAGCAGTTGAGATGTATTTAGAGGGTTATTCAGGTAGAGAAGTGGCGAAAAAGTTAGATATAAAAAATGAAAGAAGAGTAACGGAGTGGGTAAGTAAAGCTAAAGAAGGTGGATTCCAGGCACTTGATGATAAAAGAGGGTTAATGAGTAAGGGGAAAAGTAAAAAGGAAGAATGGAGCTTAGAGGAGAAGTATGAACGGTTAAAATTAGAGAATGAGTACTTAAAAAAGTTGTTGGATCTGAAAAGGGGGTGAATGACAAGGAAGTTCAGTATGCTTTTATACATGCCAATTCGAAGCAATATCCGATTAGTAGAATTGTGGATATTACAAATGTTTCGCGTGCGGGTTATTACAAATGGCTAAATCGAAAGGGAGGCAATGAACAAGATAAAAAAGATGAGGAATTATTGTCTTATATTCTAAAGATATTCGAGGAACATAAAGGGATTTACGGGCGAAGGCGTATCAAAATAGAGTTGGAGAATGAATACAAATTACAGGTAAATGAGAAGCGAATTTCTAGAATAATGAAAAAGTATGGATTGCAATGCAAGATTAGAAGAAAACGGTTTAAGCATCGTCCACAACCACATGGAAATATACCGAACTTATTAAATCGAAATTTTAAGGCAATCAAACCAGGAATAAAATTTGCGATTGATATAACCTATGTCCCGGTAAAAAAGGGGCCGCAGAAATGGGAGTATGTCTGTGCGATTAAGGATTTATATAACGGGGAGATTGTTAGTCAAGCCATGGGGAGCAGTCAGGAGCTAAAGCTTGTACACAGAGCCTTAGATGGATTGAAAAAGAAAGGGTATGTGAAAGGAGCCATTCTACATAGTGATCAAGGGTTCCAATTCACACACCACGGTTACATCAATCGTCTAAAAAGAATGGATATAACCCAATCCATGTCCCGCAGAGGCAACTGCTGGGACAATGCATGCATCGAGAATTTCTTTGGCCATTTAAAAAATGAAATGTATCAGTTCACTGAACCAGAAACACCAATTGAAATTCGCGAAGCTGTAGATTCATATATTCATTATTATAACAATAAAAGAGTACAAACGAAACTGAAAATGAGTCCTATTCAATATCGGGTGAATGCTGCTTAAAATTAAGCGTTTTTAAGTTTGTCTACTTGACAGGTGCATGTGCACTAAGGAGAAACGCTATAAACCAGGAAGAAGGTCTAAAAGCTACTCCCAACTACATATTTTCTGTATTAACATTAAATATAAAAAAAGGCGACCATTGTTGGTCACCTTTTTTTAAGCTTCTTGCTGCTCTAATGTTTCACCAAGTGCTTCAAGTCTTGCTTGAACTTCTTCATTCGTTAAGTTGTGTTCTTTAATATACATGTTGCGAGGGTGAACACGGCATTCATGTGTACAACCACGCATATATTTATGCTCGTTTTCCTCTGAGCAAAGAATTTGTTTATTACATTCAGGGTTTGCACAATTTACATAGCGTTCACAAGGCTGTCCGTCAAAATAGTCTTCGCCTACGACAACATGTTCTTTTTGATTGATTGGAACTGAGATTCGTTCGTCAAATACATAACATTTTCCATCCCAAAGCTCACCTTGAACTTCTGGATCCTTTCCGTATGTTACGATTCCCCCATGTAATTGGGCAACATCTTCAAAGCCTTCTTTAATCATCCAACCAGTGAATTTCTCACAACGAATTCCACCAGTACAGTACATTAAGACTTTTTTTCCTTCAATTAAATGTTTATTTTTACGAACCCATTCAGGTAATTCACGGAAGGTTTCGATATCTGGTCGAATAGCCCCGCGGAAATGACCTAAGTCATACTCATAATCATTACGCGCATCAAGGATAACTGTATCTTCTCGTTGCATCGCTTCATACCATTCTTTCGGACTTAGGTTTTCACCAGTTAATTCTTTTGGATCAATATCCTCTTCTTCATCTAAACGAAGTGTAACCAATTCTTTGCGAGGGCGTACATGCATTTTCTTAAAGGCATGCCCTTCATGCTCATCTATTTTGAACACTAATTCACTGAAACGAGGATCATTGTGCATCGTTTCCATATACTTATTAGTTGCTTCAACTGTTCCAGAAACGGTACCGTTAATACCTTCATGAGCTACGAGAATTCTTCCTTTTAAACCGATGTCTTTACAAAATTGTAGGTGTTCTGCTGCGAAGCCTTCAGGATCTTCGATATCTACATAATGATAGTACAGCAAAACACGGTAATCTTTATTTTCCATTTTTTTACCACCTGTTCCATTTATATTTGCAAGATACAAATGTTTTTGGTAGTCGCTTTTTTATTTTTATCTTGCAACACAATATTCTATCATGATTAATAGAGAATTACTACCTTTTTAGAGTAGATGCAGATATTGTCAGAAAATCGTCGGAATTCCCTTTCATTCTTTTTAGAAATGTAATATGATAGTTTATATAGATGGTGTAAGTGCTTACAGCAAGTGTTTTTTATGAAAGGGGTATTTATGAAAAGGAATAAATATAATTATCCTTATTATACGTGATACGTGCAAAATAGTTTATATACCTATAATATAGGTATGAGTAATAAACAAATGTTCCATACACCATAAGATTAAAATAGGATAAAATGAATGAACTATTAGAGGAACAAACGAAGGATTAGTAAGAATGAAATAGCAGTTGTTTTGGTAAAAAATATTTTAAATTCCCGATTATAATTATCTTAAAGTGGGAATTGTTAAAAATGGTATGTAATAAATTACGTTATCTTACTATATAAAATTTAGGAGTGTAACAAGATGGATAATAATAATGGGGCGAATCCATGGGCAGATGTGACGGGTCCTAATCTGGGCTATCTTCTAGAGCAATATGATTTATATTCCAATAATCCAGAGTCAGTTGATACGAGTTTGAAAGAATTATTTGATCAATGGGGAGAACCGGAACACAGTGATTACAAGGGTGACATTCGTGATAACGTCTCTATTTCACCGAATGTATTGATTAATAAGATGAGAAAACTGGTATCCGCTATTACTTTAGCGGAGAATATACGAACATATGGACATCAAGAAGCTGACATTTATCCGTTAGAAAAACAGTCATTAAATAAATTATTAGATATATCGTCTTATCATTTAAGTGAACAGGATTTGAAAGAAATCCCTGCAGAATTTATATGTAAAGCAAATAAAGATCTTAGTGATGGTCTATCGGCAATCAAATATTTAAAAGAAATTTATACGTCTACTGTTGGTTTTGAAGTACAGCATATGCAGCAAGAAGAAAAAGAGTGGCTTATCGAGAAAATTGAGAGTGGTTTTTGTTTAGGTGGTATTACGGAAGACAAAAAAATAGAACTTCTTCAAAGTCTATTTGCAGCTGAGGGATTTGAGCAATTCTTAGGTAAAATGTATGTGGGACAAAAACGCTTTTCTGTTGAAGGCTTGGAATCATTAGTCCCGGCTATGAATGAGATTGCTCGACTGTCAGCAGAAGATAATTTGGATGATGTCATTATATCCATGGCCCATCGTGGAAGGTTGAATGTCCTGACGCATGTATTGGAGAAGCCATATGAGGCAATGTTCTCTCAGTTTCAGCATTCGAATTGGGAAAACAGTGATCCAAGCTTAGAAATAACTGAAGGTGCAACAGGGGATGTAAAGTATCATTTAGGGGCTGTGAAAAAGAAAGAATTTGGAAATAAGGAAGTTACGGTTACATTAGCAAATAACCCAAGTCACTTAGAAATTGCTGGTACTGTAGCAGAAGGCTATACTAGAGCAGCGCAAGAGGAACGTTCGGAAAAAGGATATCCTAAGCAAGATGTATCAAAGGCATTAGCTGTGCTGGTTCATGGGGATGCAGCATTTACTGGTCAGGGTGTTGTAACAGAAATGCTTAATTTCGCTAACACGAAGGCTTATGGTACAGGTGGAACGATTCATGTGATTGCAAATAACTGTATTGGATTTACAACAGTACCAGAAGATGACCGTTCAACGAAAAATCCAAGTGATATTGTGAAGGGCTATAACGTTCCAATTATTCATGTAAACGCTGATGATCCTGAAGCATGTCTAAAAGCAGTAAAATTTGCCTTTTTGTATCGTCAAACTTTCCATAAAGATGTACTAATTAATTTAATTGGTTATCGTAGGCTAGGGCACAATGAAATGGATGAACCACGTACAACTAGTCCACTTATCTATCAAAACGTTGACCAACATCCTACTATAACAGCGTTATATAAGGAAAGGTTATTATCTGAAGGATCTATACCAGAGGATAAAATTAATGAAGTCAAAGAGAACGTACAAAATAAATTTAAACAGGCCTACCAAAACATTAATCAAGAAAAAGAACCATTAAGAACGATGGAAGAGCGTCATTCTTTATATTCTAGTGAGTTACCAGAAGTGGATACTTCGGTAGATAAGGACATATTAACCAAAATTAATAATGAACTACTAGAGTGGCCTGAAGGATTCAATGTATTTGGTAAACTGAAAAAGATATTAAATCGTAGAAAAGATGCCTTTGAAAAACATAAAAAAATAGATTGGGGACATTCAGAAACATTGGCATTTGCATCCATTCTAAAAGATGGAACTCCAATACGCTTAACAGGCCAAGATTCTGAACGTGGAACATTCTCCCATCGCAATATTGTCTTATCGGATGAAAAGACAGGGGAGAAGTATAGTCCTCTCCATAAACTTAGCTCGGCGAATGGCTCGTTTGCCATTCATAACAGTACGCTTTCGGAAGCGGCTGTTTTAGGATTCGAATATGGGTATGATGTCTATTCTAAGGAAACGCTTGTTTTATGGGAAGCACAGTTTGGTGATTTTGCAAATGGTGCACAGGTGATTTTTGATCAGTTTGTTTCATCAGGAAGAGAAAAATGGGGACAAAAATCCGGTTTAGTCATGTTGCTTCCACATGGATATGAAGGACAGGGCCCCGAGCATTCTAGTGCTAGATTAGAACGCTTTTTACAGCTTGCTGGTGAAAATAACTGGACGGTTGCAAATTTATCTACATCAGGGAACTACTTCCATATTCTAAGAAGGCAGGCAGCATTACTTCAAACGGATGAAGTACGACCACTGGTAATTATGTCACCGAAAAGCTTGTTGCGGAATGCTACAGCAGGGGTATATTTAGAAGAACTGACAAATGGAGAGTTTAAGCCAATTATGGAGGAACCTAATTTAGTGAATAATCCAGACAACGTGAAGAGAGTTGTTTTCTCTACAGGTCGTTTAGCTATCGAATTATCTGAAAAGGTTGCAGAGGATAGAGAATCCTATGATTGGTTAGATATCGTTAGAATAGAGGAGTTGTATCCATTCCCGAAAGAACAAATTAGTCGTGTATTAGATAAATTTAAAAACCTAGAAGAGGTCGTTTGGACGCAGGAAGAGCCACAAAACATGGGTGCTTGGACTTATATATCCTCTAAATTGCAGGAATTAGTGTCCAGTGATATCAAAGTTACCTATAACGGCCGTCCGGATATGGCAAGCCCTTCTGAAGGGGATCCACTTGTTCATAAAGAAGAGCAAAATAGAATTATTACGAATGCTATAACACCAACTATGAAACAAAAAGCAGCAGTGCGTAAGATTGGGTAACGTTTAAGAAACAGGCCACAGCAGTTGGGGCCTGTTTCTTTTAGTGCAGGTTAAGAGGCAGTATTAGCAAGTAGTTTAAATTCAATTGCAAAATCTTAAACGAAGACAAGACAGGATGTTGTTTCTTAAAAGTTTTATGGAAATTTTGATAAAAGCTTGCAATTTGATTCAGAAAAAGGTAAAGTAAGGATAGCAAAAGGAAATTGGAGCAATACTTTACGACCTCCGGTAAGGAGCTGTAAAAGTATTTTTGTTCAATTACTTTGCAGCAAAAAGTTATAAGGAGGTCATATTTATGACTGGTAAAGTAAAATGGTTTAATGCAGAAAAAGGTTTCGGTTTCATCGAGCGCGAAGATGGAGACGATGTATTCGTACACTTCTCAGCAATTCAAGCTGAAGGATTCAAAACTCTTGAAGAAGGTCAAGACGTTGAATTTGAAATCGTTGAAGGAAACCGTGGACCACAAGCAGCTAACGTTGTGCGTCTATAATAAATAAAAATATCCAAGGTTTATCTCATTTTATGGGGTAAACCTTTTTTAATTTGTTAATCAATTTTTTGTTCCGTTGTATATGTAGGGGAGTTAAATATAAATACCCCCCTACTATACTGTTTCATAGTGGTTTGACTTTTAAATGTGCAGTGCGTTTAAAAATCAAACAATATATTGATTTTACATTTATTTTGTATTCTCTGTCTTATTGATTTTTCCTTCTAAAAACGTTAGCAATGGATACTTCATTTCCTCCTTTTGCAATAACACGTTTATCTATTATATATTTTAGAAAAAGGTGATTAGAACCAAATTCCTAGGTATAAATACTTTTTTAGAAATGGTGAAGGGGATTAAGTGATAGGATGACGGGATATTTTCCTATATAAATAAAACATGATAAGGTTTAAGACATAGGATCTTTCATGTATAGTGTCAAACTATCCTCCGTGAAAAAGGATTTATATTGCTTATATCGAATATAGTTTAAGAAAGCATACCCTGGGAGGTTAGATGAATGACATTATCTTTTGACTGGAGTAAGGAAGCAGAAATACAATGGAATGACCGGGCGTTGGACTGGAGTGCCAGAAGTGTCAATATGTGGGAGACAGGAAGTAGAAAAGACATTGTTCCATTAATAACAAGTTACTTTAAAAAAGGCAGTAAAGTGCTTGATATAGGTTGTGGAGATGGTTATGGATCATATAAGCTTTATGAAGAGGGATATGATGTAACAGGGATCGATTTATCCAGTGAAATGATTGCTTTAGCCAAGCAAAAGCGTGGATTAGAGCCAATACGATTTTTACAGGGAAATGTTAATGAGCTTCCATTTAATAATCAGACTTTTGATGGCGTTATGGTAATCACAGTCCTTGAGTGGACGGAAAATCCATTACATGCCTTGCGGGAAATCAAACGAATCGTCAAAAAAGATGGTTTGATCTGTATTGGCATGCTAGGTCCAACAGCAGGGCCAAGAGAAAATGGCTATTCTAGATTATATGGGGAGAAAACAATTTCTCATACTATTATGCCATGGGAGTTATCAAGGCTAGCCTCTGAACAAAATTTAGCGTATTTGGATGGCTATGGTGTTTATAAAAAAGAAGTAATAGAAAATAATTTGGAGGGCTTGCCAATTCACTTAAAGCAAGCGTTATCCTTTATGTGGATTCATATGTTTCAAAAAGTTGGTGATTAATTTGAATAGTAAAGAAAAAGAAGAAAAGGTCATTCGAAATTATCAGGAAAACGAGAAAATGATGATTTTGATTTTTGCGCAATGGTGTATTAATCATGATTTACAGCCTGAAGAGATATATAACCAGGCATATCCAAATCAACCTAAAAATAGTACTTTAATGGAAGTTATCGATCAGACGGTTCCTAAACAGGAAGCTGAAAAGATAGAGGATGAAACTGTTTTAAATGTTTTACAGCTTTTTGGTAATAATGATTTAGCATTTGTTGTTCAAAGCGAGATAGAAAAACGTAAAAAATAAAAATAGGTTAATTCCTATCCTAGCAAAAACAAAGAGCTCGTATTCGCCTAGTTACTAGCGAATGCGAGCTTATAATTATAGTTATTGTTCAAATAACTTAATTAATGCCTGTGTACCGCTGTCTTCCTCGCCTTTTTCGGCAAGCTCTTTATAAAGGTTTAATGAAAGTTCTAATCCTGGTGTAGACAGACCCAATTCTTTAGCCGATTCTAAAGCAATTGTCATATCCTTAATAAAATGTTTCACGTAGAAACCAGGAGCAAAATCTTCATATAGCATGCGTGGTGCTAATTTAGAAAGGGAGAAACTTGCTGCTGCTCCGGTAGAAATACTTTCCAGAACACGTTCAGGGTCTAGTCCAGCTTTTCTCGAAAAGGCAATGGCTTCGCAAACACCGACCATATTTGAAGCTATTGTGATTTGGTTTGCTAATTTTGTATACTGTCCAGCGCCGGCCTCTCCTTGTAATTTAATATTTTCCCCCATCGCCTGAAAAATCGGAAGCAACTCATCAAATGCTTTTTGTTCACCACCGACCATGATGGCAAGTGTCTTGTTTTTTGCTCCAATGTCACCTCCGGATACAGGTGCATCTAGTGCTTGTACATCCTTTTTAGCAGCATTTTCATAAATTTCAATGGCAAGAGAAGGACTAGATGTTGTCATATCAATAACATAGGAATTTGCCTTGGCATTCTCTATAATGCCTTCCGATCCAAAGTAAACCTGCTTGACATCGGATGGATAACCAACCATCGTGATAATCACATCAGAGTCCATTGCCAAATCTTTAATGGTTCTTTTCCATACAGCCCCATCTTGGATTAGGTCTTCTGCTTTTGATTTTGTACGTGTATAAATATTAATGGAATAGCCTGCCTTTTTTAGGTTATATGCCATACTTTTACCCATTACACCAATTCCAACGAATCCAATTTTACTACTTTTTGTTAACATAAAATCCTACACTCCTCTCTCCAATAAGTATTTAATTATCTATTTTAAATCATACCGCTTTTCATTCTATTTAACAATATTTGTAAGGATAGACATCGGTAGATGATACGTAGAGGATAGAATTCCCGATATTGACATGATTTGGAGAAGTTTGTAAAGAATCAATCCAAAGCAGTTACACATAGTATAGATAGTAATCATTTTTTAGCCACACATATTGAATTAATGGAGGCTGGTCATCATGATCACAAATGAGCAACTATTACAGTGTAAAACTGCTTTAATACAACGACAAAATGAGTTAATTTATCATGTACAAGACCATTATGGAAGAACACTTGAAATGGCAAAGGAATCTGTTGGAGAATTATCAAATTATGATAATCACCCAGGGGATATGGGGACGGAACTATATGAAAGGGGAAAGGACACAGCACTAAATGAGCATGTGGAAAAAGAATTAGAAGAAATTAATGAAGCATTGCATGCCATTGAAGAGGGGACATATGGTATTTGTACGCAGTGTGGGGAAGATATTCCATATGAACGCTTGGTAGCCATGCCGACTACGGACCGTTGTATCAAACACGCAAAAAAACAAACGTTTGATCATCCTCGTACCATCGAGGAAGAGGTCTTCTCTCCGAATATTAACCCGAATGAAGTAACCGATGAAGAGCAGGTTGGTTATGATGCAGAGGATGCATGGCAGGAAGTAAGTCGCTATGGAACCAGTGAAACAACAGCGGATTTTTTTAGTGATATCGAAAATTATGATGATATGTACCCAAACAGTGATGAGAATGTTGGTTATGTGGAGGATTATGAAAACTTTGCTGAAGCGGATATCGACGGGAAATTTATAGGGGTTTCCCCGAATCATAAAAAATATGAAGTTGATGATGGAACAGATGATGAAGAAGATTGAAACATTTCCCCTTATTTTTCGTATTACCTAATAAGAGGTGATAAATCATGCGGGAAAATAAAGGCTGTATAAAATGTGGAAGTACTAGAGCAAATCAGAAGGAAGTAGCCATGACAGGAACTGGGCTTTCCAAAATGTTCGATGTACAGAACAATCAATTCTTGGTTGTTTACTGTGAGGATTGTGGATATTCCGAATTCTATAATAAAAAGAGTTCAAGTGGAAGCAATATTTTTGATTTGTTTTTTGGATAAAAAGACAGGTACTCTTAATGAGCACCTGTTCTTTTTTATTCTTCATTTTTCATTTCAGCTAGTTCTAATTTTGTTGTTTGTATTTCACCGTTGCGGAGGAACTCTATTTCAACTTCGTCCCCAACAGTTGTTTCGGAATATAGATATTTTCTTAATTCTAAAATAGAAGTTACTTTGTTTCCATCTATTTTTGTAATGATATCAAACTTTTGCAGACCGGCTTGCTCGGCAGGTGAGTTCGGTTGAACGTTAGCAATGACCATACCGCCTTCAATATTTTCAGGTAAGTTTATTTCGTAACGGTATTGTGGTGGTACTTGATACAGGGAAGCGGTCGAGATTCCAATCTGTGGTCTAGTTACCTCCCCACTGGTTTCTAATTGTTCCATAATTGGTAAGGCAGAGTCAATTGGAATGGCAAAGCCGATTCCCTCTACAGCACCTTGGGCAATTTTCATGGAATTAATACCAATTACCTCACCCTCGGAATTTACTAGTGCGCCACCACTGTTACCAGGGTTAATGGCTGCATCTGTTTGTAGAACTTCTGTTACCCAGTCTGGTTGACGGTCACTATTGGTATCAACAGCAACAGAACGATTTAATCCACTAATAATACCTTTTGTCACGGAATTAGCAAACTCAAGACCTAATGGGTTACCAATAGCCAGTACCGTTTCCCCAACTATAAGATCCTTAGAAGTTCCGATATTTGCGACCGTATTAACTTTGTCTCCATTAATTTCTAATACAGCTAAATCAGTTAATGAATCCTCTCCAAGAACTTTTGCTGAAATCCGTTCTTCATCGTTTAGTACCACTTCAACCTGCTGTGCCCCGTCTACCACATGCTGATTAGTAACTACATAGGCTTTCCCGTTTTCTTTCTTATAAATGATTCCTGAACCTGTTCCGGCCTCTTCACTATCTGTCCAAATACTTTGCTGTTGTAAATTTACAACACCAACCACCGCTTTAGATACTTCTTCTATGTTTGTTGATACATTAGCATCTTCTGATGAAAGTTCTTTTACCATTGGGGTTCCATCTACTTGAACTGCTTCTTCACTTGAATCATTGGTGGAATTAGAAGAACCAGATTCGATTTCTACCAATCCTCCTGTTAGAAGTAAAACAACCATTACTGCAGAAACAACACCACCAATTATCCCACCCAAAATTCCAGTTACCAAAGGATTCCTTTGTTTTTGTTTTGGTTTAGAATGGTGTGATACCCTTTGCTGCTGTGTTTTATTTTGATCATTATTATGAGAATCCCCTGAAGGCTGGGATCTGAACTGCTGATTATATACGGTTTGTGAATCCTTTGGTTCATAAGTATATTGCCTATTTTCTTGATCGTGGTTTAAATCATGATCATGTTGTTCTGGATGTTGATTTTGCATAGAATCATTTTGATTTTCTTGATTGTCATCATGAAAGTTTTGTGGATAGCGTTTATCATTGTGTTCCATGAAAATCCCTTCCTTATTTATAATATTCATTAG
Organism: Oceanobacillus senegalensis; assembly: GCF_900176885.1. Classification (GTDB taxonomy): domain Bacteria; phylum Bacillota; class Bacilli; order Bacillales; family Amphibacillaceae; genus Oceanobacillus; species Oceanobacillus senegalensis. The sequence continues at coordinate 3,113,446 of NZ_LT839648.1, read as the reverse complement.
CAAAAGTGCTTCGTTGTAATCTATGTCACTTTTGCTTTGTCTCTAATTATTTTACACTTTATAGTATAGACAGTACCAGTGGGAAGGGTTAGGGAGAAATGTGGCATAAATGTGTAAATCAATAACGAACACAATATAGAATGTGCGATGACAAGGAAGAGTGATTTAACAACTCTTTTAAAATAGTGTAAAAGTTCAATTGGTAAGGGTGTATTTATAGTTGGAAGAAGTGTAAAATATCTATTAGATAAATTTTCCAAAAAAGGTGAATCGATGATGAATTATAGTATTGGACTTGTTGAAGATGATTCAAATATCCAAAATATCGTATCGGCTTATTTGAAAAAAGAAGGATACGAAGTGTATGTGATGGATACTGCGGAAGAAGCTCTAGAGATCTGGGAAAACAGTCCTCCAAATATGTGGATACTGGATATTATGCTCCCTGGAATGGATGGATATGAACTTTGTAAAAAGATTAGGAATGAAAGTGATGTTCCGATTATTATAATTTCCGCGAAGGATGATGAAATTGACAAAATTCTCGGATTGGAGTTAGGTGGAGATGATTATTTAACAAAACCTTTTAGTCCTAGAGAATTGGTGGCTCGTGTGAAGCGGCTATTTAAGCGTGCAAAAGTTACCATGGATACTACGCAAGAAATGGATGACAAAATAATAGTAGAGAATTTGCTCATTTATAAAAATGAAAGAAGAGTATTTTGGAAGAATCATGAGCATGAAGTAACAACCAAAGAATTTGATATGTTAATGCTTTTGGCTGAAAATCCTAACCGAGCTTTCTCTCGAGATGAATTACTTATGAAAATATGGGGGAATGACTATTTTGGAAGTGATCGCGCTGTCGATGACTTAGTGAAAAGAATTCGTAAAAAGTTTGATGATATACCGATTGAAACCGTGTGGGGATTTGGATATCGAATGCGTAAAGAAGAGGATGGATAATGAAACTACAAACTCAGCTTAGCATTGCTTTTACATTTCTAATATTGGTAATTATGGCGATTGTTTGGTATGTCATATATTCCCTACTATTAGATTTACTCATACAGGATGAAAGGCGTCAGCTCAGTCAAACTGGTGAATTATTAGTTGATATTTTAAATGAACAATATAACACAACAAGAAATATTCAAGAATTCTACAATGTGCTAGAGGAACAAGATTTACAATTATTTTTATATGATCGAAACTTGGATACGGTTTTATTTTCCACCATGCCCCGTTCAGCTGCACATGGTTTCCGTGAGAATAATGACTTCTCTAATGCAACCGAAACATTATGGAATTACAAAAACGAGAAGTTTGTGACATCAAGGATTTTATTTTTACCAGAAATATCAGGAATGGAGCTCATCCTTCTTACACCTGTTGAAGATTTGCGCGTTGTTCAGGAGAGTTTTTTCTTTCGACTAATTCTTGTATTCTTAATTGGGATTTCTATTTCTATATTACTGGCTTATTTTTTCACTCGAAAATTAGTTACACCATTATCACAGCTTAAACGGCAAGTGAAGAAAATAGAGAAACGACAATTTGATGATATCAAGCATATAAAAGCCACTGGTGAAATCAAAGAAGTGGCGGAAGGCTTTTATGATATGGCAAAGGAATTACAGCGGTATATGAATTCTCAGCAAACGTTTTTCCAAAATGCAAGTCATGAATTGAAAACGCCGTTAATGACCATTCAAGGCTATGCGGAAGGAATTAAAGATGGGATATTTGATGAAAAGGAAACAGAAAAAGGCTTAAAAGTCATGGTAACAGAGGTGAACCGACTTAAGGGAATCATTAATGAGATGATTCTTTTAGCAAAACTGGATACTGAACCAACTGCATATGAACCAACAGATATTAACGTAAAAGAATTAATGGATAAAGTCGTTGATCGTACCCTTCCACTAGTTAATGAAAAGGGAATAGTATTGCAACGCAAAGTAGAAAATAATATCAATATATATGCTGACGAAGAAAAATTATTAAGAGCCTTGTTAAATATTACTGTTAACGGCATCAGACATGCTAAAAGTAAGGTAAATATACATGCAGTGAATAATAATAATGAAACCACAATTATTATAGAGGATGATGGAAAGGGAATACCTAAAGAATTAGCACCCCATATCTTTCACCGTTTTGTGAAGGGTAAAGATGGTGAGACTGGTTTAGGATTAGCCATTGCAAGAGCAATTGTTGAGCATTCACATGGGAAAATTGCAGTAGATAAGTCTGCTTTAGGTGGGGCAAAGTTTATCATTATTTTACCTGATAAAGAGGTATAAGTTTTAAAAAAAAATATTCCTATAAAGTGTTTTATGATATAATAGTATGGTTTCATGCATCTTTCTATATAAGAGGAGCGTACATTTATGCAATTAAGAGAAGATATTCGCAATATCGCAATTATTGCGCACGTTGACCATGGGAAAACAACCCTAGTCGACCAATTACTAAAATATTCCGGAACCTTTCGTGAAAATGAACATGTTGATGAGCGTGCAATGGATTCCGGTGATATAGAACGCGAACGTGGAATTACAATCTTAGCTAAAAATACTGCAGTGAAATATAATGATACAACAATAAATATTTTAGATACACCAGGACATGCTGACTTTGGTGGAGAAGTCGAACGTATTATGAAAATGGTAGATGGGGTTGCTTTGGTTGTTGATTCTTATGAAGGAACAATGCCACAAACAAGGTTTGTTTTGAAAAAAGCATTAGAACAAAAATTAACTCCCATTGTTGTTTTAAATAAAATTGACCGTCCGAATGCAAGACCAGAAGAGGTAATTGATGAAGTATTAGATTTATTTATTGAGCTAGGAGCAGATGATGAACAATTAGAATTCCCAGTAGTTTATGCTTCAGCTTTAAATGGTACATCAGGATTGGAACCAGGTGAACAAGAGGAAACAATGGATCCTGTATTTACAACCATACTAAATCACATTCCTGCTCCAGTTGATAATAGTGAGGAATCATTACAGTTTCAAGTGACTCTTCTTGATTATAATGACTACGTAGGTCGTATTGGTGTTGGGCGAGTTGTTCGTGGCTCCATAAAAGTTGGCCAGCAAGTAGTTGTTATGAAAAAAGATGGAACACAAAAGAATTTCCGTGTTTCTAAATTATTCGGATTTATTGGTTTGAAACGCATCGAAATAGAAGAGGCTCAATCCGGAGACATTGTTGCCATCTCTGGTATGGAGGATTTAAATGTTGGGGAAACCGTGTGTCCTCAGGAACATCCAGAGGCATTGCCATGGCTTCGAATTGATGAGCCAACATTACAAATGACCTTCCTAGTAAACAATAGTCCATTTGCGGGAAAAGAAGGTAAATATATTACTTCTCGTAAAATTGAAGAACGGCTAATGAAACAGTTGGAAACAGATGTTAGTTTACGAGTGGATCCAACTGAATCTCCAGATGCATGGATTGTATCTGGTCGGGGTGAATTACATTTATCCATTTTAATTGAAAACATGCGTCGTGAAGGCTTTGAATTACAGCTTTCTAAGCCTAAGGTTATCATTAAGGAAATAGATGGAGTATCATGTGAACCAGTTGAACGTGTTCAAGTAGACGTACCAGAAGAGTATACTGGAGCTATTATGGAATCTCTTGGTGAACGTAAGGGTGAAATGTTAGATATGGTAAACCAAGGTAATGGACAGGTACGACTAGAATTTAAGGTCCCTTCTCGTGGATTATTAGGCTATTCCACAGAGTTTATGTCGCAGACTCGTGGTTATGGAATCCTTAACCATACCTTTGAAGCATATGAGCCTTTAATTAAAGGACAAGTGGGTGGACGTCGTGAAGGTGTATTAGTTGCATTAGAAAACGGAAAGGCATCAACTTACGGTATTATGCAATTAGAGGATCGCGGTGTTATCTTCGTTGAACCTGGAACAGAAGTATACGCTGGGATGATTGTGGGTGAGCATAACCGTGAAAACGATCTAACCGTAAATATTACAAAAGAGAAGCACCTTACAAACGTTCGTTCAGCAACGAAGGATCAAACAGCAACTATTCGTAAAACGCGTTCCATGTCACTGGAAGAAGCACTTCAGTATTTAGATGATGATGAGTACTGTGAAGTGACTCCAGAAACAATACGTTTACGAAAGAAAATCCTAAACAAAAATGAACGAGAAAAAGCAGCCAAACGAAATAAACTAAGCTAATGAAAAGCTAGCAAATCCTTTATGGTATTTGCTAGCTTTTTTGGTGGTCCTTTGCTGTATGCTCTGCAAACATGCGCCTTTCCTCCTTTAACGTTATCCATTTTTATCCGTCGTTTCAATTAATTATAATCGGGAAAGAGAATTCGGGAACAATAAATAACGCATGAAACCATTTCCATTGCAGAATTTGTATATACAAGTTATAATTTAACGGTACAATAATTTGTATATACAAGTTAGTTCAAATAATATATGTGGTTTTACAAAGGGAGGATAAGGCTTTGGCAAATAAAGAGTTACTTTATGCACCACTAAGTGGGCCAATTACCAAGCTAGAAAACGTTCCAGACCCCACATTTTCTCAAAAAATGATGGGTGACGGATTAGCTATAGAGCCAACAGAGGGAAGAGTAGTTTCTCCGTTCGATGGAGAAATCATGCTTGTTGCAGGCACGAAGCATGCTGTTGGACTTAAAGGAAATTCTGGAGTAGAAGTCTTAATTCATATCGGTTTAGAGACGGTTGCTCTAGATGGTGAAGGATTTGAAGTTCATATACAACAAGGAGATCAGGTGGAAAAAGGAGAAACACTTGTTACATTTGACCTTGATTTCATTAAAGAAAAGGCTTCAAGTCACCTAACACCAATAATTATTACCAATGGAAGTGACTTTACTGTAAGCGGATTAACGAGTAACAAAACAGTAATTGCAGGGGAAACAGAAATTTTCCAGGCCATTTCAACAAGTGAAGAAAAACAGGAGCCTGAAGAATCAAATACTAAAAAGTCTCCAAAATCTTCTGGCTCACCATATGCGGAAGAAGCGAAGGATATCGTAGCAGCAATTGGTGGAGAAGATAATGTGGATATGGCTACCCATTGTGTTACAAGACTACGATTTGCTTTAAATGATGAGGATAAAGTAGACAGAGAAGCTTTAGAGAATATGGATGTTGTAAAAGGATCCTTTTCCACTAATGGTCAGTTCCAAGTAATCATTGGGCAAGGTACCGTAGAGAAAGTATATAAAGCAATGGTACAAAATACTGGAATTACTGAGGCAACGAAGGATGAGGTAAAGGCAGCGGGTGCTGAGCATAATCAAAATGCCTTACAACGTGGAATTAAAGTGTTGGCAGATATTTTCATTCCTATACTACCCGCAATTGTAACTGCTGGTTTATTACTTGGGATTAATAATATTTTAGTAAATCCAATATTTACAGATGAACCATTAGTTGAATTATATCCATCTATTGCAGGAATCGCGGATATGATTAATATTATTGCGAATACCGCTTTTACTTTCTTACCTGCATTAATTGGTTGGTCGGCGGTTAAACGATTTGATGGAAGTCCGCTCTTAGGGATTGTATTAGGTTTGATTCTTGTGCATCCAGCTCTAACTCCAGCAAGTGAATTTGCACAATTAGAGTTAGAAGGCACGGCACCGACATGGAATTTGTTTGGTCTTCAAATTGATCAGCTAGGTTATCAGGGGCAAGTATTACCAGTCTTGGTTGCGGCTTGGGTACTTGCTAAAATTGAGATTTGGCTTAAGAAACGTGTCCATGACTCCCTGCAACTTCTTGTAGTCGCTCCTATTGCACTACTAGTAACTGGATTTTTGGCATTTATCATCATTGGACCAGTTACGTATACAATCGGTAATTGGATAACAAATGGAGTAGTAAGTATATTTGAAGCTGTTCCATTACTAGGTGGACTTTTATATGGAGCGCTCTATGCACCACTTGTGATTACAGGTATGCATCATACATTTCTTGCGGTTGACTTACAACTAATTGGAAGTACTGGCACAACTTTCTTATGGCCTATTGTTGCTCTTTCTAATATTGCGCAAGGTTCAGCTGTGTTTGCAATCATGCTAGCAGCTAGAGATGAAAAATTAAAAGGGTTAGCTGGTACATCTGGTTTGTCCGCATATCTAGGGGTTACGGAACCTGCAATGTTCGGGGTTAACTTAAGATATAAGTTTCCATTTTACGCAGCGATTATTGGAACTGGTATTGCTGGTGCGTTCATTACTATGCAATCTGTTCAAGCATCTTCCATCGGAGTAGGTGGAATACCAGCCCCATTATCCATTGCATCGGGTATGATTTCTTTCTTAATTGGTATGGTCATCGTAATTGTCATACCGTTTATTATCACTTTCATACTTGCAAAACGTAAATTTAAATAATGGCAAGAACATTAGAAAGTAGGAGTGAATAAAGACAATGAATGAACCATGGTGGAAAAAAGCAGTTGTTTATCAAATTTATCCAAAGAGTTTCCGTGATACATCAGGGAACGGTATAGGGGATATTCGTGGGATTATCGAGAAACTTGATTACCTTCATAAATTAGGGGTCGACGTATTATGGTTGACTCCGGTATACCAATCCCCACAGAAGGATAACGGCTATGATATTAGTGATTACTATTCCATCGAACCGGCTTATGGTACGATGGAAGACTTTGAAGAGTTGTTAGAAGAGGTTCATAAACGGGATATGAAATTAATTATGGATCTTGTGATTAATCATACTTCAACGGAGCATGAATGGTTTAAGCAATCAATTTCTTCAAAGGATAATGAATACCGTGATTTTTATATTTGGAAAGAGCCTGTAGATGGAGAGGAACCAAATAATTGGCAATCCAAATTTGGTGGTTCTGCTTGGAAGTACGATGAAAAATCGGGTCAGTATTACCTTCACTTATTTGATGTAACCCAGGCTGACTTAAATTGGGAAAATAAAAAGGTTAGAGAAAAGTTAATTGAAATGATTCAGTTTTGGGCAGAAAAAGGTATTGATGGTTTCCGGTTAGATGTTATTAACCTAATTTCGAAAAATCAAGATTTTCCTAGTGATGATACTGGAGATGGACGTAAATTCTATACAGATGGACCGCGTGTTCATGAGTATTTACATGAGGTTAATCAGGCAGTCTTTTCCCCATATAACATGATGACGGTAGGAGAAATGTCATCTACTACGATAGAAAGCTGTGTCCTTTATACAAATCCAGATAGAAAAGAACTGGACATGACCTTTCAATTTCATCATTTAAAAGTAGATTATCCCAATGGTGAAAAATGGGCAAAAGCACCGTTTGATTTTATAGAATTAAAGCAAATTTTATCCAAATGGCAGGTTGGAATGCATGAGGGGAATGGATGGAATGCACTATTTTGGTGTAACCATGATCAGCCACGTGCGGTTTCCCGCTTTGGTGATGAAGGAAAATATCACAAAGAGTCAGCAAAAATGCTTGCTACGACATTGCATATGATGAAAGGAACCCCTTATATTTATCAAGGTGAAGAGTTTGGAATGACTAATCCGAACTTCAACTCGATTGAGGATTATCGTGATGTGGAATCTCTTAATGCCTTTAAGCTTTTAAAGGAACAAGGGAAGTCAGAAGCGGAAATTCTTGATATACTCAAGCAAAAATCAAGAGATAATGGACGTACACCGATGCAATGGTCGACAGAAGAAAACGCAGGCTTTTCAAAGGCAAAACCTTGGATTGATGTAGCAAAAAATTATACGGAAATCAATGCTGAAAAAGCTTTGGAAGATAGGGATTCCATATTCTATCACTATCAGAAGTTAATCGAAATGCGTAAAAAACATGATATTATAACATATGGGGACTATCAGTTGATTTTGGCAGATCACCCAGAAATCTTTGCCTACACTAGAAACTGGAATGATGAGAAACTAGTGGTTGTTGGTAATTTCTATGCAAAAGATGTTGAAGTAGATTTGCAGCTTGAAGCAAATGCTGAAGTACTATTATCCAACTATAAAGATACGAAGAAAAACGTGCTCAGACCATATGAGTCTGTTGTATATATGGTAAAATAGAAATATAATAAGATTCCTCACCTTTGTGTGAGGAATCTTATTATATAAGAGAAAGTATATAGTATAAGTATGAAAGAGTAGAGGTATATTATGGCGAGAAATAAGAAGTACTTATCCATTTACCATGATTTGGCGAAAAAAATTCAAACAAATGTTTGTCCAAAAAATACATTATTACCTTCAGAAAATGAACTAACCACTATGTATAACACTTCAAGAGAAACGATACGAAAAGCATTAAATCTTTTGGCACAAAATGGCTATATTCAAAAAGTTCGTGGAAAAGGTTCGGTTGTTCTTGACCTTAATAAGTTCTCATTCCCTGTCTCTGGTATTATAAGCTATACCGAACTAGTAGACGAGCTTGGTATGTCTAGCCAAACCATCGTAAAAGATTTAGGGTATACTGAATCAGAGGAAATCAAGAATACCTTGGGTGAAAAAAAAGATGAGCAAATATGGCATGTTACGAGGGTTCGTGAAATAAATGGAGAGAAAGTTCTTTTGGATAAAGATTATTTTAACGAAAGGATTGTTCCATTGTTAAGTAAAGAAACATGTGGGGGCTCGATTTATAAGTATATTGAAAATGAGTTGGGTTTGGTCATTAGCTTTGCTCAAAAAGAGATTGTGGTAGAAGAGCCTACTGAAGAGGATAGGGAAATGCTGGATTTAGAAGGATACTCCAATATTGTGGTTATTAGAAGTCATGTACATTTGGAGGATACTACCATTTTCCAATATTCTGAGTCAAGGCACCGCCCAGATAAGTTTCGTTTTGTAGATTTTGCTAGGAGGGTCAAAAGGTAATAATCAAGAATATAGCAATAAATCGCCTATGTACATAGGCGATTTAAACTTAAGAGGTGAAGTTAGAATGAGACGCTTTTTCCGGCGTTTATCTTTTCTATTAAAGTTGCATAAATCTATTCCGTTTTTATTTGACTTTTTTGTTTCTAGTGAAGTGAAAATCTCAAAAAAACTTTTTTTCTTGGTAACCATTTTGGGTTATTTTTTTATACCATTTGATATTATTCCTGACTTTCTGGCCTTCTTTGGAATAATTGATGATGTATCTATAGCGCTTTTTTTACTACAACAAATGGTAAAAGTAGCTCCGGAATCTTTGAAAGAAAAACATAAACTGTAAAAAGTTTATAACAAAGTTAGTTTCGGATGATTGGTAAGGTACAGCATCGAAAGGACCCACCAGATTTAATGATTTCAGAGAACTCTACTTCTATAACATGAAACCCATTCCGAGTAAGTTCCTTGTTTACTTGTTGATTTTCAGGCAAACTAATAACTTTTTTATTCCCAATAGAAAGAACATTGGTACCCATTGTAAATTGTTCTTTCTCCGTAACTTCTATTAATGTATATGATTCTTTCATTTTACGGTAGGAATCCTTATCAACACCGTCTCTGTAGAGGATAGCTGTGTCTTTACTAAGAATATTAAATGTACAGTCTAAGTGTAGAATATTTTTTCGGATGGAGACAGGTATGACGGTATGTTTGGTGAGTTTTTGCTTTAGAAGGTGAATAGCCTCCTGTGAAGTACGATCACTCACTCCAACCCAAATCTTATCTTGATCAACCATAACATCTCCACCTTCTATGGATTCTATGTCGATTTTTTGATAGGGGATTTCCTGTTCATTTAACCACTGTACTAATACTTTTTTCTCAGGTTTTCTTAATGATTTTTTAAGATAGGCAACAAAAATCTGATTGCCTACAGTAAAGCCGATATCACGGGTGTAAACCTGTTCGTTTAAGTTAGGAATGGCGTCAAATTTGACCACATCTATCCCTTCTGATTTCAGGGTTTGCACAAATTGCTCATGTTGTTCTAATGCGATGTCACGATCAATATTTTCCTTGAAATATTGACGCTGTGTTGTATTAATTACCTCTTTTATTTCCATAAATTGTGGGGGAGCGACAATCACTTGTTTTAATACATCATATTCATTAAAACATTGAACTTTGGGTTTACTATTCTTTGACGGTTGCATGATTTTTTTCCTCCAATTCATTTGAAAGCTTATAGGTAACGTATCCCAAGTGTAAGATTTATTTTCTCTTGTTCTCTTTTTTATCGTTTGGTATATATTTTGTATAGTATGCAGCGAATATGAGACTAATAAAAGCAAGCCCCCAACCGGCAATTCCACTCCAATATAAATCTAAGCCAAGTCCTAGTGCCACGAAAAATAGACTAAGTAAGATAAACACTAATGTAAGGTAGCGTTTCATCATAAATCCCCCTAAAAAAATCCTTTAATAATATTTATTTATATTCGTTTAATAATCAGAACGTGTTATTACATAATTAGTATAGCAAATTTCGTCAAACTGACGGTATAAGATGATAATTTCCATAATAAAAGAACCTTCTTTTATTAGTCTGCAACAATTGTTATGAATCAATCAGGAAAATGTTTCATATTGAGTGCTTTAGGAGCATTCCTTAAAGGAAAACATATAACAACCATAGTAAGATGGGGATGGATAGTGTTAAACAAATGCCCCAGAATGGCTGAAAATCAACCAATAAAGGAAGCGAATCAAACAAAGGAGAGCATCTTTATTCCTATTACATTTCTATTTTATAACAGTGTGGATATAATGCAATTTCATAGACAAATCATATCTATAGGTTTGTTGCATATGCATGACAGGTAGGGGACAACCTTCTTAAATAAAGTGCTACCTCATCCTAATAACAGCTGATTACAGTAGGCAGTTTAATCTATAATTTTCAAGTGTTTTTTGATATGATAATGCTATCTGTGAAATAGGGGAGATTCTTGGATGGAATGGAAGAATATTTATAGAGGTTTGATTATGGGTGTAAGTGATGTTATTCCAGGGGTAAGTGGGGGAACGATTGCTGTGCTTCTTGGAATATATGACCGCTTGATTGCAGCTATTAATGGACTTTTAAGTAAAGAATGGAAAAAACACCTTGGATTTTTAATACCCTTAGGGGTTGGGGTCCTCACGGCGATTTTTTTACTGGCTAATGTCATTGAATGGCTGTTTGCACATTATCCAGGACCGACTAAATTTTTCTTTTTAGGTTTAATTCTTGGTGTGCTACCTTATTTATTCTATAAAGCTGATGCAAAGTATGCTTTCAAAGGGAATCACTATGTATTACTAGTGATTGGGATTGTAGTAGTAGCGTCCATGGCTTTCTTCAATCCAAATGAAGGAACAGTTATAGAAGACGTGACAGGTTCTACATATGTACTACTATTCTTTTCTGGTTTTATTGCTAGTAGTGCCATGATTATTCCAGGAATCAGTGGTTCCTTCATGTTACTTCTAATTGGTGTGTATGCAACCATTATTTCTGCGATTAGTAATTTACAATTAGATATTATTGCAGTGACAGGAATTGGTATTGTACTTGGAATATTGGTAATGAGTAAGGTAATCAACTTCTTTTTAAATAATTATTACACAGGGACATTTGCTATCATTATTGGGCTAGTGATTGGCTCGGTTTTTGTTGTATTTCCAGGATGGCCTACAACTACTTCCATGTTACTACTAAGTGTCGTAACTTTTGCTGTAGGGTTATTTGCAGCCTATTTACTTGGTCGGATAGAATATGAAGAGTGAAGCAAAGGGAAAGACATTTGGAAAAAGAATGGGTACAATAGCTTTATGGGTCAGGTAATTTAATAGAGAAAGTTAAATGGAGGCGAGTATAGTGGAACATATTCAAACACAAGAAAAATTTGATGAGGTTATTCAAAGTGAAAAACCTGTAATAGTAAAGTTCTTTGCAGATTGGTGTCCAGACTGTAAACGGATGGATATGTTTATCGACGGTATTTTAGAGGAATTCAAAAATTATGAATGGTATGAAGTGAATACGGATGAAATAGAAGGTATTGCTCAAGAATATGAAGTGATGGGGATTCCTAGTATCCTTATTTTTCAAAAAGGTGAGAAATTAGCCCATCAACACAGTGCATATACGAAAACGCCAGAGTCTGTAACAGAATTTCTTCATCAGCAACTAGGTTAATAAAAAGGGAGAACGTTCACCTGAAAAAGGATGGGCGTTCTTTTTTAGTAGGAGGGAAATGGGGTTGAGGTAGTTAATCTAGTTTTGTAGATAGGCTGCTTTAGCTTTCCTTCAATGAAGAATAAAAGGTTAATGCCCTTTTATAAACAATTGTTAGAAAATAAGGTAAACGTAGTGTCGTAATAGAACCTCTTACCTTGTATAATAAATGTAGAAAGATTGGGATAGCAGGTGAAAATATGAGTGATACCAATATATTAATTGTAGAAGATGAAAGGAAAATCAGTAGAGTATTGCAGCTTGAGTTAGAATATGAGAACTATAGCACAGAGGTTGCTGATAATGGCAAGGATGCGCTCCGGTTAATGAAGGAAAAGGATTGGGATTTAGTGTTACTGGATATCATGATTCCAGAATTAAGCGGGTTAGAAGTACTGAGGAGAATTCGTAAATCCGATGAGGTTACACCCATACTATTACTAACGGCAAGGGATGAAATTTATGATAAGGTTAGTGGTTTGGACCTGGGAGCGAATGATTATATAACAAAACCATTCCAGATTGAAGAATTATTAGCTCGGATTCGGGTTCATTTGCGTAAACCAAAAATGAAACAAGAACATGCAACAAATAAACTTTCGGTAGGAGATTTAATCGTTGATTTAGATGGGCGTGAGGTAATGCGTGCAGACACATCTGTGGATTTAACTGTTAGAGAATTTGATTTATTGGCATGCTTACTTAAAAACAAAAATATTGTGATGACCAGAGAACAATTAATTGAGCAGGTTTGGGGATATGACTATTTTGGAGAGACCAATGTGGTAGATGTCTATATTCGCTATTTACGGCAGAAAATAGATAAAGGATATGATATAGCCTATATCCAAACGGTAAGAGGAGTTGGATATACTATAAAGGATATAAATCGATGAAATTAAGAACAAAAATTCAGCTTTTCTCTAGTTTGTTTATGCTTGTACTAATATTAATCGTAAATGTTTCTATTTATTTCCTATTTTATAAGATGAGTACAAATGCAGAGTTGGAAGAGTTAGAAATGGTAACAAATGATGTTATTACCACATTAAATGAAAACCCGGCAGTAGATCCCAGTGATTTAATGAAAGCTTATTTACCAGCAAATGGAATGATCCGAATTATTTCTGAAAACGAAACATGGCAACTAGAGCAAACAAGAAAGGATGATTATTTAAGTCTTCCATTGCATTTTACTAATTCAGAATCACAGCGAATTGTTACTGGAAACAATGGACCTGATATTGCGGTGATTGATAAACCAATCATTTGGAAGAGCGGTGAACATGCAGGTGAAGTGGTAACGATTCAAGTTTCGAATCAACTTGTAACATTGTATGGGACAATGCGAACATTATTATATGTTTTAGGAACATTATCCATCCTTGTACTCATTCCAGTAATCTTTGCTAGTTCGGTGTTAAGTCGCTTTTTATTAACTCCGATTCAAAATCTGATTAAAACGATGAAGGAAAATATGAAGCAAGGAAACTGGAAGAAAATCAGTATGGAAAATCGATCACAAGACGAAATTTATGAAATGGAATCAACCTTTAATAAAATGATTGAGCATTTAAAGGAAAATTATGAGAAACAGGAAATATTCGTGTCAGATGCTTCACATGAATTAAAAACCCCTATACAAATAATTAAAAGCTATGCTCAATTACTGGATCGTAGGGGAAATTTAAATCAGGATATTTTTAAGGAGTCAGTCAGTGCGATTGATTCCGAAGCAGATCGTATGAAAAAGCTAGTTGAGCAAATGCTTGCCCTCGCAAAAAATAAGCAAGTTGAGTTAAATGATACAATAAATCTTGTTGAATTAATTGACGAGGCGGTAACCACATTCCGCGGGGGGTATAGTAGAGAAATAAAGTATAAAAAAGATATAGAAGTATTATTTGTTCAAGGAAATCGGGGGCAATTAGAACAAATTATTTATATCTTAATCGAGAATGCAATGAAGTACAGTGATAGGGAAATTGATGTTTGTGTCTTTCAAGAAAAGGAAGAAGCGTTTTTTGAAGTTAGAGACTATGGACAAGGAATATCGAAAGAAGATCAGAAAAGAGTTTTTGACCGTTTTTATCGTGTAGATAAAGCGAGAAGCAGGGATACAGGAGGAACGGGATTAGGATTATCCATTGCTAAAACGATAGCAGAAATACATCATGGTGATCTTATGGTAAACAGTGAACTTGGTGTAGGATCAACGTTTACACTTAGGCTCCATGTTCATGAAGAAAAAGCGCTGGAAAAAGCGAGGGAGCACTGATAAATAGGAATCTATAAATAGAGAAAACAAATTTTTATAGGTGAGGAATGAACGCCCCACTACTAATTAAAGGTTCACATAGATTAACATATTTCTAATCAAATTCTAATCATTGTCACATCCTCCTTTCATGAAGTAAGTATAGACTGATGGTAACAAATAAATCAGGAGGTATTGAAAAATTGAAGAAGAAGGTAATTGCAACCATTGCAGCGATGTCTTTAGCAGGATTAATTGGGTTTGCCTTTTCCCAGTCTGGTGTGGTTAATGCGGATCCTAAGTTAAGTAAAGAAGATATCCGTAAACAAGTATTAGATCAGTACGCTGGAAACATTACAGAATTAGAGCTAGAAAGAAAAGGAAAGAGTACGGTTTATGAGGTAGAAATGGAACTGGAAGACAGAGAATATGAAATGAAAATTGACGGTGATAATGGCGAAGTCTTAAAATTAGAGGAAAAAGTTACTCAACAAAAAGGTTCTACTAATGATGATACGGATAATAAAAAGATAGAAATCGTGGAGAAAACCCCTGATAACAAAAATACTAGTGAACGTAAAAACAATAACGAGAAAACCGAAAAAGCAACTGATAAAGATGCATCGAATAAGGGTACGGAAGCGAAAGAGAACAAGGATGACGGTAAAGATAAAGCTGTGAATGAAGATAAAAAAGACACTCCAAAGAAAACGGTTATTGGTGTGGAGCAAGCAAAAAAAATTGCATTGAATAATTTTTCAGGTGAGATAGTGGAACTTGATTTAGATGACGATGATGACCGCTTAATATATGAAATAGAAATGGCTAATGGAAATAGAGAAGCGGGAATTGAGATTGATGCTTATACAGGTAAGGTTCTTGTATTAGAAATTGAAACAGAAGACGATGAAGACGAAGACGATGAAGATGATTAATATGTAGACAATTAACAAATAGAGCTGGGACATAACCAAAGTGTCCCAGCCTTTTAGTACGTAGACATATGTAAGTTAAAGTGCCATTACGGGAAAGTCTTATATTGTTGGGGTTTATAAGATAAAGTGTGTGTGAGTGTAATCTAAACTGATAAGTAGAAGCCGTACGCTCTTCTACTTACACAGTTTAGATTACACTCTATTGTTGTTTCGGCATTATTCGAAAGTTATTCTTTACAAAGGCTTTTACGGTTTGATGCTTCTCAAGGTATTCGCGAATTAATTCAACGGCGTCTTTTTGAATTTCTTTGACAACAGGTTTCCTTTTAAACATATCGTAATTTCCGCCACCTGTTGCTCGATAATTATTTAAAACGACATGATATGTTTCTGATTCTATTAAAGGGTTCCCTTGATAAGTAATTTCTTCTATTCTTGAACCAATTGGCTTTTTCATATGAAAGAGATAACTTGTTTCGTATCTTTACACACATTTATCCCGCTTTGCATAAATTATTAATGCATATAAAGCAAAAGAAATGTAGGCCCCCAATTAGGGAATTTCTATGGGGATTTGCCATATAGAAAAAAGAGGTGTTAGCATGCATTATGGATCCTACTATTATCGCCAAAATCAACCACAGCCATATAACCATATGAATTTTCCGTTTATGCCACAGCAGAAGATGAATTATCCATCAGCACAGCCTCCACAATTTCCATTATCAGAAAATGCAAATTCCAATCCTTATGAATACTTTCAAAAACCAGAGCAACCAATGACATGGCCTAATAACATGCCTTATGAGCCGCAACAAGCTCAAAATCAACAACAAATGCCACCAAATATGATGTCATCATTTCAAAAGGAAAACGGTCAATTAGATCTTGATAAGGTACTCACTACAGTAGGTCAACTTGCAAGTACGTATCACCAAGTAGCTCCAATTGTTCAGCAATTTGGGTCGTTTATGAAGAACTTTAGAGCGGGAAGCTGATTAAGGATAGCGAGTTAAATCAGCTTCCCTTTTCTACCTATAGTCAAAAAGGAAGAAAAATTTTATATTTTCTAGGATAATTGGAAGTATGAATGTGCTATTTGTCCATACTATAGAAAAATAGTACAAGTATTGAACGTAGAGCCAATCTCATTAGAAAGAGGTGAATCAAGATGATAGGCTGTTTAGTTATACATGGTTTTACAGGAGGTCCGTATGAGGTCAATCCTTTAGCAGATTTTTTACGTAAACAGACAAACTGGCATATTGAGGTTCCAACCTTACCTGGACATGGGCGTGAATTGGACTTAAAAGATGTTTCTTATAAAGAATGGATCACTGAAGCAGAATATACATTAAAAAAGCTAAAGGACCAATATGAAACGATTTACCTTATCGGTTTTTCCATGGGGGGGATGATTGCTGCTTATTTAGCTGCAAAATATAACATAGAGAAATTAGTATTATTAGCTCCATCCAGAAAATACTTATCATTTCGGCAAATTGCACATGATATTGGGGAAGTCGTAGGAGATGGTGTGAAAGGTATATTAAATGAGAATAAATTATACACTCATTATAAAAATAAATTGGGTATGGTTCCAGTTAAGGCGAATATAGAATTTATGAAACTAGTAAAGTATACAAAGCCATATTTAGGTGAAGTAAAAGTACCTGTTTTAATTGCCCAGGGACAGCAGGATGGCATGGTTCCCTATAAGACGGTCTATGATTTAGATAAAGAAATTCATTCCGAAGAAAAGGAATTAGTCTTATTTGAACAATCGAAACATTTAATCTGCCTTGGTGATGATAAAGATATTTTAAATAAAATGGTCTATGAATTTTTGCAAAAATAAAGGAATTGTAAAAGGCTCAGACAAGAGTATTTTTTCAGCAGAGGGTAAACTCCTCTGCTGTATCAGGTGTGCTCTTTTCCCCTGAGTCATTTCTTTAATAATCGTTAAAAAAGGCAATAACAATGGCTCCTTCTCCACCATAGGTCGATATTAATGGGCCCGTTTCTGAAAGGAGGGAGTTGTTAAATGCATACTTTTTCCTGATTTCTTCTAAAATTTTTTTTGCTCGATTTTCATCATTACCATGTGACATAGAAATGACTTTGTCTTCTACACTTTTCGTATATTCACCAATTTGTTCTACAAATTTTCGGATGGACTTTTTATCTCCCCGAACTTTTTCTACAACTTCAATGGTACCTTCATTACTGCCCCGCATAAGCAAACGGATGTTTAACGTCTTGGCAAGCTTTCCTTTCATTTTGTCCAATCTGCCACCAATAACTAGGTTTTCCAATGTCTTCAATACAAAAAGAGTGGTTGTCTGTTTCACTCGTTCATGCATATGTTGGACAAGTTGATCAAATGAATAACCCTCATTTATTTTCTTTCTTGCTTCGTGGATTAACAGAGAAATTCCGCATGATGCCGTTCTTGTGTTAATCACTTCAATCTTTCGGTCAGGCTCTTCTTCTAATAGTAGATTTTTCCCTGCCACTGCATTTTCATAGGTACTGCTAAGACCTTTCGAAAGACTTAGCATCAGGATAGGTTTATTTGGGTCTACTGTCTTGTATGTTTCGTAAAAATCATTTGGACTTGGTGCTGCTGAACGTGGTAATTCTTTTAACTCCTTAATTTTTTTATAGAAATTAGACAGGTTTACTTGTTCTGTATTATATTCACCATCGCTAAAATGTAAATACAATGGCACCACTTGTATATTTACTTCGTCATATAGACGGTGAGGGATGTCGGCACTGCTATCTGTCATTAATTGAATAGTCATGGTTTCACCTGCTCCATTCACATTTTCATTTATTCTCTTTTTTTGAAATCGTAACATTGGATTTTCGTGATGTGCTTAAAATGAACAAAAATAATCCAAAGATTATAATTGTTCCACCTAATAATTGGGACCAAGTAATTTGTTCTCCTAATATGAAAAAGGCAAGAATCGTTGCGGTTATCGGAATAAACACCGTCGCCATTGAAACGGTAGATGGTCCTAACCACTTTAGTGACCAATAAAATAGGATGTGTCCAAAAAAAGTCGGTAATATGGCTAACGCTAAAAAGATGGACCAATACTCCGGGCTATAACCGATTAATGGGTTTTGAACCATTACATTATATAATATCAGTACGATGGAACTTACGCCATATACAATAAAAGTATAGGTTAATAATGATAATTTCTTTTGTGGCTGTTGGCCGGACAGCAAGTAAAAAGTCATTGCTATTGCCCCCAATATAGCTAGAAAATCGCCAAAAAGGGCTGCATGGCTGATTTGAAAGTCTCCCCATCCAATGATAATGCTTCCAAACAGTGTAATAACGATACTAATAACAATCCCAGATGAGAATCTATCCTTTGAGAATAACCAAGTGGCAACAAAAGTGAAAATAGGCTGAAGCATGATAAATACAATGGAATTTGCAACAAAGGTATGATCAAGTGATTTAAACCAGAACAGGTAGTGAATTGCTAAAAAAATACCTGCTAGGATAGAAAATAGCCAACCCTTTCTGTTGATATTTCCAAATTCATGTATATATTTGGTTAATACAATTGGGGAAATAATGAAAAAAGCAAAAAGAAGACGATAATTGGCTATTATTGCTGCTGGTACATTATCTGCTAATTTAACAAGAATAGCCGAGGTGGCTACCGCTAGAACTCCTATTATTAAAGTTATATATGGATTGAATGGAGGAATACGCATGCTTACCTCCCTTTCCGTTGTTTAAATGTTTAGGTTTTTGTTCTTTGGTTATTGTAGACAAAGAACAAATTAACTATAAGGGATGTAAAAAGGAAAAGTCATTCCCCTATTAGATATGTAAAAGAGTTGGTATTTGGGCATAATATGATTAATAAGTTATATTTTACCATGTTGAATAGGAAAAATCACGAAACTGTCAAGTAGATATAAGGGTCTTAGTTGTGGTAAGATTAACTATGCGTATTTTAGAGGCCTCTTACCAAATATTGGTTACGCCTTTTTGTACTTTAACAATTGATAGGAAAAAGGATTCGTTTCTTTGATGATTATAAGTTTATCTGTTACAGGAAAAACTATTTATAAATAAAGTATAAGAATTATATAGGCCTCTTTAGCGGAAATTTTCACAAAAAAAGGAGTAGACTATTAGGTGACTACATTTAATGAGTTAGGTGTTTCATCCCCAATTTTAAAAGCTTTAAATAATATGGGGTTTGAAGAAGCAACACCAATACAAGCGCAAACAATTCCACTCGGTGTAGAAGGTAACGATGTTATTGGTCAAGCGCAAACAGGTACAGGGAAGACTGCGGCTTTCGGAATTCCAATGATTGAAAAAATCAATGCAAAACAACGGAAAATCCAAGGTCTGGTTGTCGCACCCACGAGGGAACTTGCTATTCAAGTTGCTGAGGAACTAAATCGTATAGGGAAATTCACAGGAATTCGTGCACTGGCAATTTTCGGTGGCCAGCATATGGAACGACAAATTCGTGCATTAAAGGATGGCCCACAAATTGTGGTTGCAACCCCAGGAAGATTACTTGATCATATGAGAAGAAAAACAATTAATATTAGTATGGTTCAAGTTGCTGTTTTAGATGAAGCGGATGAAATGCTGAACATGGGCTTCATCGATGACATTCGAGAAATTTTAAAAAATATTCCTGAAGGACATCAAACATTGCTTTTTTCAGCAACTATGCCAAAGGAAATTCGGGATATTGCTACGAACTTAATGAATGACCCGAAAGAAGTAAAAGTAAAAGCGAAAGAAATGACTGTAGAAAATATTGAACAATACTTTATTGAAATCCCGGAAAAACATAAATTTGAAACCTTAAACAACCATCTTGATATTAATTCTCCGGAATTAGCTATTGTTTTTGCTAGAACGAAAAAAAGAGTAGATGAAATCACAGAGGGATTACAGGCTAGAGGTTATCGAGCAGAAGGGATTCATGGTGATTTAACACAAGGGAAGCGTATGTCTGTTTTAAATAAATTTAAACATAGACGACTAGATGTATTAGTTGCAACAGATGTTGCTGCAAGAGGACTAGATATCTCTGGTGTAACGCATGTTTACAATTTTGATATACCTCAGGATCCGGAGAGCTATGTTCACCGAATTGGACGTACAGGGAGAGCCGGTAAGACAGGAGAAGCTATTTCCTTCATTACACCAAGAGAAATGGCACATCTCCATTTAATTGAGAAAGTAACGAAAAGCAAAATGAAACGATTAATGCCTCCTTCTTATAAGGATGCACAAAGAGGACAGCAGCAGGCAACCATCGATAAGCTGCAAAGAACGATTAATCGTAAGGATCTCAAGGATTATCATGAGGCTGCAACGGAATTATTGCAAGAGCATGATTCAGTAACCGTAATTGCTGCTGCTATGAAGCTGTTGACGAAGGAACGGAAGGATACTCCTGTTAAAATTTCTTCTGTTGCCCCAATCAGTGTAAAAAAAGCTCAGGGTGATAAACGAAAATCGAAAGGTAAAAAGCGATTCTACGGTGGACGTGGAGGCCGGAATCAAGGTGGCCGAAACCAAGGAGGACGTAACCGTAAAGGTAATTATCAAAAGAGCCGAAATCGAAGTAAATAACATTTTAAAAAATCGCTCAGAATTTCTGAGCGATTTTTGCGTTTTCTGGTATTAAAAGATTCTACTAAGCAGTCCAATTGCAGCAAGAATCCCAATAAGAATCAATAGCCAATTTTTCCTAACCTTTGCTGGAACCCATCTTTTCTTTTTCCAACGATTTGGATCAAATTGGATATCGTCATCCCGGTAATAACGTCTCTTGGTTCTCCATGGGAAGTAGGGTCTAGCATTTGTTAAGGCAAGTGGTGCAATGATAAACCCGCCAATAAAGCCAAATAGATGGGCGTAAATGTTTATTCCGGATCGTAAAAATGTCATAATGAGGCCAATAATTAATATGGTAGTAATGACTTGGGCGCTACCTTGATCAATAAGATGTTTTCGGTTCATGACCATGAATATATAAATACCAAATAATCCAAAGATGGCGCCAGATGCTCCTAAGTGCCAATAGTTTAGTGGTCCAAAGAAAAATGTACCAATATTCCCAATGATACCTGCACCAAAATACGCCAGTAGAAATTTTGATTTACCGATCATTTGCTCAAGAGCAGGTCCGAATAAAACAAGAGAAAATGAATTGAAGATAGCATGCATAAGGTCACCATGAAGGAAAATAGGGGTAAATAAACGCCAGTATTGTCCTTCTGCAATCAAGAAATTCATTCCAATGCCCCAGTTTTCTATAGCTATACCAAAGGGTAAGGCTAGGAAGTCTATGATTAACCACAGTACAAGGTGAATAATCACTAAAGTTGAAACAATCGGGTAATTTTCCATGAATTCCTTTATGCTTCGTTCATGTCGCAAAAACATATTGAGGGTTTCCCTCCTTCCAAAAATTTAATCTTCCATTTTGTGGCTATTTCTTGGTTGGATGATGCGATATAACTTAATTTTTGCGTGTTAATTTCGTCACGTACTTTAGAAAATTGATTTGTATTTTTAAGGAGTCGACTGTTCTTCGCTCCAATCAACATTTATAATAGAAGAAAATTTATTTTCCCATATTTAACCAATTAATAAATAATTCATTGTTAAAAACCACAATATTTCTTATCAAGTTACAGCGCATAATACAGATTAATGTGTCATAACCAATTTTACTTTACTATTATAATACTTAAGTTTAGATCATATGACCAATGATAGCTACGATTACATAATGCAAGAGAAAGGGAATAGAGAATGATAAAAGGTATTGGAATAGATATAATTGAATTACATCGCATTCAGAAAAGTGTAAAAAACCATAAATTCATTGAGCGAATTCTTACAAATGAAGAAAGACAGTTATATGAACAATTAACAAGGGAAAGGAGAAGGGTAGAGTTTGCTGCGGGGCGATTTGCAGCAAAGGAAGCTTTTGCAAAGGCAACAGGAACTGGAATTGGGAAATTAAGTTTTCAGGATATGAAGGTATTACCGAATGAGTTCGGGGCACCAGTAATCCATGTCAAGAATTTTAAAAAGGAAAAAATCTTTATTTCCATTACACACAGTAAGGAATATGCTGTAGCTCAAGTAGTTATTGAAGAATAACCTTTGCATAATTGACTAGTTTGTCTCATATATTTTAATGCAGCAGGAGGGAACAAAGTGTATATTGTCACTGCAAAAGAAATGTACGATATTGACCATTATACAATGCATAACATTGGAATGGATGGAAAAATCTTAATGGAAAATGCCGGCAGGGCTGTAAGTGAAAAAGTCAAGCAAATAATTAAGAAGTCTGACTCTATTACTGTCTTAATAGGCCCAGGGAACAATGGTGGAGATGGATTTGTGATTGCAAGGACATTGTGGGAGGATTCTTTCTCTGTTAAAACGGTACAAGTTGTGCCGGATGAGAAAATTACTGGGGATGCTAGCTATCATAAGAACATTTTATTAAAAAGCGGTTTAACCATCGATTCCATTCAAACGGAGCGGGATTTGGAAAAACTTCTTTCTAAAACAGATGTAGTCATAGATTGTCTGTTAGGAATAGGTGTGAAAGGGGTATTACGCGAGCCGTTAGCCGGAATGGTAAAACAGGTAAACCGTTCTACTGCTAAGATTATCTCTGTTGATATTCCCTCTGGATTACCTGCAGATGAAGGAGAGGATAATTTCCTTAGTGTACAAGCTGATTATACATTTGTAATCGGTGCAGCTAAACTTAGTGCATTCCTACAAGCAACAGCACCGAAATATGGCAAGTGGGAGGTTGTTTCGATTGGATTTCCGGAGAAAGCCTTTCAGAAGTTTGCTATACGAAAACATTGGGCTGAAGCGTCTTTTAAAGAAACACTTCCTAAAAGATTAGTTTATGCCCATAAAGGTAATCATGGCAAAGGTTTAGTAGTCGGTGGAAGTGCAGAAATGCCTGGATCGATTACAATGACGGTAGAAGCAGCACTAAAAGCAGGTGCAGGGTTAATTACGGCAGGCACCATGAAAGAAATTTTCCCAGTAATAGCTTCTCGCAGTGTAGAAGCAACGTTTCATACATTATCAGAAACAGATGGTTTCTTAACAAATGTAAATTCTATCCAGACTTCTAATTATCATGCAATTGGCTTAGGCATTGGAATGGGCAGGGTGGCTCAAACAACAGAACTGGTACGGAGTATTGTCAACCAGGCAAATTGTCCTGTAATTCTTGATGCTGACGGACTCTTTCACTTGAAATCTGTCCTACTGGACGTGAAAAACAGACAGGCTCCTACAGTTATAACACCACATCCCGGCGAAATGGCTATGTTATTAGACATTACTGTTTCAGAGTTGCTATTAGCACCATTTCGGTACTCCTTGGAGTTTGCAAAGGAATATAATGTTTTCGTTGTATTGAAGGGGAAACATACCATCATTACGACACCTGGAGGAACTCAGATGGTTAATAGCACAGGAAATCAAGGACTTGCAAAGGGTGGAAGTGGGGATGTGTTAACCGGCATAATCCTAGCCATGATCATGCAACATGAGAACATCCTTCATTCCATATGTAACGCTTGTTATCTTCATGGTAAGTCGGCGGATATGCAGATAGAAGAGCAAAACACTTACTATGATTTAATGGCGACAGATGTTATTAATGGAATTCCCAAGGTTTATCGTACTATTTCTCACGTGTAGTGATAATGTTCCCTGATGTTTTAGACAAGGGAGACATGTATATGAGAAAACTTAATTTTAGTTGGAAACTATTAATTCTTGGCTTAACTGTTTTCGTGTTAGCAGCATGTGGTGAAAAGTCTCAGGAAGATGTCGTAGAGGAATTGCAACAGAATGTAGAAGAAATGACTGGATATAAATCTCAAGCAGAGATGGTTATGAATACTGGTCAAGAAGAACAAAATTTTACGATTGATATATGGCATCAAAAAGAAGACTTTTATCGTGTTGCCCTCTCCAGTAAAACAGATGAGAAAGGTAGTCAAATCATTCTAAAAAATGATGAGGGTGTTTTCGTTTTAACACCAGCCTTAGACAAGAGTTTTAAATTTCAAACCGAATGGCCTGACAATGGAAGTCAGCCATATTTATATCAATCACTTGTTGAGGATGTTGTAGCAGATCCGGAAGCAACCTTCGAAACGACAGAAAATGCCTATATATTTAAAACTAAAACTAACTATCAAAGTAATAATAACCTGCCATTCCAAGAAATCTACTTTGACAAAGAGAGTTACACACCTACTTTAGTGAAGGTTCTTGATAAAGATTCAAATCCTCTAGTTGAGGTTAAATTCTCTAGCTTTGAGATGAATCCAACGTTTAACGAAGATGACTTTTCTATGGAGAAAAACATGTCATCTAAAGATAAAGGAGAAGAAGATTCCAAAGATGATGAGGAAGATGCAAGTTCTCCAGCTTCAACTGACCCATCTGAAAATGTTTTGGAAGTAATTATGCCGGAATATACAGCAGGTGCTGAAGTGATGGAAAAGCGAGAAGTGGATCTAGAAAATGGTAAAAGAGTTATTGTAACGTTTGATGGAGAAAAGAACTTTACGTTAGTACAGGAAAATAGAAATTCTGTTCCAACCTTGAATGCTCCTCAGGAAGTAGAGGGGGATATTGTTAATTTAGGTCATGCCATTGGGGCTTTAAGTGATAATAAGATAGAATGGAGCTATAATGGGGTTGACTTTACATTAGCTAGTGAAGAATTGACAAGAGAAGAATTAGTTCAAGTGGCACAATCCGTTCAAGGAAAAGCAGTGAAGTAACATGAATATATGTAGCAGACTCGCACATGGAGAGGGGGTCTGCTTTTTTGTTTGTTTAAAAGTACTTGTGGGTATTTCCAAAGTGATAATGTGCTTTTCATGGTAAAAAGGAAGAGGGAAGAGAGAAACGCTGAAAAAAGAGAGGAAACGTTGATTAATTGGTTGGAAGGAAGCTAATAAATTGTGTAAGGGCTGATAAAGGTGAGGGAAGGTCTATAATTTGAGAAAAACCAATCTCAAATGAGTATGTATTCTATATTTCATGCCATAATAAACAATTTTTTACATTTACAATGCATTAATTTTCAATTATTGCATATAGTTTACAGGAGTGCATTTATATGTGTATAGTTGTATTATCCGCTAGGAAATTATATACTTTTAGTAAGGTAATTATTCGACGCTGTAAACTTTTAAAGTTCTAAGTATAAGAAAAACAGATGAAATAGGTGTTTTTCTACTTATTTCCTCTTTCGGGATGTGTAAAACGACAAAATGTAAGTTTTTTTTCAAAAAAACGCCAGACCCCTTTGCAAACGGAGAAATTCAATGCTATTATATAAGAGACATTTTATAGAACGTTCAACAGTTGGCGGAGGTGCATTGGTTTGTCAGAGAGTTTACAAGAAGTATTGGTGAAATTACCAACAAACCTACTAAATGAGGTGGATGGATTAATGAAATATGAAAATAGTGACCTCAGTGATTTCATTTGTCAGGCTACAAGGAATTACTTGCAGCATAAAAAGGATGAACACATTCAACAATTTAGAGAATCGATGCAACGTGGTTATCAAGAAATGGGCCGCATTAATCTAACAATTGCTTCGGAGGCTTTTCAAGCTGAAGAAGAGGCCGAAGTCACCTTTAAACGCACTGTGATCGGGGTGTAACATTTTGATCGTTCAAAGAGGCGAGGTATATTTCGCCGATCTTTCACCTGTTGTTGGGTCAGAACAGGGGGGCGTTCGCCCAGTGTTGATCCTACAGAACGATATTGGAAACCGATTTAGCCCGACTGTGATTGTTGCTGCTATTACTGCGCAAATTCAAAAGGCTAAATTACCAACCCATGTTGAGATTGATGCGAAAAAATATGGGTTTGATCGTAATTCAGTTATATTGTTAGAACAAATTCGGACATTAGACAAGCAACGATTAACAGACAGGATAACTAAATTAGATGTTGATATGATGAAAAAGATAAACCAGGCGGTAGAAATAAGTCTTGGATTAAAAGAAATTTATAATGGATAAAGGTGTACCCTTCTCTAGTATAGGAGAATGGGTATTTTTATTTTGGCTGATATTTGTTGTTGTATGATTGGGGTAGTCAACATGACATGTTATGTCATCTTATGATGATAGAGGACGAAAAAAGCTAATTTCTGAACAGCTTATAGAATTTATCGCAGGTTAAGGGGCAGTAATCCCCCCACCTTAAAAATGGAGGAAAAATGAATCCTTTTAGGTGGGGGGATAAACTGCCCCTTTGTTATAGCGGAAGCCGACAAAAACTCGGGCGTCCTAGGACTGCGATTACTCGCCCCACCGTAGACACTAGCACGTCCGTGTGTGTTGAAACCCCTAGTGATTGAAGATTCACTTTATACCGTAACTAGAAAATACATTCTTTATGCTTGTTCTGAATAGACATAGTAAATAGTGAACTACAATTACTTATTATAGTCCTGTCCAAAGCAAAATAGGAAGCATTCGATTGGTATAAAGGTCCCTTATAATTTCATTTCTATTCATGCTATAATAACGCAGGTGATTAATATAATTTGTTTGCAGAAAATATAGTATTATGAAACAATATTTGTAACTTATTTATAGTGATAGGGCGGAGGATTGTTCATGGATTCAAAATTCAAACATATTGTGTTAGAGAATAGTGATACGATTATTGATATGTGGTTAAAGGAAATAGCATCATTGAAGGAAGAAAATCGTACTGCAACCATTTCGGATGATGTATATGAGAGTACGAATCGAGAATTTGTTGATGTTATTTTTTTTAGTATAAAGGATAATGGAAAGACGAATGTGTTAGAAACGTTCTCCGAGAAAATTATTACACTAGGTTGGCCATTAAGTTATATAACAGATGGGTTGCAAGTATTTCGACGCGTTACCATAGATTTTATACTTAGACAGTCAGATAATATAGATACCGAATACATATCAAATGTTTTAGAGAGTGTTGATTATTGGATAGAACCTATTATTAGAGTGTTAGTAAATGAGTATTCCGGTAATTGGGAAAACATTGTTTCACTCCAGCGTGTTGCCCTGCAGGAATTATCTGCACCACTTATTCCCGTGATAGAGGGAATAACCATCATGCCACTCGTTGGGACAATTGACACAGACAGAGCAAAGCTAATCATGGAAAGTCTTCTTGAAGGAGTCATTTTCCATAATTCAGAGGTTGTATTAATTGATATTACAGGTGTTCCTGTTGTTGATACAATGGTTGCGCATCATCTTATACAAGCAGCGGAAGCGGTACGTTTAACAGGTGTGAAATGTATTCTTGTTGGAATTCGTCCGGAAATTGCACAAACGATTGTGAACTTAGGCATCGATTTGACAAATTTCCCCACGAAAAGCTCATTGAAAAAAGGATTTATGTCTGCCCTAGAGATTACAAATAGAAAAGTAGTTCAAGTGAATCAGAAAGAAAGTAGCATGGAAAAATTGATTGAATCTTTACAAGGGGAGTGAACTCTATGCCCATACCTATATTAAAACTGCATGATTATCTATTAGTCTCTATTCAAACAGAGATTGATGATAAAACAGCAATAGAGTTTCAGGAAGATTTGTTAGATAAAATTTATAATACAGGCGCATCAGGAGTGGTCATCGATTTAACCTCAGTAGAAATAATAGACTCCTTTATAGCCAAGGTTCTTGGTGATGTGGTAGCTATGTCTGGTCTTATGGGGGCGAAAGTAGTTTTAACTGGCATACAGCCAGCTGTTGCAATGACATTAATTGATCTTGGGATACATCTACAGAATATACCAACTGCATTGAATTTAGAGCAAGGTCTTATTAAATTGCATCAGGAATTGGGGGATTGAGTAGATGAATTCTCAGTCTTCCTATGTAAACATACAAAAAGAATGGGATATTGTTGGAGCGAGGCATGTTGCTAGGGACTTGGCAAAATCCTTAGGTTTTGGAACGGTTGATCAAGCAAGAATTGCAACAGCTGTATCAGAATTGGCTCGCAATATATATTTATACGCAAAGAATGGTCAAGTTCATTTCGAAAAAATAGAAAGTATGGAAAGAAAAGGATTACGTATAAAAGCAATGGATTCTGGTCCAGGTATAGGGGACATTGGAGAGGTCATGCAGGATGGCTTTTCAACATCTGGTGGTCTTGGTGCTGGACTTCCTGGTGTTAAACGTCTTATGGATGATTTTGTCATTAAATCAGAACTTGGTGAGGGAACGACTATTATTGCAAATAAATGGGTTCGTCAATGAGGCTAATTTTGGGGTGTGTACTTTTATAGTGCACACTCTTCCATATCTGGTTAATGTCTCTATTGGAAAATAGGAGGAAGCATATGGGTAAAGTGGTTAATTCAAGTATAGAGAATTATAAAAACCTATTAAAAAATTATATTATGACTCAAGATGAACGCTCATTATATGGGGTAGAGATGATGAGTAAGTCATTCTTGAAAAATAATATTCTTCCAGAGGAAATAGTTAATTTACATATTCAGGCATTAGTTGAGTTATATCCAAGCTTAGCAGAGGAAATCAAACACTCGATGAATTTCTTATTAGAAGCAATGATATCCTATGGAGTAAAACAGCAAGAGATTCAAGCATTAAAGGAACAGCAAATTGCTATTAAATCGGAAATTTCCGTTGCTGCGGAAATGCAAAATACCCTATTAAAAACAGAGGTGCCAACCATTGACGGATTAGATATTGGTGTTATTAGTACCCCTGCGCATCAAATGAATGGGGATTATTATCATTTTGTTAGGGGTAAAAGTGGTTTACTAGGGTTAGCCATTGCTGACGTTATTGGAAAAGGGATTCCTGCAGCTTTGTGTATGTCGATGATTAAATATGCCATTGATAGTTATCCAGAGGAATCAATGAATACCAATGGAATTCTAGAGAATCTTAACCGTGTTGTGGAAAGAAATGTGGACCCAAGCATGTTTATTACCATGATTTACGCAAAATACTTCCCATCCGTAAGTAAGCTGAAATTTTCTTCTGCAGGACATGAGCCAGGTTTTTATTATCGTGCAAGTGAAGGTAAATTTGAAGAGTTAAAGACAAAAGGTTTAGCCCTTGGTATTATGCCGGATGTCGATTATCAAGAATATGAACTCGAAATGGATTTAAATGATATGGTGATTTTCTTAACCGATGGAGTTACGGAATGTAGGGATAATAACCGCTTTATTGAAGTGCAGGAAGTGCTTGATGTGATCCAGGAACATAAAGACAATACAGCGCAGGAAATCGTAAACCATGTTTTTAAATACTTTGAGCGATTACAGGATTTTCAATTGAGAGATGACTTTACATTAATTATTCTTAGGAAAGTAGTTTAACTTTAAATGAAAAAGGGTAAAAAAAGAAGTACAATAATACGAATTAAAAGGACAGTTTATGAATCATATAAACTGTAAAACTAGGAGGAAATTGGATGGAACTCTCTATTGATTTGGTTAAAAACAACGAAATCCTGGTATTCGCCTTATCTGGTGAAATAGATGCTTATACGGCACCGAAATTAAAAGAAAGATTGCTTCCAGCAACCCAAAAAACTGGGAGTTTTATTGAAATAGATATGTCAAATGTTTCTTATATGGATAGTACAGGATTAGGTGTATTTATCAGTGCATTAAAATCAACGAAAGAGAACAAGAGTCAAATGAAATTAATTAATATAGTGGATCGTGTATATCGAGTTTTTCAGATAACCGGACTCGATGAAATTATGGATATAGAACCCAGTTGTAAGGTGGAGAAAAATAATGGGGAATGATTTTATAGAAATGAAGATACCTGCGAAGGCGGAATACGTAGGGGTCATTCGTTTAAGTTTGTCAGGTATAGCGAATAGAATGGGATTTACTTATGAAGATATAGAAGACTTAAAAATTGCCGTATCTGAAGCCATTACGAATGCAGTAGCACATGCATATAGTAATGAAAAAGAAGCTGGTGAGATAAAGATTGGTTTTGGAATCTACCATAATCGTTTGGAAGTGATGGTAGCAGATAATGGGGAAAGTTTTCATTTAGAGAAAGTAAAAAAAGAAATAGGACCGTTTGAAGAAGAGGGGTCCGTTGAGAGTCTGAGAGAAGGTGGATTTGGTTTATTTTTAATTGATGCACTGATGGATGAAGTGAAGATAAACAACCATGAAGGAGTAACTGTGTTCATGACGAAGTATCTAGATGAAATTGGGGTGGACTTTGATGGCGACCAAATCTCAACCAGATAATAAGGGGAGAGATGAGGTTTACCAATGGATAGAACACCTTCAACATAATCCAGACGATAAAGAGATTCAGGAGAAAATTGTACTTAAATATAAACACCTCGTAGAATCTATTGCTATGAAATATTCTAAAAACCACTCCATCCATGAAGACCTCGTACAGGTTGGTATGATTGGATTATTAGCTTCTGTTAGAAGGTATGATGCATCTCTCGGTAAAACATTCGAATCTTTCGCCATCCCAACAATGATTGGTGAAATTAAACGCTTTATTCGTGATAAGACATGGAGTGTTCATGTCCCCAGAAGAATTAAAGAACTAGGACCAAAAATAAAAAAAGCGGTAGACTTTTTAACAACAACGAATCAAAAATCCCCAACCGTTAAGGAAATCGCTAACTATCTTGAAGTGTCAGAGGAAGAAGTGTTGGAAACGATGGAAATGAGTAAAAGTTATAATGCACTATCCGTCGATCATAAAGTAGAATCAGATTCTGATGGTAGTAAAGTTGCTTTAATTGATTTAATTGGAAAAGACGAAACTGGCTATGAATCTATAGATTATAAAATTTTACTTGAAAAGATTTTACCTATATTAACGGGAAGAGAGCAGGAAATATTAAAGCATACATATTTTGATCATTTAAGCCAGAAAGAGACAGGTGAGCTCTTGGGAATATCACAGATGCATGTATCCAGACTACAAAGACGTGCGTTACGGAAGCTAAAAGAGGCGATTCAATCTAAAAGTACGGAGGTTTTCGATTGAGTACTGCAAATAATAAAGTAGACGTATCCGTTTTTCAAAAACCGAAAAAAGGAAATTATTACTGTGGTGATAGTTACTTTTATGCGGAAACGGAAAATGAGTTCTTATGTGTCATAGCCGATGGTCTAGGTAGTGGGGAATATGCAACGGAATCATCACAAATTGTTATCCAAATTATAAAGGAAAATATGAACATTAGTGTGGAGGAACTCGTTAAAAAGGCGAATCAACAGTTGTACGGTAAACGTGGTGTTGTTCTCGGTATCTTGAAGATGGATTTTAGTAAAAAGGAATATTCATTCTCTTCGATTGGTAATATAGGAGTTATACAATATACAGCAGAAAAGAAAAAGCGAAGTATCCCCAATTCAGGTTATTTAGGGGGATATGAACGTCCATTTAAGGTTTTTAAGGATACATTAGAAGATAATATGACATTTATTATGTTCTCAGATGGAGTGAAGGATAAGGAATTATCTAAGCTCTATATAAAGGATAAGGAAGTGGAATGTATTACCAAATCCTATGTATATATTAGTGAAGATGAAAGAAAAGATGATACAACATTCATCGCTATACGGTATAATGGGAACTAACAGGCTGGCATTGGAATACGTGTCAGCCTTTGTTGTCCTTATTAAATTTTAAGACAATATGATAAAATAAATCATATGGCCTTGAAGAAGGAGGAGCTTTCGTGGCAGTAGAATTAGATCAAGGAATAATCAATCAAGTCAGCAATGAAACGAATGTAAATACAAATACAGTTAGAAAAGTGATTACTCTTTTAGGTGAAGGGAATACAGTACCATTTATAGCCCGATACCGAAAAGAGGTAACTGGTGGTCTAGACGAGGTTCAAATAAAGAACATACAAGATCGATGGCAATATTCGGTTCAACTATCAGACCGTAAACAAGAAGTTATTCGAATTATTGATGAGCAAGGAAAATTAACAGAGGAATTAGAGAAAGACATACAACAAGCAACACAATTACAGCGTGTGGAGGATTTATACCGCCCTTATAAGCAAAAACGCCGAACAAAAGCGACAATTGCGAAAGAAAAGGGGCTAGAACCTTTAGCAGAACTTATCTTTCAGCAAGAGATGTCACAAGTTCAGGAAGAAGCTAGTAAATACATATCAGAAGAAAATGAGTTACATCATGTAGAAGATGTGTTAGCAGGTGTTAATGATATCATTGCAGAATGGATATCAGATGATCCGGAATATCGTGATTTTATACGTGAGGAAACGTTTAAGCGTGGCACCATAGAATCAGAGGCTAAAGATAAAGGAAAAGATGAAAAACGTGTTTATGAGATGTATTACGAATACCATGAAGCTGTACGTTCTCTCGTATCCCATCGTGTTCTTGCATTAAATCGTGGTGAAAAAGAGGGTGTGCTAAAAGTATCCATTGAGCCGCCAGTAGAGCGTATTCTTGCGTTTCTTAAGAAAAAGGTTATTAAAGGACAGGCAGATAAACAAGTTCAAGTGATCTTAGATGATGCTATTGAGGATGGTTATAAACGATTAATTCAGCCTTCTGTCGAAAGAGAAATACGTACTAGCCTTACAGAAAAAGCTGAGGAGCAAGCAATAGAAGTTTTTGCAGTAAATCTAAAGAATTTATTATTACAGCCACCATTGAAAGGAAGAACCGTTCTAGGTGTCGATCCGGCATATCGGACAGGTTGTAAATTAGTTGTGGTAGATGAAACAGGAAAAGTGCTTGAAGTGGGAGTGATGTACCCAACCGCACCTAAAAATGATTTTGCTGGTTCCGAGAAAATTGTTATGGAATTGGTTCGTCAATATGATGTAGAGTTAATTGCGATTGGGAACGGAACGGCTTCTCGGGAAACGGAGCATTTTATTTCCGATGTTATATCGAATAATAGCTTAGATATTCCATACATTATTGTAAATGAAGCGGGTGCAAGTGTGTATTCTGCGTCTAAACTTGCACGTGAGGAATTTCCTGACCTACAGGTGGAACAAAGAAGTGCCGCATCCATAGCAAGGCGTGTACAAGATCCATTAGCGGAATTGGTGAAGATTGATCCGAAATCGATAGGTGTAGGGCAATACCAACATGACGTCAGTCAAAAGGCTCTCAATGAATCATTAACATTTGTTGTAGAGACGGCCGTTAACCAAGTAGGGGTGAATGTAAATACTGCCTCTTCTTCATTATTGCAATATGTATCTGGCCTCAGTAAGACCGTAGCTAATAATATTGTTAAACATCGTAATGAAGATGGGAAGTTTACCAAACGACAAGAGTTAAAAAAAATACCAAGACTTGGTGCAAAAACGTATGAGCAGGCAATTGGTTTCTTGCGTATTATCGATGGAGACAATCCATTAGATCGTACACCAATTCACCCAGAAAGCTATGCAAGTACAAAGGAACTCTTAAAAATAATGGATTGTGAAATCGCTGATATTGGGACCGAGGTAATTCGAGAAAAAATCAATGCCTTGAATAAAAAAGGGACAGCAGAACGTCTAGAAATTGGGGAACCAACACTAGAAGATATTTTACATGCATTAAGCCGTCCAGAAAGAGATCCGCGTGATGATTTCCCACAACCACTATTGAAGCAAAATGTTATGACACTAGAAGACTTGAAACCAGGAATGGAATTACAAGGGACGATACGAAATGTCGTTGACTTTGGTGTATTTGTTGATGTTGGGGTTAAACAGGATGGGTTAGTTCATATATCCAAGATGGCAAACAAGTTTGTAAAACATCCAATGGACATCGCAGCGGTTGGGGATGTCGTAACCGTTTGGGTAGAACAAATTGATATTGAAAAAGGGCGAGTTGCATTATCGATGATTAATAATCAATAACTCGACCTTCATGTGAAAGGAATAAGAAAGGGGCTAATTACATTCGGTGTAATTAGTCCTTTTTCTTATTAGGTAGGAAGTATAAAATGATGGCGGTATTCCATTTATAAGGGAGAATAGCCATGTTTACATTCAGCCCTTATGATCTTAGAAATATATTTAAACAAACGTTTGGTCTATTGGAAATAAATCGAATTATCATTTTAAACAAACGTTTGAACCACGAACAGAAAATTTCAATATACTCCGAGCTGTTTGATCATTCGACAAAATTCGAAAAATGCTAGAGGATACACATGTATGAATTTGTCAATAGTGGGAGGTGGCAAAAATTAAAACAAATGTTTGATTTATGATAAAAACATCCCTTGTGGTTCCATATTGTCACAAAAAAACTGCCCAATTCTTGTATTGGGCAGTTTAATAGATTATCGTTCTACATTACTAGCAGCTTCAACTTCGCTCAAGGAAACGCCTAAAGCTTTTGCTACACCTTCTCCATATTTAGGATCAGCTTTATAGCAGTTATTGATATGTCTAAGTTGAATGTCTTTTGTTGTGCCATCCATAGCACGGGCAGTATTTTCGAATAATTGTTGTTGTTGACCTTCTGACATTAAGTTGAATAACTTACCAGGCTGTTCGTAGTAAAGATCATCATCTTCACGGAAATCATAATAACCGATTCCTCCACCATCATACACTGGATCGTTATGTTCTTTACTATCTTGCCATTCCCCATAACTGTTTGGAGAGTATGAAATTTGTCCACCAGAAGCAGGAATTACTCTTCCTTGACCGTCTCTATGATAAGGGTGGAAGTTTTTCGCATTTTTCGGATAGTTAACTGGAATTTGCCAGTGGTTCACACCTAAACGGTAACGTTGAGCATCCCCATATGAGAATAGGCGGCCTTGTAACATTCTATCAGGTGAGAATCCAATTCCAGGTACAATATTTGTTGGAGCAAAGGCAGCTTGCTCAACTTCTTCAAAGTAGTTTTCAGGATTACGATTAAGTTCTACCTCACCAACTTCGATTAATGGGAAATCTTCTTTATACCAAACTTTTGTTAAGTCAAATGGATTATATGGCATGTTATTTGCCTCTTCCTCTGTCATCACTTGGATGTACATAGTCCATTTTGGATAATCGCCGTTTTCGATAGCATTATATAAATCTTTTTGATGGCTATCAGGTTCTTTACCTCTTAAAATCTCAGCCTCTTGATCTGTTAAGTTCTTAATCCCTTGTTGTGTTTTAAAGTGGAATTTCACCCATACACGTTCGTTATCCGCGTTGATTAAACTATACGCATGGCTACTAAACATATTCATATTTCGATAGCTTGCTGGAATTCCACGATCACTCATTACAATTGTTACTTGATGAAGTGCTTCAGGTAGAGATGTCCAGAAATCCCAGTTTGCTTGAGGGCTATGCATGTTTGTTTTTGGATTACGTTTAACAACATGGTTTAAATCTGGGAATCTCTTAGGATCTCTCATGAAGAATACAGGAGTATTATTACCTACTAAGTCCCAGTTACCTTCTTCTGTATAGAACTTCATTGCCGTACCGCGAATATCACGATCAGCGTCTGGAGCACCGCGTTCACCAGCGACGGTAGAATAGCGGATGAACATATCTGTTTTCTTACCAACTTCAGAGAAAATATCAGCTTTTGTATATTTAGTAATATCGTTTGTTACAGTGAATGTACCATATGCACCTGAACCTTTCGCGTGCATTCTACGCTCAGGAATAACCTCTCTATCAAAGTGTGCAAGTTTTTCAATAAACCAGAAGTCTTCCATTAATAGAGGACCACGTTTTCCCGCTGTTTTAACATCATCATCATTAGGTACAGGAGCACCAAACGCTGTAGTCAATTTTTTCTTTTCTTCACTCATTCATAAATCCCTCCTACATGTTAAATACAATTATTATAATATCATAGTAATTATAAAATTACTATTTTGTAGACTCACAAATTAATAAAAAGCGAGACTGCACCAATTCAGGCATTTTCTATTCCTGATTATTAAATTCTATCGTATGATATATTCTCATTTGTTTATTTTAAATGAGAATATTTTTATTACAAACGTACCCACCTTGCTAAAAAATGAATATAAAGTGGAGCTATTTTGGCTGTTTCAATAGTATTATATGGAAATTTATAATAATTCAGAAGAAATATAAAATTCATTACAATTTATATTATATATTATTTTAGAGGAAAAACAATATTATTCCTATTCGTTATAAACGAATTATATGAGTGTGTACCAGAGAATTAAGTGTAATATGTTACAATAACAACAAATGAAATGAAGGTGTTTAATAGGAATGGGTCCAATCAATGAGAAAGCATTATATGAATTAGTAAATGAATTATCGCTTGAATACTTTGGCAAACCATTTGTTGATGAGGTTACATTTAATAATAGACTGCGAACGACTGGAGGAAGGTACATCCCTACAAAAAGGATAATTGAGTTAAATCCAAAATATGTTCAAGAAATGGAAAAAAGTGAATTTATAGGTATCATTAAGCATGAACTATGCCATTACCACCTTCATATAGAAGGAAGAGGCTATAAACATGGTGATAATGATTTTAAACAATTATTAAGGGAGACTGGTTCTCCAAGGTTCTGTAAACCATTACCTTCACAAAAGGATGGATATAAGTATCTTTATATATGTAAGAAGTGTCAAAGTAAATATAAAAGAAAACGTAGAGTGAATGTAACAAAGTATCGTTGTGGAAAATGCGGGGGAAAGATATTATTACGTTCATAGCTGTTTCTAGAGTGAGCTTTTGCAAATAATATCTTCCAATCCTGGTTGGTCGATAATAATTTTTACAATAAAATGTACTACTACTTTACAGAACAACTATATTGTATATTCTGATAGGAAATAGTAAAGCCTTATGTAATTAATTTGGAGTTATTATCGAAAGTATAAAGATGGAAGGTTTTTAAAACTTCTTGAACGGGTGCTAGGTTATTTAAATGAGATTTCGGTACTTTCATTTAATTGTGACGGAAGTATTAATCACGGTGAAGTGGAATAATAAGATGATAGAGATACTTATTATATATCTAAAAGGCATTTCTTCTTGTAGAAGATTCTTGGAGTAAAATAGATTATTGTAGCTGAAAGAGTGAAACTGCTCTACCCTTATGACCCTCACAGGTTGTTACAAAATTATAATCGGAATTATTTTAATGGAAGTTGTAAATTGTTATCGGTTTTTGCATCTACAGAGATGGATCTGATGCATTATCTACAAGGATAGGTTAACTAACTTTTGATGTTAAGCGTGAGGAATAAAGGGGAAGTTTTATGTCTATTCATAAAAGTTATTGACGTACAATGTAATATATGATAAATTAATAAAGCTGTCGATTTGAGATACGAAGGTAAAAAATATTATAATAAAACGTTGACAAAAATAGTTATTTAATGTATTATGTAAAATGTTGTTGATATTTAGGTGTGATTCAATCAATCCTAAAAAATATTCCACAGTAGCTCAGTGGTAGAGCAATCGGCTGTTAACCGATCGGTCGTAGGTTCGAATCCTACCTGTGGAGCCATATGGAGAAGTACTCAAGTGGCTGAAGAGGCGCCCCTGCTAAGGGTGTAGGTCGTGTAAGCGGCGCGAGGGTTCAAATCCCTCCTTCTCCGCCATTCTATTGGCCCGTTGGTCAAGTGGTTAAGACACCGCCCTTTCACGGCGGTAACACGGGTTCGAATCCCGTACGGGTCATCACAAATGTTAATAAAAAAGTTGGGTCCGGTAGTTCAGTTGGTTAGAATGCCTGCCTGTCACGCAGGAGGTCGCGGGTTCGAGTCCCGTCCGGACCGTCAGTTGTTGGGCCATAGCCAAGCGGTAAGGCATCGGGTTTTGATCCCGTGTACCCTAGGTTCGAATCCTAGTGGCCCAGCCTTTTTTATTCTCAAAAAACACATTAACTATTAACGTAGTAATAATATGAGCCATTAGCTCAGTCGGCAGAGCATCTGACTTTTAATCAGAGGGTCGAAGGTTCGAATCCTTCATGGCTCACTTTTTCCATTTATGCGGTCGTGGCGGAATGGCAGACGCGCTAGGTTGAGGGCCTAGTGGGAGTTAATCCCGTGGAGGTTCAAGTCCTCTCGACCGCACTTTGATTCATATAACAAACCAGAAGAAATATAGTGTTTTTTAAGCGCCCGTAGCTCAATTGGATAGAGCGTCTGACTACGGATCAGAAGGTTAGGGGTTCGACTCCTCTCGGGCGCGCCATTTATAAAAACGGGAAGTAGCTCAGCTTGGTAGAGCACATGGTTTGGGACCATGGGGTCGCAGGTTCAAATCCTGTCTTCCCGACCATTGATAGATTAATGGATTGATATGTTGTTCATGAAATTATCGATGACAGAATCGATTAATACTATNGATGAAGTGCTTCAGGTAGAGATGTCCAGAAATCCCAGTTTGCTTGAGGGCTATGCATGTTTGTTTTTGGATTACGTTTAACAACATGGTTTAAATCTGGGAATCTCTTAGGATCTCTCATGAAGAATACAGGAGTATTATTACCTACTAAGTCCCAGTTACCTTCTTCTGTATAGAACTTCATTGCCGTACCGCGAATATCACGATCAGCGTCTGGAGCACCGCGTTCACCAGCGACGGTAGAATAGCGGATGAACATATCTGTTTTCTTACCAACTTCAGAGAAAATATCAGCTTTTGTATATTTAGTAATATCGTTTGTTACAGTGAATGTACCATATGCACCTGAACCTTTCGCGTGCATTCTACGCTCAGGAATAACCTCTCTATCAAAGTGTGCAAGTTTTTCAATAAACCAGAAGTCTTCCATTAATAGAGGACCACGTTTTCCCGCTGTTTTAACATCATCATCATTAGGTACAGGAGCACCAAACGCTGTAGTCAATTTTTTCTTTTCTTCACTCATTCATAAATCCCTCCTACATGTTAAATACAATTATTATAATATCATAGTAATTATAAAATTACTATTTTGTAGACTCACAAATTAATAAAAAGCGAGACTGCACCAATTCAGGCATTTTCTATTCCTGATTATTAAATTCTATCGTATGATATATTCTCATTTGTTTATTTTAAATGAGAATATTTTTATTACAAACGTACCCACCTTGCTAAAAAATGAATATAAAGTGGAGCTATTTTGGCTGTTTCAATAGTATTATATGGAAATTTATAATAATTCAGAAGAAATATAAAATTCATTACAATTTATATTATATATTATTTTAGAGGAAAAACAATATTATTCCTATTCGTTATAAACGAATTATATGAGTGTGTACCAGAGAATTAAGTGTAATATGTTACAATAACAACAAATGAAATGAAGGTGTTTAATAGGAATGGGTCCAATCAATGAGAAAGCATTATATGAATTAGTAAATGAATTATCGCTTGAATACTTTGGCAAACCATTTGTTGATGAGGTTACATTTAATAATAGACTGCGAACGACTGGAGGAAGGTACATCCCTACAAAAAGGATAATTGAGTTAAATCCAAAATATGTTCAAGAAATGGAAAAAAGTGAATTTATAGGTATCATTAAGCATGAACTATGCCATTACCACCTTCATATAGAAGGAAGAGGCTATAAACATGGTGATAATGATTTTAAACAATTATTAAGGGAGACTGGTTCTCCAAGGTTCTGTAAACCATTACCTTCACAAAAGGATGGATATAAGTATCTTTATATATGTAAGAAGTGTCAAAGTAAATATAAAAGAAAACGTAGAGTGAATGTAACAAAGTATCGTTGTGGAAAATGCGGGGGAAAGATATTATTACGTTCATAGCTGTTTCTAGAGTGAGCTTTTGCAAATAATATCTTCCAATCCTGGTTGGTCGATAATAATTTTTACAATAAAATGTACTACTACTTTACAGAACAACTAT
This sequence comes from Oceanobacillus senegalensis, assembly GCF_900176885.1. Classification (GTDB taxonomy): domain Bacteria; phylum Bacillota; class Bacilli; order Bacillales; family Amphibacillaceae; genus Oceanobacillus; species Oceanobacillus senegalensis. The sequence goes on along the minus strand of NZ_LT839648.1, from coordinate 3,073,088 downwards.
ATTGTATATTCTGATAGGAAATAGTAAAGCCTTATGTAATTAATTTGGAGTTATTATCGAAAGTATAAAGATGGAAGGTTTTTAAAACTTCTTGAACGGGTGCTAGGTTATTTAAATGAGATTTCGGTACTTTCATTTAATTGTGACGGAAGTATTAATCACGGTGAAGTGGAATAATAAGATGATAGAGATACTTATTATATATCTAAAAGGCATTTCTTCTTGTAGAAGATTCTTGGAGTAAAATAGATTATTGTAGCTGAAAGAGTGAAACTGCTCTACCCTTATGACCCTCACAGGTTGTTACAAAATTATAATCGGAATTATTTTAATGGAAGTTGTAAATTGTTATCGGTTTTTGCATCTACAGAGATGGATCTGATGCATTATCTACAAGGATAGGTTAACTAACTTTTGATGTTAAGCGTGAGGAATAAAGGGGAAGTTTTATGTCTATTCATAAAAGTTATTGACGTACAATGTAATATATGATAAATTAATAAAGCTGTCGATTTGAGATACGAAGGTAAAAAATATTATAATAAAACGTTGACAAAAATAGTTATTTAATGTATTATGTAAAATGTTGTTGATATTTAGGTGTGATTCAATCAATCCTAAAAAATATTCCACAGTAGCTCAGTGGTAGAGCAATCGGCTGTTAACCGATCGGTCGTAGGTTCGAATCCTACCTGTGGAGCCATATGGAGAAGTACTCAAGTGGCTGAAGAGGCGCCCCTGCTAAGGGTGTAGGTCGTGTAAGCGGCGCGAGGGTTCAAATCCCTCCTTCTCCGCCATTCTATTGGCCCGTTGGTCAAGTGGTTAAGACACCGCCCTTTCACGGCGGTAACACGGGTTCGAATCCCGTACGGGTCATCACAAATGTTAATAAAAAAGTTGGGTCCGGTAGTTCAGTTGGTTAGAATGCCTGCCTGTCACGCAGGAGGTCGCGGGTTCGAGTCCCGTCCGGACCGTCAGTTGTTGGGCCATAGCCAAGCGGTAAGGCATCGGGTTTTGATCCCGTGTACCCTAGGTTCGAATCCTAGTGGCCCAGCCTTTTTTATTCTCAAAAAACACATTAACTATTAACGTAGTAATAATATGAGCCATTAGCTCAGTCGGCAGAGCATCTGACTTTTAATCAGAGGGTCGAAGGTTCGAATCCTTCATGGCTCACTTTTTCCATTTATGCGGTCGTGGCGGAATGGCAGACGCGCTAGGTTGAGGGCCTAGTGGGAGTTAATCCCGTGGAGGTTCAAGTCCTCTCGACCGCACTTTGATTCATATAACAAACCAGAAGAAATATAGTGTTTTTTAAGCGCCCGTAGCTCAATTGGATAGAGCGTCTGACTACGGATCAGAAGGTTAGGGGTTCGACTCCTCTCGGGCGCGCCATTTATAAAAACGGGAAGTAGCTCAGCTTGGTAGAGCACATGGTTTGGGACCATGGGGTCGCAGGTTCAAATCCTGTCTTCCCGACCATTGATAGATTAATGGATTGATATGTTGTTCATGAAATTATCGATGACAGAATCGATTAATACTATGCGGGTGTAGTTTAGTGGTAAAACCTCAGCCTTCCAAGCTGATGTCGAGGGTTCGATTCCCTTCACCCGCTCCATTATAAATGTGGGCCTGTAGCTCAGCTGGTTAGAGCGCACGCCTGATAAGCGTGAGGTCGGTGGTTCGAGTCCACTCAGGCCCACTCAATAAAAAGTTGTTGACTTTCATTATTGAGAAATGATATTGTATAAATCTATCGAAAAATACCAAAAGATAAGATGTAAAAAATATTGACAAAGGTGTTCTGGTATGATAGATTAATAAGGTCGCTTTTAAGAAGTGATAATTAAATTTGCTCTTTGAAAACTGAACAAAACAACCAGTATGTCAAGAAAGAAACTCGTTTTTTCTTTCATTATAAATAGAAGGTAACACTTCTAAAAGCTAAGACATAGAATTAATTGGTGTTAATTCTATACAAACTTTTTTGGAGAGTTTGATCTTGGCTCAGGACGAACGCTGGCGGCGTGCCTAATACATGCAAGTCGAGCGCGGGAAGCTAACTGATCCCCTTCGGGGGTGACGTTAGTGGAACGAGCGGCGGACGGGTGAGTAACACGTGGGCAACCTGCCTGTAAGATTGGGATAACTTGCGGAAACGTGAGCTAATACCGGATAATACTTTTCATCGCATGATGGAGAGTTTGAAAGACGGCTTCGGCTGTCACTTACAGATGGGCCCGCGGCGCATTAGTTAGTTGGTGAGGTAAAGGCTCACCAAGGCGACGATGCGTAGCCGACCTGAGAGGGTGATCGGCCACACTGGGACTGAGACACGGCCCAGACTCCTACGGGAGGCAGCAGTAGGGAATCTTCCGCAATGGACGAAAGTCTGACGGAGCAACGCCGCGTGAGTGAAGAAGGTTTTCGGATCGTAAAACTCTGTTGTTAGGGAAGAACAAGTATGATAGTAACTGATCATACCTTGACGGTACCTAACCAGAAAGCCACGGCTAACTACGTGCCAGCAGCCGCGGTAATACGTAGGTGGCAAGCGTTGTCCGGATTTATTGGGCGTAAAGCGCTCGCAGGCGGTCTTTTAAGTCTGATGTGAAATCTTGCGGCTTAACCGTGAGCGGTCATTGGAAACTGGAGGACTTGAGTACAGAAGAGGAGAGTGGAATTCCACGTGTAGCGGTGAAATGCGTAGAGATGTGGAGGAACACCAGTGGCGAAGGCGACTCTCTGGTCTGTAACTGACGCTGAGGAGCGAAAGCGTGGGTAGCGAACAGGATTAGATACCCTGGTAGTCCACGCCGTAAACGATGAGTGCTAGGTGTTAGAGGGTTTCCGCCCTTTAGTGCTGAAGTTAACGCATTAAGCACTCCGCCTGGGGAGTACGGCCGCAAGGCTGAAACTCAAAAGAATTGACGGGGACCCGCACAAGCGGTGGAGCATGTGGTTTAATTCGAAGCAACGCGAAGAACCTTACCAGGTCTTGACATCCTCTGACACTCCTAGAGATAGGATTTTCCCTTCGGGGACAGAGTGACAGGTGGTGCATGGTTGTCGTCAGCTCGTGTCGTGAGATGTTGGGTTAAGTCCCGCAACGAGCGCAACCCTTGATCTTAGTTGCCAGCATTCAGTTGGGCACTCTAAGGTGACTGCCGGTGACAAACCGGAGGAAGGTGGGGATGACGTCAAATCATCATGCCCCTTATGACCTGGGCTACACACGTGCTACAATGGATGGTACAAAGGGAAGCGAAACCGTGAGGTCAAGCAAATCCCATAAAACCATTCTCAGTTCGGATTGTAGGCTGCAACTCGCCTACATGAAGCCGGAATCGCTAGTAATCGCGGATCAGCATGCCGCGGTGAATACGTTCCCGGGTCTTGTACACACCGCCCGTCACACCACGAGAGTTGGTAACACCCGAAGTCGGTGAGGTAACCTTTTGGAGCCAGCCGCCGAAGGTGGGACCAATGATTGGGGTGAAGTCGTAACAAGGTAGCCGTATCGGAAGGTGCGGCTGGATCACCTCCTTTCTAAGGATTATTACGGAACATCCTATTTAGGATGAAACATACTGAGTTGTTTGGTTCAGTTTTGAGAGAGTGAATCTCTTAATTTTTGTACCTTGAAAACTAAATAAGAGTAATCAACGACATCAAAAATAAAAGGATGCAGCGACTGATTATGGGAGCTGAATCTAGATTAAAACGTAAAGCAAGGCTATTAATTTAGTACGCTTATTCATTGTAAACTTAGTTAAGTGAATAAGGGCGCACGGTGGATGCCTTGGCACTAGGAGCTGATGAAGGACGGGACTAACACCGATATGCTTCGGGGAGCTGTAAGTAAGCTTTGATCCGGAGATTTCCGAATGGGGAAACCCACTGTTCGTAATGGAACAGGACTTGTGTCTGAATACATAGGGCACAAGAGGCATACCTGGGGAACTGAAACATCTCAGTACCCAGAGGAAGAGAAAGCAAATGCGATTTCCCAAGTAGCGGCGAGCGAAACGGAAACAGCCCAAACCAGAGAGCTTGCTCTCTGGGGTTGTAGGACACTCCACATGGAGTTACAAAGGAATTCTTTAGACGAATCCATCTGGAAAGATGAGCCAAAGAGGGTAACAGCCCTGTAGTCAAAAGAGAATTCTCTCCGGAGTGTATCCTGAGTACGGCGGAACACGTGGAATTCCGTCGGAATCCGGGAGGACCATCTCCCAAGGCTAAATACTCCCTAGTGACCGATAGTGAACCAGTACCGTGAGGGAAAGGTGAAAAGTACCCCGGAAGGGGAGTGAAAGAGTACCTGAAACCGTGTGCCTACAAGTAGTCGAAGCGCATTTACGCGTGACGGCGTACCTTTTGTAGAATGGACCGGCGAGTTACGATCGTATGCAAGGTTAAGTGGAAGACACGAAGCCGCAGCGAAAGCGAGTCTAAACAGGGCGAATGAGTATGCGGTCGTAGACCCGAAACCGTGTGATCTACCCATGTCCAGGGTGAAGGTCAGGTAACACTGACAGGAGGCCCGAACCCACGTATGTTGAAAAATGCGGGGATGAGGTGTGGGTAGGGGTGAAATGCCAATCGAACACGGAGATAGCTGGTTCTCTCCGAAATAGCTTTAGGGCTAGCCTCAAAGATAAGAGTACTGGAGGTAGAGCACTGATTGGACTAGGGGCCCTCATCGGGTTACCGAATTCAGTCAAACTCCGAATGCCAGCTACTTAGACTTGGGAGTCAGACTATGGGTGATAAGGTTCATAGTCGAAAGGGAAACAGCCCAGACCACCAGCTAAGGTCCCAAAGTATACGTTAAGTGGAAAAGGATGTGGAGTTGCTTAGACAACCAGGATGTTGGCTTAGAAGCAGCCATCATTTAAAGAGTGCGTAATAGCTCACTGGTCGAGTGACTCTGCGCCGAAAATGTACCGGGGCTAAACGTATCACCGAAGCTGTGGATTGTCTTTTAGACAATGGTAGGAGAGCGTTCTAAGTGCTGTGAAGTCAGACCGTGAGGACTGGTGGAGCGCTTAGAAGTGAGAATGCCGGTATGAGTAGCGAAAAAAGAGTGAGAATCTCTTTCACCGAATGCCTAAGGTTTCCTGAGGAAGGCTCGTCCTCTCAGGGTTAGTCGGGACCTAAGCCGAGGCCGAAAGGCGTAGGCGATGGACAACAGGCAGATATTCCTGTACCACCTCGTGATCGTTATGAGTGATGGGGGGACGCAGTAGGATAAGGAATGCGCACCGATGGACGTGTGCGCCCAAGCAGTGAGAAAGTCAGATAGGCAAATCCGTCTGGCCATTTCAAGCTGTGATGGGGAGGCAACTATAGCCGAAGTTCCGGATTTCACACTGCCGAGAAAAGCCTCTAGCCAGATCACAGGTGCCCGTACCGCAAACCGACACAGGTAGGCGAGGAGAGAATCCTAAGGTGAGCGGGAGAACTCTCGTTAAGGAACTCGGCAAAATGACCCCGTAACTTAGGGAGAAGGGGTGCTCTATAGAGATAGAGCCGCAGTGAATAGGCCCAAGCGACTGTTTAGCAAAAACACAGGTCTCTGCGAAGCCGAAAGGCGAAGTATAGGGGCTGACACCTGCCCGGTGCTGGAAGGTTAAGGGGAAGAGTTAGGACCTTTGGTCCGAAGCTTAGAACCGAAGCCCCAGTAAACGGCGGCCGTAACTATAACGGTCCTAAGGTAGCGAAATTCCTTGTCGGGTAAGTTCCGACCCGCACGAAAGGTGCAACGACTTGGGCACTGTCTCAACGAGAGACCCGGTGAAATTATACTATGCGTGAAGATGCGCATTACCCGCGACAGGACGGAAAGACCCCGTGGAGCTTTACTGTAGCCTGATATTGAATGTCTGTGCAGCTTGTACAGGATAGGTGGGAGCCTCAGAAGCGTGAGCGCCAGCTTACGTGGAGGCATCCGTGGGATACCACCCTGGCTGTATGGACCTTCTAACCCAGGACCGTGATCCGGTTCGGAGACAGTGTCAGGCGGGCAGTTTGACTGGGGCGGTCGCCTCCCAAAAGGTAACGGAGGCGCCCAAAGGTTCCCTCAGAATGGTTGGAAATCATTCGCAGAGTGTAAAGGCAGAAGGGAGCTTGACTGCGAGACCTACAAGTCGAGCAGGGACGAAAGTCGGGCTTAGTGATCCGGTGGTTCCGCATGGAAGGGCCATCGCTCAACGGATAAAAGCTACCCCGGGGATAACAGGCTTATCTCCCCCAAGAGTTCACATCGACGGGGAGGTTTGGCACCTCGATGTCGGCTCATCGCATCCTGGGGCTGTAGTCGGTCCCAAGGGTTGGGCTGTTCGCCCATTAAAGCGGTACGCGAGCTGGGTTCAGAACGTCGTGAGACAGTTCGGTCCCTATCCGTCGTGGGCGCCGGAAGTTTGAGAGGAGCTGTCCTTAGTACGAGAGGACCGGGATGGACATACCGCTGGTGTACCAGTTGTTCCGCCAGGAGCATAGCTGGGTAGCTACGTATGGTAAGGATAAGTGCTGAAAGCATCTAAGCATGAAGCCCCCCTCAAGATGAGACTTCCCATCACTTCTAAGTGAGTAAGATCCCTCAGGGACTATGAGGTAGATAGGTTCGAGGTGGAAGCGTGGTGACACGTGGAGCTGACGAATACTAATCGATCGAGGACTTAACTAACTTCTTAAAGGATGTCAGTGATTACCTCTTATTTAGTTTTTAGGGTATAAAAAACCCTTGCACTTTTTGTCAAAAATGCATATAATATAACTTGTTCTTATGAATAAGTATTATCTGGTAGCGATGGCGGAGAGGTCACACCTGTTCCCATGCCGAACACAGTAGTTAAGCTCTCCAGCGCCGATGGTAGTTGGGGTTAACCCCTGCGAGAGTAGGACGCCGCCAGGTTTCATCCGGAGGATTAGCTCAGTTGGGAGAGCACCTGCCTTACAAGCAGGGGGTCACAGGTTCAAGTCCTGTATCCTCCACCATATATAATCCGGTCTAACTCAATTGGTAGAGCAAGCCGTTTATTTCATCAAAACCTACTATGTGCAGGCTTGTGAGAAGTGCAACTTAACCGAATGAACTTACAACACGACGAGCATAAAAAAAGTAGTGCACCATCTAATAATATTATCTAAAACATAATACGCCGGCCTAGCTCAATTGGTAGAGCAACTGACTTGTAATCAGTAGGTTGGGGGTTCAAGTCCTCTGGCCGGCACCATTTCTATAAAATATATGAGCCATTAGCTCAGTCGGCAGAGCATCTGACTTTTAATCAGAGGGTCGAAGGTTCGAATCCTTCATGGCTCACCATTTATGCGGGTGTGGCGGAATTGGCAGACGCGCTAGACTTAGGATCTAGTATCTTCGGATGTGGGGGTTCGACTCCCTTCACCCGCACCATTATAATATACTATAAAAACATTGTCATGCGGAAGTAGTTCAGTGGTAGAACACCACCTTGCCAAGGTGGGGGTCGCGGGTTCGAATCCCGTCTTCCGCTCCAGACTATGTGCCGGGGTGGCGGAACTGGCAGACGCACAGGACTTAAAATCCTGCGGTAGGTAACTACCGTACCGGTTCGATTCCGGTCCTCGGCACCATAAGCGCCCGTAGCTCAATTGGATAGAGCGTCTGACTACGGATCAGAAGGTTAGGGGTTCGACTCCTCTCGGGCGCGCCATTATCGGGAAGTAGCTCAGCTTGGTAGAGCACATGGTTTGGGACCATGGGGTCGCAGGTTCAAATCCTGTCTTCCCGACCATTATAGATGAATGATGGGGCCTTAGCTCAGCTGGGAGAGCGCCTGCTTTGCACGCAGGAGGTCAGCGGTTCGATCCCGCTAGGCTCCACCAGGATATCGATTGACAGAAGTTAATTAGTATGTTAAATTAATAAAGTCGCTGTTACAAAGCGAACCAAATTTGCTCTTTGAAAACTGAACAAAACAACCAGTATGTTAAGATATTAAAAGGAACTCGTTTTTCTTTTAACTATAGCTAAGACATAGAATTAATTGGTGTTAATTCTATACAAACTTTTTTGGAGAGTTTGATCTTGGCTCAGGACGAACGCTGGCGGCGTGCCTAATACATGCAAGTCGAGCGCGGGAAGCTAACTGATCCCCTTCGGGGGTGACGTTAGTGGAACGAGCGGCGGACGGGTGAGTAACACGTGGGCAACCTGCCTGTAAGATTGGGATAACTTGCGGAAACGTGAGCTAATACCGGATAATACTTTTCATCGCATGATGGAGAGTTTGAAAGACGGCTTCGGCTGTCACTTACAGATGGGCCCGCGGCGCATTAGTTAGTTGGTGAGGTAAAGGCTCACCAAGGCGACGATGCGTAGCCGACCTGAGAGGGTGATCGGCCACACTGGGACTGAGACACGGCCCAGACTCCTACGGGAGGCAGCAGTAGGGAATCTTCCGCAATGGACGAAAGTCTGACGGAGCAACGCCGCGTGAGTGAAGAAGGTTTTCGGATCGTAAAACTCTGTTGTTAGGGAAGAACAAGTATGATAGTAACTGATCATACCTTGACGGTACCTAACCAGAAAGCCACGGCTAACTACGTGCCAGCAGCCGCGGTAATACGTAGGTGGCAAGCGTTGTCCGGATTTATTGGGCGTAAAGCGCTCGCAGGCGGTCTTTTAAGTCTGATGTGAAATCTTGCGGCTTAACCGTGAGCGGTCATTGGAAACTGGAGGACTTGAGTACAGAAGAGGAGAGTGGAATTCCACGTGTAGCGGTGAAATGCGTAGAGATGTGGAGGAACACCAGTGGCGAAGGCGACTCTCTGGTCTGTAACTGACGCTGAGGAGCGAAAGCGTGGGTAGCGAACAGGATTAGATACCCTGGTAGTCCACGCCGTAAACGATGAGTGCTAGGTGTTAGAGGGTTTCCGCCCTTTAGTGCTGAAGTTAACGCATTAAGCACTCCGCCTGGGGAGTACGGCCGCAAGGCTGAAACTCAAAAGAATTGACGGGGACCCGCACAAGCGGTGGAGCATGTGGTTTAATTCGAAGCAACGCGAAGAACCTTACCAGGTCTTGACATCCTCTGACACTCCTAGAGATAGGATTTTCCCTTCGGGGACAGAGTGACAGGTGGTGCATGGTTGTCGTCAGCTCGTGTCGTGAGATGTTGGGTTAAGTCCCGCAACGAGCGCAACCCTTGATCTTAGTTGCCAGCATTCAGTTGGGCACTCTAAGGTGACTGCCGGTGACAAACCGGAGGAAGGTGGGGATGACGTCAAATCATCATGCCCCTTATGACCTGGGCTACACACGTGCTACAATGGATGGTACAAAGGGAAGCGAAACCGTGAGGTCAAGCAAATCCCATAAAACCATTCTCAGTTCGGATTGTAGGCTGCAACTCGCCTACATGAAGCCGGAATCGCTAGTAATCGCGGATCAGCATGCCGCGGTGAATACGTTCCCGGGTCTTGTACACACCGCCCGTCACACCACGAGAGTTGGTAACACCCGAAGTCGGTGAGGTAACCTCTTGGAGCCAGCCGCCGAAGGTGGGACCAATGATTGGGGTGAAGTCGTAACAAGGTAGCCGTATCGGAAGGTGCGGCTGGATCACCTCCTTTCTAAGGAAGATAAAAGGCGTAAGCGACTGTTCAGCGGTGACCGCATAAGCAAGGGACCGTAAAGCACCTGGTCTTTGGTGCTTGGAGTGTCAATTGCTTATGACGCGAACCGCTAGGAGCTGAAGCTAGATTATTACGGAATATCTAAATATTTATTTGGATAAAACATACTGAGTTGTTTGGTTCAGTTTTGAGAGAGTAAATCTCTTTCAATTTTTGTACCTTGAAAACTAAATAAGAGTAATCAAGACATCAAATTAAAGCGATACAACGCTTATTCATTGTTAATTAGTTAAGTGGATAAGGGCGCACGGTGGATGCCTTGGCACTAGGAGCTGATGAAGGACGGGACTAACACCGATATGCTTCGGGGAGCTGTAAGTAAGCTTTGATCCGGAGATTTCCGAATGGGGAAACCCACTGTTCGTAATGGAACAGGACTTGTGTCTGAATACATAGGGCACAAGAGGCATACCTGGGGAACTGAAACATCTCAGTACCCAGAGGAAGAGAAAGCAAATGCGATTTCCCAAGTAGCGGCGAGCGAAACGGAAACAGCCCAAACCAGAGAGCTTGCTCTCTGGGGTTGTAGGACACTCCACATGGAGTTACAAAGGAATTCTTTAGACGAATCCATCTGGAAAGATGAGCCAAAGAGGGTAACAGCCCTGTAGTCAAAA
>NZ_LT839648.1:3018402-3060103 GCF_900176885.1 Oceanobacillus senegalensis | reverse complement strand
TTAGTTAAGTGAATAAGGGCGCACGGTGGATGCCTTGGCACTAGGAGCTGATGAAGGACGGGACTAACACCGATATGCTTCGGGGAGCTGTAAGTAAGCTTTGATCCGGAGATTTCCGAATGGGGAAACCCACTGTTCGTAATGGAACAGGACTTGTGTCTGAATACATAGGGCACAAGAGGCATACCTGGGGAACTGAAACATCTCAGTACCCAGAGGAAGAGAAAGCAAATGCGATTTCCCAAGTAGCGGCGAGCGAAACGGAAACAGCCCAAACCAGAGAGCTTGCTCTCTGGGGTTGTAGGACACTCCACATGGAGTTACAAAGGAATTCTTTAGACGAATCCATCTGGAAAGATGAGCCAAAGAGGGTAACAGCCCTGTAGTCAAAAGAGAATTCTCTCCGGAGTGTATCCTGAGTACGGCGGAACACGTGGAATTCCGTCGGAATCCGGGAGGACCATCTCCCAAGGCTAAATACTCCCTAGTGACCGATAGTGAACCAGTACCGTGAGGGAAAGGTGAAAAGTACCCCGGAAGGGGAGTGAAAGAGTACCTGAAACCGTGTGCCTACAAGTAGTCGAAGCGCATTTACGCGTGACGGCGTACCTTTTGTAGAATGGACCGGCGAGTTACGATCGTATGCAAGGTTAAGTGGAAGACACGAAGCCGCAGCGAAAGCGAGTCTAAACAGGGCGAATGAGTATGCGGTCGTAGACCCGAAACCGTGTGATCTACCCATGTCCAGGGTGAAGGTCAGGTAACACTGACAGGAGGCCCGAACCCACGTATGTTGAAAAATGCGGGGATGAGGTGTGGGTAGGGGTGAAATGCCAATCGAACACGGAGATAGCTGGTTCTCTCCGAAATAGCTTTAGGGCTAGCCTCAAGGAAAGAGTACTGGAGGTAGAGCACTGATTGGACTAGGGGCCCTCATCGGGTTACCGAATTCAGTCAAACTCCGAATGCCAGCTACTTAGACTTGGGAGTCAGACTATGGGTGATAAGGTTCATAGTCGAAAGGGAAACAGCCCAGACCACCAGCTAAGGTCCCAAAGTATACGTTAAGTGGAAAAGGATGTGGAGTTGCTTAGACAACCAGGATGTTGGCTTAGAAGCAGCCATCATTTAAAGAGTGCGTAATAGCTCACTGGTCGAGTGACTCTGCGCCGAAAATGTACCGGGGCTAAACGTATCACCGAAGCTGTGGATTGTCTTTTAGACAATGGTAGGAGAGCGTTCTAAGTGCTGTGAAGTCAGACCGTGAGGACTGGTGGAGCGCTTAGAAGTGAGAATGCCGGTATGAGTAGCGAAAAAAGAGTGAGAATCTCTTTCACCGAATGCCTAAGGTTTCCTGAGGAAGGCTCGTCCTCTCAGGGTTAGTCGGGACCTAAGCCGAGGCCGAAAGGCGTAGGCGATGGACAACAGGCAGATATTCCTGTACCACCTCGTGATCGTTATGAGTGATGGGGGGACGCAGTAGGATAAGGAATGCGCACCGATGGACGTGTGCGCCCAAGCAGTGAGAAAGTCAGATAGGCAAATCCGTCTGGCCATTTCAAGCTGTGATGGGGAGGCAACTATAGCCGAAGTTCCGGATTTCACACTGCCGAGAAAAGCCTCTAGCCAGATCACAGGTGCCCGTACCGCAAACCGACACAGGTAGGCGAGGAGAGAATCCTAAGGTGAGCGGGAGAACTCTCGTTAAGGAACTCGGCAAAATGACCCCGTAACTTAGGGAGAAGGGGTGCTCTATAGAGATAGAGCCGCAGTGAATAGGCCCAAGCGACTGTTTAGCAAAAACACAGGTCTCTGCGAAGCCGAAAGGCGAAGTATAGGGGCTGACACCTGCCCGGTGCTGGAAGGTTAAGGGGAAGAGTTAGGACCTTTGGTCCGAAGCTTAGAACCGAAGCCCCAGTAAACGGCGGCCGTAACTATAACGGTCCTAAGGTAGCGAAATTCCTTGTCGGGTAAGTTCCGACCCGCACGAAAGGTGCAACGACTTGGGCACTGTCTCAACGAGAGACCCGGTGAAATTATACTATGCGTGAAGATGCGCATTACCCGCGACAGGACGGAAAGACCCCGTGGAGCTTTACTGTAGCCTGATATTGAATGTCTGTGCAGCTTGTACAGGATAGGTGGGAGCCTCAGAAGCGTGAGCGCCAGCTTACGTGGAGGCATCCGTGGGATACCACCCTGGCTGTATGGACCTTCTAACCCAGGACCGTGATCCGGTTCGGAGACAGTGTCAGGCGGGCAGTTTGACTGGGGCGGTCGCCTCCCAAAAGGTAACGGAGGCGCCCAAAGGTTCCCTCAGAATGGTTGGAAATCATTCGCAGAGTGTAAAGGCAGAAGGGAGCTTGACTGCGAGACCTACAAGTCGAGCAGGGACGAAAGTCGGGCTTAGTGATCCGGTGGTTCCGCATGGAAGGGCCATCGCTCAACGGATAAAAGCTACCCCGGGGATAACAGGCTTATCTCCCCCAAGAGTTCACATCGACGGGGAGGTTTGGCACCTCGATGTCGGCTCATCGCATCCTGGGGCTGTAGTCGGTCCCAAGGGTTGGGCTGTTCGCCCATTAAAGCGGTACGCGAGCTGGGTTCAGAACGTCGTGAGACAGTTCGGTCCCTATCCGTCGTGGGCGCCGGAAGTTTGAGAGGAGCTGTCCTTAGTACGAGAGGACCGGGATGGACATACCGCTGGTGTACCAGTTGTTCCGCCAGGAGCATAGCTGGGTAGCTACGTATGGTAAGGATAAGTGCTGAAAGCATCTAAGCATGAAGCCCCCCTCAAGATGAGACTTCCCATCACTTCTAAGTGAGTAAGATCCCTCAGGGACTATGAGGTAGATAGGTTCGAAGTGGAAGCGTGGTGACATGTGGAGCTGACGAATACTAATCGATCGAGGACTTAACTAACTTCTTAAAGGATGTCAGTGATTATCTCTTATTTAGTTTTCAAGGTATATTTTCAAGGTATAACTATTTTAAAACATTCAGGGAGGTTCGGTTAAAACCGTTCACGTCCTGTGAACAATACCAATCGACCTATATCCTGTAGGCCTGGTAGTAATGGCGGAGAGGTCACACCTGTTCCCATGCCGAACACAGTAGTTAAGCTCTCCAGCGCCGATGGTAGTTGGGATTAACCCCTGCGAGAGTAGGACGCCGCCAGGCTTTTTTTATGCACTTTTTTATAGGTCCGGTAGTTCAGTTGGTTAGAATGCCTGCCTGTCACGCAGGAGGTCGCGGGTTCGAGTCCCGTCCGGACCGCCAGTTTAATATGTATAAAGCACACACATGATTATTTGAATCGTGTGTTTTTTAGTGTTTAGATAAAAGTGATTATAGTTTAGCGAACAATGTCAAATACTTTTTCAAGTCTTTGGATAACTCTAATACACCTATCGTATGTTAATTTTTTACGAGTAGCATTTTTACTAGGGGATAGGCTCTATTTTCTGGTCCAGAAACGTTTTTTTCGTCTGCATTGATGCAATCTGGCATAGGGTACAAAATAACTAGATGACGTACTTATTTGTATTTGCAGTTTAGTAGGGTAAGGCTAAACATCAGGGGTATATTCCCTGAGGAAATGAGATTCAATCTTCACTCTTATCGAGAAAATGAAGTCAATTTATCGCAGGTTAAGAAGCAATAATCCCCCCCACCTCAAAAATGGAGGAAACAATAATCATTTTAGGTGAGGGAGGGCCTTGTGTCATACCCTCGTGGTATAAACTGCCCCTAAAAGCCCGATTCGTTCGGGCCTACAGGGCGTAGGTCTCAGGAGGCGTTGCAACGGACGTTGTGACTTTAGCCTTTGTTCCTTTGTTTCAGTGGGGGATGAAAGGTCAACAAAACGCGACGTCCTGGGACTGCGATTGCTCGCCCTACCGAAAACATTTGTCGCATTGTCGACACTAGCACGTCCTGTGCGTCGATAACCCCCACTGATTGAGATTCACTTTATTTATGCTGCTAATTAATGGCATTGCATTGATAACTATCTTAAATACTTCTTGTCTATCATTAAGTTCTGGGTTACATCATTTAAAAGGCGCCCCTTCAGTAAGTATAAAAAGTGCAATTTTTAAGTGTTTATGATCCGTCTGGGATAGTTAATATTCCCTTGCTTCTAATGAATAATCGCTCTAGTTCTTTTTCATAAATTACGATGTTTCTATAGAGTTCTTCATCATTTTTTAGTTTTGTTTAAAAAGATGGTTCACTTGAGTGTTCTTCAATGGTTTTGACCCATTTTTCTTTGCGGAAAAGAGTAAATTTACTTCATCATATTAGTACACCTCTAGATTGACTATTTAACCCTAAAAAGCATGTCACCCGAAATAGTTATTTTTTCCTTTTACCGTTCTTTTTGCTATCATAAGTGTAGTTCATATAGAAATTTGGTGAATTAAGATGGATGAATTTTCATTTATAGATTCGATAACTCCACATTCCAATCATCAATCTTCATTAATAAAGGGAATTGGTGATGATGCTGCGGTCATACAAGCAACGAATCAGAACTTGGTGACATCAGTTGATACGTTTGTGGAGGATATACACTTTTCATTAGAAACCATGAAACCATACCATGTTGGTTATCGTGCTCTAGCAGCGAATCTTAGTGATTTAGCGGCTATGGGAGCCACTCCGGCATTCTATTTAGTTTCTATTGTTATTCCAAGCAGGTGGAACTTTGATCAACTAAAAGATATATTTGGTGGAATGAATGAATTAGCTTCTCAATATCAGATGGACATCATTGGTGGAGATACGGTTTCAGGTAAGGAATTAACCATTTCTATTACCGTAATTGGCTATACTATGAATGGGAAGGAGCGTTATCGTAGTAATGCAAGAATAGGGGATTATGTATTTGTAACAGGTACATTAGGTGACTCCCAAGCTGGCTTTCATTTACTGACGACAGATGGAAGCTACACAGATGCAGATTATTATATTCAAAGGCATCGTATGCCATCACCACGTGTTCAATTTTCATCTAATTTAAGAAACTTATCTCGAATCGCGCTTAATGATATTAGTGATGGAGTTGCTAGTGAAGCGAATGAAATTGCAGAATCCTCTCACGTAACCATAGAGCTAGAAGATAAATTGATTCCGACCTCTATTTCTTTTCAACAGTTTTCTGATGAATTACAACATAAGTGGAAATATTATGGTGGAGAAGATTTTGAATTAATTGGAACCGTCTCTCCAAATGAATGGGAAAGTCTTCAACAAATAGCGAAACAATTTGAATTACCAGTTACGAAGATTGGTAAAGTGACATCTGATAATCAAACACGTGTATTTTTAAACATTAATAATGAGAAACGATTATTACATAAAAAGGGGTATAACCATTTGAGGTAGGTGATATTTTTGAGTAAACACAATACCGACACCCATTCATCAGATGAAACGATGCAGCTAGGTGAAAAATTAGCTTCTTTACTTAAGCCTGGTGATGTTTTGACGTTGGAAGGAGATTTGGGTGCTGGAAAAACTACATTTACAAAGGGACTTGCAAGAGGTTTAGGTGTTAAACGAACTGTAAATAGTCCGACTTTTACTATTGTAAAAGAATATGAAGGTAGGTTACCTTTATATCACATGGATGTTTACCGATTAGAAAACTCAGATGAAGATATTGGATTTGATGAGTATTTTCACGGTGAAGGAATTACGGTTGTAGAGTGGGCAACATTTATTGAAGATTTTTTACCAACAGAACGTTTAAATGTAAAAATTAGTTACCAAGAAGGGGATTCAAGGGTGATTGAGTTTACTTCAAATAGTTACCACTATGAATCCATCGTGAATGAATTGTTGAGTTAGGAGTTACAAAATATGAATGTACTTACAATTGATACATCTAATCAAGTAATGGGAGTTGCTATTTTACAGGATGAAATAGTGATAGGGGAAATCGTGACAAACATTACGAAGAATCATTCTGTCCGATTAATGCCTGCTATAAATCAATTAATGGAGGAAGTTTCCATGACTCCGGACCAATTAGATAAAATTGTGGTTGCAAAAGGACCTGGTTCCTATACTGGTGTTCGAATTGGTCTTTCAACTGCTAAGTCAATGGCATGGGCACTAGACATTCCAGTAGTTGGCGTATCTAGTTTGGAAATTTTGGCATATCATGGACAATTTTTTAATGGATATATTTGTCCATTTTTTGATGCAAGACGTGGATTAGTTTATACAGGTATTTATCAATGGCAGGATCAACAGTTGATATCTGTTGATGAGGAAAAAAATATATTAATGGTTGATGTTTTAGATAGATTAGCAAATGAAAATCAGGAAGTTTTATTTTTAAGTCCTGATCTTTCCTTGCATCTGGAACAGATAAAGGAAGTACTAGGAGAAAAGGCCGTTATTCCTGCAGGTCCATATCATATTCCTAACCCTAGTTTCTTAGGGTTAGCAGGGCTTTCTAAAGAAGTAGATAATACGCATACTCTTACGCCAAATTATTTACGCTTGGCAGAAGCGGAAGCGAATTGGTTGAAGGCTCAGAAAGGGAAAAGATGAGCATGAGTGAAGTCGTTATTCGGAAGATGGAGTTTACGGATGTTGAACAGGTGCTAGAAGTGGAAAGGGCGTCCTTTACAACACCTTGGACAACCGATGTCTTTTATCAGGAAATTGTGGATAACCATCATGCTCATTACTTTGTTTTGGAGGTTGACGAGAAAATCGTTGGGTATGTAGGGATATGGATCGTAGTTGATGATGCTCAAATAACTAATATCGCCATCATGCCCGATTATCGTGGTCAAAGTCTGGGTGAAAGGCTTTTTGGTTTTGTCATACAATTGCTTCAACATATTGGTGCAAAACGACTGTCATTAGAGGTACGGGTCTCGAATATTGCCGCTCAAAGGCTTTATCGAAAATTTGGACTCGTACCTGGTGGAATTCGAAAAAATTATTATACCGATAGCGGAGAAGATGCTATTGTAATGTGGGTGAATTTATCATGAAAAAGGATACAATGATTTTAGGAATCGAGACAAGCTGTGATGAAACAGCCGTCGCAATTGTAAAAAATGGTACTGAAATTATTTCAAATGTTGTAGCCTCTCAGATTGAGAGTCACAAACGCTTTGGTGGAGTAGTACCGGAAATTGCATCCAGACATCATGTGGAGCAAATGACTATTGTATTGGAAGAAGCCTTTCAAACCTCAGGTCTAACATGGGATGATATTGATGCTATTTCCGTTACACAGGGTCCAGGACTAGTCGGTGCATTACTAGTAGGAGTTAATACTGCAAAGGCATTAGCTTTTGCTAAACAAAAGCCATTAGTCGGGGTGCATCATATAGCAGGTCATATATATGCAAACCGTCTTGAACAAGAATTTGAATTTCCTTTATTAGCTCTGATTGTTTCAGGTGGACATACGGAACTAGTACGAATGAAAGAACACGGTTCCTATGAAGTGATTGGAGAGACCAGAGATGATGCTGCAGGAGAAGCCTATGATAAAGTAGCAAGAATGCTGCATCTTCCTTATCCAGGTGGTCCACATATTGACAGATTAGCAGCTGAGGGAGAGGAGTCCATTGATTTTCCTCGTGCTTGGTTAGAGGAAGGAAGTTATGATTTTAGTTTTAGTGGATTAAAATCAGCCGTCATTAATAAAATTCACAATGCCAAACAACGTGGGGAAACATTAAAGGATGAAGATATTGCTGCTAGCTTTCAAGCGAGTGTGATTGACGTTTTAACAGAAAAAACGTTACGAGCAGCAAAGGAATATAAGGTGAAACAAGTTATTGTTGCTGGAGGAGTAGCAGCAAATAGGGGATTGCGAAACGAGCTAGAAAAGAAATTTTCTCAAACATCGATTCCATTATCTGTCCCTCCGTTAAAGCTTTGCACAGATAATGCAGCAATGATTGCAGCAGCTGGCACGATTAATTATCAACAAGGAAAACGTTCTGGATTAGATTTAAATGCCAATGCCTCTTTAATATTGAAGTAATATGTCAATATTTGTCTATTTTTATCGTTTTGGATAAAGTTATCTACAGGTTTGTGTATAAGTATGTTGAAACCTGTCGTATTGGGATAAGTTTTGTTAATAAAAATTGTGTATAAAAATCTCAAAATCTGTGGATATTGTGCATAACTCTGTTCATAACTTATGTTTTCAACGTTTTTAGATATTTTATGTTGTGGATAGTTGGTATAGTAATGTTGATAATCTAGATTTTCCACAAGTGAAAAAAATATGTCATATTATATCAACAGTTGTCTCTTCTTATTGTAAACTAGAACATTCACGACTAGTAAGTTGGGCCATCATGTATTACAATACTTGTGGGGATGGAGGATTATAGGTTGACATCCTTCATCGTTTTAAACGGGAAGAAATTTGGTGAAATACGGTGAATAAGAAGCAATCTTATTTTTTTCAAACAGATTTAATCGCCCTTTTCATTCTATTTGTTTGTGTAAGTTTACTTTCGATTTACAATGCACAGCAATTAGAACAGTATGAGGATGAGAATTTTGTATTAAAGCAAATTGTATGGTTTTCAATAGGTATACTCCTTGTTGCTGCTATTCAATATCTTGATATAGAGCAAATTTATAAGGCTAGTGTTTATGTATATATCGTAGGGGTCTTTGTTCTTTTTATCTTGTTGATAAGTCCAGACTTTATTGCTGAGCCCGTAAATGGTGCAAAGAGTTGGTTCACTCTACCAGGCTTATCTTTACAGCCAGCTGAATTTGCAAAAATAACAACAATATTATACCTCGCACGAGTTATAACGATTCATAAATCCAAATATGAAGCTGCAAATTTACAAACAGATACGTTATTATTAATTAAGCTTATTATGGTTGTCATTTTACCAGTCTTTCTAATTATGCAACAACCGGACTTTGGGACTTCCATGGTCTATCTGTTTATTTTAGGAATGATGATCATATTATCAGGGATAAGTTGGAAAATCATTTCTGGATTGGTTGTGTTGGGAGGTGCTCTAGGCGGGGCTGCACTTGGGTTAATTATCAAGTTTCCCGTCATGGCACAGCAATTTCTTGGCATTGAGGAATATCAAATAAATCGTATTTTGACATGGTTTGACCCAACGCAAACTTCTAGTGATGCAAATTGGCATTTTGATCGGGCTCATACAGCACTAGGTTCTGGTCAACTATTTGGAAAAGGTTTAAGTGGTGTACAAGTATATTATTCTGAAGCACAAACGGATTTTATCTTTTCTATTATTGGGGAAAGCTTTGGATTTATTGGAAGTGCATTAGTCATCTTCTTGTATTTTATGCTGTTATATAAATTGGTAACATTAGGTTTGAGTATTTATAAGTATTCATCATTCGGATCCTATTATTGTTTTGGTTTTTTAAGTTTAATTTTGATACATGTTTTTCAAAATATCGGAATGACTTTAGGCATTATGCCGATTACTGGTATCCCTCTTCTTCTCATTAGTTATGGAGGAAGCTCGGTTTTATCCACCATGATTGGCTTGGGAATCGTTTACCGAATTTCTGTTGAACAAACCATCCAGAATGATTATTTATTTAAATAGTCGCAGAAAAACACGGTGATATGTTTTATTCCATATCACCGTGTTTTTTGTTTTTATCATACTATCTATACTTCTTCCTGCAGTTGGGCCCATTCTTCCATATGTTCATCTACTTTTTGTCTTAGTTCCGTAGTTTGTTCATTCAGTTCATAGGATTTTTCATGATCTTGAAACACTTCTGGTTCTGTCATCTTTTCTTCAAGTTCCGCAATTTGTAATTCTAATTCTTCAATGGTTTCTTCAAGTTCTGTAATACGTCTTTTCTTTTTACGAAGCTGGCTTTGCAGTTGTTTTTCTTCTTTGTAGCTTCGTTTTTTTGGAGCCTTTTTTTCTACTGGTTTTTCTAGTTCTAGTTGTTCTAAACTTTTATGTTCTGCTTCTTCTTCTTTTTTCTCTAGGTAATAATCATAGTCACCTAGATAAATGGTTATCCCATCACGCTTCATTTCTGCCACCTGATCGGTGATTTTGTTAATAAAATAGCGATCGTGAGAAACAAATATAATGGTTCCAGGAAAATCAATTAAGGCGGCCTCTAGAACTTCCTTGCTATCAATGTCTAAATGGTTTGTGGGCTCATCTAGTATGAGTAGATTTGCCTTTTGCATCATTAGTTTGGCAAGAGCAAGGCGAGCCTTTTCGCCTCCACTTAGGGTAGTAACAGGCTTTAATACATCATCACCTGAGAATAGAAAGTTTCCTAATACCGTGCGAATATCCTTTTCATTTACCGTTGGATAATCGTCCCAGAGTTCATTTAACACGGTTTTAGTAGAAGACAAATTAGCTTGTTCCTGATCATAATAACCGATTTGTACATTTGTACCAACTTGGATGCTACCACCAGCTTTTGCCAGACTCCCTAAGATTACTTTTAAAAGGGTTGTTTTCCCAACTCCATTTGGGCCCACAAGTGCAATCCTCTCCCCACGGTTTACATGAAGATTTATATTGGAAAATAGATTGGTATCCGCATCTTCATAACGAAAAGAAAGATCTTCTATTTTGAGCACGTCATTTCCACTACGGCGATTAATTTGAAAGGAAAAAGAAGCAGATGATTCATCACCTAAAGGCTTTTCCATTCGATCCATTTTTTCTAACTGCTTTCTTCTGCTTTGTGCTCTTTTGGTTGTTGAGGCCCTTACAATATTACGTTGTATAAAATCTTCCATTTTCTTTATTTCAGTTTGTTGCTTTTCAAATGCCTTCATTTCTTGCTCAAATTCCATGCTCCTAAGTTTTAAATATTTACTATAGGTACCGTGATATTTTTTGGTTTTATGTCGAGAAACCTCATAAACAATGGAAACTGTTTTATCTAAGAAGTATCTGTCATGGGATACAATAACAACGGCTCCCGGGTAACTCGTGAGATAACCTTCTAGCCAGGATAGTGTTTCGATATCAAGATGGTTGGTCGGTTCGTCTAAAATGAGAAGCTGTGGCTTTTGTAATAATAGTTTACCTAATGCTAGACGTGTCTTTTGACCACCACTTAATTCCGTGATAGGTGTCTGGTAATCATAATCATGGAAATTTAGACCTGTCAGGACTGCTTTCATATCAGATTCATAGGTATATCCACCTTTTGTCTGGAAATCTATTTGTAGGCGGTCATAATCCTTTAGTAACTTTTCATAGTCATCTCCAGATAGACGATGAGCATCTTCCATTTTGTTTTCTAATTTCCTTAATTCTTGTTCCTGTTTCAATAAAGGTGTGAATACTTCAAGCATCTCATCCCAAATGGTTTTTCCAGATTCGATAGACATATGCTGGGATAAATATCCAAGTGTCAGATCCTTTGGTTTAATTAGTTCCCCTTCATCATAGGTAAGTTCATCAGCCATAATTTTGAGTAATGTAGATTTACCAGCGCCATTACGCCCAACAATAGCAATACGATCATTCTCTTTTACCTCTATTTTTATATTTGACAAAATCTCTTCCGCACCGAAGGATTTTGATATGCCATTAAGTTGCATAAGTATCATTGTGATTTCACCTCAATATTTTAATTCTACCGCATTGGTAAAGGGGGAACAACATAATTAATTGTGAAAAATATCACGACTTTTATTGAAATTTCTGTTAAGATAATGTTAATAAGGAAATAAAATATTTAGAATGAAGAGAGGAAAAAATCGATGCAGCAAAATAAAATACCACAAGCTACTGCCAAACGCCTGCCGTTATATTATCGTTTTTTAAATAATCTAAATCAACAAGGGAAAAAACGAGTATCTTCTAAGGAATTAAGTGAGGCTGTTAAAGTGGATTCAGCAACTATCCGTAGAGATTTTTCTTATTTCGGTGCTCTAGGGAAAAAAGGGTATGGATACAATGTTGAATACTTGCTTGGTTTTTTCCGAAGTACATTGGACCATCATGAAGTGACCGAAGTTGCATTAATTGGTGCTGGTAATTTAGGTACCGCATTCTTAAAATATAGTTTTTTAAAAAACAATAACATACGAATTTCGAAAGCGTTTGATGCAGATGAAAGGAAGGTTGGTTCGGACATTGATGGTGTACCAATCTACCATATTGATGATTTATCCGAACAGCTTGATGGGATTCGGGTTGCCATATTAACGGTCCCATCGACGGAAGCAGAAGTTATAACGGAAAACCTAGTGAAAGAAGGTATTAATGGGATTCTTAATTTTACTCCTGCTCGAATCACGGTTCCAAATCATGTACGCGTTCATCACATTGATTTAGCGGTTGAATTACAAGCACTCGTATATTTCTTAAAACATTATCCGTTAGATAAAGAATAACAATAGGAATTTATTTACTAAAAAGAAGGCTGTTTTTGGCATAATTTGGGGTATGTTTAGGTTAACTGCGAACGAAAGAGAAAAAGAACTACGAATACTGTCTTTATAGAGAAGGAGCAGTCTAAGGTGACTACTCCTTCTTTTTCCTTTTTTTTGTTCGATAATGAATACGTAACGATCGTATGGCAACTCCAATGTCAAAAGTAGCAACAGCGGCAAGTATAACAGTTGAGGTACTCCACACGGATTCCCCTGCTGTTTGAATGGCAATAAAAATAAATATTACACCAAGTATGAAGAAAAAGATTGCGTTATGCATGAGTGAAACCTTCATTATGAATTAACCTCCAAAAACGATCATCTGCAATTGATCTAGTTGTTTTTGTATTTCTTCTGGTGACAAGGAGTACTGAGCAATAACAGTCATGGAATTTAGTGCAGCATGAACGATAATGGGAGTTAAAATTCGTTTTGTTTTTACATAAAGAAAAGCAAAAACAAATCCCATTGATGAATACACTAATAGATGCTGTAGCTCGCCGTGAATGGCACCGAATATTAACGCAGAAAGTAATGCAGCGAAAAAGAAGTTCATCCGCTTATACAGCCTACCAAATATAATTTTCCGAAAAATAACTTCTTCTAAGATCGGTGCAACAATGGCAGGGACAATCATAAATAATGGAATGGCACGAGAAATTCCGATAATGTTTTGTGTGTTTTCTGAACCAGCTTCGATACCAAATATCTTCACTTCTATCATGGCAGCGCCAACTTGTACCACATAGGCCATAAAGAAACCGATGATGGACCATAGAATCACTTGGCCACCGGAATTGTCACGATGCTGTTGCATTTGCATATCAGGTTTTAATAACCAAAGTATGATAAACAATGCACCGAGAAAGCTTATAATACTCCAATAGATTACAACTTCCGTATAACTCTCCGAGAAATACTTTAGAGCAATAATGGCTGCCGGAAAACTTGATAACTGTGTTAGGATGTACGTTAAAATGACATACCAATATCGTTTAGGCAATAGAAAACGACTCCTTTGATTTAAAATAAGGTTTGACCATTAATAAGTATATTAATCATTTTTGATAGGTATAATGAAAAAATTCATTTTCTAAGATTATATTTACTTATTTTTCCGTGCATCCATACTATTTTATCATATCGAAAGAATTTATATGTACTATGAAGTCTGTGAATAAACTGAATGGAAAGTTCCTTTGAAAGGGGATACAGTTTTAGAAAAAAATTATTAAATTTAGTGATAGAATGCTTGCATTTTTTTTAGGAATTAATTATTATAAGAATTGTGATTAGCACTCAAGTGGTAAGAGTGCTAACAACATAAAAATAAATGATGATAGATAGTCAAGGAGGCTAATGTACATGATTAAACCACTAGGAGATCGTGTTATTATCGAGCTTGTTGAACAAGAAGAAAAAACCGCAAGCGGAATTGTACTTCCAGACTCTGCAAAGGAAAAACCACAAGAAGGTAAAGTCGTTGCTGTTGGTACTGGTCGCGTATTGGACAACGGTGAGAAATTACCACTTGAAGTTGCAGAAGGTAACCGTATTATCTTCTCAAAATTTGCTGGTACTGAAGTGAAATATGAAGGTACAGAATACTTAATTTTACGTGAAAATGACATCTTAGCAATCGTTGAGTAAAAAGCGATTTAATTATACTTAATAGAAATTATCATTTTAAATTTTAAGGAGGATGTTTCCATGGCAAAAGAAATTAAGTTTAGTGAAGATGGCCGCAGTGCAATGCTTCGTGGTGTGGATGCGTTAGCGAATGCTGTAAAGGTAACTCTAGGTCCAAAAGGTCGTAATGTTGTATTAGATAAAAAATTTGGTTCACCATTGATTACGAATGATGGGGTAACTATTGCAAAAGAAATTGAGTTAGAAGATCAATTTGAAAACATGGGTGCTCAACTTGTATCAGAGGTTGCATCTAAGACAAATGATGTGGCTGGGGACGGTACAACTACAGCTACCGTTCTAGCTCAAGCGATGATTCGTGAAGGACTTAAAAACGTTACATCTGGTGCAAACCCAGTTGGAATTCGTCGTGGAATCGAAAAAGCAGTTGCGACAGCAGTAGAAGAATTACAAACTATTTCTTCTTCCGTTAATAGTAAAGAAGAAATTGCTCAAGTTGCTTCTATTTCTTCAGCTGATGAAGAAGTAGGTCAATTAATTGCAGAAGCAATGGAACGTGTTGGTAACGATGGTGTTATCACAATAGAGGAATCTAAAGGATTCGCTACAGAGTTAGATGTAGTGGAAGGTATGCAATTTGACCGTGGATATGCTTCTCCATACATGGTAACTGACCAAGATAAAATGGAGGCAGTTTTAGAGGATCCATACATCCTAATTACAGATAAGAAGATTGCTAATATCCAAGAAGTACTTCCTGTCTTAGAACAAGTAGTACAACAAGGTAAACCAATCTTAATTATTGCTGAAGATGTAGAAGGGGAAGCTCTTGCTACATTAGTAGTAAACAAACTACGTGGTACATTTAATGCAGTAGCGGTTAAAGCTCCTGGATTTGGTGACCGTCGTAAAGCAATGCTAGAAGATATTGCTATCTTAACTGGTGGTGAAGTAATCACAGAAGACCTTGGTTTAGATCTTAAGAGTGCTGGCATCGAGCAGTTAGGTCGTGCAAATAAAGTAGTTGTTACAAAAGAAAATACAACTATTGTTGAGGGTGCTGGAAACCCAGAAGCTATTTCTGGTCGTGTTGCACAAATCCGTGCACAAGCAGAAGAAACGACTTCTGAATTTGATAAAGAAAAACTACAAGAGCGTCTTGCTAAATTAGCTGGTGGTGTAGCAGTAGTTAAAGTTGGTGCTGCAACCGAAACAGAATTGAAAGAACGTAAACTTCGCATTGAAGATGCCTTGAACTCCACTCGTGCAGCTGTTGAAGAAGGTATTGTTGCTGGTGGTGGTACAGCATACATGAACGTTTATAATAAAGTTGCTGAGTTAAAAGTTGATGGTGATGAAGCAACTGGTGTGAATATTGTTCTACGTGCAATTGAAGAGCCAGTTCGCCAAATTGCTATTAATGCTGGGCTAGAAGGTTCTATCATTGTAGAACGTCTAAAAGGCGAACAAGTTGGCATTGGATACAATGCAGCAACAAATGAATGGGTAAACATGGTAGATGCCGGTATCGTTGACCCTGCCAAAGTTACTCGTTCTGCATTGCAAAACGCAGCATCTGTAGCGGCTATGTTCCTAACAACTGAAGCTGTTGTAGCAGATATCCCAGAAGAAGGCGGCGCTGGTGGCGGAATGCCTGACATGGGCGGAATGGGTGGAATGGGCGGCATGATGTAAATCTAACCAATTAAACCCTGTCATGACAAGGGTTTAGGGGGATTTTCAACGCCTTATTTATCCAAAAGGTAACAAAAAGGTAACATTTTATACAAAACGTATTTGAAAATAAATAAAGCACTCCAAATCGGGGTGCTTTATTTTATGTTTATCTGAGACAATGCATCCCCGTATAAATATTTGACTTTAGCTGATGCATCTTCTTTCATTTTCTTTGTAACATGCGTATAAATCTTCATGGTTGTTTTCATATCCTCATGACCAACCTTTTCCATGTGCGTTTTTCCTCTAAGCTTTATTAATTTTATTTTTCCCGTAGATGGATCTGGAGGGCCATCTCCAAAACATTTGAATAATAACAGTTTATTGCGATACATTTATAACCTCTTTTCAGCAAATCGCTGTTCCACATTAAATCGATTAATTATTACATTGATGGGGAGTTTATTCTCTTTTTCTTCTTTCTTTTTATTGGACACCTTTTCAACTTCTACATTTGAAGAAGTTGTTTCTGTTTCAGAAGTTGGCATAATCATAATCCCACCAATAGCTAACAAAACAAACCCAGCAACCCACCTAGCGGGTACTTTTGGTGATTTTTTTTCTGATTACATTAACAACAACCATGATAATACTGATTAAAAAACTAATAACTCCAACTAAAAAGATTATAGTCGATAAATTATCCAAACCCCCTACCCCTTTTACCTAGAAAAATATATCTATAATAAATCTATAAATAAAGCGACCTATACAAGATCGCATATAGTTATGTAAAGGCGACGCAAAATTTATTATTTTCACTTTTATTCATCCTTAGAAATAAGAAATTTAATAAAGTTCAAAGCTTCCTCACGTTGTTCGTCATTCTTTTCCCAGTCTTTAAACATGATGTTTGTTTTTGGTTCGTTGAGGATTTTTTCTATTTCCGAATCTTTGTTTTCCCCAATTATTAAATAGTCGGTAGTTACGCCGAGAGCTTTCGCGATATCATTAATATTTCCGGTTCTAATTCCCGTTCCCCTTTATGCTTTTTAAGAGCTTCAATAACTACTTCACCTATGGCTTTACGTCTAGATTTACTTGTCTTAAGCGGAAGTAATGGATATTCAACGTTAATCAATGAACACGGAAATCGGTGGTCTCTATTTGTCCCCATGTTCCTAGAAAGCACGGCCAAGTTCAATCAAACATTTGTTTGAAAATAGGTTTGCAATTCTGTATGCGGTAAATCACCAAATTATTTGCCATTTCTTTCAAGAAGAAGGTCGAAGCTTGAAAAAGATTGTCCCACAATAGGAGAAACACTCAAAATATCAATTTTAAACAAACATTTGATTAGTTGATAAAGTGTGTAGATTTAATTTAAATCAAATGTTTGTTTAAGAATGGAATGAGTAGCTAGACAACGAATGTATCGATTCTTCTGGGACTGACACCAAAAAATAAGATGATAGTGAAATGCTAACACCCGCGTTTTTTAACAGCGGCTTCTTTTTTATTCTTTTGCTACATAACTGGCTATAAAACCTTGGCACTGGGACCTATACTACATGCTACGAAAAAAATCTCCAAATTTCATTGTAAAACGGTTACATCTATATTATAATTCAACTAAACCGTTTTACTAAACCGATTTAGTTGTTTAGGGTATTAATTAGTTAAGGAGATAATTTGTATGAAAAGGATTACTATTTCCGATGTTGCGAAACATGCTGGTGTATCTAAAAGCACGGTTTCTCAATATCTAAATAAGCGCTACGATTATATGGGAGAAAAAACGAAGGAGCGTATCGAGCTAGCTATTAAGGAGTTGGGATATAGCCCCAATATCATTGCTAGAAGTTTAAAGCAGAAATCAACGATGACAATCGGAGTTATAGTAGCAAACATCTTACACGTTTTTTCGACTCAGGTAATACGAGCTATTGAAGATTTTTGTAATGAGAAAGACTTTCATGTGATTATCTGTAATGCGGATGATGATTTGAAAAAGGAGAAGCGCTATATTGAAATGCTTCAATCCAAGCAAGTAGATGGAATCATTGCATTTCCGACGGGAGATAATATAGAGCTTTATCAATCATTAATCGATGCGAAATTTCCGTTGGTTTTTTTAGATAGAATTATTCCTGGATTAGAAGTTGATACGGTTTTATTGGATAATGAGATGGCTTCCTTTTTTGCTGTGGAAGAGTTTGTGAGGAAGGGTTACAAGAATATAGGGCTCTTATCTCCCCCAATAAGAGGAAAGGTTACACCTAGATTGGAGCGGATAAATGGTTTTAAAAAAGCATTAGAACATAACCAATTGACGTTTAACGCTGACTATTTGATGACGGGAGAGATTCGTCGCATTCAGACAGTAGTTAAGGACATGTTAGAACAAGATAACCCTCCAGAGGCGATTTTAGCCTTAAATGATAGGGTACTACATGAAATTTTGGCCTTTACGAAAAAATATACGGTGCGTATACCGGACGATTTAGCGCTAATCGGAATTGATGAGGTATCCTATGCAAGTATCTATAGCCCGGCTTTAACTACGATTCAGCAGCCTGCATTTGAAATGGGGAAAAAAGCAGCGGAGTTATTGCTTAATCGGATTACTGATAAAAGTTATCGTATAAGTCCGGACATATATCGGTTTGAACCGAAACTAAACTCAAGGGAATCATGCTAAATAAAGGAGATTTAATATGGAACAAATGATAAATACAGTTGTAACCGAAGTATATGAGGTTGTTAAGCAAATAAATGCAGATGAAACAAAGGAATTAGCAGAGGAAGTTCAGAAGGCTAAGAGAATCTTCATCTCAGGTACAGGGCGTTCAGGACTAGTTGGAAAAATATTTGCAATGCGCTTAATGCACAGTGATTATCCTGTCTATGTCGTAGGTGAAACCATTACCCCTAGCATTGAACCAAATGACTTATTGCTCATTATTTCCGGTTCTGGAAGTACGGGGTCACTCGTTCAATACGCAAAAAAAGCAAAGGAAGCGGATGCCAAAATAGCTCTCGTAACGACGAATAAGAATTCCGTTATAGGCAATATTGCGGATCAGTCGGTAGCTATTCCTGCTGCAACGAAAAAACGATTGGAAAAAGAACCAGAAACGATACAACCATTAGGAAGTCAATTTGATCAATCAGCACACTTACTATTGGATGCAATTGTCGTTTATTTACTAGAACATTATCCAAAGGAAAGCCAAAATTTAAACCAAAAACATGCCAATTTGGAGTAAAAAGGAGATACAAATGTATGTCAATTATAAATGAAATAAAAAAGAATAAAATTGTTGCAGTAATCCGTAAGTCCAATGAAGAAAATATCGTTCCAATTTTGAAAGCGCTAGCCGATGGTGGGGTAACGAACGTAGAAATCACAGCAGAAACACCAAATGTTGAGCGTGTTATTGAAACTGCTGTTAGCCAAATGGGAGACGAAGTAAATATCGGTGCAGGAACGGTATTAGATCCTGAAACTGCAAGGACAGTCATCATGGCGGGAGCCAAGTTTATCGTTTCTCCTACATTGAATGTCGAAGCGTTAAAACTAACTAATCGTTACGGTATATTAAATATTCCAGGTGTAATGACACCAACGGAAATTTTATCTGCTTACGAACACGGGGCTCAAATGGTAAAAGTTTTCCCAGCAGATGTTGTAGGACCAAACTATATTAAAAATATTCTGGGACCACTTCCTCATGTTCAAGCAATGGTAACTGGTGGAATTACGATAGATAACATGAACGAATATCTTGCAAACGGCTGTTTCGCTGTTGGAATTGGCAGTAATTTAGTGAATGCAAATCAATTAAAAACCGAAGAGGATTATACGAGATTAGCGGATAGAGCTAAACAATACACTAGTAAATTAAAAGAACTAAACGGATAGCTTTTTTCTAAAAGCTGTCCATCTAGATACACAAAATCGGACTAAAGAAGGGAGCAGAATGATGAAAGCGTTTAAAGGAATGTTCATTGTAGCTGTATTATTAGGAATAATGATTTTGGCTGGGTGTAATTCAAAAGAAGTTGATTCTGATGGAGACGGTAAAATCAAGATTATCGCAGCACACAACCAGACTTCACCAGACAGCCCGTATCAGGCTGGTTTATTGAAATTCAAGGAGGTAGCGGAGAAACAATCCAATGGAACGATTGAAGTTGAAGTGCATGCTGGAACAATTGGGACGGAAGAATCACAGTTAGTAGAAAAACTTCAATTGGGTGCTGCTGATGTTGTCATTGTTTCTCCAGGATTTATGACACAAACAGGAATTAAGGAGATTGATTTATTTTCCGCCCCTTATCTATTTAATAGTTATGAACATTGGTTAAAAGCAGTGGATGGAAAAGTAGGAGATAAGGTAGCACAAATGGTTAATGAAAAGTCGGATAATTCCTTTAAAGTATTAGGTTATTGGACGGCGGGGGTTAGACATTATTATGGAAAGAAACCTATCCATTCCGTTGAAGACCTACAAGGTGTTTCTCTTCGTACACAAACATCTGGGGTTGTTTCAGATTTCTGGGTTACAGCTGGTGCAATCCCTTCATCCATTTCTTGGGGTGAACTCTACCAAGGACTGCAACAGGATGTTGTTGATGCATCGGAAAATGCTTATCCATTCTTTGTGCAACAAGCACATCATACGACACCAAATGGAAAGTATATTACGGAGACAGCACACGATTTTACAACTAGATTTATGCTCATTAATGGAGAGAAATTTGACCAGTATACCGAAGAGCATCAAGAAATCATTCTAAAAGCTGCAGAGGAATCAGTTGCAGCAGAGCGTGAAGCAACACTTGCTCAAGAAGAAGAATATAAGGAAAAAGCGATTGCCGAGGGTGCAATTGTTAATGAGATTGATAGAGAGCCGTTTATTGAGGTTGCTAGACCAATATTGAATGATTTTGCAGAGGAAATTAGTGTAGAAGATTTACTAAACGATATTTATGAACTGGATCAATAGAGTATGGACTTAAGGAGGTAATATCGTGAAACGTTTTGTGCAAATGCTTGATAAGGTACAGATGATTTTCGGTGCTATATTTCTATGTATTTTCTTTCTAGTTGTTATTTTCCAAATTGCTACAAGGCATCTAGGAATTCCTGTTATTTGGACAGAAGAAGTAGCTAACTATTCATTTATATGGGCGATTTTAATGGGAGCCTCAGTGATGGTAAATCGTAGGGAACATTTCAATTTTGACCTACTTCAAAAGAAACTAAAGGGAGGAAAAGGAGCAGTCTTACAAATTGTAATTGATTTAATTCTCATAGTATTTAATATTGCTATTTTCTTATTAGGAATTCAAGTCGTAAACGAGTTCTGGAACTATACATGGGCAAGTCTCCCAGAGATGAAAATGGGGTATGTATGGATTGCTATTCCAATTATGGCGGGAACGATGATTATCTATTCCCTCTCTCATTTATTGGATCATATGAAAGCGCTAAAAACAAGGGAGGTTACTGACTGATGGCTATCTTATTAGTAGGGTTATTTCTTGTTCTCATGATTATCGGTGTTCCAATCGCTTTTGTAATTGGAATCATAGCTTTACTAGGTATTTTTGGAATGCCGTATACACCGGAAGCTACCGTACCAATGAAAATGGTAAATGGTTTAGATTCTTTTGTTCTATTGGCTGTTCCATTATTTATTTTAGCTGCGAACTTAATGAATTCAGGGAAAATCTCCGAGAAATTAATTGATTTTGCTATGGCTATTGTTGGACCAATTCGAGGAGCCTTAGCACATGCGAATATTTTAGTATCAATGATGTTTGCTGGTGTTTCAGGTGCAGCACAAGCAGATGCTGCGGGTATGGGAAAAGTGCTTATACCTAGTATGACCAAGAAAGGTTATGACAAAGAAACTGCAGTAGGGGTAACAGCTGCATCTTCCACAATTGGGGTTATTATTCCACCAAGTATTCCAATGATTATTTTCGCAGGGCTAACAAATGCCTCTATTGGTGCGTTATTCATGGGTGGTATTGTTCCAGGAATTCTAATTGGTCTTGGTATGATGTTATTCGTTTATATTGTTGCTGTTAAAAGAAATTACCCGAAAGAAGAACGGGTTCCATTTGGAAAGATTATGAAGTTATTTCTAGAATCTCTTCCAGCTTTATTTACTCCGATTATTATTATTGGTGGAATTATTAGCGGATTTTTCACAGCAACCGAATCGGCAGCCGTTGCATCAGTTTATACACTATTAATTAGTATGTTTTACTATAAAACACTGAAACTTAATGATCTTCCTAAGATTTTAATGGATACGCTTGCACTAAGCTCTCTTTCTTTATTTGCACTAGCAACAGCAAGCGCGCTTGGTGAATTGATGAGTTATTACCAATTAGGTGCTATTGCACAGGATTTCTTTACAAATAATATAGGATCACCCTGGGTCTTTGTTCTCATCCTTATTCTTTTCTTCCTATTTATTGGAACATTTATGGATGCGATTCCTGCAATGATTTTATTTGTCCCTATGGTCTTACCAGCTGCAATTGAATTTGGTATTGAACCGGTTCAATTAGGTCTAATCATTGTTATCACACTAGCCATCGGACTTGCTACACCGCCATATGGACTGGTGCTATTACTAGCAGCAAAAATTGGAAACTTATCGATAGAAAGATCATTTGTTGCGGTTCTTCCTTACTTAGCTATTATTTTAGTTGTCTTGCTTCTTATCGCATTTCTACCTGATTTGGCGTTTGCGATTCCGAAAATGATTAATCCTAGCATATTTGGCTAAGGGGAAGACGGAAAGATAAATAGATTAAGTTCAGGTTTTACCGTAAATTACAGGTAATGGGTAATAAAAAGTTGTTACAATAGATAGGCATGGAGGTATATAGAATGAATGACGTCATTACAATTGGAGAAGCAATGATTACATTTAATCCCGATTCGACAGGTCCACTTAAATTTATGAATCGATTTGAGAAAAAGGTTGGCGGAGCTGAGTTGAATTTAGCAATTGGAGTTTCCCGACTAGGGTTGAAGGCTGGGTGGATTAGTCGCTTAGGAAATGACGAATTTGGGAAATATATTAAAACATTTGCTCGTGGAGAAGGAATTGATGTATCGCAAGTAGATCATGTAGATGGGTATCCAACTTCTTTAAATTTTAAAGAGATCAGAGAGGATGGAAGTGGTAAAACATTCTATTATCGTGACCAATCTCCTACCTTAACATTGGGACCAGATGATTTGGATGAAGGTTATTTTAAAAAGGCAAAGATCTTACATCTAACAGGAATCTATCCAGCAATCGGTGACATCAATAAACGGGTTATGTTTAAATCAATAAAGTTAGCGAAAAAACATGGATTAAAAATTTCCTTTGATCCGAATATTCGCCTTCGTATGTGGAGTAAAGAGGAAGCGAGCGAGGTCTTGTCTGAAATTCTACCACATGTGGATATTTTACTAGCAGGCGCCAATGAAATGGATATTATTATCGGTGAAAAGGAACCGGATCGTATTATTGAAAAGGCGAAAGCGTTAGGTATCTCTCATGTTGCTATTAAACTAGGAGATAAAGGCTCGGTCGGCTACTATGATGGTGAAACGATTACGACTCCTGCTGTAAAAGCAAGTAAGGTTGCTGACACAGTGGGGGCCGGCGATGGTTTTAATGCAGGTTTCTTATACGGCATTTTAAACGGATGGTCTCTAGAGAGAACGCTTTATTTTGCTAATACGATTGGATCAATGGTTGTTAGCGTGTTGGGTGATAATGAAGGATTACCATACTATGAAGAAGTTTTAGAGTTTTTAGGTGAAATGGAATCAATTGAAAGGTAAATTAGAGGTGTCATTATGAAATTACAGTTGGCTTTAGATCGCTTATCGAAAGAACGGTGTTTTCAGCTTGTTAAAGAAACAGAGGAAAGCATAGACATAATTGAAGTAGGTACAGGAGTTATTAAGGAATATGGGATGGCGATTGTTCGAGAGTTGAGAGCACAATTTCCGAATAAGGAAATTTTGGCAGATATGAAAACCTGTGATGCTGGAAAACATGAAACCCTTCAGGCATTTAATGCAGGAGTAGATATCACAACAGTTATGGCATTTTCCGCCATTTCTACGATTAAAGATACCTTAAATATTGCTAGGGATAAGAACAAACGAATCATGATAGACTTATTAGAGTGCCATTCCAATGATAGAATAAAGGAACTAGTGGATATTGGAGTGAATCTTGTAAGCTTACACGTTGGAAAAGACAAGCAATCAGAAGGAACTTTTAACACAGAGTTATTTTCCTTAGTAGAAGGATATAACCTAGAAGTTGCAGTTGCTGGGGGAATTACCTTAGAAACCCTTCCAGAGATCGTAAAAGAAAAGCCAGACATTATTATTGTAGGAAGTGCTATAACAAAAGCCGGAAATCCGGCAAAAGTAGCTAGGGAAATGCAAGACATGTTGGTTTAATGGATACGTTTTTCATTTATTTTTATTGCTTATTCTACGCGATGTTCATCAATTGAATTAGAGTTAAAAATGGAAGAGTGCTGTGGTACTCTTCCATTTTTTCTTTCTAGGTGGAAAATAAAATTGACATGTTACTATTTGGTGTCATATAATAAAGGCCACTGATTAGTGTCCTATTTAGGGGGGATAGTAATTTGAACAATACTCACCAAAAGCGAGATGTTTTTGTAGCAATCGCAGATCCGACAAGACGTAAATTAATACGCTTGTTGGCAGATTCAGAAGAGTTACCCCTTCATGAATTAACGGCTCAATTTCAAATGGGTCGTACAGCAGTTTCTAAACATTTAACTATTCTTAAAGAAGCTGATTTAGTAACGAACCGTAGATTAGGTAGAGAAACCAGGTATCGGCTAAATCCAGCTCCTTTAAAGGAAGTAAAAGATTGGTTATCCTTTTATGAGAAGTTTTGGAATGAAAGAGCGGTATTACTAAAGAATTTATTGGAGGAATAAATCATGGCAGATATATCTCTAGATTTTGAATTTAAGAGTCCTATCCATAAGGTATGGGACGCATTAACAAATTCAGAGACACTGGCGCAATGGGTCATGGAAAATAACTTTAAACCAATTGTTGGATACAAATGTCAGTTTAGAAATGACGAAATAGATTTAATCGTAGACAGTGAAGTATTGGTGGTGGATGAGCCTTATAAGTTATCTTATACATGGGTTAGTGGACCGCTCAACACCATCATTACATGGACGCTAAGACAAGAGGGAGATATAACATACTTACATCTGGACCATACTGGATTTGAGAAAGAAGATTATGCGTTCAAAGGTGCGAAATATGGTTGGGCGGACAAGATTGAAGTACTTAAAAAATGGTTATAACAAAAGCAAGGCCATGGATAAATCAAGGCATTCGTACGTGTTCTTTGGAAGGCTTCGGTACTACTTCTGTGAAAATAGCACGTATTAAATGAAATCCTTAAAGGAGTTAGTGAAATGGGCTTTTTTCAAGATATGAAATCTGTATTTACAAAGAGAGAATTAGTATTCCTAGAAAGCTATAAAGAGTCAGATGGTGCATTTAGCTTTCTATTTGAAAAGGAGAACGACTTAACATGGGAAGCAGGACAACATGGTTTATTTACGATAACCCATAAGAAAATAAAAAATGCTACCAAACCATTTAGTGTGGCATCTGCTCCCGCAGAGAATGTGATTAAAATTACAACGCGTATTAGTGATCAACCGAGTGATTTTAAACAAGCGTTGTTAGAACTCAAACCAGGAATGAAGATAACGATGAGTGGGCCTCTTGGGTCTTTTCATCTAAATGATGATAGTCCTTCACTCTTGATTGCGGGTGGGATAGGAATTACACCATTTCGATCCATCATAAAACAGTTAGAAGTAGAAGGGAATAGAGACGATAAACAAATAAAACTACTCTATTTGGATAGCCAAAAGTCGTATATTTATAAAGAAGAACTGGATGAATTGGCTAATAACGCTACCATATGTATAACTTATCTTGATTCAAGGGAACATTTACTTCCAGAAATCGATATGTTTATTGATCAATATAAAAGCAACGGTAAATACTATATTGCAGGGCCGAAATCAATGGTAGAATCTGTTTTGGGTTATTTAAAAAATAATAGCATTCCAAAAAAGAATATTAAAAAAGACGTTTTAGCTGGTTATTAACTAGGGCAATTAATACCAAAGAATGAGGATAGGATGTTCTCTTACACAGCTATCCTACTATATATAAAGCTATTTTTAATAATAAGGAGGACATGAACATGACAGCGAGCATTAAAAAAGAGTTATCATTAGAGGAACGTGAAAAATTATTCCAAGTATTGAAAGAGCGTTTTGAGAAAAACATGCACCGCCATGAAAATCTTGAATGGGCTAAAGTCCAAGCAAAACTAGAGGCTAAACCTGAAAAGCTATGGTCACTCAATGAGATGGAAAAGACGGAAGGTGAACCGGATGTTGTTGCTTATGATGAGGAGACAGACGAATTCATTTTTTATGATTGTTCAAAGGAAAGTCCTAAAGGCCGTAGAAAGGTGTGCTATGATCGTGAAGCATTAGAGTCCAGGAAAAAAAATAAACCAGAAAATAACGCTATCGATATGGCAACTGCCATGGGTATTGAAATCTTAACAGAGGAACAATATCGAGAATTGCAGGAACTCGAAAACTTGGATATGAAAACTTCCAGTTGGATACAAACACCTTCTGATATTCGGGAACGAGGTGGTGCTATTTTTTGTGACTACCGATATGGACATGTTTTCGTTTATCATAATGGAGCAGACTCTTACTACAGTGCCAGAGGGTTCCGTGGCTCGCTTAAGGTCTAAGATTTCTCACAGGTTAAGGGACGGTAATAATCCCACTATTTGATATCCCATCCTATAATATGGGTGGAACAAAACGATTATGTAAAAAGCATTAAAGTAGGGACCATCATTGGTTGCGTTTAGGCTAGTTGAGCAAGCTTTTGGGAAGTTTCTTTTTTATCTGAAGTAAAAAGACCATCCTGAGAAAAATGGATGGTCTTTTTAAAATCAAACGTCAACTGGAGAGAATACCTGCATAGCAATAAGCGTGTTTCTCTTATCTTATATAATCCTCTTTCGGAATATCATTCGCTTCTTCTTTAACGTAATATTTCCCTTTCGTATAGACAGCTATAAGGAGTGTGATAATTGCAGCCAATAACGAAGCAAAGAAAGCGGCAGTGCTTCGCAAAAATTCTCCCATAAACCCTAATGCTGCAATGGTTCCTAGACCACTGGCAATCACTAAGGATCCGACACCCACAGGATTCCACTTATGCAAGTATGATTGTCTCGCTTCGTAATACGCTGGGCCAATTTTCAGGATCCTTTTAATAAGAATGGCATCTGTTACAAGAATAGTAGCCCAGGTCAATAGGAAAACACCTTGGAAGGTCATCGCTAATTCCAAGTGATTGACAATACCACCAAGCATTAAGAAAATTGCTGAAACACCTGTTACAACGACCCAAAATCGACGTCCTGGTGTGAATTTAAAAATGTTTTCAAAAAACGATGCTAGTGATAAAGATCCACTATAAATATTTGTAACATTAATTCTAATTTGGGTTAGCATGGTAAATAATGCCCCCCACGCACCGAGTAGTAGTACGATGTAGACACCTGGGTTTGGCTCTCCTAGACGAACACCAAACCAAATCCCCAATCCTCCCATAACACCAAAGCAAAATATTTGAGGAATAAACCCAATAGCTAAGATGCCGATTTTTGTATCCTTTGGTTTCAAAAAACGGGCATAATCAGTGGCAAGAAGTGGAGTTAGTCCCATAATACCATGCTGCATTCCAATACAAAATAGTAATGCTGTTCCACCTACCTGAACTCCCTCCGGCATATAAGTCCAAAAGTCACCCTCGTATACAGAGGGGGTTATAAAGTTCATAATAATGGCGGCAATTAAAAATAAGAAAAATATAGGTAGTGACCATTTCTGCAGTTTATCTAATTGCTTAATTCCGAACCAATTGAGTGGAATGACGAGGGACCCAAAAAAGACGATTAGTATCCATTCTGGAATAATAGGTAAGAAATGATGGACAGCTGATACGAGAATCATTCCCTCTAATGCACAATACATAATAAAATTAGTGGCATAAATAAATGAGGTTAAAGATGCTCCAATATAACCAAAGCCACCACCTCTTGAAAGTAGATTAACGTTCATCCCGGATTTAGCTGATAAATAAGCAATGAAAGTACCTAGAATACCGGCAACAACAATAGCGTAAATAGCAGAGATAATGGCATTTATTGCACCATAATTTAGTGCCATAACACTACCCATTTGAAAGTAAAAGATAGCCGTAGCGATACCAAAGGTGATATTTGTTATACTAAGCCAACCCATAGTCCTTTTGTTGCGAGGAACTCTATCTAAAGAATAATCTTCAGCGCTGTTAGTTGCTGTATTGTCTTCAGTTGAATGGGTAGTCACTAAATTTCATCTCCCTTTCCAAAAGTATACGTTATTTCAAACATGTACCGTTTATTTATGGCATGATTCATGGTTTAGCAAAGAAGTAGTTCGAGGTAGTTAACATTATTTACATCCCAAGTTTTAGATAAACGAACGCATTTGCAGGACAAGCGAATACGATCTCTTCTAATAATGACGTTGAAGGTTGATATTATGTTCTTTTTTATCCTAACCAATTTTAAAAAGTCTACTCATATTCATTCACTACCATTTTGCTAACACCATCCACTGATATACGTAACGCTTCACATTCTCAAAGGCTGTTTTGTATACTTTGTTGTTTATTGTGTCGCAGTAGAAAGGCGATGTACTGTCATTCAGTTGAGTTTACCATCTTTATTTTAATCAGTTGCTCTATGATATCAATAAGAAAAAGAACACCATACGATTGGTGTCCCTTTCTTTGTTTATTTTGTTGGTAAGTCCTCGATACTATCAATACTCATATATTCTGGTACAACAAAACCTTGTTGTGCTCCTTCTAGACTAGGACCCAAGTCAACGATTTCATCCTTATATTGCTCAACATAGGAGGCAGCACCTACTGGAAGCCAGGCAATTAACATCCCATCGATTTCCCCTTTAGAAAGAGATTGGAATGCAATCCCCATATCCAGCGGGGTCAATTCAACAGTGTAGCCCAATTCTTCAAGAACAAGAGCAACCACATTGGTAGAAGATAGTTCCGTATCCCAATTGACATAAGCCAGTTCAACGGTTTCTCCTTCAACAGGTTCAATGCCTTCTATCCAAGATTCCACTTTATCCCGATTGTCTGCAATCCATTCCTCCGCCGCCTCTCGCGGTTCTACATCCTCATTTTGGCCGAACTTTGACATCACGGCATTCATGTCAGCTACTTCCCAGTAGAAGTTGTCCAACAGCTGATAGGCTGACGGGTGCTCATCTTTAAGGCCGTGCCGAACCATTGTATGTATGTTTTCTGATTCTCCTAGGGTTCCCTTAGGGTCCTCTAAGAATTTTAAATCATATTCGCTAAACGTCCAATGTGGCTGCCAAAGGGTAACCACAATCGGTTCTTTATTCTCTATAGCTTTTTCCAGCTCTGTGACCATTGCTGGTTCGGAGCTTGGTGTTAGTTCTACATCCAAGTTGTAGGCATCAACAGTTTCTTGGGCAATATTCATTGTACCGGATCCTGGCTCAATCCCTACAATTTCATCAATGTCAGCTCCTGCATTTTTCTCGGTGGTATTTTCATCACCGCCATTGGATTGGCAGCCTGCTAAGAATAGTGACACCCCTATACTGAAGAGGAAGATACCAATCATCTTTAATCGTAATTTCATTCTTCTGATAAAACCCCTTTGCATTAGAATAGCAGATAAATTTATAACCTTGCTATGTATTAAATTTCGTACCAAATATTTGGCCGATAGTTTGTATCATAAAGTAAAACAAGGGATAGAGCAAAGTTCATTAAAGCTATTCTCAGCCAATATTAGCGGAATAAAGATGTTCAATGAGCTCAGTCACATTTTTTGTCAGAATTCCACACATGTTTGAATCGTTGGATAATTTTGTTGTTTTTTCCATTTGGAGCCTTACCGCTTGTGCTATTTCAATCAATACGTTTTGTAAATAATAAGAAAGACTATCCCATATCCGTTTGGAATAGCCCTTTCTATCGTGTTAGAAACTAATTTTCTCATGAAATTCTATATATATGAGATGAGTAAACCACCAGCAGCCCCAGATACCACGATAATCCATGGTGGTAACTTCCAATATACCAACATACTGAATAGAATTGCTGCTAGAGCAAAGTCAATGGGAGTATGGATGGAACTGGTCCAAATTGGATTGTAAAGTGCAGATATTAAGATACCTACAACAGAGGCATTTACTCCGATTAGTGCACCTTTTATTTTCGGATTACTACGTAAGGAATCCCAAAATGGTAATGTACCTAAAATAAGAAGGAATGCGGGTAAAAAGATTGCAAATGTAGCAAATAGACCACCTTGCCATCCATTAATGACTGCACCAATATATGCGGCAAATGTAAATAATGGTCCTGGAACTGCTTGAGCTGCACCGTATCCTGCAAGGAATTCCTGTTCAGTTAACCAACCTGTCGGTACAAATTCTTGTTCCAGTAATGGTAAGACAACATGACCTCCACCAAACACGAGTGCACCGGAACGATAAAAACTATCTAACATAGCGACCCACTCTACGGATGTAAGGTTACGTAGTATAGGTAGAACGATTAGTAATCCAAAGAAAAACGTTAAACAAAAGTATCCCAAACGCCTTGAAATAGGAAAAAATGTAACTGCTTGATCTTCCTGTAACGTTTGCTGCCTATAAAGTAAGAAACCAACAACTCCAGCTAACAAGATTACACCAATCTGTGTGTAAGCTGTTTGCCATAATAAAGTAACGACTAATGCAAATAATGCGATGCTTTTCCTTTGCAGATCTGGTGTT
Source organism: Oceanobacillus senegalensis (assembly GCF_900176885.1). Classification (GTDB taxonomy): domain Bacteria; phylum Bacillota; class Bacilli; order Bacillales; family Amphibacillaceae; genus Oceanobacillus; species Oceanobacillus senegalensis. The sequence goes on along the minus strand of NZ_LT839648.1, from coordinate 3,029,310 downwards.
AACTTCTTAGCCATACCTAAAACGGCATGAGCAACAACGACAACAGCTACAATTTTTAATCCATTAATCCATCCTGCATCTTCTATTCCAAACGTATGAAGTAGAGAGGCAAAAATTATTAATGCAAGGACGGAAGGGAGTGTGAAGCCTAGAAAAGATATAAATCCTCCTAATACACCCCCACGCATGACACCAATACCAATTCCGACCTGACTGCTAGCAGGACCGGGAAGAAACTGGCAGAGTGCTACTAGATCTGCATAGCTCTTTTCATCCATCCACTTTCTTCTTCGGATGTATTCCTCATGAAAATAACCTAAATGTGCGATAGGTCCTCCAAATGAAGTCAATCCCAGCCTAGTAGAAACGATTAAAATTTCTAACCATGTTTTAAACTTTTTATTCTTTGTTTCATTCATGGTTGCACCACCTCTCTAATCTTTGATTTCTTTAAACAATTCATATGCTTTAGCACGGGCTTGAACGAGAATTTCTTCCCCTTTGCTAGTTGCTGTGTAATATTTCCTTATCTTACCTTCTACGTTACGCTCTTTTTTCAGTAAAAGTCCATCTTTCTCCATATTGTGAAGAATGGGGTATAAGGTTCCTGCACTAATTTCATAACCGTGTTCTTGAAGTTCATCATGCATCCATGTGCCGTATATTGGATGTTCTTTTGCATGGTGTAAAATGTGTATATGGATAAACCCTAAAAAGAGCTTCCTAAGTACTTTGTCCTCCAGCTTAATCAACACCTTTCCATATCGGAATTTAATATTGCTATTCGATATCGAACATCAATATTAGAAAGATAACATATCTTCTTCTGTCAATCAACACCATTTACTAAACCAAATAAAAATTTACATTTAGGTAACATGCGGGCTGATATATATAAGCAAAGAGGAAAGGAGGCATTGGAAGCCCATTGAAAATACGACTTTATGTTTTAGAGATTAGAAGGAGAGGTAGGTAGTGGAAGCGGTGAACAAGTAGATGGCACGAAATATATTAAAAGACAATCAAAAGGAACAAGCCCGGTTAGCGACCTCGGTATTAAAAAAGTTTAAGGCGGTTTCACTTGGGATGCATAATCCTTAAATGCTAGCAAGGATTAGGGGATATGCAAAATGAACCGCCTTTTGCCTATTAAAATGAAGTTGTTATACGAACAATGTTTTTTCCCCACGTTATTCCTAGATGTTTATCTTCTAGCCTTTGTCTAATCATTTATAAGATATCTATATAATTTTCTTGGACAAGTGGATATTTACCTAGTTGAAAAAGTGGATGATAAAACCGAAAAAAGATAAGACTTTTAATAAAAATTAAAATGAAAATTGATATGGATGGTTACATTAATAAATAGATAAATGTAATACCATGGAACAAATAAAAGGAAGCCTTTGATTACCTGACAATGTTTTAGAAGGAATTTTTGATTTTTTATATTTAGAATGGTTTACTCAGTTTTCAAAGAATATATATTTATTTCATAAGCTGGGACCATATCATATTCATTAAGGATGAAGGAGCTACTCATGGAAAGTATAATTTTATGGGGGGCATTTATCGCTGGAGTTGCAATGCTGTTTTTTATCTTGCCAAAGTTACCGTTTAAAGATTGGCTGATTATATTTTTGTTTACTAGTTATGTCTCGGTCATCGCTGGTACAGTTGTTGTAGAGGAAAAAATGCTATCTTACCCTGTTAAAATTCTTGAAAAACATTTTGAATCGAGCTTGCAATTTGAAATGCTCACATTACCAGTCATTTGCCTTTATTTTTATAAAACAACCTATCATTCGACATATACCGGAACCTTTCTGCAAGGCTTATTATATACTTCTGCTCTAACCTTGATAGAAGTTTTGTTGGAAACGTACACTAATATTATAGAATACCATACATGGACATGGTTATACACGTTTATAAGTGTATTTATTCTAATTGTTTTCGTACGTTACTTTATGGATTGGGTAAATAAAAATGCCTAGCAATGTAACAACACATAAAGAATTAAAAAGTAGTAGAAAAGTTAGGAATGAAAGAAGAAGCAAGAATCATAGAGGGTGAATATTTTGCCGCCATTAAAATGGGAATATTGAGAAATGAATGGGAAGAAATAAATTCAATTGGGGGAAGTGCCAGGCACCAGGAATCAAAAACACCCCGAAAGTTACTTTTTACGTTAACTTTCAGGGTGTACTACATTCTCATTTCTCAAAATGGAGGAAAACTCCTAGTGATAAATGAGAACCTCCCTTATTTATCACCTGACACGTTTATTCATTTTTCACTTGTTACCAGTACATCATCAAAATAGCTATTCTGGTTTCCCCAAGCATATAGAGCTACCGTACCTTTTGAATGGGAATCATCTATAATAGGCTTTTCAAATAGGTTGATTCCGTCCTGGAACGCCTGAATTTGATTACCAATAACCTTGATTTCTAGTTCAAAATTAGCGCCTTGAATATATCCTGGTCTATTCACGTGGGCCAGTGTCGTTTCCACTCCGTCGACGACTTTGAATAGCTTGTAGAATTCACGTTGCTCGTCCAATTCTAGTTTATAGTAGTTATCTGGATCCTGATAGCGGAACATAAGACCAATTCCGTCATCATCGGTGGATCGTAATGTAGTGGAAAACGAGTAATCCTTCCAAGCGAACGCACCGCCCTTGTTGTAATAAGCGAAGGTACCCTTACGATTGTCAACAGCAGAAACATCTGGAGCATAGATGTTGGAAGACTGTACGACTTCTCCTCTCACTACAGACCATTTGGATGGTGCGGAAATCGTTCCCTCATCCACTACCGTCCAACCGTCCATGTTTCCTTCATCATCACAGTCAAAATTACTATTTTCACTTTTACAGTATGGTTTCTCACCCGCACTAAAGTCATCCTTTAGGAGATACTTTGGCGGATTAACATTTGAATCTGGTGTACCCAATTCAACGTTTGTATAAAGGAATTCATTTTGCCAGTCCGTTTTATATTGATCTAAATATGGTGAGTAACTGGTTCCTTTCAACGTCCCTTTTTCTGGATTAATTTCCAGAAGTCGAATAAAACCATTTCCTCCATTTTCTTGCATCTGGTAGTTAGCTAGCATCTGATAGACTTTATTCCCATTATCTCCTACAGATACACGACGGCCTTGGCCATCATTCAACACGTGTCCACTAAGAACCATGGAGATATTCGGATGTAGCTTGACGAATTTCTGCCACATTTCTTCCCCATCATTAACTCCACCTGGTTCAGAAGCTACACCGTAATGATGCGGATTCCAGGCATGTCCTGTATTATGGCGGGTCTCATCCGAAAACATATAGCTATGTGTTACTACAATGACACGGTGATTGGGATGAGAAGAAACTACTTCGTTAGCCCAATCCAATACAGGGTCTCTTGGTCCAAATTCCAGCGATAGTACTAACCATTCCGTTCCCCCAGCATTGAAGGTATGATAATTGTTATCATACTTGTTCGGTTCCGCTGGATAAACGCCCCCAAAAGTTTCCGTTTTAGAAAAATCGCTTACTGAAAAATAGGTATTATATAAGGTGGTATCTCGTGTATCTGCAGAACCCCCCGTACCCATATCATGGTTTCCTGGTAAAACAGTATAAGGAACAACACCATCTAAAGTGTGCATCGCATCATAAGCAACCTCCCATTGGGGTGTATTGTTATTGTTAACGATGTCTCCCTCATGAATGACAAACTTGATATTCTGTTCCTCCCAATTGTCGGCAATCCACTGCGTTTGGGCGCGAAAGATCTCTGGATGATTCATGGCTAAGTTTTGGGTATCAGGTAGAACGGCAATTTTAAAAGCTGACGAGCTAGCCTCTGCATGGTTGGAGTCTCGGAAAAATGGAGTCACCACCAAACTGAAAACCATGATCAAGACAAAAACGTATTTAGTTGCTCTCATTATTTACATCCTTTCCTTTTATATTTAGGGGATAAGCGTTAATAGGTCGGTTCATTCTAATTACTCAGCGGGTAACCTTCCATTCAAATTCGCACGATTTAATCTGCATCCTGCTCGATGCTCTATTTAGAATGTTGAATAAGATCTGTCTCCACTCATCGTCCATTCTCAAAGGGTGTATTACACTCAATGATGAGTTCCGTTAGTATTGGAAGATGATCAGAGGCTTGTGTACCAATCACTTTCGCATTATCTGTTTTCACTTCATTCGATGTAAAGATATAGTCAATTCGCTTCGATGGATTATCAGCCGAATACGTATACGCGTCATTGCTATCTACAAAGGCATCCGCAAAATGAGCATACATTTGTTTCATTTCTTCGCTCTTAGGAGTTGCATTTAAATCACCAACAATGACTTTTGGTCCATCCGCTTGTCTAGTAATTTCAACAAGCTTATTGATTTGCAGTTTTCTTTCTTCGGATGTCAAAGCCAAGTGAGTGTTATAGAAATGAAGATGTGTTCCCTTTACATTAATGGTTGTTTCCAGCAATCCACGTTGTTCTGTATTACCAATTTTAGGAAGAGAGTGATTTTCAGAATCTAAAATAGGGTACTTGCTGAGAACGGCTGTACCATATTGTCTACGAGAATCACCTTCTGCTAATGGTTCATAATCTAAATTGGCTGCATAAGTATAGAACATGTCCAACCGGTCTGCCAGCCATTTTGCCTGATCTTGAAAATCACTACGGCTAGACCAATGATTATCTACTTCTTGAAGACCGATAATATCCGCATTGGATTCTTTGATAATCTGTGCGATTCGCTCTAAATCTAGTACATTATCTTCCCCTACCGCATGATGAATGTTGTAGGACATCACGTTTAGCTTAACAGCCTCACCACGTGAGAATTCGTCCGCTGCAAAAGCTGGCATGCCTATGAATGTCATAGCTATTAGAATTGCTAACGTTGTCAAAAAATAAGCCCGTTTTCTCAAGTTATAAAACCTCCTTTAATGATGATAAATCTAATGAACATGCATACTTTAAATCTAGTTTTATTATTTATCCGCCCTCCAATCAACAAAAGATATAATAGGTGAAGTCATTCCCACTACCAATATAAAGTTCACTATTTCAAGAAACAACAACTGTTGAGGGAATTTTACAATTATTTACTGTTTATTAATGTATGAAACTTTTACAATGTTAATAATGTGAAAGGATTGAATTGATGCAAAAACCATTGAAACCGATTGCTTGTTTTGAAACAATTGGATTATGTTGCCAAAACTTGCGATACAGACTAGAAGACTTTTAACGATAAAAAAGGAGAGATGTTGATGGTTATGAAACTTCCGAAAGAGAACAAAGAGGAAATAATTAGCTCCCTGCTAGACTATTTTTACACGGAACGGTCTGAAGAAATCGGTCATTTAGCGGCAGAGAACCTCCTTGATTTTGTAGTAAAGGAAGTGGGTCCTTATTTATATAATCAAGGTGTGAAGGATACAAAAGAGATGGTCGAACAGAAGTTGCTAAGTTTGGAGGAAGATATCCTTTCTCTGGAACGACCCATACGAAAGAACAGGGGGTAGGATTCCATATGGACTAAATGCTATTATAATTAGCATTGATTTTGGTCCTGTCATATAGGAATATTTTGAGTGGTTTCCATTAATCTAGTAGCCGGAGTAAAAAGAATGATAGGATGAAGGAATACAATGAAGAAATCTTGATAAATTGTCGGTAAGCGGTATGATGCTCGATATCAAAGCTTCCGGTAATCAACTCGCCGCTAGCAATATCTTTGATTTTATTTATCGAGGTGGATAAGTTTTACATTTAGATTCTGTTGAAGCTGTGGAGGATATCACATCAATTATTTATTTTTAAACAGGGGGACTTTAAGTTGAAAAATGTAATGTTTGCTGTGATTGTTTTGTTGGCACTTTGGTTATTCCTTCCGAGGTTCGGGATAAACGCTTCCTTTGTAATAGCTAATGCCATAGAGTGGTCTACGAAGTTTATTCTACCTTGGGTTGCATTATATTGGGGAATACGACTTGTTAAAGCTTTAGAAAAAGTAAATGAATTTCCAAGTAACAGGCACCATTCCGAGTAGAAAGGTGTTTTTTTATGTATAAGGGCATAATGGTATGGAAAATGACAGTCCCATCTTCCAAAGAATAGATTAGAATAAACCAACCCGATTCTTTTTCATTCAAATAATGGCTTGATTGAAAAGGGGAAAGGCGGTACACTATATTCAAATAGATATTTGAATGAAGAGGGGGAATGAGGAGTGAGGAAGAAAGACACTTGCGATATTTACTGTTATAACGAAGAAAAAGTGAAACGAATACAAGGGGAATTAGAAAAAAAGGATATACCTAGTGTTGCTTCCCTTTTTAAGGTGCTTGCCGATAATAATAGAGCGAAAATTGCCTATTCTCTTTGTCAGGATGAAGAGTTATGTGTGTGTGATATTGCCAATATTATCGGTTCATCTGTGGCAACAGCATCCCATCATTTACGGAACCTTCATAAGCAGGGGATTGTGAAATATAGAAAAGAAGGAAGACTGGCATTTTATTCATTAGATGATGAACATATTAAGCAATTAATCACCATTGCGTTGGCGCATCAAAGAGAGGCGTTCGTCCATGGCTAAACCATTAGAACAATGGTCCGAAGAAGAAATGAAGGCGTATCGTATTCAAGGATTGTCTTGTACCAATTGTGCAGCGACATTTGAAAATAATGTGAAAGAACTTCCTGATGTGCAGGATGCAAAGGTTAATTTCGGAGCCTCTAAGCTTTACGTTCAAGGAAATACAACCATTGGAGAACTTGAAAAAGCAGGGGCATTTGAAAATCTAAAAATTCGAGATGAAAGAGAGCAAAAAGTAGAGCGTAAACCGTTCTGGAAACAAAAAGAGAACGTAAACGTGTATATTTCTACGGTTATCCTTCTGCTTAGTTGGTTTTTAGGAAAGCAGTACCCAGAAGAACAGCTGCCTGCGACCATTGGTTATGCAGCATCGATTCTAATTGGTGGATACTCTCTATTCAAGACAGGACTGAAAAATTTAAGCAGACTAACCTTTGATATGAAAACACTCATGACCATTGCAGTTATAGGAGCTGCATTCATTGGTGAATGGGGAGAAGGTGCAACTGTTGTTATCTTATTCTCAATTAGTGAAGCGTTAGAGCGTTATTCCATGGATAAAGCTCGCAAATCGATCGAAACATTGATGGATATTGCCCCAAAAGAAGCATGGATTCGTCGTGGAATGGAAGAAATGCTCATCCACGTTGATGATATTCAAGTTGGGGACATCATGATGGTAAAGCCTGGCCAAAAATTAGCGATGGATGGAATAGTTATGAAAGGAGCTTCTACCTTAAATCAGGCTGCCATTACTGGGGAAAGTATTCCGATAACAAAAACAGTCGATGATGAAGTTTTTGCTGGAACGTTAAATGAAGAAGGATTTCTGGAAGTAAAAGTAACCAAACGAGTAGAGGATACGACGTTATCAAAAATCATTCACTTGGTAGAGGAAGCCCAAGCCGAACGGGCCCCTTCTCAAGCTTTTGTCGATACATTTGCGAAATACTATACACCAGCTATTGTGCTTTTGGCGCTGTTCATTGCGGTCCTTCCGCCATTATTAGGAGGGGATTGGAGCGCGTGGATTTACCAAGGATTAGCAGTACTGGTGGTAGGCTGTCCGTGTGCCTTGGTTGTTTCGACACCTGTTGCTGTAGTTACGGCAATCGGAAATGCAGCAAGAAATGGAGTACTAATTAAAGGTGGTATCTATTTAGAAGAGGCAGGACATCTTAAGGCGATTGCTTTTGACAAAACCGGAACTTTAACAAAGGGCATTCCTGCTGTAACCGATGTGGTACCACTTGGTGGAAATGAGAGGAAATGGCTTACCATTACAGCGGCTATGGAAAAGGGATCACAACATCCACTTGCTTCAGCGATTGTGAGAAAAGCAGAAGAAATGGGACTAAACATGGATGACGTCACCATCGAAGAATTCCAATCCATCACAGGAAAAGGGATAAAAGCGAAGGTAAAAAACGAAATGTACTATGTCGGAAGTCCCGGACTTTTTGAAGAATTACATGGAAGCATGGATCAGGATAGAAAGCAAGGGATTGCGGAACTGCAATCCCAAGGGAAAACAGTAATGGTGCTCGGCACGGAAAAGGAAATGCTTATGTTTATTGCTGTTGCCGATGAAATAAGGAAAACATCCAAAGAAGTCATCGATACATTGAATCATCGTGGTATCGAAACCATCATGCTGACAGGAGATAATTATAGAACCGCAACGGCTATTGGAAAACAGATTGGTGTTACCAATATAGAAGCGAATCTATTACCAGCGGATAAATGGAATTTTGTTAAAGAACTTCGGGATAAACATCAACGTGTAGCTATGGTTGGAGATGGCGTCAATGATGCACCTGCGCTTGCGGCTTCCACAGTAGGGATAGCGATGGGTGGTGTGGGGACAGATACAGCCTTAGAAACGGCCGATATAGCCTTCATGTCTGATGATTTAAAGAAACTGCCATACACGATTCGATTAAGTCGGAAAGCATTAGCCATTATCAAACAAAATATCACCTTCGCTTTAGCCATTAAATTAGTAGCGCTACTGTTCGTTGTACCTGGTTGGTTAACGCTATGGATAGCGATTATTGCCGATATGGGAGCAACATTGTTGGTAACACTAAATAGTTTGAGATTATTAACAGTGAAGGATGCTTCTTAAAAAACGCTTTATACACAAAATTATGGATGGTAGTTATCTTAAAGACGAGATAATCGATTTGATGTAGTGGTTAGAAGTCTTGTTTATCCGTTGTAGCTTATAGATAAATGCCTCTAAGAGATGATAAGAGTTTTAAATGCCGATGGAGAAATAATTATCTTTGATAAATTTGCACCAATGAAAGCTATCTTCCTTTAAAGAAGCAGTATGAAAAAAACAAAGTGGCATTATCTATTAAAGATTAGGTACGATGGTTTCTTTTCTCATTTATATGTGTTATACTACAATTAACTTAATTGTTCGTGCTAGCAATACAAGATTTATGTAATAAACTTACTATGTATTTCATCGTCTTGAATTATTATCAGAACAACAAAGTAATAAACGTGCAAGATGCACAATGGAGGAATTTCATATGAACACAGGTTCAGTAAAATGGTTTAACGCAGAAAAAGGTTTTGGATTTATCGAAGTAGAAGGTGGAGACGATGTATTCGTACACTTCTCAGCAATTCAAGGCGAAGGGTTCAAAACATTAGAAGAAGGTCAATCAGTTACTTTTGATATCGAAGAAGGTAACCGTGGACCACAAGCAACTAACGTTGTTAAACAATAATTTATAAATGATAAAAAGCTCTTCTGTCACAGGAAGGGCTTTTTATTTTGTCATGGTAAAGTAGAAAGCGAACGGGTTACAGAGATAGGTTTCTTTTTAACCCTATGGGATGAAGGGTACCCTCCATTCAGGAAAGGATGCGGTAAGGTAAGTTAAAGAAAGGCTCTAAAATATATGTTGGGGTTTTAATAAAATTTAAGCATAAAAAAACACGCAAGCTCCTATATCCTTTAAACTTGAATTGACGAGAAACAAGTGGATAGGAGTTGCGTGTATATGTATTTTAACATGAAATTACCTGGATTAGAAGAAATGAAAATAACGAAAACAGAGGAGATAGAGGGATCCTTTCATATTCATGTTCAGTTGCCAAAAAAACCTCATAAATGCCCTTCTTGTGGGGAGATAACAGAGCGTATTCATGATTATCGAGTGCAAAAAATTCAGCATTTAAAATTGTTTGAACGTAGAACCTATATTTTTTATCGTAAGCGTCGTTATAGGTGTGAGTGTGGAAAGAGGTTTGTAGAAAACAATAATATTGTCTATCGTTATCAGCGACATACGGTGGAATGGAATCAGGCGTTAGGTTTTCGAGTGATAAAGGGGAAGAATTTCAAGGATACTGCTGCCCAATTTCATACGTCATCCAATACAGCTATGCGACGTTTTGATAACGTATCAGCTGGTAAATTACGTGAGGTTAAAGCTCTGCCACGGGTAATAGCGATCGATGAATATAAGGGCGATACAAATAAAGGTAAATATCAAACCATTATCGGTAATGGTGAGACAGGTGAGCCTTTGGATATTCTTCCTGATCGGTCCGTAAAAACGGTGAAAAAGTATCTACAGGAAAAGGGAGAAAAAGTAGAAATAGTCATTATGGATATGAGTCATAGCTTTAAATCAGCTGTTCAACAAGCATTGGGGAATCCTATTATTATAGCGGATCGATTTCATTTCTGTCGTTATATTTATTGGGCACTCGAACGTGTGCGAAGACGAGTTCAAAAAGAATTCCACCCTTATGATCGTAAAAAGTGCAAGCGAATGAAGCATGTATTTTATAAGCATTATGAAGCCCTTAGCGCAAAACAACATTGGTACTTAGAAAGATATTTAGGGTTATCAGAAGATTTGAGAACAGCTTATGGGTTAAAAGAATCTTATCGAACTTGGTTTGAAGAAGCAAAGAAAATAGGAAAAGATAATATGAAAGAGGTTAAAGAAGGGCTGTATCAGTTTTATACGCAAGTAAAAGATGCGGGTTTAGAGGAATTTGAAAAAGCGATACAGACGCTACAAAATTGGCAACCTGAAATATTGAACAGCTTTGCCTTTGGGTATAGTAATGGGTTTATTGAAGGATTGAATAATCAAACAAAGGTTATCAAGAGAAATGCCTTTGGATTCAAGAGATATGATCGATTGAGATTAAGGGTATTATTACACCATCAATTTAAATCCGTAGCCAATTCAATAGGTTAAAGGGGTAGGAGCTAATAGCCCCACCCCAACATTTGACTTAGAACC
>NZ_LT839648.1:3014046-3016367 GCF_900176885.1 Oceanobacillus senegalensis | reverse complement strand
TTTGAAAGAAATTCCTAAAAAACTAGTTGTAATTGGTGCTGGATATGTTGGAACAGAACTAGGGACTGCTTATGCTAACTTTGGTACAGAGGTTACATTCCTAGAAGGTGCAAAAGATATTTTAGGCGGATTTGAAAAATCGATGACTCAATTAGTTAAAAAAGGTCTGAAGAAAAAAGGCGCTACAGTGATTACAGAAGCAATGGCTAAAGGCGTGGAAGAAACAAAAGATGGTGTAAAAGTTTCATATGAAGTAAAAGGGAAAGAAGAAATAATTGAGGCGGATTATGTCTTAGTAACTGTAGGCCGTCGTCCAAACACAAGTGAAATTGGTTTGGAACAAGTGGGTATCGAATTAGATGAAAAAGGTCTTATTAAAGTTGATAAACAATCCCGTACAACTGTGAAGAACATCTATGCTATTGGTGATATTGTACCAGGTGCTCCATTAGCGCATAAAGCTTCTTATGAAGGTAAGATTGCTGCAGAAGCAATTAGCGGTGAAAAATCTGAAGTTGATTATATTGGTATTCCTGCTGTTGCTTTCGTTGAGCCAGAATTGGCTATGGTTGGTCTTACTGAAGCACAAGCAAAAGAAGAAGGCTATGACGTGAAGGTTGGTAAGTTCCCATTCGCGGCAAATGGCCGTGCATTATCCTTAAATAATACAGACGGTTTCTTAAAACTTATTACTCGTAAAGAGGATGGATTAATTCTAGGAGGTCAAATCGCTGGACCAAACGCTAGTGATATGATTTCTGAAATTGGACTAGCTGTTGAAGCTGGTATGACTGCAGAAGACTTAGCACTTACTATTCATGCTCATCCAACATTAGGTGAAATTACAATGGAGGCAGCAGAAGTAGCGTTAGGTTCTCCAATTCATATAATGTAATTTAAATTAAGAAGATAACCCAAGAGTCATCTGGGTTATCTTCTTTATTATGGCTCTAAAATATATGTTGGGGTTTTAATAAAATTTAAGCATAAAAAAACACGCAAGCTCCTATATCCTTTAAACTTGAATTGACGAGAAACAAGTGGATAGGAGTTGCGTGTATATGTATTTTAACATGAAATTACCTGGATTAGAAGAAATGAAAATAACGAAAACAGAGGAGATAGAGGGATCCTTTCATATTCATGTTCAGTTGCCAAAAAAACCTCATAAATGCCCTTCTTGTGGGGAGATAACAGAGCGTATTCATGATTATCGAGTGCAAAAAATTCAGCATTTAAAATTGTTTGAACGTAGAACCTATATTTTTTATCGTAAGCGTCGTTATAGGTGTGAGTGTGGAAAGAGGTTTGTAGAAAACAATAATATTGTCTATCGTTATCAGCGACATACGGTGGAATGGAATCAGGCGTTAGGTTTTCGAGTGATAAAGGGGAAGAATTTCAAGGATACTGCTGCCCAATTTCATACGTCATCCAATACAGCTATGCGACGTTTTGATAACGTATCAGCTGGTAAATTACGTGAGGTTAAAGCTCTGCCACGGGTAATAGCGATCGATGAATATAAGGGCGATACAAATAAAGGTAAATATCAAACCATTATCGGTAATGGTGAGACAGGTGAGCCTTTGGATATTCTTCCTGATCGGTCCGTAAAAACGGTGAAAAAGTATCTACAGGAAAAGGGAGAAAAAGTAGAAATAGTCATTATGGATATGAGTCATAGCTTTAAATCAGCTGTTCAACAAGCATTGGGGAATCCTATTATTATAGCGGATCGATTTCATTTCTGTCGTTATATTTATTGGGCACTCGAACGTGTGCGAAGACGAGTTCAAAAAGAATTCCACCCTTATGATCGTAAAAAGTGCAAGCGAATGAAGCATGTATTTTATAAGCATTATGAAGCCCTTAGCGCAAAACAACATTGGTACTTAGAAAGATATTTAGGGTTATCAGAAGATTTGAGAACAGCTTATGGATTAAAAGAATCTTATCGAACTTGGTTTGAAGAAGCAAAGAAAATAGGAAAAGATAATATGAAAGAAGTTAAAGAAGGGCTGTATCAGTTTTATACGCAAGTAAAAGATGCGGGTTTAGAGGAATTTGAAAAAGCGATACAGACGCTACAAAATTGGCAACCTGAAATATTGAACAGCTTTGCCTTTGGGTATAGTAATGGGTTTATTGAAGGATTGAATAATCAAACAAAGGTTATCAAGAGAAATGCCTTTGGATTCAAGAGATATGATCGATTGAGATTAAGGGTATTATTACACCATCAATTTAAATCCGTAGCCAATTCAATAGGTTAAAGGGGTAGGAGCTAATAGCCCCACCCCAACATTTGACTTAGAACC
>NZ_LT839648.1:2943007-3010908 GCF_900176885.1 Oceanobacillus senegalensis | reverse complement strand
AGGTTTGTAGAAAACAATAATATTGTCTATCGTTATCAGCGACATACGGTGGAATGGAATCAGGCGTTAGGTTTTCGAGTGATAAAGGGGAAGAATTTCAAGGATACTGCTGCCCAATTTCATACGTCATCCAATACAGCTATGCGACGTTTTGATAACGTATCAGCTGGTAAATTACGTGAGGTTAAAGCTCTGCCACGGGTAATAGCGATCGATGAATATAAGGGCGATACAAATAAAGGTAAATATCAGACCATTATCGGTAATGGTGAGACAGGTGAGCCTTTGGATATTCTTCCTGATCGGTCCGTAAAAACGGTGAAAAAGTATCTACAGGAAAAGGGAGAAAAAGTAGAAATAGTCATTATGGATATGAGTCATAGCTTTAAATCAGCTGTTCAACAAGCATTGGGGAATCCTATTATTATAGCGGATCGATTTCATTTCTGTCGTTATATTTATTGGGCACTCGAACGTGTGCGAAGACGAGTTCAAAAAGAATTCCACCCTTATGATCGTAAAAAGTGCAAGCGAATGAAGCATGTATTTTATAAGCATTATGAAGCCCTTAGCGCAAAACAACATTGGTACTTAGAAAGATATTTAGGGTTATCAGAAGATTTGAGAACAGCTTATGGGTTAAAAGAATCTTATCGAACTTGGTTTGAAGAAGCAAAGAAAATAGGAAAAGATAATATGAAAGAGGTTAAAGAAGGGCTGTATCAGTTTTATACGCAAGTAAAAGATGCGGGTTTAGAGGAATTTGAAAAAGCGATACAGACGCTACAAAATTGGCAACCTGAAATATTGAACAGCTTTGCCTTTGGGTATAGTAATGGGTTTATTGAAGGATTGAATAATCAAACAAAGGTTATCAAGAGAAATGCCTTTGGATTCAAGAGATATGATCGATTGAGATTAAGGGTATTATTACACCATCAATTTAAATCCGTAGCCAATTCAATAGGTTAAAGGGGTAGGAGCTAATAGCCCCACCCCAACATTTGACTTAGAACCTAAAGAAAGGCGATCAAATTGGTCGTCTTTTTTTGAAGAAATAAGAAGTGTTATAGTTCCCCTGATTCCTTTCATATTTTTCATAGTTTTATTTATTATTTCACTCATTACTTGAGTTTTTAGCTATCGGCAGGATATTTAAAAAAGCGTGATTATTACCTAATAAAGACTGAATAATGTGATAATGTTGAAACCATTCATTATGTTGTTTCGTATGTAATAAAAGGGAAAGGATATTGTATGCTTAAAAAGTTATCAATATTCATAGGGTTAGTTTTGATATTATTTTTTTCAGCGTGTAGTTCAAGCACTTTCATTTTTACAGGCGAAACAGATAATTAGTCAGCCTCATTAAAAGTTACCCAACATAGTAATAATTATGAAGACCAGGAATTCGAATTAAATTATAAAGGAAAAAATGTTCGTTCTGTTGGAAACATTACTTTTGATGTAGATACCAATGCAGGGGGATTTAGTGGTAGTGGTTATACCTTAAATGAAAATGGAGTTCTCAGGACAAACAATCAGGCAAATCCTACTAACGCTAAAATAAGAGAAGATTCCGAGGTAGAAGTGACAGTAGAATGAATGATAAAACCGAAACAATTACTTTAAGTAATCATTAGAAATTAAATTCCTTCAGATAGAATCAATTTATTAACGGGCATTCAAGAGCATTTTCAAGTATTGTACGGACAGTATAGTTAAATAAAATGAGGAGGACAGATGATGGATAACCAATATTTTGTAGGTTGGGGTACATTGGCCCTTATAAATGCTGCACTAGCACAAGGGAAGAATAGGACGGGGATAAACTGGTTTTTGCTATCCCTTGTATTAGGTCCTTTGGCAACGTTAATTTTGTTATTTGTTGAAAAGAGGAATTAGCCTTTTAATCTATTATTCTAATACAGATCATGTTGTTTTTTACTAAAATTATTAAGTTTTTAAATTAAAATAAAAAGGATTAAATCATTTGGTTGTACTATTCGCTGCTTGAATAAAAGAGGTGGGAAATGGAAATGAGAACGTTATTAGAGCTATTACGCATAATCATTATTTTTGTACTTTTTGGCTGCTTAGGTTGGGCGGTTATAGGTAACATTTATACAATCAGCGGAGTAACTGAAACCTATTCGTGGCTCGGAGCATTAGCAATAATTGTTTTACTCTTTGTTTTATATAGAAATAAATTGCAATTCTCTGGTTGGTATAAGGGGAAGGATAGAAAGAAATTGCCGAGGAATGTTTCCATTACACTTAGTTCCATTTCTATAATACTAATTATCGCACCATTTATTTTAGGTTCATTATGAAGCTAATTAGTGCAAGAGTTAAAAGAAAGATTTTAAATATTACATATACAGTTCAAATCATTTCTATAACAGTATTTATTATAAATTTGTAATTCGGGGGCGGCTAGCCAGTAAACTCCTGATTTGTTCATCTAACAATCAGTGGGGATGGAAGAGAACAATGGGACAGTTCCTATGATGCAATTTGTCACATCAGAACCATCTCTGTTTATACCTGTTATTACCTGACATCTTAAGAAAATCTTAAGAAATCTATCAAACGAATGTTAAGAATTAATGGTTACTATAAAGCTATGGAAGAAGACTGTTGAAGGTAGGGTAGAGGATGGATAATTATAATGTACTAGTTGTAGATGACGAAAAGGAAATACGAGAGGCTATTGAAATTTACTTAAAAAATGAAGGGGTGACGGTGTTAAAAGCTAAGGATGGAATAGAAGCGTTAGAAATTCTACATGAAAGCGAAGTGCATCTCATTATTTTAGACATTATGATGCCAAGACTGGATGGAATTGCTGCTACAGACAAGATTCGCGAACAGAAAAATATACCGATTATTATGCTAAGTGCGAAAAGTGAGGATACTGATAAAATTTTAGGTCTTCAGGTCGGAGCGGATGATTACATAACCAAACCATTCAATCCAATGGAACTCGTTGCCCGTGTGAAATCGCAATTAAGAAGATATGTATCTCTCGGTACGTATGAGGGTGCGAATAAGGTGATTGACCTTCATGGGCTTACCTTAGACGCAGCTTCTAAAGAAGTCACTGTGCATGGAGAGGTTGTGAAGCTTACACCGATTGAGTATAAAATTGTCGAGCTGTTAATGACGAACGCTGGACGAGTGTTCTCTATCAATGAGATTTATGAGCGAGTATGGAAAGAGCCTAATTATAACGCCGAAAATACGGTAGCCGTTCACATCCGAAAGATCCGTGAAAAGATTGAGATTGATTCCAAAAATCCTAGATTCTTAAAGGTGGTGTGGGGTATTGGATACAAAATGGAAAAGTAGTTTATTTGTTATGATGACATGCACCATCTTGTTTACGGTTGGCTTGATTGGCATCTTGTTTCTATCTAACTATGGTTATTTTTACGCGCAAAAAGATTATTTTCATACGTCCGAATTTCGGCATGGAGTAGTAGATGAATATATTAGATATTTAGGGGTGTTTGAACTAAACAATTTGTCCTTGAAAGAGGCCAAAGCAGCTATTACTGTGAGTGATGCTGAAATCGATGACCACCGTTATCGCTATGGAGATTTGCCGGAGCAAATAGAGAGCATTACTAATCAGTACGAAGCACGAATTGAAAAGGCAATGGACTTAGATGATCAACAAGCTGCTGAAGCCTATATAGCAGAAAGAGATGCTAAGATTGAGGATATCACGAAGAATTTTGAAAGTGATGAGCATGTGGAATCTAAGATTATTAAAGAGAAAGAGCAGAAATTAGCAAGTTATTACAGGGAGAAGGAAGACTTTAAATCTGAGTTTGAAAGATATAGAGACAGTTTTCAATATTATTTGAAAGATATTACAAGTGGAGAAGTATATACAAATTTAGATAATCCAGAAGAGGCATCGTTAGATCAACTAAACGAAAAGAATATGTTGTTTGTCACTAAATATTCAATTCTCGATGACAATATGGTTCAATATGGTATCACAGGCTCTGGAGAATTAATGGATATTATGAGCAAATCAGATAGGCGGCTGGAAGGTAAGATAGGAGTTCCTGAATCCCTATCCGCTTCCAATCCATTTATGGTCAAATATGAAAACTTCAAAAGGGAGCAGATCATCTTTTGGGGTGCTGTATCCCTAAGTATCATCGCGCTTTTATTGTCATTGCTGATTTTTAAAAGAGCCAAGAAATCGCGTGCTGAGGTTAGCAGTTGGAGTCGTTTTTATAACAAACTTCCGATTGACGTGAGGGTTCTGTTACTCGGAATAACAGGAATGGTTACGTTGGTCGTATTGTTTTTAATAGCGGAGCAAATTTATTTTTTATTGGAAGATCCCGTTACACATGGGTTTTTATTGGCTATAGGGATGCTGATTTTATCAGCTGGTATAGCATTTACCATCATCCAAGCGGTATTCCTCTTGGAAGCAATCAAGGATTGGAAAAATTCTGTACAACAATGGCAGGAAAGTCTCTTATATAGAATGTATATGATGGCAAAAAAACTATTACTTAAATTAATTCATAGCCTAAAGGAAGCTTTTTTAGATCAGACTACTGGCACACAATTGATTCTAGTATTTGGATTAATATTTATTTTAGGCTTATCTGCAGTTCTCATTGTTATACATCCAATTTTTGTTTTTCTCTATATCATTTTGCTTGGTGTTGTTGGAATTCCAATTATGATGATTATTATTAATAAGATTGGGTACTTTAACCGAATTGTCGAAAACACCAATGAGTTAGCTGCTGGGAACCTAAGTAAGGACCTAGATGTAGTTGGGAAAACAGCATTTGCGACACTAGCCAGCAATATTAATTTATTGAAGCAAGGGGTAAAAATATCACAAAACGAACAAGCAAAAAGTGAGCGGTTGAAAACGGAGTTAATTACCAATGTCAGCCATGATTTACGCACACCTCTGACTTCAATCATTACTTACACGGAATTATTAAAAAAACAGCGGGACATCAGTGAGGATAGTACAGCATATCTAGAAATAATTGACCGGAAATCCAAACGATTAAAGGTATTAATTGATGATCTATTCGAGGTTTCAAAAATGGCAAGTGGAAATATCGAATTGAAAAAGGAAAAGGTAGACCTTGTTCAATTATTGCAGCAAGCTTTAGCAGAATACGATGATATCATTAATGAATCAAACCTGACGTTTCGGGTATCAAATGATACTCAACCAATCAATGCTGTCGTGGATGGCCAGAAGCTATGGCGAGTTTTTGATAATCTAATCGGTAATATTTTGAAATATTCACTAGATAACTCACGTGTTTATATTAATCTATCAGCAGAAGATGGTAAGGCAATCATTTCGTTTAAAAATGTGTCCAAATATGAATTAAATGAAAATAGTGAGGAGTTATTTGAACGGTTTAAGCGCGGTGACGTATCTCGTAATACGGAAGGAAGTGGGCTCGGCTTGGCCATCGCACAATCTATTGTCGATCTTCATCAAGGAAGTCTTGAAATCACAACAGATGGTGATTTGTTTAAAGTAACTATTTCTTTATATTTACAAGAATAAAAGAAAAAGGAAAAAGAAGTAGGATAGGTGAGATGGGTGAGCACAATTGACTTTACCAAAATATACAGTATTTATTATAATCGTTTACTTCAACGAAGCTATTCTATAACAAAAGACATTCAATTATTAATGATTACTCGGTTTAATTAGGGTAGTAGAAGGAATATTTAATTTGTAGGCTAAACCGAACTCATGCGGTCATGCTTTTTTTATCTTGAAAGGTAGGATAGTACAAGAAACAAATAAGTGAACAATCGATATTCAGGATAAAGAGGATGGAAATCGTATTTGACAGACCCTTTACCATAATTTACAAGGTGTAAAAGAATCTTTACACCTTGTAAATTGTTACACGTTTGTTCTCATAAATAGATAGAGGGGGAATCTTTTTGAAAAAACAAAAGCATCCATTTATTGTAATCGCTTTATTGACTTCTTTTCTATTACTTATGATGGGGTGTACAGAAAACACAGAATCGGAAAATCAAGATGAAAATCGTAGAACAATAGAAACGGTATTACAAAAAAACCTTAATGGTCCAGATGAAGAACTGGAACAAATATGGAATGATATGGAAGGGGAAGAGGGAATCATTGCTTTTGGGCAGTACGAGGAAAACCGATATAAAAATTACTTCGCTAATGATACATCCTATCAAGAATATGTTTCTTCTTACGGCTCCGTATTATGGATAGAACCAATGAGAAACAATTATAAACTAAAGGTTAACGAAATCCAACTCGAACAAACAGATTCAGAACAGATTATTTATAATTTCACAGTAGAAGTAGCGTACCGAAAAGAAGGAAGTAAACACTCTGAGGTAGGAAGAATAAAAGGCCAAGCTAATCTAAATGAAGAACATAAAATAGAAGATATGCTCATCCACACAAACCTATGGGAAACCTTCAGTAAATAAAATCATTGTTAGTTGTTTCCTTGAAAAAGGGTTTCCTCTAAGGAGGTTTTTAGGACTATATTTAATTGATAGATGGAGAAAAGGTGAAGGAAAAGAAAAAGAAAAATTATCTCCCGATGTTGCCTCTTGTGCTTTGTTCTAAAGATTAACTAAATAGGAACATAAGAGGAAAAGGGATAAAGGTAAGCGCCTAATATAGAAAAGTAATGTTTCCAGATGGATATTAACGGTAGCTCATTAGGGGTTACCGTTATTTTAGTTGAAACCCAATTTTATTTAAGAAATAGTTAAGAATTACCTAAGCGTGATTTTATATCTCCTTTGTATGATAGATACAAGATCAACAAAGGAGGAAACCATTTGGGGAAAATAAGTCAACGCGTTCGTATAGGAAGATTATTTTATTTAGTACTAGCTATCATTTTTGCATGTAGTGTGACCTTTCAAATACTTTCTGCAGGCATGGCAATCTTTATAAGTCCAGTGAACTGGATGAAGCATATGACCTTCGTGCATTTATTTAATGCTACCTGGTGCGGATGGATTTGATATTTGCAGACAACTACGCGATATGTTGGATATTCCTATTTTAGTGGTGACAGCAAGAAAAGAAGATATTGATAAAATACGTGGGTTTGATCGTGGAGCGGACGATTACATTCAAAAACCTTTTAATCCGAATGAGCTTGTTTCGAGAGTGAAGGCTCACATGTCTAGATATGAACGACTCGTTAAGAAAAATAGGGATCCAGATGTGATTCAAATAAAAGGTCTATACATCGACCTGAATTCACGAAGGATTTATGTCAACGGTGAGGAAAAAGTGCTATGTGCGAAAGAATTTGATTTAATCGTCCTGTTCGCTTCCAATCCAGATCGCGTGTTTACGAAGGAAGAAC
Organism: Oceanobacillus senegalensis; assembly: GCF_900176885.1. GTDB lineage: Bacteria > Bacillota > Bacilli > Bacillales > Amphibacillaceae > Oceanobacillus > Oceanobacillus senegalensis. The sequence goes on along the minus strand of NZ_LT839648.1, from coordinate 3,003,514 downwards.
TATGTGAGCGGATTTGGGGAATCGATTCAGTTGGCGATATCACAACTGTAACCGTTCATATTAGGAAACTTAGGGAAAAAATAGAAGAAGATCCCTCGAGTCCAATCTATATTCAAACCATATGGGGGGGAGGCTATCGGTTTAAAAAATAAAGTTAGGAGTAGATAGCATTATGACGGGAATTCTAGCGTTCATTTAACCTGGAAAGTTAAGCCTGCTCGTTATTGAATTTTGTTTAGTGTCGTTATGATTGTTATCTCGTACACGGATTTCGGGTTGCTTACAATATCATCGGTACCATATTAATGTTTGTTGGTTTTATAAAGTACTACAAACAAAGCATTCTATCTTAATAGAAGCAAGCATTTTAGCAGACGTTTTTTATCGTCTGCTTATCTTGGTACAAAGGGGATTGCTCTACTTTAATGAAGTAAATAACACTCATTTTTACATTACGATTTGAAGCAAGATAATTTATTGGATATGTATCAGCTTTTTTAAATTATTACGTTACATATAAAGCCTCTCATTTAATGCTCTCTGTATTAATCGCTTCCACCCCTGATATACCCACCATTACAGAAGAAATACATACCCCATATACCCATAAATAATCCGATTAAATATGACGAAAGGTGTCGAAATTTGGAGGAATTCTAAGAAAAACACTTTATAAACTTTATGCAATAAAAACTTTACGGATTTTTAAAACTGCATGAGGTTATTTGCCGTTTTTGTATCTTTCCTTATTTCTATATACTAGAAAACAGTGATTCAACAAGAGAGAGACTACTTACGGAGGTGCATACATTGTTAGAGTTTAATAATGTAACGAAACGATACGATGGAAAAACCGCAGTAAAGAATTTGAACTTGAAAATAAATAAGGGAGAGTTTGTTTGTTTTATAGGTCCGAGTGGTTGTGGGAAAACAACAACGATGAAAATGGTCAACCGTCTAATCGGTATATCGGAAGGAGATATTCTTGTAGATGGTAAAAATATTCAAGACCAGGACCCAGTTGAATTACGTCGATCAATTGGCTATGTCATCCAACAAATCGGACTCTTACCACATATGACCATTAAGGAAAACATTGTTCTTGTCGGTACGTTACTGAAATGGTCGAAGGAGAAAAAAGATAAGCGTGCACGTGAATTATTGAAATTAGTCGATTTACCAGAAGAATATTTGGATAAATATCCACACGAATTAAGTGGGGGACAGCAACAGCGAATCGGTGTATTACGCGCGCTAGCAGCAAATCCTCCATTGATTTTAATGGACGAACCGTTTGGTGCGCTTGACCCGATTACGAGAGATTCCTTACAAGAAGAGTTTAAGAAGCTTCAAAAGGAATTAGGAAAAACGATTGTGTTCGTCACTCATGATATGGATGAGGCATTGAAGCTTGGTGACCGCATTGTCATTATGAGGAACGGAGAAGTAGTTCAAGCGGACACGCCAGATGAAATTCTTAGAAACCCAGCAAACGAATTTGTAGAGGAATTTTTAGGAAAGGATCGTCTTATTCAAGGACGACCAGATGTTACGACGGTAGAACAGATTATGGAAGGGAAACCAATCACCGTTCAGGTTGGGACAACATTAAGAGATGCAATCTCGGTTATGCGTGATAAGCATGTTGACTCCTTACTTGTCGTTGATTCAGCCAATGTCCTACAGGGATTTATTGATATTGAATCCATTAATCTGAACCATAAGAAAGCAAATGTTGTAGATGAAATCATGGAGGAAGGGATTTATACGGTATCCCATGATAGCTTACTACGTGATACGGTTTATAAAATTCTTCGTCGTGGAGCCACTTATGTACCAGTCGTAGATGGAGATAAACGTTTAGTAGGGATTGTTACACGCGCTACCCTTGCTAACCTTGTATATGACTCGATTTGGGGCGACGGAATGGAACTAGAAGAATTAGCAGTAGCTGCAGAATAGGAGGCGATAAATATGATTGAATTCTTTACGACACATGGTAATGAACTACTATTTAAAACGTGGGAACACTTGTACATTTCTCTTGCTGCGATTCTATTAGGTGTGCTCGTAGCTATCCCACTAGGCATCATGCTTTCTCGCGTGCCAAAATTTGCCGATCGATTTATTTCATTCGTTGGGATCCTACAAACGATTCCAAGTCTAGCCATTCTAGCATTCTTTATTCCTATTTTAGGTGTCGGAAAATTACCTGCTATTCTTGCGTTATTTTTCTACTCCCTTCTACCAATCTTACGTAATACGTATATAGGTGTTCGTGAGGTCGACCAAGGAGTCGTAGAAGCAGGAAAAGGGATGGGAATGAGCAGCTGGCAGTCGATTGTCAAAGTCGAATTTCCCATGGCATTGCCGGTTATTATGGCGGGGGTTCGTTTATCAACCGTCTATTTAATTGGTTGGGCAACATTAGCCGCATTTATTGGTGGCGGTGGTCTTGGTGATTTTATCTTTGATGGATTGAACTTATATCAACCAGAATTAATCATTGCAGGTACGGTACCAGCAACGATTCTTGCCTTAATTGCCGATCGCTCGCTTGCATTATTAGAGAATAAATTGACTCCTACAGGGCTACGGGATTCTTATAAGACAGTATAATTTTGGAGGTGAAACGTGTGAAGAACAAAATGTTAAAGGGTGTCATCATCTTCGTTTCCCTTGCCATGTTGGTAGGGTGTTCCTTGCCAGGACTTTCAGGGACGACAAAAGAAACAATCAAGATTGGTGCACTAGGAACATCGGAATCACACATATTAGCAGAAATGCTTTCCATTTTGATTGAAAGAGAAACGGACGCAGATACAGAGATTATTTCCCATCTCGGATCCTCAATTGTTCAGCATCAGGGGATGATGAGAGGAGACCTAGATATATCAAGTACACGTTATACCGGAACGGATTTATCCGGAGCGCTAGGGATGGACCCGATAACCGATCCTGTGAAAGCATTAAACATCGTTAAACGAGAATTTCAGGAACGCTTTAATCAAACATGGGCACCGACCTATGGTTTTGAAAACAGTTATTCTGTAGCTGTGACATCGGAGTTTGCGGAAGAAAATAATATTGAAACAATCTCAGACCTGGAGCCATATGCAGATGAATTACGATTTGGTGTGGATAATGCCTGGATTAATCGTAAAGGAGATGGCTATGATGGATTCAAGGAGACTTATTTTGATTTTGGTGAAGTGTATCCGATGAATATTGGGTTAGTTTACCAGGCGGCTGCAAGTGGACATATGGATGTTGTCCTCGCCTATTCCTCGGACGGTAGAATTAAACAGTTTGATTTGAAGGTGTTAGAGGATGATAGACAATTCTTCCCTCCATATGATTCATCTCCTGTCATTGCAAATGAAGTATTAGAAAAATACCCTGCCATTCAAGATATAACCGAGCGTTTATCCGGACAAATTTCTACGGATAAAATGCAGGAGCTTAATTATAATGCGGATGTAGAATTAATGAGTCCTAGAAAAGTGGCAAGAGATTTTCTAGAAGAGAATAATTACTTTGAGGAGAAAGGGGAGAAGTGATATGGAAACATTGGATCAATTGATTCAGTATGTAAGCCAAAATGGCGATTATATCTGGGAACAATTTTATAGGCATTTTCTAATGTCTTTTTATGGTGTGCTATTCGCTTCGATTATCTCTATTCCTTTGGGTATCCTTATAGCAAAATATGGAAAACTAAGTAGCTGGGTGTTAGCATTTGGAAGTATCACACAGACGATTCCAGCGTTAGGTGCGATGGCAGTTATTATGATTGTGCTGGGGCTTGGTACGAATACGGCAATAGCAACCCTGATGATTTACTCAATACTACCCATTACCCAAAATACCTATGTTGGGATGAAGGATGTAGATAAAACGGTAATAGAGGCTGGTTATGCTTCTGGCATGACAAAGTTTCAATTACTACGTATGGTTGAATTACCATTAGCGATTAGTGTGATTATGGCCGGTATCCGTACCGCATTTGTCATCGGTATCGGTATTGCTGCCATCGGTGCATTCGTTGGTGCAGGTGGTCTTGGTGCCATTATTCTCACCGGAACCAACGCGACAGATGGAACGGCGATTATTTTAGCAGGGGCGATTCCGACGGCATTGATGGCGATTATCGCGGATGTTGTCTTAGGTTGGATTGAGCGGAAACTACAACCCGTGAAGTCTTCGAAGTAACAGCATGATAACGTACAGTAGTGATTGTATAAATAGAGGTGACGACGTTGAAACAGAACATGATAATCGAAAAGAATATCTCTTGCACCTTGTCAGATGGAACAATTTTACGAGCGGATGTATATCGTCCTAATACGGAGTCCGAGTATCCTGTCCTCATGCTTCGGTTACCATATGATAAAGAAACGCCTCGGTATTATGACGAGTATTTAGAGGTTCCGCGCATGGTAGAAGCAGGATATGTTGTCATTCTTCAGGATGTACGGGGGAGGTTTGCTTCAGAAGGTGAATTCTTTCCTTGTATTCATGAAGCACAGGATGGATATGAATCTGTTGAATGGGCAGCAAACCTACCCTATTCCAATGGAAAGGTTGGATTGTTCGGCATGTCCTATCACGGATATACCCAATTGGCAGCAGCAACAGAAAGACCCCCATCCCTAAAAGCCATTGCCCCCGTGATGACGAGTGGAGATCTATTAGGGGGATTTGTAGGGAAAGAGGATGAAGCAACCACCAGTTCCAAATTGCAAACCTGGGTTTTGGGCTCCATGTTAGAGGATCAGTTGAAGCGGAAGGGGACTTTTAATCAGGAAGCATTCGATTTATATTACGAAAATATAGCAGAATGGTTATCCCATGCACCAGCTGACGATTGGAAGCCAATAAAAGATCTAGATGCAGATTCTTACTATTTTGATTTGATAAATGATACGTTGCCAGCTGAATGGAAGAAGGAAACAAATCTTCTGGATAAAATCCCAGGCGTTACGATTCCTGCCTTATTTATTGGGGGATGGTTCGACGCCTTATTAAATACCACTTTAGAGGTATATGCGCATTATGGTGGAGAAAAGATGTTATGGATTGGTCCGTGGACACATGAAGAGATGACAGGTAGATGTGGGGAACGATTCTTTCCACATGCTAAAACAAACATCGGCGTGGATCACGTCAAAGATCCGACTGAAATTCATATCGAATGGTTTGATAAATGGCTAAAGGACAAGCCCATGTCCATGGAAAAACCGGTTCATTTATATCTGATGGAAGAAAACCGTTGGGAAGCTTATGACTTGTTGCCGGTTAACAATGGAATAGTGGAGGATGAGTGGTTCCTTCATAGTCAAGGGGCATCCCAGACGCGTGAGGGTGATGGAAGATTAATGAAGCATTCCCTAGCAAATGAGACAGAAAGTAAAATGAAGCTGGACCCCCAGCACCCTGTTCCAACTCGAGGGGGAGGAAGTCTTATTGCTGGTAACGAATCGGGAATGTTTGACATGGGTGATATACAGGACCGTGAGGATGTTCTGGTATACACAAGTGCACCACTAGATGAGGATTATCCGATACGAGGTACCATCCGAGCACAACTATGGATGTCAGCCCAAACGGAATTAGTTGATATTGCATTACGAATAACGGATGTAGACCCAGAAGGACGACCCTATAATATAGTAGATTCCTTTCATCGGGAAAAGCTAAACGTAGTAGGTGAGCCATTTTGTATGGAAGTGGATATTGGGACAACTGCATATACCCTAAAAAAGGGTCATCAATTACGGTTGGATATGGCAGCAAGTAATGCACCACTCTATGATATTAACTTAAATAATGGAAAAACGACAAAAACACATACAAGTGGTAAGGTAGCATTTGAATCCATTTTCCATGGTGGGAATAAGCATTCGGCTATATTCGTGCCAACTGGGAAGTCGTAACGGATGTCTGAGTCTTAACCAATAAGGGGGCAGTAAAATGGAGCATCGTCATAACAGCGTTGATGATGTGAGAACGCAATTTATTGAAAAAATAACGGACAATATGAATGCTTTTGGTGTTTCAACAAGTGTTGGACGTGTGTTAGGGATTATCTATATGAACCGTGAGCCGATGACGCTTGATGAATTATCCGAAGAAACGGGTATGAGTAAAACACGAATGAGTCAGGTTGTTCGAGAAATGCAGGACTTGAATATCGCGGAACGCGTTTTTAAAAAGGGTGTTCGTAAAGATTTATACCAAGTGGAGGAAGACTATTACCAAACATTTATTTCCCTTTTTACTTCCACATGGCAAAAAGCGATTAATCGAAGTCGCTCATTTGAACAAAAGATCATGAAGCGATTAGATCAGCTACAAGATGAAAAAGATTTAAGCCCGGAAGATGAGCAAGCTGTTAATGAATTACTAGCGGAGTTAAAAGAATGGATGGATTATTATGATTGGATTCGCCGGGTAACCGACTTTTTTGAGAGTGGAGAAATCTTTAAGCATGTTCCAAAAAATAAATAAATGAGGAGTGGATAAAATGAATAAAAAGGTTATTCTATCAGCTGCATTAACAGGTGCTGGAGAAACGACTTCAAAGAGTTCTCATGTACCTGTGACACCAAAGGAAATTGCTGACTCAGCTATCGCAGCAGCAAAAGCAGGTGCTACCATCGCACATATTCATGTTCGTGATCCGAAGACAGGAAAGCTTAGCCATGATGTGCGTTTATTTGAGGAAGTAGTAGAAAGAATCCGAGAATCAGAAACAGATGTCATCATTAACCTTACATCTGGTGGTGGGGGAGATTGGGTACCGAATGAACAAGACCCAACCACAGGTGGAGAAGGAACGGATATGCAAACACCTGAGGAACGTCATGAACCAATCGGAAAGATCCTACCGGAAATGTGTACACTTGATTGTGGAAGTGTGAACTTTGGCAATATGCTATATGTCAGTCCTACTGATTGGTTAAGAAAACAAGCGAAAATGGTTCAAGACAGTGGGGTTAAGCCGGAATTAGAGTGCTTTGATACAGGACATGTACGATTTGCGAATCAATTAATTCAAGAAGGACTTATTGATGGTGATCCGATTTTCCAATTTTGTTTAGGTATTCCATGGGGTGCCGATGCAGATGCAGAAACCGTATCCTATATGAAGAGTCGCATTCCAGAAAATGCATCATGGGCTGCTTTTGGGATTGGTCGTAAACAAATACCAATGGCGATGGAATCCCTTCTTCAAGGTGGAAATATTCGTGTCGGTCTAGAGGACAATCTTTACCTGAAAAAAGGCCAATTGGCTACGAATGAACAACTGGTTGACAAAGCGGTTCAAATGGTTCACAGCCTAGGTTCAGATATAATGACACCAGCTGAAGCAAGAAAACATCTAGGATTACGTAACCCGTATGGAAAGGAAGGCTAACATGACAATGTCTAACGATGCTTCAATAAAAAAAATCACAGTAGTAGGAACCGGTGTAATTGGGAATGGGTGGATTACACGTTTTCTAGCGAATGGGTATACCGTCACCGCATCTGATCTTGATCCAAAAGCAGAAGAGCGTACAAGAGAAGCGGTGGAACGTGCATGGCCATGGATGGAAAAAATGGGGCTTGCGGAAAATGCTTCAAAGGATAATCTATTTTTTGAAGCTGACTTACAAAAGGCACTAAAGGAAGCAGATTTTGTTCAAGAAAATGTTCCAGAACGCGAAGAATTAAAGCGTAGTGTCATTGCAAGTATCGATGCGTATGCACCAAAAGAAGCAGTTATTGCTTCTAGTACATCTGGTATTTTACCAAGCACATTGCAGGCAGATTGTACAAACCATCCTGGGCGTGTCATCGTCGCCCATCCATTTAATCCGGTCTATTTAATGCCTTTAGTTGAATTGGTAGGCGGGGAAAAAACGGAGTCTGCTTTTATTGAAAAAGCAAGAATGTTTTATGAATCGCTTCACATGAAACCACTCGTTGTGCGTCAGGAAATAGAAGGTCATATCGCAGATCGATTAATGGAAGCCATCTGGCGTGAATCCCTTCATATTGTGAATGATGGGGTAGCAACAACAGAAGAAGTGGATGCTTCCATTATTTATGGACCGGGTCTCAGATGGGCATTAATGGGGCCGTTTCTAACGTTGCATATGGGCGGTGGAAAGGAAGGCATGCGCCACCTTCTTCACCAATTTGGACCAGCATTAAAGCTTCCTTGGACGAAATTAGAAGCACCAGAACTGACGGATGAATTAGCAGAAAAGGTTATTACCGGATGTGAAAACCAAACGCGCAATATAGAAATGGAGCAATTGGAAAATCGCCGTGACGAATTTTTAATTGAGCTACAGCAATTATTGGAAAAGTATTGGCCAGGTGCTAATTTGACAGGAAGGCTATAAGGAGGGGAAGAGTTGGTACAGTCAAAGGTTTTAATCAAAGACAAGGTCCCACAAGCCTGGATTGACTATAATGGTCACATGAATGATGCCGATTATGTTCGGGCATTCAGTTCGGGTGTCGATCAATTCATGGATCTTATTGGCATCACAGCGGATTTCAGGAAAAAACAGAATTATACCATGTTTACGTTAGAAAATCATGTATGCTATTTGGATGAAATGAAGCTGGATGAAGCATTTGAAGTCCACCTCTATGTCATCGATTATGACGCCAAACGAGCCCATTTATTCTTTGAATTGTATGGGGAAAATCAAAAACGTGCGGCAACTAGTGAACAAATGGTCATGGGAATCGATCAAACGAGTGGTAGACCCGCCCCTTTTCCAGATGAAGTCATGTCAAATATAGAAGAGATAGCAAACAAACATACACCAACTGAAAAGCCAAGTGAAGTTGGACGGATTATCGGAATTAGAAGAAAAGCTTAACTAGTAGCTGAGATGGTGGGAAAACATGGTCTAGAGCTAGGTTGCGAATCATAAAAAAATAAAACGGTAATGAAACGAGGTACCATTCGTAAATGATGGGTACCTCTATTTTTATTGGCTTTTTAAGGTTTAAAAGTATGTGGTAATGGAATTAGCAATATAAATAGTAGCAAATTATTGTCCATCATTACTGGGTAAGTTAGGTGTACGGGATGACTCGGTTCAGTTTAGTGGTAGGGAATAAACGAAGATGAAGCTCGCTCTGCTGTTTACGCATTATTACCAACACTTGGTCAAAAAATCGCAATCACGGGGAGCAGCGGTACTGGTAAAAGTACATTGCTACACCATATTGGGAATCATGATTCTAGTTTAACGATTTCACCAAAGCAAAGTTTGGTTGCTTCCAGTAAATGAGTTATCGGCACCATTCTCTTTGCCTCATATGATAAACAATTAATTCAAAATGTAGCAGATGTACAATGGAATATTCATGAGGAAAAATTGATACAAAAATAAAATCATCTAAGAAGAAAAAACCGCCATAATTGGCGGTTTTCTTCATATAAGGCTAATAAGTTAGCACCATTCACCGTTGACATTAATTGCGCACGCACATATACTTATATACATAACTATATAACCCTATAACAATAAGTGGAGGTGACGCGAGCATTGAGCAAGTTAGATGATAAACGACCTATATTCATTCAAATAAAAGAAGTAATTGAAGACCAGATCATAAATGAGCAACTAAAAGAGCATGACCAAATTCCGTCGACGAACCAGCTCGTTCAGTTTTATAAGGTGAATCACCTCACTGTTTCGAAGGGGATTAACCTTCTTGTGGAAGAGGAAATTATTTATAAAAAGAGAGGTGTCGGCATGTTTGTGGCAGAAGGTGCGAAGGAAAAATTGCTGCAACAGCGAAGAGAAGGTTTTGCTGAGGAATTTGTTCTACCGATGTTAAAAGAAGCGCGAAAACTGAGATTGTCAGACAGTGAAATCGTGAAAATAATAGAAAAATGGAAAGGAAAGGAAGTGTGAAAGATGACTAAGAAAGTAGAGGCAAAAAATATCGGTGTTTCCTATCAAGAATTTAACGCATTAAGTGATATTAACTTTACATTGGATAATGGGAAAATATATGGACTAATCGGTCGAAATGGTGCTGGAAAAACGACGCTATTGTCGTTATTAGCTGCCTATCGCAAGGCGACGAGTGGGGAATTAATGCTAGATGGGGAAAATATTTTTGAGAATGAGAAAGCAATGGCCCAGGTAACGTTCGTTCATCAAACAGACTATAAAGACGAATATGATACCATTCGTCAATTCATTGAACTAGCCGAGCGCTATCGTCCTACCTTTGATAGGAACTATGCGGAACAATTGGTGGACTTATTCAAGCTGCCAACAGATAAACCATTGAGGAAATTATCAACGGGAATGCAATCTGCCTTTAATGTAACCATCGGGTTAGCGAATAGAACGCCAATCACTATTTTCGATGAGGCATATCAAGGAATGGATGCACCTACTCGAGAGATTTTTTATAAAGAAGTTTTAGAAGAGCAAGCACGTAACCCCAGAATCTTCATCTTATCTACCCACTTAGTATCAGAAATGGAATACTTGTTTGATGAAGCTCTTATTATTCACAAAGGAAAATTAATCATCCAAGAGGAAATGGATGTTCTCTTGCAAATAGGATTCTCGTTGACAGGTACCATTAAAGATGTAGAAGAAGTAGTTGATGGATTACATGTATTACGTGAACAACAGCTAGGGGGAACGAAATCGGTGATGGTGTACGGAGAAATACCGAGAGAAAAAGTAGACGATATAAAACGAAAAGGGCTAGAAATAGGAAATGTCTCCCTGCATGATTTATTTATTCAGTTGACAAAGGAGGGGAATGAAAATGAATGAAACGGTTAAGAAAATAACGATGGACCTATACTCAGTACAAATGAAATGGGTAGCGTGGTACTTGCCAATTGTTTATGTTTTTTACGTTGCCGTTTTTTGGATCGTGGATGAACCAGAAATAAGGTCGATGTCGTTACTTACCTTTACCTTTCAAACAGCCACAATCTTTCTGCTCATCTGCGGGATTCTTTCAAGCCTGGCATTCCTACCAATGTATGTGAAGCATGGTGTGACTAGAAAATCATACTTTCAAGGAGCATTCTATTCATCCATTGGTTTAGCAATCACTACTATCGGTATTACAACCATTCTAACGTGGATCCTAAGTGTAATGGACATCAACGCTTTAACGGGGGGTGTGTTATCATCTCTTGGGGAAGGTAGTTGGTTATGGACTACCATCTCTTATATCATTGTAGTCATGGTATATTTTCTATCTGGATGGCTAGTTGGCTTAGGCTTTTATCGATATGGGGGTGCTGGCGGATTTGTTTCCATTGTGGTAGCTTTTGTTATCGTATCTCTCAATGATCTTTTATGGGCATTTAGTACACCGAAACCAATGATGGGATTAGTTGACTTTACGATTCCAGTACCCCATGTTGCCATCGCCATAGTAGGATCTATCGTTATAGCAGCGATATCAACTATATTGGTATACAAAATAGTAAGAGATATACCCATTAAAATAAAATGATACAAGAGGACGGTTCTGATGCTGTGCAAATCTGTAGCAAAGGAACCGTCCCTCTTGTATCATCCAATATTTGGTGATTGCTTTTTCTTTAGGAGGTTTTACTAGTCTCTTTCGATAGTATATAATGATAAACCGAATAAAAATAGATAGGAAGTGCCTATGAATAAGCGTAAGAATAATGGATATAAAACGCAAAAAAAGCGCCATCAATCAAATAAATCATATGGGAAGAATCGTTCCGCATTGGCTACCGAGAGCAACAAATTACATGGAAAGCAGTCGAAAACAAGTAATCGTCGAGGGAATAAGAAAAAAGTAACCGTAGAGGTGGTCTGCGCAGGGCTGTCCCATGAGGGGAAAGGGATTGTCCAATGGGAAGGAAGGCAGCTAGAGGTGGAGCATCTGTTGCCAGGCGAAAAAGCGGAGATTGCTGTGTCCACAAGCGGGCGAGTAGTTCACGCGCAATTGAAGCGGATCATCACCCCGGCTAAAGACCGGGTGAAGCCAATGTGTTCATATTATTATGCTTGTGGAGGATGTCAGTTGCAGCATATGAACGAGCAGGCGCAAAAGCGTTTCAAGCAGGAGACCATCCAAAAGTTGATGAGACCATTCGGTAAACCAGAACTTATTTTAACCATGGACCATCCGTATGATTACCGAAACAAGAGCCATACAACATTTGGTCTGAATCGGGAACGGCAAATTATTGGTGGGCTATACGCTCAGAACAGTCACCAGCTTATCTCCATGGATCGGTGTCTCATTCACGACCCAAAAGCGGATGAAATCTGGAATACGATGAAGGACATGATGAAGTCCTTTAAAATGCAACCATATAATGAAGATACTGGGCGAGGCTTTCTGCGTCACGTACTGGTGAAGGTCGGCAAGGTTAGTGGTGAGATCATGGTGGTGCTGGTTGTAGCTTCCCCTATTTTTAAAGGGAAGAATCATTTTGTGAAAGCACTCAGGAAGGCCCACCCAGAGATTACGACCATCCTCATGAACGTGAATAATCGGAATACGAGCATGGTTCTAGGTAATCAGGAAAAAGTGTTGTTTGGAAAAGGGACGATAACCGATACCCTTTGTGGAATGAAGTTTGATATATCCGCGAAATCCTTTTATCAGATCAATCCGGTCCAAACGGAAAAGTTATATGCACGGGCGATTGGAATGGCCCAGTTGACTGGAAAAGAAACCGTGATCGATGCATACTGCGGGATTGGGACAATTGGTCTGATTGCAAGCCAAAAGGCTGGCAAGGTTATTGGTGTCGAGTTGAACAAAGATGCGGTTCGAGACGCCATCCACAATTCCAAGCGCAATGGCGTGAAAAATGCTCGCTTCTATCAAGGCGATGCGGGAGAATTCATGGTGAAGATGGCAGCACATGGTGAGAAAGCGGATGTAGTCATTATGGATCCACCACGAAGCGGGAGTGACGAAGCGTTCTTGTCTAGCGTGGTAAAACTAAAGCCAAAGCGTGTCGTTTACGTGTCCTGTAATCCTGTCACCCAGGCCCGGGATATGAAATATCTCGTTCAAAATGGATATGAGGTGAAACGTATCCAACCAGTGGATATGTTTCCGCAGACATTACATGTAGAAAGCGTAGCCGAAATCGTGTTGAAGAAATGAGCAGAACGGTAGAGGTTCTTGCTTTGTTTGTGCAAGGAGAGACGGTTCATTTGATGCAATGTCTGTTGCATCAGAACCGTCTCTTTTTGTCTAGCAGTTGGACCGGAGAAATATGTAAGCATAGCCTTTTACATACGCATACGAAATACCTTATTGGTAATTGGATAAAGAAATTTAACTCCTTGTTTCGTTAGCATATCCCCTATAATGTGTGAAAGATAGGCTAACGTAGAAATCAGCGCTAAACCGTCTATTTCCATGCTAAGCTCTAATAAATGTGACATATACCACCAATAGGTCAATGCCCAGATGGTGTGTGTTAGTCCTCGATGGGCGAACCAGCCGACACCCCCCAGGTATATGGCAAACATCATCAGCCAACCAATCTCATGGTTCACGGCATAAGATAGCAGGAAAAAACCAATGATGCTCATCAGAATATTTTTCACTGTTTCCTGATTTCTTAGGGAAATCCCTAGTATAACGGCTCCCCATCCTAAGAGAAGCAGGCTATTTTGCTGGTTAAACCAACTCTCATCTAGAAATGGAAGAAATTCCAGATCAAAAATGTATGTAAGCATAGCAAGTAAAATCATTGCCACTGCAACAAAAACGCCAATCTCTTTAATCCATTTGGCTGTCCTTGTAACTCGTCTGTTTAATAGATTATTGGCATCTAAATCAGGAGCTAGGGAAGCGACACCAGAAGCAGCTAAAATGACAGGCATCATGTCAAATGGTTGATTAACACATGCCACGACTCCTATTCCTAATCCTATTGTTAAATGCGTTCGTCCCCTCATGCTGTCACCTCTTTGTGGTTTTTTGCCAGTCCTTTACTTAGGCTGTTTTTGTACATTTTTAATGTTGTAGAGACGGTTGATGTGTGGAAACTTGATATCTGTTCTTATGTTGATTTTTACAATGGCGGTTGACTGATTCAGACAAGTGCTGTTCTCACTGGACAAGGAAAAACTTCGTCATAGAAAAAGAGGCCTTCTTTTCAGGGAGTTTACCGCTCTTTACTAACACCCAATCTTCTATAGTGCGCCCATCCAGTCTCTTCCTATATTATCAGAAATTCTCTTAAACTAGAATATGTCATACCATTTTAAGCTTTACGAGCAAAAAAGGTTCCATCATATAGTATGACAGAACCATCCTTCATTTTCTTTTATTAGATTAGTAGTGCGTCAGAGAGAACCGTCCCTCCCATTCCATGGGGATAATATCCTATTTCATTTCGCCTGTTTTAATTCATGGAATCTTTAAGATGGGTTAACCTTTATTCAACAAATTCCCCTCATAATCGACAGTATAGAGTAGATTACGTTAGGAGGATTTCATGGATAGGAAGAGGAGGAAGTTTTTATCGAGTTTGATGATTGGTACGGTTCTATTTACGGACATTGCCATGGTGTTGCCGGGTGATCGTACTTTTGCGGAGGAGCAAGGGGAGGTATCTCCGGTAGTAGAGGTGCAGAAGGATGCTACGCCTACTAGTGAAAAGGCCCTTCAGGAGAAGGAAGTTAGTAAAGCAACTACATCACAGGAAACAAATGACAAAGTTCCTCAAACAGAGCCAACAAATGAAACGACAGAGAAAGAGAACAAACCTTTAAAGGAAAATACGCAAGTTGAGGATAACGAAACAACAGAGGATCAAGAATCACCTCAGCAAGCTAAAAGTAACCAAACCGAAGAAGCAAATCTTACTAATGAGACGGAAATGAAGGAAGAAAGCACAGAACAGGAAAACCCCGTAACAGAAGCGGAAGCAGAATCGCAGGATAGCTCCAATACGGAATCCGAAGGGAATTTCGATGAGTATCCACCATTATTAATCACGGAAATCTCTCCGAACTCTGAGGGTGGTGGAACGGATTACTATGAGTTTTTTGAACTTTATAACAATACGAATCAACCATTATCGCTACAGAATTACTCCTTTGTTTACCGGTATACCAATACAGGGGAGGATCTAGTATTCCAAGTGCCACCTGTCACATTAGAGCCTGGGGAGGCATTGGTTCTCTGGTTTAACAATGGGGAGCGTACATTGCAGGATTTTAACGATAATTTTGGGACAAACTTGACGAGTGAACAGGTCGTGGAATATACATCCGTTTTCCCGGGATTCAGCAATGGTGGGGATCGTGCCATTGCCGTGAAGGATAAGGATGGCGCGGAGATTATTTCGGCCAGCTATTTGGGAGAGGACAATGATAATAGTGGAGCGGATATTCATTATCGTTACCCGTCAGAAGGAACAGTGATGGAGAAGGATCAAGGTTCAGCGGTTCCAACACCTGGTACGTTTGAATCCACACAAGTTCCAGCAACGCCTGTGACATTGCCGGACGTTCCAGATGACACAGAGGCACCAACCATTGAGCATACGCCGATTACGGAAAGCAGTTCGTTTTCACCAGTGAAGGTGGAAGCGACAATTACGGATAACCGATCCATCCCGCTAGCAACACTTCATTTTAAAGAAGCGGGAGCAGAGAATTTCACCGCGGTAACGATGAATCCGAGTGCAGAGGATTCGTCCATCTATACAGCAGAAGTTCCGAGTAAGTCGGTACAGGAGGATGTTGTTTATTACATAACAGCAACGGACGGAAGTAATGAGGCGACGACAGAGGAAATGACGATATCCGTTGAAACGGCGGACGTTGATTTTCAAGAGGTTCCGCCCTTATTGGTAACCGAGGTGATGCCAGATACATCCAATATCGGTGGTTCTGATGGCTATGAGTTTATCGAAGTGTATAATAACACCGGTCAACCCATTGATTTTTCAGACTATAAGTTAAATTACCGCTATGACAGGGATCCATCTCGGGATGTGGTCTGGCCTTCTGTCCCAGAGGATGTCGTGATTCCTGCTGGGGAAACGCTCGTTTTTTGGGTCATTAATGCCAATAATGGCGAGGCGACAGTTGCCGATTTTAATGCGCATTATGGTACGGGTTTAGTAGAAAATGAGGAAATTGTTCGCATTTACACTGGGGGAATGGCCAATGGTGGCTCCCGTGGATTGGTGGTGAAGACGAACATGGGGAATGAGATTTCCGGATCCTACTATAATGACACGAATGTGGATGATGCCCAGCCGAACAAGGGGATTGTGTTTACTTTTCCAAAGGATGGGTCCATCGAAGCGATGAAAGTAAGTGCCGGAGTAGAGGATGGTACGCCTGGAGAGGTGGAATCCTACCAGGTACCAGAACAGCCATTACAGCTAGAGGAGGATACCATACCTCCAACTGTTGAAAATCGAACCGAGGCGACTGAGGTGGATGAACAGGAAAATATCCAAATCGCTGCCAATGTAGAAGATGACAAAGAGGTTGTCAGTGTTCGTTTATTCTATAAAACTACGAATCAAGCAGACTATAAGGATGTCGTTTTGCAAAAAGATCAAGAGAGCGGTCAGTATCAGCATACCATCTACTCCCCAGAATTGATTGGAAACAAAAAGGTAGAATACTATTTTACCGTGTCTGATGGTATGAATGAGGTAACGAGTGAAACCTTCGAAATCGCAGTGACTAGTGATTTTAAAAATGAGAGCCTACGTTTAAACGTGAGTGAGAAAGAGGTTTTAAGTGGCAATGTCATCTTAAAAGGGACCTCCAGAGAGGATGCCACCGATGACGTGAGCCTAAAGATTGATGGGGAGGAGATAACGGACACATATGCTTCCGTGGAGCGCCCTGCTTATTTTGCTCTAGAAGTAAACGGGCTGAATACGTATTTCAAAAATGCCGTCACGATGGGGGATGAGATTCTTCTCATGATGGATAAGGACTGGCTCACCGAGTGGAAAACGTTCAGTGTTCCGATCAACCCAGATGATTTAACCGTTGGGGAAAATACCATAACGGTTCGGTCTGGAAACAAAGCTTCTCCGTATGATTTAGAATCCAAGGAAAACCGTGATAATTACGAGATACGAAATGTTCGCTTGGTTTTATCAGATGGATCGATTGTAAGAGATCCGAATTTCGCCGATCCGACCAGATCCATGGGAATGAATGATGGGCATCCATTTGAGGATTTTAGCTTCAAAATTACCAACGAGCATGCCGAATCTCAAACCCACGATTGGGATACAACACAGGTTGCAGATGGTGAGCATGTGATTACCGTAAAGGATAGCGATGAGGAAAAACAAGCGACCATACTGGTTGACAACACCGCACCAGCTGTGGAAACTACTGTTACGGATGGAGAGGAATACAAGGGTGCCTTTTCCATTGATGCGGAGGCGACAGATGAAACTGCTGGAGTCGAAGCGGTAAAGGTGACGCTGGATGGCGAGGAATTGGAAGTGCCGTATGAAACAGCATCCTCCGAGCTTGAACCAGGTGAACATGTGCTGAGGGTTGTAGCAACGGATGCAGTAGGAAATGAGCGTGAAGAAGTAGTTTCCTTTACCGTTGTTGCGGAAAATCCAGACCAGCCTGAATTAATCGCGCCGGAAGCTGGGGCGACTGTGGATGGGAATCCGAAGCTTCAAGTTCGCGTCACGGATCCAACAGAGGATGAAATGGACGTTACCTTCTATAAGGGTTATCACTATGATCCAAGTCAAACCGAGCATGTCCAAGCCTGGGAAAATGCGGCGGACACCGAGCCACCGCAAACAATGGTACCCGAGGGTGAGGAAGCCTTTAGCCCAGAGGATATCGCAAACGTTTCTGATATCGATGGAAAATACCTGACGACCGATTCGGATACACAGTTCCCGTATCATCGTTTTGAGGTAACCATTGATGAAAAAGTGGATGAAAAAGATGTCGTCGAGCTGGTTTGGCAAGGAAATTCCCTCGAAGGTAGAAAGGTATCGATGTATGCATGGAGCCATGTGGAAAAGGATTGGAAATTAGTAACCTACCAAATTGCAGGTAAGGAAGACTTTGAATTGAGTGTGGAAGTTGAGGTTAGCGAATTTGTCCAGGATTCGAAGGTTCAAGTCCTTGTCCAGGATGAAATTCCAAGCTCACCAGAAGAGTATGACTATACTTTTGTCTGGATGTCCGATACTCAATATTATGCAGAGAGCTATCCACATATTTTTGAACGACAAACCCAGTGGATTGCGGAAAATAAGGATGAACTGAAGATTGAATATGTGTTCCATACCGGAGATTTAGTGGATGTATCGACTGAGGAATATCAATGGAATCATGCCGACGAATACATGGGAACGTTGGATGAGCATAATATTCCATATGGCGTATTAGCTGGAAACCATGATGTCGGTGGTATTGCCAATGATTACACACAATACTATCAATATTTTGGTGAGGATCGTTTCGAGGATAAGCCATACTATGGTGCCAGCTACAAGAATAACCGTGGACATTATGATTTAATCTCCGTTGGTGGAAACGATTATATCATGGTCTACCTTGGCTGGGATGTCACCGATGAAGGAATTGCCTGGGTGAATGACGTACTAGAAGCGCATCCTGATCGAAAAGCAATTTTGAATTTCCATGAATATCTATTAGCAACTGGAACAAGACACCCACTTGGGGAAAAATTATACAACGAAATCGTTGTGCCAAATGAAAATGTGATTGCTGTACTAAGCGGACATTATCATGAAGCCCAAACCTATATCGATGAAATTGATGATGATGGAGACGGTTCCCCTGACCGCACCGTATATCAAATGCTTGCCGATTACCAGGCAGGACCAGAGGGTGGTCAAGGCTACATGAGACTGCTTCATTTTGACCAGGATAACAATCGAGTCATTGTCAATACGTTTTCTCCATACATGGATGATTACAATTTCTACGATACCGATGCCTATCCAGAAAAAGATGAATTCACCATTGATTTAGATTTAACCGTACAGGAAAAACGCATCGCAACCGATTCCTTCTCCGTGAACGTTTATACGGACAACGAAATTGGAAAAGTTGCAGATGTACCTAGTGGAGAAACAGCAGAGGTCGAATGGAACGGATTAGAAGCAGGCGAGAACTATGCATGGTACGCCGTTGCAGCCGATGAATATACTGGTGAAGCAACCTCAGACATTTGGACCATTGTAAAAGGAAGTAAGGACGACGAAGGTTCCGATGAGGAGGATGAAAATTCAGAGGAAGGGGAAGAACGACCAGTCGCTGAAATCAAACCGAAGAAAAATAACGGAACAGCAACCGTACATTCTAAAGACCTACGAGCCATCGAGCATGGTGCAGTCGTAACCATCGACATCACCAACAAGAAAAAGAAACGACGCCTACTACTAACCAAAAAACAAGTCAGCATCCTAAGTGAAAAAGAAACAACCCTCATCGTCATTAACGGTGATAGTAAACAAACATTTGAAATGAACGAAGTAGAAGTAAAGAACAAGTTCGTAGTGGAATGAGTGGATCAGAATGAATTATAGGGACGGTTCTCAGTGGTGCATTATATGATTGGTTAGGAACAACTATAAGGCCTGTGCCATTCGCTAAAGGACAGCGAATGCACAGGCTTTCGTGCGTGGTAACCAAGGAAAGAAAAGACGGTAGGAAAGCTCATGACCGTACGGTTCCGCTTTTCCAGTGGAGTGCGTCAAAGGGAACCATCCCTCTGCTTACATCCAAAAAAATTTCCCTATTATAACCATCACTCTAGTAAATATTTTAATTTCATAAAACCAAAATGATTTTCAATTTACATGGTATTTCGTTTTAATTTTTCTATAACTCTATCGTAGCATATTTCCATCCAAATTCTGGATCTTAGGTAAAATGAATGTATCTTATTTATTATAATTTTACCTTTATTCGTAAAATAAAATAACCCCATATCTTTTTATATGTGAATGGATAGTTAACCCAAATATATACAGGTATTAACCACAAAAATAAAGAAAGACTAAATAGTCACTTGCTTGATTGATATATTTTCTTATCATTTCATGGATGAATTGGTTGGATTTCTATGATCTAAAACATAAATATCATATCCCTAGCTAGATGTTGGAGCAAGAGGAGTGGTTCTTAGTGATGCATTTTGGCTATGGTCTCACCCTTCACCGCTAGCATCAGGTATGAATAAACGCCAATCTATTAATAAATTGGCGTTATGTACTCTATTTAGGATAGTTACTGATTGGAAGCAGTAATGGCTTTCATATAAAGTCGTGTACCCATTTCGGCTAGGTCCTTTTTACCTAAATTATTCTCTATTGTTTTGTTTTTTAAGCTATATGAGGAAATGATTCCAAAAAATGTTTTTAATAGAAGTTCAGGTGGAATTGACACATCAACTACACCCTTAGTTTGTCCTTCCTTAAGTACTGGAATTAAATAATCTGCTAATGTCTGTTCGATTTTTTCAATTTCCTTTTCTTTCGTTTTTAGGAATATTGGAAGATCACCTAATAAAGAGATAAGGGATAAGGGTATTTCTGAATCTCTTTGCAAAAAGTTCAAGAGACTCAAATAAGTCATGTTTTCTATTTTTTTCAATATAGGAAGGTCCTTCATTGTTATCTGTTCAAGATCCTTAGAAAAATCAGGAAAATCCCGGAAAAACAGTGAAAAGATAAGATCCTCTTTTGACTTAAAATGTCTATAAAGTGTTACCTTACTAATCCCAACACGAGATGCTATTTCATCCATTGACATGTCAAAATAACCCTTTTCAATTAATAATTCTTCAGCAACTTGAAGGATGTATACTTCGCGATTATGTTGGACTTGTTTTTTAGAAAATGGTCCTGTCATAAACTCATTCCTTATGGTTATTTTTTAGGTAAATGGTTCAGGGTAATATTATTGTTTTATCTGTGTAAACAATACAACTTTTTACTCAATTTAGATTACATGAAGAGTAAAGAAAAATCAAGAAACCGGTCATAAAGAACCGGTGTAAAATTTAGTTATTTTGAATCAATTTAAAAAACCCCTTTGATTTTTTCGCTTTTATATTAGTAATATGAACTCGAGGTACAGTTATTTACCCAAAGTGCATAAGTGGACTATGGGTACAAAATTTGTAATTTGGAGGGAAGTTATTTATGCGGTTCAAAGACAAGCAAAAATCTGAATTAAGGGTTGCTATTATTGGGGCAGGTATTGGTGGAGCAGCGGCGGCAGTTGCGCTGCATAGGAAAGGAATAAAAGCAGATCTTTACGAACAAGCAACAGCCATTAAAGAAGTTGGTGCTGGGATTGGAATGAGACCTCCGACGTTAGATTTTTTTAAAAAGTGGGGGATTTATGATGAAATTGTACAGAAGAGTTCTGTAAGTAACTATATGGATGTAGCAACAGCGCATGGAGAAGTCTTAGTAAAGGAAGCATGGCCGGTTTTAACTGACAATCCGGAGGAAACATGGGCAAGATTAATTCACCGGGCAGATTTAATAGATATTCTCTTAAATCATGTCCCACCTCAAAATGTCCACTTAGAGCACAGATGTAAGTCAATTACCGAACATGATGATTATGCGGAAGTTTATTTCGAAAATGGCAAGAAGGTGGAAGCTGATTTAGTCATTGCGGCAGATGGAATACGATCCACTATACGGAGACAATTCTTCAGTGATGCAGAGCCGATTTATTCTGGAATGCATGCGTATCGGACCATTTTAAAAGAAAAGGATGCATATTTTGTTGTCAATGACATATTTAGAGTCTTTGTGGCTGAGAGCGGTGCTCATATTTATCTAATGCCGCTGCACCATCGAAATCAAGTTTCTTATGATATTACCGTCCGTTCTGATGACGCTTCGTGGCATCCAGAGGTAAGCAGAGAAGATATATTACAGCACTTAAAAGAATTTGATCCTAAATTTCGGGAAATGGCAATGATTGCTGAAGATTTTACCTGTCGCGCCGTTTTTGATATTGATCCGATTAACTGTTGGACCTCTAATTGTATCGGATTACTTGGGGATGCTGCTCATGCGATGCTCCATCATCGTGGTCAAGGTGCGAATATGGCGATACAAGATGCAGGTGTTTTAGCAGAATCTATAGAGGAAACTGACACAATACAAGATGCCCTGAAAATCTATGAATCACGCAGAAAGCCGATGACCCGTCATTATCAAGAATTATCACGCCAGTCTCCAAATGTAAAGGCTGAGACGGCTTTTCCAGAAAAAGAAGCATTAGGTATATGACACTATGTATCGCAGGGTAAGGTGCAGTAATATCCCCATCTAAAAATAAAGGAAAAAAGAATCAGTTATACCCTTGTGGTATAGACTGACCCTAAAATCCCGATTCGTTCGGCCCTACAGGACGTAGGTCTCAGGAGGCGTTGTAACGGACGTTGCGACTTTAGCCTTTGTTCCTTTTTTCAGTGGGTCTCTGATTGAAGATTCATTTTATAAAAATAAGGAGGAGTTTTACAAATGGTGTTACATCCTGCAATTCATCAATTCTTAGAATCAATGCCTCAGTCTGATTCTAATCAAAAAATCATACCAGAAGAGCATAGGAATGCAATGAACACACCCGTAATACCGCTGGAGGAGCGTGTACAGGTTCATTCTGTTGAAGAGCAAACCATTCCTACTAAAGAAGGAGATGTAAATGTTCGAATCTATACACCAGAACTAAAAGACGCTTATCCAATTTTAATGTATTTTCACGGTGGAGCCTTTTTCTCAGGTAGTTTAGAAAGTCATGATGAGATTGTCCGGCCGATTGCGATGGAGTCCGGGTATAAAGTCATTTCTGTTGATTACTGCCTTGCTCCCGAACATCCTTTTCCGGCGGCATTGGAAGATTGCTACAATGTGACAAAATGGGCAAGAGAGCATATAGATGAATTGAATTGGGACGGGGAGAATCTTGCGGTTGCTGGGGATAGCTCAGGTGGCAACCTAGCTGCTGCGGTATCCTTGGTGGCAAAGGAGAAAAAAGAATTTACGATTACCAAACAAATATTATACTACCCATCCTTAGATCTGGATTTTGACAGGAACCGTTATTTGTCACTAATGGAAAACAGAAAAGGGAATGGTTTAGAAACAGATGCACTGCCTGAATATAATTCATTTT
Organism: Oceanobacillus senegalensis; assembly: GCF_900176885.1. GTDB lineage: Bacteria > Bacillota > Bacilli > Bacillales > Amphibacillaceae > Oceanobacillus > Oceanobacillus senegalensis. Next base: position 2,980,319 of record NZ_LT839648.1, on the reverse strand, counting down.
ATTTATCTGGTGGCGCTGATCCAACGAATCCACTTGTTTCACCAATCAAAGCAGAAAGCTTGGAAAACCTTCCATCAGCATTAGTTATCACAGCGGAACATGACCCGCTTCGTGATGAAGGAGAGCTCTATGCTGAGAAATTGAAGAATGCTGGTGTCGAAGTGATGATGAAACGGTATGAAGGTACCATACACGGATTCTTAGCTAAATGGACGCACCTAGATGAATACAAGGATGTTTATCGTCTTACTGGTGATTTCTTAAAAAAAGGAATCTAGTTATATCCTGAAAAAATAAGTGGCTGAACAACATGTCAGTCACTTATTTTTAAAAACAAAATTACACTTTCATTGAAATCGAAAAGTCCTAACCATTAGCTTTTATGTAATATCTTGATAGAAAGCCAGAATGGAGTATTCAACGAATTTATTATTTACATCTGCTCTCTAATAATTAATGGATTGAACCAATTGCAACAAACACATATCTTTTCAAAACTTGGATGTAGAAAAACTTCATTTAAATGGTAGAGAAAAACAGTAAGAAAGCCAGTTGGAATTGACTTTTTTCGAAGAGATTTAGGAGGAAATAGTATGAGTAAGGAAAAACTTTGGACAAAGGAATTTATATTCGTATCCTTGATTAATTTTATAGTTATGATGGTATATTTTGTATTAATCGTAACCATTGCTCCCTATGCTGTCCAAGAATTCAATGCTCCTACAAGTGTTGCTGGACTTGTATCAGGAATTTTTATTATTGGCTCTTTAGTTGGGAGATTAATAACAGGAAGAACTATTCAGGATAGAGGTAGCAGGCAAACGATACTGGTTGGCCTCACTTTCTTCATTATTACTACCGCATTATACTATGCAGCTATTAATTTATCATTATTACTTATTATTAGACTTTTACATGGCATTGCTGTGGGAGTAGCCAGTACCGCAGCTGGGACGATCGTTGCTCAAATCATTCCTAAAAACCGACGAGGGGAAGGAATTGGCTATTTTAGTATGACTGCTATATTAGGCTCTGCTATTGGTCCATTTATCGGAATCCTATTTACACGGGATGACGACTATATCAGTATTTTTTTATTTAATTTAATCTTAGCTATTATTTGCCTTGTGATGGTATCTGCTATGAATATCCCTGGTCACCAAACATCTACTAAAAGTCAAGGAAAGCGTGCAAAGGGGTTAAAACTTTCCAATTTTATTGAACCAAGAGCAGTACCCATCTCTTTTGTAGCACTTGTCATTGGTTTCGCTTATTCTGGCATTATGTCTTTTCTGTCTTTTTATATGGAGGAGATTCAATTAGAAGAGGCTGGGGGATTTTTATTTCTAGTCTATGCTACTTTTGTTTTACTTTTACGACCTTTTACAGGGAAATTGATGGATCAAAAAGGGCCGAATATCGTCGTATATCCATGTCTTATCATTTTTGCTCTTGGCATGTTGGTATTTAGTCAAGCACACCATGGAGTAATACTCTTAGTAGCCGCTGCACTTATTGGTTTAGGTTATGGTAACTTTGTTTCGATTGTTCAAGCAATTGCTATAAAGGTAACTCCACCTAATAGAGTAGGATTGGCTACTTCTACTTATTTTATTCTATATGAATTAGGACTTGGTATAGGACCTTTCTTACTTGGATTTCTCGTTCCAATTACAGGATACCGTGGTATATTTCTATCGATGGTCTTTGTCATTCTAGTATCTATTTTTCTTTACTACATTCTACATGGGAAAAAGGAAAGAGCATCCAATCAAAGGAGAGCAGAAGAAGCTACTTTGTAAAACCACTCATTTACTATGTTAAGGAGCAGTAATACTTCCACCATAATAATGGAAGAAACTGTATATTCCATCTTTTTATATAACAATCACTTTCATTCATTCTGATAAAAGTGTATGATGGTAATATTCAGAATAATTTGCCATTAATGCATAATCAATACCTTTCTTGCCAGGTGAAAATGCATGATTATCATAAATAATTACGGCGTCCGTAAAAGGATGTTACTAGGAGGAGATATATTGGAGCATTCCATGAAAATGAAAGAAGAGGTAATGGAACAAATACAAGACTATATATTTGGAGGGTTAGAATCTTCTTCAGATGGTGTGTTAATAGCTGATATGGATGGTAATACGCTTTACGTTAATCCAGCTTATGAAAATATATCCGGCCTAAAAAGAAGTGAAATTCTTGGGAAAAAATTGCAAACACTTCTAGATGAAAATGCTTTTAATGAATCCGCAACCTTAAAGGTATTGGAAACCAAGCAATCTATATCATTGATTCATAGGTATATATCTGGCAGAACCGCACTTACAACTGCTGCCCCTATATTCGACAAAGATAAAGAAATGATAGGAGTCATATGTAATACGAGAAACATAGAAGATCTAATAAACCTAAAGAAAGAACTGGAGAGAGTCAATCTAATAAAGCAGCGATATTCTCAAGAATTAGAACTTTTGCGAAAAGAACATTTCCCAGCTAAGGGACTGATCTATAAAAGTATGGCTATGCAGGAAGTATTAAGGTTTGCCTCAAATGCAGCTGCATTTGATAGTACGATACTTATCTCTGGAGAATCTGGAACGGGAAAGGAAGTTTTAGCCAATTTTATTTATCAACATAGCAATCGTAAAGATAAGCCCTTTATAAAAGTAAATTGTGCAGCGATACCTAAGGATCTATTTGAATCTGAGCTCTTTGGTTATATGCCTGGTTCTTTTACAGGAGCTTCTAATTCTGGAAAGGCTGGATTGTTTGAACTAGCCAATACCGGAACGATACTGTTAGATGAAATTGGAGAACTCACCATGCCGATTCAATCTAAGTTGTTAAGAGTCATACAAGAACAGGAAGTTTTACGAATTGGTGGAACAAAACCGATCAAATTAGATGTGAGAATTATTTCTTCAACTAATAGGAATCTTTTAGAGGAAATTAAAAATGGCACATTTAGAGAAGATTTATATTTTAGGATGAATGTGATTCCCATTACCATTCCTCCCCTCAGAAATAGACCAGAGGATATAAGAGAGTTGATCAATCACTTTTTAAAAAAACTTAACACAAAATACCAGAAAAACGTCATCATGTCCCAAAACCTTGTCGAAGCGCTTGTAAAATACTCCTGGCCAGGAAATGTAAGGGAGCTACAAAATGTAGTGGAATACATGTTTATTATGAACGAAAGAGAAGAAATAAGTTTTGAACAGCTACCAGATAAGATATTAAATGAACATGTACTAATGAACGACTATAAACACGCTGAAGGTCAAAAAGGTAAGTTAGATTACCTGATGGAGGTCTATGAAAAAAGTATATTGCAATCCGCACTTAATAAACATAGTTCCTTGAGAAAGGCAGCAAAAACCCTTGGTATTAACCCTTCCACTCTTTCTAGAAAAATTAAAAAATATGATATTGATATTTAAACATAGAAAGCTGTTGCATTTTTGCAAAATAGGTCATAATGTTGCAGAAATGAAAACGTTATCACTCCTAGTGTTTTTGCCCTCTCCATACATTTCTGTTGCATTTAAGCAACAGAGTATTCATTTTTTATTACCGTATTTCCTATTATATGAACCTTTTAAAAGTTGGCACGGATTTTGCAACGATTTAGGTAGAAACATTTTTATAAATATGAGGGAGGAATTATTCATGAATAAAAAGTACACAGACAATCAAGGGAACTATGAATTTGATCAGGAGTTATTAGAAAAGGCATTTGCAGAGGCAAGAAAAATTTATAAAGAGAGAGGGTTCCAAAAACGAATGGGCTTTGGGAAGGCTCCAGCGATTACTACCGTTGACATGGCGAAGGCTTGGATGAGTGAAGGACATCCATTTACGTGTAATAACAACGATGAAATTTGTGCAAATGCTTTAAAGGTATTAGAAGCTGGGAGAAAATCTGGTGTCCCAATTTTTCATACAACAACGGGCTTTGTAGGAAAAGAACAGTGGGATTTACCAAGATGGGATGAGAAAATTCCATTGCATACATTAGAAATAGACTCCGAATGGATGGAAATCGATCCAAAGCTTAAGCCAAGGCCAGAAGAGCCAGTTATTCATAAAAAATATGCAAGTAACTTTTTTGGAACACATCTCGCTCAAACATTGGTTAAACTAGGGGTTGATACACTAATCGTCATGGGAGCTACAGCTTGTGCATGTGTACGTCATACCGTAATGGATTCTACTGGATATGGGTTTAAAACCATTGTACCAGAAGGAACGATCGGTGATAGAGTGCCAGGAGTTGTGGAATGGAATCTATTTGATATGGATGCAAAATTTGCAGACGTTCTACCAGTTGATGAAGTAGTTGATTACTTAACTAGCATCGATGATAGTGTTTACAACAGCAACAAGACAAAACAGTTCACTTAATAAATATGAATATCACGGGGTAGTCTAGTGTCATTCCCTTTAGTATGACCATATTAAAGTAAGTTCTGAAATCATCACTTAGGTGCAAGTATAGACCACTTCTAACAGTGACTTGGTGGTCTAATATACTTCCTACTAAAATGATGATTGGAAGAGATACTGGATATAGTAGATGAAGACTATCAAGAATACGTAATGACCTAAGGTTACGTGAAAACCCCACCCCCAAAATGGAGAGAATAACATAATTTTTATGTGGGGTTTTCATTGTTCCTAATAACTCAATTCTGCTCTCTCCTATGATAAAAATAAACTTGGGAGAAGTGGGGGGAGCCTCGGCTGAATGAAGCTTTACTTTATACGTATTTATGGCAATCAGTTTGGATGATAAGAGATATCTTTACAAGTTATTATACAAACATGAGACTTAATTTTATAATAATTTTAAATATTATAAAAATAGATCGAACTAATAGAAATAATAGGGAATGATTGTTGTAAATAATTTTGACTACTAATCCACAAATGAGAGGAGAATGTGTATGGTTCGTATCGGGGTCGATGTTGGTGGTACGTTTACTGATTTGATATTAATAGATGAGAAAGTAAATAAAATAAACGTACACAAAGTACCAAGTACACTATATGACCAATCAGTCGGTGTCATTAAAGGAATTAAAGAACTTTGTACAATGAGTGGTGTCGATGTGCGGGATGTGGAATACATTCTTCATGGAACCACTGTTGCAACCAATATTACGATAGAAGGTAATGGTGCGAAGGTTGGTATGCTGACAACAAGAAATTATCGCGACATACTGCATATAGCTCGTCATAAAAAGAGTGAAAACTTTTCTATTCAGCAAAGCCTTCCTTGGCAGGATAATCCATTGGTAAAGCGTAGGCACCGTATTCCAATTACGGAAAAGCTTCAAGCACCTAATGGACAAATCCGTACTCCAATGAATGAACAAGAGGTTCGTGATGCGGTTAGAAAGTTGAAAGCGGAAGGGGTAGAAGTTATTATTGTAGCTTTCCTTTTCTCATTTCTTAATGATGTCCATGAGAGAAGAGCAAAAGAAATAGTGAAAGAAATTTGGCCGGAAATACAATGTTTCACCTCCAGCGAGGTTGCGCCTCGGATACGTGAATATGAACGTTTCAGCACGACAGCAATGAATGCCTTTGTTGCACCTAAGGTTAATCAATATATCAATAATTTAGTCCAATCGCTTAAAGAAGCTAATGTGAAGGGGAAACTCCAAATCATGCAATCGTCAGGTGGAATGGCCTCATCTCAAAATGCGATGGTATCCCCTATGAATCTATTAAAATCTGGACCTGCAGGAGGCGTATTAGCTGCTTCATGGTGGGGGCAGTTAGAAGGTATAAAAGATGTCATTAGTGTCGATATTGGTGGTACTTCTGCTGATATTTCTATTATCCCGGATAATACTCCACGAGTGGTAAATCCAAGGGATGCGGAAGTGAATAGTTATCCGGTGGTTACCCCTATGCTAGAAGTTGATACGATTGGTGCTGGGGGAGGATCTATTGCCTATGTTGACGCTGGTGGAGCATTTCGTGTAGGACCAAAGAGTGCTGGTTCAACACCGGGACCTGCATGTTACGGGCAAGGCGGTGAAGATCCGTGTGTAACAGATGCCAATGTTGTTTTAGGAAGGTTGGATCCAGAACAGTTTTTGGGTGGGGATATTCCGCTCTACCCAGAAAAAAGTGCTGAGGCTATTAAAAAGAAGGTTGCTGACAAATTAAATATGACTGTTGAGGAAGCAGCCTTTGGAATACTAGAAATCATTAATAACAATATGGCACTTTCGATTCGAGAAAATTCTGTACGTAAAGGAATTGATCCAAGGGATTTTGCCTTATTGGCAGCTGGCGGTGCAGGGCCACTCCATTCTATTGATTTAGCCAAAACGATTGATTCGAAGCTTGTAATGGTTCCTAATTATCCGGGTATTACAGCCTCTACTGGTTTATTAGTTAGTGACTTAAAATACCATTTTAACGCTTCCCATATCGAGAAAATGAAAACGATTTCATATTATCTTGTAACAAGGTTGGTACAGCAGCTAGAGCAATTAGAGCAGAAAGCCGAATCACAGTTAATTCAGGACGGTATCAGTAAGCGTAATATTGAGTTTGAACGGATTGCGGAATGTCGCTATATGGGCCAAGGTTTTGAGTTGCGTGTGCCGATTCCAGAAGGAAAATTAACCAAACAAAGCATCCAAGAGATTGTATCTAGATTCCATTCTATCCATCAACAGGAATATGGTCATTACTTTCCAGAGAATACGGTAGAATTAATCTCTTTAGATATTGTTGCAAAAGGAAAGACACCATCACTAAGATTGCCAAAATTAGAGGAAATGAAACGAACAAATCCAAAGGAAGCTAAGATGTATGAAAGGCAAACCTATTTTAAAGTAGACGGGGAATTTAAAGGATTGCCAACACCGCGATATCAACGAGAAAAATTGATGGCGAATGATTGGATTACAGGACCTGCTTCCATCATTCAACGTGATTCAACAACCATTGTTCCGCCGGACTGGCAAGTGATAGTTTCTTCGCATGGCACATTACTTGCAACACCAAAAGAAGGGACTTCCAAAGATAGAGAAAAGAAATTTTCAAAGGTGGTGTTAGGGGATGAGTAAAAAGGTTGATCCAGTAACGGTGCAAGTCATTGGTGGGGCGTTGGATACCATTGCTAAAGAAATGTCTCATCTTATGCAACGGATGGCTTATTCTTCACTTATCCGGGAGTCGGAGGATCTTGGTGCTGGGATATTCACAAGATTTGGCGAAACATTGGCTGAGTCTGACTCAACGCCAATGCAATTAGGATGTCTTCCTGGTTATATTCAAGGGTTTCAGGAAGTACTCGGGGACGATCAGCATCCAGATGATATTATCTGGAATAATGATCCATATGCTGGTGCATCCCATTCACCTGATATATCGCTAACGCAGCCCATTTTCTATGAAGGTGAATTAATTGGTTATGCAGGAACAACTGCACATCACCTTGATATTGGTGGTGCACAGCCGGGATTAATCGTCGATGCCCCTGATGTTTATGCAGAGGGTTTAGTATTAAACGGTGTAAAGCTGTATGACAAAGGAAAACCGAATGAAACATTGTTTGAAATTGTCAGACAGAAGGTGCGCACATCCTCCATCGTTATTGGCGATCTAGAAGCACAGGTAGCTGCTTGTCGACTTGGGACAAAGAGGTTTATAGAACTTCTTGATAAATTTGGAAAAGATACGGTACTAGCTGCTGGTGAGGAATTAATGAATTATTCCGAACGAATGATGCGCACAGAAATCGCTAAGATTCCTGATGGTGAATATGAAGCAGAGTCATGGCTGGATGATGATGGTATTAATCTGAATGAAAAATTGAAGGTACATGTGAATGTAATTAAAAAAGGCGACGAGCTGGAAATAGATGTTTCTAAATCTGCTGACCAGGTTGCTTCTGCTTTTAACGCTGCCTATTCTGGTGCACTATGTGTAAGTGTGTATAGCACGTTACGTTCGATATTTCTTGATACCTATACTCATGAAGAATTTGTGCCAGCTAATCATGGTGTGTTTCGTCCGATTAAAGTAACAGCGAGGAAGGGAAGTATCTTTAACCCAATAAAACCGGCGGCTACCTTTAGTCGAGCAAACCAGGTCAATACTGCGGCTGATTTAATTATTAAGGCATTAACATCCGTCATACCGGAGAAAACTTGTGCAGGTGGATCCGCCAATATCCAATTTGCTTCTTATTCCGGTTTGGACCAGGATCGTAATTATTGGGTGTACATTGAAGTTAATGAGGGTTCTTATGGTGGTCGTCCTGAAAAAGACGGCATGGATGCCATGGACTATGTTTCATGGAATACGCGAAACAATCCAATTGAAGACCTTGATATGCATACTCCGATGATTTGCGAGCAGTATGAATTAAGAGAAGATACTGGTGGTGCTGGTAAAACACGAGGTGGACTCGGAATAATACGTTGGAATCGCTTTTTGACAGATGGATTTATGTCCATGGAAGGGGATAAACACACCGTAAAACCATGGGGGTACAATGGTGGTTTACCAGGTACGGAGGCATCATTAATTAAAAACCCGGATATCAATCCGGAGGAACTCCCTTCCAAATTAAACGGGAAACGTTTTAAAGCAGGGGAATCTGTGAAAATTATGGTACCATCTTCCGGTGGTTACGGTGATCCACTAGAACGGAATGCCAGAAAGGTCTATGAAGATGTCCTTGACGAGATTGTCTCTGTTAAAACTGCATTTAATGATTATGGTGTTGTTATCGAACAAGGGCATCTCAATATGGAAAAAACGGAAGAAAGAAGAGAAGATATGCGCAAACAGAGAGGGAAGCTACCATTATTTACACAATAAGTAATACTAGAAAGGGTCATTATACCGATGGATAGATAGAATCATGGTAATGCTCTAAAGTAGGGCATTTACCATTTAGTAAAATAGGAGTTTGTTAACTTTAAAAATTGCTTATTAATTGAGACATATTCTCATGTACGGAAGTTTCTTATCTATAGAAGTTTCTTATCTATATAAGAAGAGTTATTTTTAATGAAGTAATTTTAGAAGTGCAAACGTTCCAAAAGGAGTGATTAAGATGCATATGGCTTTTCTTTACTACATCATTTGTGTAGGGGGAACCTTATTTTTATCTATACTATATATGAATAAATATTGGACAAAAGAAAAGATGGATAGATTTATTAAAGGGGAATCGGATTGATGGACAATACCATGATCACGATTATTGTATCTTTGTCACTTTTTCTAGTATTCCTGCTTATCGTTGGATATGTATCCTCAAAGAAAACGAAATCTACGGCAGATTTTGCGTTGGCTAGTAGGAATATGGGTCCACTTATTGTTGCTGCTACGATTATAGCAACGTATGGTAGTGCAAGTAGTTTTTTAGGAAACCCTGGACTTGCATATGAATATGGCTGGTCTATGACATGGATTTGGGTAGGCTGTCTGATTGGGATCGTTATACCGATTTTATTCTTTGGACCAAGGATGCGTATGATTAGTGTGAGATTAAATACGTTAACTGTTCCAGACTTTTTAGGAGAAATATATGAAAGTAGGTTTTTACAGTTAATTATGTCGCTCGGGATATTAATATTTTACACACCAATGATGGTCGCCCAATTTAAAGGAGTAGGAGTGTTATTTAGCGCCTTTTTTGGAACCTCATTTGACTGGCCAATTATTGTACTAGGTGCCGTTTTAATTATATTCTCTTCAAAAGGGGGATTTGTAACTGTTGCTTGGACAGATGCGGCCCAAAGTATTTTTATGGCGGTACTCATGATATTCATCGTTCCAGCAAGTATATATATGGTAGGTGGATGGGGAGCGATGAATGAGAGGTTAACTACTATTGATTCCACTCTTACAGGGATTTTTGATCCGGTGATGTTTACCCCCATAACCGTTATTTTTATGCTAATCTATTATAGCCTATGGCAAATTGGTCAACCATACATGAGTATTAGACTTTTTGCCTTAAATGATGTAAAGAGCTTTAGGAAAGTGGTCATTTATGTCATTCTATTTACAGTTATCATTAGCGGGGGTATGTGGGCAGGGTATGCGGGTAGAATATTATTTCCTAACCTAGATCAAGCAGATGCCGTATTGCCAGTATTTGTTAGTACCTATTTTCCGACTTATATAGGAGCGTTGGTAGTCATAGGCGTTTTATCAGCAGTGCTTACTACAGTTTCATCTATTTTACACTCAGTGGGTACAACCGTCGGGTATGATTTAATCCAAAAGTGTTTTGGTATGAAATTAACGGATAGGCAAAGTCTAAGAATCTCACAGATTAGCACATTGATCATAGGAAGCATTGCTATCGTCGGTTCACTTGTTCGAACGCCTGAATTTCTTTCCATCCTCGTGTATGGTGCACTAGGCGGAATGGGGTCTCTTGTTGTAGGTCCCATCATTATGGCCGTGTTTGATAAAAAGGCAACAAAAGAAGGAGCAATTGTTGCTTCCCTTTTAGGAGTTGTAGCTTTTTCCATTTTACTTCTAAATTCTAATGTCTGGATTGCTGGATCAATCGGTATGGTTATTTCAATCATTGGCACATACGTATTTAGTAGAATCTTTGGTTCGCCGTCTAGAAAGTTAAAAATGATTCATGAAAATTTTAATACTGCAGAGAAAAAAGCTATATAATGAATGAAGGAGTAGCAACGAATTCTGAAAAAGTTCTATAGTCTAGTTTCATTATATTCGCAAATAAAAAGGGGTAAACTGTAATAGGTTTACCCTTTTTTCACGTTGGAAAACATGAAATACTATGAGGTTAAGGATTCAACATAGAAAAGTACCAATTATAAGAAAAACGGCCACATTCGCTTAGAGGCGAGAGAAAAAGGTTTCTAAAGTATGTTTGGTTGCAAATGGACTATATGTGTCAAGTTCAGTTGATCCTTTAAAATTTCCGTCTACTATATGTGTACACTGTTCTTCATTGATTCTTATAGAGTACTCTATACAGGAAATTGTTTACGATGGGAGAATGGTAAAATGGATTCAATCATCGGGTGGCAGGATTTATTTTTATATTCGTGTATGGTGTCCATGAATTTTTCCATTGCATTGGTTAAATAAGCGTCTTTCCGGCGGATAAACACAGTTGAAATATTACTGTACTTTTTTGGAATATCGTGGCATTGGATTGCCCCCCTTGATTCTAAATGATTAACGGTTGACTGCGGAACAAGGCTAACCCCTAGACCAGATATAACACTACCCAAAATGGTTTCCAGTGTACCGAATTCCATGATTTTTGCGTTGACTACTCCTCCATCACGAAGCCAATTTTCTAGTCGTTCCCGATAAATGCACCCCGAATTGAAGACCAGAAGGGGTTTATTTTTTAAATCGTCAGCAGTAACTTCTTGGCTATCAGATATTAATACTAATTTCTCTTGGAAAACTTTAACTTGCTCAATTTCAGGATGTGTCCCAAATTCTGTGACAAATGCACCATCAAGCTTACATCGTAAAACTTGATGGATAAGTTCTTCTGTGACACCAGTACGAAGTGATAGATCAACATTGGAGTAATTTCTGTGATAGGCTGATAAAACCGTTGGTAGTTTCATAACCGTTTCAACCGTCCCGATTTCAAGGGTACCCGAAGGATTGTCCGAATCTTGGAAAGCTGCGGTTATATTATCCATCATGAATAAAATTTTTTCAGTGTAGGCTAGAAGTTTTTTCCCCTCCGAATTCAATGTAGTTCCTCGGCTATGACGATGAAAAAGTTGTGTTTGTAAATATGATTCTAATGACTTTATTCGAGCAGTTACATAGGATTGAACATAACATAACTCATCTGCTGCTTTACTAATACTGCCATTTCGAGCAACACTTTGAAAAATAAGCAAGTCTTTGATTTCCATTTACAACCCTCCACTAATTATTCCAATGACATCCATTTAGTGATAAAAGCTATCTTTTCTAATGATCAAGAGCTCAACTATATTTTATAATAATTTAGAATATTTAACAAGTTGGCAATAGTGTAAATCTTAGGGAGCGAGAAGATGAAATCTATATTGAACATCCCTTCGTAGTTATGAAATGATGGTATGGAATACGTGTTCTATACACCATCAGTAAGACAGATAGCAGACATCTTTACCCATCATTATACATGGAGATAAATCGTTCGTATAATAATGGTAGGTTCTATATTATTTACAGTTTACTGATTGACCTACGAGGATCTTTCGTATATGGGGGTGTGAAAGAAAAATAGTGGTTATTATGTAAACGTTTACCTGGCTTTGGTTGGAGTGTAACCATAAAATACGAGGGGGGATAAAGATGACGAAACATTATGATGTTATTGTTATTGGTGCTGGTTCCATGGGAATGGCAGCTGGGTATTATTTAGCTAGACAAGGAGTTAACGTGTTACTAGTAGATGCCTTTGATCCGCCACATGATCAAGGAAGTCATTATGGTGAGACCCGAATTATTCGTCATGCCTATGGGGAAGGACGAGAATATGTTCCTTTGGCACTTCGTTCGCAGGTATTGTGGAATGAGCTAGAAAAAAAGACGCATCACAAAATATTTATGCAAAGTGGTGCCATTGGTTTTGGACAAAAAGGGAATGCTCCATTTATTGACGAAGCAATCGAAAGTGCTAAGGAATACAACTTGAATGTGGAACGATTAAATGGTGCAGAGTTGAAGGATCGATTCCCTGGGCTAACTGTTCCAGATGACTATGATGCATTCTACGAGCCGGATTCAGGATTTTTGTTTAGTGAAAACTGTATCCAGGCATATCGAGAACTAGCTGAATTTCATGGGGCTGAACTTTCTATGAATGACCCGGTTCAAACGATTGAGGCGTATGATCATTCGGTAAAAGTAATTACCAAAAAGGGCAGTTTTACTGGGGATAAGCTAATACTTAGTGCTGGATCCTGGAATGGAAAGCTGGCTTCCAACGTTGGTCTGAACCTACCACTTGTGCCATCTCGTCAACCTGTTGCCTGGTTTGAAGCAAATGAAGCATTGTTTAATGCAAATGCATTCCCAACGTTTATGGTAGAAGTTCCAAATGGTCATTCAAGGGCTATTTATTATGGCTTCCCATCTTTTGGAGGGTGTGGAGTAAAAGTGGGGAGACATGAGTATATTGATGCGATTGATCCAGATACCATGAATCGCAATTTTGGATCTAGCGAAAATGACGAAGGACATATCCGTGAGTTCTTGGATCGCTTCATGCCGGAAGCATCAGGGGAGCTGAAAAAAGGTGTCATTTGTATGTACACACGTACTCCTGATGACCACTTTATTATTGATAAGCATCCGGAACATTCACATATTTCTATTGCGGCTGGGTTCGCGGGTCATGGATTTAAATTTGCTAGTGTTGTCGGGGAGATTTTATCTCAACTAGCCATTTCAGGTGAAACCGACCATGACATTTCCCTCTTCCGTATAAATCGACCTAGTCTATCTATGAAAGCAAAAAATTAAATTGAAGCTTGCATAAGAAGAACAAAGATGGGAGTTGATTCTACTATTATATAGTTTTCTCGCAGGTTAAGGGGCAGTAATACCCCCTATGAAAGAAAACCTAGATGATTGAAAGTTCCCTTTATTAATTTAAAAGTCAATAGAGAAACGTCTGATATGGGATATCAGCTTTACAGATTACAGGTATCTATAATAGTTATTTTACCTGAATCCAGCTACCACCTATGATAGAGGTAGCTTATCATAGAATTAACCTATTAAACGTCATAAAGGGAGGAATCTGATAATATCATATAATGTTCTATCAGTGCTGAACCATTTTTACTGGATGAATGCAAAATGATTGATAATAGGAGGAATTGATAATGAGTAAATTAAATTTAGAAGTAGCGAAAAAACTAATTGAAGGTGCTGAGCAAGAATCAAAAAAACTTGGTGTTAATATGGTCATTTCTGTTTTGGATGAAGGTGGAAATCTTATTGCTGTTCATCGCATGGATGACGCTTGGCTTGCAAGTGTAGAAATAGCTCAAAATAAAGCTTGGACTTCTGTTGCACTGAAAATGCCTACTTCTAACTTAGCCGATGCAACGGTTCCGAAAGCTGAGCTTTATGGGTTGAATACAACAAATAGTGGAAGACTTGTAGTATTTGGCGGTGGTATCCCACTTAAACAGGATGGTAAGGTTGTTGGGGCTGTAGGTGTGAGTGGAAGTAGTGTAGAACATGATGTTCAAGTAGCGCAGGCGGCAGTTAACGTTTTTGAAAGTTTGAATGTTGGTGCAGGTCGCTAGCATGCGCAATCTACCTATTTATCTTTAACGATCAAATTGTGGCAATATTAAACTAAGAAGAGTAATTAGAAAAATAATTCCGTATCGTGATAGAAGCGATACGGAATTATTTTTCTAATTAGGATTTTTATCGCATACGAAAAACTTTCTACATGAGATTACTAGAACTAGGAATGTATTCATTTAATGATAGAAATTTCTTGAATAAAAACGCCTATCTATTCCAGACCTGTTGTATACCCATGTTGTTTAATGTTGATAAAAAGGATTCTTTTATACAGAAAGAGAATCACCAATTATAAACCAATTATTGATATAAAAGGATATAAAATTCACAAAATAAAACACCAAGTTATGGGGTGAAACTCCGTACTTGGTGTTTTTATAATTCATTCCAAAACTAGTTGGAAATTTGTTTACTTGCGGTTAAGTAACTTTTTTCTTTAATCATATTATGTGGATCGATGACGAATTTTCTTGATACACCGCCATCAAATTGTTTATAGCCATTAGGAGCTTCATCAAGTGAGATAACAGTAGCGTTAACGGCTTTTGCTATTTGTGCTCTACCACTTAAAATGGCTTTCATTAGGTCTCGATTGTATCTCATAACAGGAGTTTGCCCTGTTACAAATGTATGTGCTTTTGCGAATCCTAGACCGAAGCGGATTTTAAGTGTACCTTCTTTTGCATCCTTGTCGGCTGCGCCTGGATCCCCTGTTACATATAAACCAGGAATACCTAATCGTCCACCTGCTCTAGTTACGTCCATAATGGAGTTTAATACAGTAGCAGGAGCTTCACCAGCATCTCTACCATGTCCGCTAGCTTCAAAACCAACAGCATCTATTGCACAATCCACTTCAGGCGTGCCTAATAGTTGCTCAATTTGTTCGCCGAGATCATCATGTTCACGTAAATTCACCGTTTCACAGCCGAAACTTCTTGCTTGAGTGAGGCGATCCTCGTTTAAATCACCAACAATAACAACAGATGCTCCTAAAAGCTGAGCGGAATGCGCAGCAGCTAATCCGACCGGTCCAGCCCCTGCAACATAAACTGTTGAACCAGTTTTAACACCTGCACTGACTGCTCCATGGTATCCAGTAGGGAAGATATCTGATAGCATGGTTAAATCTAGTATTTTTTCTAATGCTTGATCTCTGTCAGGGAATTTTAGTAATTGGAAGTCTGCATATGGAACCATCACATATTCAGACTGTCCACCAACCCAACCACCCATATCTACATATCCATATGCAGAACCTGGACGATCAGGATTAACATTAGTACAAATATGAGTATCCTGTTTTCTACAATTATCACAACGACCGCATGCGATGTTGAATGGAACAGATACGATGTCACCTTTTTCAATAAATTCAACATCACTACCAACTTCAACAACCTGTCCGGTAATTTCATGACCAAGCACTAATCCACTGGGTGCTGTTGTACGTCCTCTAACCATGTGTTGGTCACTTCCACAAATGTTTGTGGAAATTACTTTTACGATAACACCATGATTACATTTTCTTCCTACATTAAGTGGATTGACTCCTGGACCATCACGAAGTACTAAATCTGGATAACCGATATCTCGTACCTCGACTTCACCAGGTTTAACATACACTACTGCTTTGTTACTCACCAAAAAACCTCCTTAAATAATCTGTTATTAAAGATGTCTTTGTAATAAGCAATATGTCTCTAATCTCAATCATAACAGTTTAGAATAAATATTTCAATAATTTAAATAAGTTATAAATGTTAAAATATTTTTATTAGTATGTTATTATAATGGTAGAACATAGCCTATTATAAAGATCCTTCATTATAATTAATATATATATCTAGTAGTCCATTTTATTCCTACATTATTAAACAATCTTAAGTTGAGTTCAGTAGATAGAAGGTTAATATATTTTATTGGAGGGATGTCTGTGGGGGAAACAAAGCATACTGGTCCAGTTAAACTACCTAGAAAACCAGACTCGTCACTTTGGGTAAGTAAAGTTCCGTTCGGTCTTGGGAAAGTGAAGCCACATCATATTCGCGATACAATGAAAGTACTTTGGGAAAATAAAGATAATCTTCCGTATGCAAAGAGAATTCTCACGCAAGGAGTGTGTGATGGTTGTGCTCTTGGAGTATCGGGACTTAGGGATCAAACGTTAACAGGTCCACATTTATGTACCACCCGTCTAAATGTCCTAAGATTAAGTACGATGCCTGCTATGGATGAGAAATTTTTACATGCTGATATTACTGATTTACGCAAAATGAGTAGTACAGAATTGCGTAAATTAGGCAGAATTCCGTATCCACTTATTCGTAAACCAGGAGAAAAGAAATTTAGTCGTATTAGTTGGGATGATGCATTGGATAAAATTTCAACTAAAATGAAGATGCTTCATCCGAAGAAATTTGCATTTTATACTACGTCAAGAGGAATTACGAATGAAGCATATTACACATTAGGGAAGGTATCCAGGTTTCTAGGTACGAACAATGTTGATAATGCATCACGTATTTGTCATTCCCCATCAAAAACAGCATTAAATCGTTCTGTTGGTGTTGGTGCATCAACATGTAGCTATAAAGATTGGATCGGTACAGATGTCCTTGTCTTTTGGGGTTCTGTTGCAGCAAATAATCAACCAGTCTCCACGAAATATATGTATGCGGCAAAGCGTAAGGGTACAAAAATTATCATTATAAATCCATATCATGAGCCTGCAATGGATAATTACTGGGTTCCTTCCATTCCAGAGTCGGCTTTATTCGGAACGAAAATAGCAGATGATGTCTATCAAGTTAATATTGGTGGAGATATTGCTTTTATGCATGGAATCATGAAGCATTGGTTTACAATGGAGGAAAGTGCTTATGGTTCTGCAATCGATCATGAATTTGTTTCATCGCGTGTAAATGGGTTGGAGGAGTTGAGGGAAAAAGTTGTTGCCTATGAATGGGAGCAGTTAGAAAAATCATCGGGATTAACGAAAGAACGGATGATTGAATTAGCAGATCTTCTTGCTCAATCAAAATCTGCGGTATTTGTTTGGTCAATGGGACTAACACAACATCGATTTGGTACGGATAATATATCACAGGTAGCAAATCTAGCCTTGCTTAGAGGCTTTTTGGGAAGAGAACATTGTGGCCTAATGCCAATTCGTGGGCACTCTGGAGTTCAAGGTTCAGGGGAGATGGGAGCAGACCCGTTTGTACTTCCAGGTGGGGGTATGGATAAAGCAAATCGAAATAGAGTGGAGTCGATTTGGGGGTTCGATATTCCAACATGGCAAGGTGACATTGTTGGTGTTTCCTTAGAGAATGCACTCCTTCCAGATGATCATGAACGAAAACTTAAACTCTACTATTTATCTGGTGGTAATTTTCTAGAAACGATGCCCAATCCTGATTTTGTGAAGCAATGTTTAGAGAATATAGATATTCGTGTTCATCAGGATATCATTTTTAACACGTCAACCCTCGTAGATGCCAAGGAAGCGGTTATTGTACTACCAGCGATGACACGGTATGAGCAACCCGGTGGAGGAACCTCTACTTCTACAGAAAGGATGGTATATTTTTCACCGGAAATAAAGGGACCACGTATAGAAGAAGCAAGGGCAGAATGGGAAATTTACGTTGACCTTGCTAAAAGAGTAAAACCGGATGAAAAACATCTAATTGATTTTAAAAATCCATTTGAAATTCGGGAGGAAATAGCAAAGGCGGCACCAAATTATGATGGAATTCAACATTTGAAAGATAGGGGAGATTTCTTTCAATGGGGAGGTGCATGGCTATGTGAAGATGGGATATGCCCAACACCAGATGGAAAAGGGAATCTCATTACAGTGGAACTACCAGAACTACGTAAGCCAGAAGGACATTTTTATGTAACCTCACGACGTGGGAAACAATTTAATTCGATGATTTATAATGAAACAGACCCATTTAATGATGCAGATCGTTATGACCTACTTTTGAATGAAGCAGATGCAACACAACTAGGCATAAAAGAAGGCGATCCTGTTGTTGCTTTTAATCAATATGGTACATTTCATGGTAATGCCAAATTTGTAAAAATAAAAGAAGGAAATATAGAAGTACACTGGCCAGAAGGAAATGCACTTGTACCAAAAGGTGTTTATGAAAAATATGCAGGTATACCGGAATATAATACAGCCGTTATCTTGGAAAAGGCGGAAACATATTTTGCACATAAAGATACGAAATATGCGGAAAAGAGAGTTGAGGAGCTTGAGATGGAATTAGGTTAGGTGAAATGGAATGAATGATATGAAGAAGAATGGGTGGGAAATAATTCGATTTAATGGAGATTCTAAGTCTATCCTACAAGAAGAGGTTGCAATCGAAAAGCCATTTACCATTATATTGAATGGGAAGGAGTTTGCGACCATCGTATGTACGCCAACGAATCTTCAAGATCTTATAGTAGGTTTTCTTGCGGCTGAAGGGGTTATCCGTTTCTATGATGAAATAAAATCAATATCGATAGATGAGAAACTTGGATTTTCCTACATTCAATTAAAAAAGGATTTAGACGTTTTCGAGCTGGATCACTCCAAACGGTTCATCGGTTCTTGTTGTGGAAAAAGTCGGCAGTTTTATTTTAAAAATGATGTTCGAACAGCAAAAACAATTATGAGTCAACTTTCTATCTCGGTGAACCAATGTTTTACATTAATGAATGCACTTCAAACAAAATCAGAACAATTTATTAAAACGGGTGGAGTTCATAATGCTGCACTTGCAACACACGATGAGATAATTACCATCCGTTCTGATATTGGTAGACATAATGCGTTAGATAAGTTATATGGGCATGTTATCCAAAATAAAATAAAACTTGGAGATAAATTAGTCGTTTTTAGCGGTAGAATTTCTTCTGAAGTATTACTGAAGATTTCTAAGATGGGTGTGGGAATCCTTGTTTCTAAGTCAGCACCGACCAATCTTGCTTTACAATTGGCAGATGACTTAGGTATTACAGTAATAGGCTTTACACGTGGCAATCGATTAAATATTTATACGCACCCCCATCGAATTATAGAAGCCGATAGTGCAAATAATAATTTGTAAGCTATTAAGGCAGTTTGATTTTGTAAACCAAAACCCACATTCTCCAATTGGAAAATGTGGGTTAAGTTCAAGGTGTTTTAAAGTATTTGGCACGAAAAGAGGTATACCACTCCACTATCGTCAAGTGCGTTTGAAATAAAATGCAGGATTACTTATACTAGTATAGGAAGATAGTTTAATAGTTATTAGACATTTCTATGTAAAATGAAAGTCTAAGATGTGTATAATTAGAAAGGTGGAAGTAAAATGAATGCACTTGTAGCCCAAGAAAGAAAGGATTTAAGAAAGTCTACTTTGAAGAGATTGAGAAATGATGGGGGGATTCCAGCGATTGTTTATGGAAGTAACATTAATACCCAATCTATTTCTATTAAAAGTTTAGATTTATTAAAAGTGATACGAGATGTTGGTAGAAATGGAATTTTATCTCTAAATCTTAATGGAAAATCAAAAAATGTTGTTTTAAGAGATTATCAAACTAATCCGATAAATAGTAAGATACTTCATGTGGATTTTCTTCAAGTTGATGAAAATACAGAAATTGATACAAAAGTCAGTGTCATTCTAAAAGGAACATCTGAAGGTGAGAAAACAGGTGGAATCGCTAAACAATTCCTTCACGAATTGGATATAACAGCAAAAGCGAATGATATCCCTGATGAGATTGAAATTGATATCACTAATTTTGAAATCGGTCATACTATTCAAGTAGCAGATATTAAAAAACAATATAGTAACTGTACATTCAATCATGATGATGAAGAAACAATCGTAACCATTGATTATGTAAAACCTGATCCTGTAACAGAGGAAAGCGATGAAACAAGTGAAGCGGAAGTATCAGGAGTATAAGCACTATAGCTTATTAAACTGCGATATTCATCATACTTAGGGGTATCATCTATCAAGTTAGATTATTACTATATGTCTTTTTACTTTTTAAAGTATAATTAAAATAAAAACCTATGTCAATACTTTTTGAAGTAAATATTTATTTATCTTTCATTGATATGAATTATAGGAAGTTGGGACATATTTCGGAGCGGTTTATAGACCGAAGCTTTTCGGGCTTTGCCCAGGGAAATTCTTTTGTCCCGGTCTCTAATGATTTGGAATTACCAATAGAATAATTTGAAATTCAGTTCATCACTTTATTAGTGATGAACGTTTTTTTTACTAAGATGATGAAGCAGTATTCATGCTATACTATATGTAATTAGAATAATAGCATGTTGGTAATCAACCCTATACAGAGAAATGCTATACAATGCTATACTTTGGATCTAAAAAAGGAGTCAATCATGCTACGTCCTATTCGAAAAGTCTATCAGTTTATAGTAGACACCCCTTTAAAAGAAGCAGCAATTTTACATCACCGTTACCGAATTTTGGATATGATTGGAATTGGAAGTTATGGAATGGTCTATCTTTGCTATGATTTGCACACGGAGGAAAAGAAAGTAATAAAGCAACTAAGGCCAAGTAAGCGCAGAAATATGGATGAAATCAAGCTGTTTTATAACGAAGTATCCATCATGGAGAAACTAAAACATAATCATATGCCTAAGTTTTATGGGACCTTTTCAGAGAGAGGTCATTATTTTTACGTAATGGACTATATTGATGGAGTAAACATGGAGGATGAAATTTTTCTAAATCAGAAAACATTTCATGAAAAAGAGTCTTTACTTTTTATTGCTAAATTAATTAAATTAGTTGATTATCTTCATAATAAGGGAATTTTTCATCTTGATTTACGGATTCCCAACATCCTATTAAAGGACAATGAACCTTATTTAATCGATTTTGGCTTGGCGAAACAAGTGAAACCTAATTATCCTCCGATAAAAAAAGAGGAATGGATGCTTCAAGACTACTATGATTTAGGAGATATCCTTTTATATTTGCTTTATACAACCTATCCTTCTAAAAATAAAAAAGCCCTCCCGTGGACAGAAGAACTTTTGTTAAGACAAGAGACCGTATTCCTATTAAAAAAACTACTAAGAATAGATGAACCATACCTTACTATTCCGCAGATATTGGATGATCTTTATGTGGCAGTACAAGCTTGTGAGAATCGTCAATAACGGATGCTTAGCTGCTACTTCCCCATCCTCTGCGTTTATAGCGTTTACTACCACTTAAAGGATTATATTTATGTCTTTTACTACTGCTACTCCCTCTATAGTAGCGATGGCGTCTGCTACTACTACTTCCTTTGTAATAACGATGTCTCCTGTTACTACTACTACCTCCGTAGTAACGGTGCCTTCTACTACTGCTTCCGCGTGCCATATTCTTCAGTTGTCTTCTAATTTTATCAAACATATTTTCACCTCTTTTTGTATTTTGCTAAGTGCGATTTTGACCTATTCTACCATACTTAAATAGTTGGCTGCTATTTTAAGTTAGCTTACTACTCTAAGCGGTGAGGAAATTTACAAAAAAGGTAGTGCATGGTTCGTTGTTTGGGAGTTAAACACTTTTATTATTCCCCATCTTCTATTCAAGCAGTCTTGTTTATATTTCTTTTAAAAGGCTATTCATTAAAGGATTCGATTTAACGGGGATAATCGCTTTTGTTTACGTTGCTCTTTTAAGATTTTGGTAAGGATATGTTGTATGATTTTTGATTCTGCTGTTTCATGTTGTGGATGAGTTAAATTGATTTCTTCAAATGGGTCTCTTGTTAAATTATAGAGTTCAAATTGGTCTGGAATAGGATGGGATTGTGTTGTAGTAATGCATATAGAGGCATACTTCGTTTCTGAAACGGGTTTATCCTTATTTTTCTCTGTCACCCTATCTTCATTATTTGGGTCACTCCAGAATTGCGGGTTATCGAAGTAGCGGGAAAACTTCCAAATCTCTTCTATTTGATTTTTGCCTGTTGGGAGTTTGGTAATAATGGATTCTATATGGTTTGGCTGAATGACGGCCTCATATGGCTCACCTGTTACATTTACTTGATTAAGTCCTTTCGTAACTTCATCGTCTGTCATAAAATATAAGGCTTCATTGGCCCTTGAGAATGTTGACTTACCATGGATTAGAGGACGTAAATCTCTGCCAACAAAAGGGTGAACTTCTGTATGGTCTTTTTTTAACTTTTCTTGCACGTCTCGTACGTTAATATTCGCTAAACTTAGTAAAGTAGGTACAATATCCACATGACTGGTGAGCATGGTTGTTTCATTGGATACTGAAAATAGCTTCGGATTGTGAATAATGAATGGTACATGGAGGGACTCTTCATATGCGTTATGCCACTTTTGAAACATTCCACCATGTGACCCTACTAAACTACCATGATCTGCTGTAAATACGACGATAGTATCTTCGTAAAACGGGGAATTTTTAAGTGCTTGGAAAATTTTATACATTTCTTTGTCTACTTGCTTATGAAGGGAATAATAGAGCCTGCGATAAAAAGTAGTGTCATATGTTGGTTGTATCGCTTTTTGATACACTTCTTTATAGCTCTTTTGTGCTGATGGTTTGGTAAGTAAATCCTCGTTGGCTGTAGGAGCAGGGGGAATGAAAGGTACAGAAGGATCTATGGAAAACTTAAAAGATGGATTTAGTTGAGTGAGTAGTCCAAATAAGGTGATATCATGAGGATTAACGAAAGAAGAGACAATGAGCCAAGGCTTGTCACTTTTTTTACTTTTAAGGTCTTCTAATAATTCAACTACTTCTTTCGCATAGATTTCATCACGTCCGCTAATTCCATTGGCTGCTGAGGAAGCTGAATTTCTCGGACTCGCTCCGTGTGGTTCGGGACCAATCCACCCACTAAATCCATAAGAATCAAGTTGGTTGGCATGAAGGTAAAGTTGTTCTTTTTCAGTATCTGTTTTACCTGTATGGGGATAATAGCTTAATAAGGCATCGTGTGAACCCGGGATTAATATATCTTCATCACTGGCATGCCATTTTCCCTTCCAAAAAGTCTGGTAACCAGCAGAACGAAAATAGTCTCCAAACGTTGGAACAGTATTCGGGTCTAGCCAGAAGACATCTGGATCAAAAGCCCCTTTCGCAATACCTGTTGTTTGAGTCACTCCATGTAGGGAAGGGTATTGTCCAGTATACAGAGAGGTTCGGCTCGGAGCGCAAGCCGTACTTGCAATATAATGATTTAAAAAGGTCATTCCATGCTCCAGTAATAATTCCTGTGTCTTCAAATTATCTTTACGCCATGATTTGATTTCATCATTTTCATAGGCAGGTGGGAATCGTTCTTCATCAACGAGAATTACCAGGATATTAGGGTACTTTTTTAGTTGTGAGTCATATGAATCTTTTTGTTTAGTCAATATAACATCCTCCTTTAAATGAATAATCCTTTGACTACTATAGTATGTAAAGAAGGTATGTCTTGATAGATGCAAAAAGGAAAAAGAGCCCTTAAAGGCCCGCTTCGTTCGGGTCTAGAGACATAGATCTTAGGATGTGTTGGGGCGGACATTGCGACTTTAGCCTTTATTCCTTTGTTTCAGTTGGGGATGAAAGAATCCCCAACTGATTGAAGATTCATATTAACAAAAGACTAACGTATTCTCCATGATTAGGGAATACGTTAGTCTTTTGTTTTAATGGTACTCGACAATAATCTGGAAGTTCCATAGGCATTAATTATTCGTATCAAATTTATATCGTGCTAATTTATCCTTATCTTTAATTCCGGGTGGTTGTTCAAGCCAGTTGTTCGTTATCATGATATCGGCACCGCTTTTGGCTAATCTGGCAACTTCTAAAGATAAGCGTTCATAATTAATCATTAAATCACTTCGCTGGCTTGCTCCTCCAGCTGTAGCGTAATTTCCAATCCCAGCTGCCATAATGAGTGACATATGAAACATG
Organism: Oceanobacillus senegalensis; assembly: GCF_900176885.1. Classification (GTDB taxonomy): domain Bacteria; phylum Bacillota; class Bacilli; order Bacillales; family Amphibacillaceae; genus Oceanobacillus; species Oceanobacillus senegalensis. The sequence goes on along the minus strand of NZ_LT839648.1, from coordinate 2,956,005 downwards.
GTTAACTTATCTGAAAAGGTTTGGCTTGTCGAGTCGCTAACACTCACATCAGGTAAATGTGGTGTTTGAATTTCATCTTTTAATAGCGTATCAACAAAATGTTTTACATGCTTTTTCGATATATCCTTAGCACGAAGCATAAACTCTTGTACCTCATTTGTTGGTGATGTCTGAGCAAAAGCGAGACATAATTTTATCCCGACGGAGTTTGTCATGATGTTCTGGTATAGATGGGAGATTTCTATGGCATTTAATGGTCTGTTTTCACTAAAAGGATTTAACCCACTAAAGTATTTCTTACTATCCACATAATCTGTTTCATGAGGAACCTCAATAATTGGATGTCTGGCATTTATCCCCATTGAACTGGCAATATCTGTAGATTCGTTATAGAGCTTAGATGTTTCAGATAAAGCCCCTGTAAAGTAATGGCGTATATCCTTTCTTGTACTCATAGAGATAAATCCACTGTAGGATATCATTCCTACTTTAGCCATGTGATTTACATAAGTTAAGCAGAACATGTCCGTAAATAGCCATGGAGCATCCATATTAACGTCCTGTTCCGTAAAACCGTTTGGTACGGCAAAATGATCTTCTTTAAAAATGGCAAGTAATTGTTCTATATGTTTAGTTGAGATATCACAGGCAAACTGTACAATCGTTTTTATTTCCGGATGCTGTATGTGCTTTAGCATATGTTTGAGAATACATATCGACATACTATCATTCATATACCCCGTCCAAAGACCTGCAATCTCAGCAGATGTCAGGGGTATCTTTTTTTCATTCATTGGCAACCTCCTATAAATTATTAAGTATAGAGTTATGTTACCCAATTTTAAATGTATTATGAGCAATGATATAGCTTTGGGGATTAGTAGAGGCTACTCGGTAATAAAACATATGACTACATCCATGCACCATCTTTCGCTATTCAATTTTTAAGTAGGATTTGCATATGGTAAATTGTGATGATAACACATGTTACTTGTGTTAAGTAATGATTATCCAGTTAGCCTTTAATATAATTGTTTTCGAGGCTTTAGCATATAAGTTTGAAGAAAGATAGCGGGGGGACATACATGGCTGTTGTTCAATATAATGAATCGGATATTAATCTATTGGCAAGATTACTTCGAGCAGAAGCAGAAGGTGAGGGGAAGCAGGGGATGCTAATGGTTGGAAATGTAGGTATTAACCGGGTAAGAGTTCCATGTTCTGACTTTGAAGATATTCGTACGATACCACAAATGGTTTTTCAACCACATGCCTTTGAAGCGGTAACACATGGTTACTTTTACCAAAGGGCAAGAGAAAGTGAGAAAAGATTAGCTCGCAAAGCGGTTAAAGGAACAAGGTTATGGCCTGCAGTATATAGTCTATGGTATTTTAGGCCACCTCAAGATTGCCCTGCAACCTGGTATGACCAGCCATTTGTTGGGCGTTATAAAAGTCATTGTTTTTATGAACCGACTGCAGAAGAATGTGAAGCTATTTATAGCACGTATTAAACTGAATTCTTAGGGTTTATTTAAGCCTCTCTTTTCTTTATAAAAAAGATGGGGGGGTTTATTATCATGTTTATGTATGATGAACTCAGGGAAATAGCAGGTAACATAAAAAGCTACTATCATAACAAACACCAAATGTTAATCGCTCTCTCGTGGTTGAAAAATACAGCGAAGTGTAGGAAGTACAAGAGAGCGACTAACTGGTATTGGGTTTCGTATATATTTTTATTAGGATCCATCTGATAATGGCTCCGATACTTATACCGATTGGCAAAAATAGAAATCCTGAATACATTGGTCCGATAGAATGACCGAATAATTTAAGTGCAGGAGAGTAAAATACACCAATGGTTACAAAATAGGCCGAGAACACAAATGGTAAGTAGGCAAATGGCTTATCACGTCCGCCGCCAGCATCTTTATATGCATCCCACATGGCGAAAAAATATAAACAAGGATAAAACATTAACCAACCATAATTTGTTTGTGTAATCGCCTCTTCCACTTTAAAATTAAAGCTAAGGAGAATAATCGTATTAAAATTACCCATAACATTAATAATAAATTCTAAGCCAACTAATAATAATCCTTTAACATATTTTTTATTTAATAATTGAGCAAAACCAGGAAGAGCAATACTCCATAGGATTGCTTCTAATTTTTTACTTTTTTGATTGATGTTTGATTCCATAAGAGTCCCTATTTAGCCAGATTTTTTCGATCGGTGGCCATTGGAGGTTGCTCCATCCATCCATGATCAATCATGATTTTGGTACCGTCATCTGCATAGTTGGCTATTTCCATCGTTAGACGAGAATACTGCAAACCTAGATCATGTCTAGGGCTTTCGGCAATTGCCTTTCCATATTGTGTAATTCCAGCTGAAATGAGACCGGTTACAAGGTACATCATTAATTTATCCGAAAAGGGAGATTGGGTTGAATCGGTAACCTCTGAAGTCATGATGGAGGATCCCTCAGATAAATATTCATTATTTAAGATGGAATGAAATATCTCAAAATGCTTTCCTGCAATATCTCTTCCTCTTTCAAAATATTTTCGCACTTCCTTTGAAGATGCGATCTGACTGAATGCAGTAATAGCAGCTTGACCTATTGCATTCCGTTGTGCATTAAATGTAAGGTTTGCAATTTCACTAGCCATTAAAGGTCGACGCCCAAACCATCCATTGAGGAAGCTTTTCTTTTCTACAAATTCCACCTTGTCAGGCTTTGGAATATGTGGTGATGGAGTATATATTGCTTTTTCCTTTGCTAGCATTTTTGCGCGCTGATGGTATTTCTGTGCTTGTGTCAAGCTTTCATTATAATATTCGATAATATCCTCACGCTCTGCACTTGCAAGATGCATTGCGTACATACCAAGGGTTATATAACAAGAATTTAGAATATAAAGAAGGTAAAGGTTATCAGAAAAAATCCTTGGGGCTTGGATATTTACATCCTTTTCAGAAAACCCTTTTGGAATTGGATACTGTTCCTTATGAAAAAAATGGGTTAATTTTTCTATATGAGAATTCATGATATCTAAAGTATCCCCTAGAAGAGCTTTTATCTCATTATCATCTACATGATTTAACGCATGCTTTAATATACATATTGCCAAGGTTTTTTCTTGGTATTGCGACCATAATGTATAAATCTCTGCAGCTGTTAGTTCCATGTTTTCATTGTTATTCAATTTTTCACTTCCCGCCTTTCGTTTTTGCTAGTTCTTCTCAATGGACCATTCTCGGTGGTCTTCTAACCACCCAATTCTTAATCATTATACTTGCCCCATCTTCAGCATATAATGCAATCTCCTCACTCGTGTAATTCATCAACCATTTACTTTTTTCACAAAGTCCGTTTCCTTGGGTTGGTTGTACTCATGTGGTGATCCAATTGGTAGTGGTCGACTTTCCTCATGGAAGAATGTCTCCAGCTGACTTTTTTGCTTTTTGTGCATTTTTAATCCGTCTCTAATTTTTTCCGTATGTCATGATTTTCTGCTTGCTGATTAAATTGACTGAGAACCACAATGGCTGGGTATCAGATAATGTAAGGATATCCGCCTATCCATCTTCATGTTTCCTCCATTTTCTTAATTCAGGCTTTATTAGTTTATCTATTACAGAGCTTGTTATTCAAATTGGTTACCGTTATTTATTTGCATAAAAAAGACGAGATTGGGAAAAAGAAGGAGGAATAAATTTCTGCAATCGAGGGGATGAAATGGCGAGAGGTTCCATTTTTAATCGTTTAAAAAGCAAAAAACAGATAGAAAGACAAATGCAATCAAAACAAGGATTTCAAAATAAAATCACTAAAAATTTAGATGATAATGTAAATAATATTAAACAAATGCTAGGGAATCCTAGTGATTTAGTTGTCCGTGAATTAATCATAGGTGGGGTGGATAAGAGGGCTGCTGTTATTTACATTAGTGGAATAACGGACGAGGAGCTAATTAATAAGAATATTTTACAGTCAATACAGCTTAATCTAAAGGAATTTGAAACGAACGTTTTAGACAATATACATAAAGAAGTCATTGCTATTACGGATATTAAAAGGACCAACAACTTAGATGATGTTTCATTCGCTATTTTAAATGGAAATACAGCCTTTTATTTGGATGGATTAGAAGAAGTATTAATTATGGGGACCACTGGTGGTGAAAGTCGTTCTATTACTGAGCCGGAATCGGAAACATTAATCCGCGGTCCAAGGGATGGATTTGTTGAAAATATTAATACGAATATAGCATTAATTCGTAGGGATATTAAGGATCCGAATTTACGTTTTAAACAACATGAGGTTGGGAAGCGTTCGAAACAACAATTAGTGGTGTGTTATGTAGAAGGAATAACAAATCCTGAATTAGTAGATGAAATTAACCGTAGGCTAGAGACGATGGATATTGATTATGTACCTGATTCGTCAGTTGTGGAACAATGGATTGAAGAAAGCTTTTTATCCCCATTCCCACAAATACTAGATACAGAAAGGCCAGATAGGGTATCCGCCAATCTCATGCAAGGAAAAGTAGGAATTATTGTTGATGGAACCCCATTTGCACTTATTGCTCCTGTCACGATTGGGGATGCCATGTATTCCACAGAAGATTATACCCAACGATGGATTTCTGCCAGTTTATTGAGGTTGTTACGTTATTTGACTGCTTTTTTTGCGGTTTTCTTACCAGGGCTTTTTGTTGCACTTGTTTCTTATCATCCTGGTATGATTCCAAGTACCTTAGCATATTCGATTGCAGCTACGAGGGAAGGGGTCCCTTTTCCTGCACCGGTTGAAGCAATTCTAATGGCGTTAACTTTTGAGATTTTACATGAAGCTGGGGTAAGGCTTCCAAAAGTTGTCGGACAAACGATTGGCATTGTTGGTGGGTTGGTGATTGGGGAAGCGGCAGTTAGTGCAGGAATTGTTAGTCCCATTATGGTTATTGTGACGGCACTGACTGCTATCTCTTCCTTTAGTGTCCCATCCTATAGCATGGCAATTGCTTTTCGGGCATTGCGATTTGCTAATATTCTTGCGGCATCCTTTCTAGGATTATATGGTGTCATTCTTGTTTATATCATGATGAATATACATATCGTCAATTTAAAAAGTATTGGTGTACCATATTCAACTCCATTTGCACCGACATTTTGGAAAGACTTGAAAGATATTGTCATCCGTGCTCCAATAACAAAACTAACCACAAGGCCAGCCTATTTAAAGGCAAAGGACGAGGTGTCAAAAGATATTCAAATAGAGGAAAAGACAACAAAGAAAAAGTCTACTGGCATTTTGTCAAGAAGAAAGAAATAAATGGATGTAGCTACAATATCCTCTCGGAAGGAAAGGAACTAAATTCATGTTTACTTTTAAATACGCAGATGAACAGATTAAATCAAGGGATATCATGATTGCAGTATCTTCAATGACTATTGGGGTTGGTGTTTTAACGTTTCCTAGAGCGTTAGCTGAATCTACCAAATTCTCCGATGGATGGGTTTCTGTCATGTTATCCGGAATCATAGCTATTTTATTCACATGGGTTATAGCGAAAATAGCCTCTAAGTTTCCTAACCAAACCTTTCTTTCCTATTCCTCATCCCTTGTTACAAAGCCTGTTGCTATTTGTTTAACCCTTTTGTTTGCTATTCAGGGAATAGCGTTAACCTCTTTTGAGGTTCGTATGATTACAAATATTTCTCATCAATATTTGTTTGACAGAACTCCAGTCGAGGTTGTAGCACTAACATTTTTACTCGTAGTTGTTTATAGTGTGTCAGGTGAACGTGTTGGTCTATTCCGTCTGAATGCTATGTTCTTACCGATTATATTTATAACAACGGGATTATTAATCCTTTTCTCTATTGGTTATATGAAGGTTGGAAACGTTCTACCGGTGTTCACAACCGATGTAAAAGGATATTTACAAGGGGCGTGGAATAGCACCTTATCCTTCACGGGGGTTGGTATCCTATTTTTTTATATGGCATTGGTGAAGGAACCCAAAAAAGCTCCAGGTAAAGCTGCTTTTGGTATGTTCTGGGCAGTTAGCCTTTATTTGTTCGTTTATTTAACTTGTATTGCGGTATTTGGTCAGCCTGCAACAGAAGTTATTCGCTTACCTTTTATTGAATTAACAAAGTCTGTTGAGATTCCAGGCGGTTTTTTTGAAAGAATGGAATCAATATTTTTTGTTATTTGGATTATGGCCATCTTTACAACTACGATGATGGCTTTCGATGTTACTGTCTATGCATTGAATTCCATTTTTCCAAAGGTAAAAAAAGTAAAAATTATTTTTATACTATCACCGATTATATTCCTTATTTCTCTGATTCCAAACAATTTTTTAGAAATAAGTAAATTTGGAGATTGGGTGAGTTATTCTGGTTGGGGGCTTTCCGGAATGGTCACCGTTCTACTATGGGTCATGTATGGCATCAGAGGAGGAAAGCGACATGGGGAATAAAAAAGTGATTGCCCTTATTTCGTTATTTTCCGTTATGTTACTTCTCCTTACTGGATGCTGGGATGAGGTGGAATTGGAGGAGAGGGCCTTTGTTTCTGGGGTTGCGGTAGATCTAGCAGAGGAACATGGAGGAAAAATTACTTTTGAGATGACAGAGCAAGTTGTTGTTCCTGGAGGTCTAGGTACAACTACACAGCCTGGAGGAGGCCAAGCATTTCGAAATGTAGGTGATTCTAGTGAAAGTCTTTTTGAAATTAATACAAATATTTCTAGACAACTTAATCGAAAAACAAATGTCGAACATTTAGATCTAATTATTGTTTCTTCTGAACTTGCTAAAAAGAAGGAGTTATTTGCAGATATTTTGGATGTTTTTGTCCGTCAACAAAATATGCGTAGAGGTATCATTCTGGCAATAGCAGATGAAAAGGCAAAGGATCTTCTATATGTAGAGCCAGAGCATATAAAAATTCCATCAAAATATATCACGGAATTAATGGAAAATAATGAATCTCCGATAACGTCAGAAACGACGAGACTTGGTGATATACAAGAAAATTTATTAATGGGGAAAAGTTACACTATTCCATTACTTTCGATGGTTTCGGATAAAACGATAGAATATGAAGGAGTAGCATTATTTCATGGACAAACAAGTCGATTAGTGGACACATTGAAAGATGATGAGGCAAAAGGCCTTCATTTTATAATTGGCAGAAATCAACGGGGCAGTGTTATATCGGAGGTTGAAGGTAAACAGACGTCGTTCGTCATAACCGAAGGGGACAGTAAATACAAACTGACAAATAATGATAAGAACAACCTAACCTTTCAAGTAGATATCAATATAACGGCACAAATAACAGAGTACTTTGGAACAATGGATCTGTATAAAAATAAGTCATTAAGGAAATTTGAACGAGCATTACAAAGAAGAATTAAGACGATGGCAGAAAAGACGTTAGAAAAAGTAAAGGATGACCTACAGGTAGATGTATTACAATTCGATAGGTATTTGCGAATTCATCATAATAAATTATGGGAGGAAATAAAAGAAGATTGGGATCATGGGGAAAATTACTTTTCGCAATCTGATATAGAAATCAATGTGAAGGCAAATGTCACAGAACCAGGTACCTCTGTTCGTATGCGACAAAAGGGGGAACAAGATTAATGTGGAATATGATAATGGAGAGAATGCCATCAACTCTAGGAATGTTTTGCACCGCTTTAGCCTTTTTAGTACCATATGTAACTTATAAAATAAATCAGAAACTGCATAAAGATATGGATCCACCTTGGAAGAAGGAAGAGAAAAAGCAATCATCGAATTGAAAATAGCCTTTGGTGAATAAATTCTAAAGATTGAGAGGAGGGGAGTAACGGAAATGATACCAATAATAAATTTATCCCTTATTCTGTTGTCTATGGGCACCATCCTTTTTTTTGTCTTGATTGGTTGGCGCCGGATGTTGAAGCAGATGGTGAAGAAAATGGGAGGAATTATTTTTACGGATAGCTATCAAGAGAACATTATTGAAATGATACCGGGATTTAAGCATATGGGAATACTAACCTCTCTTGAAAATAATTTACGTGCGGAAACAGGGGACTTATTACACCGGCCATTAGGTTCAACCAAAGATTGGCCACATTTAGATAGTCTTACCTTTATTCCAGCACAGGTTTCTACCTTTCCGGTTGATGGTGATGAGGAGGTCGATGTAAGTGTAACGATAGGACCACAAGCAAAAAAGCCATTGGAACTTGATATCCCGTTAATAATTAGTGGAATGGCCTATGGGGTTGCTTTAAGTGAGGAAGTAAGATTATCTTTAGCGGAAGCAGCTAAAAATACTGGGACGGCAATTAACTCTGGTGAGGGCGGCATTCCATCTGAAGAGTTGGAGGCAGCTGATAAGTATATTCTGCAATTTTCTAAATCGGAATGGTCTAAAGAAGATCATTTATTTAAACGTGCAGATATGATTGAAGTTAAACTTGGCCAAGGTGCGCTTTTTGGAACAGGTGGGAGAATATCACCCGAGAACTTAACGGGGAAAGCACGAGAGGTGATGGGTCTTAAGGAGGGCGAGGATGCCGTTATTTTCGATAACTTTTTTGAAAATCAAACCCTGAAGGATCTAAAGGATTTAGTGAAGGAGCTCAGAAATGTTTCAGGTGGCGTGCCTATTGGTGCAAAAATTGGTGCTGGCGGAAATTTGGAAGAGGAGTTAGATCGATTGATTGAATTAGGGGTAGACGTCATAGCTGTAGATGGGGCACAGGCGGCAACTCATGGTGCTCCTCCCATACTATCTGATGATTTTGGAATACCGACACTACATGCCGTCGTTCGTGCCAGCAACCATCTAGAAAAAAGGAAAGTGAAAGGAAAGATAAGCTTAATTGTTTCTGGTGGATTGTTTACACCAGGCGAATTTTTAAAGGTATTAGCATTAGGGGCAGATGCTGTCTATGTGGGATCTGCTATGCTTTTCTCTGTAGCACATAAACAAACATTGAATGCGCTTCCCTTTGAACCACCAACACAGGTGGTTTGGAACGAGGGGAAATTCAGTCATTCATTTAAAAAAGAAAATGGTGTAAAAGCTGCTACGAAATTTTTAACGGCCTCCATTGAGGAAATGAAAGTTGCGATAAGAGCGATGGGAAAACGTTCATTAGGTGAAGTAGTGAAAAGTGACCTTGTTTCTTATGATGAGACTGTTTCCAAAATGGTAGGGGTTCCATTTTCTTTTCATCCTTGGAAAGCAAATCAACAACAAGGAAAGAAACAGAATCGAGGTGGACAAGCGAAAGAAAAGAAAGAGCCCGAAAATCAACCTCTTTCAAATGAAAAGAGCCAGCAAGGGAAAATGCAAAATGAGAGTTCGAAGGGGAAGCAAGAGAACCAACAAGCCCAAGAAATGGAACGTACGCAACGTATGCAAGTAAACCAACAAGCTCAAGAAATGCAAGGTACGCAAAGTGAACAGCAGGGTCAGCAAGGGCAAAATCAAGGAGAAAATACTCAAGCAGAACCAGTTGGTGTGCAAGTAAGTCAGAAAGGTCAACAGAATAATATCCAGGGAGAACAACAACAAAATCAAGGGAAGAAAGAAGTGAAAATAAGGAAGAGAAGGGTGAGGAAGGTTCGCAAAAATACGGGCTCAAGCTCTGACAATCCTTAGAACTGGAACTATTTTACAGAGATGTTAGACTTAGCCTAAAAAGTGCTAGGGGTGATTGCGTGGATATAAAAACCTATCTATCATTAGATGCGACAGAGATGGCTAATTTAATCAGAAGGAAGGAGGTTAGTTCTAAAGAATTACTAACGGTTGCATTCGAGCAATTAGAAAATGTGCAGGATACATTGAATATTGTTACACACGTAAGAAAGGAACGTGCCTTAAAAGAGGTGGAGCAGCTATCCTTGGAAGGTGCACCATTTAATGGTGTCCCTTTGTTACTAAAAAATCTTTCACAAAATATAGAAGGTGAGCTAATGACCTCAGGCTCCAGACTCCTTCAAAAAAATCGCTCCAAACATGATTCCTATTTTGTAAAAAAACTCCGTGAAGCTGGGTTTCATTTTATGGGCCATACCAATTCTCCGGAGTTTGGTTTGAAAAATATCACAGAACCAGAATTATATGGTCCAACTAGAAACCCGTGGAATCCTGATTATTCACCTGGTGGATCTAGTGGAGGGGCAGCAGCTGCCATTGCTTCGGGAGTTGTCCCTATTGCTGGTGCGAGTGATGGAGGCGGTTCCATTCGAATTCCGGCATCTTTTACTGGTCTTTTTGGTCTTAAGCCAACACGAGGTCGTACACCAGTTGGACCGGGATATGGAAGACAATGGCAAGGTGCAGCGATTAGCTTTGTATTAAGTAGAACTGTAAGGGATAGCGCAGCAATGCTTGATGTGCTTCAGGTAGTCCAACCAGAGGCTGCTTTTCAAACCCCATTATTTTCTGGAAGTTATAAACAAAAGATGGTGGAAGATTTTAATCGCCCATTACATATTGCTTTTTCCACGAAATCTCCTGTTGGTTCGCCAGTTTCAGAAGAGGCAGTTCAGGCAGTGAAGAAAACGGTAAAATGGCTTAAGTCAAATGGACATCAAGTGGAAGAAGCTGATTGCCCGGTAGATGGAGTAAGACTTATGAAGGATTATTATTTGATGAATAGTGGAGAGATGAATGCAACAGTCATTGGGTTGGAACAGGCTTTGGGAAGAGAGCTAACAGCCGATGATATGGAAATTGAGTCCTGGCTTCTTCACCATGCGGGTAAATCGGTATCAGCGGCAATGTATTCTGCAAGCCTGTCCTCTTGGGATCATGCTGCAGAATTAATGGCGAATTTTCACCGAATGTATGACTTTTACATAACACCGACAACGGCATATCATGCACCAAAGGTAGGAGAACTAACACCAAATCTAGAGGTAAGAGAAAAACTACTAGAAGAGATTCATTCAGCTCGGAATGTTTTTGAGCAGCAACAAGTTATTTATGACATGTTTTTACCTAGCTTAACCTATTCACCATTTACACAGTTAGCAAATCTTACGGGACAACCAGCCATGTCCGTACCGGTTCATATGACGAGTGATGGTCTTCCTTTAGGTGTTCAGGTAATGGCGCAAAAGGGAGAAGAAGATCAATTATTACAGCTGGCTTATCAATTAGAGAATTCCGATAAATGGGTTGGAATGAGGGGGAATTCGTATTTTGAATGAAGGTTTTGGAGGGATAAGACTCAAATTAGTGGAGAGCGCTAGAAGGTATCCGAAAACATGAGCGCGAACCCTGCTAAATTGGATGGCCCGCTGATAAACGTGAAGGAACGCCGATAAACGTGAAGGAAAGCTGATAAACGTGAAGGAACGCTGATAAACGTGAAGGAACGCCGATAAACGTGAAGGAACGCCGATAAACGTGAAGGAACGCCGATAAACGTGAAGGAACGCCGATAAACGTGAAGGAACGCCGATAAACGTGAAGGAACGCTGATAAACGTGAAGGAACGCCGATAAACGTGAAGGAACGCTGATAAACGTGAAGGAACGCCGATAAACGTGAAGGAACGCCGATAAACGTGAAGGAAAAGCTGATAAAAGGAAAGGACCGCTGATAAAAAGAGTGGAACACCAATAAATTGAAATATTACTGATAAAAGAAACACTGAATAAATAGGTGCTAACTCCAATAAAAGGACTGAAGTTCAGAGTCATTAAAGTAATTACTCGAAATATGGAGAAATATGTTGCAATTTTTACTTCTGGAAAATGGGTTCTCAATAGTAATAACACATTTTATAATGTAGCTTGGTGTACAAAATAAGAAGTATTTTTCAGAATATTATCCATATGGTGAAAGAAAGGAAGTAATTATGAGTAATAAAAGAAGAGGTTTGTTTCAGCGTTCACTGGATGGGATTGAGGTGGTTGGTAATAAACTCCCACATCCTGTTACATTGTTCGCAATTTTAGCTTTAGCGGTTCTTCTCCTTTCAGCATTATTACAGCCATTAGGAATTCGTGTAGAACACCCTGGTAACGAAGGGGAAATGGTTGAAATTAAAAATTTATTAAGTGCTGAAGGAATACAATATATATTTACGAGCATGACGGATAATTTCATAGGGTTTGCACCATTAGGAGTTGTTCTTTTAACGATGCTTGGTATTGGTGTAGCGGAGCGCTCGGGTTTAATTAGTGCCCTACTAAGAGGGTTCGTATTATCTGTTCCTAAGAGATTTATTACATTAGGACTAGTATTTGCAGGGATTATGTCTAGTGTGGCATCTGACGCAGGATATGTTGTTCTACCTCCACTTGGTGCGTTAATCTTTGCAGCATTAGGTCGTCACCCGCTTGCTGGTTTAGCAGCAGCGTTTGCAGGAGTTTCTGGTGGATTTAGTGCAAATTTATTCCTATCAGGTACCGATGCACTATTAGGTGAATTGACTACTGCTGGTGCGGCAATTATCGATCCTGCATATGCAGACAATATGAGTATTGCGATGAACTATTACTTTATTATTGTTTCAACATTTATTCTTACTTTTATTGGCGCATGGGTAACGGAACGTGTGGTTGAACCACGCTTGGGCGAGTATAAAGGAGAATATCGTGAAAAATTAGAAACATTAACATCTGCCGAGAAAAAAGGGATTGTTTGGGCTGGAGTTTCTGTGATTGTCTCTGTTATTCTCATGAGTTTACTTATTTTACCAGAGAATGCACCGATGCGTGGTACGGAAGGGAACTGGATGGATCAAATTATTCAGTCACCATTCATGAGCTCCTTAGTGCCGATTATTGCGATTTTGTTTTTTATTCCAGGACTTGTTTATGGGATGGTAACCAAATCCATTCGCAATGATAAAGATGTAGCGGGCCAAATGACAGACACAATGGCATCCATGGGAATGTTTATTGTTTTAGCATTTACGGCAGGTCAATTCGTTGCATATTTT
>NZ_LT839648.1:2708833-2941539 GCF_900176885.1 Oceanobacillus senegalensis | reverse complement strand
AAACGTGAAGGAACGCCGATAAACGTGAAGGAACGCCGATAAACGTGAAGGAACGCCGATAAACGTGAAGGAACGCTGATAAACGTGAAGGAACGCTGATAAACGTGAAGGAACGCCGATAAACGTGAAGGAAAAGCTGATAAAAGGAAAGGACCGCTGATAAAAAGAGTGGAACACCAATAAATTGAAATATTACTGATAAAAGAAACACTGAATAAATAGGTGCTAACTCCAATAAAAGGACTGAAGTTCAGAGTCATTAAAGTAATTACTCGAAATATGGAGAAATATGTTGCAATTTTTACTTCTGGAAAATGGGTTCTCAATAGTAATAACACATTTTATAATGTAGCTTGGTGTACAAAATAAGAAGTATTTTTCAGAATATTATCCATATGGTGAAAGAAAGGAAGTAATTATGAGTAATAAAAGAAGAGGTTTGTTTCAGCGTTCACTGGATGGGATTGAGGTGGTTGGTAATAAACTCCCACATCCTGTTACATTGTTCGCAATTTTAGCTTTAGCGGTTCTTCTCCTTTCAGCATTATTACAGCCATTAGGAATTCGTGTAGAACACCCTGGTAACGAAGGGGAAATGGTTGAAATTAAAAATTTATTAAGTGCTGAAGGAATACAATATATATTTACGAGCATGACGGATAATTTCATAGGGTTTGCACCATTAGGAGTTGTTCTTTTAACGATGCTTGGTATTGGTGTAGCGGAGCGCTCGGGTTTAATTAGTGCCCTACTAAGAGGGTTCGTATTATCTGTTCCTAAGAGATTTATTACATTAGGACTAGTATTTGCAGGGATTATGTCTAGTGTGGCATCTGACGCAGGATATGTTGTTCTACCTCCACTTGGTGCGTTAATCTTTGCAGCATTAGGTCGTCACCCGCTTGCTGGTTTAGCAGCAGCGTTTGCAGGAGTTTCTGGTGGATTTAGTGCAAATTTATTCCTATCAGGTACCGATGCACTATTAGGTGAATTGACTACTGCTGGTGCGGCAATTATCGATCCTGCATATGCAGACAATATGAGTATTGCGATGAACTATTACTTTATTATTGTTTCAACATTTATTCTTACTTTTATTGGCGCATGGGTAACGGAACGTGTGGTTGAACCACGCTTGGGCGAGTATAAAGGAGAATATCGTGAAAAATTAGAAACATTAACATCTGCCGAGAAAAAAGGGATTGTTTGGGCTGGAGTTTCTGTGATTGTCTCTGTTATTCTCATGAGTTTACTTATTTTACCAGAGAATGCACCGATGCGTGGTACGGAAGGGAACTGGATGGATCAAATTATTCAGTCACCATTCATGAGCTCCTTAGTGCCGATTATTGCGATTTTGTTTTTTATTCCAGGACTTGTTTATGGGATGGTAACCAAATCCATTCGCAATGATAAAGATGTAGCGGGCCAAATGACAGACACAATGGCATCCATGGGAATGTTTATTGTTTTAGCATTTACGGCAGGTCAATTCGTTGCATATTTTAATGAATCTAATATGGGATTAGTGCTTGGTGTATATGGTGCGGAATTTCTAGATAGTGTTAATCTAACCGGTATTCCACTAATTCTCCTGTTTATTTTAATAACAGCATTTATCAATTTATTTATTGGAAGTGCCTCGGCGAAATGGGCGATGATGGCACCAGTCTTTGTTCCAATCATGATGCAACTGGGATATTCACCAGAGTTAACACAAATGGCTTATCGAATCGCCGACTCGTCTACGAATATAATTTCACCGTTAATGACTTATTTTGCAATTATTATTGCGTTTGCTCAAAAATATGATAAGAAAATGGGAATTGGTACGTTGATTTCAACGATGGTTCCTTATTCAATATATTTCTTAGTTGGCTGGACAATTGTGTTAGTTATTTGGATGCTACTAGGTCTTCCACTTGGACCAGGCGCACCACTTTTATATCAATAAAGAACACGGGGGAGGTACTTGTCCCCCGTAACCTATAAGTTTTGAAGAAACGTTCTGCGGAGAGTAAAATCTCTGTAGGGCTTTTTTTGTATAAAGACAATGGGGTAGGGGCGATTCGTGACATCGTGTGTCACTATGAACAAGCTATACAAAATAACCACCTGCTTGGGCAGGTGGCTGTTTAACCGAGAACTTATTTATAAAACATAATGATAACATAGCATTCCTCAATCCATCTTACATGCTATACTCCCTTTTACTATCCATGGTCTTGATAAAATATGGATGCCTTTGTTCTATAAATATTTGATGCCACATCATAAATATGATAATGGTCCAAATATGTCGAGAGTAATCTCTTTTCCCGCTTGCATGGTAATCAAGTAACTGAAGGGCAACAGATTTATCTATTAAATGATTGGTCTCACTTTGTTGAATGAGCTCTTTTGCCCAATCGTATAATTCATCTTTAAGCCAGTGACGAATCGGAACGGGGAATCCAAGCTTTCTTTGATTTAGAACGTGATCCGGGACTATTCCCTGTGCTGCCTTTCGTACCACCCATTTTGTAGTGCCATCAGTAACGGTTTGGTTTGTAGGAATACGCCGGGCAATATTGTATACTTCCTTGTCCAAAAAAGGGACACGCAACTCGAGGGAGTGTGCCATTGTCATTCTATCCGCTTTTAAAAGGATATCACCCGGGAGCCATGTATGAATGTCTATGTACTGCATTTGGTGTATTTTGTCTTGGTTTTTTACCAAATGATAGAGTGGTGCAGTAATTTTATGATAGGTACACCGGTAATCAAATGCTTTATAAAACGTTTCTTTTTGTTTTTCTTCAAAGATTTTAGCGTTCCCGATATACCGATCACTAAGAGGCGTCGTTCCCCGTTTTAGAAAACTTTTACCCTTCATACCTTCCGGGAAAATATCAGCAAGGCGATGGATTGCTTTTGTAAAAGAAGTAGGCAATTTATCGAATATTTGTAAAGAGTGCGGTTCATGGTATATATTATACCCGCCAAATAACTCATCCGCTCCTTCACCAGACAATACGACCTTTACATGTTTTTTTGCATAACGAGCCACAAAGTAGAGTGGGACGCAAGCTGGATCTGCAAGCGGGTCATCTAAGTGCCATACGATATCCGGCAATGCATCTATGAATTCCTTCGCACTAATGTGATAAGAATGGTTTCTTACTCCTAACTTATCCGCTGTTTCTTTAGCGACATCTAACTCGGAAAATCCTTTACAATCAAAGCCTACCGAAAATGTTTCGATGTTAGGATGATATTGTTTTGCTAATGCTACGATGAAACTAGAATCAATACCCCCAGAAAGAAATGCACCAACTGGTACATCACTTTGCATATGAGCTTGTACGGAATCATCAAGCGTTTTTCTTAACGTGTGAATAACTTCATTCTTAGAGGTATCTACTGGTTGAAATGTAGCATGGAAATAACGAGTGAATTGTATAGGTTCTCCTGCCTTTTTAATAAAATATGACCCGGGTTCAACTTTTTTAATATCTTCAAATAAAGTCCTGGGTTCTGGTACATATTGAAAACTAAAATAATGCTGAAGTGCCTCATTATCAAGTTGAACAGGATTGGTATTATAAACTAGGCTTTTTTCTTCGGAAGCAAATAATGTTTCAGTCTCTTTTTCTTGATAATAAAACGGCTTTATACCAAACGGATCACGTGCTCCATATACAGTCTTTTCTTTTCGGTCCCAAATTAAGATGGCAAACATGCCTCGGAGCTTTGAAAAAGCTTGAACACCCTCCTCAAGAAACAGTTTACCAATCACTTCCGTATCCGAGTCTGTCTCAAACGTATATCCCTTTGAAGCTAGCTTCTCCCTCCATTCTTTATAGTTATATATTTCACCATTAAAAACAAGCCAGTATCGGGAATCTGCAAATGGCAATGGTTGGCGGCCACGTTTTAAATCAATAATACGTAACCGGCGAAAAGCTAATGACATCAGGTTATCATGATAAATATCTTCATCATCTGGGCCGCGGTGTCTAATCATGGCACTCCGCCATGTTATATCACTATGGCTATGTTGTTTTACTTTAGAGACTTTCGGATGTCTCATGACACTAACAAATCCACACATTTTTCT
Source organism: Oceanobacillus senegalensis (assembly GCF_900176885.1). Lineage (GTDB taxonomy): Bacteria > Bacillota > Bacilli > Bacillales > Amphibacillaceae > Oceanobacillus > Oceanobacillus senegalensis. The sequence continues at coordinate 2,937,440 of NZ_LT839648.1, read as the reverse complement.
TTATCCTCCTTATGTAATTACCCGAAGCGTACCGTCATTAAGCATTTGCGGGCAACTGTCGTTTGCTTCTCCATTATCGCTTTTGTACCTTTCGTCATGGATGTAAATGATATTTCATCAGGTTTGATTCAATTAGACACACTCCCCCTAGAATTCCTCTTAAAAATGTATTCATTCTATATACCTTATAATTGAGTGAAAAGTTTTTTAAAATATAAAAAATCTTTTCTTACGTAAGATTTGGATTTCTAGGTTGATAGCTGTTACGTTGGAAATAGTTTAGTCGCTTTTTGTGTGCATAAAAATAGGTATGCCCCAACTTTTTGGCGAGTACCAATTTTTTAATTACTGGTGTTTTGTCCCAGTCCCATTTCTTTCGTAAGTGTGGAGTAAGACTTAGTATGCTTGCCGGAAAAGGTCATATCCATTACGTTCCCTTAATAAAATATATAACAGCAAACAAAATGGGGAGCGTGAAAGTCTAATGCAGTTAATACGTAACTTATCGCCAGACCTTTCGTTATGTATGGAGCAGATTAACGTAGAAAAAATCAATCAAAGAATAAAGGTCTACCAAATTCCTGCACAGACCTACTTGGATATTTTTATCCATTACTTAATAGAGATGGGAAATGATCAAAATTGCGATAAGATTATTTTTTACGTGAGGGAAAATGAAGTAGCTTTGATGAAACAACAGGATTTTAATTATGAAGGTAAAATTAAAGGTTTTTTTAATGGAAATGATTCGTTTATTTACGCTTTATTTTTAAATAAAGAAGAAAATGGTAACAAAGAGGAAGAAAAGGAAACAATTATTCTGAATAAAGCCAAGGATTTCTTCAATCAAGGTGAGAAATATTCTATTAGTAGGGAATATACCATTCGTTGGGCCAAACCAGGTGACCGCTATAATATGGCAACATTATACGATACAGTTTTTGAGTCTTACCCAACCCCAATGAATGACCCAGATTTTATTTTGGAAATGATGAATAGTGATGTGTATTTTTCGGTAGCAGAAAAAAATGGAGAAATTGTAAGTGCCTGTTCAGCTGATGTTATGCCGGCTTTTAATGCTGCAGAGCTTTCGGATTGTGCAACCATTCCAGCTCATCGTGGAAAAGGGTTGTTATACAATCAGGCATTAAGGTTGATAAGGTTAATGGGTGAAATGAAAATTAAAACCTTTTTTTCTTATTCAAGGTCCATATCAATGGGGATGAATATCGTGAATGCAAAGCTTGGTTTTACTTATGGTGGAAAAATGATTCGAAATAGTAATATTGCCGGTCGATTAGAAAATATGAACATATGGTATAAAAACTTATAGTTCTATTGTAAATTTATAAACTTGACATTCCATGGGATTTGAAAGGTGAATTTAGAAATAATGGAAGATGGCATTTTATTTAATTTTACGTCTTAACTTTAAAATTCAGTACAATATAAGTGAAATTAACATTTCTTTATAAAAAGTTGTATTTAGAAAACCCCCGACAGATATCGGGGGTTTTTTTGTAGGAAAATATACTTATATTTTTTTAGGTAATGGTAATCCTTAGTAAAGGTTGATAATTTCATGGATGAAAGGTGAGGAACAATGCCATTGGAAAGAAGAAGTTATGCGGAGGAATATCATTTTAAAGAAAATGACCAAAGGGATCGGCAAAGGCTTCGTAATCGGAAAACTGGACCAATACGGCTTAACCATCAGAAAAGGGCGAAGGATAAAAAAGTTGCACTTATTGGTTGGGGCATCCCATCCATTGAAGCGATGCACCGATTAAAGCGTCCATTTGTTGTAGTAAGTCTGCCGGAGTTTGAAGGTTATGCCGAAGAACATCAGATTCCATTTGTTTCATGGGACTTTGGTAAGGATTTGCCGTATGAAGAGGTTTACAAGAGATCAGAGGAATTGCATGCTCTTTTAAAAAAATTGGATGTCGATCATGCGGTCCCAATTTTTGAAGAAACAGTGGAGTGGGCTGGGGCATTAAATTCCCGATTTAGGAAGGACGCAAGGTTATTTGATCATTCCATTTTATTTAGGGATAAAGCAATGATGAAAAGACGAGCACATGTTGGCGGATTACGTGTAGGGATTTTTGAAGAAGCAAGAAATAAAGAGGATGTCCGTAATTTTTTTGATCGTGTAAATAGCGCAATGTTACGAAAGCAAGGGGACGAACTGGAACCAATCCATGTAAAAGCATTAAATAAAGCTGGTGCCTCTGGCCATCGTATGGTTATATCTCATGAAGATATTGATTCGAAGTTGCATGACGAAAATTTCCCTAGCTTAATGGAAAGTCATTTGGATGGTTTGGAGGTTTCTTGTGAAGCTTTTATTCACAAAGGAAAGGTTCGTTTTTTAAATATTACCGAGTACGTGGTATTTGGATATTCCATGATGGTCCCTCCTACAAAAGAAGTTGAGAAATATCGTCCCCAGATTCGCGAGGAAGTTCAAAAGATTGTGGATATCTTTGACATCGAATATGGCTTGATTCACCCAGAATTTTTTATTACCGATGAAGGGGCTGTGTATTTCGGTGAGGTAGCATATCGGATTCCAGGTGGCCATATTTTTGATTTAATGAGGAAATCATATGGTTTTAATCCATATGAGGCACATATTTTATGCTGTGACCCTAATACGACGGAAGAGGAATTGAAGGATATCTTCCCTGATGAAACAAAAAATAATGGACATGCAGGAAGTTTCCTTGTTTATCCAAAAACTAATTATATTAGTAAAGTAAATATACCAGGGGAGCTGGAAGACCATGAATACTTTGATAAACATACATTATACAAACCTGCTGTTCCTAAAATCCAAAGCAATCAAGAGGGATATGGAAATCATCTAGGTACCATTTTCTTTTATGGTAATGACGGTGAACAGGTTAAACAGTTGCTGACTGATTATGTAGATCATAATTTTTATATTTAAATGGAGGGAAATTAACGAATGACATCCATAAAAATAGACACTAGTAAAACGGAACAGTTTAAACAGGCTTTAGAGACATTGGAATCCGCTTTTCCATATGCGAAAAATATGTATCAATCTGATGCACTTCAAGCAGCGGCACGTGTAATGGATGAAGAGAATGGAATGCGTTTTTTATATCAGTTTGCCGATCGTTTTGAAGAAGCTGGTATTTTTGAGGGTGGTCCATGGGCAGATCCCGCTCATTTACAGCCTAACTTAGTTAAGGGGTCCCTACAGGCTGGCGGGATGACACCGATTGTCGATATTCTTAGCGAACTAAGAATGCTTTCATTGGCAAAAGGAAAACATACACATCCACAGGTTACTAAAAAGCAAGCACAGGATTTTTTAAATGAAGTAATGGCGTTAAATATTGATACCTTAATCCCAGAAGAAACAGAAGCAGCTCGAATTGAAGGAAAGACTAAAGAAAAGGAAAGAATTGTAAGGTTGTTTAAATTTCTAAGCAAGGAACTTTCATTAGGCGCCATTTCTGGTGCACTGATTCATGAATTAGATGAACTGGTGGCACAGCGACCGATTATGGTCAATCGAATTCTAAAAATGATCAACAATGCGGAGCAATTATTGGACGCGGATATTGATAAAAAGGAAAAGGATGCAATAGAATTTTATGTTAAAGCGGTTGACGGGACGACCAAACGAAGTGAAAAGAAGGATTTAAAGGCATACAGAAACGAATTAAAGAAAATGGATGATAAGGAATTAAAGCAAGAGGCTCGCACGTTTGCGAAATATATGCGAAAAACGGGGTTAGTGTCCAAGCATCATACCATTTTAGTCCGTTTTTTAAATCGCCAAAAGCCAGAATTGATTGCGGAGGCTCTGGATTTAAGTAAAAAAGGCCAAGCAAATTTAGAAGAGCATTTTTCGACTGTCACTGATTTGATTAAGGTTGCTATTCATCCGCCATTAAGACAGTCCCTTTACGGTTTAACTTGTATGCTGGAACGTGGTGTGCTTTCATCAACTCCAGTTATCCCAGGATTAAGGCGATTAATTGAGTTAGATTTATTGCCAGAAGTACGCAAAGTTCTTTTAAATTCCATAAATGGGAACGAAGGGATTACGGCAAATAATATTTTGGTTGCTGGTGTCATAAGTGTACTGGGTCAGCCGTTAGGAGTAGGACAAGGGATGAATCCGACCTGTCAAACAGCAAGGGGTATTAGTTTATGGTCTTTACATGCACCAGGATATTTGCTGGAATTAATTCCTCGGGCAGCACGTGATGGAGATATTGACGTCATGTTTGAGGGGAGATCGATTCATTCCAAGGATTTGCGGGAAGGTCTTGTGGATGACCTTCATGAGGAATTAGATCCCGTTTCATTGATATTGGTACCGCATCTCGACCGGATTTATGGTGAACTTGTTCGTCGTACGAAATTTAGAGGAGATGATGTCCATAAATGGGTAAATCCAGCCTTCTACGGGAATTGGGTATCTAAAGGATTTTCCAGTACACTTGATCCGATGACAGGTTCAATTGCAGACTATTCTGGATTTGTCCGGTTGTTTTACTCAACCCATCACCCTGAGTATAACGAGGGATACGAATTGATTTATCCAAATCCGGTAGGGATATTTATTACGAATTCCTCCGGAAGCTTATTAGGACTTCATGCCGTATCTATTCAACGTATTGCCAAGGATCCAAAAGGTAAATACCGTGTGTACTTTTATAACCCGAACAATGACGGTGCACAAAACTGGGGACAAGAGATTACACCAACGGTATCGGGAAATGGCGAGGTACCCGGAGAATCATCCCTACCTTTCCATCAGTTTGTTTCAAGACTATACGCCTTTCATTATAATCCATATGAACAGGGTGATGCATTTGCCATTGATGATGATATCGTAAAAGAAATTGAAACCATTGCAAGAGAAAGCTGGGGGGAGAAATATACGTGGGTTCAAATATAAAACGTCTATTCTCTATATTTTCTATATGATAAAGAGGAAGGAGATAATAGGATGAAAGTTGTCAAATTAGACGAAGTTAAAAAAACAGAACATCATGTAGATGGTGGAAATTGGGCAAGTACTCGTTTACTAACAAAAGCCGATGGAATGGGCTTTTCCGTAACGGAAACGATTATACGTGCAGGTACGGAAACACACATTCATTATAAAAATCACCTTGAAGCTGTTTACTGCATTGAAGGTCATGCGGAAGTAGAGACATTGAAGGATAATAAAGTTTATACCATTAAAGCAAATACACTTTATGCATTAGATGAACATGATGAGCATCTACTACGTGGTATTGAAGACGCTAGAATGGTTTGTGTGTTCAATCCACCATTAAGTGGAAAAGAAATCCATGATGAAAATGGTGTTTATCCAGCTGATTTAGATTGAAATATAATTTACTGACATAATATCTCGTCCCCACTTAAATAGTGGGACGGGATTTTTTACGGTTTGAAAGCGTATAGCTCCTTTTTAATAGTAGAAACAAGTTTAAAAGATTATTAGATTGTACATACTAGTTTTACATATAATACTACTTTTACTTGCATGTTATTTCTTGTATAGTTATAATGTGTTTCTTTATATAAGAAGCCTTGCAAGAAGTCGAGAGGGGCGAATTATAAATGCAAGATACAACGATATATAATGAGAAAGTTGAAAAAGTATTAGCGAATATTAATAGAGTCATGATTGGAAAAGAGGATGTTGCAACACTTAGCTTAGTGGCCTTGCTTGCTGAAGGACATGTGCTTTTGGAGGATGTTCCGGGTGTTGGGAAAACAATGATGGTACGAGCATTGGCAAAGTCACTGGACTGTGATTTTAAACGAATTCAGTTTACACCAGATTTGTTACCTTCAGACGTGACAGGCATTTCTATCTATAATCCGAAGAAATTAGAATTTGAGTTTCGTCCCGGACCTATTTTAGGCAATGTCGTTCTTGCGGATGAAATCAATCGTACTTCACCTAAGACCCAGTCATCACTCCTTGAGGCAATGGAGGAGAAAAATATTACCGTTGATGGAAAATCCATACCTCTTCAAAGGCCCTTCTTTGTTATGGCAACCCAAAATCCTATTGAATATGAAGGGACATACCCATTACCAGAAGCCCAACTAGATCGATTTATGTTAAAGCTAAAAATGGGATACCCAACATTTCTAGAAGAATTAGAGATTTTGGAACGGACATCAAGAAATCAACCTATTGAAGAGATAGAAGCAGTAATGACAAGGGATGAGCTTGTATCGGTTCAAGCGGATGTCAAAGGGGTTTATATAGATAAAAGTATTCAGCAATACATTATTAACCTCGTAACAAAAACAAGAGAGGATTACGCTATTTATTTAGGTGTTAGCCCTAGGGGAGCTATTGCTTTAATGAAAGCAGCTAAAGCATATGCTTATATTTATGGAAGAGACTATGTATTGCCAGATGATGTGAAATTTTTGGCTCCGTATATTATGGGCCATCGGATTATTCTTACAGCGGAAGCGAAATATGAGGGGCTATCCAATGACGAAGTAATCGAAAACATCGTGAAAACGACGTATATTCCGATTCGAAAGGACTTTTAATAAATGAGAAGGTCACTGAAACTATTTGGTAGTCTATTTTTTATTTTCTCTCTTATGGCGATATTGTTTTCCTATGCAATGTTCCAGGGAGGATTTGTTAGTTGGTTTTTATTTACTGGTTTTTTTCCAATTCTGCTATATCAGTTTTTGTTTTTACTATATCCGATGCAGAATTGGGTGATAACACGGAAATTATCTACCCCCGTTATTCGTGCTGGTGAATCTATTTCGGTAACAATCGATATTAAAAGAAAGGTTCCTTTTCCATTATATTACGTCATTTTGGAAGAGGTGTTTTCTGAAAGCCTTCATAGAGTAGATAGTGGTCAGGATAAATATGCCTATATGGACCAACCCAATCTCTTAAACATTCCGAGAGATGTTAAGAAAGCTGTTTTTCCAGGCTTTAAACGTCAAATGACCCTTCAATATACCATGGGCCAGGTACCGAGAGGACAGCATAGACTAAGGGCGGTTCGTGTGAAAACGGCTGATATTTTTGGTTTTGTAAAAAAGGTCATGATTTTTCCTCTAGAGGATGAATTGCTTGTCCATCCCAGTCTATTACAAGTAGAAATGAACGGGAAAATTAGTAGTTTCGAACAGGGCGCTACATCTGCTTCCATTAATACATTTACAAATACAAACGTCGTTACGGGTGTACGTGAGTATGAACCAGGGGATCGCTTTTCCTGGATTGACTGGAAGCAAACGGCGAGGAAAAATAAAATGATGACGAAGGAATTTGAACAGGAGAAAAGCACACGCATCTTACTTGTGCTAGACAATTGTTTTTATGAAAGACTAAATACCTTAGCATATGAAGCATCCATCGAGCTAACATGGTCATTAATGGAATCCATAAGGAGAAATAATATAAATGTAGGTATGCTTTCCATAAGTGGTGGCAATGAGAATTCCTATTTTCCTATGCAACGTGATGCTGTATCCCAAAAAAGGATTATCCATCATTTAGCTCAACTTAGTCCGTCAGGAAACCGTCCATTTCCCACTCGATTAAAAGAACAATTAATGAGAATGGGAAGTGGGGACATGGTAATGGTCGTGACGACAAATATGGATGAGATGTTTAAGCAAACGATACAACAGATGAACAAACGGATGAAGAAGATAAGAATACTTTACATCGAATCATTCCCTTTCATACCAGAAGATGTACGAGAAATGAAGCAACAATTACAGACGGAAGGGGTGGGTGTACAAATTATCACTGAAGAGGAGCTAGTGAAGAAACCGGTTGAGGTGAATGTATGGTGAGAATGAACACAAATAACAAAATGGCAATGTTTTACACCTCCATTCTCTATATTTTTAGTTTTTTTCTTTTTATGGAGTGGTTATATCCGTTAGAGAAAATCACGGATACAAGAAATGTAACGGTATTTATTTTTTATGCAGCCTTTTGTTTTTTCCTTTCTTTATTTCAAATGAAATGGTGGATATCCTTTTCCTTAAAAGGAATTGGACTTCTTTTTGTCATTAATAACCTCTATTTTAGCCAATCCATTTTCGACTTTTTATGGATAAAGCAGTTAATAATGGAACTTGGTTTTAATTTGGAGTCTGCTATTTTACAGCAGTGGTACTATTTGACACCGACATTTCGCAGTTTCTTATTTCTGGTTCTAATATGGCTGATGAGTTATTTATTACATTATTGGGTCGTTCAGATGCAGCGGATGTTTTTCTTTGTTTTACTGACCTTTATCTATTTAACCGTATTAGACACCTTTACGGTATTTGACGGAAGTATATCCGTTATACGAGCGTTTATTATCTCATTGGCTGCTTTGGCTCTTGCTAATTTAATGAAGGAATTCAATCATGAGTCCCTACGATTAACTTGGATGAAGAAGGCTTCAGCATGGATGATTCCTTTGATTGGGGTTATTATCCTTACTACAATGGTAGGCTCCTTCGTACCTAAGCCAAGTCCACAGTGGCCAGATCCTGTTCCATTTATTTATAGTGCTGCTGAGAGTGCAGGGAGTGGAAGTGCTAAAGGTGGTATGAAAAAGGTTGGTTATGGTGAGGATGATTCACGTTTAGGTGGTTCTTTTGTTCAAGATCATTCACCTGTTTTTACAGCGGAAGTGCATGAAGCACATTATTGGCGGATTGAAACGAAAGATGTTTATACAGGAAAGGGCTGGGAACTTTCAGCTAATCCCCAATATGTCGAGCAGCCTCAAGGAAATATGGAGTTAGAGACCTTTTCAGAGAATGTTCAAACAGAAGAGTTATCCGCCAATATAGAGGTAGACAATCCATCGATTGGAAAACTAACCTATCCATATGGGATTGAACATGCCGAGGAAATAAGCGGTGTGGAAGTGACTTATGCATTTGATTCTGTTTCCGAGGCTATTCAAACGGAGTTTCCCGGAGCACCCGGGGTTCTGGCATATGAGATGCAATACCATTATCCATCTTTTGCGATAAATCAATTAAAAAATAGTACAGAAGAGGATCCGCGCTCGATTAAGGAAAGATATACGCAGGTACCATCTTCATTACCAGAACGAGTAGGAGAATTAGCCGAGGAAGTTACAGCTGACTATGATAATCGTTATGATAAAGTAAAAGCAGTTGAGGGTTATTTCAGTCGTAATGGGTTTGAATATCAGACTACGGATGTTCCGGTTCCTGAAGGGGACGATGATTATGTTGATCAGTTCCTATTTGAATCCCAAGTAGGATACTGTGATAACTTTTCAACTTCCATGGTGGTGATGTTGCGTACATTAGACATACCAACAAGATGGGTAAAAGGCTTTACTAGTGGCGATTTAATAGAAAATAATCCAAGTGGTGAACCAGATGTTTATCGAGTAACCAATGCGAATGCCCATTCATGGGTGGAGGTTTATTTTCCAGAGGTAGGTTGGGTACCATTTGAACCAACACAGGGATTCTCAAACCCCACTGAATTTTATGCTGGGCAAGAACAAAGTGGTCAATGGACACAAGAGGAATCGGAGGATACAACGGAGGATTTAATAACCGAAGAAGAGGAAGAGAAGCAACAAGAGAAAGAGGAAGAGGTGGAAACAGCATTTAGTCAAACAACAGATAATGATGGTTCTACTGGAATGAATGGTTGGTTGTATCTTGTTGTATCCGTTATTGTTTTAACTTCTATTGCCTTATTCATCTATAAAACCAGATTTCGCTGGCAGTCAAGGATGGTTTCTTCCAAACTAGAACATACTAGAGATCCAGATACTTTCCAGGATGCATATCATTATTTGTTGAAGGTGCTAAAACAAAAAGGGTATGTAAAAGCACCAGATCAAACATTAAGAGAGTATGCGGATGTCATCGATACCACGTTTGAGTCGGATGAAATGGGTCGCTTAACCAGTTATTATGAACGCATGCTTTATAAGAATGAGCAATCGAACGGGAACATGGATGAACTAACAAAATTATGGAAAGATTTAATCAATCGTATAATGGGTTGACCTTATTCAGCATGGTTAGTAGAATAAGAAAATAATGTAGAGTCTGTTTTTTATGAAACAACTCACCTCATATGCCTTTCGTATATCCTCAGGAAATATGGTCCTGAAAGTTTCTACCGGGGCACCGTAAATGCTCCGACTATGAAGGCAGTTAATCTTATGGTTTCCGTAAAAAACTTGGATTTCTGCCTTTTTATAGCTTTTTAGCTATAAGAAGTAAGGGGTTCAAGTTTTTTATAGTTATAGCTACCTGTAATATTAGTTAAAAATAGATAGGAGCGTACAATTCATGGGAAATGAAGAAATGATTTTGGTATTAGACTTTGGTAGTCAATATAATCAGCTTATTACCCGCCGGATTCGTGAATTTGGGGTTTACAGTGAATTACATTCGCACAAGCTGACAGCGGAAGAAATTAAGCAAATGAATCCAAAAGGAATTATTCTATCAGGTGGACCGCATAGTGTATATGACGAGAATAGTTTTCGTTGTGATGAAAAAATCTTTGACTTAGATATTCCGGTATTAGGGATTTGCTATGGAATGCAATTAATGGCGCTTCACTATGAAGGAAAAGTAGAGAAAGCAAAAAATCGTGAATATGGAAAGGCATTGATTGAACTTAATAATCAACCTGTTCTTTTTAAAGATACTCCTGACAAGCAAACAGTATGGATGAGTCATGGTGATAAAGTAACGGTAGCTCCTTCTAGCTTTCAGGTTGATGCAACAAGTCAATCTACACCAGTTGCTGCAATGAGCAATCCTGATGAAAAATTATATGGTGTGCAATTTCATCCAGAGGTTCGTCATTCTGAGTATGGGAATGATGTTCTAAGACATTTCGTGTATGATGTTTGTGAAAGTACTGGTGACTGGAGTATTGAAAACTTTATCGAACAGGAAGTTTCTAATATTCGAGCAAAAGTTGGCGACAAAAAAGTGTTATGTGCACTAAGTGGTGGCGTAGATTCATCTGTTGTTGCTGCTCTTATCCATAAAGCAATTGGTGATCAGTTAACATGTATCTTTGTAGATCATGGCCTTCTACGAAAAAATGAAGCAGATGACGTCATGAAAGTATTTGCAGATGATTTCCAAATGAATATCATTAAAGTGGATGCAAAAGACCGTTTCCTCTCGAAGCTAAAAGGTGTGGATGATCCAGAGAAGAAACGTAAAATCATCGGTAATGAATTTATCTATGTTTTTGATGATGAAGCAGATAAACTAAAAGATATGGATTATCTAGCACAGGGTACACTTTATACGGATGTAATTGAAAGTGGTACAGATACAGCGCAAACGATTAAATCTCACCATAATGTTGGTGGACTTCCGGAAGATATGCAGTTTGAATTAATCGAGCCATTAAATACTTTGTTCAAAGATGAAGTGAGGGAATTAGGTACGCAACTGGGAATTCCGGATTATATTGTTTGGCGCCAGCCTTTCCCAGGACCTGGACTTGCCATTCGTGTTCTAGGTGAAGTAACAGATGAGAAATTAGAAATCGTTCGTGAATCTGATGCGATTTTACGTGAAGAAATTGCTACAGCTGGATTAGACCGAGATATTTGGCAATACTTCACTGTCCTTCCTAACATTAAAAGTGTCGGTGTTATGGGGGATGCACGTACTTATGATTATACAATTGGAATTCGTGCTGTAACATCTATCGATGGAATGACATCGGATTGGGCTCGTATACCATGGGATGTATTAGAGAAAATCTCCACCCGCATTGTAAATGAAGTAGATCATATCAATCGCGTTGTTTATGATGTAACAAGCAAGCCACCTGCAACCATTGAGTGGGAATAATAACTTCATTCAGTGAGGTTTTTCCCCACCACCATGGAATGTTAGTGCCAAAAGAGTATGACCTTAGGGTCTTGAACGAATTAGGGCTTTACTAGTGGTTGAGACGTGATAGAAAAATATGTATATCAAAAAGAATCAGTAGGGGGCATTCCCTTACTGATTCTTTTTCTGTGTAAATACAAACATTATAAAAATAAGGTAAAAAAACGTTCGGCTTCTATTGACAATACGATATGATAATAGTAGTATAGTAATGTAATTTAATAGAAATGCGTATATTGTTGGGGATATGGCCCAAGAGTATCTACCAGACCGCCGTAAATGGTCTGACTACGCAGATTTAGTAATGTAATTTGAATGTACCTGTTTGGCATTCAATGAACGATTACTTTTCTGTGTGTAGCACTCTAGGATAATCCAAGGGTGTTTTTTGTTTGTCAAAAAAGGAGGAAACATAATGAAGAAGTATTTCCAATTTGAAGAATTGGGGACAAATTATCGGACTGAGTTTACTGCTGGATTAACTACTTTTCTAGCAATGGCATATATTTTGTTTGTAAACCCGGCAACATTAGGCGACGCCGGAATGGATAAGGGGGCTGTATTCGCAGCAACAGCAATTGCAGCTGCGGTTGGTACCTTGATTATGGGGCTTGTAGCTAAATATCCTGTTGTGTTAGCACCAGGAATGGGACTTAACGCATTCTTTGCTTATACGGTTGTTATAGGATATGGAATTCCGTGGGAAACGGCATTAGCAGGTGTATTAGCATCAGGAATTATTTTTATTGTTTTAACATTAACCGGTCTTCGTGAAATAATTATCAATGCCATTCCACAAAACCTTAAAATGGCAGTTGGGGCTGGTATCGGACTATTTATTGCTTTTATCGGATTAACTAGTTCAGGTATTGTGGTAAGTAATGAGGCTACTTTCGTGGGAATAGGGGATGTTACTTCTCCTACTGTATTGCTTACTATATTTGGTCTTGTAATTTCTGTTATTTTGCTTACAAAGGGCATCAAGGCTGGAATTTTTTATGGAATGATTGTTACTGCCATTGTTGGTATGTTCGTTGGGCTAGTTCCGGTCCCATCCGGTATAAATGATATTGTTGGCTCTGTACCAAGCCTAGCTCCAACATTCGGGCAAGCGTTCTTACATTTCGGTGATATCTTTACAATCGAAATGCTTGTCGTTATTTTAACATTCCTTTTTGTTGATTTTTTTGATACAGCAGGAACATTGGTTGCAGTTGCTACACAAGCTGGTTTGGTTAAAGACAATAAGTTGCCACGTGCTGGTAAAGCTTTATTTTCTGATTCAGTTGCAACAGTTGTAGGTGCCACTGTTGGTACTTCTACAACTACGACTTATGTTGAATCAACAGCAGGTGTAGGAGTAGGCGGTCGCACAGGTTTTACCGCCGTTGTTGCAGCAGGATTTTTCCTATTGTCATTGTTCTTCTCTCCGCTATTGGGAATTGTAACATCTCAAGTTACTGCCCCAGCATTAATTATTGTTGGAGTCATGATGGCAAATCAATTGAAACATGTTGAGTGGGACAAATTCGAAATTGCTGTACCAGCATTCTTTACAGTGTTAATGATGCCATTAACCTATAGTATCGCCACTGGTATTGCTGTTGGATTTATCTTCTACCCTATTACGATGATTGTAAAAGGTCGTGGTAAAGAAATTCATCCGATTATGTATGGACTAGCCATTATCTTTATTTTATACTTTATATTCTTAAATTAAATAGGAAAGAAATGCTGGAATCTATTTTAAATTCGAATAGATTTCAGCTTTTTTTAGAAGTCTGGAATTTTACACGTACATGGGGTAATGAAGTTCAAATGTTTTACGAAATCAAACGAAACCTCAAATATTGAACATAGTTCACTACACAAAAGGGCAATAGAGAATTTTAGTCTTTTTTTCGATAGGTTTGAACCAATAGTACTAGTATCAGTTGTCGAAATTTATATATGTATGACAATTATCCTTCCTTTTATGGTACATTTGTATTAGGTTGAATAGGGGGATAATCTGTATGAAAAAAATCTTTAACGTGGAGATTAGGTTTAATTATTGTTGGTGTTATTTTTGCAACCATTATTATTAATTCAATTACTACATACAAAACAGCATACGATAGCCTGTACCAGGCGGCAGGGGTGAAGGCATATGGTTGTGCCAATATTACAACTGGGTTACTAGATACAGAGGACATAGGTCAAAAGTTGAGTTGGACCATCGACCATAAGGAAATTTTTGAAGATCATTTTATCATCAACCTTGAAGGTGAGATTCTTGCTTTGGATGATAATTTAAAGGAACAAGGATTTGAGGTTGGAGATCAGTTTTATATAGATGAGAAAGCAATTCAAACACTAAAGGAAATGAAGCATTCTACCTATTCAGGAATTTATGAATTTGGCGGAATGAAACGCATCTCTGGTTATGCACCTATATTTGAAGACCATGATGCATCGAAAGAGATTGTTGCAGTAAGTGTCATTGATTTTGATGCACAAATTGTTACGGAACGTACATGGAATGTTGTAATGGATGGAATATTAATTGGATTGATCCCTTTGTTATTTGCTGCAACGATAACATTGTACTTAATTAGGAAGAAAACAAAACCAATTTCAATGTTAATCGAACGAACTAGAATGATAGCAGATGGAGATATTACAAAACAGGATATCCAGGTTATGAGTAAGGATGAAGTGGGTGATTTAGCTCGTCACGTGGAAGAGATGTCCACCAATTTGAGGCAGGTTATTCGGACGATTAAAGAATCCTCTGATGATTTAGTCGAGAATGCAAATGAAACTTCAACATCGATGAATGAAATGAGAATGGCACTTGGCCATGTTTCTAGTAACATGGAAGAGGTGGCATCAAGTACTCAAGATGGTGCTGTGATGACGGAAGAAGCTTCTAGTGCTTTAGTGAATCTTTCTAACATGATTCAATTATCTAGCAAGAAAGCAGATACAAGTGTTAAGAGTGCTGAATTTACTATGGAAACAGCAGAAAAAGGGATACAGAAGGTAAATGAAATTGTTGATCAAATGCATGCTATTAAGTCGTCATCATTGGATACGAAGGCAACAATCGAGAAGTTAAATAACGCATGATGAAACAGGAACGTCTGAACAAATTGTTCGTCACGTACAACAGTTAAAGAATGCGATTGAAAACATGGCCTCCAATGCACAAGGGGTTTCTGCTGCGACGGAGGAATCAACAGCATCTATTGAAGATGTAGCCGACCGTTCAAGAAAACTTGCAGATATCTCTAACCAGTTAAATGCAATTGTAAATAAATTTAAGATATAGGCTGCTTTGTAATAATTATTGTTTATGCACAAAATTGATATGATGCGCAGTAACTTAATACAGAAAAAGGTGCGTAAATACCGCTACGTAAATACACTACGCTTTGATACGCTACCTTTTGAGTAGACAATGCAAATAATAAAAAATATTACTCAAAAGGAGCGATAACATTGGGACGTCCGTATTATTCTCCTGAATTTAAATGGAAGGTAGTTCAGGAATATAAAAAAGAGGGTCGTGTATTATCCAAAATGACCCAAAAATATGGAGTGCATCATACGAGCGTAAAGGCATGGGATGAAATTGTAAGGAAGGAAGGTAAAAAAGGATTAGAGAAACAAAGTGAGATTCAACATTATCCTAAAAAAGTCAAACAAGCAGCGATTGCTGATTACCATTCGGGGAATTACTCTTTACGAGAAGTTACTCGGAAACATGACATTTCAAGTGCTTCGGTTTTAAGAAAGTGGATAAAGGATTATAATCGCCATAGAGACATAAAAGCACGTGCGGACGAAAGGGGTATCTCTATGGGTAAGAGAAGAAAAACCACGTTAGAGGAACGAATACAAATTGTCAAAGCTGCATTGTATTATGATAAAGACTATCAACTCACGGCGTCTCTTTATGATGTATCCTACCAACAAGTTTATCAATGGGTTCGTAAGTATGAAGATGGGGGTTGGGATGCTCTCCAGGATCGTCGTGGGAAACCTAAACCCGAGGCTGCTTTAACCAAAGAAGAAAAATTAAAACGTGAATTGGCTGAAAAAGAAAAGGAAAATGTACGTTTACAAGCAGAGGTGGCCTTTTTAAAAAAGTTAAAGAGGATGGAATAAGGCCGGATACTACAATTACGCGTGTTCGCCATGAAGATTTATATCAAGTTATCCAGGAGTTACATGAGGAACATCCTTATTCTATCCAATTGTTATGTGAAGTCGCCGGTGTTAATCGTGGCGCTTATTATAATTGGCTAAAGCGTGAAGATACGGAAGAAGACCAGTGGAACAAGGAGTTATTAGGAGAAATTCAATCCTTGCATCAAAAAGCTGAGGGGATCTTTGGTTATCGCCGGATGACTATGTACCTTAATCGAAAGTATGAGAGACCTATCAATGAGAAAAGGGTATACCGTCTAATGCATAAAAAAGGGATAAAAGCAGTGATTCGTCGTCTGAAGAAAAACTATCGACCATCAAAACCAGAATACACATCAACTAATATTTTGAATCGTGAATTTCATGCTTCTAAGCCAAATGAAAAATGGGTCACCGACGTAACAGAATTCAAATATGGACCAGGGTATAAAGCCTATCTCAGTGCCATATTAGACTTATATGATAGGCGTATTGTTGGTTATCGTATCAGCCGAGCTAACAATAATGAATTAGTATTTGATACAGTCAATCATGCCATTGCCACACTAACGGGAGAGAACCCCTTACTACACACAGACCGAGGCGTGCAATATACGTCGTATGGCTTTAAGCGAATCATGAATGAAGCTGGATTACAACATAGTATGTCAAGACCTGGGAAATGCATCGATAATGGGCCAATTGAAGGTTTTTGGGGAATGATTAAGTGTGAAAAGTATTACTTACATGCCCATGAATATAAGACTTTTAATCAGCTAGTTCAATCCATAGATGACTATATTTATTTCTATAATAACAAAAGACTGCAATTTAATTTAGGCGGTTTAGCTCCCTTAGAATTTTTGAAAGCCACCGCCTAAGTTCATTTTTTATTTATCGTGTCTACTTGACAGGGGGCAGTTCACTTTCCATGGGCGCTGCTGAGCCTCCTCCGAGCTAACGCTCTCCGTAGTCTCACCTAGGCTTTTCATCCCATAGGACAAGGAACGCTACGGCAGCAACGCATCGCAATCAGACAAATGGAACTTTATTTTCGAGGAGTCTTCGTGTATTTCCTCCGCTATTTTTGAGCATAAGCTTCTATTATTGTTTTAGCTATAATAATGTTGATTGGAACGAAGGGCGGTTGACTCCTTGAAAAAGAAAAACACTTTTTCTCACGAAGATGTAACACTGACGAAGCCTCCCTTTACGGAGGCTGAAGCCGTGCTCACGGAAAGCGACTGCTCGCAGTGGAAATTAACGTGCATCAACAAACATAATTGTTCTATGGTTCTATAAGTATTAAGCTAATAAGTAAAGTTACATCGACATGTACCAATAAATTTCATCAGTTACGTCACATCACCTTTCTATTACGACATAGTAAATAGTTAAATATATAAGAAAAGAGCTAAATTATAATCGTTAAAAAACAGGAGTACAATAGTGCTCCTGTTTTTTTAAATGGGAAGTACCAGTCACATCCGTTATTTATTACGTACTTTATTTTCTTTACCGTATGGCAGGACATGGTATGTGGTGAGTAGGATGGTTCCTAATGCTGCGAGGCATCCCATCCCGAAATATAGGGTGTTTCCACCGAAGTGGTCCATGATTAATCCACCGGTAAGTGAACCGACAATTCCAGATAAGCCAAAGAATACCGCAAAGAATACAAGATGTCCTGTAGCTTGGAGAAGTTTTGGAATGAGTCGAGTCACATATTCAAATGCGGCTGTATAAAATACACCAAATGTCAGCCCGTGTAAAAACTGCATTCCGATTACGAGCATCGGATCATCAACGGTTGCATACAAGAACCACCGAACCGTATATAAAATGGATGCCACGATAATAAAAATCATAGTATGGTACTTTTTAAACCAAAATCCAGCAAATGCGAAAACAGCTGCTTCCGTAACTACACCGACAAACCAACCTAGGCCCACTAAACCTTCACTACCACCAAGTTCTGTTATATATAATCCGATATAACTGTCATTTGTCCGGTGAGCAATCGTAATAAAGACGACCATTATTAAAAATAGAAGAAAAGGTTTGTTCCCAATAAGCTGTTTTAAGTCGGATAAACGAACAGGATCTGACTCAACTTTTGCGTCTTTTAAGCGGATGGTTGCTAGCATGGCCATTGTTCCAAAAAATAGGTAAGGCCATATCATATATTGAATACCGACCTTGGATAGTATTTCTCCAACAATTAACGAGGAAAGAGCAAATCCGATAGACCCCCACGTGCGTATACTTCCAAAAGGGATTTGTAGAACATCGGCACGGCGTTGAGCTAAACTGTCTCCAAGTGCACCAATGGGCGTAGTGAAAAAGTAAAATACAGCTCCCATTAGAATAATCGTCAATAATGTATTCATTTGGAAAAAGAGTGTACTTCCAATAAGAAGACCTATGACGCAAATAAACAATATCCATTTGATTGTTTTAAATTTATCACTCATATAACCCCAAAACGGTTGTGCAAACATGGAGGCAAGTGGTCCGATTGCAAGTACCCAGCCAATTTCCGTCTCATTCAATTCTTTATATTGTAAATACAATGGTAAAAAGCTAAGAATAACGGTGTTGGAGGCGTGGAAACTAAATAATAATGTTTTCAACGGTGATAATGATTCATTCGTTGACAAAATACTCTCTCCTAACTAATGTGTCCTAATATTTACATGTTATTAAACTATATCACTATTATTCCAAGGGAAGGAAGTATTAATTATTGGAAATTTAATCTGTTTTATTATGTCATCATAAGCAATTATTTGATTAAGATTGTTGGTTGGAAAGGAGGACTATCGACTCTTTTGAAAATAGAAATCAATTTGCTAACGAACATGTAACGCTGGCGAAACCTTTCTTGTCCTGTGGGAAAAGCTTGTTCAAAAGCCGTAACCTAAGGGGGGGCGGCTGCCAGAAGCGGAAATTGGCACTTACTAAAATTACTCGCATTTAAAGGACAAAAGAATGTAATGACAAGAGATATCGTGTGACAATATCGATAGACAGGTAGATGAAAAGGGATTAGAATAGAATTAATTTTTAGAATAGTGGGGAGGGGATATGGTTGAAACCTATAATTGGGATTACCACATCGATGGAAATTGATCAAACGCAATATACAACTAATCAACGTAATGTTAGGGCAATCATTCGTGCTGGCGGTCTACCGATGATGCTTCCTTATGTATTGGATGATATGGATTTAGCTCAGATTGCTCAGCAGATAGACGGATTGTATGCAACTGGTGGAGATGATATCGATCCAACTTTATTTGGGGAAGAGCCGCATCCGAAACTTGGACCTATTATCCCGAAACGAGACCAGTTTGAAATCGAGCTAATGAAGAAAATGCTAGATATGGATAAACCAATCCTTGGCGTTTGTAGAGGGAGCCAAACTTTAAATATTGCTGCTGGTGGTGATATGTACCAAGATATATATGCACAAATGGAATCTGAATTATTACAGCATTCTCAAAGAGCACCAAGAGAACATGGCTCTCATTATGTTGATATTTTGGGTAACTCTTTACTTTACCAGTTAGTTGGGCAGAAAAAAATTCGTGTTAATAGCTATCACCATCAGGCAAATCGTGATGTCTCCGAAAATTACCAAATTAGTGCATTGGCAAGTGATGGAGTAGTCGAAGCGATAGAAAGTAAGGAAAATACATTTGTACTTGGGGTTCAATGGCATCCAGAAGCAATGAATGATGAGGCATCCGATAAAATTTATCTGGGGTTTATTGAAGCATGTAAACAAGATGTATAAGCTTGTCATCCATTTAAAAGGATATTTTTTATGGGATTTTTTCTGGTGTACAACATATCTATTATGCGATATAGCTTAATATGGTAATTGTTCTATTACGAAACAATATAAGGGATACGAAAACAACCCTTTCAAACAAAGCGTGAAATACCGGGGTAATAAATATCAACGGTATTACGTGGAAGACCATATATAAGAATAAGGAGCCAAGAAACGATTGGCTCCTTACAAGTGTTATTCATAAGACCATACAGCCTTAATAAATTCATCGCGACCTGATTTGACTCGATCTTCCTTATATTCTTTTTCACTTTTTTTATAAAAATCCTGGTGGTAATCCTCTGCAGGGTAGAAAGTCGTTGCAGGAATAATCTCTGTAACGATTGGTTTTGAAAACTTTCCGCTTTTTTCCAAAGCATATTTTGTAGATTCAGCAACTTTTCTTTGCTCTTCATTATGGAAAAAAATAGCTGTTCGATATTGGTCTCCACGGTCATGGAATTGTCCACCATCATCCGTTGGGTCGACTTGCTTCCAATATAAATCAATAATCGTTTTGTAGCTAATAATGGACGGGTCAAAGCTGATTTCCACGGCTTCATAATGTCCGGTCTGGCCACTTTTTACCTGTTCATAGGTTGGATTTTTAACATGTCCTCCAGTATAGCCCGAAATTACTTGTTCCACCCCTTCCCATTGGTCAAATGGTTTTACCATACACCAAAAGCAACCACCAGCAAATGTTGCTTTATTCAATGTAGACAAACTTTTTCACTCCTATTAATATAACTTAGGTACAAAGGAATCTATAAAAATAGTAGAATAGAGTGAAGCTTCAATTAGTGGGGGGAGGGTTTATTCCCTACTGATTGAGCACCACAAGGGTATAACATCAAAGCCCTTGAACGAATTGGGCTTTGACTGGTTGTTAATTCCCATCAATTATTCTAGAATTCTCTAGCCAGTGAACCGACGATAAAAATACTATATCACATATTGAAAGTAGGTGACATAATGGATGAACCTTATGTATATAAAATTTTTTTTCCTGATGGTAAACCATCAGGAGAGAAGAAGGTATGGTTATATGAAATGGGGATTTCTACAGGAGAGGAAGGGGATAAGGCTATTTTTACCTATCCAATTAAACACTATACTTTCTGGCAAGAAGAAAAATCTGAGATGTTGACATACGGTGAGATGGGGGAAAATTTCTCTGTCTTGGAGATGGATGAATTTACAGTGTTTATTGGAGACACCTTTCAAATGGGGGATGCCATTATTCAAGTATCACGGCCAGGTGTCGCCAAGACAAAGGAATTAAGAGAAAGTATGCGGACAGGATGGTACTTTCGTGTAGTACAGGAGGGGTATGTGGAAGAAGGAACAGATTTAAATTTATTAGATAGACCGTATCCACAATGGTCGATAGCAGCCTGTAATGAAATTATGTATTTAAATAAACATGATTTACGATTAGCAGATGAACTTTCAAGTTGCCGGGAATTGGCTACAAATTGGCGGGTAGCATTGCGAAAGCGTGCAAGAGGTTTTTGAAGGGGCGATTGACATCTGATGTTCAAGTGACCTTTCAACTATCATTCATAAGGGCACTTTTACACAGGAGCAATCGCCAAGACATAGATTATTCGTCTTCCAATAGACGTACATCCACTTTATTTCTTTGGCTTTTTTTAGAAATTAATCGATGAAGCTGAATATATACCAGTCCGTTTTTATATGTGGCATCTATTTTATCAGCGCGTACAGGAAATGGGAGGCTTATTTCTCGATCAAATATACCTTGAAGAATTTCCTCTTTCACGACGATCCCATGTGCATGCTCGATATCGATGTTACCTTTTAATTCAAGGCTTGCATAGTTCACATAGATATCAATTTGGTTTATATCCTGTAAACCAGGCATATTTACAATGCAAAGGATTTCGTTGTCCGTTTGGTACATATTGATTTGGGGAATATTAGGTTTTATGATATCTTCAAAATCATTCCAAAAGGTTTCGCCAAAAAAATGATCCATATTTTTTTTCCAGTCACTCATTTGTTGAAATGGATCCATATTAACACCTCTTTTAACGGAGAATCTTCTATACCATATGCCCAGTGTATAGGAAGGGTGCCTATATATGGTGTGAAAAAGATGAGGAGTCTTATTATGTTGAGGAGGACCGATAACTAGATAAAAATAAAAAATAGGTAGGAGGGGTTAATATTGCTTGAGAATGCCTTGATCATGGTAGCTATTATTTTTATCGTAAATGTTGTATACGTATCATTAATGACCATTCGAATGATTTTAACGTTAAAGGGAAGAACATACATCGCTTCTTTTGTAAGTATGTTTGAAATTGTTGTTTATATTGTAGGATTAGGTTTAGTACTTGATAACTTAAATGAAATACAAAATGTAATTGCATATGCTATCGGTTATGGAACCGGGTTAATTGTAGGTGCAAAGATTGAAGAAAAGCTTGCACTTGGATATATTACAGTAAATGTTGTTTCATCTAATCCTGATTTAGAATTTACGAGAAAAATCAGAAGTAAAGGATATGGTGTAACGAGTTGGCCTGCTTATGGAATGGATGGAGACCGCTTATCCATGCAAATTTTGACACCAAGAAAATATGAATTACGTCTTTATGAAACCATACAGGAAATTGATCCAAAAGCATTTATTATATCCTATGAGCCCAAACGGATCTATGGTGGCTTTTGGGTGAAACAGGTGCGAAAAGGAAGACTACTTAAAAGGACAAAAGCAAAGAGCAACGATGCTGTGTCCAACATGCAAGCTAAACCAACGAAGGAAGAATAGTCTATAGGTAAAAGTGGTTTCCAAATCACTTTAAGGGAAAAGTCAGTCTCCACTACTTTATATGCATAGTGGGACTGACTTTTTCTATACCATACTGGAATGAGCTTGGACACATCGCTCTACAAACTTCACACATTTATGCTCATCTTGTTTTTGTGGAAATAGCTCTACTTTTAAGGTAACAGCAAGTCTAGTTTTTTGTTTAAGTAAATCTCTAAACCTATCGACAGCACCACAAAAGTGTGGGAAAAAGCGATCACCTGTACCGAAAACGCCGGTTACGAGATGGGATGGCTCAGAACCCTCAAACGATGCAAAAAGGAATGTCATATTTTCAGGAATGTTGCCTTTTCCCCAGGTGTATGTTCCTATAATAAAAATATCGAATTTATCAATATACTGGATTGGAAAATCTTCTATTCTATAGGTTGAAACGTCACATTGACGAATTTTAAATTGCTCAGTCAGGATTCTAGCTAAGTGTTCCGTATTCCCAGTAACGGATGTATAAACGATAGCAACCTTCATTTTAAATCTCCTACAATTCATCAAAGCCATTTTCCTGTGATACTTTTGTATAGGTTCGTGACTTCTGTTCAAAGAAATCTGATTTGGTTTCATTCATCATTTCATCACTGAATACATGAATCCAAGGAATTGGATTTTCCCGTTCGACATATAAATTTACTAATCCTAGTTGACGTAAACGCTTGTTCGCAAGGTACTCCAAATAATCTTTAAATTCTATGAGGTCAATCCCGTCAATATTGTTTAAAATGATATTAGCCCATTCCCATTCTAAACGTACGGCTTCATCAATCGTATCGTATACATATTGAATATTCTGGTCTGTATTTAAACTAGGATTTTCTGTTAATAGGATGCGGACAAATTGTGTCATAAAGTAACAGTGCTGCATCTCATCTCTTTGGATATAACTTATCATGGTACTCGTTTTTAGCATTTTTTGTTGTCGTGCTAAGTTATAAAAGAAAGCAAATCCAGCATAGAAGAAAATTCCTTCTAAATTAATGGATTGTATCGCTAATTTAAACAAGAGTTGGGGTGTGGAATTTGCTCTAAATTCTTCATACGTATCGATAATAAATTGATTTCGTTTCCTTATAAGTGGGTCATCTTTCGCCTCGTCAAAACGTTCTTTTTGTTCGCCAATTGGAATTAATGAACTTAGAATATAGGAGTAAGATTCATTATGAACGGCTTCCTGTTGAGAGATTACTGCTAAAATGGCTTTAAAGCTAGGATCTGTCACATAATCCATTACCTGAGTCATGGTTGGTGTTTGTAAACTATCTAGTGATGCTAGTTGAGTATTAATCCTTAGAAATACATCTTTTTCATGATTGGAAAGCTCGTCCCACTGTTTTATGTCATCCTGCATGTTAATTTCTTGTGCCTTCCAAAAGTTGGATAATAAGGTTTGGTATAGCTGATACATTTGTGGATAGGCTAGGTCATTCCAATTTAGAATTCCTGACGATTTTCCGTTAATGATTCCGGTAGATTTGTTTGGAAAAGTTGGATTGAGCAAATTTATTTTTTTTAACATTTTTATGTTTCTCCTCCTCTTTAACTATGACAAGCCTCACAGGCATCGATTTCTGTTTGGGATGTGCTTCTTACGTAGTAAGTGGTTTTCAACCCTTCTTCCCACGCATGAAGATGAAGATGAAGTAATTCCTTAGCCTTGATATCATGGCGTACATAGAGATTAAAACTAATTGCTTGATCAATATGGCGTTGACGAGCTGCATTTTGCTTAATGCTCCAATGCTGATCGAGTTCATGTCTCACACGTCGATAATAAGCATACGTACGATGATTTAAATCAGGTGGTGTTACTTTAAATTTAAAGTTTTTCTTCTCCTCTGCATACTCAACGGAATAGATAGGGTCAATCCCATCTGTTGAACCGCCTATCTTAGCTGTAGACGAATTGGGTGCAATGGCCATCATCCAGCCATTCCGAATTCCATACCGTGAAATTTCTTCCTGGAGCTTTCTCCATCTTTCCGATGTATATCCTTTTCTTTTAAAATAAGCACCTGTTTCCCATTCCGATCCTTTAAATTTTGGATAGGCTCCTTTTTCTTTTGCGAGCGTCATGGATGCTTGAATGGTGTGATAGGCTATTTCTTCATATAAGCTATCTGCATATTGGACTGCCTCTTCGGAATCCCAGTAAATCTCTTGTAATGCTAGCAAATGGTGCCAGCCGAACGTCCCCAATCCAACCGCACGATATTTTTGGTTTGTCAGGGTTGCTTGGCTAACAGAAATGGTATTTGAATCAATCACGTTGTCCAGCATTCTCATTTGAATCGGAATTAACCGATCAAGAACTTGGTCACGTACGGTATTTGGTAAGTGAATGGAGGATAAATTACAAACGACAAAATCACCAGGTTTTCGCACAATGATTACATTGCCATCCTCGTTTACATATTCCTTTTCTACCTTAGTTGTGGACATGTTTTGGGCTATTTCTGTACAGAGATTACTGCAATAGATAGATGTTCGCCCTTTTCCTAAAACATGTTTATTTGGATTTTGTCGATTTACTTCATCGCGATAAAACATATATGGTGTTCCAGTTTCAAGCTGTGAAACCATAATACGTGCCATAATGTCCATCGCCCGATAGGTTTTACGTGGAAGTAATGGATGTTTGACTGCTTCCTCATATTTTTCTGTAAAATACTTCTCATCCTTTTCATCGTAAAAATCCTCCAGGCCAAGGGGTTGACCATTTTCATCTGTCCAACCCATGTATTGTTTCACTTGATGGGGGCAGAATGTATGCCATTCACCAATACTTCGTCCATTCTCATCCACTTCTTTCAGTTTTTCCATGAATAAATCCGGTATGGAAACGCCTGTAAAAATATCATGGGCTTTACGTCTTTCATCCCCGTTGTTTGTTTTTAAATCCAAGAAACCATTCATCATGTCCCGATGAAAAACGTCTAAATAGACTGCTATTGCTCCTTGGCGCTGCCCAAGTTGATCCACACTTACTGCCGTATCATTAAGGAGACGAATCCAAGGGACAATTCCAGATGAGTTGCCTTTAAATCTTTTAATATCAGATCCTAGTGCTCTTACTTTTCCATAATAGACTCCTATTCCACCCCCATCCTTACTGACGCGAGCAATATCCCAGTTATTTAAATAAATAGAGTCTAGGGAATCATCTACCGTATCGATAAAACAAGACGAAAGCTGACCAAAACTTTTTCCTGCATTGGCTAAAGTGGGTGTTGCCACGGTCATATACAAATTACTTAACGCCCAATAAACTTCTTTAACATGCTCTAGACGATTGCATTTTTCCTTTTGCATGAGTGTCATGGCGATAATCATGAAACGTTCTTGAGGGAGCTCATAAATGTTTCCGTCATAGTCCTTTGAAAGATAGCGATCTGCAAGTAGGAATAAGCCGATGTAATTAAAAAGCTTATCCCGTTCAGGTTCCATTTCTTGGGCTAGGAGATGGATTTCCTCTTCTGAATACTCTTCTAGTAGGGTAGTAGAATATATCCCCAAATTGGTTAATGATTCAATGAGAAAATAAAAGTCTCCGTATTTTTTCTTAGGGCTATATCCTCTATTCCTTGCTGCCGTTTCATACAATGTATGGAGAAACAAGCGTGCTGATAAAAAGGTCCAATCCGGCTCGTCCATAGAAATTTGATTTAATGAATAAAGTAATGCCTGTTTATTAGGCGAACTAGTTGAATCGTTTCGTTCTAAGATTTTTTCTTTTAGTTTCGTGGTTTCCACTCTGTACTTTTTAGAAGTATCATCGATAATTTTAAGGACATCTTCTATTTCTGAATTAATTTGGATCTGTCTATTCATAAGTTAATTCCCTCCAACAAAACTTTTTATTTTTAAACGTCTATACTTTCTAAGGTGTGCTTCTTCAAATAATCTTTTTTCTTCTTCTGTTTGTGGAATGACACCTGGAACACTTGTGGGTTTGCCTTCTTTATTTGTAGCTACCATCGTCAGTAATGATTTCGTAGTCATTTTTCGCTCTCCAGATTCTAAATCTTCACATTCAACTTTGACATAAACTTCCATGGAGGTATTTCCAGTAGAAACCACAACTGCTTCAAGCATTAGGACATCACCAACCTTAGCCGAAGAAAGAAAATTGACCGTATCTATAGATGCTGTAACAACTGCTTTTTTACTATGTTTCATGGCTGTAATGGCCGCAATTTCATCAATAAATGATAGAACGGTTCCTCCAAAAATGGTTCCGAGATGGTTGGTGTCAGGCGGTAAAACTAGTTTCGTTTGAATGGTTCGAGAGACATCAGAAGATAATGGGTAACTCATTATCATTCCCTCCTTTTTTCATTTTAAAGTCGGGAATTAGAGAAATAGTCCAGATCATAGAAAGAAAAACCCATCACTCTATACAGAGGATGGGTTTTTAATAAAACGTTGATATGTATAAATAGACAAAAAAATCTTGTAAAGATTCTAGTAGTACCTGTCTATAAAAATACCATCGTTCTATCCCCCCAACTCCCGAAGAAGATAACACGTTATAAACATGGCAGGTCTCCTGACTTGTGCTTCTCTCTCATGAAGCCCTTCCCATCTTAAAAGACAGTGGGTTATCCTTCATTCGTCTGCACTTACAGTTGCGGGAACAGTTCTGGACTTTCACCAGATTCCCTATTAAGTCATTGATATATTTGACACCATATTCATTGGTATAACTATATGTAGTTATACTAGTCATATTAGAATACAATTTGTAGTGATGTCAATAGCGAACATTTATAAATAATCTATTAATATAGGTTATCCAGTTATTTTAATAGGAGATTTTAAAATGGTTTATAAGAAACAGGATGGGGTTAGTTATGATTGCTTGACTTAATTTAGGTAGCCAATTGCTAGGATTGATTGTGAATACGTCCTATTGTGAATGAGATGTGGAATTCCATTATATGATATATCGTGATAGAGTAGCAAAGTAAGGCTCAAATCCAACACGAAAAGACGATAATATATGATGGAAATGGATAAATGAGGCTAAAATCCGAACGTTAATTTAAATAAAAAAATAATTGTTCGATATTTTGTTGACAATAGCTCAACAAATTGATATCCTTAACACAAGAAAAGGATACGAAAAACACCTCATATATTTCTAGGGATAGGGCTTAGAAGTTTCTACCCAGCACCGTAAATGCTGGACTATGAGGGAAGGTGAATCGTTGTCATCATATAAGATTTAATTCAGCATCTTTGAATCCATTCCACGTATCTTTTGTGGAAGAATTAACATGAGATGCAGAATAAAGTCTATTCATCTTTCCTCTTATATGAGGGAGGAGAATAGACTTTTTTATTATAATAAATCGAAATTAAAACAAATATTTGATCTTATTAAACATAGAAAGAGGGATTTCATGGCTCAAGTTGGTGTCATTATGGGGAGTATTTCAGATTGGGAGACAATGGAACATACTTGTAACGTGCTTCAGGAGTTAGAAATTCCTTATGAAAAGGAAGTTATCTCAGCACACCGTACCCCAGATGATATGTTTACCTATGCGAAGTCTGCCAGAGAAGGTGGTCTGAAGGTGATTATCGCTGGAGCAGGTGGTGCAGCACATTTGCCGGGTATGGTTGCATCTCAAACAACGTTACCGGTCATTGGTGTTCCCGTTCAATCGAAGGCATTAAATGGTCTTGATTCTTTATTATCAATTGTGCAAATGCCTGGTGGTGTCCCAACAGCTACGGTTGCTATAGGGAAAGCTGGGGCGAAAAACGCAGGGATTCTCGCTGCTCAAATCATTGGGGCTTTTGATACAAAAGTTGCAGATAATCTAGCAAACTATCGAAAAGAAATGAAAGAAAAAGTAGCAGAAATGAGGGAAGAACTTGCAAACAAATAAAACAATTGTTCCAAATCAAACCATAGGGATTATAGGTGGTGGCCAGCTTGGTAGGATGATGGCTATAGCAGCAAGGTATATGGGGTATCGTATTGCTGTTCTTGACCCTACACCTAATTGTCCGACTGCACAAGTCGCTGATACACAAATCACTGCAGCCTATGATGATATGGATGCAATTAAACGGTTAACAGATATTAGTGATGTGGTTACGTATGAATTTGAAAATGTCGATTTACAAGCAGCAAGTTACATCGAGAGTTGTGGCAAACTTCCACAAGGCTCTTATGCTTTAGAGGTAACGCAAAATCGAGAAAAAGAAAAGCGAACAATCAAGGACCTAAAATTATCAACTCCAGTTTTTGAAATTGTAACAAATGCAAAAGAGTGTGAAGAATCATTAAAGAAATTTGACTTTCCTGTCGTCATTAAGACTTGCCGTGGTGGATATGACGGAAAAGGACAGTTGAAACTAAATTCACAAGCAGATGTAGAAGAAGCGAAGGAATTTGCTGAGAAACATCAGCATTGCATTATCGAGGAATGGATTCAATTTGATAAAGAAATATCTGTTGTATTCTCTAGATCTCAATCAGGTGAAATAGCCAACTTCCCAATATCGGAGAATGAGCATCGTGACCATATTCTTTATAAGACGATGGCACCTGCTAGGATTAGTGTAGAGGTGCAAATTAAGGCATATGAAGCTGCTCGGTTACTTGCTGAAAAAATGAATATTGTTGGCACCTTTGCGATTGAAATGTTTGTTAAGGGTGAAGATATTTATCTAAATGAA
This sequence comes from Oceanobacillus senegalensis, assembly GCF_900176885.1. Taxonomy (GTDB): domain Bacteria; phylum Bacillota; class Bacilli; order Bacillales; family Amphibacillaceae; genus Oceanobacillus; species Oceanobacillus senegalensis. The sequence continues at coordinate 2,907,954 of NZ_LT839648.1, read as the reverse complement.
ATGGCACCTAGACCACATAATTCTGGTCATTATACGATTGAAGCTTGTAATATATCGCAATTTGGCCAGCATGTTCGAGCGATATGCGGACTGCCATTAGCGAAAATTAGACAATTTAAGCCGGCGATTATGTTAAATATCCTGGGGAAAGATATGGAAACAGTTATCGAAGCAATGCAACAGAAGAATGAAGGTTTTGTTCATTTATATGGCAAAAAGGAAGCAAAAGAAAAACGAAAAATGGGACATATTACGTATATAGGAGATACGTTTGACGAGGTATCGGCTCAGATGGAAAAATGCAAGGAAACAATTAATAACTAACGGTTCACAAGATAAGATATGGAATTTGGACCAAAAGTGAACATTAAACACCAAATATAAGAGAAACGAGAGAATATAGCGTTTTTCTAATAGGGATTATGGAGGGAAAAGCAAATGAGTAACAATACAATCAAACCTGAACAAATTGAAGTAGAAAAAATCTATCAGGAAATGGGTTTATCAGATGCTGAATTTAAGCTTGTAAAGGATAAAATGAACCGCTTGCCAAATTATACAGAAACAAGTATTTTCTCTGTTATGTGGTCGGAGCATTGTAGCTATAAAACATCAAAGCCCCTACTGAGAAAGTTCCCTACAGAAGGTGAACATGTTCTACAAGGTCCAGGTGAAGGCGCTGGTGTCGTTGACATCGGTGATAATCAAGCAGTTGTGTTTAAAATTGAAAGTCATAATAGTCCATCGGCTGTTGAACCGTTTGAAGGTTCGGCTACTGGTGTAGGTGGAATTCTACGTGATGTGTTCTCCATGGGTGCTAAACCAATTGCATCATTAAATTCTCTCCGTTTTGGAAATTTAGATAAAAATCATACCAAATGGTTGTTCAGTGAGGCTGTAAGAGGAATCGCAAGTTACGGAAATGTAGTTGATGTCCCAACTGTTGGTGGGGAAGTACAGTTTGATGAAAGCTATGAAGAAAATCCATTAGTGAATGCTATGGTTGTCGGTTTAGTTAATCATGATGACGTACAAAAAGGGCTAGCAGAGGGCGTAGGTAATACAGTAATTTATGCAGGTGGAGACACAGGAAAAGACGGAATCCATGGTGCCACATTCTCTTCTGACGTAGTGGAAAGTGAAAAAGATAATAGCTCTTCCGTAGCAATTGGTGACCCTCAAATAGGGAAAAAATTAATTGCGGCTTGCTTAGAGGTCATTCATTCTGATGCACTTGTAGGTATTCAAGATATGGGGGCTGCTGGACTTACATCTTCTGCAAGTGAGATGGCAGCAAAAGCGGGTACTGGAATAGAAATGAATCTTGATCTTGTTCCACAACGTGAGGAAAATATGGATGCGTATGAAATCATGCTATCGGAGTCACAAGAAAGAATGCTCTTAGTCGTTAAGAAAGGGAAAGAACAGGAAATCCTTGATATTTTTAAAAAGCACGATGTCGATGCTGTTGCTATTGGTGAAGTTATCGAGGAGCAAATTTTCCGAATTAAGCAGCATGGTGAAATCCAAGCTGAAATTCCAGTTGTAGCATTAACAGATGAAGCACCTGTCTATGAACTCACCAAGAAGGAAGCAGCCTATTATGCAGAATTTCAAGCTCAGGAAGAAAACGTGCCAGCAGTAGATAACCATCAAAATATGCTTCGTACTTTGTTGCAACAACCAACAATTGCATCGAAGGAATGGGCTTATACACAATATGATAGAAAGGCACAAGGCAATACGTTGGTCGGACCAGGATCAGACGCAGCCATCGTTCAAATCGAAGGAACAGATAAAGCAATAGCAATGACAACGGATTGTAATTCTCGCTATATATACTTGGATCCAAAAGTCGGTGGTAGAATAGCAGTTGCCGAAGCAAGTAGAAATATTATTTGCTCAGGTGCTACCCCTTTAGCTATCACGGATGGGCTTAACTATGGAAATCCAACAAACCCAGAAACATTCTGGCAAATGGAACAAAGTATCGAAGGGATTCGTGAGGCTTGTCTTCAATTAGAAACTCCAGTCATTAGTGGGAATGTTTCGCTTTATAACGAGTCAAAGGGACAGGCGATTATGCCTACACCGATTATCGGGATGGTTGGTCTACTTAAAACAACAGAACATGTAACGGCAAATCACTTCCAATCAGCTGATGATGTTATTTATCTTATTGGAGAAACAAAAGCGGAATTTGGTGGTAGTGAGCTACAAAACATGGTTGACGGTAAGTACTCCGGTAAAGCACCTAGTATTGATCTTGAGATAGAACGCCGTCGTCAAAAGCAAATTCTTGAAGCAATTCAAGAGGGTGTTGTTGAATCAGCACATGATATTTCGGAAGGTGGATTAGCGGTTGCACTAGCAGAGTCTACATTCGATACGGAAGGCTTGGGAGCGAAAGTGGAACTACAAGGTGACGCTACTACTGTTTTATTTAGTGAAACTCAATCTCGATTTATCGTAACAGTAAAAGCGGAAGAACAAGAGAAATTTGAACGTATGGTGGACGATGCAAAACAAATCGGCAAGGTAACGACAGATAGCACACTTCAAGTCTCTATTAACAATGACATTGTGATTGATGGGGATGTAAAAGAACTTGAAGAACTTTGGAGAGGTGCAATCCCGAGCTTGCTGAAATCCAAAGAATAAGTGAGGAATGTCCAATGTTTGGAATTTGGGGTCATGACAAAGCTGCTGAATTAACTTACTATGGTCTTCACTCTATGCAGCATCGTGGTCAAGAAGGTGCTGGGATTGTTGTGAATGATGGAACGGAATTAAACGTTCATAAAGATTTGGGTCTAGTAAATGATGTATTTAAACATGCTAAATTTGACCAATTGCAAGGACGTGTTGCAATTGGTCATGTCCGATATAGTACGCAAGGTGAAAAGGCTGCAAGTAATGTACAGCCATTACTATTTCATGCACAAACGGGAAGTTTGGCACTTGCGCATAATGGAAACATCATGAATGCCTATAAATTGCGTGGGGAGTTAGAGAAACAGGGAAGTATCCTGCAAACCTCCTCTGATACAGAAGTGCTAGCGCATTTAATTAAACGTAATGGTGAAGGAATAAATGAAAACTCAATAAGCGATGCTTTGAATCAAATGGTTGGTGCTTACGCGTATTTAATATTGACAGAAGAAAAGATGTATGCAGCCCTTGACCCATCAGGAATTCGTCCATTATCTATTGGGTTACTTGGGGATGCTTATGTGGTTGCTTCAGAAACCTGTGCATTTGATCAAATTGGTGCAACATTCCTACGCGAAGTATTACCAGGCGAACTAATAACTATCGATGATAACGGATTGAAGTCCATTCGATTTGCTGAGCAAAGAAAGCGTAGTTTATGTGCGATGGAATATGTCTACTTTTCTAGACCAGATAGCAATGAAAATTATGTGAATGTTCATGCATCCCGTAAAAAAATGGGAAAAGAATTAGCTAAAGAAGCTCCAGCAGATGCAGATATTGTAGTTGGTGTTCCAGATTCAAGTATTTCTGCTGCAATTGGATTTGCAGAAGAGAGTGGACTACCGTATGAAATGGGTATTATTAAGAATCGCTATGTTGGTAGAACTTTTATTCAGCCATCTCAGGACCTTCGGGAACTTGGGGTGAAAATGAAGCTTTCCCCAGTCCGTGGAATAATTGAAGGAAAGCGTGTCATTATGATTGATGACTCCATTGTTCGTGGGACGACAAGTAAGCGGATTGTAAAGTTATTAAAAGAAGCAGGAGCGAAGGAAGTCCATGTTCGAATTGCTTCTCCTGCGATTACGGATCCTTGTTTTTATGGAGTAGATATGTCCACAAAAGATGAATTAATTGCCGCAAATCATTCGATTGATGAAATTGCTAAGATTATTGGAGCGGACAGCATTTCATTTCTATCGGAAGAAGGATTGCAAAGGGCGATATTAAAAGATAACTCAATCAATCAAGGTATTTGTATGGCATGCATGACAGGGAAGTATCCTGTTCAAGAAGAGGAAGAAAAAGAAGTAACGTATACAAGTTGAAACAGCGAATAAAATAAGGCTGATTTTACGAGAATGAACCTATCTATAAAATGTGAAGACCAAAAAGAATAAAATGGAATTAACTATTAAAGCAATGAGGATGTGTCATGTGACTATGTCAGATGTATATAAGCAAGCTGGTGTTGATGTAGAAAAAGGTTACGAGGCAGTAGAACGGATGAAAAAGCATATTAAAAAAACAACACGTCCTGAGGTTTTAGGTGGAATTGGTTCATTTGCGGGACTGTTTGATTTATCGAAATTTAACTATAAAGAACCAGTGTTGGTATCAGGAACAGATGGTGTTGGTACCAAACTAAAACTTGCCTTTCAGGTAGATAGGCATAATACAGTGGGTATTGACTTAGTTGCTATGTGTGCCAATGATATTGTTGCCCAAGGAGCACAGCCGCTATTTTTCCTAGACTACATTGCATGCGGAAAAAATGAACCGGAACGAATTGAACAAATTGTTTCTGGTATATCATCTGGATGTGTGGATGCTGGAGCTGCTTTAATTGGTGGTGAGACAGCAGAAATGCCGGGAATGTATAGTGATGATGAATATGACCTCGCTGGTTTCGTTGTCGGGATTGCTGATAAATCCAAACTAATTACTGGTGAAGCAATTGAAGCTGGGGATGTTGTCATTGGTCTTGAATCAAGTGGTATTCATTCCAATGGATATTCTTTAGTTCGAAAGCTGGTAGACGGATTGGATTTAAATGAGACACCAGATGGGCTTAGCAGACCATTAGGAGAAGCTCTATTAACTCCGACTAAGATTTATGCAAAAGCTATTGCTAGTGTTTTAGAAAAACATGAAATTAGAGGGATTTCTCATATTACTGGTGGTGGATTCTATGAAAATTTCCCAAGGATGATGCCAGAAGGATTAGGGGTAGAGATTTCACCGAATAGCTGGGAAGTCCCAGAAATCTTTCCATTTCTTCAAAAACTAGGGTCCATTCCAGATAATGATATGTACGGTGTGTTTAATATGGGAGTCGGTATGGCGCTAGTTGTTCGTGAAGAAGAGGCCCTAAGCACGCTTACCATTTTAGGGGAGACTGGAGAGAAGGCATCCATTATTGGAAAAGTGGTTAATCGTGAAGGAGTACATTTTCTATCATGAGTAAAGTAAAAGCAGCAGTCTTTGCATCAGGGGCAGGTAGCAACTTTCAATCTATTATGGAATCTAGCAATCTCCCATGCGAAATTTCATTGCTTGTATGCGATCGCCCTGGAGCTAGCGTTATTGAGAAAGCAGATAAATTAGGTGTTCCAACATACGTTTTTAATCCAAAAGAATATGGGTCGAAGCAAGAGTTCGAAGGGACATTAGTATCGAAACTTCAGGATTTAAATGTTTCCTGGATTTTCCTTGCCGGATATATGAGAATTGTTGGCCCAACTTTATTAAATGCCTTCGAAGGTAAGATTGTCAATATTCATCCATCTCTATTACCTGATTTTCCAGGAAAGGATGCCATAGGGCAAGCCTATAAAGCTGGAGTTAAGAAAACGGGTGTTACGGTTCACTATATTGACGCAGGAATTGATACAGGACCGATTATTGCACAGGAGTCCGTAGAAGTTTTAGAGAATGATACGGAAGAAACGCTTAAAAAAAGAATCCAACAAGTAGAACATCAGCTATATCCAAAAGTCATTCAGCAAATTGTGAAATAGATATCTTTAGTACAAGGCTGTCTTCTAAAAGGTTGTTGTTTTTTGTTGCGTAAAATCTATAAAATGCGAACTAACTTTATTTGTGTGTATGTTGATTTCCGTTGCGGACAGTCGCACACCCTAGGGAACGGCTTCAGCCTCCTCGGAAGAAAACTACTTCTTGCTCGGGTCTAGACACGTGCTATTCTCGCAGGATAAGGAAGGCTTCATCAGCGCCCTAAGGTGCGCGTAGTGTATTTTTGCAGCGGTATAAACGCACTATCAACTATCTTAATAAGTTATTGCGCATCATCCTTCAAATGCGAAGTAAAAAACAACAAAATATACGAAAAGAGCCTAGTGTAAACAATTAGTCAAAGTGAGGGGTAAACATGAAAAGAGCACTCATCAGTGTTTCTGATAAACAGAATGTCGTAGAATTTGCTAAAGGTCTTGTAGAACTAGACTATGAGATTATCTCCACAGGTGGAACGCTAAAAAAAATACAAGAAGCAGGAATTGCTGCACGAGCAATTGATGATATTACTGGATTTCCCGAAATTATGGATGGACGTGTAAAAACCCTACATCCGAAAGTACATGGTGGATTACTTGCAAAACGTTCCAATCCAGATCATATGAATCAGATGGAAGAAAATGAGATCCATCCAATCGATATGGTTGTTGTGAACCTATATCCATTTAAACAAACACTTGAAAAAACTGGAGTTTCCAAAGAGGAAATTATTGAAAATATTGATATCGGTGGTCCCACCATGCTTCGTTCTGCTGCGAAAAACTTTGAAGATGTGACAGTCGTAGTAGACCCAGCTGATTATGATTCTATTTTAGAAGCATTACAAACGGATGGACTAGATGATGAAAAAAGAATACAACTCGCTGCAAAGGTCTTCCGTCATACTGCCAATTATGATGCGATGATTGCGGAATATTTCTTAGGGGAAACAAAGGAAGAATTTCCTGAGACATACACGGTCACATATGAAAAAGTACAATCTCTTCGCTATGGGGAAAATCCTCATCAAAATGCTGCGTTCTATAAGCAGCCAATTGTTAAATCAATGAGTCTAGCTGCAGCAAAACAACTGCACGGCAAAGAATTATCCTACAACAATATTCAAGATGCGAACGCGGCACTAGAAATTTTAGCAGATTATAATGAACAACCAGCAGCGGTTGCAGTAAAACATATGAATCCATGTGGAATCGGAGTATCTGAGACATTATTTGATGCGTTTAACCGTGCTTTTGATGCGGATCCAATCTCTATTTTTGGTGGAATTGTTGCATTAAATAAAGAAGTAGATTCTCAGACAGCAGAGAAACTAAGTAGTATTTTCCTAGAAATTATCATTGCTCCAAGCTTTTCAGAAAAGGCCTTGGAAATCTTAACAAGAAAGAAAAATATTCGCTTACTTGAATTAGATATGACGAATAGAGAGGCTGTGAATCACAAGCTTACATCTGTAAATGGCGGTGTATTAATTCAAAGTCAAGATAATGGTACAGTGACGAAAGATGACTTACAAGTGGTAACAAAACGTACGCCATCTGAACAAGAAGTAGCAGATTTACTATTTGCATGGAAAGCCGTAAAACATGTGAAATCCAATGCGATTGTATTAGCGAAGGACGGTCAAACAATTGGTGTTGGTGCTGGTCAAATGAATCGTGTAGGTTCAGCGAAAATTGCCATTGAGCAAGCCGGAGAGAAAACAAAAGGATCTGTTATGTCTTCGGATGCTTTCTTCCCAATGCCGGATACAGTTGAGGAAGCAGTTAAGGCAGGGGTAACAGCAATTATTCAGCCTGGTGGTTCGAAGCGTGACCAAGATTCAATTGATGTATGTGATAAGCATGGGATTGCCATGGTTTATACAGGAATGCGTCATTTTAAACATTAATAGATTAGGGGGAGCAGTTGCAATCCCTTTAATCTCACCCTAAAAGTGGAGGTTATTAGATGAACGTACTAGTTGTTGGTAAAGGTGGACGCGAGCATAGTATTGTATTAGAACTTGCTAAAAGTGAGAAAGTAACTAATTTGTACGCGGCACCAGGTAATGGTGGAATGAAGGAGCAAGCTATCTGCGTTCCTATTGATGAAATGGATATAGATGGTCTTATTGCTTTTGCTAAAGAAGAGAAAATAGATCTAACTATTGTCGGTCCGGAAGATCCACTAAATGAGGGTATTGCAAATCGTTTTCAAGCAGAAGGACTTAAAGTATTTGCTCCAACGAAGGAAGCAGCTTTACTCGAAGGAAGTAAAAGCTTCGCGAAATCATTCATGAAAAAATATGATATTCCAACAGCAGAATATGAAACCTTTACAAATGTAGAAAAAGCGAGGGCGTATATTGAAGAAAAAGGTGCGCCGATTGTGATTAAAGCTGATGGACTTGCTGCTGGAAAAGGAGTTATCGTTGCAGAAACTAAGGAAGATGCATGGAAAGCTGTTGATGAAATGCTTGTTTCTAAAACATTCTCTGAAGCAGGGTCAACCATTGTTATTGAAGAATTTCTTGAGGGAAAAGAATTCTCCTTAATGGCATTTGTCCATGAAAATCAGGTTTATCCAATGGTTCCTGCCCGTGATCATAAACGTGCCTTTAATCAGGATGCGGGGCCGAATACGGGGGGGATGGGTGCTTTCTCTCCTGTTCCTGATGTTACAGACGAGCATATTGCTTTTTCTGTAGAACATATTTTACAAAAGACTGCAGATGGATTAATGAAAGAAGGGCGACCATTCACCGGAATCCTTTATGGTGGGTTAATAATGACCGAATCTGGTCCCAAGGTAATTGAATTTAATACGAGATTTGGTGATCCAGAAACTCAAGTTGTCTTACCATTATTGCAAAATGATTTAGTGCAAGTATTCTTGGATGTATTGGATGGAAAAAATCCTGAGCTAGTTTGGGAAGATGCCGCGTGCCTTGGTGTTGTTTTAGCTTCAAGTGGCTACCCGGTTTCTTATGAAAAAGGGATAGCAATCCCCCATTTCAAGGAATCAGAAAATAGCTATATCGTCCATGCTGGAACAAAGTATGAGGGAGATAACCTGGTATCGGATGGTGGACGTGTACTTTTAGTAGGAGCTAAAGAAGAAACATTGGATGATGCAAGAAATAACGTTTATAAGGTATTAAATTCAACAAGTGCTAACAAAGATTATTTCTATCGTACAGATATTGGATTAGATGTTAGCTTGAAAGTCACTCTTTGATAGGGTGGCTTTTTTGTTGTGTTAACTGTTGTGGGAAATCAACCTGTTCGGATAGAATATCAACTCGTGCAAAGGAAAAGGGAAACACTTCCACTTTTTGTGTGAAAAGAACCATAAAAATATCTTTGAATTTTTTGCGAAATTCAACAAAAACTTTACAACATTAACGTGTGAAACTATGTTAAGATAAGGAAAAGCGAAACTTCAATCAGTGGGAATGTTGTTGTCCACTGGTTGTTCGATGAACGAATCAGGACGATATTGGCGGTTGATCCCTTGTCATTCCCTAAAGGGGATGGATCATACTGTCAGTAATTGCGTGATAAATTCTATATATTGGAGAGCTGGCCTTATGTTTACAAATGAGAATAATTGGAGGAACCGTGAGCTTAGACAGCATATAAAAGTAATTGATGGCTTGGAAGCACCAACGCTTCTATTGAAAAATAGCATATACCTGAATGTTTTTCTCAAGCAGTGGGTAAAATCCCACATATGGATTTATAAAGATCGTATTGTTTATGTAGGGGAGAATCTTCCTAAAAACATGAAAGGAACGGAGATAGTAGACTGTGAGGGAAAATATCTTGTTCCAGGATATATTGAACCACATGCTCATCCTTTTCAACTTTATAATCCTGAAGCATTAGCAAATTATGTGGCTAGATATGGTACGACAACATTAATAAATGATAACCTTATGTGGCATTTTTTATTAGATAAAAAGAAAGCGTTTTCTTTAATTGAGGAATTTGATTATCTGCCTATGTCCATGTATTGGTGGGCAAGGTTCGATTCACAAACTGCCTTGCAGGATGAGGAAGAAACGTTTAATACCGAGGATATCTTATCATGGATTTCTCATCCATCTATTGTTCAAGGAGGAGAGTTAACCTCTTGGCCAAGTCTATTGAATGGAGATGATAGGTTACTATATTGGATGCAAGAAACGAAGCGCCAAAGAAAACCTATCGAAGGGCATCTTCCAGGTGCATCAGAAATGACACTAACGAAAATGAAGCTGTTTGGTGTATCAGCTGATCATGAGCCAATCACTGGTGAAGAGGTAGTAAGAAGATTACGCCTAGGATACCATGTTTCCCTAAGATATTCTTCCATTCGACCAGATTTACCTCAGCTCATTGAGGAGATATTGGAGTTGAATTTGAGTTATTTCGATAATTTAACCTTTACAACGGATGGAGCAACACCATCATTTTATGAACAAGGACTAATCAATGTCTGTATAGATATTGCTATTAAAAAAGGAATCCCAATCGAGGAAGCTTATAACATGGGGAGTTATAATGCGGCAAGACATTTTAACCTAGATGAGACAATTGGAAGCATTGCTCCTGGTCGAATAGCACATATAAATATTCTAGATTCTAAAGAAAACCCACATCCAGTCAGTGTTCTGGCAAAAGGAGAATGGATACGGAAAGATAAAGTAAATCAACCCCTTCCACAAAAGATTGATTGGGATAAGTATGACATATCGCCCTTACCTTTAGATTGGGAATTAGAAGAAGAGGATTTGCAATTTTCTATGCCAATGGGACTTGAGATGAAGAATGATGTGATTATCAGGCCTTATACGATTAATATTGATATAACACCTGAAGAGTTACCAAAGGATAAAGATGATGCTTTTCTTGTACTCATTGATAAAAATGGGAAGTGGCGTGTGAATACAACGATAAAAGGATTTACGAATAAATTAGGTGCTGTTGCTAGTACTTTCTCTCAATCTGGGGATTTTGTTTTTATCGGGAAAAATAAGAAAGATATTTTACTAGCCTGGAAGCATCTAAAGAAAATAGGCGGCGGCATTGTACTCGTTCATGAAGGAGAAATTTTAGCAGATATACCATTAAAACTCGGTGGATTCATGTCGAAAGAAAGTATGGATGAATTAATAGCCAAGGAAAAAGTGGTAAAGACATTAATCAAAGATTATGGTTATCGGTATGATGACCCCATTTATAGTATTTTATTTTTGTCCGCCACACACCTGCCTTATATTCGCATCACACAGCAAGGAATTATAGATATTAAAAAAAGAAAGATTATATTCCCAGCAACGATGTGTTAATATATAAAGTTGTAATATATGGGAAGGCTGTTTTCTAAAAAAGACTTTTGTTTTGGCATAAAATAGATAGAATGCGCAGTAATGTTGAGTACGTTGATTTCCACTGCGGGCAGTCTCTTTCTGTGGGCACGGCTTCAGCCTCCTCAGCAGAAGGTCACTGCTTCGGAGTTTTCAGACACGTGCTACTCCTACAGGACAAGGAAGGATTCGAGAGGGATACATCTTCGTGAGAAAAAGCGATATTCTTTTTCAAGGAGTCGACTGCCCTTCGCTCCAATTAACCAGTTTAATAGAGGAATATTTTTAATTAGCTAATATTGATTTAGTTGTTGGAAAACTCAACACTAGCGAAGGGAATACACGGAGACTCCTCGAAAATAAAGTTCAATTTTCTTCGTGCAATGCGTTGCTGCCGTAGCGTTCCTTGTCCTGTGGGAACACAGGCCTAGGTGAGACACCGTAGTGCGTCAGCACGAAGGAGGCTCATCAGCCGCCTTTGGTGCGCGCAGTGTATTTCCGTAGCGGTATTATCATACTATCTTAATCTTTACTGCGTATTTCTTTCAAATGCGAGACAAAAGATAATAGAATGATGAAAAGAGCCTATAGAAGAATAGATGCAGTAGAAATTATTCAAAAGGTGTTGGGAAAATGAAGAAATTCCTATTTTTATTTCTAGTTTTCCTTGCTCTACTTTCGGGTTGTTCGAATAGTAATGAACAAGTGCAGGAACAAGAAGAACCAGACAAGGAAACACAAGAAGAGAAAACGCAAGAAAAGGAAGAAAAGACAGAACAAGAAAGTTTTGACAATATTTATCCATTAACAGGTATTGGGACAAATGATTCCGTAAATAATCGTATTATTGGTGTAATGGTAAATAATCATCCAAAAGCAAGACCGCAAACTGGTTTATCACAGGCAGATATCGTTTTTGAGATTTTGGCAGAAGGAATGATTACAAGGTTTTTAGCATTATATCAGAGTAAAATACCTAATGTGGTTGGCCCAGTAAGAAGTGCACGTGAATATTATTTTGAATTAGCAGATGATTATAATGCTTTATATGTGTATCATGGAGCGGCTGACTTTGTAGATGAAATGATTATTAATCGAGGGATAGATTCCTTAAATGGTTCCATTTTTGATAATGATGGACATTTATTTAAAAGGGAAACATTCCGTAATGCCCCACATAATTCGTATGTATTATTAGAATCGGCGTATGATGTAGCGGAAAGAAAAGGATATGAATCTACTGTCGAATATGAACCATTACCATTCCTAGCGAATGCTGATTCAGTAAAATTATCGGGAGAACCTGCACAGCATATTGAGGTCATTTACTCGGAAAAGTATTCATTTGCAAACGTTGAATTTATATATAATGAAAAAGAACAGAAATATATGAGATATAGTAATGGAGAAAAGTCAGTGGAATTAGAAACAGAAATTCCAATTCAAGTAGAAAATGTTTTTATTATAGAGACGGATCATAAGGTGATAGATGATGTTGGTCGAAGGGAAATTGACCTTACATCTGGTGGAGATGCATATTTAATAAGAAAAGGGATTGTCCAGAAGGTTACATGGGAGAATCGGAATGGTAGGATTATTCCTGTAAAAAATGGGGAGTTTATTGGGTTTGTGCCCGGGAAAACCTGGGTGAATGTTATCCCCACTTTACCAGGGTTAGAACAATCTGTGATTATTTCTGACTAATCAAAGTTAAGGTATCTTCGTTAAGAATCTGATACACTAGTAAATAGAAAATAGTCGCTGTACATACTATGTAAAAAAGAATAGAGCAGGAGGATTTGCTGTGCAAATAGATAAGTTAAGAGGAGAGCAACTGGATCAATTATTCGATGCTATTCTTTCCCTTAAGGATAGGGAGGAATGTTATCGGTTCTTTGATGATATTGCAACGATGTCAGAAGTTCATGCACTTTCCCAACGACTACAAGTTGCAAAAATGCTTATGGATGGAAGTACGTACAGTAACATTGAAAAAGATACGAAAGCATCGACTGCCACTATCTCTCGCGTACGCCGTTGTATTAACTATGGTAGTGATGGGTATAAGATGGTGCTAGACCGAGTAAATAACAAGGAACAGGAATAAGCCACACCCGCGATGGGTGGGGCTTTTGTTTTTATCACAGGTTAATTTTTCCCCGAAACCTTAAGATTCCACTATTCACCCACATTCAAAAATTTCCACCACATATTCCTAAATTCCGACAGTGATTTTTGGTATAATGTATTAATGGAATTTGAGAGATGGAGGATTACCCATTTGATGACGAAAATGAACGAATGGAATCATATTTTTAAACTGGATCCGGCAAAGGAAATTTCTAATGAACAGCTAAAGATACTATGTGAATCAGGAACGGATGCAATAATGGTTGGTGGAACTGACAATGTGACCTGGGAAGCAGTTGATGATTTACTTTATCGGATTAGTAAATATCCTGTTCATCGTATATTGGAAGTTTCTACAATGGATGCCGTTGTGCCAGGATTTGATGATTATTTTATTCCAATGGTGTTTAATTCTACGGAGAAAAAATGGTTTATGGATATGCAACATCAAGGAATGAAAAAATATTTGGAGTTTCTTGACCATGTCGATTTAACTTTTGAGGGCTATTGTATTTTGAACGAAGAAGCAAAGGCTTTTCAATATACAAATAGTGTCCTACCAGATGTAGAGGATACACTTGTTTATGCATATATGGCTGAGCATGTTTTTCATTTACCAATCTTCTACTTAGAATATAGTGGAAAATATGGCGAACCTAATCTTGTAAGGGATGTTAAAAGGAAGCTTAACCAAACTTTACTTTTTTATGGTGGAGGCATTCAAAATAGTCTCCAAGCCAAAGAAATGAAACAATATGCCGATGTTATTATTGTCGGAAATAGCATATATACAGATTTTGATAAAGCGTTGGAAACCGTTCAAGCAGTTAGTGGCTAATAAATGGGAGGTGTTCTAATGAGTCAGACAATGGATGACTTAATAAAAGGACTAAATAAAAATCAGCGAGAAGCAGTGAAAACGACTGAAGGACCGCTATTAATTATGGCAGGTGCAGGATCTGGTAAGACGAGGGTGTTGACCCATCGAATTGCTTATTTAATTGAGGAAAAAGGGGTGGCGCCAAGAAATATTTTGGCAATTACTTTTACAAATAAAGCTGCAAGGGAAATGAAGGAACGTGTCCGGAAATTAGTCGGTTCGGAGAGTGACTATATGTGGGTTTCCACATTCCACTCCATGTGTGTCCGTATTCTAAGAAGAGATATCGACCGAATTGGTTATAGTAGCAACTTCACCATCTTAGACAGCAGTGATCAATTGTCCGTTGTAAAGCAAGTATTAAAAGACTTAAATATAGATCCGAAGCAATTTGATCCACGTGCTATGATTGGACAAATAAGTTCTGCTAAAAATGAACTCATCACTCATGAAGAGTACAGTAAAAATGCCGGTGGTTTTTACAATCAACAAATTGCGAAGATTTATGAAGGCTATCAAAAAATGCTACAAAAGAATCAGTGTCTAGATTTTGATGATTTGATTATGCAAACTATTCATTTATTCAAGCGTGTACCAGAAGTACTTGAATATTACCAACGTCGTTTCCAATATATTCACGTGGATGAGTATCAGGATACGAACCACGCACAATATTTCTTGGTTAAACAACTAGCCAATCGATTTCAAAATCTATGTGTCGTAGGTGATTCGGATCAGTCTATTTATCGTTGGCGTGGTGCAGATATTTCTAATATTCTTTCTTTTGAAAAGGACTACCCAGCAGCGAAAACGGTGTTTTTGGAGCAAAACTATCGATCAACAAAATCGATTCTTGAAGCGGCAAACAAGGTGATTGCTAATAACCCAGGTCGAAAGCCAAAAAATCTTTGGACAGATAATCCCGATGGTAAGAAAATCAATTATTATCAAGCCTCAACGGAGCAGGATGAAGGCTTGTATGTTACGAATAAGATTCAGGAACTAACGAGACAAGAAGGATATTCCCTCAATGATATCGCAATCTTATATCGTACTAACGCACAGTCACGTGCGGTTGAGGATACATTTGTTAAATCAGGGATTTCGTATCAAATGGTAGGTGGCACAAAGTTCTATGATCGTAAGGAAATTAAGGACATGCTTGCATACCTACGATTAATTACCAATCCGAATGATGATATTAGCTTCGAACGTATCGTCAATGTACCAAAACGAGGAATCGGTAAAACATCGATTGAAAAATTGCGTGCGTATGCGGCACAACATGATATTTCCTTCTTCCAAACAACCATGGAAGTTGATTTTACGGGAGTATCCAAAAAGGCAGCAAAAGCACTTAGTGAATTCGGAAATCTAATTAAAACGTTGACCCAGCAGCAAGAGTTCTTGACAGCTACAGATATGGTTGAAGCTGTTTTAAATCGAACAGGTTATGAACAAATGCTGAAAAACGAAAACTCTTTGGAAGCTCAATCTCGTTTGGAAAACTTGGAAGAGTTTATGACGGTTACGAAGGACTTTGAAGCAAATGCAGAAGACAAAACACTTGTTGCTTTTCTAACAGATTTAGCATTAATTGCAGATATTGATAAGGTTGGTGAAGAGGATACAGACAACGAGGAAAAAGTTACGCTAATGACATTACATGCTGCAAAAGGTCTTGAATTCCCGGTTGTATTTCTAATTGGTATGGAAGAAAATGTTTTTCCACATAGTCGTTCCCTTATGGACTCAGAGGAAATGGAGGAAGAGCGAAGACTTGCTTATGTTGGAATAACTCGTGCTGAGCAGATCCTTTTCCTAACCCATGCGAAAATGCGCACACTATATGGTAAAACCAATATGAATCCGATTAGCCGTTTTATAAATGAAATTCCCCAAGACTTAATCGAAGGAATTGAAGAAGCACGCACATCCATGTTAGGAACGTCTTCTTTTGGAAAATCAAAAGACAGACCTTCTCCTGTTAAACGAAAAGCAGAGCGTGTACAGAAAACCACTGGTGCAGAAACCCAAGAATGGGCACCTGGAGACAAAGCAGCACATAAGAAATGGGGAGTTGGTACAGTGGTGAAAGTGCAAGGAGAAGGTGAGAAAATGGAACTAGATGTTGCTTTTCCAGCACCAACAGGAATAAAGCGATTGTTAGCAAAATTCGCTCCAATCACGAAACAATAGGAGGTGTGCTTCTTTATGAATAAAAAGCAAGCACAGGAAAAAATCAACGAACTCAGAGAATTATTAAATCAATATAGCCATGAATATTATGTTTTAGATAAACCAACTGTACCTGATGTAGAATATGATGAAAAATTGCAGGAATTATTGAAGCTTGAAGACCAATTTCCTGAACTAGTCACAGAGGATTCCCCCACCCAACGAGTTGGTGGGGAGCCTTTGGATGCTTTTGAAAAAGTAGAGCATCGTGTTCCGATGCTTAGTCTTGGCAATGCCTTTAATGAACAGGATCTTAGGGATTTTGCTAGACGTGCAGAAGAAGGTGTGGATGGACCGATTTCATTTGTATGTGAATTAAAAATTGATGGACTTGCTATATCCCTTTCCTATGAAAATGGTAAGTTCGTTCGTGGGGCCACGCGTGGGGATGGAACCATTGGTGAGGACATAACCCAAAATTTAAAAACGATTCATAGTATCCCATTAAATTTAAAGGAACCGGAAACATTAGAGGTTCGTGGAGAAGCATTTATGCCTCATCAATCCTTTCTAAAATTAAATGAGGAACGAGAGGCAAATGAAGAAGAGCCTTTCGCTAACCCAAGAAATGCTGCGGCTGGATCATTAAGACAGTTAGATCCGAAAATTGCTGCAAAGCGGAATCTTGATACATTCTTGTATGCAGTTGGAGAATGGGAAAACAGTGATGTGACAACCCATAGCGGACGTTTAGAAAAGCTAAAAGAACTCGGCTTTAAAACTAATCCAGAATGGAAAAAATGTTCTACTATTGAAGAAGTAATGGAATATGTGGAATATTGGACAAAGGAACGTCCGAATTTAAACTATGAGATTGATGGTATTGTTATTAAAGTAGATGATTTAAACCAACAGGATGAACTTGGTTTTACTGCCAAAAGTCCACGTTGGGCAATTGCTTTTAAGTTCCCTGCTGAAGAAGCAATGACCAAATTGAAAGATATTGAATTAAGTGTCGGAAGAACAGGAGTAGTGACACCAACTGCAATTTTAGACCCAGTTCGAATTGCTGGTACCACGGTTCAACGAGCATCATTACATAACGAAGACCTTATTCGTGAACAGGATATTCGTATAGGGGATACGGTAGTAATCAAAAAAGCTGGAGATATCATTCCAAAGGTCGTACGTGTAGTAGAAGAAAATCGTACGGGTGAGGAAGCGGAGTTCCATATGCCGCATGATTGTCCGACATGTGGTAGTGAACTGGTGCGATTGGATGGAGAGGTTGCGTTACGATGCATGAACCCAAACTGTCCAGCGCAGTTAATGGAAGGACTCATTCATTTTGTTTCCCGTAATGCGATGAATATTGATGGATTAGGTGAGAAGGTCATCATGCAGCTTTTCCAAGAGGACCTAATTCAAACGATGGCCGATTTATATCGCTTAGAACGTGAAGAATTGTTGAAGCTGGAGCGGATGGGTGAAAAATCCGTAGACAATTTGTTAAAGGCAATTGAGGCTTCTAAAGAAAATTCTCTGGAAAGGCTTCTCTTCGGTTTAGGAATTCGCTTTATTGGTGCTAAGGCTGCAAAAACATTAGCCATGGAATTTGAAAACATGGAAAAACTGAAGGAAGCAACCCATGATGAACTGATAGCCATTGATGAGATTGGTGAAAAGATGGCTGATGCAATTGTTCAATATTTCGAAGAGGAAAAAGTGAAGGATCTGATTGATGACCTTCAGGCGTTAGGTTTAAATATGGAGTATAAAGGACCGAAGAAAAAAGAACAACACGAGCAGGAGAATAGTGTTTTTGCAGCAAAAACAGTAGTTCTAACAGGGAAAATGGAGAACTACACTCGTAATGAAGCAAAATCATTGATTGAATCACTGGGTGGTTCAGTTACTGGAAGTGTTAGTAAAAAGACGGATATCCTCATCGCTGGAGAGGATGCAGGCTCCAAATTTGATAAGGCTCAGAAATTAGGAATAACCATTTGGGATGAAGAACAGTTGAAAGAAGCATTGGAGAGTGTGTCTGAATGAGAAAGTTAGGTGTTACCATCCTTTTATCTGGTATGCTTCTTGCTAGCTGTTCCCCAATAAATAATGAAGAACCGGAAGTTGTACAGGAAAATGAAGATATGGAGCAGGAAACATCGATTGTTCCTAGCTACCAATTGAATGATGAAACCTATCGTGTCATTCTCCCATATCAGACGAGTGAGGCAAGAGGGGTAACTACGAATCAGGTTGCCAATCGTGTTGATATCGATGAATTGGAACAAGGGTTAATGCGCCATTCCAAGGGGATCTTTGATCCAAGTAAATTATATTTTCAAGAAGGACAATATCTAACAAAAGATTTGCTATTCGAATGGATTGATGGATTAAATCCTAAAATCAATGAAGACGAATTAGAGGAATTGGATACGAAAGAAAAGGTTAATGTTTATAAAGAAAATCCACGTATACTTTCCCACATATTGGAACAAAACTATTTAAAGCGCAATGAGGATAGTACGGTTGAATTAGCTGGGATATCTATTGGAATTGCTCTAAAGTCTGTTTATCGTTTCGATACCGAAATAGGAGGTCCATCTTATTATGAAGAGATTTCCATGGATGAAATGCTAGGGAAGGGACGAGAAGTTGCACAAACTATTGTAGAACAAATGCGTTCAATGGAGGATATTCCTGATGTACCAATTATGATTGCCTTGTTCAGAGAGGAAGAACAAAATTCTCCTGTTCCTGGTGAATTTATTGCGAAAACAGTCGTCTCGCCAGGCAAGCAAACAATTAATGATTGGGATAGTATAAACGAAGAGAATATTCTATTTCCCTCTAGTGAAGGACAATCCAAATATCCTGAGGATCATGAGGTAATATCTAGCTTTGGAAATGAGATTTCAGAGTTTTTCCCTAACTATGTAGGTGTAGTAGGGAGAGGGTTTTACATTAATGAAGAAATGCAAAAGCTAACGCTAGAAATCCCTATTGAATTTTATGGTAAAGCAGAAATAATCGGTTTTACTCAGTACGTATATGGTTTAGTCCTAGATATGTTCCCGAACCGGTTTAACTTGGAAATTCAGGTGACTTCGAGTGCTGGCTTGGAGAGCCTCATAACTCGTGAAGTAGGTGAAGAAAAACCAAGCGTGCATATATTTGATTAGGCAAAATTTATTGTAAAAAATTACGAAAATATTTGTGACCTATGGAACTCTTATTAGTTATGAACGTAATTCCATAACACAGAATACAGTTGCACCTCTTTTTGATCGCCAAAAAGAGGTGATTTTTCTTTTTACAGGAAAACAGGAAAAAAATAAGCGTTTTAATCCGCGTGAAACACTATGTTTTTCCCAAACTGAACATTTAAAATATATGATATAATATAACTAAATTGAATGGTAAAACTTAGGAATGATAGGGTGGGTATTTTGATAGAGATTGGATCATTTATTAAGCTGCAACGTACAAAACAAGGGATGACACTTGGAGAATTAGCGGATGGTATTGTATCTGTATCGTACTTATCAAAAATAGAAAATCTAAAAACCCACGCAAGTCCTGAGATTATTCGATTATTATGTAACAGATTAGGAATAAAGTTAGATAGTAGTAATGAGGATGTTATTAAAGAAAAATGTGAAAAATGGTACGGTATGCTTTTTGAAGTAAATGATCAACAAGAAATTATGGATACCTACCAAGAGATACAGGAAATGATGGATAAAAATCTATCTGATAGCCTACTTATGTTTGAGATTCATAAGATTAGATATTTTACAATGATAGGTGAAATTGATAAGGCACTGAAAAAAATCAATGAACTGAATGAGATAGCTAATAATTTTAATCCTACACAACAATTTTACTGGTATAAGTTTAAAGGAAATTATTATTCAGTAAATAGGGATTACAACCAAGCAATCTATTTTTACAAAAAATCAGAAGAAAAGATGGTAAGAGTGGATATTGGCGAAGATGAGGATGCTGATTTGAAGTATACAATTGCTGTAACCTATAGCGAATTAAGAAATACGTTAGAAGCAATTGATTATGCGAAGGAAGCTTTATCCATATTTATGAAGCAATATAATTTTCATCGCTGCGCACAATGTCATATTGTTTTGGGTATTTCCTATCGCAGGATAAAAATGTATGAAAAAGCTATCAAGAACTATAATTTAGCTAAACATTTGGCTGAATTAAATAATAATAAGCAAGTCAATCAACAGACAACTTATAATTTAGGAAACTTGTATTCTACCATTGGCAATCATGAGAAAGCTATTCAATATTATCGTGAGGTCGTAGAAGACGATGCGATTTATCCACAAGAGAAGCTGACTGCTATAACGTCTCTGATTAAGGAATACTATAATGTTGGCAAATTGGATGAGACGAAAGAAATGATTCAGATAGCCTTAGACATAGTAGACTCCGTTAAAAATAGTGTCTACTATAAACAATTTTATTATATAATATATACCTACACATATCTCATAAATAAGGAAAATGAAAACTTTAAATCGTTAGTAAAGGACAAATTTATACCTTACCTAAAAAAGAATGGGGATTATGGCAATCTAGTCACCTATTCCAATATGCTAGCAAATCACTTTGCTAGTCAAGGTAAGTATAAAGAGTCTGTTAAATACTATAAACTTGCAAATAAAACATATGAGAAATTAATTAATTTATAATTATAAGGAGGAGATTTACCATGAAAAAAGTGATTTTAAAAGTAGCATTGGGAACTGCTTTAGTAGCTGGGTTATTCTTCACTGCTGATGAATCATCAGATCTAGCAACGGATTTACATCCAAGTATCTTTTCTATTGAAGAACCAGTTTCTTTTTATTAATATGTAATGAATTTTTTTCATTTAATTTTTACCCTATTACTATATGATGAATTTTTGCTGGAATAGATTGGAAAACTATTCCAGCTCTTTTTTTATTTTGTTGAAGTATTTGTTGCAGTATAAAGAAAATGCGTAGCAAATCTAAAAATGATGATAGTAGAATAATATCGCTGAGGAAATGGAATTTTTTTCAATGACATACATTATTACAAAATTTGCCTATTTGCGACTTTCTCTGCTATTATCATATTGTTATAATAATTAATTATGGTTATATTTAAATGTATGAGATACATCATATTATACAATTATTAGTTTGGAGGGTGACGGATGGCGGATATTTCAAAAGATCAGGTAAAACATGTTGCACATCTTGCTAGACTTGCTGTCACGGATGAAGAAGTAGAGCAGTTAACAGAGGATTTAGGTGCAATTATTCGTTATGCAGAGCAATTAAATGAGCTTGATACAGATAATGTAAAACCGACTACACATGTGTTAGACATCAAGAATGTTATGCGTAAGGACGAGCCAAAAGAATGGATTACACAAGAGGAAGCATTGAAGAATGCTCCAGATGAAAAAGATGGGCAATTCCGTGTGCCATCAATCCTAGAATAAGGAGGGAACTACATGTCTTTATTTGACCATACGATTAAAGAATTAGAAGAGAAATTACATAATAAAGAAATAACCGTACAGGATTTAGTAGATGAATCTTATAACCGTATTAAAGAGGTTGACGGTGAAGTTCATGCCTTTTTGACATTAAATGAAGAAAGTGCAAGAGCGCAAGCGAAAGAATTAGATAAGAGTCATGATACGGTCGCAAGTCTTTTTGGAATGCCTGCTGGGATTAAGGATAACATCATGACAAAGGGACTTCGTACAACCTGTGCAAGTCAGTTCTTAGATAACTTTGAAGATCCTTTATACGATGCTACGGTTATTGAAAAACTAGCAAAGGAAAAACCTGTTACAATCGGTAAATTAAACATGGATGAATTTGCAATGGGTTCTTCCAATGAAAATTCAAGCTATACACCAACAAGAAACCCATGGAATACAGACTATGTTCCTGGAGGGTCTAGTGGTGGTTCTGCTGCTGCAGTTGCTGCTGGCGAAGTTTTATTTTCATTAGGTTCTGATACTGGGGGTTCTATTCGTCAACCCGCGGCATTTTGTGGTGTTGTCGGAATGAAGCCTACCTACGGCCGCGTGTCACGTTTTGGCTTAGTTGCCTTTGCATCTTCCTTAGATCAAATTGGACCAATTACTCGAAATGTAGAAGATAATGCACGTATACTTGAAGTAATCGCAGGCCGTGACGATATGGATGCAACAAGTGCGGATGTAGAAGTACCAAAATACACAGAGGCCTTAACGAATAAGGTAGAAGGCTTAAAGATTGCGGTACCGAAGGAATATCTTGCTGAAGGGGTAAACCCAGAAGTAAAAGAAGCAGTTATGAATGCACTTAAAGTTTATGAGTCACTAGGCGCAACATGGGAAGAAGTATCTCTACCCCATTCTAAATATGCGGTAGCAACTTATTACTTAATATCCTCATCAGAAGCTTCAGCAAACCTAGCACGATTTGATGGGGTAAGGTACGGTGTTCGTTCTGAAAACGCCGACAACATGATTGACATGTTCAAGAAATCTCGTAGTGAAGGTTTCGGTGAAGAAGTGAAGCGTCGTATTATGCTTGGTACGTTTGCTTTAAGCTCAGGTTATTATGATGCTTACTATAAAAAAGCACAAAAAGTACGTACACTAATCAAAAATGATTTCGATAAAATTTTTGAAGACTATGATGTGGTTATTGGGCCAACGACACCAACACCGGCATTTAAGGTTGGAGAAAATATAGATGATCCATTAACGATGTATGCGAACGATATTTTAACCATCCCAGTAAACTTAGCTGGTGTACCGGGAATTTCCGTTCCTTGCGGATTCAATGAGGAAGGTCTTCCAATTGGTTTACAAATTATTGGAAAACACTTTGACGAAAGCACTGTATATCGTACGGCACATGCTTTCGAACAAGCAACCGATTATCATACGAAACGACCTCAAATTAGAGGAGGTGCCAAATAATGAACTTTGAAACAATTATTGGTCTGGAAGTACACGTAGAATTAAAGACACAATCGAAAATCTTCAGTCCAAGTGTGAATGCATTTGGCTCTGAACCAAATACAAATGTGAACCCAATTGACTTAGGGTATCCAGGTACACTTCCTGTGTTAAATGAAGAAGCAGTAAATTTTGCCATGAAAGCTGCAATGGCATTAAATTGTGACATTGCTACCGATACGAAATTTGACCGTAAAAACTACTTCTATCCGGATAACCCGAAAGCATACCAAATTTCACAATTTGACCAACCCATTGGCGAAAATGGCTGGATAGAGATTGAAGTAAACGGGAAGAAGAAAAAAATTGGTATCACTCGTCTCCATATGGAGGAGGATGCTGGTAAATTAACGCATGGTGAGGATGGATATTCTTACGTGGACTTTAACCGCCAAGGAACACCATTAATCGAAATTGTATCAGAACCGGACATGCGCTCACCAGAAGAAGCATATGCTTATTTAGAGAAACTAAAAAATATCATTCAATATACTGGTGTGTCTGACGTGAAAATGCAAGAAGGTTCTTTACGTTGTGATGCGAACATTTCCCTCCGTCCAATTGGTCAAGAAGAATTTGGTACGAAAACAGAGTTGAAGAACTTAAATTCCTTTAATTATGTACAAAAAGGTTTAGAGTTTGAAGAAAAACGTCAAGAAAAAGTTCTTTTAACTGGTGGGGAAATCTTGCAAGAAACTCGCCGTTATGATGAAAAAACAAAAGAAACAATCTTAATGCGTGTTAAAGAAGGTTCTGATGATTATCGTTACTTCCCTGAACCTGACTTAATTCCACTTTATATTGATGAAGAATGGAAAGAACGCATTCGTGCAGAAATTCCTGAACTTCCAGATGCACGTAGAGCTCGTTACATTAAAGAATTAGGGCTATCAGAATATGATGCAAATGTTATAACTAGCTCTAAAGAGATGGCTGACTTTTTTGAGGAAGCTGTTAATCATGGAGCAGACGTGAAACAGGCGTCAAACTGGTTAATGGGTGAGGTATCTGCTTATATGAATAAGCATTATAAAGAACTTCATGATTTAGCCATAACACCAGAAGCTTTAGCTAAAATGATTAAACTAATAGAAGATGGAACCATTTCCTCTAAGATTGCGAAGAAGGTATTTGCTGAACTAGTGGATAAAGGTGGAGACCCAGAGAAGATTGTTAAAGAAAAAGGGCTTGTTCAAATTTCTGATCCAGATCAATTAAAAGAGATTGTTAACAAGGTACTAGATGAAAATGAACAATCGATTACAGACTATAAGGCCGGTAAAGGAAAAGCACTTGGCTATTTAGTAGGTCAAATTATGAAGGCGACGAAAGGGCAAGCAAACCCACCAATGGTTAATAAGATTTTGAAAGAGGAAATTGATAAGAGATAATAAGTTGAAATAAAAAGTTAACTAGGCTACTATTGCATATGCGATAGTAGTCTAGAATTTGCTAAAGTAAAATTAGGATTTAGGATGAAATGGATAAGTATTACATTAGGTGGAAAAGATTATAAATAAAAAAGTATGCTATAAAAATCGCATAGGCACTATAGAAAGTAAGTATCTATAGTTCGAACCGCTTGTTAATTTTGAAGGAACACTTTGAACGAACCACAAACACCCTATATCAAGGATCAATGGGGGAGGACATCAAAATGAAGAGAGCCCGAATTATATATAACCCAACATCTGGACGTGAAGCCTTTAAAAAGGAATTACCGAATGTCCTGCAAAAGTTAGAGGAAGCTGGATACGAGACATCTGCACATGCAACTACAGGAGAAGGTGATGCAGCTACTGCAGCTAGATATGCTATTTCTAGAAGCTTTGAGTTAGTGGTGGCAGCTGGTGGGGATGGTACAATAAATGAGGTCATACATGGCCTGGCAGAACAGAATCATCGACCAAAGTTAGGTATTATTCCAACAGGTACAACAAATGATTTTGCACGTGCCCTACATATTCCACGCGATATTAGAAAAGCAACGGATATTATAGTGGAAGGACATTCTGCTTTTTTGGACATTGGTAGAGTGAATGAACATTATTTTATTAACATCGCTGGTGGAGGAAAACTTACGGAATTAACATATGACGTACCAGCCAAATTAAAAACCGTTCTCGGACAGATGGCTTATTATGTAAAAGGGATTGAAATGCTTCCCTCCCTTAAACCTGCTCGAGTTAAGATTGAATACGATGGCAATGTCATTGATGAGGATATTATGATTTTTCTTGTTTCGAATTCAAATTCGGTAGGGGGCTTTGAGAAATTGGCACCTGAGGCAAAGCTGGATGATGGTTACTTTGATTTATTTATTTTGAAGAAAGTGAACCTAGCTGAATTTGTCCGGGTTGCTTCTTTGGCTGTAAGAGGTGCTCATTTAAGTGATGATAATATTATTTATAAACAAGCGAAACGTATAACAGTCACCCCGGAAGAAAAAATGCAATTGAATATTGATGGGGAGTATGGTGGATTGTTGCCAGGAGAATTTATTAATCTTAGGCAGCATATTGAGTTCATGGTACCGGAATCATTTAGGAAAGATGAAGAAGAGGAGACTGAGGAATAATCAGTCTTTTTTTGTTTCTATAAAGATGCCGGTATTAAAAAGTATGAGGCATGCGTTTCCTGTTAAAGATATGGTAAGATGTAAACACTAAATACAGTACGGAAAAGGAAGATAAAGGAATGGCAAAGCATACAGCACCAGTAAAAAAGAATGAAACGGTTACATTGAAATTTGAGGACCTCACCCATGAAGGAAATGGTGTTGGGAAAGTGGATGGATATCCATTATTTGTTCCTTATGGTCTCCCGGGAGAAGAAGCAACAGTAAAAGTAGTGAAGGTAAATAAGAATTTTGGTTTTGGAAGATTACTTCATGTTAAAGTAAAAAGTGAAGACCGTGTGGAACCACCTTGTAATGTGTTTTATCAGTGTGGTGGTTGCCAATTGCAACATATGAGTTATGATTTACAACTTAAGATGAAGCGAAACCAAGTAAGGAATGTAATGAAGAAGATTGCTCACTTAGAACATGTTCCTGTTCATGAAACGATTGGTATGAATGACCCATGGAGATATCGTAATAAAGTACAGATTCCAGTTGGAGAACGGGATGGGGAATTAATTACAGGCTTTTATCGTAAACGAAGCCATGACATTATCGATGATATGGAAACTTGCGTGGTTCAGGATGAAATGAATGACCGATCCGTACATGCTGTGCGTAGAATTGCTAATCGGTTAGGAATTGAAGCTTATGATGAGAAGTCAGATCGCGGGGTACTTCGTCATATCATGGTTCGAACTGGTAGAGAAACAGATGAGACGATGATTGTCCTTGTGACTAGAACGAAAAAGTTGCCACATCAAGAAGAATTAATCCGTGAGTTAACAGAAACTTTCCCTCATGTAAAATCCATTGTACATAATATCAACGGCAAAAGAACCAATGTCATTTTAGGCCGAAAATCAAAAGTGATATGGGGAGAAGAATATATTCATGATACGATTGGTGACATCAAATTTGCCATATCTGCACAGTCTTTTTATCAGATTAATCCATATCAAACAAAGGTATTGTATGAAAAGGCACTGGAGTACGCAAAGGTTGGTAAAAATGATGTAGTTGTGGATGCCTATTGCGGAATTGGAACGATTTCTTTATTTTTAGCACAGAAGGCTAAGAAGGTTTATGGTGTTGAAGTTGTTCCGGAAGCCATCAATGATGCGAAAAATAATGCTCGTTTAAATGGGATGGATAATGTTGAATTTTCTGTTGGTGTAGCGGAAAAGGTCATGCCGAAATGGAAAGAACAGGGTCTTGATCCAGATGTTATTGTTGTTGACCCACCACGAAAAGGTTGTGATCCAGAATTCCTGCAGGCGATGATTGATATGGAGCCGAAGCGGATTGTATATGTATCTTGTAATCCTTCAACACTTGCAAGGGATTTAAGAATTTTAGAAGATGGTGGTTTTGAAACGAAAGAAGTACAGCCAGTTGACATGTTTCCTCAGACGAATCATATCGAGGCAGTTTGTTGGTTGGAAAAGAAAATGTCTAGTTAAAACATAAATAAGATTACGCATTTGTCTTGTTTATCCCTTTTTTCTATTGTGTTTGTGGCTTAGTGATTACACATGGTGTATTCTCAGTACAAATTCAATAAGATTCTTTTGTAATGGTTGGGATAAAGTGAAATGAAGCTTTGGTAACAATGGAAATAAGATGATGGAAAAACCCAACTACCACAATGGGTGAGGGCAGTTGGGATCGGGATTGGTTATTTATTCATATTATTCAATTCGAGGCTTTTATGTTGAATGTTTTTAGCTTCAAATCCCATCTTTCTAATTCTATTAATGATTTCTGTAAAGCTAGTTAATTTTTTGTTGAACGTTACAAATCCATGTTCGGTTTCATAGTCAATTTCTACTTTACTTACCCCATCCAATTTTAAAATGGATCTTTCAACTTTCTTTGGACAATCTGGGCAGTGCATTCCTACAACATTTAGATAAACTGTTTCATTCATATTGTTATTCACCACCTTTATTTGCAATTTATATTTTTACTTGTATCTAAGTAATTTTATTTGGAATAAGTAGTATTTATGAAAAGGCTTTTAAGGTACAAAATATATAATTTTATCTCTCCTCGGTATTCCCTAGATAAGATGAGAGAATCATGCCCAATTTGTGCATTGCCAACATTAAAGTTCCGGCCATTATTTGGTCATATTTTGTACGGAATAGGGAAGGAAATAAGTTCATGGAATTAGATTCAATGGGGACGCAAAGTTGTGCTGTAATTTGGTTAAGGAAGGGGTTTTGTACCTCGGCAATCCATGCATTCCATATAAATATAAAACATGCGGGCATTAATAAAATTCCACTTAGAAATAAATAACGTCTTTTTTGTTTTTTGTAGAGTCTTTGCTTGGTATCAGGAGAAACAATAGGCCACCATAAACTAAAACTAAGGATGAACAATAGTGACAAAATTCCATTTTGTATAAACGGAATTTGAGAAGAAATCCTCAATGTAACAGGCAAATGGTATAACATAAATAATAAAGAAAATAAAAATAAGGCTAACTTTGGGGTTAAAAACAGTTTACCTATTATTTTAGTCAATGGTATCTTTACTATCATTTTAAACATATGCTCAGGTATTCCAGCCAGAATTAATGGGGGAATAATAAAATAAAGTATACTCATCTGTAGCATATGTAGACTGAATGAAAGATGACTGAAAGCTGATAAAGGAGTGCCTAGAATAAGATAAAGTATACATAAGGCCAATAAAAAGAGAAGGGGTGGCTTACTATATAGTTTTATCGTTGTATAATGTTTAAGTATGTAGAAATAAAAGAAAGCAATGCCTATAAGAAAAACGGATAATGGAAAATTCCAAACCAGTTCACCCAAAAGAAATGCTTCATACCACATAGAAATCACCTTTTAGTGTTTAATAAGGCCATAGTTGCAATCTATCCCTAATTTCTCTGAATTGTACATTATATGTTTAAAATTGTTATTTATAATCAAAATCCATTACATATATGCCTTTTTAAACATTTAATAAGTAGGCTATAAGTTGAGAATAATGCTATAATCCCCCGAACTACTGATAAATTTTTTTAGTATTAAAGTGTATAATAATCAAAATTTACTATAGTTTGATAAAAAATGCTTAGGCATGATATAAGTATTAAAGAAGCAAAGATATTTTGCTTTTTAATTTTGGGACAAGGTTTGACCTGTATCCCATTAATGAGAGGATTGGAAATTCAATATGACTGATAATTTTTGGCGTGATTTACCACGACCGTTTTTTATATTAGCACCAATGGAAGAGGTGACGAATGTTATTTTTCGTCATGTAGTGAGTGAAGCAGCTAGACCTGATGTGTTTTTTACAGAGTTTACAAACTCGGAAAGTTATTGTCATCCAGAGGGGAGACATAGTGTGCGTGGGCGATTAACTTTTACGGAAGATGAACAACCAATGGTGGCACATATATGGGGGGATAAACCCGAATATTTTCGACAAATGAGTATAGGTATGGCGAAAGAAGGATTTCGCGGTGTGGATATCAATATGGGCTGTCCTGCACCAAATGTGGCACCAAAAGGGAAGGGATGCGGTCTAATCCGTCGTCCAGAAGTTGCAGCAGAACTAATACAAGCAGCAAAAGCAGGGGGATTGCCAGTAAGTGTGAAAACAAGGCTTGGTTACACTTATGTAGATGAATGGCACGACTGGCTTGCGCATTTATTGAAACAGGACATTGTTAATCTTTCTATTCATCTGCGAACAAAAAAGGAAATGAGTAATGTGGATGCTCATTGGGAACTGATTCCAGAGATTAAGAAACTTCGCGATGATATAGCACCAGATACACTTTTGACAATTAATGGGGATATTCCTAACCGTCAAACTGGTTTGGAACTCGTTCATAAATACGGTGTTGATGGGGTCATGATAGGACGTGGGATTTTTAAAAACCCATTTGCTTTTGAAAAAGAGTCAAAAGACCATAGTAGTGAGGAAATGCTTGACCTCCTAAGATTGCACCTTGATCTTTTTGATAAATATTCAAAAATAGAGCCGCGTTCATTTAAACCTCTCCGTCGATTTTTTAAGATATATGTCCGTGACTTTCGAGGAGCAAGTGAATTAAGGAATGAATTGATGAGTACAGAGTCTACAGATCAAGTACGTGAATTGCTCGACAACTTTGAATGGAGAGATGTTGCTAGGACTGGTAGACAGGAATGTTAACGATATTCTAAATGAAACGAATTATTCATCGCAGGTCAAGGGGCCAGTAATACCCCCACCTCGGGAAATGGAGGAAAAACGAATCATTTAAGGTGAGGAAGGGCCTTGTGTCATAGCCTTGTGGTATAAACTGCCACAAAAAGCCCGATTCGTTCGGGCCTACAGGACATGGACGTAGTTCTCAGGAGGCGTTGCGACGTCTTTTTTCCTTAATTTCAGTGTGTGTGTGATGAAAGAAAATCCCTACTGATGGAAGATTCACTTTAGGTAACAAAAAATCTACTCCATATAATGAAAAAAGACATGAACAAAGGTCATTTCACTAAGAAATGTCTCTGTTGTTATGTCTTTTTGATTTGTATATTTTCTATCTATTCATTTAAGGATAGGTGAGTTTCTTATTTAACCCATAGCTGTGACCATTTCTCGATATCTCTAATAATAGGTTTCATGGATTTTCCTTTATCTGTTAAAGAGTATTTTATGACTACTGGCGTCTTAGGGATAACCTCGCGTTTTATAATTTCTTGACTCTCTAGATCCTTCAAACGATCAGATAAAACCTTCCCACTTATACCAATCGCAGTCTGAATTTCACTAAAACGTTGTGTACCTAATAACAATTGATATATAACTAATGCGGTCCATTTTTGACTTAGTAATGAAACGGCTTTCTCAAACTTTGGGCAAATAGTAGGTTGTGTCATTACTTCACCTCTCTTACTTTAAAGTATACCACAATATATTACTAATTTATAAATAATAATTTAAGTACTCGACATTATAAGATAACTATGTTACAGTAAGTTACATAAAGTAACTGATTAATGAAGAAGTAATCATGTAAGAAATTGGTATCCATATCAAAAGAAGAGGGTTTGTCTGAGATAAAGTTGTGAGTTAGGTAGTACATCCATAAAAATAAAGTATTAGAATGAAATCTAAAGGTGGAGGGATGGAATAATGAATATTGCAGTAATTGGAGCAAGTGGTAAAGCAGGAAATTTCATTATGAATGAAGCGGTGAATCGAGGTCATCAAGTGACTGCAATTGTGAGGAGTGCTTCGAAACTAGAAGGTCAGAATGTTCCTGTTATTGAACAAAATATTTTTGATTTGAAAAAAGAAGATCTTAAGTCATTTGATGTAGTTATTAATGCGTTTGGAGCTCCCCTTGGTGAAGAACAAGCACATGTGGATGCTGGACATACGTTAATTGAGGCCCTTAGAGGAACGGATACAAGATTAATTGTAGTAGGAGGAGCAGGTAGCCTTTATGTGGATGAAAGCAAAACGATTAGATTAATAGATACACCTGAATTTCCGGATTTCGTGAAACCAACTGGAAAAGGTCAAGGACGCAACTTAGAAGAATTACTCCAAACTAAAGACTTAACATGGACATTTATTAGCCCATCAGCTATTTTTGATGCAGAAGGAAAAAGAACAGGTTCATATCAGTCAGGAAAAGATCATCTTCTTGTAAATTCAAAAGGGGAAAGTTATATTAGCTACGCTGACTATGCCATTGCAGTGGTGGATGAAGTGGAGAATGCGCAACATGTAAACGAAAGATTTACTGTTGTAGGTGAAAAATAGATAAATTATAAATTATGTTAGTCTACGTGTCTGTTTCTACTATGCTTCGTTAAACGAAACATATTTGATTGCAGTAATCGACTCCAATCATATCCTGGGTTTTTTCAATAAGAACCCGGGATTTTTTTTGTCTCAATTGTAAGAAAAGTTGAATAAGAGAGGAGTGTCCGGGAATTTTACTCTTCCTAATTACAGAAACGTAATGTTTTCTTAAGGAATTTTTTAATTTGGGGTCAACTGTCAGTAAAGCTCTTATTCGTTCATCTAACAATCAGTGGGGATGAAAAATCCCCGCTGATTGAGCATCAACCTTATATGGTGCTTTAATTTGCATTGTTAGATTGTTTGAATAAATACCGTTTAGATGGTTGAAGTAAAAAACTTACACACTTTACTTGACAAACCCGACATACCCTTTTTGTGCTACTTTTTGATTTCTTTGCAGACTTTGCAGATTAGGTGGACTTTTTCTTTCTTCTTATCTTTCTTCTTATCTTTCTTCTTATCTTTTTTCTTATCTTTCTTCTTGTCTTTCTTTTTATCTTTCTTCTTTTTATGCTTTTTCTTTTCTTTTTCCTTCTTGTCCTCTTCTATGCAGTACAAAAAGAATTTGTCACCTACAACCTTTTTACATTTCTTTTTATCCACTTTTTTCTTCTTGTCGTCATGGTCATGATGATGACATTTGTGTTCAGGTTCTTTACAACAGCAAGTCATTTTTTCTCATCCTCCTTTCCAATTACCACATCTTATTTGTACGAAGCAATAGAGGAAACGGCAGATATAAGAAGCGGAGGAGATGTTGGCTATCATACTACTAAAAAGTTCCTTTGACCTAAGTCAAGGGTGCATATTAAATTATCCTAGGTAAAAATTAAAGTTAATGGAGTTTATCGTAGGTTAGGGGAAGTTAATCTTTAGATGATTAATGGGGATATATTACTGACCGTCAAACAGGTTTGGAGCTGTTAGAAATAGTTAAGGTTCACCTAATGATCGTACCCACAGAAAAGCAGGTGCATTCCTAATTTTCTATGGATATCTTTTAAACTATCCAATAATGGTTAACAATTCCCATATTCCAAATAAGCAGCTAGCTAAAGCTTCATACTAGGTCATAGTTATGATTAATTCTCCATTCTATTATCAGATGGTAATGGATTATGTTAATATCGGCTTATACCATGAAAGATTGGGGATTAGGTTACAAGAACACACTTATGAAAAATAAGACTCTTAATCTATTTAGGTAGAGTAATAATGTATGGATCTTAACAAGTTCTTACTACTATTATAAAGGAGGCCAACTATGAATATTGGTTTAATTGGTGCAGGGGCGATTGCTAATTTTTTACTAGAAGAAATTAATCATAATCAACTGGAAGGTTTACGGATAAAAAGTGTTTTGGTAAGGGATAAGGAAAAATATCAATTGTTAGAATCAAAATTTGATGTGAAATTGTATGCTGACCTGGAAACTTTTCTTGATTCAGAAATTGATATTGTTGTGGAGGCTGCAAACATAAATGCAGTGAAAACTTTGTTGCCATCAGTCATTAAGAAAAAGGATGCAGTATTAATTAGTGTTGGTGCACTTGCTGACGAAGCACTATTGAAAGAAATAACGAACCTTGTTACGGATTATAAGCATGTCGTTCATTTACCGTCTGGTGCAATAGGTGGTTTGGACTTATTACAAAATGCGAACACACTTGGCGCGGTTAAAAGCGTGACATTAACAACGCGGAAACCTGCCAGTTCACTAATAGAAGAAGAACTTGATGAAGAGAAGGTTGTATTTGAGGGGAAAGCAGTTGATGCAATCAAGGAGTTCCCAAAAAACATGAATGTCTCTATCATCTTATCGCTAGTTGGATTAGGTATAGAGAAGACAACCGTTTGTCTCGTGGCTGATCCACATATAAATAAGAATGCGCATCAAGTGGACATATTAGGAGATTTTGGAGAAGCAACCATCTCTATCACCAATAATCCACTACCGGAAAATCCAAAGACAAGCTATTTAGCTGCTATGAGTATTTTGGGGACATTAGTAAGAATGAGAGGGAGACTGATAATTGGTGGGTAATTCTGTTTCACCAAGGAATTATTACATGGAATGGGTGTTCTAGCGTGGACATTTGACGAATCTAATTTCATGAAGAGGTTGCTACATTAGATTTAATTTCAGGTGGTCGTATATAAAATTTTAGTTGGCCGAGGAGCTTTTATCCAATTCTTTCTACTGTTTGGAAAACGTAAATCCAATTAGTAATCCCAAATTCGTGAAACTTCGATATCCAGTTTTTTTCATTTCATCAATTATAATCAATTTAAAGTTATGGTGAGTTTTTCAAAAGGATAAGAAAATTTTTGGTTGAGTTATAATAGATATTTAGCTGAATGAATTACTCGGGTTTAAAGTTTGGAATCTATATTATAATCACACACCAACCTGGGAATAACTAGAACTGTGATTGGAAATTACATAATTTCATGGGCGGTGGTTCTGGTTAAAAATACAATTAATAGAAGATGCTAGATATCGGATTATTGGATAAACTATTTGAAAAACAAAGGAGTTGGAAAATATGTCAAATGTTAATTTAGCGGTTGTTTTTTACAGTATGGGTGGAACAAACTATCAATTAGCAAAATGGGCGGAAGAAGGAGCAAAAGAAGCAGGTGCAGAGGTTAAAGTATTGAAAGTGCAGGAATTAGCTCCAGATTCAATTATCCAAGGGAATGAAGCATGGAAAGCAACTGTCGAAGCAACGAAAGACATACCGGTAGCAACATCCGATGATTTAGAATGGGCAGATGCTATTATATTTAGCACACCTACGCGTTTCGGTAATATTGCATCACAAATGAAGCAATTTTTAGATATACAAGGAGGATTATGGGCTTCAGGAAAAACCGTTAACAAAGTAGTAAGCGCTATGACCTCCGCACAAAACCCACATGGTGGTCAAGAAGCAACATTGCTTGCCCTGTATACTTCCATGATGCATTGGGGTGCAATTATTGCTCCACCTGGATATACTGATCCTGTATTATTTGGAGCAGGTGGAAATCCATATGGAACAAGTGTCTCTGTAGATCAAGACGGGAATATGGTTGAGGATGTTCAAGGCGCTGTGAAACATCAAGCTAAACGAACCGTTACCGTTGCAGAGTGGGTTAAGCAGGGAAATCAGTAAATATTCTTCTTTATTAATGAGAACTGTAGAATCTATTCTGCAGTTCTTTCTTAACATAAGGAGTGTGGACAAAATGGAAAAAACAATCAATTACAACTGCTCAAACAATTGGAGTGGATAGGATGTGTAGAATTTGTATCCAGATTTGCAAGAGTTTTTACCAGCTATACAAAAGCTCAACCCTTCCCAACCCCTGACAAGAAATGACCTATTGGTTGATGAATTTTTAATGGGCAAAGAAGAGGAACTACATATGTATTACGCACCTCATAATGAGTATGTAAACAAAACGGCAATCATTGTCATAGTGGGAATTACTCCTGGTTGGAATCAAATGAAAATGGCTTTTGCCCAATTATTACGGAGTTTAGATTGTCTACATATCACAGATCAGATATTAGAAGAAGTGAAAAAGGCTGCCAGTTTTTCTGGTTCTATGCGTTCGAATTTAATTCAAATGCTAGATGAATGTGGTGTTCATGAGGTAGTTCATGTTAATAGTTCTTCCGCATTATTTGAGAAGTATAGAAAATTAGTTCATACAACCTCAATTATTAAATATCCTGTTTTCTATCAAGGCAAAAATTATAATGGACACCGACCCAGTATCCAGCAGTCCGCATTACTATCCAAATATGCTTTTCACGTATTTCCTAAAGAGCTTAATCAAATAAAACAATCCGCACTTATTATCCCATTAGGAAAAACAGTAGAGGATGTTTTTAAGAAGTTACTTAAAGAAGATAAACTTTCAAAACACTATTATTTATTTGGGTTTCCACATCCATCTGGAGCAAACGGTCATCGAAAAAAACAGTTTCATCAGCGAAAGGAATTACTTACATCTACTATTAGAGAATGGGCGCAGCATTTGAATTTATCGCAGGTTAAGGGGCAGTAAAACCTCCACATCAAAAATGGAGGAAAAACATCATTTTAGGTGGGGGCTAAACGAAGCACGATTCGTACGGGCCTACAGGACGTAGGTCTCAGGAGGCGTTGCAATGGACGTTGCGACCTTAGCTTTTGTTTCTTTGATTCAGGGGGGATGAAAGAACCCAATTGATTGAAGATACACTTTATAAAAGCTAAAAAGGTGGTTCATCTACTTTATTCTAAGTAGACGAACCACCCTCGAAAATTAATTTTTACTTTTTAAATGTAGCTGAAACAGTTCCAAGATTTGAAAATTCAGCTTTAAAGCTATCTCCATCTTCAATTGGTACAGCTTTAGATAATGCACCAGCCAGAATAATTTCTCCAGGGTCAAGAGAGATATCGTAAGCACCAACGGCGTTTGCTAACCATGCTACTGCTTCAACTGGATTTCCCATAACAGCGGATCCAAAAGCAGAATCAAAGAACTGATCATTCTTGTATAATGACATCTCTACTTTAGGGAGATCAATGTCACTAATTGGTTTTGAATCTTTTCCAATGATTGCTCCAACCGAAGAACCATTGTCTGCAACTGTATCTTCAAATGCAATTTCCCAATTACGTATACGGCTATCGATAATTTCAATTGCTGGTACAACATAGTCTGTTGCTTTTACAACATCTTCGACCGTTACTCCCGGCCCTTTTAATTGTTCTTTTAACACGAACCCAATTTCGAATTCAACTCTTGGTTGAATAAACTGTTCGAGTGAAACTACCGAATCTTCCTCATATATCATGCTTTTTAGTAGATGACCGTAATCTGGTTGGTCAACACCTAGCATTTCCTGCATAGCTTTACTTGTTAGTCCAATTTTCTTACCGACAACTTTATCCCCATTATTTTTCTTATGTTCTATTACACCTAATTGTATACGGTAAGCTTCATCTACCGTAATATCCTTATGTACCTCAGTGAAAGGTTGGATTTGTTTTCGTTGCTTTTCTGCATCAATAAGTGAAGTAATTGCTTCGTTTATGTTCATCCATTCTCCTCCTTTAAGCGTTTACAAAACTGCTAAAATAGATTTTAAATTTATGCATATATTTTAATTGTACCAAATTATTTAAAAATTTCAACTTACAGGAGTGAACAGATGGAGTGCCAGGCATCGAGTTAAAAAAGGTACCAACCCCTTGGCTGGTACCACGGTTTACCGTCTTATCTAATCTGGTGGGTTAAAAAAATGAAATAGTTTTTAACGGATTTTATTTTAATTATTTTGCTTCTCTTTGTTTCCTCTCACATTATAGATCCACGCTTTATCTTCATCCATCATTTTCTTCGCGGCATAGATGGTTAGGAATTGGATAACAATAATGGGTATGCCCATTAGTCCAGAAAGAACTTCTAGTGGTGCCAAGCCTCCTATTCTCATCAATATTAGAGCAAGGGTAGTGATAACTAAAGCTACAATAATTCTCAAGTTCTTTGATGGTTCGGCTTTGCTCATGTTTTCCGTCCCTGTATAGGATGCAATGGTATATGTTGTTGAATCAAGTGTTGTCACTAAGAAAATCATGGCGATGGTGATAAAGAAAA
This sequence comes from Oceanobacillus senegalensis, assembly GCF_900176885.1. Classification (GTDB taxonomy): domain Bacteria; phylum Bacillota; class Bacilli; order Bacillales; family Amphibacillaceae; genus Oceanobacillus; species Oceanobacillus senegalensis. The sequence goes on along the minus strand of NZ_LT839648.1, from coordinate 2,870,573 downwards.
TGAGAGCAATCGTTGATAATGGTAACGAATTTAATATGGCTGGAATAGCAGCCATTGCATCATCCTGTACAATTTCCAACACAGGAACTTCACCTGTAATATATCTGTGAACGCCAAGACCTCCAAGGACACCTGTTGCAATCCATGATAAAAATGTTGGAGCCAACAAATAAGTCAAAATCATTTCTCTAATCGTTCGTCCACGTGAAATCTTTGCTGCAAAGATACTATGTAGCATCGCCCAAGTGGCACTATATGCAAACCAAAATACCGTGTTACTCTCTATATAGGACATACCTTCCATACTGAGAGAATTGGTATAAAAGGATAAATCAATATAATGTGAAAATAGAAATCCAACCGTATCAGTGAAGTAGTTTAAAATAAAAATTCCAGGTCCGAATAACATAATAAATAACGCAAATCCACCAGCTATGTATATGTTTAGTGTACTTAATTTCTTAATCCCTCTTTCAATTCCTAAATAGGCACTAATGGTGAAAAGTACAACCCAAACAATAATGACGATTAGCGTTAATCCAAATGTAATTTCAATATTAAATAACTCTGAGAGACTATAGGTTACAATTGGTGTTCCAAGTCCTAACGTAACAGCTGCACCGGATAGAATGCTAACCATAAAGATAATGTCTAAAATTTTCCCACCGACACCATCTGTAAACGCATCACCGAATATAGTTCGACAGGCCTCAGAAATACGCATAAATGGACGTTTTCGTACGTGTAAGATATAACCCATAGCAGGGGCCGCCATCACAAAAATCGCAAACACTTGAAAACTCCACATAAACATACTGTACGAATTTCCCCATAATAATGCCTCTGCTGTTCCAGGCTCTACTCCAAATGGGGGGTCCGAAGCTACATTTGCCCATTCAATCATACCTGTTCGCATAATGGTTGATCCAAGCCCCATTGCAATTAAAATAGAAGAGTATTCAAATAGTGAAAATCTTGGCTTTTCCGTCGGATCACCTAATACCACATTCCCGTACTTAGAGAATGATAGATATAAACCAGCGACTACTAATAGGATGGCATACCATATGTAACCCCATCTAAACGTCTCTACAATTTTATCAAATATCTCATTAAGTAGACTTAAAGATTTAGCCTCATAGATTGAAAATGGGATACTGATAGCGATAATAACAAGAAGTGACGGAATGAATATTTTATTGTCTATTAATCCTCTGTTTTTCCCTTTCCTTTCCTTATTCATATTTAACCCTCCAATAACATTTTAATTATAACAAATTCCCATATAATTCGACAAATTTCGGGAAATGAATACTGGTACCATATCATTTTTCATCTTACTGTATATACTTAGTAAATAGATTCGAAATAGAAGGTACGAAAATTAGTCAGAGAAGGAGAAAAGAGGTGAAACTAGTTTCTACAAAGGTTAAAAAATGGGAAAATAGTTCCTGTAAAAAATCCCTAACTTGTCAAGGAGTTCTAGGTGTTGACAAGGAAGGTTCAGTAATCCAGATTTAAGGATTGTTTTCAGGGTTTTATTTCCTAATTATTGGGATGAAGTAAGGAAAGAATAATCGTATTTCTAGTAGGTGGCGGTAATTTCTTTTTTGATAAATGGAGGTTCTGACACCTCCAATCTAGAAATAATGTTATAAAAGATTTGTCTAATGGAGTGTTGATCATGAAAAGTAAGTATATAGAGTCATATTTTCAATTAGTAGAAAGCCAAAGGAAGGTATTTTATGGATATATAGACGAACTGGGAGAAGCCCCGTGGAAACGTCCTTTGCCTGAAAAATGGTCGATTGGTGAAAGCCTCTACCATCTTATGCTAATGGTAAGATTAGTGAGAAGGATTTCTATTTTTTATTTTCCCATTATGCTCCCTTATGCACACTTTCGCAGCTCACGTCCTTATAAAACTAAGATACATAATATTTATGAAGAATATAATCAGATGAAGAGAAGACCAATGAAAGCTCCATTTTTATTGATGCCACCAAAAAATCTAAGTCAGAAATATCAATTCACAGATGTACAAGAATTACTTACTATTGAAACGACTAAGTTGAAGGAGAAAGTTATTAATATCGATGAGCGTGTTACTGGTCAAATTCGCTATCCAGATCCTATTGCCTACTATCCAAATGTTATTCAAAGCATACAGTTGTTGGCCATCCACGAACAACACCATTTTGATTTAATGAAAAAATATAATGGAAATAAAAGGTAAGAATAAATATAGTGTTTAAAAATTGTCATTTCCTGGGGAATATCGACGGCATATTTAATCTTGTTTGTCGAATTTTAAAAGAATTAATGGAGAGGAACAGTCATATTTACTGTTTGGATTGCTTTATCGATAGAGATATTTATGCTTCCAGTGGTAACGTTCTATTAGCCATCTTTGTCTATTGTACTGTCTTGAATGATTATATTGTAAGATGAAAAGAGATTTTTCTGAATCCATATATATATATAAGAAAAGAAGGGGGGAGTAATGTGGAAGTATTATTGGATATATTCCTGTTTACGGTAGTCTATTATTATTGTCATCAGTTTATTTTGCTTTTGATTAAGATGGAAGGAAGCATATTACCTACAAAGAAAGAATTAGAAAGTATTCGAATCCGTCCTGAGAAAACAATCGATTTCCCGTCTTTTTCACAACAAAAATGGGGGATGATTATTTATTCTATTTCTCTTCTAATAGTTATTATTGTTCTCCTGTTAGGGGCATTTGTAATGGACTTTGGTCGGTTTTTCCAATTATTATTATTCATTCCTCTTTTTAACTTGCAAACCCTTCTTAACTTGTTTGCGGTGGTTGAAGGTGGAATTTTAAGTGGGAGTCGTTTCGTTCCATGGGAAAAAATAAAATCCTTTGAATTTGTTCGAATTGATGTCAATCATAAATTCTATGGATATTCCAAAGAAGTGAATAATCAGTATGAATTAGTAATGAAGACAAGACTCTTTCCAGTAACATGTATAGTGACAAGAGACGATATGAAAGAAAGATTGCAAACTATCTTAACTGAGTATGGGGTATTGGAGAAGCGAGAAAATCATAGCTCCTAAACATCCAATGATGAGTAAATTCATAATAATGCTGGTTTCCTTTTCAAGTAAAATCTTTGAAAAGGGCCAGCATTTTTTTCGCACGAATAGGGAAAAAATAGATGAAAACCGGGAAATGCCAGTAGCTTACAGATTTCACTATATGTATGTTATTCACTATAATAAGTAAAATAATCTAAATATTTAGTATTTAGTGACTTTTGTCACGCCGTTTCTTGGAGTAATTTTGTATGATGATTGTAAATACAAGATTTGATATGACTTTTTAAAAAAGAATAGTTTTAGGGAGGAATTGTAATGGTTCAAACAGTGGCATGGATTGTTAGTTTAATTTTTATGCTTTTGATTGCTGGGGTTTTTATTTTCGTTGTAATCCAATCAAAAGAAAGGAGTGATTATGAGCCTATTAAGAAAAAGTGGTACAAAGTGAGAAAGTTTTATGCCATTTCACTTGTTATCTTAATGTTGGTTGTAACGATTTATACTTTACGGGAACTGCCATACGATCAGCCTGTTTATGGGGAGAGTGTTGATCCAACAATTGTTGATGTAGAAGCATTGCAATTTGGATGGAATATAAGTGATACGAAATTTAAAGTTGGTGAACCTATTGAATTTCGTGTGACGAGTGCAGATGTTACACATGGATTTGGTATTTATGATGAAGATATGACATTGGTTGCACAAACACAAGCAATGCCAGAATACACCAACAAAGTATTTATTACATTTACAAAGCCTGGCACTTACGAAATTCTTTGCTTAGAGTACTGCGGCTTAGGGCATCATGTAATGATTGAAACGATTGAAGTTACGGAATAAAGGTGGAGGTGTAATTCATGAATCGTAGGATGGAGTTAGAAGAAGTGAAATCTAATAAACTGGTTTCTAACTATCTAGTTATTGGTGGAATTGTGATTGGCGCTATGATGATTTTTGGAATCCTTATGCTTATGCAGCAAGGAGGAGTAATCCATGTAAAACCAGCTACTTTCTATCAGTTCTTAACTATTCACGGAACAGGGATGGTGGGGGCCGCTGCAATATCTGCAGCAGCAATTATGTGGTATTTCTTAAGGAAACATGTGGAATTATCTAGAGAAATTGCAACCACGACCTTAGTATTGTTTTTAATCGGAGTTGTGATGGTCATTGTAGGGGTATTTTCATTTGAATATGCTAGCGCGTGGACATTCTTGTATCCACTGCCAACATTGTCGGCTAATGCCTGGGGGGCAACAGGAGCGATTTTATATCTTGGAGGAATGCTGGTTCTTGGTACCGGATTTTTATTATTTTACATTGATGCAGGACGTGCGGTTATTAAGAAATACGGAAGTTTAGGGAAGGGTTTAGGTTGGGATGTTATTTTAGGTAAAAAATCGTTGGAAAAAGCTCCACCTAAAGCTGTCGTTGCTAGTACCATGGTTGTTATTGTAAATACAACAGCTATTATAGCAGGATCAATTGTACTTATTATGAACATGATTAATGTAGTAAATCCTGCCTTTACCTTTGATCCTTTATTAGCTAAAAACTTAACATATGCCTTTGGTCATATATTTGCTAATGCCATTATTTATATGGCTGTTATCGCTGTTTATGAAATTCTACCACGTTATGCAAAACGTAAATGGACAGTAACCAAAGGATTCTTAATTGCCTGGAATATGTCTACGATTTTCACATTGTTAATTTATACCCATCATTTATTGATGGACTCTGTCATGCCTAAATGGACATTAATTATGGCGCAAGTATTATCTTATTCCAATGGGCTCCCTGTTCTTATAATTACAGCTTATGGTGCACTAATGCTCATCTATAAATCAGGAATCAAATGGGATGTTGCTTCAAGTTTACTATTTTTATCCATGGCAGGTTGGACATTGGGGGTTGTCCCTGCAATAGTTGACGCCACTATTGTTGTCAATCACGTCATGCATAACACAAAATGGGTTCCTGGACATTTCCATATGTATATGGGATTAGGAGCTGTCGCGATGTTGTTTGGTTTTATGTATTACCTGGATAGCAATAAGAAGGGAAACTGGATTGATCAAGTAGGCGTAATCTTTTATACCGTTGCCTTTTTAGGAATAAGTGGTTCATTCTTAGCTTCTGGTGCTATAAGTACACCAAGAAGATGGGCGACTCATTTTCCTGAATGGATGGCACCAGCTAATTTTGGTGCAGCATCTGGAGGGCTAGCCCTAGTTGCCTCGATTATTTTTGTTATCCATTTTATTCGTTATATGCGTGTAAAGAATAAAACGGGAAGCGATGATTTTTATGAGAAAAAATCGGCGTAATGTATTTGCTACTGTCATAAGTGTAATACTTGGTTTATTTATTCTATATGTTGGTACAGATGGATTTCGAGCTTTTACCGCTGAAAGTGCCCGTACCTATCGATTAATACAGGAAAAGCCTATCTTTCCCAAAGTCACCTTAGAAGATAGCGAGGACAGAACCTATTCTTTTTCAGAGTTCGCTGGGAAGTATGTAATGCTTACATTCATTTATACTTCTTGTACGGATGTATGTCCGGAATTGGAAATGAATTTAGCGGAGGTATACAATCAAATTCCAAATGAATGGATTGGGAAAGAGATAATATTTCTTAGCATCAGTTTTGATCCAGAACGAGATGATCCAGCTACATTAAACAAGTATAAATCGTATTTCGATAGCGATGGAGAAACGTGGAGGATGGCTAGAATTCCAAATCAAATAGAATTAGATAATTTACTAGAAGAATTTGGTGTGATTGTTATTCCAGATGGTAATGGTAATTTTACACATAACTCTGCTTTTTATTTAGTGGATAAAAACGGGGTGCTACAAGATGTGCTGGATTATACTCAAACAGATGAAGCAGCAAAAAAACTAGTATCCATACTTGAAAAAGAATCGGAGGAGTCATGATGAAACAAGTGGGGATGGGGATTTTATTGTACATTATACTTGTCACCCTTCCTATAAGAAATGCCATGGAATCGTTGATGATTGTTCACATGCTTGTTCAGCTTCCACTACTAATTCTAGTAGGATGGTTGGTCAGTAAAAGGCAGGTTAAAAGATTACGTAGCTTTTTTGAGAAGGTGAATGCCAACGGTGTACCAGGGATTATTCTTGTTCTTTCTCTTTCCATTTATTGGATGCTACCAAGATCACTAGATGAAGCTTTAACTTTTACTCATGTAGAGTTTTTAAAATTTATTAGTTTACCAATCGTAGGAGTTCTATTAAAAGATAGCTGGTATAAGCTACGTGGATTCGGAAAAACCTTTATTTTTCTCGATTATTTATCAATGTTTGGATTACTATCTTGGCTTTATATCGATACCCCTATACAAATTTGCAATAACTATTTACTATCTCAACAACAGGTACTGGGGTGGGGGTTACTTTTTATTGTATTGATCATGATCTTGTATATGCTTCAATTTGTGTTTACCGATCATTCAAATTCTAGCTAGAACAAATAATAATTTTTCCAAAAGAGTGATTTCAATCACAGAAAGTAATTTAAATATAAATTAAAATGAATTCAAGAATAAATATTGGAGGGAAAATAATGAAATTTACAGCTGAACATGCACCTGCAAATATAGTGAAGATTTTTCCAAAAGCAAGTGATCTGTTTAAAGAACATCAAATTGATTTCTGTTGTGGAGGAAAACGACCATTAAAAGAAACATTCGCAGAGAAGAATTTGGATGATGCCTTCATATTAAATGAGCTTAATTCTATTTATGATGAATGGAACAAAGAAGAGCATGAGGTAGTGGATTGGGATGCAAAACCATTAACTGAAGTAATTGATCATATTAGACATCATCATCATGCTTATTTGATGGAGGAGCTTCCAGCACTTGGACAATTCGTGACGAAGATTTATAGTAAGCATGGAGTTAACCATCCCCATCTAAAAGAGCTATACCACTTATATAACAAATTTAAAACGGAAATGGAAGACCATACAATCAAAGAAGATAATGAAGTATTTCCATTAATTAAACAATATGAACAAGAACCAAGTGAAGAGCTACTTGAAAAAATTCGTGTTGCAAATGGTGGGCTTGAAGAAGATCATAATGAGGTAGGGGATTTATTAAAGAAAATGCGTGAAATCACAGAAGGATTCGTTCCTCCTGCAAATGCATGTGGTTCATACCAAATCACCTATGCACGTTTGGCGGAATTAGAAGAGGATACATTCCAGCATATCCACTTAGAAAATAATGTGTTGTTTGCGCGACTATAAAATTTTATACAGATTAAGGGAGAAAAGTGACCGGCATATGAATAACCGGTCACTTTTCTTACGTTCGATAAACTTAATAAATCATCTGTAAATTAACCTTCGGAAGATTGGTAGGTTTAACATCAAGATATTCTTCTTTGTTTGTAATAACAATCGGTGCTGTTATGTCTTAACCTGCTGCTTTAATTTCTTCCAAGTCAAATTCGAGAAGTAGATCACTTTGTTTTACCTTCGGAGTGTGTTCTTATCTAATTCGGTCGCAATATCTAATTCTTTTGGTGAAAAATCATATTCCAACTGTGGATAATAAAACGCCACTTCTCTTTCTCTATTGAAGCTATAATAGTGAAACATGCCTATTGAACCGCTCAATTCCACTTGATTCAACAAATCGGCCATTATCGATGACATATTTTCTGCCAAAAGCTGGTGTTTCCTCTTCAATCTTGTTCCACACAATTGACCGTTCCCCATTGTCTTTTCTACCGTAATATGAGAAATAGAACTTAGAAATCCGTATATATAACTTGAATCACTTCGGTGAACATTCGCACCATTCACCTTACTAAACAGCAAACGAGAAAGCGAAGGACGATTGTAAACATACCTATCCCTCAGTATTTTGTAGTATTTTGTCGAATGAATGATTAGGTTCCTATTCAAGTAAAAATATCATGTCATTGACGTGAAAACGCATCTATAGGCTGTTTGATTCGATTTTTTATGCATGTTACGCTTTAAAAGCTGAAAAATTGTAGGACTGCTTAACTACGAAATATTTCACAACCCATTGTTAAAAGTTAATATTTTGATTCACAAATAATCGTGATTTTTTCTTGCGACAAGATGTTTGGGATGAGATAAAAGTAGAAATAAAATATTCAGGAGTGAATTAGAAATGGAACTACAATCAAATCCCCAATTACTTTGGTTTATTGGGATTTATGCCGTACTAATGATTGGTATCGGTATTTACATGTCAAAGAAAGTATCAAACAGTCAAGATTTTGTCCTAGCTGGTAAAAGCTTGGGTCCACTCGTTTTAATGGGTACCTTACTAGCAACATGGACAGGAAGTGGGAGTATTTCCGGTGGTGAAACATCTGTCTCCTATAGTTTTGGTATTTTTCCTTCATTCATGTTAATGATTCCAACCATTATTGGTATTTTTATTCTTTATATCATTGCCCCTAAAATCCGGGCATTTGGAAAATACACCATTTCAGGTATCCTTGAGGAAAAATATGGTACCCCTGCTCGTAATTTAGCAAGTGTTATTGTTATCTTAGCTTACGTCGGGATCGTTTCCTATCAAATGACTGGTCTTGGCTTTATATTAAATATCACGACGGGGATGAGTGTGGAACTCGGTACAATCATTGCGGCGGTATTAATTATATTCCTGGCGATGATTGGTGGACTTCGATCTGTTTCGCAAACCGATGCAATCAGTGGGTTTTTAATGGTTGGTGGTTTAATTATCACCGTACCAATCGTTATTTCCGTTGCAGGAGGATGGGATTCTATTGTGGCCAATGTCCCAGAATCTCATATGACAGCAACAGGTGGATTAACAACCATTCAATTAATGGGTTACCTTTTACCCTCTTTATTCCTATTATTAAGTGACCAAAACATGTATCAACGTCTGGCTGCATCCAAAGGGGATAAATCTTCAAAACGCGCAGCTCTCAGTTGGTTATTGGTGATGCTAGTCATATCACCTGCTATTTCGATTATTGCATTTGCATCTCGTTCGCTCTTTCCAGATATTGACCCTGGAATGGCATTGATGGCAACAACAACTGCTTTGCCACTTGGTGTAGGTGGTATTCTACTAGCTGCAGCGGCGGCCTTTATTATCACAACAGGGAATTCCTATTTACTTTCCGCAGCTACAAATATGACGTATGATATATATGGAAAGTATATTAATAAAAATCCATCTGATAAGAAACAATTAGTGATGACCAAAGTATTCATCGTTGTACTTGGTGCGATATCATATCTATTAATTAGCTACTTCCCAACGGTATTAGAAGTACAAATGTATTCTTACACCGTTTATGGTGCGGGTATTACACCAGCAATTTTAGCGGTATTCTTCTGGAAACGCGTGACAGCAATTGGTGGTATTTCTTCCATGGTTGCAGGGGTTGTCGTAACCTTAGTATGGGAACTGGTGCTTAACACACCATTTGAATTAAACAGTTCTGTTATTTCCGTTCCAGCAGCTATTATCGTATTAATCGCAGTATCACTAGCAACGCAAAAGGAAAAGTAAAATCAGTAATAATATGTGTGATTGGAGTGTTCAGTCATGAATAAACGTTTAGAAACGTTAACAGCTTGGTTAAACGAGAAAGATATAGAAGTTGCATTTTTAAATTCAACGGAAAATGTATACTATCTATCCAACTTCCATACGGATCCACATGAGCGTTTAATGGGAATCTTCGTATTCAAACAATCCCAGCCATTATTTGTTCTACCAGCGATGGAAGTAAATCAACTAAAAGATGCTGGTTGGCAATACGAAATTATCGGATATTCCGACCATGAAAACCCATGGGACCTGATTCAAACATCTATTGAATCAAGAAAGCTAGCAAAAGCAAATGCCGTTTCGTTTGAAAAAGAAGTTCTTACCTTTGGACGATCCGAAGCAATCCTTCGTCTGTTCCCAGAAGCAAACGTCGTTTCTGTTGAGGATAAATTAAATGAAATGCGCGTTGTAAAGGATGAAAGTGAAATTGCTGTTATCAAACGAGCAACAGAAATGGCTGACTATGGTGTTCAAGTAGGAATTAACGCCCTAAAAGAAGGGATTACCGAAATGGAAGTATTAGCTAAAATTGAGTATGAACTGAAGAAAAAAGGAATTCGTGAAATGTCGTTCTCTACCATGGTTTTATTTGGTGAAAAATCCGGTGATCCACACGGCAACCCAGGAAATCGGAAATTAAAAGCTGGTGACATGGTGTTATTTGATCTCGGTGTTGTGCTTGATGGCTATTGCTCAGACATTACAAGAACAGTAGCCTATAAATCCGTAACAGAAAAACAAAAAGGAATCTATAACACGGTACTAAAAGCGGAACTCGCAGCTTTAGAAGCTAGTAAGCCAGGTGCTCGTATTGGCGATCTTGACACGGTGGCAAGAGATATCATTATAGAAGCAGGATATGGCGATTATTTCCCACATCGAATTGGACATGGACTAGGTATTAATGTACACGAGTTCCCTTCGATGAGTCACTTAAATGATGGCATTTTAAAAGAAGGTATGATTTATACTATTGAACCAGGAATTTACCTACCAGGTATTGGTGGAGTTCGAATAGAAGATGATGTGCTCATCACAAAAGATGGATTCGAAACACTAACCAAGTTCCCGAAAGAATTACAGATCATCGAATAGTTGCAGTAGTCTTCAAATGAAATAAGAAAAGGTTCAGTATTTTTACTGAGCCTTTTCTTATTTCAAGGGAACCACAGAAACAGGAATCTTGGTCCAGAGACTTAAGTCACCAGGTCCACTCTAAGATAAGTTTAATAGCCCGGTAATAATTCGGTCTACAACCGTTTTCCCAGTTAAAGATAGGGAACATTCGTTAAAAATCTTTGGTAGTGGTATACCATCCGCAATCTGCCTTTCAAATATTTCATGAATAGGTTGTTTACCGTATTCTTAATTCCTGTAATACTGGTTATGACAAAATTCGGAAAACAGTGACATATGACACGAATAATGCTAAAATAGGAAAAAATAGTGAGATGTATTAAGAAATTAAGACTAGCTAGAGGTATGGTTTAGAAAGATTTAAATTGATTGTTTCTATATAGATAAATTTAAGGAGATGGGAGATTTGTTGAATAAGAATGTTATCGATGCTCATGTACATTTAGATGCCTATAAGAAAGCGGAGAGACAAATTATTATAGATGAGATGGAGAAGTTTGATGTCGATCATATGATTAGCGTTTCTAGTAATCTTGCGTCTGCCATCATTAATCTATCATTAACTCGAAAAAATAGCAGAGTAAAGGCGGCTTTTGGTTTTCATCCAGAACAACCACTTCCAAAGGGGCAAGAATTAGAAGCACTTTTTCTATTTATTGAACGATTCCATGATGAAATGGTTGCAGTTGGTGAAATTGGTTTACCGTATTTTCGGATGCAAGAAAATAAAAATATGGATTTAGATCCGTATATTGAAATGTTAGAAGAGTTTATTATCATTGCTAAAAGATATAATAAACCAATTGTTCTTCATGTCATCCGTGAGCACACACCAATCGTGTGCTCATTATTGGAAAAGCACTCGATAGAAAAAGCACACTTTCATTGGTTTAAAGGAAATGAAAAGGAAATAGAGTACTTGCTGGAGAATAATTATTTTATATCGATTACACCAGATGTTTTATACGATGCGGAGACAAAAAAGCTAGTAAAGGAATATCCTTTAACTAGGATGATGGTGGAAACAGATGGTCCGTGGCAGTATAAAGAGTCATTTCAACATACAAAGACACATCCCAAATTAATTCACCAATCAATTTCAGAAATATCTAGTATTAAAGGTATCACTGTCGAAAATGTATACGAGCAACTATATCAAAATACTATAAATTTTTATGGGCTGTAAATAGGTGGCTCAATAAAAGGCGATATGACTAATAAATTCAAGGTGGTTTAGCGGAAAAGTAAGCTAGTCCTGTATCCTTGAAAATATTTTCTGAAAACTATTATGAAGTGAATTGGCTAACACAGTACAAGAAAATGAGAAGGCTATGTGTCACGGACGCATAGCTTTTTTATACATTCATCAAACCATGGATAATCTATCCCTACCCATGAGTGGATTGGCGTATAGGAAAAATAAGGTGAATCTTCAATCAGTGGGGGGTTTTTCATCCCCATTTTTGAGGTGGGGGTATTACTGCCCCTTAACCTGCGATAAAATTGAAAAACTGATACAAAAAGACCTTTATAACCCATGACAAAACTTTCAGATCTTACTTATACTCGACTCACATATTGCCTTAGATGAGTTAAATTTGTAAAAGATAGTCTAAAATTGGATATTTCGATAAAAATCAATAATAATTCACTTAAAAATTGGAAAAATTAATTTTTAATCTAGAATTGTTAGTATTAAAAACTTACAATTAGTTTAAAGAGTTATACATTGAAAACAGACTTTTAAGAAGCAATCATGCTGGTAATTCATTAGGATGTTCGATAGCATTGGATTTATTAATAGAATATCCTGGTTGATTTTAAAAAAAGGATAGCTTTAATAACTGACTTCAAGATTACTTTACAAATAATATATAATCAACAAATACCAAAGAGAGGATGTATCAAATGGATGATCGTCTATTTCGAGATGCAATGGGGAAATTTGCAACAGGGGTAACAGTAATTGCAACAGAGATTAATGGTTATGTTCATGGAATGACAGCGAATGCATTTATGTCTGTATCGTTGGATCCTAAATTAGTGTTAATTTCTGTAAAAGAGGACTCAAAAACATTAGAAAAAATTCAAACAACAGAAAGTTTTACTGTAAATATCTTAGCTGAACATCAAGTAGAGGTATCAAAAGTGTTTGCTTCAAAAGATAAGGATACGAGCAATCTAACCTTTCAATATCTAGATGGAAAGCCTGTTATTCCGGAAGCTCTTGCTCAAGTAAGTTGTGAAGTGAAATCAGAATACGTAGAAGGTGACCATACTTTATTTGTGGGCAGGGTTACAGATATTCGTGTTCAAGATGGGGAACCATTAATTTTCTCTAGTGGCCGTTATCGTAATTTAGAAGGAGAAAATGTAAATTCTGAATCGAGGTAATTCTGTTACATACGATTCGTTTTTTCTTTTTTTGGATATCAGATGACGCTAGCTATAATTCGACCAGTGCAGAGTTTGTAATCGCTGGTGAATGACTTCGAAATTGTAAAGTAGGGTTTTAAGGAGAGCGCTATTCCATGTGCTCTCCTATTTAATTTCTTTCACTATCTACTTATTTCGCAATAAAAAGCTGAGTCCAGTAAGGTCCTTGAGCTCCGCCTTCTGCCATGCCAACACCAATATGTGTGACAGATTTATTCAGGATGTTCTTTCGATGTCCTTCACTGTTCATCCAGCCGTCAACAACTGCCTGAGCAGTATCTTGTCCAGCTGCGATATTTTCTGCTGCCACAGAATACTCAATGCCAAATTGTTTTAACATGTCAAAAGGTGATCCATAGGTGGGTGAATTATGGCTAAAGTATCCATTACTAGCCATATCAGCAGACTTCTTCTGTGCTGCATTATTCAATTCAGGATCCATCTTTAATGCGGATAACCCATTTTTCTTTCTTTCTTCATTGGTTAATCGGACAACCTCTTTTACTACCTCGCTAGCATTTACGGTTGCCTGTCCATTTTCTGGTGTTTGGTTATCACCCTCAGCTACATTGTTGTTACCTTCTTCTGGAGTATTGCCAGCATTAGGTTCAGTATCTGATGGTACTTGATACCGGTTTTGGTTTCTATTGTCAGGATGAATTTCTTCCCAATTTCCATCTTGATATCTAAATTCTTTTCGAAATTGATATTGATGTATATTTCCTTCATTAGGATTTCCATCAAATAATGGGATATCTGGAAGATTTTCTGTTCCTTCGTTTTGGTTATTGTGATTAGGTCCAAAACTTACATTTTGGAAGTCGTTGTTATTTGGATTATCATTATTTTGTGCACCTTGGTCCGTATTACAACCCGCTAAAATCAAGATGAGCATAGAGAATCCAAAAAGGAATTTTTTTGCTGAATTCACTCTGTTACCTCCTTTCTTATTTGACATTATTTTAAAACGTATATGAAAAAATATGCTCCCAATTAAAGGGAAGTTTTTAGGAGAATATATTGGGAAATATAAAATATGGGGGAAAAAGTCGATTTGTGTGGGGGGATAGTATGATATAACATGTTTTAAAAATAGAACGAAAAACTGGTTCAAATGTAAACTTTTAACAAAATGATTACATAAATTGCGAATTATTTTACAATTTGTCCAATGAATATGAATTTTTAAAATTTTATAATATTAATTAAATGTAGACCTGATTTCTTCATGGCACTTTCACATTATATCCACCTCAAAAGCAGTAATTCATCCCCGATACATGATTTTCCTTTTATGTAAAATTTTTAAATACCAGTCGAAACACTTTTTCTTATTTGAATTGACAAACGAACAGTAAACAATCACTTAGTAGGTGGTTAGAGTACACTAGGTTTACATATGGGTAGGAGGTATTTGATTGGAGTTTTAATTCTTTTCTCACTTTTATAAGAAAAAGTATAAAAACAATACTTATAAGGAGGTTTATCATTGAGTGACTTATTAAAAAACCTGATATCAGGTGATGCACTTGCAAGTAACTTTGATGAATCTAAAGCCAGCTTCAATGTTCAAGAAGCCCTCGATGAAGCAAATCGATGCCTTTTCTGTTACGATGCACCGTGTATTACAGCATGCCCAACAGGTATTGATATTCCAGGCTTTATTAAAAAAATTGCATCTGGAAACATGAAGGGTTCCGCAACAACAATTATGGAAGCTAATCCTGTAGGGGCTAGTTGTAGTCGGGTCTGCCCAACAGAAGAGCTATGTGAAGGAGCATGTGTGCTTAATAACTCCACCAAACCAATCCCAATTGGAGATTTGCAACGATATGCAACAGATTGGGCGATTAAAAATGAAGAGGTATTGTTTCAATCCGGAGAAAAGAATGGGAAGCATATTGCTATAGTTGGCAGTGGACCAGCGGGCTTATCATCTGCGAGAGAACTAGCCAGATTAGGCTATGAGGTTACTATTTATGAGGCAAAAAGTGAACCAGGTGGCCTCGACACATTCGGAATTGTACCATTCCGTCTTCCGAAAGATATCTCACTATGGGAAGTTGAACAGATAAAACAACTTGGTGTAGAAATTAAAACAAATATGGAAGTTGGAAAGGATATTTATCCAGAAGACCTTGTTGAAAATTATGATGCAGTTGTACTTGCAATAGGGATGTCAAAAGTTCCGATGATTGGTATTGAAGGGGAAGAATTCGAGGGAATTTATGATGCAATTGACCTTGTAGAGCGGACGAAAAATGGCTTTTATGAGGAGGAATTTATCGGTAAACGTGTAGCAGTTATTGGTGCTGGAAACACAGCTATTGATGGTGCAACAACATCTGTAAGACTTGGTGCGCAAAATGTGAAAATCATTTATCGTCGAACAGAAGCGGAAATGACAGCTTATGATTTTGAATACGAATTTGCTAAACAAGATGGTGTCGAATTTAGATGGTTAACAAGTCCGAAACGTCTTATTAGTGATGAATATGGACATGTAAAACAAATGGAATGTGTAAGGATGGAACTGAAGGAAGTAGGTGCTGATGGACGTCCTCGACCAGTTGAAATTAAAGGATCCGAATTTTTGATGGATGTTGATATTATCGTAAAGGCAATTGGACAAACTCGGCATATGAACCTTATTGAAGGATTTGGTTTGGAACATAATGAAGGAGTTGTAAAAATAGACCAAGAGACATTTATGACGTCTAATCCGAAAGTCTATGCTGCTGGTGACGTTATCTTTGGTAAAGGAATTGGGGAAGCAATGGTTGTCTCCGCAGCTCAACAAGGAAAAGATACGGCATTGTCCATTCATCAACGGTTAAAAGAAACTACTATTAATAATGTTTAATTGTAAAGAAATTTAGAAAACGGACAGGAGGATGAAAATGGCTGATATAAGTATCAATTTTGCTGGTATCCAATCCCCAAACCCATACTGGCTAGCATCCGCGCCACCTACAAATACCGGCTATCAAGTACAGCGAGCGTTTGAAGCAGGTTGGGGAGGGGCAGTGTGGAAAACACTTGGAGAGCCAATTTTAAATGTAACTTCTCGCTTTGGTGCTCATCATTTCAACGGACAACGCGTTGCGGGTTTTAATAATATCGAATTAATTTCCGACAGGCCCCTTGAGGTCAATTTAAAAGAAATCTATGAAACTAAAAAATTATATCCGGATCGGGTTATTATTGCCTCAATAATGGTTGAACCGAAACGTGAAAACTGGCATGAAATTGTTAAAAAAGTTCAGGATGTTGGAGTGGATGGCTTTGAATTAAACCTTGGATGTCCTCATGGTATGTCTGAAAGAGGGATGGGCTCTGCAGTTGGTCAACATCCAGATTTAGTAGAAAAGGTAACCATGTATGCGAAAGAGGCCGCAGAAGTGCCGGTTATTACCAAGCTAACACCGAACATAACAGACATTCGAGAAACAGCTAAAGCAGCACAGCGTGGTGGAGCAGATGCGGTTAGTATGATTAACACGATTAATAGTTTAGTTGGTGTTGATTTAGATACCTGGAATCCAGAACCAAATGTTAATGGAAAAGGTGCTCATGGTGGTTATTGTGGTCCAGCAGTTAAACCAATTGCATTGAACATGGTTGGGGAATGTGCTAGAAATCCCGAGATTAATATCCCAATTTCAGCAATTGGTGGGATTTCAACATGGCAGGATACTGTTGAATTTATGCTAATGGGTGCAGGTGGTGTGCAAATCTGTACAGCAGCCATGCATCATGGTTTCCGAATTATTGATGATTTAACAGAGGGTCTATCTAATTATTTGGATGAAAAAGGTATTAACTCTCTAAGTGAGATTATTGGTAAATCTGTTGAGAAGTATGGAGACTGGAGCGATTTAGACTTAAATCATAAGGTTGTTGCTCGTATTAACAATGATGTTTGTATTAATTGTAATAAATGCCATATTGCCTGTGAAGATACTTCTCACCAATGTATTGATATGTTGACCGATGAGAATGGCAACGAATATTTGAAGGTTAGAGAAGATGATTGTGTTGGTTGCAACCTTTGTTCTATTGTATGTCCAGTAGATGGAGCGATTGACATGGTTAATCTTACACCTACGGAACCACCAATGTCTTGGAATGATCGCCAATCCGCAATCCAAATGTTAGAAAGGGCAAATTCATAAATTCCATGCGTGGAATCTATTTGAAATAGTCTTACTTTAATCAAAGGAGGAATTATAGATGAAAAAGATTATTAAAAATGGAACCATTGTAACAGCAACAGATACGTATCAGGCAGACGTTTTAATTGAAGAGGGGAAAATAAAAGCAATTGGGCAGGATTTAAGTGATGTATATGCAGAAGTAATTGATGCATCAGGTCTATTTGTTTTTCCAGGAGGAATTGACCCACATACACATATGGAGATGCCTTTCGGTGGAACCGTGACAAAGGATGACTTTGAAACCGGTACCACTGCAGCTGCTCATGGAGGAACAACCACTATTATCGATTTTTGTTTAACGGAAAAAGGTAAGACACTGAAAAGTTCTCTAGAGAAATGGCATCAGAAATCCAAAGGTAGAGCAGTTATTGACTACGGATTCCATTTACAAATTGTAGAAGCAAATGAAAGCGTTTTAGAAGAAATACCTACGGTGATCGAGGAGGAAGGAGTAACATCTTTTAAAGTATTTATGGCCTATAAGAATGTATTGCAGGCTGATGATGAAACATTGTTTCAGACTTTAACTACTGCGAGAAAGCATGGTGGATTGGTTATGGTTCACGCAGAAAATGGGGACGTTATCGAACATCTAACGAAAGAGGCATTAAAGGAAGGGAATACAGAACCGATATATCATGCATTAACTCGTCCACCTGAACTAGAGGGTGAAGCAACGGGGCGCGCTGCAAAATTAACAGCGCTTGCCGATTCACAGTTATATGTTGTACATGTGACGTGTAAAGAAGCAGTGGAACAAATTGCTGATGCACGTAGCAAGGGATTTAATGTGTTTGGTGAAACTTGCCCACAGTATTTAGTGCTTGATCAAAGTTATTTGGACCAACCTAATTTTGAGGGTGCAAAATATGTATGGTCTCCACCATTAAGGGATAAATCCAATCAAGAAGTTCTTTGGAATGCCCTTAAGAGTGGTCAACTACAAACCATTGGATCGGATCATTGCTCTTTTGATTTTGATGGTCAGAAGGATTTAGGAAAGGATGACTTCACCAAAATACCTAATGGTGGTCCGTTTGTAGAAGATCGTTTTAGTGTTCTATTTTCTGAAGGGGTTAAAAAAGGACGCATTTCCTTAAATCAATTTGTCGATATGGTTTCAACACAAGCTGCCAAGTTATTCGGTCTATTCCCGCATAAAGGGACAATTGCTCCTGGGGCAGATGCTGATATTGTTTTATTTGATCCTAATGTAGAACGTACTATTTCTGTGAATACCCATCATAGTGCAGTTGACTACAGTGCGCTTGAAGGCATGAAAGTAACTGGGCAACCAGTGACCGTCCTTTCACGTGGAGAATACGTCGTGAAGGATATGGAATTTGTTGGTAATCCTGGTGCCGGTAAATTTGTGAAACGAGGAAGATTCACCTCAGATACGATAAAACAAAAGAAGGAAGGAACGGTATCGAGTAAATAAACTACTAACTCCCCGTAGCTGCTTGATATAAACTATATAGGGCAGCTTTTCGGGGAGCAAAAATAAAAGAGAGAAGGTCGATAGTCTTGCAGGAGAATAAGAAAAAAAGTTCCTATTTAAGATCTCCAGACTTACTACCGATTCACCATGAAAATAAGTCCATTGGGATAATGGGATTTTTTGCAATGTGGATTGGAATGGCTATTCTTTTGGCTACATTTGATATAGGTGCTTCAGGGATACAAAATATTTCACTCCCTTGGGTAGTACTTGCGACTTTAGTTGGTTGTATTGCTGTTGGATTCTTCATTTCACTTATTGGTGATATAGGTGTAGAGCATGGCTTAGCCTTCCCAGTCTATATGAGGGCACCTTTTGGAACAGTTGGTACCCATATACCTTCTTTAACTAGGGCAATTGCTGCATCATTCTGGTTTGGAATCAATACCTACTTTGGTGCAACAGCTATCAATGCAATTTTAAACACGATGTATGTAGGATTTGATAATTGGCTACTTTGTTATATCGTGTTTGCATTATTCCAATTAATCAATACAGCCTCTGGAATCAAATGGATTGAACGATTTGCCGATTTAGCAGCTCCGATTATCGTTATCTTTTCTCTTATTATCTACCAGACACTAACAACCGAAATTGCAGCACAGGGGAATAATGTATGGGCATGGGTGAATAGCCCAGTAACAGGTGGCGCAGCGATAACCGCTTTTATGGTTGTTATTTTTGCAAACATGGGATTTTGGGCAACGTTGGGTTGCGATATTCCAACTATATCCCGTCATTTTAAGGCACCAAAATATGAAAGAAATTGGTTCAAACGAAATAAAACAACACTTGTTGGAAGCTTAATAGCGATGCCGTTAACAGAAGCATTTATGATTATGATTGGTGCTGCAGCATTCGTTGTTGCGGGTACTTCTAATCCAGTCACTGCCTTGCAAGAAACGGCATCAGGGTGGATGCTGGCCATGCTTCTTTTAATGATTGTTTTAACACAGTGGTCGACAAACACTGCAGCAAATGTCCTACCAGCTGCTGCTGTTTTCTCCAATGTATTGGGGCCAAAATTTACACATGCTGTTTCTGTTTTTGTTGTTGGGATTGTTGGTACTGTCATTCAACCGTGGAGTGTGTTTGAGATACTCACACAGGTTCTATTAATTATAGGTGCGGTGTTATCATCTATAAGTGGTATTCTTTTTGCTGATTACTATTTATTACGGAAAAGACGGGTAAATGTTCCTGATTTGTATAGATTAAAAGGACAGTATCGTTATGATGGGGGAGTCAACACTGCTGGTTTTATCTCATGGGCGATAGGTGGGATAATTGCTATCCTTTTTATGACCTATTCCTTCATTGTAGGCTTCGTTATTGCAGGTGCCATCTATTATGTACTAACAAAGTATTGGTATTTTCATAAATACCCACAAGCCGAAATTAGTGATCCGGATGATGAAAAGTATCTGGGAATTACGGTAGGACGTGATTGGACCATTGCTGATGAACTAACAGATGATGAAGCAAGTGAAGCAGTGAAATAGTAGTGGGGGGAGGTGGAATGTTCTCCTATATTTACCTTACGATTTATCTTAGAGGAGGGATGCTTGAAAATGTCTAGTTATGATGAATTTATCGATGAAAAGCGCCTCATTGATGAGTTGATGCAGGATAATTATTGGATAAAAAATATTAAAGGGACGTTGGAAGGCGATTTAGTGGAGTTTGAAAAAATAGATGGGTCAGCTTCCCATCGTACCATTCGACTAACCAACCCAGATAGCAGGAAATATATTACAACACTAGTCATGAAAGGAAAATTACAAAAGCACAAAAAGTTATTTATTTAATGGAGGTAGTATATATGGAAAAACAAAAAGTAGTAGTAAATGGGGAACGCTTAAAACAGACGATAGAAGAATTTGCTGACTTCGGACGAACAGAAAATAATGGAGTAACACGCTTAGCGTTATCTAATATCGACATTCAAGTAAGAAATCACTTTAAATCTTCATGTGAGGAACTTGGAATGACAGTGAAATGGGATGACATGGGAAGCATGTATGCTACGTTGCCAGGTCTAGATAATAGTAAGCCTCCTGTTGTCATTGGATCTCACTTGGACTCTGTTAAAAAAGGGGGACGATTTGATGGTGCTCTTGGTGTTATAACAGGTCTTGAAGTGGTTCGAACATTGGTTGATAATAATATTAAGCCACAAGTGCCTATTGTTGTTGCTAATATTACAAATGAAGAAGGAGCAAGATTTGAACCTTCTATGATGGCTTCTGGAGTTATGTCTGGTCGCTTTGATAAAGGACAGATGCTAAAGTCCACAGACACGAAAGGTGTAACATTTGAAGAAGCTTTAAAGGCAAGTGGTTATGAAGGTGAAAAAGAAAATCGACTTCAAGATGCGTCTGCATTTATTGAGTTGCATATTGAACAAGGTCCAGTGTTAGAAAATGAATCAATTGATATTGGAGTTGTTGAGTGTGTCGTTGGCATGTGCTGCTATGAAATTGAAGTGACTGGAGATTCCGATCATGCTGGTACAACGCCAATGTCTATGCGTAAAGATGCATTGTTCGCTGCAAATAATTTAATAAACGAGATCCGAGATAAAATGAGTAAATTAGATAGTGATTTGGTTTACACGATTGGTAGAGTGGATGTTAGTCCTAATATTCATACCGTTATTCCAAATAAAGTTGTGTTCACAATTGAAGCACGTCATAAAGAAGCGGATACCATCCGTCAGGTGGAGGATATTATTCAAGGTTTGACTGAATCAGAAGGTAGAGAAAAATGTGCGGTGACTGCTAACAAACTATGGGATCGTGATACGGTTTGGTTTAATGATCAACTTGTTAGTACTATGGAGAATTCTTGTAGTTCTTTAGATTACACATATAAACGAATGCCTAGTGGTGCTGGTCATGACGCACAGTTTATTGCAACGTATATTCCGGCTGCTATGATTTTTGTACCAAGTGTGAATGGAAAAAGTCATTCTGAGGATGAGTTAACATCTTGGGAGGATTGTGAAAAAGGAGTAAATGTTGTATTGCAGACGGTATTGGAATTGGTTGCAAAATAATTGAAGAATATAGTTGTAAGCTTTACGATGTTTTAAGTTTTTAAAGGGCGTAGATGATTTATCTATGCCCTTTTCTATCAGCTAAAAACCAGTGTTCTATGGCTTGTGCCTTCTTTTTGAAGTTCTTTGTATTCCAAAAGGTGATAGGCAGTTACTGCCAATTCAATGGCTTGTCTATTCACTGGATTCATAAAATCTTCTCCTAAGAGATTACTAATCTTTTCTAACCGATGGTATAATGTCTGTCGTACAATATATAGGCGTTCTGCTGTTAATTTTTTGGAACCTAAGCATTGTAAGTACGTTGAAAGTGTCAGTAAAAGCTCGCCTTTTGTCTGTTTATCATAGTTGAGTATTGGTCCTAAGTATTCCTGAACAAAGGTATGTAAACTATCATGTTCCAACATTTCTAATAGGACGCGATAGACTCCAATATTCTCATAAAAATAAGTTTGTATTAAGTTAAATGATTGGATAAGAATGACATTTTTAGCTTCTCGGTAGCTTGAATCAAGAGTGTTGTAGTCCTGCTTAAGGTTACTAATTCCAATCGTACATTGATTCCCATAAAAGATATTTTTTTCTTCAATGCGTTTTATTTCCTCTGAAATCTTTTGAAATCGATCCGTATCCTTTTCTGCTTTATCATTCTTATAAAAGGAAGCAATAACCACTATCTTATCTTTACTGATAGATATGGCAGGAATACATCCACCTTTTCGAAATAAGGAACGAATAATTATGGATTGTTGCAATTTGATTTCTTCCCAATCTTCTCTATTAGTATTAGTCTCAAAGTTATGGTTTTGGATTAGAAATAAGCGGTAATTTAAGTTCTTTGCGGGAGCAGGAAGGACTTTTTGTATTTCTGTTCCATCACAGTTTTTACCTTGGATAAGTCTACGAATAATATCTTCTTCCTGATTCTGTTTCCTTTCTTCTATTGTCCTGTTACGCAGCATGATTTGAGCGATAGCCAAATTAGCCCGATCAATTAGGGAGAATGAAAATTCGTCTAATTCACTTGATTTGTGTTTAAGGCATAAATATCCCCAGGTATGTCCAAGTCCTTTTATAGGGAATATCAGATAATAATGACTATCTTGTAAAAATTTCCCATATTGCTTTGTGCTGCTCGTCTTTTCGATTAAAGTTTGAAAGAAATCACAATCATCTTTTGCTTTGGGTGGATAGTAGTAGTTTTTCGTATCATCTGTCATAAAAAGGATATCTATATTCATATGAAGATATAGTTCTTTTAAAATTTTTAAGATGCCATTGGGGAGTAAGGAAAGTTCATTAACTGTTTTGGAAAATATATTAAGCTGACTTAACATGTGATGATGATTGTTAATGATTAATGTGTGAAGGTCTTGTGTGATATCGACAAATTTAACGATTTCATTAAATACAATTAACGGAAAATTGTGGTCATTTCCATATTGAATGATATCTGGATGGATTTTTTTGATGTTTGTTCCAAGTTCGATGCAAATGCCTGCTACATTCTTATTTTTTAATTTTTCAATATACGGAATCCCCTCTGGAGAGTCAAATTGGATTCCAGAACCAGTTGTAAGGATGAGCTCACCACCATTAATAAATGACTCAATATCTCCTGCTTCCAGAATGTGTGTCCATTTAATTTCTCGCTGTACTCCAATTAAACCTGCAACAAGTTTGGCATTCCGAAACACGTCACGTGATAAAACATCTTCAATTGTAATTGCCCACTTCTCCATTTAATTCCCACCCTTCAAATCGTAAAAGGTAAACCCGAAAAATTTAACAGTTTGTTAAATGACTACTTGATATATCCATTATACAATAGATTATGTAATATACTTAAAATTTTGTCAAATCTAAATAGTATTAATTAAATAGGTAGTAGCCGCCATTTGGACATTAAGTTAAAAGGGGGAAGATTTTAATGGAAACGGTTAAAAAAATGCAGTCACTTACAGAAAGGGATCGTCAAAATATATGGCATCATATTTCACCTTATAGTGAAAAAAATCCACCAATGATTATGGAAGAAGGTAAAGGCTCTTGGATTACGGATAGTGATGGAAATCGTTATTTAGATGGTATGTCGGGTCTATGGTGTGTGAACGTTGGATATGGTCGTGAGGAATTAGCACAGGCCGCATATGATCAAATTAAAAAAATGGCTTATGTGCCGATGACACAAAGTCATTTGCCTGCCATTGAGTTAGCAGAAAAGCTCAATGAAATGCTCGGTGGTGACTACATGATATTCTATTCGAATAGTGGCTCCGATGCAAATGAGGTTGCATTCAAAATGGCACGCCAATATCATCAACAAAATGGTGATGCTAACCGTTATAAAGTTATTTCCCGTTACCGTGCATATCACGGTAGTTCGATGGGGGCATTATCTGCTACTGGTCAGGCTTTAAGAAAATATAAATATGAACCACTTTCATCAGGTTTTTTACATGTTGCTCCACCAGATAATTACCGAAAACCAGAAGGAATGTCTGTTCGTGAGTACAATATACAAAAAGCAAGAGAGATTGAAGACACAATTATTTGGGAACAAAAGGAAACAATCGCTGCTGTCATTATGGAACCGGTTATTACTGGTGGAGGAATTCTTATACCAGACCCAATTTACGTCGAGAAAGTTCAAGAAATCTGTCATAAACATGGTGTGTTATTAATTATTGATGAAGTTATCTGTGGTTTTGGTCGTACTGGTCAGGCGTTCGGACATCAGCATTCTAATGTGAAGCCTGATATTATCACAATGGCTAAAGGGTTAACAAGTGCTTATCTACCATTATCAGTAACAGCTGTTAGAAAAGATATCTATGAAACATTTAAGAGTGGAGAAGAAAATAGTCATTTTAGACATGTCAATACTTTTGGTGGAAATCCAGCAGCTTGTGCATTAGCACTAAAAAATATTGAAATTATGGAAAAGGAAAATTTATACGACCGTTCCGAGGAATTAGGAAATAAGTTGCTACAAGGGTTGGATGAGATACGTAGCTATGATTATGTAGGTGATTTACGTGGACTTGGATTAATTGTGGGTATTGAAATGGTGGAGGATAAAGAAACGAAAGTACCTGCATCAAAAGAACGTGTAGGGAAAATAATTGCAGATTGTAAAGACAATGGATTAATAGTTGGGAAAAATGGAGATACCGTGGCTGGATATACGAATATTATTACACTTAGTCCGCCGCTTTCTAGTACAGATGATGATATTGATTTTATGATTGCTGTTTTACGTAAAGTATTTAAAGAAAATATGGCATGAGACATCAAATACGATTGGAGTAAACATGCGGTCTATTGATTATAAGGAAGAATCTCGTAAATAAGTATATACAACGAAGTGGTGTAATTAAGAGGTAGGCAATAGTTGTTGGAATGATTAAATGAAAAAAGGGGGCTCTTAAATGGAGACTGTATCAGTCAAATCTATTCCACATTATATCAATGGTGAAAAAGTGGAAGGGACAAATAGCCGTTTTGGATTTGTCTATAGTCCTTCAACAGGAGAGAAAATTGCTACTGTACCATTTGCTTCAAAAGAAGAGGTAAATGAAACGGTGAAGCTAGCAAAAGAAGCTTATAAAAAATGGGAAAATACCTCAGTGGGAAAAAGAGTACAGGTTCTTCATAAATTTAGACAGCTACTTGTTGAAAATACAGATGAATTAGCACGATTAATTGGAAAAGAAAATGGCAAAACCATTTCAGATGCTAAAGGGGAAATAAGTCGTGGCATTGAATCAGTAGATTTAGCTATTGGTGCACCACATATTTTAAAGGGAGAACATTCTGTTAATGTTGGTGGTGACATTAATTCCTACTCCATGAAACAGCCTTTGGGTGTTGTAACCTGTATCTCTCCATTTAATTTCCCTGTTATGGTTCCACTTGCAATGAGTGTTATGGCGGTTGCCGTGGGAAATGCGATGATTTTAAAACCGTCTGAGAAGGTACCATGCTCTGCAATTTATATTTCAGAGCTTTGGGAAAAAGCGGGATTGCCTTCGGGTGTGTGGAATGTGATAAATGGGGATAAAGATACGGTCGATGCCATTATTACTCACGAAGACATCCATGCTATAAGTTTTGTCGGTTCAACAAAGGTGGCGGAGATTATTTATGAGACAGGAACCAAGTATCATAAACGAGTAAATGCATTTGGTGGTGGGAAAAACCATATGGTCATTATGCCGGATGCAGATATAGATAAAGCCGTTGATTCTTTTATAGGTGCAGCATATGGCGCAGCTTCACAGCGTTGTATGGCAATATCTGTTGCGATGCCGGTAGGAGAAAAAACTGCTAAAGTCTTTACAGAAAAGTTAAAAGTTAAAGTGGAGAAATTAAAAGTAGGTTCGTTTGATGATGAAGATGTGGACTTTGGTGCCGTAATCAGCGAGGAAGCAAAGCAAAGTATTCTTCTAGCTATAGATCAAGCAGTGGAGGAAGGAGCAAATATCGTTGTAGATGGTAGAAAAGCTGAAGTAGAAAACAACAAAGGATTCTATCTTGGTGCAACACTACTTGATCAGGTTACCTCAGACATGAATATGTATAAAGAAGAAGTATTTGGACCTGCACGGATTATTGTTAATGTAGATACTATTGATGAAGCAATCGACCTCATTAATGATCATAAATATGGTAATGGTGTCACCGTATTTACAAATAGTGGTCGTCACGCAAGGAAATTCACACAAGAAATTGAAGTTGGTATGGTTGGTGTGAATGTTCCAATTCCTATCCCGGTTGGGTATCATAACTTTGGTGGCTGGAAAGGTTCAAGATATGGAGAAGGGCAAATGTTCGGTCCAGACACCGCTCGATTTTTCACGAAAACAAAAACAGTATCTGAAAGATGGTTTGATCAAGAGGAGACAGAAAACGAAACAAACTTCGATTTTCCTAGTAGTTAGGAAGTAGGGTCAGGTAATGACCCTACTTTTAAGTGATCCTAATAGCCTTATAACCATATAATGTAAGCCTTTTCATGCGCTTGAAGGAAGCTTCATAACAATAAGTAAGAACAATGCTGGATATAAAGATTTTTTATAAAAATTAGAATGGAGGAGGTGGTTTTGATGTTTAACCTTCCGGCAGAAACATTTTGGTTACTAGTACCATGGCCATTTTTTTGGTTAGGACTTGGGATTGTTATGTATTTTAAACTAAGAAAAGAAGATCTCTATGAAGAGGAAAACGAATAATGATTGATTCAATAGATGAGGAAAGGGTGGGAGAAAATGAATCTGGATATGATTGTTTTTATAATTTATATGTTATTTTTACTTGGCATTGGTTTATCTTTTTCACGTAAAGTAAATAACTCCGTTGATGACTATATTCTTGGTGGTAGAAGTTTAGGACCCGCTGTTACGGCCTTAACAATGCAGAGTACATCTATGAGTGGTTACATGTTTATGGGGGGACCAGCACTTGCTTTCCAACAAGGTTGGTATGCCATTTGGTATGCCATTGGTGATGCCGGTGGTTCGATTATTAACCTTTCTGTACTTGGTAAACGAATGAGAAGGATGTCGGAGCTATTAGGCGCTTTGTCTCCGATTGAGTATTTGGAAAAAAGATATGAGAGCGTAGCAGTGAAAATCGTTGCTTCCATTATTTCTATTGTTTTTCTTTCAGCATATGTTTTTGCACAATTTATTGCTGCTGGGAAGGCATTGGAAAGTTTAACTGGTTTTAATTATCAGCTAGCACTAATCCTAGGTGTAGGTGTCATTATCATTTACACGGTAACAGGTGGTTATCTGGCTGTTGTGTGGACGGATTTTGTACAAGGTATCATCATGGTACTTGGTATTGCAGGTATTGCCGTAATGGCACTCTTTCATATTGGTGGATTATCTGGTATCAATGAAGGGTTAGCAGCAATTGATCCCACATATTTAAGTATTTGGGGTAAAGATTTAGCTTACTATGGACAATGGGGGATGGTGCTTGGTGCTATCCTAATTTATGCTATTACTTACATGGGTCTACCACATGTAGTGGTCCGTCACATGTCCATGCAGAGTACGAAGACCGTTAAGGGAGCTATAATAGTTTCAGCTGTGTGGAACCAAATATTTGTTTTCACACCATATATACTTGGTTTCGCAGCAATTATTATGCTTCCGAATATATCCGATCCTGAAATGGTAATCCCTATGCTAGCTTATACATTTTTTCCTGGAATATTTGCTGCTATATTGCTTTCAGCCTTGATGGCGGCTATTATGTCAACTTCTGACTCCATTTTGATGCAAACAGGGACCATACTATCTAGGGATATTTATCAACGATTAATTAACAAGAAAGCCAGTCAAGAAAAAGTAGTCCTTGTATCACGCCTATGTATTTTATCGGTAGGGGTTGTTGGTATTATTGTTGCAATCTATCAACCACCTAGTATCTTTGCTCTAGTTGTATTTGCTTCAGGTGTGTTGGGGAACAGCTTCATGGTGCCATATATTGCATCTGTTTACTCAAAAAAAGCAAACAAAGTTGGAGTTATGAGCTGCATGATTGTAGGTGCTTTGACTAACAT
This sequence comes from Oceanobacillus senegalensis, assembly GCF_900176885.1. GTDB lineage: Bacteria > Bacillota > Bacilli > Bacillales > Amphibacillaceae > Oceanobacillus > Oceanobacillus senegalensis. Next base: position 2,841,970 of record NZ_LT839648.1, on the reverse strand, counting down.
TATTTGGACTACAGCTACACTAGATGCAGTAACAGGTATTCACCCGTTCCTAGCCGGTGTTATCATGTCTATTGTTGCGATGTTAGTTGGTAATATGTTTGGCACACCTCCTTCAGAAGAAATGCAAGGAATGGTAGAGAAAGCAAAAGGGCCAAGACAAATTCCGAAAAATATTAATAAAAATATTTCATTTGATCTAAGCCCAGAAGCTAAAAATATTTCTAAATTTATTCAAGCAGATATGGGGTTAAGTAAATGATGGAGATCAACACGCAGGAAGTTTCTTTTACAGAAGAAAGAATTATTCGTTCGTTAGGGAAAATGAAAGCAGAAGTAGATTTCTCAGTGAAAAACTTAGTTTATTATCCATATATGTTTTACGAATTTGACTTTAAGAATAGTAACCCTATTTCTCCATTAAAAGGAAATGTGGGTTGTACAATTGATGCTATAAGTGGTACTCCAGCCCTTGTTGACAAAAGGCCTGCATTCATTATGCAGCAATTAACAGATGAAAAACCGCTTCCTGTCCAACTAGAAGGGGAAGAAGCTAAACATTTAGCGCAGGAATTTTTATATCGTACAATTTCTAGGAAGATCAAGGTTATGTCAGCACCTAATATTGCTCTAAAACATCATGAACTATTTTACCGTCCATGCTGGGTGGTGAGTGGAAATAAGGGGAATAAGGATACCTTTACATTAATCGTTGACTCTATATCTGGTAAATATCATCCATTGAATGTGGAATGACAAATAGAGCCATAGTCAGTTCGTTCTGACTATGGCTCTTTCTATGTTACGAATCTTTATGTTCACATGGTTTACCTTTTATCCAGAACAATTCATTATTGGTTAAATTCATAACGATACTAAACACGGTCTCCATTTCTGTAAGCATCGAATCCTCTTCATCATCCCCAGCATGACGACAAATAGAAGTTGGATAATTATCATGATTGGAAAGTATTTCGAATAGATTTTTTTCATCTACATTATCCTTATTTAAAGACTGAATACTTTCATTTATTGTATGAAGGCGATGGTAGGAGTTTGGTGCAATATCTTCTTTAATAGATTTCTTCATTTCTACGGAACATAAATGATTGGTATGGGTAAGTACTCCGTTTGCTCCTTTAATTTCGGCAGTACGAACAGGAGAGACCTCCATGCTTGCTAGATCCCCTGACCTTGCTGCAATTAAAAAGTGAGCAGGAGAGGCCATTTGATTATTTTCTACTTTAGAAACAGCTTCTTCATATGATTGGGACTCTAGTATGGCTCTAAGTCCTAAATGAATAGGTACTTTTGGTTGCCATGTATTGGTTACTAATGCGTTCAAGCAAACCCCAACACCTGCACTATTCAACCCAATTTTCCCAATAATACCTGCTTCTGTAATCATTTGTATGGTTGGTAAATTTTCCTGTTCAATTTCAAGGTGAATTAAAGAATTCACTTGAGCACCTTTCCAATCCCAATTCTGTGCCAACCAAGTTTTAGAGGTTTTGGGATTGGTTAATGCAAAGGATGTACACCCATCAGGTGTATTGGCTAGTGCAATCTCACTTCTTGTATTAAGAGTAAGGATATCTTCAAATGGAACAGCTGCACCATCAGCTAGACCTTCCATCTCCTTTAAATAATTATCATTATACTCTTTGATGGCAGGGACATGTAATAATGCTTTATTACATGCCTCTTGCCAGGAAATGCCTGATGTTTCACGGAATAACTTTTTATAGGTATTTAAACTGTTAAGGATTTTATCTTTTACCATACTTCCATGTTTAAAACCAATTTCATAGGAGGAACCAGAAAGTTTCAAAACGGTACCCTGTTTGGATAAGAATCCAGTCATGCCCTCCCTCCTTCCTTTGTTTGATTATAAACGATTTCTCCATCAATCATGGTCCATTCCACTTGAACCTCTGGCAGTTTTTCAATTTCTGCATCCATAATCGAACAATCAAGTAGAACTAAGTCAGCTAATTTACCTGGCTCAATACTACCTTTAATATTTTCTTCAAAAGAAGCATATGCACCGTTCCATGTATACATGCGGATGGCATCAAGAATGGATACGGTTTTATCTTCACCAATAACTTGACCAGTACTTGATTGGCGTGATACAGCAGCATGTATACCACGCATTGGAGTGAAATCTGTTATCGGGCAATCTGAGGCGATGGCAGCTGGGATATCAGCCTTTTTGTAATCGTTCATAGGATACATATATGTGGCTCTTTCGCCGTAATTCTTTACGTAACCGTCCCCATATTCATATAAAAATGCCGGATTAGGAATTGGTACAACGTTTTGCTGTTTCATTCGTTCTATTAGATCGGGCGCAGCGATTCCAGCATGTTCAATTCGGTGTCTTGTGTTCTCTCTTGGATAGAATTGATTGGCTTTTTCTATGGTATTTAATAACATATCAACGGCAGCATCCCCTTGCGCATGGGCTGTAATTTGCCATCCATTCTCATGTGCAGGAAGAAATAATTCGTCCACTTCTTCCTGGGAGAAATAATGGATTCCGTAATTAGTCGAATCACTAGTGTATGGATCTCGTGTCCAAACTGTCGGCCCACTACTGCTCCCATCAAGGAAAAGTTTAACAGGGCCAATTTTGAACTTGGTATCGCCTAATCCTGTGAAAATTCCAGCTTGTACCATGTGTTTGACAATTTCTTGTGCATTATTCAAAGCTCCAACCATTGCATAAACTCTTTGTTTTATTAAACCTTTTTGTGTATCAGCTTGTAGTGATCTTAGGTTATCTAGCCCGTAACCAGTTGCATCGTGTATAGATGTAATTCCTTTTCCAGCAAAGTGATTAGAAGCAATTTTATGCGCTTCAGATAATTCTGCTTCTGAAAAACCAGCTTTGGCGAACATTTGCATGTGTGCATTTTCAAGAAGTAATCCAGTAGCTTCCCCTTTAGCACTACGATCAATTTTACCGCCTTCAGGGTTTGGAGTATCATTATCAATGTTTGCTAGTCGTAATGCATAACTATTTACAACAGAAATATGCCCACATGTTCTCGAAATAATGATTGGATGTTGACTCGTAACCGCATCTAATTCTTCCTTCGTTGGAAAACGTTTGTCTTTAATGGTGTTTTCATTGTATCCCCATGCTCTAATCCATTGACCTTTGGGGGTTTCTTTCGCCCGTTCCTTGATTTTTTTTAGTAAGTCATCGATAGTTTGGATGCTTTCACTTTTGCAAGAAATAGATAAACAGTTTGTTCCATACATCGAAATGTGTATGTGTGAATCTATAAAACCAGGAATAAGAGTTTTACCGTTTAAATCTATGACTTCACTGTCAGCATCTTTAAGAGTTAATATGGTTTCATTAGATCCAGCTGCAATAATTTTGTTCCCTTTTACGGCTACCGCCTCCACTATTTGATTATTCTCATTTACCGTAATTACTTCTCCATTTATCAAAAGATATTGTTTGTCCATTAAAAATTCCTCCTATAAGGTGATTCATATTAATTTTGTGAGAATATTCCCTGGCTGAATGGAACTTTACTTTGCATCGATACGAATGATGGGAGATGATTCATCTTTCATAAAGCTCGTCCATCATATCTGGGAAGAAACGTTCAATCGTTTCTTTTGATGCTGGTTTCGTCATTAGTGATACGAGAGTAAAGATTATTGTGTTTGCAATTAACCCCCAGATCCCAGCATGTATATCAAATGGATGTGGGATTACGAAGGAAAAGATAACCGTTACAATAAAACCACCGAATAGACCCCAGAAGGCACCATGCTTTGTAGCTCGAGGCCATAAGAAAATACCAATAATGGCTGGAAATGCTTGTGCAATAAATCCATATCCAATTAATAGAATGTATACAAGGCTCGCAGGTTCTAAAATGGAAATCGGAGCAATAATAAATGCCATGATTGGGAAGATAAGCCGTCTTGTCCATTTTCCTGCTGTTTCATCATTCCACTTAAAGAGTGGCTGCAACACATCTTTACTATAGCTTAATGCAGTAGCATGAACACATGGTTCACTAGAAGACATGGCAGCTGCTAGTGTTCCCGCTCCGAGTAAACCAGCAACAACAACTGGCATTGTATCAACGGCTAATTGGATAGCAACTTGATCAGGATTATTGATATTGGGGTACATAAATATTCCAATAAACCCTACAACAATCATTGGTATCAAAACGAGATAAAATGTAGGTAGGACGGTAGCGGATCTCCTAATTGATTTTTTTGATTCCGCTCCCATCCATTGGATCCAGTGTGTCTGCCAAATAGAAAAAAAGGAAATTAATATAGAAGTTGTCCAGAAAGTAGCGTTCATATCGCCTAATCCACCAGGCAAGGTAAAAAATTCAGGGATATCTTGTCTTACACGTTCAAAGATTGGTGTGAAGGAAAATCCTCCAGTAAATTGTTTGGTTGCCCATAATCCAACAAAGAACGAAACAAACATCATTAGCGCTCCTTGAAAGGCATTTGTTACACCAATTGCTTTCAGGCCACTCTTATATAAATAGATGGAAATAGCACCCAATGATAAAAATACACCAACCCATGTTGGGATTAATCCGTAACTCATGACATTTAGGATATAAGCAGCACCAGTTGTTTGAATCACGGCATAAGCCAAGATTCCAATTGAGGTAACGATAGATGCTAAGCCACCAAGTGCTTTACTTTCATATCGGTCAGTTATGGCAGCAGATTGGGTAACATGATTATACTTTTTTCCCAATTCCCAAACCTTTGGACCGAAATACCATGCAAGGATTGCCATATAGGTTAAGTAGACAACAACATATAATGCGGGTACTCCTTTGGAATAGGCCCATCCAGGTGACCCCATAAATGTGTATGCGCTTACACCCCCGGCCCCAATTAATAAATACATCATAATTGGTCCCATACTTCTGCTACCGACACCCCATTCTTCCACATTGTCCATATTTTTACCTTTACCAGCAGAGAAACCTAAAATGATAGCAATGAAGATATATGAAACGGTTATCAAAAATGGTATATATTCATACATCAGTCAACCCCTCCGATCCTATTAATGAGTACCATTGCAAACGTTGTTATGATGATAAGAAAGATTGACCAAACCATAAGAAGCGGCATTCCAAATAGAATAATTTCTTGATTAAATAAGTGAACAACTGGCCAGCTACCTAAAATAATAACGAAGGCAATCAGTCCAACACTAAACCAGCCTTTTCCTGTTTTGGGAAGTTTGAATTTTGCTTTCATGTAGATCCTCCTTGAATTGCAGTAATTTATTGAAGACTAATAGTGCAAATGGTGTTACTATGGGAACTCCGTTAAGTCCTTATTTGTAATAGATTTTGAAATTAAACCCTCCTCAATAATAGACTGAAAATATAGACTGCTTTATATTATAATTCAATTTTTTTTAACTGACATTAAACAAATAGTTAGGATTTGTTGTTTAACTTTTTTACATAATGTAAAGAGGTTACCTTTAATGGTGAAATTTTCTTATGCGTGATCTATACTATTTTCTGTTATGTCTATCAAAATATTCGATGAATATTTAAAAAGTGGTAGGTATTTCTACACCTAAATGAACATAGAATTAAGGTGAAAGTCTCTATTAGGGGGGATTAAATCGTACGTATTCTGACCTTTATTTACTATGCTTTTATCTCAAGTTGTTTTATTATGGAAGTTGCCATGATCACGTTATCTATTCGAGGACTTATTATTGGCGATAGGACTTTTATATTTCAATACTTTATTAGTTTATTGACAATTACATTTATATTATTTATTTTACTTCTCACTCATAAAAAATCATTTTTAAAAGGATTTGAATATGTTACATTTGGAAAAATCCGAGGAATCCCAATAGGAATGACGATTATTGGATTGTCCCTGTACAGCATTTTGGATGCTATTTTAATTGTTTTATTTTCCATTCCAAAACAGATTTTTTTAAATGTAGTAAACGTTATTATAAGTATGGTTATCTCCGTTCCAGCGTATGGAAGTTTTTCAGCATGGTATTTTCAAAAGAAATCTAAGATGGATGATTAGCCTGTACTACTGGCTTTATCATCCATCGTGTAAGTGGCATATTAATCTAATCGTTCTCATTTCCTCCTTTTTCTTTTCTTTTCATTTCTGCTATTATTTCATCGTCCTCTGAATTATCTCTTGTTACCTTCTGGGTGAGGATTGCTCCAACAGCCACCAAAAGCATTACAGCCACATAGTATCCTTTTTCATTTAATTCCATTTCAGCGTTATAAAGACCGATTAAAAATAAAGCGACCCCAGCTGCGAATGTAAAATAAGCTAGGAAAGTAAATGCAGGAGTATTTCTCCGTCTATATCGATTCATGTGGATAACCCTCCATCATTCATTTTATTTCATTATATAAATATATTTTTTTGTGTGAAAAAAAAACTACTTTAGGAGTTTTTTGAAGTAGTAGTTGGGAAAAAGTTAAAGAAATGTCCTTGAGTGGTCATCTGTTCCGATTTATATACGAATAGGATGTTAAAACTGGAAAAGTTTTCAAAGTACAGGAAGAATTGACGGGGATAAAGGGAGTAGAGTATAGCTTAACAGGGAATGATGTGTAAATCTCTTTTTAGGTCTATTTACTGCTGTTCCCTATGTTAAAATAACATATGTACATGAATATCGGGGGAATTATCATCATGGAATCACAACCTTATTTTTATCAATTTTTAAAACCAATATCAAAAGAACTCTCTTATGTTGCTAGAGAATTAGAATATAGTATATTCACAAGTCCGCGGACTATGCTAACACATGCTCGGGTGTTTGTTGAAAATATTCTCCAGCATATTATTGGACTGGAAAAGCTATCCAAGGATAGGTATAGTAATTTGTTAGAACAAATAGAGCTATTGCAAAAACAAGAAATCGTTGATCAAGATATTTATGATTCCCTACATTTTGTTCGTAAGCTTGGGAATCAAGCAGCACACAATGCCCGGGCTTTCCGGTATTCTGAGGCATTATTATCATGGGAAGCCGTATATAAAATCGTCAAGTGGTATGTGGAAGTTTATGGTCCAGTAGATTTAATGGTTCCAGATTATCAAGATCCAAAACCACAAGAATCGGTGTCCTATGATATAACAGAAGTACAGGAAAGATTAAAAGTGTTGGAAGGATTGTTAGTTTCTTCCTTACAAGGAGGAGAGAAATCTGTTAAAAATGAAGAGGTTGTTGCAGAAAATGAGGCAGAACCCCAATTGTATACACAGATACCTCCTGGATTTACAACAATACGAAAATTGAAATATAAAGGGATGACATTAGAGGTTCCTTATTTTCTTCGTGATGCTTTTCTTTTACCACAGCGATTTGATAAATCAGAGACATTTCTCATTAGACTTGGTTCTGAGCAAGAGGCAAGGATTATGAGTGAATTACCAGAGAATCTGGAAGGAATGCATAAACATGTGAAGCGTTATGGTGATAAGAATGATGAAAATCTTTTTTATGAATTAGAGCAGTTTATAGAAGAAGAAAAACATCGAAGAAAGATAATTCTTGAACGACCTGGAGAACTTTTTTTATTTTACAAATCTGATTATGTTATTCTCACAGAAGATTTATCTAAAGTCCAACTCATTTCCGAAAACTTTTCGGGAATTCCAAGTTTGGTTCGTCAATTGCATGAGGATCAAATCAAAACTGTTGGACAATTACCAAAGGAACTTGTTATTTTAGCAAAATATGAAAATGTTGGAATCGGAACTGTGGAGAAGCTGTTTGAGCAATTAAAAAGAATGCAAAGGAAAAGATAGTAGTTAGGAAACCTTCTCTAACGTCCAAGGAATTTTATTTATAAAGGAGCAGGAACTAATTTCCTGCTCGCCCTCTCTTATTTAGTTAACATGTCATAAACCTGATTCACGTCTTTGTCACCCCGTCCAGAAATATTAACGATAATAATATCATCTTTGTTTAGCTCTTTTGCAAGTTTCATAGAATGTGCAACAGCATGGGAACTTTCTAAAGCAGGAATGATACCTTCCACTTTTGATAATTCCTGTAAGGCTTCCAGTGCTTCCTGGCCTGACGCGGTTACATATTCACCTCTGCCAATGGAGTGTAAGTAGCTATGCTCTGGCCCGACACCTTGATAGTCTAAACCTGCAGCAATCGAATTGGTTGGTTTTGGATCACCATTTTCGTCAAATAAGGTTAGTGATATATAACCATGAAAAACAGCTGGTACCCCTTCAGAAATCGTTGGAGCTTCTAATGGTTCGACACCGATTAGGCGAACACCTTCGTCTTCGATGTAGTTAGCAAAAGAACCAATTGCATTACTTCCACCACCTGTACATGCAACAATAGCGGTTGGTAATTTGCCTTCCTTTTCTAAAATTTGTTGTTTTGATTCTAGACTGATTATAGATTGGAAATGTTTTACCATTTCAGGATATGGATAAGGACCAACTGCAGAGCCAATGAGGTAGAAGGTATCCTCATGGTTTTTAACAAGGTCTTCAAAAGCTTCATCTACCGCTTCTTTTAATCTTCCACGTCCTTTATCAACTGCCACAACTTCAGCCCCAAGTAGCTGCATTCGAAATACATTTAAAGCCTGTCTTTCTGTATCCAGTTTACCCATATAGATTGTACAAGGTAATCCAATCATGGCACTAGCAGTCGCCGTTGCAACACCATGTTGCCCCGCACCAGTTTCTGCGATAATGCGTTTTGCACCCATGCGTTTTGCTAGAAGAATTTGTCCAAGGGCATTATTGATTTTATGTGCTCCTGTATGATTCAGATCTTCACGCTTTAGGTAAATCTTAGCTCCACCTATTTTTTGTGTAAGATTTTTAGCAAAGGTTAGTGGATTTTCACGACCAACATATTCTTTCAGATAATAACGAAATTCCTCTATGAACTCTGGGTCATCCTTATATTTCTCAAACTGTTTTCCTATGTTGTCTAAAATCACTTTTAATTCATCAGGAACAAAACTTCCCCCAAACTCTCCAAAATAACCTTTCTCAACTTTGCTATCTATACTACTCATACTAAACTCAGCTCCTATTTTTTGTTTATAAATGAATATGAAACTATTATAAAGGAAAAGTATGAAAAAGGAATTATTTAGTTCGAAGACATTCGACAAAATCCAGAAAATACTAAGATTAGAATGGAAGCGTGGGTGCTTGACAATAGTTTTTATATCAGTTAGTATTCGTGTCATGACTCATAGGTCAGTAAATATGACCAAACGGTTTTGGGGGTGAATTTGTGGGTAGAAGAGATGAGTTAATTAGCTGTGGGACACGGTTATTTTCAGAAAAGGGTTTTCATCAAACATCCGTACAGGAAATAGCTCAGACGGTTCATATTTCTAAAGGAGCTTTCTATAATTTTTTTGAATCTAAGGAAAGCTTATTAATAGAGATATTAAAAGAACACTATGAAAATATGATAAAGCAAGCAAATGCGATGAGTCATCTTAATGGGGTGACGAAGAAGGAAGCTTTTATAAAAAAGTTAAGTATGGAATTGGAACAGCGTCTTAGTAATCGTGAATTTTTTACAGTTTTATTTAAAGATTTTCCTCCAAATAAAAATGAACAAGTAGTACAAATGATGAAAAGGTTAAAGTCATCTATGTCCGAATTACATAAAGATACCTTTTTGGAGACATATGGTGATGAAATTAAACCATTCATCACGGATATCGTTATTATGTTTGAAGGAGTTTTAAAGGAATATATTATCTCGGTCATGCTTAAGAAAAATGGTAAGCAAGTAGATATTGAGAGATTAGCTAGATTCATTGTTTTAAGTTTTGACTCTATTATTCAATCTCTTCCTTCCATGGAACCAGTGCTTACTGAAAATCAAAGTGCCTCTTATGTAAGTAATGTTAAGAAAAGAATAAAAAATTGCATTCTATTAATTGAAGAAAAAATAAAAAACCTATCTGTAGATACTTTGACTAAAAATAAACTACTAGATTCACTTTATCTACTAAAGCTAGAATTGAAAAAAGAGGAAAAACAATCTTTTTTAGTCGAAGCGTTACTAGTCTACCTAAAACAAGAAAAGGAACTTACTGATGAAATCCAACACTTTGAACGTTTGTATAAGAGATTTGAAATGATGAATGGGAAGGGGATCGATGTTTGGCAATGAGTGAAATGAATAAGGAACAGAAGGATTATAATAAATGGGCAATCATGCTCGTATTATTGTCTGGTGCATTCGTCGCAATTTTAAATCAGACGTTATTAGCAACAGCATTGCCGAACATTATGGCAGATTTGAAATTAGAATATAATGTTGCCCAATGGGTTCAGTCCATTTTTATGCTTGTTAACGGGATTATGATTCCTATTACCGCCTTTCTAATTGGTCGTTTCACTACACGGAATTTATTTTTAACTGCATTAAGTCTTTTTGGGGTTGGCACAATCATTTGTGCAATTTCACCTGGTTTTTCCTTATTAATGGTGGGAAGAATCCTTCAAGCCTCTGGAGCTGGTATTATTATGCCATTGATGCAAACGATTCTATTCCTAATATTTCCTCGTGATAAGCGGGGGACGGCAATGGGGATGTTTGGGCTAATTATTGCCTTTGCACCTGCCATTGGACCAACATTGTCCGGATGGATGGTAGAGAACTATCCGTGGAGAAGCTTGTTTTATATAATTTTACCTATAGTCATCATTGATATAGTGTTAGCTTACTTTGTTCTTATAAACGTCACAAAACAAACCTTTCCAAAACTGGATATGTTATCGATTGTTCTATCCACCTTAGGATTTGGTGGTTTATTATTTGGATTTAGTGCTGCAGGGGGAGAGCAAGGATGGGCAAGTGTACCGGTTGTTTCGTCACTAATTATTGGTACAATTTCTCTAGTTTGGTTTATTTTAAGGCAACTTAAACTGGAGGAACCTATTTTGGAATTTAGGGTATTTAAATATAAAATTTTTACCTTGACTACTACCTTAGGGATGATTGTATTTATCGCAATGATTGGATCGATGGTTATCTTGCCATTATTGATGCAGGATATGCTCGGATTCACAGCCCTAGAATCGGGATTAGCGTTATTGCCGGGTGCCGTAACGATGGGATTGATGAATCCTATTACAGGTAGATTGTTTGATAAATTTGGTGCTAAATGGCTCGCTATCATAGGGCTTACCATTCTTGTCGTAACTACGTTTATGTTTTCCATTTTAACGACTGAAACTAGTTTTACCTACATTGCAGTGCTAAATGCGGTTAGAATGCTAGGGATTTCAATGGTTATGATGCCTGTTACAACAGCTGGATTAAATGAATTACCGATGGATATCATCCCGCATGGAACGGCAATGAACAATACGATGCGTCAAGTAGCTGGTGCTGTAGGAACAGCTTTGATGGTAACTGTGATGGCAAATAGTAGTAATCCTGCAGAGGGATTGCAAGGTTTAGTTCATGGTGTGAATGTATCCTTTATCGTTGCTGGAATTTTTGCTATTGCAGGCTTATTGCTTTCTCTGTTTATAAATAACTCGCGGCCGGTAGCTGCTGATTCAAATTGATGGAGTAGAATAAGTAGTTATGATTGTATTAGTCATAGCGATTAAGACAAGTTGAAAAAACCTTCCAAAGTTTTACTTGGAAGGTTTTTTTACTTTGTTATAAAATTTTCGGTATAATACGGCTGGGAGTCATTATTAAAGGCAACGCCGACTGCGAGTGATTCAAATTCCTCTTTTAATATATTCTCTCTATGGCCTTGAGAGTTCATCAGACCTTCGTGAGCAAAAATGCTGCTAGTTTGACCTACAGCAAGATTTTCTCCTGCTAATTGGAAGACAATGTCATCTTCTTTCATTCGGTCAAATGGGGATAGGCCTTCTAGGTTGGTGTGACTGAAATAGTTATTGTCTGCCATATCCACACTATGGTCACGTGCTGTTTTTCTTAATGATTCCTCCCAAGTCAAAACAGGTAGCTCATGATTGACTCTTGCTGCGTTTGTTAAATCAAATAATTGGTATTCGAAGCCTTCCATTAATAATTTACTTGGTTGGGCAAAGTATTTTTCTTTTTGTTCTTCCAGTTCTTTATTAATGATTTGGATGGCTGTCATCGTGTAGTTCTCATGCTTATCAAAAAATATGGTGACATAATTATTATCAATTAAAAACGTTGCATGCTCTTGATTATTCTGTGTTTGGTAAGTGATAAAGCCTTTTTGAATACCTTTTAGTGGTTCCCCCAGTGTAGAGAGAACAGACTCTCTCGAACTATCGAAAGTAATGTTATTGTTTGATGTGAGTAAATCTTGGTTTGTATATAATCCTGCAACTTTATCATGAGAATCATATGCCACCATGAAAAAGTTATGATAGTTTTGGTGGTAAGCTACCCAATCTACACCATATTCATTCAAAGTGGATCGCTCTGGTTCACCGACTTGCTTTTCTACGTCTGAACGATTATCTCCAATTTCAATATTATGAACGGAAAAGGTTTGATTAGTTGGTTTATCAAGTGAAGGCTTCACTAAAGTAGGTTGATCTTGTTGTTCTTCTTTTGAAAGATGGTCCGTTACCCAATCAACTATTTTTTGAAATTCCTGATTAATGACTTCTGTTGTGGCAATGACATTTGGACTTTCTTTTATATCATTGATGTCGTTAGAAATTTCCCTCCATGCCCCTTGGGTACCAGATTGCTGATATGTTTCTCCATAAACATACCAAAGTGCACCCGCAATAAGTATCATCATGAAAATACTTCTAAGTTTTGGCATATATCCACTTCCTGCCTCAATCTCTAATTTAATTTATTTTAGCAAGTAATACCAGTATGAACAAATGTTGGGGAACTTAGTAGATGAATTTTTTAATTAACCATTTGATGCAACAAAAAGCGAAAGTATCTAGAGTCTAATCACGATTTTGCTTCAAAGTTAAGTAATAGTAACATCTGAAGTATGCGAAAATAGCACCTTTCCTGTGAATGCAAGTTTTCTAAAAACGTTCCAAAAATGTTGTGCATAATTCTTATGAGAGATTGCTTATTAAATTATATAAATATTTAGAATAATACTTCAAAAATTACAAGAGGTATGTTATATTAAGAACAATCAGATATTGTATGCGCTTACAATGCTGTGTGAAATCTAAGGGGGATTCCACATTTCAGTATTCCAATCGGAAGGCAGCATACATTGGTGAAAAACTTAGGTCTGGGGGAAGTGTCATTGAGCGTGATGTAGAAAATCGTGAAGTGAAGTTAGAAGTTTATATTAAAAATGAAGCGAATGATGTTATTGTTCCAGGAACTGCCACGGTCCGTTTTGATTAAAACATAATGGGGAAGTTAAACAATACAGAGTAGTATGGTGTGTTTTGCTACTCTGTATCTCTTACTCTTTAGAATGGGCAGAGTTTTTACAATAACTCTCGTATCACACATTAACTGTCAATGCTGGAAGTGGTACGACATTCACTGCACCTCATTAGACAGCATCAGCTATAGTGACTGGAATGTGTGAAACAGTTCTTATTACCATGGGAGATAGTCTTCAAAGTAGGCCTTCCCGTGACCAAGTAAAACAAGTATATTATTGCCCGAAATCAATATCTTTAGGTTTAAGTTCCGCCATGTCAAATGCTTGTTTTCCTGCATTGACAGCTGTTGATGTCGTTAAATTATGAACCTAGCTGCTAAGCTCAAGAGAAAGTCATTCTCTAACCAAGACTTTTGCTCATTCAGCAGATATAACAGTAATCACTAAATCCTCCTAGAATCGAACGAACATTCTAATACATGCAATGGATCAGTAATAAGCCGTAAATTCAATACACCCTCAACTGTAATTAATTCTTGCTTGCTTTTTAGCTGCAGGATTTAACACCGACCATTCGTTCTCATTGAATTAGAGGATTTAAGGTCTCTGTGAGAAGGGAGAGGGTGGGGATTCTGTTGATAGTGGTGAAATTGAACTGGAAAGCTCATTACCGCATGGTGGGTTATTATTCCATTCACAGGATCCATGTTTGCTTTGAATCAAAACAGTTATTCAGCTTAGAAAACAGGCTGGTGAAAGCAGGTTTCAAAAGTAGATGTTGCTTTGGTTCATGTCCAAGGTGGCATTATGTAAACCACACAACATTAATTATAGGTAGGGAGGTTTTCTAGAATGTCCGATCAATCCGAAAAGTTCTTCCCTCATCCTACGGCAGATACTAAGCCATATTGGGATGGATGTAAGAAGCATGAAGTATTTATTCAATATTGTTCTCTTTGTGATAAATATCAATTTTATCCACGTCCAATATGCACGAATTGTATGGATGATAATGTAGAATGGAAAAAAGCTTCTGGTATGGGGTCAGTGATTAGTTATACAACTGTTCGTCGTTCACTTTCGAAGGCGTATGAGGATGAAGAACCATATATTCTTGCTATTATTGAATTGGATGAAGGGGTAACGATGTTAAGTAACATCATCGGTTGCTCAACGGAAGAAGTAAAGGCTGGAATGAGAGTAGAGGTTGTTTTTGAAGAGTGGTCTAATGATATTTCTATTCCTAAGTTTTGTCCAGTTTAAATGAAGGAAGTACTGTTTGTTTCGAAATGGCAATAAGGATATTCATGAAGTGGAGAGTCGAAAACGGATGTTAAATAATAAAAAATTTCTGCAATCTATTATCTGTAATCTAAAGTCTTGGTTGAAAATATCAATCAAGACTTTTAAACTGTATGTTATATTGAAGTGTTGTTGATAGAAATGAATGGATTGGATTCCCATGAAGATAGGGTATTAATCAAGTCGGAACTTATGAGTGATTATGAAAAATGATTAATAGGAGGATGATTCATTTGGATTTTTTCATGCAAAGAGCTGTAGAGTTAGCTATTGATAATGTAAAAAGTGGCGGACAGCCTTTTGGTGCAGTATTGGTAAAAGATAATGATATCATTACGGAAGGTGTGAATGAATTACATAAAAATTATGATGTAAGTGGTCATGCTGAAATGCTAGCTATCCGCAGGGCACAAGAGCAATTACAAACCCTTAATTTATCAGGTTATACGATGTATGCAAGTGGGGAGCCTTGTCCAATGTGTTTAACAGCGATGTACTTTGCTGGGATTGATCACGTGTATTATTGCCAATCGGTGGAGGATGCTGTTCAAGTAGGACTAGGAAAATCTCAATTTATTTATGAAGAATTAAGAAAAAGTAAGGAAGAACGTACTGTGAAAATGAAACAAATGATATTGCAAGAAGGCAAAGAAAGCCCTCTGGAACTGTGGCAGAAGAAATCGTAAATAGTACTGTCATATCTAATTATTCTCTTTTTCTGTGCCATAAATTTTTTAATCTTCACTAGTGCTATTCGAAATACGTTCTGGTGATTAGATTTCTATAACGTATGTTATCTTTTTACCAGCACTTACAAAATATATACATTATAAAATGAATAAGAATAATTATCTTTCAATGTTAATGATCCATTAAGGGCAGCTGTTTTACCTATTGCTAATTTTGTTATTTAATACTAGTGGTGGAAAGGAATCACGGTAATATACCGTATAATAAGAAAAGCTCTTTGAAAACAGATTTATTTCCAAAGAGGCTGTTTTAATAAGTATTGGGAATTTAGTTATGAAAAGGGGTCGTTGTTATAGGATTTAACAGCATAAGCATTTCTATTCCAGTCATGTCTGGTAACTTTTTAAGAAATTCATTCATATCTTGACGATTGGAGAAGCTAAAGGCTGCTAATTCAATAACAGGACTATAGACATGATTATCGTCTGACCGTAGGAGTTGGTATAGTCTTAAAGTAATGTTAGCGTTTTCCGTTTCGGAAAGGGCTGCAATACCTATCTTTTCATCCTGAGGGGTAAAGATAGTAGTTTCAATGTTCATGGATTCAAGAAATTCATTTGGAAAGGATACCATTCTATCTGAGGACATATGTTACCCTACTCTCTATAATATTTGTAGTTATTTTATCATTAAACACTTTAAATGACTAGCATAAATTTCATTTGCAACATTATAATGTTAGAAAAAATTTTGTTAGGTTAAATAACGATGTGTTACGAGTGAAATCTATCATTAGTTATTGTGGTATAGTGAAACAAAGAAATTTGATTAAGGGGAGTATTAAGAATGGGAACAAAGAAGCTATACTATAAGGATTCTTATATATATTCATTTAAAGCAAGGCTTCACAAATCGGGTACGGATGATAAAGGACGTTTTTATATTGTACTAGATCAAACTGCTTTTTATCCAATAGGTGGAGGACAACCCAATGATACTGGTACATTAAATAATAAGCCTGTAATCGATGTGGAAGAAGTAGATGGGGAGATTCGTCATTATATGGTAGAGCCGGATCTGACGGAAACGGAGTATGTTGGAGAAATTAATTGGGATAGAAGGTTTGATCATATGCAACAACATGCTGGTCAACACATTTTAACAGCTGCATTTGAGGAACAATTCGACTATAAAACATTGAGCTTTCATTTAGGAAAAGAGATATGTTCGATAGACATAGAGGCAGCGGATTTAAAAGAGAAGGAGGCCAATCGAGTAGAGGAAATAGCCAATCAAATTATTGTGCAGAATAGTCCAATAGAAACGAAATGGGTTACAGAAAAAGAACTTGACAACTATCCTCTACGAAAAGATATATCCGTTTCTGAAAATATCCGTTTAGTCATTATTCCGGATTTTGACTATAATGGATGTGGTGGGACACATCCTAATACAACGGGCCAGGTAAGTATGATAAAAATACTGCATTGGGAAAGGAAAAAGAAAAACACCCGCGTATATTTTGCTTGTGGAAATAGAGTACTAGCACAACTTCATGAAAAAGAAAAGGTTATTCAAGGACTGAGGAAACGCTTTAGTGTACCACAGGAAAAAATAATGGAAGCAACCAATAAAATGCACGAAAAGATAAAAGAATTGGAGAGTACAGTTAGCGATTTGAACATGAAGTTGTTAGAATACGAAGCTAAGGAATTCATTCAACATGCACAAATATTTAATAACAAGAAAATAGTTCAGTCGGTTTTTGCCAATCGTTCTAAACTAGACATCCAACAGTTAGCTAAGATTTTAGTAGACAAAAACAGCGATATTTTGGTGTTATTTGTGAATGAAACGGATGATAAATTACAGCTTGTCGGTTCCCGTGGAGAGCAATGGAATTTACATATGGGGCAGTTTGTTCAACAATCCTTGACCATCATCAATGGAAGAGGTGGTGGCAGGGAAAACATGGCACAAGGGGGAGGAGAAAAAGTTATTTCTGCAGAGAACTTTATAGAAAAAGTTATGACGATGCTAGAAGGATACGTATGAAACGTTAAGTAAAAGTCACGAAATTACTCAGGTAAGGAGAACAACGATGGCAACGGAAAAAGAGAAAATGTTACGTGGAGAACGATATGATGCATCAGATCCACAGCTTGTGAAAGAAAGAATATATGCTAGGAAAATGACCAGATTATATAATCAAACCTTGGAAACAGAAGATGAGAAAAGAATGAATCTTTTAAAAGAGTTAATCGGTTCTACAAGAGATGAGTTGTATATAGAACCAACGTTTCGATGTGACTATGGTTATAATATTCATGTTGGTGAAAATTTCTATGCAAACTTTGATTGCGTATTATTGGACGTTTGTGAAATAAAAATTGGTGATAATTGTATTTTCGCACCTGGTGTGCATATCTATACTGCAACCCATCCAATAGATGCCACAGAAAGAACTACTGGATTGGAATTTGGTCGGCCTGTAAAGATTGGCCAGAATGTGTGGATTGGTGGCAGAGCAATTATTAATCCTGGGGTTACAATAGGAAATAATGTTGTAGTCGCTTCAGGTGCTGTTGTCACGAAAGACGTTCCAGATAACGTCGTGGTGGGAGGAAACCCTGCAAAAATCATTAAACAGATTAATCATTAAGGATTTTAGACGCATGAAGGAAAAGTCTATAAGTACTATTCAGAAGGAAAGGTCCAGTAAAACATACGTAAAATATATATTCTTCATCCTTTTCCAAAAAGAATAAGGTTGGGACAAAAGTATTTTCTCAAAGAAAAAATAGCGTATCATTGGTCCATAAAGAACTGCTCCGGTAGTGAAACATCTTCGTTTGAAAATGTGTATGCATTTTCAAAGAGTTTACGTATATTTCTTCTACGTTTTTTTCGTTAAACACTTTGGTTATCGCAGGTTAAGGGGCAGTAATACCCCCACTGATTGAGATTCACTTTATGTCCCAACCTCGGTATCATAAAAAGGGTTTCCCCATTATTCTATTAAACCTTCCTTTTTTAGATATTCTCTAGCCACTTCTTCAGCGCTTCTTCCTTCTACGTCAACCATGTAATTCATTTCGCGCATTTGGTCATCTGTTATTTTTCCTGCAAGTTGATTTAGGGCATCGACGATCTCAGGGTATTTTCGGACGGTCTCTTTTCTTAATAATGGTGCACCCTGATATGGTGGGAATAATTCTCTGTCATCTTTTAAAACGGTCAAATTATATCTTTCCAATTCACTATCAGTAGAATAAGCATCGATTAAATGAATATCTCCTTGTTCGATGGCTGAATAGCGAAGTTGTGGTTCCATGGTTGTTAGATTAGGAAATTCAATACCATAAATCTCCTGTATCCCTAAATATCCATCTTCCCGATCAGAAAATTCAAGGGTGAAACCGGCCTTCACTTGATTTTCTATTCCCTTCAAATCTGAAATCGTTTCTAATTGATGTTCTTTTGCAAATTCATTTGGTACCGCCAATGAATACGTATTGTTATATGCCATTGGTTTTAGTAATACAAGACCAAACTGTTCTAAGAGCCCTTCTTTTGCCTGTTCATAAACTTCCTGTCTATCATTGCTGACGGCTGTTTCCTTTAAAAACTCAGAGATAGCAGTTCCTGTAAATTCTGGGTAAATATCAATACTTTCTGATTCTAAAGCATTAAATAGGAAGGAAGTTTTCCCAAGTCCAGGCTCCAGTGAAACCTGTAAATTGGTCTCATCTTCGATTAATAGTTTATACATGTTGATTAAAATTTCAGGTTCTGAACCAAGTTTTCCACCTATAACAATTTGATCATTCTGGCCTTTGAATAGCGGTGCCACTAGAATAACAAGAACGATAAGCGCGATTCCGCCCATTGTTATGAGTGATTGTTTAAAGGAAAGGCGTTCCATTCTTCGTAATAATACATCAAATACAATCGCTAGTAATGCGGCTGGAATGGCTCCAAGGATAATAAGTGATGGGTTATTTCTGTCGATACCTAGTAAGATAATATCCCCTAAACCACCCGCACCAATTAAGGCTGCAAGTGTAGTCGTACCTACAATGAGTACCATTCCTGTACGAATACCTGCCATAATGACAGGCATTGCTAGTGGAAGCTCTACCTTTAAAAGTCGTTTTCGATGATTCATTCCCATCGCCATGGCTGCCTCGATTAAGGAGGGATCAACTTCCTTAATTCCAGTGTATGTATTTCTTAGGATAGGGAGTAATGAATAAATGACCAATGCAATCACTGCAGGGACTTTTCCAATTCCGAATAGAGGGATAAACAATCCTAATAATGCAAGGGAAGGGATAGTTTGCATCACAGCGGCAATGCCAATAATCCCCTCGGCCATCTTTTCTTTTTTAGATAAATATATCCCAAGTGGAATGGCAATCAAAACAGCAAAGAAAAGGGCGATAAAGGAAATTTGTATGTGTTCAATGAGTGCTTGAATGAATTGATCCTGTCTATTTTGAATTTCTTCGATATAACTAGCCATTTGTAAAACCTCTTTTCTCTAGTTGACGAGAGAAATATTGAATCATCATTTGTCGACTTAAGCTACCGATGATTTCTCCATCTTTTTCTACACCAATATTTTCATACATTGTTAGTTGTTTTAAAATTTCATCTATAGTTGAAGTAGAAGGAATAATGGTTGCCGGTTTGAGCGTTTCATCATCTAGTGGGCGTATGATTTCCTCTAATACCAAGTCTGTATTTCCGTCTTTCCTAGAAACTCCAATAAAATCTTGAACAAACTCATTTGCAGGTTGATGAAGGATTTCCGTCGATGTTCCTGATTGTACTTTTTCTCCATCCTTCATGAGGCATATACGATCAGCTAGCTTAATAGCCTCTTGCATATCATGAGTTACAAAAACAATCGTTTTTTGGATGTTTTTCTGTAATTTAATCATGTCATCCTGTAGTTTCTCACGGCTAATGGGATCAAGAGCACTAAATGGCTCGTCCATTAAAATGATGTCTGGGTCAGCTGCGAGAGCTCGTATCACGCCTATTCGTTGTTGTTCTCCGCCAGAAAGCTCATTAGGCTTACGCTTTCGATAGATGTCAGGATCAAGTCCAACCATATTTAAAAGTTCTGTAACGCGATTTTTTATTTTTTTCTGACTCCATTTCTTTAATTCCGGTACAATAGCAATATTCTCTTCAATAGTCATATGTGGAAAAAGAGCGATTTGTTGAAGAACATAGCCGATATTCCAACGAAGTTCCTCCGTGTTGTATTCATTAATCCTTTTACCGTTTATGGTAATTTTCCCGTCTGAAAGAGAAATGAGCTGATTCATCATCTTTAGTGTTGTCGTTTTACCACATCCACTTGGACCAATCAGAACAAAAAATTCCCCTTCTTTAATTTCAATATTTAAGGAATGAACAGCAATTGTTCCGTCATCATACCTTTTTGTTACATTTTCAAATTTAATCATATCTTATAACTCCTTGTTGTTCCTCTTGCTTAATATAATAACAGTATAAATTACTTATACATCTTCTTAAAATAACTCGGCTTTTATTGGAAATAGTAAAGACGATGATGTTAAACTACTGAAAATAAGGTGGAATGAATAGAGTGGGATTACAATTAACGAGTCTGGAACAAAAGGATCAAGTTTCGAACATGATTGAATATCAAAGCTTCGGAAACATACTTCGCAAAGTGAGGATGTCTGGCTTTTTGCAGGAGATTATATATGGGTGGAGAAGTAGTTAAGAAGCTGATATTTATGTTATTTCAGAAGTAATTAAGAAGAAAGGGACTGGGGCTTATGCCTGATTTAAAGAACTATGTTGTTTTAGTAACTGGTGCTAATCGTGGTCAAGGAAAAGGAATTGCGGAGCATTTAGCAACATTAGGTGCAATGGTCATTGTTGGTGCACGGAATTATGTTCAAGCGAGTGAAGTAGCAGTTAGTATAGGAGAAAAACGTGCTCATCCTGTACAGCTTGATGTGACAAATACTGTGCAATGGCAGGAAGCCGTCAAGCAGATCATTGATAAATTTGGTCATATTGATGTGCTCGTAAATAATGCCGGAATTTTAATACGTGGTCCACTGGATAACATGGAAATAGAAGATTACCGGGAAATGATTAATGTCAATCAGCTTGGGGTCTTTCGAGGAATGCAGGCTGTTATTCCGTATATGGAAAAGCAGAAAAAGGGATCTATCATTAATAATGTTTCGGTTTCTTCGTTTGCCCCTATTACTCATTCCTCGGCGTATGCTGCTACTAAAGCAGCAGTAGTGGCTATGTCGAAAGCAGCTGCTGTAGAATTGGGCAATAAAGGGATTCGCGTAAATATCATCCATCCAGGTGGTATAGAGACAGATATGGCTACAGAGGGAGGCGGCGTGCCAGCTTTTTATAGCACCACTCCACTTGGACGTATTGGTCAACCTGTTGAAATTGCTAAGGCGGTAGCTTTTTTTGCTTCTGATGAGAGCTCTTATTGTACAGGTGCAGAACTCGTTGTTGATGGAGGGGCAACATTAGGTGCAGCTGACATTTAGGTAAAACATATAAGTGAAATGACATGGAAGAATTTACATAGGGCTGGGACAACAGTATTTTTTCAACACAAAATGGAGTGAGTTTACGTGTGTTTTTTCTACACTAATCGGTGCATTGTTCGTCTTTTAAGTTAAACATATTGGTTAAGTCCCAGCCGCTATATGATTACGAAATAAATATATGGTTAACTTGTTTGTTCCAAATGATTTGTTTTAAGATATTTTTCTATATTGGAATCTAGCTTTTTAATTCGTTTTAATGCGGTGGATGAATCAATTTGTCGGTAATGATGATTTCCACCCGGCTCTTCGTCTGCCTCATCTGCTTCTGCCACTACCTTTTGCAGTGGAGTGAGCTGCAAATGTCCTTCAGGTAAATACGAATCTGTATGAAGGAGGACGGCTAAGGCAATTGCTTTGGCATTTTGCAAATTTTCTCCACAGCGTACAAGAAGTTTATGTGCACGAGCAGCTCCTTTTATCGCATGAATGTCATTTTCTTTATATAATTGAAAATCCCATTCACCATTCTGATACCACTCGTAATGACCAATGTCATGTAAAAGCCCAGCTTTCACAGCTAAATCCGGATTTACTCCCTTATTTATAGAAATATGAAACGCTTTTTCAGCGACAGATATTGCATGTGCCATACCAGAGCGCCCTACATATTTTTGGGTAATCGGGTGCACAAAAAGTTCTTCTAATGTTACCTTTCTTATCAATGCTAGCCCTCCTTATCATTTATTCGAAAATTAAAAAAGTATATTGCTTAATAAAATAACATGTGCTAGTTGATATTGCAATGGTTTTTATCACCATTCAATCCTTTTTTTTGTTGTATGTGTGAAAATGGGGGTATTTTACATAACTAGATGAAATAAAGCCTATAATAAGCATGTTTATATTTAATACGAGGATAAGGGTGGTATATGTGCGGAAGTATATTTTCGGGATTGTTATGATTGCGGTTTTGTGGCTTATTTTTAATTCTAATTCTAGAAGAGTAGCTTATTGGTCCCGTTGTTTTAGGTCGTATATCAGTCAATTAGTAAGGGATCAAATGCGAAAGCTAAGAATTAGGATTTCAGAATCACTTACGTTTAACTAAAAAAAAGGTCGCCATGGTGAAGGCGATCTTTTTTACGTTAGAAAAGTATAAAGTACGTTTTTCGTTAATGTGAAAATGCCAAGTTTTTATAAGATAAAAATATAGTATAGATACCCTTGACCTTTACGCAACGTTAAGGATTATGATTGTAAATGTCAGGAGGGATCTGATGGAATATACCGTAAAAAACTTAGCACAATTATCAGGTGTGAGTAAGAGAACATTAAGATATTATGATCAAATAGGATTATTAAAACCAGCTAGAATTAATTCCTCTGGTTATCGTATTTATGGACAAAAAGAAGTTGATTTACTGCAGCATATTTTGTTTTACCGTGAATTAGAGTTTAGCCTGGAAGAGATAGCGAAAATCATTCAACAACCTAATCATGATCAAACTGCTGCATTAAAAGACCACTACAACAGACTTAAGGAAAAACGAGATCGCCTTGAGACATTGATGTCAACAGTTAAGAGAACTATTGCCAATAAAGAAGGAGGGATACAGATGAAGGATAAAGAAAAATTTGAAGGATTTAAGGATGAAATGATTAGAGAAAACGAACAAAAGTATGGAAAAGAAATTCGTGAAAAATATGGAGAAGATATCATAAATGCAAGTCATGCAAAACTAAGAGGGATGTCTAAGGAAAATTATAAAAAAATGACGAATTTAGGAGAGGAGATACTTTCATTGCTTAAAAAGGCTTATGTTACGGGTAATCCAGCTTGCGATGTCGCACAAGAACTTGCTGCTAAGCATAAAGAATGGTTGATGTTTTCTTGGTCAAATTATACGAAAGAAGCACATTTAGAGTTGGCTGATATGTATGTAACGGACGAGCGATTCACCGCCTATTATGATAGAGCTGTTAAGGGTGGAGCTAAATTCTTACGTGATGCTATATGGATGTATTTAGGGAAAATGTAGATTTGAACCGGGAAAGGGATGTTCTTTTCCGGTATTTTTGAATGTAGGTACATATTTACATACTCGGTTTGTGGCTATGGGGATCTTAATATAGAAGAATTTAGTATAACAGATATTATTAACACTCCATATCCAATTTTATTTTCTGTATTTCGGAATGGTTATGTAATTGGCAAAACCTAATAATTTCCGTATACGATTGTTTCTGTTGGTAACAATAATTAAAGGATAAAATGAATATATTTACGGAGGTACTTCAATGGATCAAAACATCCAACAGAAATTAAATCAGGCTAGTCAAAATATAAAACAAGCTCAAGATTCCGTATTACAAGCACAGGGTAGGGACCAACAGCTCCTTCAACAAGCTCAACAGAATTTACAACAAGCAGAAGATGAGTTGAATAATTTGCAAAATCAGATGGGGAAAGAATTAACGGAAAATCCACAATTCCAGCAAGCCTTTGAAAGTCTACACGATACACGGCAGCAAGTATCGGAAGCAACACAAAATATAAACGACACGCTTTAAATAGGAGGAACCTCGCTTTGTAAAAAGTGGGTTCCTTTTTTGACACGAATTTAATTTTACCATTCTCAAAACAACGATGGGAGTAACCTCTAACTGTTTATCCTTTATATTTTGAATGAAAACTAAACAACAGTAGAAGGATTAAAAGATGATTTAAAAACATCATTGATCCAACTTATAATTTTGCTGTACTTTTCGCGAAATTATTTCATTTCCCGGGGAATAGCGACATTAATATATTAAAAACTTCCTTTATTTTAAGATAAATACGAATTCTTCTATTGACATCTGTTATTCTGTCAGATAGTATAAATATACTAAAAAGTATATTAATTTCCTTATAAAGAGTCAGGGGAGGAATCTGGTCCTATGATCCTGCAGCAACCTTTACTTTACTTGTTTCAATTATAAGTTGAGTAATTTGGTGCTAAATCCAGCAAACAAATTATTGTTTGACAGATGAGGAGTGTTTGTTAGTTAAGTCGAACTCTTCAAAATCTGAAGAGTTTTTTTTGTATATTCATCTATAAATCCAAGTATACAAATCGGAAAAAGTTGATTAGAAGGGGATGGTAAAATCGTAAAGCTGAGGAGAGGTGTGAAAAAAAGAATTTTACGAATACATATTTAAGGTTGTTAGTGATTAATGAAAAAAGAAAGGAACATTCAAATGAGTGATATCGTAATCTTGTCCGGTAGTCCATCAGAAAATTCCCGTACGCAATCCGTACTTAATTTTATGGGGGCTTTATTAGAAAAAGAAAATTATAATGTAACTTACCTTTCTGTGAGGGATGTACCTTCCGAAGACTTAATGTTTGGTAATTTTAATGGAATAGAAGTAACACAGATTTCTAGTCAATTAAAAAATGCGAAAGGGGTTATTGTGGGTTCACCCATATATAAGTCCTCTTATTCAGGTGTTTTAAAAGCACTAATAGATATTCTTCCTCAAGATATTTTACAGAATACTCCTGTTTTACCAGTAATGACTGGTGGTAGTCCATCTCATTTATTGGCATTAGAATATACGCTTAAACCGTTACTAGCAACGTTAAAAGGAAAAAATCTGAAGGGATTGTATTTTACAGAACAACAAATTGAGAAAGGAAGTCTTTACCCAATTATTGATGAGGATGTTCTAAATCGTACAAGAAAACAGTTAAATTACTTTATTGAACTGATTAATAATGAAAGAGTTCTTCAAACAATTTAAGGAATATAGGTACAAAAGTGGATGTGATATTTATTATAAATCGCATTCACTTTTCGTATATGGTAGAAAAATGACGGCGTTTGGGGAAAGATTTAATAGAATGGTTAATAAAAGTGGGAGTTAAGAAGAGACTGTATGTATTACCGTATGTGTTCTAATCTATTTATTGCCTTCTAGTATATTAGGCGAATCGATTATAGATTTTAATATTCTGAGATGGACAGGTAGATTTAAAGTAAGGTTGTATAGTTATTTATTCCTGGTCAAATACTCTCGTTCCATTTGCTAATTATCGGAAAAATGGTTGCAATTGCCGATTAAAATGGGGAAGAAAGTTTTATACAATATAGGAAGTATATGGGAAATGCATCGTCAAATAGTCCCGTAAAAACGGTAGCTTGAAAGAGAGTAGGTATCCAGGAGGAGAGTTTGTATTGAAAGTATTAGATGTAAAGGAACTGGATGATGCGGTTTTATTGACGACAAAACAATTGAAAACATTGGAAAGTCAAGTGAGTGATTTACAGCAGGCTGTTAAAGGTATGGTTATGCTTGATGATACACTGAAAGGAATGGGGGGAGACGCCATTCGCTCCTTTTATGCCGGTTGTCACAAGCCGCTGATTGTTTTTTTGCAAAACTTCTTTAACAGTTATAAAGACGTTCTATCCCAAATAAAGCAAGCAGTTCACTCCTACGAATCACAATCAGATGGTTTTGTTCGAGAGTCCTTTTTACAAAATGAAATAGAGCAAGGCTTACAAGAAGTAAAGAATGTTGCGGGAAAACTCACAGATGCAACGAATCAGGTTATTCAACAAGTTAGTGATATTGTTTCATTACCAATGATTCATGATGACGAATTTGCTAGCATGGTTCAGCAAGCATCTAAAAATAAGAATGAAACGATTGAACAATTGTATACACTGGATCAGTCACAAACAAATACATTGGAATCGATTAAAGCAGATGTAGTGATTATGAAAAACTACGTCACAGATTTGGAAGGTAAATTTCGTAATGGTGATTTAACAGTAGAAAATTTTGATGTTACCATACTGGATGATTCAGCATCCTATAACAAATTAAAAGAACGAGTAGATCCTGTTCAGGCTGCATTAAAGAAATTATCTGGTATTCTTTCTGATATTGGACCATATCTGGCGATGATGATTCCAGGAGTGATGTTTCCATTAAGCAATATGTATCAAGGTATTTCTAATATGGATAACAGTTTATTGGATGATAATATTAAACAGGTCACGAATAAAAGCAATCCAGAAATACTTAATCTGAATTCGACAATGTCAAATGAAGAAGTAGGGGCCATAAAGAAATATATAGTGGAAAATTATATTGATGTGGATCGATCATTAAATCAGGACTATCTATATGGTAATTACCTTAATTATTGGACTGCGGGTGGAGCAACTGCTCTTGGTGCCTATACCTATATGAATAACTTAAAATCCTTTGATGCACAAAAGGTTTCCAGCTCATCTGGTTCTAATAAGTTGAAGGAAAAGGGTTACCTCATAAGTGGGGATAAAGTAGATGTAAATGATGATTTTAGTGTGTCAGGTGGCGCTGGAATGTATAATCATGATTTTGTATTTCATGATTGGGCGGTGTTAGGGGGGACAACGGATACATTCCAAATTGGAGGTAAAACGAGAGGCAGTCTTGTTCATGGAGAAATGGATTGGAATACTGATTATTCTGATGCGAAAGCCAATATGGATATTTTCAATGCAGGTGCTGAAGCAAGACTTGGTGGAACATCGGTTTTAGGACTGCCATTACCATATGTTAAAGCTGAGGGTACAGTTTATCAGCTTCAAGGAAGAACCCAAGTCGATAAAAATAATCCATATATTGGATCTATTTTAGGTGGAACCGGAGGAGCAGCTAAATTTAGAGTTGGAAATGCGGATGCATATGCTGGATTTGAAAATCACTCGGTTGGGGTTGGTGCGAAGGCTTCCATGGTTGAAGGGGAAGTCAATCCAATTATCGGGATTCCTTTCACTGATTATAATGTCAAGTTAACCTTAGGTGGTTCAGCTGGAAGTATCGGTGGTGAAGCGAAGATAGGTAAAGAATCTGTGCTGGATTTACGATTTCTTTTAGGAGTTAAAGTTGGCCTAGCTTTTGAGAAGGATAATAGTGCAGAATAGTGTATTTATTGCGGGTTAATCGATAGTAATATGATTGTACTAAAATTAAGGTGACTTTGGGAATTTATCAAAATTTGCTAAGAAGGATGAGAACGATGGAAAAGGATTTTAACTCATTAAAAATTGATAAAGGGACAGCATTATTACCAATTGGAAGTGTTGTTACATTGGATATTGTTGGCCAAGCGGTTATGATTTATGGAAGAAAACAAAAACAAGCTAATAATGAAAGTATTTGGGATTATGTTGCTTGTCCATATCCACAGGGTCATATTTCCGATGATACTAATGTCTTTTTCAATCATGATCAAATAAAGGATGTAGTCTTTAAAGGATTAGAGACTGAAGGCGAAATCAAGGTTAGAAAAGAACTTGAAAGATTGATGGCAGATAATAAATAAACGAGGGATGATATCTTGAAAAAAATAAAAAACTGGTTATTCGAGCCATATCACTTAGGAAAATCAGATATTCGATACCTAAAAGGAATACAATCAGAAGCACAAGAGAAAACGAAGAAGTTACGTGTTTTCCAGCTCATCCTCTTTAATATTATGATACTTGCTATTTATTCTTTCTTGTTTGCTATGTGTATCGTTTATATAGCAATCTCTTTTTCTATGGTTTATTGGTTTGCATTTGTTGGTGTCTTTTTCGTAATCCCAATTATGATGTTGATAAAGTACATGCAAAAGAAAGTTTATATGAAATTTAGAGACGCTTATATTGAAAAAGACCCTAGCCTTTTTTAAGTGTAGAAAAATAGATTTAGGGTGGTCTTTCAGGGTTTTTTAAGAATGTCAATATAGATTCATAATAGCTGATTTCTCTTTAATTATAAAAGAGCAATCAGCATTTTGTTTATAAAGGAATGTTTTTCACATAATGTGGTAAAGGGGGAAAAAATAAAAAATCTCGAATTTATCGCAGGTTAAGGGGGAGTTATACCCCCACCTCCAGGTAGCCTTTGTTCTTGGGTGAAGGAAAACCTCCACTGATTGAAGATATACTTTATTGTATTGTTCAATAGTGAACAAAATACGTGGACAATTTTCTATAAGTGTAGTATAGTTACCTAGGTAACTATAATCGGAGGGATATTATGGCACAGTCGTTCTTTCATCATCACTTACAATTTACAAGATCCTTTAAGAAAAAATTAAATGAACAATTAGCTGAAGTTGGATTATATCACTCCCAATGGCTAATCGTATATTACTTAAGGCATTTTGAAACAGCAACTCTAGTAGAGATTAGTGGTTATCTTGACGTAGAGAAACCTACAATTACTCGGACGGTAAATCGATTGGAAGAGGGACAACTCATCATAAAGGTGCCTAGCAAAGATAGAAGGGAGCGTCGAATTCGATTGACAGAGAAAGGACTACAGGTGTATGAGGAAGCCATACAACTGGTAGAAGAATTCGAGCAATCATTAATCGATAAAATTCCAGCATCTGATATCGAAACCACCTTGAAAACTATCCAGTCTTTAAAAGGAAAATTAAAATAAGGAGGAGTATTTTTGAGTAATAGAAAGCCAAAATTGTGGACGAAGGATTTCATTATGGTTTCCACTTCCAATTTTTTATTATTCATCTCATTTTACATGCTAATGGTGACATTAGCATTTTATGCAGTTGAAAATTTTAATGCTTCTGAAAGTGCTGCGGGTTTAGCGTCAAGTATTTTCGTACTTGGTGCTGTGTTAGTTAGACCGGTTGCTGGAAAAATAATTGAAGCGGTAGGAAAGAAAAAATTATTGGTCATTGGTTTAAGTATGTTCTTTGGATGTATGCTGTTATATTTTCCGATCCAAAACTTGGAATGGTTATTACTTATTCGCTTCCTCCATGGTTTTTCATTTGGAATAAGTACCACGGCAACAGGTACGATTGCGGCAGATATAATCCCAATGGTTAGACGTGGAGAAGGAATGGGGTATTTTGCGACAAGTATGAACTTGGCTATGGCAATTGGCCCATTCTTAGGATTATTGGTTATACAGAATTTACAAGGTACCTCTATTTTTGTAGTAACAACAATTTTTGCAACAATTGCCTTAATCGCTGCATTATTTTTACAGGTACCTATTCTGGATGTTCCGGAAGGGGAGAATAAGAACGAAAAAGGGTTTAGATTTAGTGACTATTTTGAAAAGAGCACCATTCCGATTGGTGTGTTAATGATGGTTAGTGGATTTGTTTACTCAAGTATTCTCACCTTCATGTCAGCATATGCAGCGGAAATAAACTTAGTTGATGCAGCAAGTTTCTTCTTTGTGATGTATGCTATTTTTCTTTTATTGTCCAGACCTCTAACAGGAAGGATATTTGATGAAAAAGGGGAAAATGCTGTCATTTATCCATCTATTTTGCTGTATGCGATTGGATTAGTTATCTTGAGTCAGGCTAATGTGGGATGGATTTTACTTGTTGCTGGAGCAATCATTGGAATTGGGTTTGGTACTTTGCAATCAAGCGCGCAAACTGTGTCTATTAACTTAGCAAAAAGGCATCGAGTCGGATTAGCAACATCTACCTTCTTTGTTTTTTATGACTTTGGTATAGGGGTAGGTCCATTTCTATTAGGATTTATCGTACCAATAATTGGCTTCCGTAGTTTATATTTATTGATGGCTATTATCGCCTTTGGTACGTTGTTCGTATATTATATTGTACACGGTAAAAAAGCAGCAAATAAACAAAAGGAAGAACAAGAAACGGAAACTAGTGCATAATTGAACCCTAGTTTAAAATTGTTTTCACAAGCTATCCGATATATAATATACAAATTTCATATAAAAAAAAGCAGGCCTTTATTCAATGGGAGGTCTGCTTTTCTTATATAATAGTATAATTTCAATGGACAAAAAACGACAATGCCGGTACTTTTATGACTGGTTGAGAAGATTTAAGATGTTTTTAGTTTGCTGGAATAGAAGTGGCTCCGCTTGTTTCATACATTCTTCCATTGATAATGGACGGTTAATGATAGAAAAGCAACCTGTAAATTTCTCAAAAAGTGGATCGATGTTTTCTGAAAGCCCGCCTGAAATAAGAATAGCAGGAACACGATGCTTTTTAGCTAAGCCAGAGATATAGCCTGGTGCTTTTCCATATAAGGTTTGTTCGTCATTCTGGCCTTCACCAGTCAAGACAAGATTGCCCCTTTCATAGCTTCTTCCATGTTAGAGGCTTTTGCAATTAACTCGGCTCCTGATAGAAGTTTGGTACCGAATAGGAGAAATGCAAATCCAAGTCCACCTGCTGCTCCAGCTCCTGGTACAGAGTGAAATGGCTTTTCAGAAAATGACTTTATAGATGGACGAGTTGTTTGATAATCCTTTTCTATGATTCGTGCAAATTTATCCATTGCTTGATCAAACAGCCTTACTTGTTTCATAGTTGCCCCTTTTTGTGGTCCATATACTGCACTGGCTCCCACTTCTCCGGTTAATGGGTTATCAACATCACAAGCAACCTGAATAGAAACATGGGCTATTCTGATACAATTTTCATAACAATCCCCCTTTCATACTAGACAACAAAGTATTATCTAGTATTTTACTTGAAAACAGTATATTTTCTCAAGCTAACACTTCTCGAATGGTTGAGGAAGGGAAAGGGATGGAAGTGGTAAATCTATCCCTTTTATAAGTTGTTTTTAAGATAAAGCTAGTTGAACTCATATCGTTTATAGAATTCCATGTTGTTCACAGTATTCATCAACCAATTTTTCAATTTGAGGTAGTTCTGGAAACTTCCCATTAAATGAAAAAGTAACTTCATCTATAAACTCACCATTATTATAAACATGTATTGCACCATTTTGTTCAATCACACTAAACTCTGGCTCAAAACGGTAACCTCCACGTTCAATTGCACCCAAATACGACAGCTCCTTCTGTAAGAATGTCTGATACATCCATATTGTTACCTTATTTTAAAATTACTAAGCAGAATTTCTGACACTTCTTTAGAACTTGTCGAGATTTGTTGGGAAGTTGTTGCTGACATGGCATAGTTAGTTTTGGTATAATTCTGATAAATTAAAATTTAACTAGGGATAGATTTCAAATTATACTTATTCATGGAGTTGGTTAAATTGGCCATTCAAACTCTTCCGTTTATTTTATGTTTTTCATTTATTCTTTCTCAGCAGCCTATCGAGCATCCATACCTAAATTCTGCACAACCCTTTTTTGTACCGGCTATCTTGGAAGAAGACAGTGTTATGCGTTCTGAATTTCCACGCTATATTCTTGAAATGATAGATTATGAAAAGTCTTTAACTATTAGTGCTGCAGGGGATGTAACGATTGGTAGTGATGATAGTTTTGGCTATCATGGGACATTCCATCATGAGGTAGAGGAACAAGGACTTGAGCATTTCGGAAAGAATGTAAAATCCATTTTTGAAGAAGATGATTTAACGATTGTTAACCTAGAGACGACGTTAACAAATAGTAAAGAAAAAGCAGATAAGCTATTTCGTTTCAGTGGAAAGCCCTCCTATACAGAAGTATTAAACCTATCAAGTATAGAGGCTGTCAACTTAGCTAACAATCATACATTTGATTTTTTGCAAAGAGGATATGAGGATACAATCGAAAATTTGAATAAGCATCATATATCTTCTTTTGGTTATGACCGATTATTTTTAGAAGAAGTGAATGGAATTAAAGTTGGAGCGATTGGATATAAAGGTTGGAGCGATACTGCTGAGGTTCGAGAAGGTATAAAAAGAGATATAGAGAAATTAAGAGATAATGGCGCGCAAATTATAATCGCTAATTTTCATTGGGGTGATGAGCGCCATTATCATCCTAATGCAGTGCAACAGTCGTTAGGAAGGTATGCGATTGATGTAGGAGCAGACTTAGTACTTGGGCATCATCCCCATGTCGTACAGGGGATAGAGGAGTATAAAGATAAGTTTATTGTTTATAGCCTAGGAAATTTTATGTTTGGTGGGAATAGAAATCCGGATGATAAAGATACATTTATTTTCCAGCAGACGTTTCATTTTACATTCAATGAACTTAATAATAAACAAGATATTAAAATAATACCAACTAGAATTTCTTCTCTTGATAATAGGAATAACTATCAGCCGACTCCTTTGGAAGGAGAGGAAGCTACACGTGTGTTGGACAAAATTTTAAGCTTAAGTAACAAGATTACAGATAATGAATTTGCTACCGATACATATCATTTAGAAGAGAATATAGCGGTCTTTTCCAACGTTGTTTCTTCTAAACCATGGTAATTATAATGTGTAAAAGACGAAATCAATCATAAGATTTCGTCTTTTATTAAGGCTGTTTGCTTTAAAGTAGATATGGTACGTTATTAACGCTCAGGAATTATATATTTCAAGTGGAAGTAAAAGAACAAAATATACAAAAAGAGCCAGTATCGTTATCTTAAATATATGATACTATTAAATGCTAAGCACGAGGGAATCCGGGTTATTTTTCTCCTTATTGCTCGTAGTCTTTACGTATTTTCTTGGCACACGTTTTCCTATTAAGCAGGCTGTCTCATAATGGATAGTATTCATTTGTTCAGCAACCTCACCTAAGGAGATAAAGCCATCTCCCGGATCTCCAAAAATGGTTATTTCATCTTTGACTCCAACATGTTCCATATCTGACACATCAATCATTGCTTGATCCATACATATTCGACCAATAATGGGGGCTCTTCTTCCTTTCACGGTCACATGACCTTGATTGGATAAGGAACGGGAAAAACCATCCGCATAACCGATTGGAATAGTAGCGATTTTACTTTTTTGTTTCGTTGTGAATGTACGTCCATAACTGATTGTATTGTTTGCTTCAAGTTGTTTGATATATACGGCCTTGGTTTTTAAACTCATTGCTTGTTTGAGACTGATAATTTCGCGAAGATGGTCTCCTGGGTACAGACCATATAAACTCACTCCAACACGTACCATGTCTAAGTGCATGTTGGGATAGGCAATTGTTCCTGCGCTATTACAGCAGTGTTTGATTGGAATTTTAACTTCATGCTGTTCCAGATAATCAATCATTTCTATAAAACTTGCAAATTGCTTTTCGGTATATGTTGAATCTGTATTATCAGCATCAGCAAAATGGGTAAATGCCCCTTCTAACATTACATAGTTTGATGAAAGAAGATTAACCATTTTGAAAGCTTCTTCTTGACTAGATATACCAATCCGATTCATTCCTGTTTCCATTTTTAAATGGACATGTGCAAGCTTTTTTTGTGCTTCCGCAACGCTTTTAATTTTTTTAGCTACATCTTCTGTAAACACTGTTAAGGTAATGTTCTGTTCAATTGCGATGGACACACCTTCTGTTGATGTGTACCCAAGTACTAATATTGGAAGCTCAATTCCAGCTTTACGAAGTTGAAGAGCTTCATCTAAAATAGCTACAGCTAAGTAATCAGCACCTGCTTTTATTGCTTCTTTAGCTACTTCGATAGCACCGTGTCCGTAGCCATCAGCTTTAACGACAGCCATTAGTTTTGTATCTCTACCAATATGATGATTGAAAGCCTTTACATTATAATGAATAGCATCCAATGAAACTTCTACCCATGTATCACGATAACTATTTCGTTCCATAGTAATCCCCCCTGTGATGACTGAAATATAGCTGATTCTTGATAAAAATACCCTTCCATAATATAAGGGGAAGGGTATTTTTACGAAAATACGTTTTTAATTCTTGCTTAGAAAATTTTAAAGTTTATAGTGCTTTCTCAACGGACACATAGTCATATCCAAGATCTTTGGCAACTGCTTCATAAGTTACTTTACCATTTGTTACGTTAACACCAGAAGCAACTGCTGGGTTATCTTGAACTGCTTTTGCAACCCCTTTTGAAGCAATTTGTGCAGCATATGGTACTGTTACATTTGTTAGTCCAACTGTTGCTGTACGTGGAACCGCCCCAGGAATGTTAGCAACTGCATAATGTAGTACATCGTGTTTAACATAGATTGGGTCATCGTGTGTAGTTGGGTGATCTACTGTTTCAAAGTTTCCACCTTGGTCGATTGCAACGTCTACGATAACAGAACCTGGTTGCATAGATTTAACCATTTCTTCTGAAACGAGTTTAGGCGCTTTGCGACCTGGAATTAAAACAGATCCAATTACTAGGTCAGATTCTTTAACAGCTTCTGCGATATTGAATGGGTTAGACATAAGTGTTTGTACACTAGAACCAAAGATGTCCTCTAACTCACGTAAGCGTGCAGGGTTTAAGTCAATAATATTCACTTTTGCACCAAAGCCTAGAGCGATTTTAGCGGCATTAAATCCTACGACACCGCCGCCGATAACTGTTACTGTACCGCGACCTACCCCTGGGATACCGCCTAGAACAATACCTTTTCCACCTTTAGATTTTTCAAGGTATTGTGCCCCAAGTTGTGTAGCCATACGACCAGCAACTTCACTCATTGGAGTTAATAGTGGTAGTGTACGGTTTACTGTGATTGTTTCATAAGCGATAGCAGTTACTTCATTTTCTACTAGTGCTTTTGCTAATTCTGGTTCTGCAGCTAAATGTAGATATGTGAATAAGATTAATCCTTTACGGAAATATTTGTACTCGGAAGGAAGTGGTTCTTTAACCTTCATAATCATATCTGCTTGTTCCCAAACACTTGAAGCGTTTTCAATTACTTCCGCACCAGCATCTTTATATTCCTGATTTGTAAAGCTACTTCCTAATCCAGCATCTTTCTCGATAATAACTTTTTGTCCTGCGTTTATTAAATTGACTACCCCAGCAGGTGTCATTGCAACACGGTTTTCATTATTTTTAATTTCTTTAGGTACTCCTATAATCATCTTTTATCTCTCCTTGCTATCAAGTTTACATTTCTATCGTACCCTATTTATTATCATAATTCCTTATTTAAAAAAATAAAAGTAAAATGATTGATTTGTGTTTTTACACAAATCATCCTTTGGAAATCTTCTCCATTAGTAAATGGAGATAAATTACTGTCTTTTGATTAGGGTCTTTTAAATTAAGCTTGGCAACTTCTTTGATACGCTTTAATCGATAATTCATTGTATTTGGGTGAATAAATAACGCTTGGGCTGCTTGGTAAACATTACAATCCTCCTTTAAATAAACCTCTAAGGTGGGCAAAAGGGAAGTACGGTGTTTTTGGTCATACGTGCGAATCTTTTCTATATATTTATTAAAATATTGCCCTTTTTGTATGTCGTGCAGTTCTTCAATAAATTGATATATTCCTAAATCTTCATATATATATATGTTCTCCAATTCATCTGTAAAAATTTCTTTAAGCTTCAACATTTTTTGGGCTTGCTTGTATGACTCATGAATATGTTGCGCCTTTTCATATAGAAGGCCTGATACACCAGTAATGGAAAGTATGTTCAGTTGTCCAGTGATTTTATCTACAAATTGTTTTATAAAATTAGTTAATGACTCGCTAGTGTCTTCTTCTTTTCTTAGTCGAACAAGTGTGATAAATTCATTTTCATCAAATAAACGGGCCTCTACTTTTACTTTGACTTGGGTTTCGGAAAGATAGTAAGCATGTTTTTCCACTTGCTCGGTAACATCATTAGGAAACTGAAAGATGACTATTCCTATTTTTCCCTCCAAGTTCATATTATATTGGTTGGCTAGGTAAGAAATTTTCCTTGTGTCTTGAATATCTCCCGTTAATAGTTGCCATAAGAAATCCTTATACCCTTCCTCTGATTTTCTTTTCCCTTGACGACGTTTAAGTAGGAAGTGTTTCATTTCTACGGCTGCTTCTTTTAGTAGCTGCAAATTCTCTTCATTTAACGTCTTATTTGCGGTATGGGCCCATATGAATCCCAGTATTTCGTTTCTTTTTCGAATGGAGATAGCGACACGGTTACCAAGGCCGATATGCTTTATTTCTGGAATAATGACTGGTTCGTCACGATCAATCAATTTTGGCATAATCCCTTTTTTCCAAAGCCCATTAATAACTTTATCGGGGACTTTTCGATTCATAATGGTGCTTATTCTGGCTTCATCAATATTTTCACTATGTTTACTATAAGCAATAATATGATGATTAGAATCCTCTATTGTTATCGGACAGTCAAAAATTTCAGCGATTTGGTCTGCTAGTTCATCTGGTGAATCAACTCCCTTTATTAGCTTTGTTATGGATTGTTCCGAACCATTTCTATTATTATTCATATAAATTAATTTCCTCCCGATTAGTTGGATTTAGTCTATGTCAAGGGTTTTTATTTAAAAACGACATTTTTTGTACAAATACACAAATATTCTATATTCTATTTTAGTATATACACAAATAGATTTCATCTATTTTCATGATATAATAATACTTACAATAAAGGGGGACAATACATGAAGGATATTCTAAGAATTGGAAGCGCTTTTATGGGTGTTATTGTTGGTGCTGGTTTTGCATCAGGGCAGGAAGTTTTACAATATTTTACAAGTTTCGGGTTATTGGGTACTATTGGTGCGATTATATCAACCGCGTTATTTGCTTATGTTGGAATGGCGCTTGTCTGGTTAGGTAGTCGTGAACGAACCAATTCACATAAAGATGTTATATATAAAGCTAGTGGTAATCGATATATAGGTATGGCTATTGATTATATAATTATTTTTACGTTATTTGGTGTTGGCGTCGTAATGGTTGCAGGTGCTGGATCTAACCTTAATCAACAATTTGGCGTTCCTCACGTTGTTGGAACAGTAATTATGACTCTATTAATTATCGTTGTGGGGATGTTTAATGTTGATCGTGTTGTATCCGTTATTGGAAGTATTACACCGTTTCTTGTTTTATTCGTTGTTATTATATCTGTTTTTAGTTTTCTTACAATGGATGGTTCTTTTGCATCGCTTAATGCAACAGCAAAAGAAACCCCAACTACTTTACCAAACTGGTTTATTTCAGGAATTAACTATGTTTCCTTTAACACAGCTGTAGGGGCTGCTATGGCCATTGTTATGGGAGGAGCTGAAACTAATAGGAAAACAGCTGCATTAGGTGGATTAGCTGGGGGTCTCGGTATTGGAATATTAATTTTACTAAGTCACCTTGCAATTTTTGCAAAAATTGAGGCAGTTGGGGCAATGGAAATGCCAATGCTCGGTATTGTAAACGAGATTTCACCTATTTTAGGTGTGGTTATGTCCGTTGTATTATTTGGTATGATTTTCAATACGGGAATTAGTATGTTCTATTCATTTGCCGCACGATTTACGGAAATAGGTACAAAGAAATTTAGGAACTTTTTCTTGATTACGATGGCAGTAGGATTTATTCTAAGCTTTGTAGGATTCACTGACCTTGTTGCTTATTTCTATCCACTAATAGGTTATCTAGGTCTTGTGTTAATAGCAGTCTTATTAATTGCCCCAATTCGTTTGAGGAAAAAAGATAGGGAACAGATAGAAGAACGTGAAAGTGCATAATATAAAAAAGCGATGTACATACAAGTGCATCGCTTTTTTTATATGTTAAACTTCATCTTTTTGATGACGGTTATTTCCCGAATTCTAGTATTTCGCCTTTGTATTAATACCTGCTTCCTCTATGTTTTTGCCATATCATCCCATATTATTTTACTATTTGGTATATACACAAAAGTAGTAATTCATGATATAATTGTAATTGTTCGGCAGATAGGGAGGGTAATAGATGAAGAATATTCTAAGAATTGGAAGCGCTTTTATAGGTGTTATTGTTGGTGCCGGATTTGCCTCAGGACAGGAGGTTTTACAATATTTTACAAGTTTCGGACTGATGGGTATTTTGGGAGCGTTTATATCGACAGCTTTATTTGCGTATGTTGGGATGGTGCTTGTCTGGTTAGGTAGTCGTGAACAAACTAATTCACATAAAGAAGTTATTTATCAAGCTAGTGGTAATCGATTTATTGGAAGAATAATCGATTATATAATTATTTTTACGTTATTTGGTGTTGGAGTTGTAATGGTTGCAGGTGCAGGTTCTAACCTTCATCAGCAATTTGGTGTTCCTCATGTAGTTGGAACAGCCATAATGACACTATTTATTATCTTTATTGGTATGTTAAATGTAGATCGTGTCGTATCCGTTATTGGCGGTATTACACCATTTCTTATCTTATTTGTTATTATTATATCTATTTTTAGTTTTCTAACGGTGGATAGTTCTTTTGCTTTGCTGGATGAAGTTGCAAAAGAAACTCCAACTACATTACCTAACTGGTTCATTTCGGGGATTAACTATGTTTCCTTTAATACAGCGCTAGGGGCATCCATGGCCATTGTTATGGGTGGAACAGAAAAGAATAGAAAAAATGCTGCATTAGGCGGATTAGTTGGTGGTCTTGGTCTTGGGGTATTAATTTTATTAAGTCACCTAGCTATTTTTGCAAAGATTGAGGAAGTAGGGGCAATGGAAATGCCTATGCTAGGTATTGTTAATGAAATGTCTCCTGTATTGGGTGTGCTTATGTCGATTGTATTATTTGCTATGATTTTTAATACGGGAATTAGTATGTTCTACGCCTTTGCCGCTCGATTTGCAGATATTGGTACGAAAAAATTTAAAAACTTTTTTCTTATCGCCGTGATTACAGGGTTTGCGGCAAGCTTTGTAGGATTCACTGATCTTGTTGCATACTTTTATCCACTAATTGGCTATCTTGGACTTGTCCTTATAGCAGTTCTAATTATTGCTCCTTTTCGTACAAGGAATAGAGACAATGGGCAATTGGAAAAAAGGAAAAGTGCGTAATTATATAAGCGATGTACGATTGGGTTACATTTCATACATTTTTTTAGTGATGGACTAAAGATGAGCGTCAGGTTCGAATAAGTGCCTAGCTATTTTCTAAAAACATCTATCATATGATATTTCGATGCATAGGACAAAAAGCTGCTAAATTCTTGCTATAGAAAATGCAAGGTTTAGCAGCTTTTAGTTACATTTTAAGAGAACTTCCCATTAAGGTTCGCTGAAGAAAATAGATTGTGACAGGCACCTTATAGGAATTTAATGCAAACTGGTTCGGGTGCATAAATATCTTTTTGTATTAGTGTTAGTTTTCCTGTTTCAGTGTCTCGTGAGAATAGGGTTAGGTTATCTGATTCTTGGTTTGATGCAATAATATAGTTTTCAGATGGGTCTAATGTAAAGTCCCTTGGCCAATTTCCTTCTGTAGGTGTAATTTCCACTAAGTTTAGGTTATTTGACTGTTCATCTACTTGAAAAACAGCAATACTATTATGTCCACGATTTCCCGCATAGACAAACTTTCCATCTGATGAAATATGGATGGCACTCCCTTGGTTATTTTCTGTAAAGTCTTCAGGAACAGTCTTTACTTTTTGAAGGATGGAGAATTTTCCGTTCGTACTATTATAACTTAATACAAATACTTCACCACTAAATTCTGTAACTAAGTAAGCAATGTCTTTACGCTTTGGATGGAATGTCAGGTGTCTTGGGCCACTACCAGCGGGAACTTCTAATCGATGTATTTCAGTTAACTTGCCATCCTCATTAACTGCGTAAGTTACTAGAATATCGCTGCCTAAATCGATAGCGGCCAAATATTTTTCGTCAGGTGTCATGCCGGCAAAATGGACATGAGCTTTCTCCTGTCTTGGGTCTGGACCACTTCCAGTATGTTGAATGGTTGATGAGGCTGGGCTTATTGTTCCGTCCGAATTTAACAGATAGGAATCAACTGTTCCCTTATGATAGTTCGTACTGAATAAATAGTGATGCTTTTTATCCGTATTCACATGGCAAGGGTTTGGTCCTGAAACTAATTGTTGGTTTAGAAAGGTTAACTTTCCGTTTTCTTGATTAATAGAGTAGGCAGCAACCCCGCCATTATCATTTTCTTTTGCTACAGAATATAGGAATTTCTTATCGCTTGTTATATTTAAATAAGTAGGACTACCAATTTTCGCGGCAACATTTACATTGACAATTTGTTTTTTGTCGGTATCTAATTCAAACGAATAAATTCCTTGACTTTCTCTTTTCGTATATGTACCAATGTACCCCTTATATCTCATTATTTACCATACTCCTTTCAAAATAATACTCTATTTTCTAGTATACCGTTTATCATTGATTCCTGTCACTTTCTGAATCATGTCGAAAAGTGTTATACTAT
Source organism: Oceanobacillus senegalensis (assembly GCF_900176885.1). Taxonomy (GTDB): domain Bacteria; phylum Bacillota; class Bacilli; order Bacillales; family Amphibacillaceae; genus Oceanobacillus; species Oceanobacillus senegalensis. The sequence goes on along the minus strand of NZ_LT839648.1, from coordinate 2,800,892 downwards.
AATAACTAAATTTTTAATTTAACTGAAGTCGGATAATTCCTATTTTTCTGGAGGATAACATGAGGTATCTTACGAATGTTCGTTTACATGTTAAAGTTTTAGGTTTGATTATTTTTCTGATTTTGCTAATTGTAACTTTGTTAACGATTACATATATCACGATGGAATACTGGGAAGAAATAAATGATGCAGAAAATAGTGCGCTCCAAGCAGCTAGAACGTTATCCTATATGCCCAATATACAAGAAGCGGCTTCCTCTGGTATAGATAATGAGGAAAAGCATATCTTTAATCAAGTAACGGGAGAGACTGGTGCAACTGGTGTACTACTAGAAAATACGAATGAACTTGTGTATTCCAATATTGATGATTATATATCAAATGAATTGATGGAGAAAAGACTTTCTTATCAGGCGCTAGTTTTCGGTAGTGCATATGTGAAAACGGTACGTATCAAAAATGAAGATTACTTACTAGGAATAGCACCTATTTCTGTGCAGTATGAATCCTATAGGAAAATAGAAGGTGCTGTGGCAGTTGTATTTGAAGTAGATGAAATTGTAAAAAGGACAATTTCCGATATAGAAACTATTATAATTGTATCCATCGGTGTATTGCTTATTGGGATACTAGGTGGAGTAATGCTTACCAGGAGTATTCGAAAAGATACATTGGGGTTAGAGCCTTTCGAAATAACTTCTCTATATAAAAAGAAAAATGCAATCCTACAATCTATTAAGGAGGGTATTATTGCAGTAGATTCAACCGGACATATTACGATGATAAACAGTTCTGCTAAACAGATACTTGGTATAAAAGGGAAAGAAAAAGGTGCACCTTTAAGGGAATTGTTTAATACCACTAAAATTACTGATATCATTTTGTCCCCTAATCAAATGAATGATGTAGAAATTCAATATAATGGAAAAACTATTATTGTTAATACGATGCCTGTTCTAGATGGAAAAAATCGAATAGGTAAGGTTGCTAGTTTCCGAGATAAGACGGAGGTTAAAAATATGATTAATACTATCTCTGAAGTAAAACAATACTCGGAAGAATTACGAGCGCAGACACATGAATTTACTAATAAATTATATGTGTTGTTGGGTCTACTACAACTTGGTAAACATAAAGATGCTATGGATTTTATTCAGGAAATTACCAAAATACAAGAAATAAATTCCGATATAATTTTTAATCACATTCAAGATGAGAAAGTTCAGGCTATTTTATTAGGAAAACTGGCAAAGGCCTCTGAGAATAAGTTGGACTTTATCATTGATTCTAATTCATCATTAGAGAAGCTACCAAGTAAGTTTGAGCTAGTTCCATTGCTCATTATTATTAGTAATTTAATAGATAATGCCTTTGAAGCAGTTTCTGATTCTGTGGAAGGAAAAGTAACATTCTTTACCACTGATATTGGAAATGACATTATACTTGAAGTTTCCGATAATGGACAAGGAATTAAGGAAGAGTTTTTGCCAGATTTATTTGAAAAAGGTTCTTCCGAGAAGGGGGGAAATAGAGGGTATGGTTTAGCAAATGTGAAGTATGAACTGGATCAACTTGGAGGATTCATTGAATTTGATACATCTAAGAAGGGAACGCGATTTACTGTTTTCCTACCAAAGAATTGAATCTAGCAAACTTCTTTTAAGGAGATGAAAATCAATGATTAGAGTTGCTATAGCTGAAGATGATTTCCGGGTTGCAAAAATACATGAAGCATACATAGAAAAGATAGAAGGAATGTGTGTTATTGGGAGTGCAATAAATGCGGTTGAAACACTTGATTTATTAAATAAACAATCAGTTGATTTATTATTATTGGATATTTATATGCCGGATAGGTTAGGTACGGAATTATTGTGGGAAATAAGGGAATACCATCCGGGGTTAGATATTATTATGATTACGGCATCTACGGATAAGGAATTTTTAGAAAAGTCGCTAGGATATGGCGTTTTTCATTATCTAATAAAACCAGTTGATTTACAAAAATTCAATCAAACAATGGATCAATATAAAAAGAAGAAACAGTTGTTTCAGGAAGCAAAAGAGGTTAATCAAAACCTATTAGAGTCCATTTTTGGGATGAATCAAACGAAGATTTCTCAGGGAAACCTCCCATCAGGGATAGATTCTGTCACTTTGCGTAAGGTAATGGATTTATTACAATCTTTTCCAAATGGGATGACCTCTGAAAAAGTAGGAGAAAAAATGGGGGCCTCCCGAACAACAGCAAGACGTTATCTAGAATACCTTGTTGGGACAGGTTATCTAAAAGCAGAAAGCGTCTATGGAATTGTCGGTCGACCGGAACGAAGATATTATTTACAAGAGCGAAAAACAAATATATAGGGGAGAGTAGGGGCTATACACATCTGTATATCCCTTTTTCTTTTGGTACGAGATAGATGATTACATAAAGTGAATATTCAATCAGTGGGGGCATTCTTTCATCCACCATCTAAAAGGATACGTTTTTCCTCCATTTTTGAGGTGAGTGTATTACTGCCCCTTAACCTGCGATAAAAATGATTCACGGCTAAAAATAGCTTTAAATTACTGTGAACTTTATGAACAAAACATTTTTAAAGTTTTTAAAAAACAATATTTTGAAAACGTTTACAGCGGAAGGAGATAACAGTATTATGTAAATACAATTGATTTAGAAAATTATAAAATTACTACAGAAGAGGTGGGGTTATTTATGAAGAGGCTTTTATTTGTACTATTGTTTTTGGGACTAGTCCTTGCAGCATGTTCTAATTCTACATCAGGGGGAGATGAGTTTCCCTCGGAAAACATTGAAATTATTGCGCCTGCATCCCCTGGTGGTGGATGGGATTTAACTGCTCGTTCGGTTCAAAAGATATTATCCGATAATGAGTTAGTGAATGCGAACATAAATGTAATTAATAAACCTGGTGGTGGTGGTGAAGTTGGTTGGCAATATCTACAGTCCAAAGATGCCCATTATCTAGCAGTTAACTCAAGTTTATTACTAACAAATAATCTTCTAGGAACAAGTGAACTAACCTATAACGACTTTACACCATTAGCGACTCTAGCAACGGAGTGGCAATCACTCGCAGTACCGGTTGATTCAGAGTATGAAACGTTAGAAGACCTAATGAAACAATTTAAAGAAGATCCAAAGTCCATCAAAGTAGGGGTTGGTCCTGCTCTTGGTAATGATGATCACTTGTCCTTTGTTCAGGCGGTACGCGAAAATGGTGTGGATCCAAAACAAGTGGATTTCCTCGTTTATGAAGGTGGTGGTGATGTAGTGACTGCACTTATGGGAAATCATGTTGATGTTGTTACCACATCCTTATCTGAGGTAAAAGAACAACATTTAGCTGGCAAAGTCCGAATCTTAGCTATTTCTTCAGCAGAAAGATTAGAAGATTTACCAGATGTACCAACCTATAAAGAACAAGGGATTGATATGGAATTTCCACACTGGAGAGGGATTATGGGTCCTAAGGATATGAGTGAAGAAGAAATTGCCTATTGGGATGAAAAGTTAAGTGAAATGGTTAAATCTGAAGAGTGGCAACAAGTACTTGAAAATAACGACTGGGAAGAGTTTTATAAAAATAGTGAAGAAACAAAGGCCTTTCTTGATGAGCAACATGGATTGTATCAGGAATTAGTAAACGATTCAGGACTTGTGAATTAATTACTGAATCTTACAAAGAGAAAGGAGCGTGTTACGGTGAAGGTTTTTAAAATGGGTGTTCCAATCTTTTTGATTATCATAAGTATCGTTTTTTTAATTGGAACAATTAATCTACCTAAAGCGAATTTAGGTAATCCCAATGGACCAATTTACTTTCCGATGGGAATCAGTATTCTATTATTGATTTTTGGTATCATCTATTTCTTCCAAGAACTAAAACACTTAGGTAACGATAATGAGAAAATAAGACAGCTATTTTCTGGTAGAGTTCTTAAATTAGTTGCATGGACAATTGTGTTAGGGCTAGGATATACCGTTATTTTTGATAGAATTGGATTTCTATTCTCAACAATCTTATTTCTTGGAGCACTACTCTTTGTAATCAATGGAGTGAAAAAGTGGAAAGTGAATATTATCGTTACTTTAGTATTTTCATATGCTTCATGGTATTCCTTTAGTGAATTACTTGGTGTCAGTTTACCATAGGAGGTGATAAGGAATGGAAGCATTTACAGAAGGATTGTTAACGGCCATGCAGCCGATGAATATTATATGGATTATTCTTGGTGGATTTTTAGGGACGATTGTAGGGATGTTGCCAGGGCTTGGTCCAGCTACTGCGGTCGCCGTGTTAATCCCGATTACATTTGGAATGGACCCAGTTAGTGCACTAATTTTGATGGCAGCAATTTACTATGGGGCCATGTATGGTGGATCTCGAAGTTCTATCCTACTAAATACACCGGGGGATGGTTCTGCTATAGCAGCTACCTTTGATGGGTACCCAATGGCTAAAAAGGGCCAAGCTGGACAAGCTATGGCGATATCTGCAGTTGCTTCTTTTATTGGTGGAATAATAGCAGTATTTGGTTTTATTTTACTTGCCAAACCTTTAGCAAACTTTGCTTTGAAGTTCGGTCCTGCAGAATATTTTTTATTAATGTTACTTACGTTATCAGCAATTGTTTCTTTGTCATTAGGGAGAATGGTTAAGGGTTTTATTGCAATGCTTATAGGACTCCTTATCAGTACGATAGGTATTGATACACAGAGTGGAATATACCGTTTTACCCTTGATATACCTCATCTAAGTGAGGGAATTGATTTTCTTATCGTAATCATTGGGGTTTATGCAATAGGAGAGGTGTTGTATAACTTCCTAACCATCGATAAGGAGAAAAAAGAAAAGAAGAAGATTGGAAAGTTATGGTTTTCTAAAGAACAGTGGAAACGTTCAAAATGGCCTATTCTCCGGCAGGGCCCAATTGGATTTATAGTAGGGGTATTGCCAGGCGCCGGGGGATCGATTGCTTCAATGATAAGTTATTCAACAGAAAAACAACTTTCGAAAAAACCAAAGGAATTTGGTGAAGGAGCTGTTGAAGGGTTGGCGGCTCCGGAGTCTTCAAACAATGCAGCTTCGGTTGGAGCTATGATCCCTTTATTAACGATGGGGATTCCTGGGTCAGGTACAACGGCGGTCATGCTTGGTGCATTAATTATGTTAGGTATTAGACCTGGTCCGATGTTGTTTGAAAGCGATCCTGGATTAGTTTGGACATTTGTTAATAGTATGTTCATAGGAAATATTGTTCTAGTTATCATTAATATTGCATTGGTAGGATTTCTGGTTAAAATCTTAGACACACCAGCTAAAGTATTATATCCCATTATTCTATTATTAGGTTTCATTGGAACATATACGCTTGGTTACAGCACCATTGATTTCTATATTCTTCTCATTTTTGGGCTTGTTGGCTTGGTGTTAAAAATAATGGATTTTCCACTGGCCCCGTTAGTTTTAGCTGTAATAGTCGGAGCAGATATGGAACAGAACTTTAGAATGGCGGTGTTGTCCTCAGATGGAAGTTTGGGAGTGTTTTTTGGATCACCAGTGGCTATTAGCTTGGTCGTATTAACTATCCTTTCCCTATGTTATCCACTTATCATGAGTGCGATACAAAAAAGAAGAATGAGTAAAAAACAAGATGAAGATATGGAAGATGCAGTATAAAAAATGAAAAGGGAGATTAGAAGATGAGCAATAATTTAGTTGATTCAAGCTATGATACAGTAGTGGTTGGGGCGGGTAATGCTGCCTTGTGTTCAGCAATTGCGGCGAAATTACAAGGTGCCAATGTACTTGTAGTTGAACGTGCACCAAAGGAAAAAAGCGGTGGTAACTCTTACTTTACTGATGGAGCGATCCGAGTAGCTTATGGACATTTTGAAAACATCAGGAAGGTTATTCCAGAAATTACGGATAACGAGGCAGAAAATACGATAATGCCTGATTATGACACAGAAGATTTTTATGATGATATGATGCGAGTTACGGAAGGAAAAAGTGACCCTGAATTAGCAAGTCAATTGGTAGGAAAATCACTAGAGACGATTTTTTGGATGAGAGAGCAAGGTGTAGAGTTTGAGTTAAATAAAGGAAACCAATCCTTCGTGAAAGATGGAAAGCGAGAATTTTGGGGTGGATTGCCACTTAAGACAAAAAATAAAGGCATTGGGCTTATGGGGTATTTATTCCAACGACTAAATGAACTTGGGATTGATATCGTTTATGATACTAGAGCGATAGAACTAGTGAGGGAGGAAGAGAAAATCACTGGTGTTATTGTGGAACAGGAACGAGAAATGGTTAAAATCAATTGTTCAAGTGTCGTACTTGCCAATGGAAGCTTTGAGGCTAATAAAGAAATGCGTAAGAAATATATTGGTGAAGAGTGGGCAGAAGCAAGAGTACGTGGAACCGAATTCAATACAGGTGACGGGATAGAGATGGCCCTAGCTGTTGGAGCTCAAAAATATGGAGAATGGTCTGGATGTCATTCTATTGGGACAGATTATCATGTACCAGAGGTTGGAGACTTTAATAAACCAGGGGACATCTTTAAAAAGCACTCTTATCCATTAAGCATCATGCTGAATAAAGAGGGAAAGCGGTTTGTTGATGAAGGTGCTGATTTTAGAAACTATACCTATGCGAAATATGGAAAAGAAATACTTAAACAAAAGGATCATGTAGCATATCAAATATATGATGCTAATACTAGACCATTACTGAGAGAAGAATACAACTTAGAAGAAGCTACATGTGTTCAAGCGGATTCCATAGAAGAATTAGCAGATAAATTATCTGTAGAAAAAGAGCAATTCCTAAATACTATTAAAGAATACAATAATGCAATCCAAGATGGGGAGTTTAATCCTTCTATTAAAGATGGAAAACATACAGAAGGAATTACTCCACCGAAAACTAACTGGGCTGTGAAAATCGATGAAGCCCCGTTTTATGCATTTCCTGTAACATGTGGGATTACTTTCTCTTTTGGTGGAGTCCACACAGATAAAGAAGGAAGAGTACTAGATGGGGATGGCAATCCAATTAAAGGTCTTTTTGCTGCAGGGGAAATGATTGGTGGCATTTTCTATGGCAATTACCCAGGTGGATCTGGATTAATGTCTGGTGCAGTGTTCGGAAAACTTGCTGGTACATCGGCAGGAAAATACGTACAAAATAAAGAAGAAATTGGTTCGTAATAATATATCCGTAAAAGAAAAGTCACCTATTATGGTGGCTTCTTTTTTCTATGGCAGGTAGGAACGTATTAAACTTTCCTACTACTAGGTGCAACGAAGGCATTTGCTCAAAAGCTTGGCAAATGCCTAGTTTTCTAAAAATGGTGTTTCCTTTCCATTTAAAGGAGTAATGAATATTGAAAAACAAAACCCTTATTACAATAGTACTTATTTTATATCTATTATTTCTACCTGATTTTCTTTTCGAAGCAGATATTAAAGTTAAAGCGATAGTTACATTAGTTATTATTCAGATTTTATGGATAGGAAGGATTTTTCCGCTTGCCCATAGTTCGATTATATTAATGTTGTTATTGTCTTTTCATTTTTTTAGTTATAAAGAAACTTTATCTTATGTTGCTTCAGAAATTGTTTGGTTAATGTTTTCTACTTTTTTTATTTCGCACGCTTTTATTAATACAGGACTAGCCAGTAGAGTATCACTACATATGCTAAAACTATCAAAAGGGTCGGGCAAGGGGCTAATTTTTATTTCATATTTTTTAATGTTTGTTTTATCTATGATGATTCCATCGAATGTGGGAAAAGCGAGTCTAGTGGTTTCTGTATTTGACCGTCTCTTGCAAAGTTTGAATAAAATGATGAATGTTGAAAACTTAGGAAAGGCATTATTTATTGGTGTTTGCTACTTATCGGCCATATCCGGATCGTTTGTAGCAACTGGAGCTAGCTCTACTATTTATACATTTGGGATTCTTGGGGAGTTATCGACTGATTTGAATTATCTCACCTGGATTTTTTACTTTGCCCCACCAATTATCTTATTTACCATAATACTATGGTTATTATTTCTGTTCGTCTATCCACCTGAAAATATTAATCGTCATTTCATTATAAAATTAATAGAGGAACGTATTAATGAGTTAGGGAAAATAAGTATATCTGAAATAAAAATAATGTTTATCATTGGTTTAACCATTACATTATGGGCTACTCAACCAATTCATCAACTATCTATTCCGTTAATTGGGCTTTTAGGGGCAGCATTAACTTTTACTCCTCTAATAGGAGTCTGGAAATGGGGAAAGGCTCGGGAGTCCGTTGATTGGGATATGATGTTATTCTTTGCAGCCACCATTATGATTTCTCAAATGTTAATTAAAACGGGAACAATTGATATGATTGCTGAGTTTCTAATGAACGGTATAAACATGAATGATTCTTCTATTATGGTACTATTTATTTTACTCATAATCATTGCTTTATTACGAGTTATTTTTGTAAATGTACTCGGTTTTCTAACGATAGTTTTGCCACTAGCAATTACAATGGGGGAGTCACTATCTGATTTATCTCCATTCATGGTTACCATGTCTGTATTTTTAATAGGTGTTCCAGGATTTTTATTGATTACACAATCACCAGTTCATTTAATAGCTTATTCCTATAAATACTTTACGGAAAGAGATTTATTAAGGATTGGTAGCATCTCCAATGTCGTTTGGATTTTTATTGTCCTGTTCTTTGCGGTGTGTTGTTGGAGGTTTATAACATAATCTAGAATAGAGGCTGGGAAATAACTAAAGTGTTTTCGCACTAGTTATGATCGGGCTTTACATTAAAAAACACTTTACGTCCCAGTCTCCTGTAATATCATTCAAATTGCTGCATGTTGGGGAATGAACGTTTCGTTATGAAGAATAATCCCGGAATAATAACGATGGAAACGAATAATAGAACGATGCTTAAGGAGTTTTTACCTTCATCGTTTATTCCATTAGCAAATGTTACTCCATATAAGCTAGATGCAAGAATATTCCCTAAAAATCTAGATGTCATGAGAAGCCCCGAAGCAATTCCACTTTCAGATGGACGAACAAAAGAATAAAGTCGGTTTTGTAGTCCAATGTTTTGTATCCCATTACTAATCCCCATGATTGACATGACAATAAAAATCCAAATAAGGGGGGATGATTGTTTTGTAGTAAGTAATAAAACGGTTCCGATTAATCCTATAAATGCTCCGATAATTAATGGTAACCGGTATCCTATTTTTTCTATCCAACGAGTTGTCAGTGGTGTCATGATCATAGAAAAGAAAGAAATGGACAACATCATGAGACCTGCAAGTTGTGAATTTATCTGTAATACTTTTTGCAAATATATTGGCATGGTTAGCAGCAGTGCAAAAAAGACAAGAGTTGCTAAAATGTATTGAATATAAGTTAGCGAGATGTTCGCATTATTAATTAAAAAATTAACATTAATAAATGGGGCCTTTCCTTTGCTTTCATATAAATAAAACAAAATGGTTAAAAGAATGGATAAAAGGAGTATTCCAACATAAAAACGCTCTTCTAATGATAGAAAGAATATCATCCAACATGAAATAAAGGAGCCGAATAATACAACTCCTACTACGTCTAAATGGAATACGGTATCTTTTTTCTTGTAATCATTTGGTATATAAAAGAATGCTAATACTCCAGATAGAATAATAACTGGAAAGTTGACATAAAAGATTACAGGCCATCCGCCATACTGAATTAATAATCCACTAATTGTTGGACCGAATGCAGCAGATGTTGTTGCGAATACGGCCAAAGTTCCGATTACTCGATTTTGATTTTCTTTAATATTATTACGAACAATGCCAATGCCGGCGGGATACAAGGCAGAGGTTCCGATTGCTTGGATGGTACGCATACCTAATAGAATCAGGAAATTTGGTGATAACGGAGCAAATAATGACGAAATGGCAACAAAGGAAAGGCCGATTAAAAATATTTTCTTCCTACCATAGTAGTCACTGAATTTTCCAATTAGAGGTAAGAAAATGGCACTAACAATAAAATAAGAAGCAATTAACCATGAAATACTTTTAGAGTTTAATCCAAATTGGTGCTGAATCTCAGGAAGGGCTATAGTAATCATGGTTGTGTTCAATGGGTTTAGAATAGACCCTAATGCAACAGCAAGTATCAATAATTTTTTATTCTTAAGATTGTTATCTTTATCTAACATTTTTCTCCTTCTTTCTGTATTTTAATTAATATTAATAAAGGTTTTAAGTATTATCTTTAAATTTGGACCACTGAGTTCTATTGTATGTGTAGGTCTAAATCTTTTTGATTATGGTCATATTTATAATGGAGAAGGAATGAGTAATATATCTTTATGAGGTGATTCGATGAAAGCTACTGAGATAGAAAGCAAACGTTTTGATAAAGCTTTGGATGAAATATTAGATTTATTTAATAATCTTGAAAGTGATGACCCAATTATTAATTATAGAGATGATGTACTGAAAAACATACAGTTAGCTAAGAAAAAGTACGGAGATAAAATAGTTAATGAAAAGGTTAATACAGTAGTAGGGGAGATGCTGTCCTGGCTTGATTTAGATGATGTTCCATTAGATTCAGAGGAAGGTGACACTGTAGAAGATGAAGATTCGGGTGATGGTGGGGAAGAATAATTTGTCGGGTGTGTGTGGATTTGTTTTATTTGTAAGGGAAACCAAGGAAAATTGCTAAGTATACTAAGTGTAAGAGTAGCTAAAGTTAATTCGTTTTCCTATTGACATTTAGTTGTAGTTGCTTTAATATAAATTTTGCTGTTGAAAGACATCAACAGAACATGTCCAATTAATTTAATTTCTTTTTTTGTTGACAATGTTTTTATTTTTGTGATATATTATTCTTCGTTGGCGAAATGAGTCGAATGGCCCGTTGGTCAAGCGGTTAAGACACCGCCCTTTCACGGCGGTAACACGGGTTCGAATCCCGTACGGGTCACCACTAACAATGGAGGATTAGCTCAGCTGGGAGAGCACCTGCCTTACAAGCAGGGGGTCACAGGTTCAAGTCCTGTATCCTCCACCATATATTTCACATCGCGGGGTGGAGCAAGCCGCTCACATCGTCGATTATGCTACTAGGTGCAGGCTTGCGAGGAGTGCAACTTCACCGGNTCTCAGTACCCAGAGGAAGAGAAAGCAAATGCGATTTCCCAAGTAGCGGCGAGCGAAACGGAAACAGCCCAAACCAGAGAGCTTGCTCTCTGGGGTTGTAGGACACTCCACATGGAGTTACAAAGGAATTCTTTAGACGAATCCATCTGGAAAGATGAGCCAAAGAGGGTAACAGCCCTGTAGTCAAAAGAGAATTCTCTCCGGAGTGTATCCTGAGTACGGCGGAACACGTGGAATTCCGTCGGAATCCGGGAGGACCATCTCCCAAGGCTAAATACTCCCTAGTGACCGATAGTGAACCAGTACCGTGAGGGAAAGGTGAAAAGTACCCCGGAAGGGGAGTGAAAGAGTACCTGAAACCGTGTGCCTACAAGTAGTCGAAGCGCATTTACGCGTGACGGCGTACCTTTTGTAGAATGGACCGGCGAGTTACGATCGTATGCAAGGTTAAGTGGAAGACACGAAGCCGCAGCGAAAGCGAGTCTAAACAGGGCGAATGAGTATGCGGTCGTAGACCCGAAACCGTGTGATCTACCCATGTCCAGGGTGAAGGTCAGGTAACACTGACAGGAGGCCCGAACCCACGTATGTTGAAAAATGCGGGGATGAGGTGTGGGTAGGGGTGAAATGCCAATCGAACACGGAGATAGCTGGTTCTCTCCGAAATAGCTTTAGGGCTAGCCTCAAAGATTTGAGTACTGGAGGTAGAGCACTGATTGGACTAGGGGCCCTCATCGGGTTACCGAATTCAGTCAAACTCCGAATGCCAGCTACTTAGACTTGGGAGTCAGACTATGGGTGATAAGGTTCATAGTCGAAAGGGAAACAGCCCAGACCACCAGCTAAGGTCCCAAAGTATACGTTAAGTGGAAAAGGATGTGGAGTTGCTTAGACAACCAGGATGTTGGCTTAGAAGCAGCCATCATTTAAAGAGTGCGTAATAGCTCACTGGTCGAGTGACTCTGCGCCGAAAATGTACCGGGGCTAAACGTATCACCGAAGCTGTGGATTGTCTTTTAGACAATGGTAGGAGAGCGTTCTAAGTGCTGTGAAGTCAGACCGTGAGGACTGGTGGAGCGCTTAGAAGTGAGAATGCCGGTATGAGTAGCGAAAAAAGAGTGAGAATCTCTTTCACCGAATGCCTAAGGTTTCCTGAGGAAGGCTCGTCCTCTCAGGGTTAGTCGGGACCTAAGCCGAGGCCGAAAGGCGTAGGCGATGGACAACAGGCAGATATTCCTGTACCACCTCGTGATCGTTATGAGTGATGGGGGGACGCAGTAGGATAAGGAATGCGCACCGATGGACGTGTGCGCCCAAGCAGTGAGAAAGTCAGATAGGCAAATCCGTCTGGCCATTTCAAGCTGTGATGGGGAGGCAACTATAGCCGAAGTTCCGGATTTCACACTGCCGAGAAAAGCCTCTAGCCAGATCACAGGTGCCCGTACCGCAAACCGACACAGGTAGGCGAGGAGAGAATCCTAAGGTGAGCGGGAGAACTCTCGTTAAGGAACTCGGCAAAATGACCCCGTAACTTAGGGAGAAGGGGTGCTCTATAGAGATAGAGCCGCAGTGAATAGGCCCAAGCGACTGTTTAGCAAAAACACAGGTCTCTGCGAAGCCGAAAGGCGAAGTATAGGGGCTGACACCTGCCCGGTGCTGGAAGGTTAAGGGGAAGAGTTAGGACCTTTGGTCCGAAGCTTAGAACCGAAGCCCCAGTAAACGGCGGCCGTAACTATAACGGTCCTAAGGTAGCGAAATTCCTTGTCGGGTAAGTTCCGACCCGCACGAAAGGTGCAACGACTTGGGCACTGTCTCAACGAGAGACCCGGTGAAATTATACTATGCGTGAAGATGCGCATTACCCGCGACAGGACGGAAAGACCCCGTGGAGCTTTACTGTAGCCTGATATTGAATGTCTGTGCAGCTTGTACAGGATAGGTGGGAGCCTCAGAAGCGTGAGCGCCAGCTTACGTGGAGGCATCCGTGGGATACCACCCTGGCTGTATGGACCTTCTAACCCAGGACCGTGATCCGGTTCGGAGACAGTGTCAGGCGGGCAGTTTGACTGGGGCGGTCGCCTCCCAAAAGGTAACGGAGGCGCCCAAAGGTTCCCTCAGAATGGTTGGAAATCATTCGCAGAGTGTAAAGGCAGAAGGGAGCTTGACTGCGAGACCTACAAGTCGAGCAGGGACGAAAGTCGGGCTTAGTGATCCGGTGGTTCCGCATGGAAGGGCCATCGCTCAACGGATAAAAGCTACCCCGGGGATAACAGGCTTATCTCCCCCAAGAGTTCACATCGACGGGGAGGTTTGGCACCTCGATGTCGGCTCATCGCATCCTGGGGCTGTAGTCGGTCCCAAGGGTTGGGCTGTTCGCCCATTAAAGCGGTACGCGAGCTGGGTTCAGAACGTCGTGAGACAGTTCGGTCCCTATCCGTCGTGGGCGCCCGGAAGTTTGAGAGGAGCTGTCCTTAGTACGAGAGGACCGGGATGGACATACCGCTGGTGTACCAGTTGTTCCGCCAGGAGCATAGCTGGGTAGCTACGTATGGTAAGGATAAGTGCTGAAAGCATCTAAGCATGAAGCCCCCCTCAAGATGAGACTTCCCATCACTTCTAAGTGAGTAAGATCCCTCAGGGACTATGAGGTAGATAGGTTCGAGGTGGAAGCGTGGTGACACGTGGAGCTGACGAATACTAATCGATCGAGGACTTAACTAACTTCTTAAAAGATGTCAATGATTCACTCTTATTTAGTTTTTGAGGTATAAAGTTAAAAAACTCTTGACTTTAACTCTATAAATAATTATAATAATGATTGTCGCTGATTTTGTAAATTAGTTAAATCTTGTCTGGTAGTAATGGCGGAGAGGTCACACCTGTTCCCATGCCGAACACAGTAGTTAAGCTCTCCAGCGCCGATGGTAGTTGGGGTTAACCTCTGCGAGAGTAGGACGCCGCCAGGCAATATTATTCACATTTTATTAGATTATTCCACAGTAGCTCAGTGGTAGAGCAATCGGCTGTTAACCGATCGGTCGTAGGTTCGAATCCTACCTGTGGAGCCAATGGAGAGCTGTCCGAGCTGGCCGAAGGAGCACGATTGGAAATCGTGTATACCGCTACCGCGGTATCGAGGGTTCGAATCCCTCGCTCTCCGCCATTATAGGCCCGTTGGTCAAGTGGTTAAGACACCGCCCTTTCACGGCGGTAACACGGGTTCGAATCCCGTACGGGTCATCACTAACGTTGGAGGATTAGCTCAGCTGGGAGAGCACCTGCCTTACAAGCAGGGGGTCACAGGTTCAAGTCCTGTATCCTCCACCATATATCTCACATCGCGGGGTGGAGCAAGCCGCTCACATCGTCGATTATGCTACTAGGTGCAGGCTTGCGAGGAGTGCAACTTCACCGAATAACCTTGCAACACGACGAGCAATCCCCATAGTTAATTGCAATAAAAAAATAGAATTAACAAATTTAGTATTTTTCATACCGCGGGGTGGAGCAGTCTGGTAGCTCGTCGGGCTCATAACCCGAAGGTCGTAGGTTCAAATCCTGCCCCCGCAACCAAATAATGGTCCGGTAGTTCAGCTGGTTAGAATGCCTGCCTGTCACGCAGGAGGTCGCGGGTTCGAGTCCCGTCCGGACCGCCATCTGAAATTTATATTATATGAAACTATAATTTTTATTTAATCAACTATGGCTCGGTAGCTCAGTCGGTAGAGCAACGGACTGAAAATCCGTGTGTCGGCGGTTCGATTCCGTCCCGAGCCACCATTTATTTTGGAGGGGTAGCGAAGTGGCTAAACGCGGCGGACTGTAAATCCGCTCCCTCAGGGTTCGGCAGTTCGAATCTGCCCCCCTCCACCATATATGTTATTGGTAGAGCAAGCCGCTTACTTCTTCGAGAAACTGCTATGTGCAGGCTTGCGAGGGATGCAACTTCACTGATTGAACTTGCAACACGATGAGCGAAATCGAAGTAGAGGTCTTCTTACAATATTATCTAAAATATAATCTGCCGGCCTAGCTCAATTGGTAGAGCAACTGACTTGTAATCAGTAGGTTGGGGGTTCAAGTCCTCTGGCCGGCACCATTTCTATAAAATGTACGAGCCATTAGCTCAGGCGGTAGAGCAACGAGCAATACATCTACCGAATAATCTACGAGTAACCCCGAAGCACTATACATCTTTGGATATGCTAGTAGATGCAGGGGTCACATAATGCCTTTTCTCTTTAAAAGAGATGAGTAAAATATTAGGAGCCATTAGCTCAGGCGGTAGAGCATCTGACTTTTAATCAGAGGGTCGAAGGTTCGAGTCCTTCATGGCTCACCATTTATGCGGGTGTGGCGGAATTGGCAGACGCGCTAGACTTAGGATCTAGTATCTTCGGATGTGGGGGTTCGACTCCCTTCACCCGCACCATTTATTATCAAACAATTTATTATGCGGAAGTAGTTCAGTGGTAGAACACCACCTTGCCAAGGTGGGGGTCGCGGGTTCGAATCCCGTCTTCCGCTCCAGACTATGTGCCGGGGTGGCGGAACTGGCAGACGCACAGGACTTAAAATCCTGCGGTAGGTAACTACCGTACCGGTTCGATTCCGGTCCTCGGCACCATAAGCGCCCGTAGCTCAATTGGATAGAGCGTCTGACTACGGATCAGAAGGTTAGGGGTTCGACTCCTCTCGGGCGCGCCATACTCTTTATATTTTATATAATATAGTGATTTGTTATTTTTTCACGCAGGTGTAGTTTAGTGGTAAAACCTCAGCCACGAGCGTTACTTCCACCGAATAAGCTACGAGTTGCCCCGAAGCATGAAACATCCTGAGTATGCTAGAAGATACAGGGGCATGTTGGTCGTGAAATTATCAAAAACAAAATCATTTATTACTAAGCGGGTGTAGTTTAGTGGTAAAACCTCAGCCTTCCAAGCTGATGTCGAGGGTTCGATTCCCTTCACCCGCTCCATTTTTTACTAAGGGCCTGTAGCTCAGCCGGTTAGAGCGCACGCCTGATAAGCGTGAGGTCGGTGGTTCGAGTCCACTCAGGCCCACTCAATAAAAAAGTTATTGACTTCGTTATTGAGAAATGGTAATATATAAATCTATCGCAAAACTTCAATAAAATATTGACAAAGATGTTGTGATATGATAACTTAGTAAAGTTGCTTTTAACAAGTGGTAAATAAAATTTGCTCTTTGAAAACTGAACAAAACAACCAGTATGTTAAGATATTAAAAGGAACTCGTTTTTCTTTTAACTATAGCTAAGACATAGAATTAATTGGTGTTAATTCTATACAAACTTTTTTGGAGAGTTTGATCTTGGCTCAGGACGAACGCTGGCGGCGTGCCTAATACATGCAAGTCGAGCGCGGGAAGCTAACTGATCCCCTTCGGGGGTGACGTTAGTGGAACGAGCGGCGGACGGGTGAGTAACACGTGGGCAACCTGCCTGTAAGATTGGGATAACTTGCGGAAACGTGAGCTAATACCGGATAATACTTTTCATCGCATGATGGAGAGTTTGAAAGACGGCTTCGGCTGTCACTTACAGATGGGCCCGCGGCGCATTAGTTAGTTGGTGAGGTAAAGGCTCACCAAGGCGACGATGCGTAGCCGACCTGAGAGGGTGATCGGCCACACTGGGACTGAGACACGGCCCAGACTCCTACGGGAGGCAGCAGTAGGGAATCTTCCGCAATGGACGAAAGTCTGACGGAGCAACGCCGCGTGAGTGAAGAAGGTTTTCGGATCGTAAAACTCTGTTGTTAGGGAAGAACAAGTATGATAGTAACTGATCATACCTTGACGGTACCTAACCAGAAAGCCACGGCTAACTACGTGCCAGCAGCCGCGGTAATACGTAGGTGGCAAGCGTTGTCCGGATTTATTGGGCGTAAAGCGCTCGCAGGCGGTCTTTTAAGTCTGATGTGAAATCTTGCGGCTTAACCGTGAGCGGTCATTGGAAACTGGAGGACTTGAGTACAGAAGAGGAGAGTGGAATTCCACGTGTAGCGGTGAAATGCGTAGAGATGTGGAGGAACACCAGTGGCGAAGGCGACTCTCTGGTCTGTAACTGACGCTGAGGAGCGAAAGCGTGGGTAGCGAACAGGATTAGATACCCTGGTAGTCCACGCCGTAAACGATGAGTGCTAGGTGTTAGAGGGTTTCCGCCCTTTAGTGCTGAAGTTAACGCATTAAGCACTCCGCCTGGGGAGTACGGCCGCAAGGCTGAAACTCAAAAGAATTGACGGGGACCCGCACAAGCGGTGGAGCATGTGGTTTAATTCGAAGCAACGCGAAGAACCTTACCAGGTCTTGACATCCTCTGACACTCCTAGAGATAGGATTTTCCCTTCGGGGACAGAGTGACAGGTGGTGCATGGTTGTCGTCAGCTCGTGTCGTGAGATGTTGGGTTAAGTCCCGCAACGAGCGCAACCCTTGATCTTAGTTGCCAGCATTCAGTTGGGCACTCTAAGGTGACTGCCGGTGACAAACCGGAGGAAGGTGGGGATGACGTCAAATCATCATGCCCCTTATGACCTGGGCTACACACGTGCTACAATGGATGGTACAAAGGGAAGCGAAACCGTGAGGTCAAGCAAATCCCATAAAACCATTCTCAGTTCGGATTGTAGGCTGCAACTCGCCTACATGAAGCCGGAATCGCTAGTAATCGCGGATCAGCATGCCGCGGTGAATACGTTCCCGGGTCTTGTACACACCGCCCGTCACACCACGAGAGTTGGTAACACCCGAAGTCGGTGAGGTAACCTTTTGGAGCCAGCCGCCGAAGGTGGGACCAATGATTGGGGTGAAGTCGTAACAAGGTAGCCGTATCGGAAGGTGCGGCTGGATCACCTCCTTTCTAAGGAAGATAAAAGGCGTAAGCGACTGATTACAGGAGCTGAAGCTAGATTATTACGGAATATCTAAATATTTATTTGGATAAATCATACTGAGTTGTTTGGTTCAGTTTTGAGAGAGTAAATCTCTTTCAATTTTGTACCTTGAAAACTAAATAAGAGTAATCAAGACATCAAATTAAAGCGATACAACGCTTATTCATTGTAAATTAGTTAAGTGAATAAGGGCGCACGGTGGATGCCTTGGCACTAGGAGCTGATGAAGGACGGGACTAACACCGATATGCTTCGGGGAGCTGTAAGTAAGCTTTGATCCGGAGATTTCCGAATGGGGAAACCCACTGTTCGTAATGGAACAGGACTTGTGTCTGAATACATAGGGCACAAGAGGCATACCTGGGGAACTGAAACATCTCAGTACCCAGAGGAAGAGAAAGCAAATGCGATTTCCCAAGTAGCGGCGAGCGAAACGGAAACAGCCCAAACCAGAGAGCTTGCTCTCTGGGGTTGTAGGACACTCCACATGGAGTTACAAAGGAATTCTTTAGACGAATCCATCTGGAAAGATGAGCCAAAGAGGGTAACAGCCCTGTAGTCAAAAGAGAATTCTCTCCGGAGTGTATCCTGAGTACGGCGGAACACGTGGAATTCCGTCGGAATCCGGGAGGACCATCTCCCAAGGCTAAATACTCCCTAGTGACCGATAGTGAACCAGTACCGTGAGGGAAAGGTGAAAAGTACCCCGGAAGGGGAGTGAAAGAGTACCTGAAACCGTGTGCCTACAAGTAGTCGAAGCGCATTTACGCGTGACGGCGTACCTTTTGTAGAATGGACCGGCGAGTTACGATCGTATGCAAGGTTAAGTGGAAGACACGAAGCCGCAGCGAAAGCGAGTCTAAACAGGGCGAATGAGTATGCGGTCGTAGACCCGAAACCGTGTGATCTACCCATGTCCAGGGTGAAGGTCAGGTAACACTGACAGGAGGCCCGAACCCACGTATGTTGAAAAATGCGGGGATGAGGTGTGGGTAGGGGTGAAATGCCAATCGAACACGGAGATAGCTGGTTCTCTCCGAAATAGCTTTAGGGCTAGCCTCAAGGAAAGAGTACTGGAGGTAGAGCACTGATTGGACTAGGGGCCCTCATCGGGTTACCGAATTCAGTCAAACTCCGAATGCCAGCTACTTAGACTTGGGAGTCAGACTATGGGTGATAAGGTTCATAGTCGAAAGGGAAACAGCCCAGACCACCAGCTAAGGTCCCAAAGTATACGTTAAGTGGAAAAGGATGTGGAGTTGCTTAGACAACCAGGATGTTGGCTTAGAAGCAGCCATCATTTAAAGAGTGCGTAATAGCTCACTGGTCGAGTGACTCTGCGCCGAAAATGTACCGGGGCTAAACGTATCACCGAAGCTGTGGATTGTCTTTTAGACAATGGTAGGAGAGCGTTCTAAGTGCTGTGAAGTCAGACCGTGAGGACTGGTGGAGCGCTTAGAAGTGAGAATGCCGGTATGAGTAGCGAAAAAAGAGTGAGAATCTCTTTCACCGAATGCCTAAGGTTTCCTGAGGAAGGCTCGTCCTCTCAGGGTTAGTCGGGACCTAAGCCGAGGCCGAAAGGCGTAGGCGATGGACAACAGGCAGATATTCCTGTACCACCTCGTGATCGTTATGAGTGATGGGGGGACGCAGTAGGATAAGGAATGCGCACCGATGGACGTGTGCGCCCAAGCAGTGAGAAAGTCAGATAGGCAAATCCGTCTGGCCATTTCAAGCTGTGATGGGGAGGCAACTATAGCCGAAGTTCCGGATTTCACACTGCCGAGAAAAGCCTCTAGCCAGATCACAGGTGCCCGTACCGCAAACCGACACAGGTAGGCGAGGAGAGAATCCTAAGGTGAGCGGGAGAACTCTCGTTAAGGAACTCGGCAAAATGACCCCGTAACTTAGGGAGAAGGGGTGCTCTATAGAGATAGAGCCGCAGTGAATAGGCCCAAGCGACTGTTTAGCAAAAACACAGGTCTCTGCGAAGCCGAAAGGCGAAGTATAGGGGCTGACACCTGCCCGGTGCTGGAAGGTTAAGGGGAAGAGTTAGGACCTTTGGTCCGAAGCTTAGAACCGAAGCCCCAGTAAACGGCGGCCGTAACTATAACGGTCCTAAGGTAGCGAAATTCCTTGTCGGGTAAGTTCCGACCCGCACGAAAGGTGCAACGACTTGGGCACTGTCTCAACGAGAGACCCGGTGAAATTATACTATGCGTGAAGATGCGCATTACCCGCGACAGGACGGAAAGACCCCGTGGAGCTTTACTGTAGCCTGATATTGAATGTCTGTGCAGCTTGTACAGGATAGGTGGGAGCCTCAGAAGCGTGAGCGCCAGCTTACGTGGAGGCATCCGTGGGATACCACCCTGGCTGTATGGACCTTCTAACCCAGGACCGTGATCCGGTTCGGAGACAGTGTCAGGCGGGCAGTTTGACTGGGGCGGTCGCCTCCCAAAAGGTAACGGAGGCGCCCAAAGGTTCCCTCAGAATGGTTGGAAATCATTCGCAGAGTGTAAAGGCAGAAGGGAGCTTGACTGCGAGACCTACAAGTCGAGCAGGGACGAAAGTCGGGCTTAGTGATCCGGTGGTTCCGCATGGAAGGGCCATCGCTCAACGGATAAAAGCTACCCCGGGGATAACAGGCTTATCTCCCCCAAGAGTTCACATCGACGGGGAGGTTTGGCACCTCGATGTCGGCTCATCGCATCCTGGGGCTGTAGTCGGTCCCAAGGGTTGGGCTGTTCGCCCATTAAAGCGGTACGCGAGCTGGGTTCAGAACGTCGTGAGACAGTTCGGTCCCTATCCGTCGTGGGCGCCGGAAGTTTGAGAGGAGCTGTCCTTAGTACGAGAGGACCGGGATGGACATACCGCTGGTGTACCAGTTGTTCCGCCAGGAGCATAGCTGGGTAGCTACGTATGGTAAGGATAAGTGCTGAAAGCATCTAAGCATGAAGCCCCCCTCAAGATGAGACTTCCCATCACTTCTAAGTGAGTAAGATCCCTCAGGGACTATGAGGTAGATAGGTTCGAAGTGGAAGCGTGGTGACATGTGGAGCTGACGAATACTAATCGATCGAGGACTTAACTAACTTCTTAAAGGATGTCGGAGATTAACTCTTATTTAGTTTTTGAGGTATAAAGTTAAAAAACTCTTGACTTTAACTCTACAAATAACTATAATAATGATTGTCGCTGATTTTGTAAATTAGTTAAATCTTGTCTGGTAGCGATGGCGGAGAGGTCACACCTGTTCCCATGCCGAACACAGTAGTTAAGCTTTCCAGCGCCGATGGTAGTTGGGGTTAACCCCTGCGAGAGTAGGACGCCGCCAGGCCAATAAAATCCAAGGTACGCTTAACTGTCGTACATTGGATTTTTTTATTGAACAGAAAACGTGAATGTACCATTTGATATACTTTAAAAATTTTTTTTCTATACATACTAGACTTTTTTACTACAAGCAGTGTTTTATAAATGAGGTATAGGTAATTTTATGATAAATTAGATAATGCATATAAAATATATTTATAAAATGAATGGATGAGATTAGGGCTTCTATGAATGATTTTTAAATTTCTTACTAAAATAAGAAGAGCCTTGATAAAAGGAGGAAACAATATGGCATCGAATGAAAAGACAGCAAGTGAAACAAAGGCTGTTACAAAAGCTAGTGAAGGAGAAACCATTAAGGTTGTTAAGGGAGAACAAAAAGGAAAACAGGGCAAGGTATTACTGGTAAGAGATAATTCAGTTATTATCCAAGTAGGTGAGCACCCGGAAACTGGAGAACCAATTAAGACGGTTGTAAATCATAAAAATTATAAGCCTGCTAAAAAATAAGTAACATGTATATAGACATAATTGACAAAAATAGGAATACCAGGAACCATTATAAGGAGTAATCATTAAAAGTCACCTTCTTGATTTTCAGGAAGGTGACTTTTTATAGTACTATACTGCTTGTTGTTCATTCACTATTTGGAGAAAGAGTTCTAAGAACCGTGTATCCTTAGTTAATTCCGGATGAAAAGAGCTAACAAGTATGTTGTTTTGCTTTGCTGCAACTATTTTTCCATTATATTGTGCTAATACCTCTACTTGATCGCTTACAGATTCAATATATGGTGCACGAATAAATACAGCTCGAAATGGGTGGTTCAAGCCTTTAACATTTAATTCTGCTTCAAAACTTTCTTTTTGTCTTCCAAATGCATTTCGCTTTACAACAATATCCATTAAATGGAGATGGCTATCCGTCGTTCCGCTAATGTCTTTTGCTACTAGTACCATTCCAGCACAGGTTCCAAGAATTGGTTTCCTACTGTTTGAGAATTCCTTTAATGGCTCAAGAAATCCATAGTGATCAATGAGTTTTCGCATTGTCGTACTTTCCCCACCGGGTAAGATCAGTCCATCGATGTCTGATAACTGATCTGCTCTTTTAACTATGATTCCTTTCAGTCCTAGGCTTTCTATTTGTTGGAGGTGTTCATTGATAGCTCCTTGTAGTCCTAGAACCCCTATGGTTACTTTGCTTTTATCCATTTGTTCTCTACCTTCCATTCAATAAGATTCTACACACCCTATCTAGCTATCCGTCTACCAACCGCGATTTTGCATTCTTTCTTCATTTTTTAGGTTGGATATTTCAATTCCCTTCATAGCTGAACCGAGTTCTTTAGAAAGATTTCCGATTAGATCGTAGTCATTGTAGTAAGTAGTTGCTTGAACAATCGCATTAGCAAATTTCTCTGGGTTTTCCGATTTGAATACACCTGAACCAACGAAAACTCCATCGGCACCTAATTCCATCATCAATGCTGCATCAGCGGGAGTTGCCACACCACCCGCAGCAAAATTCACTACAGGAAGGCTTCCTTCTGATTTAATTTGTTTTAATACTTCAAATGGTGCACCAAGATTTTTTGCTTCCGTCATTAGCTCGTCATCATTCATACGAGTTACCTTACGCACCTGTGCATTTACTTTACGTATATGACGAACTGCTTCCACAATGTTTCCAGTACCAGGCTCTCCTTTGGTTCGTAACATGGAAGCTCCTTCTCCGATACGTCGTGCCGCTTCACCTAAATCACGACATCCACATACAAAGGGAACGGTATATTCGCTTTTTAGCAGATGAAATTCTTCATCAGCCGGTGTTAGAACTTCACTTTCATCGATGTAATCCACACCCATTGCTTCTAAAACCCTTGCCTCTGTAATATGTCCAATACGTGCTTTTGCCATAACGGGGATAGAAACAGCATTCATGACCTCTTCAACAATTCGTGGGTCCGCCATTCTTGCCACACCACCAGCTGCCCGAATATCAGATGGAACTCGCTCTAACGCCATAACTGCAACAGCACCAGAAGCTTCTGCTATTTTTGCTTGTTCCGCATTTACTACATCCATGATAACGCCACCTTTTTGCATTTGCGCCATTCCACGTTTAACTGATTCAGTACCTAATGATTTTTCCAACATTTCCACTCCATTCTTTTTTTTTCTAAAAATATTACTTTATTATAAAAATAAATGTGGTACTATTAAAAGTGTCAGTTTTCAATAAAACTATAGGGTCAGATGAAATGGAGGCGACAGATTATGGAAATGCTATCCTGTCATTTAGAGCGTTCTAGTAATATACCTTTATATGAACAGTTGTATAATTTTATAAAAAATGAAATTATTGATGGCCGTATTAAACATGGTGAAAAATTACCTTCTAAACGTAAGTTGTCTGAGTTTTTAAAAATTAGCCAGAATACGGTGGAAACAGCGTATGAACAGCTATTAGCAGAAGGTTATGTGGAAGGAATTTCTCGAAAAGGGTATTTCGTTTTAGCCTATGAAGATCTTGAATATGTAGAAACTCAGCATGTTTCTAACAGATTACCAAAGCAATCCAAAGAGAAAATGACATACCACTTTCATCCGAGTTGGATTGATACGGAAAATTTCCCGTTTGCAAAGTGGCGTAAATACGCTAGAGACATGATTAGCAAAGAAAAACATTCCTTGCTTTTATTAGGTGATATGCAAGGGGAATTAGAACTGCGGCAGGAAATTGCTAATTACTTATATCATGCAAGAGGGGTACAATGCAGCGAAGAAGAGATTGTAATTGGTGCGGGTAGTGAAATTTTATTACAGCAATTAATACTGTTATTTCAAAAGGATATGATATATGGGGTCGAGGATCCTGGATACCATATGATTTCTCGCATATTGAAAAATTATCCTAATAGTGTCTATCCTATAGGAGTAGATGAGGAGGGTTTATTGACTAAGCAGGTAGAAAATACACCTATCAATGTAGTATATGTGACACCTTCTCATCACTTTCCATATGGTTCGGTTCTTTCTGTCAACCGAAGAAATCAACTGCTCAAATGGGCAAGAGAAGATTCCAATCGTTATATCATTGAAGATGATTATGATAGTGAGTTTCGTTATACGGGAAAAGCTATTCCTTCTTTACAAAGTATGGACCATGCCGGTAAGGTAATTTATCTTGGTTCCTTTTCAAAATCCTTAATACCATCTCTTCGAATTAGCTATATGGTGCTACCTAAACCTTTGCTTGAACGGTATAAACAAGTGCTATCCTTTTACCAATGTTCTGTATCTCGATTGGATCAACATATTTTAACGGAATTCATGAGAAAGGGCGATTTCGAGCGCCATTTAAATCGTATGAGAAAAATTTACCGAAGAAAGCTTGATAAAACGTTAGAATTCCTTAGGCCATACAAAAAGCAGATTGAGGTGATAGGGGATCAGTCTGGTCTTCATATCGTGTTGGTTGTGAAAAATGGTATGAATGAAGAAGAACTAATTCAAAAGGCAAAGGAAAAACATATCCAAATATATCCATTATCCTCTTATTCGTTAGAAAAACGGATAGAAAGTGATCCTATGATTATACTTGGATTTGCGGGCATCCCCGAGGAAAAGCTAGAAAATGCGATTCACTTACTACTGAAGAGCTGGAATATGACAACTTAATTTTATGGAAGAAAACTTAAGTTTCAACATTTAAAAAATTACTGTATTTTTCAATACGTTGAAGAGCAAATTGTAGGGAAAAATTTGAATTTGAATTTCCTCTCTTTTATAAATACTACAAAAATGCGTACTAATAATAAACTGTCCATTTTAAAGGTTTGGTTATTTCAAGAAAAGGGTACTAGAGTTACTGACCCGATTATTCATAAATCAATACTATCGCAAAGAGGGGGAAAGGCAATGGAAAGAAAGTCATTATACGAAAAACTACCGGACGAATTATTAGGCGCATTCTATTGCTATATACAGAATAATATTGATAAAGGAATCCATATAGAGTTAATGAATAAAGAGATAAAACTAATAGAAGATGAAGCAAATAAAAGAGGGATTACTGTTTCTTGTTTAAAAGAAATGGGCACTTCATTTGTTAGTCGGGAAATGGAAATACTCCATAAAAACATGTGAAAGCTCTACTTCAAGAGCTTTTATAAATGGAGTTACTTGTTCATTTATTCACAAATGATTTTTTCGCTAAAGACAAAAAGTGAAACTTTCTTCTTCTCCACACGTATTATGGGTATTAACAAAATAGGGGGATATACATGAAGAAATGGATTATAACAGTGTTACTCGTCACTTTAATAACTGGTCTTACTGCATGTAGTGGAACGGAAAATGCTGAAAAAATTTATTCTAAAGCAATAACAGCTGCAGAAGAAATGGAAAGCGCAGAAGTAATAATTGACATGAAACAGCAAATGCAGCTTCCGAATGAGGCAGAATCTGTTGAAATGACTAGTAACATGGAAGGTTCTATGATTGTTGATCCACTTGCAATGCATCAAAAAGGGAATGTTTCTATTAGTTTGGGGGAAATGGCGGAGACCCCAATGGAAATGGAACAAGAACTATACTTAGTAGATAATGAAATGTATATGTTCGAATCCATGTCAAATCAATGGATGAAAATAGATGATTCTATGATTCCAATGGATATGGTAAACAGTCAACAAATGGATGTTTCAGAACAGTTAGATATGATGAAGGAATATGTGGAAGAATTATCAGTTGAAGAGACGGAAGATGAATATATTCTAAAGCTATCTGCTGATGGAGATGGAATAAAAGAATTCTCTGATAAGTTTGTGAAAGAAGTTATGCCAGAAGATATAATGGCTCAATTAGGTGAAGAAGTAGCGGATGTCTTGAAAAACATGAAAATAAATGAGTTATTGATTGAGATGATTATTCATAAAGATACGTATCAAATGTCTGCTTACAACATGGATATGGATATGACTATATCTCAAGATGGAGAAGAAATGAATATCAAACAAGTAGTAAAAACCATCTATCAAAACATCAATACCATTGAATCCCTCGAAGTTCCGCAAAATGTGAAAGATTCCGCTGTTGAGGCTCCAAGTTTATAAAGGCCTACTCACTTATTTTGAGGCTTTTTATTAAGTGCATTGGAAAGCGTAGTATATTTCTGTAGCGGTAACGACCATGAATGCACGTTTTTAAAAGATGATTTAAAAAGGTAGAGGTTGGGACACCCCAACCTCTATCCCTTTATATAAAAATTTTTACTTCGCCGTCTTCACTAATTTGAACGGTTGAGTAGCTTTCGAATGTTTCCATATTGGTAATTTCATGTTTTACAGGCTTTGCAAAGCTTTCCATATATCGCTTATATAATTCAGGCTGTTTAATAATATGATAGAAGTGGATTTTCTTCCCATTTACTGTCTCAGTGCTTCTTATTAAAAAATCGTCATGAAGTTTTTCCTTGAACCATTGTTTTGCTTCTTCATGGCTGTGAAAATCTGGCATCTCCTTAGAGATTGATGTCAAATCAATGTTCATATGGAATCGAACTCCTTGTTTTAGTGCTCAATCCTTATTGTGTTCTTGATTCCTATAATCATCCTCTAGAGATACTAATTCCATATACTGTCTTTTTATTTGGTACCATCTCCATGAACAGACGCAGTCCGTACATTGTTAACCGATGTTTCCTCGCATTTAGTATTCTTCCACCTTTTTTCTCCATATACCAAGTATAATGGCTGCAATGACCGATCCAATAGCTAAGGATAGCAAGAAAAGCAACGCATTTTCTGCTAAAGGAATAACAAAGATACCTCCGTGTGGTGCCGGTATTTCACTACTCCAAAGCTGGGTTAAACCACCGGCAATAGCTGCCCCGAGAATGGAGGAACCTATAACACGTAATGGATCAGCCGCTGCAAACGGGATTGCCCCCTCTGTGATAAACGATAGCCCCATCACATAGTTAGTGAGTCCAGATTTACGTTCGTTTTCTGAGAATTTATGCTTAAATAAAGTAGTAGCCAGTGCAATCGCAAGTGGTGGAACCATACCTCCAGCCATAACAGCAGCCATTAAGCTACCATCACCAGTGTCTGTGAAGATTCCAATAGAAAATGCGTAAGCTGCTTTATTAAATGGACCACCCATATCAATGGCCATCATTCCACCAAGAATAGCCCCTAAAATGACGGCATTCCCTGTTCCAAGGTTTTGTAAGAATTGGACCATAGCAGTGTTAATGGTTGCAAATATAGGTCCAAATATAAAATACATTAAAATACCTGTTAAAAATAGACCGAAAACCGGATAGAGTAAAATTGGCTTTAAACCTTCTAACGTTTTTGGCAAGCCGCGAAATGTTTCCTTTAAGAAAATGACGACATATCCTGCTAGGAAACCAGCAACAAGCCCACCAAGAAATCCTGCATTACTATTGACGGCAATGAGGCCACCAACCATACCCGGCATTAGTCCTGGGCGGTCCGCAATACTTAAGGCAATGAAACCGGCAAAAATAGGAATGAGAAAATTAAAAGCATTTCCGCCTAACTCGTTTAAGAAAGTAAATGCTGTGCTTTCACTTCCTAAGATACTTTCAAATAAGAAGGAAATAGCAAGTAGGATACCACCACCGACAACAAATGGTAACATGTGGGATATACCATTCATTAAATCCTTATAAATTCTCCCCCATACTGAATTGGATTTATCCTCCATATCGTCAGCTTTTTTCTCGCTGCCCACACTTTGGAAAATTGGTGCGTCCTTATTAACAGCCTTTGTTATTAATTCCTCAGACTTATTAATTCCATCACTGACTGGACGTTGGATGATTGGTTTGCCATGGAAACGATCCATATCTACTTTTTTACTAGCTGCGACAATAACAGCATCTGCACGACTAATTTCGTCCTCTGTTAAAGCGTGCTTTGCACCTTCTGAACCTTGTGTTTCCACTCGGATGTCAACATTCATTTCCTTTGCCTTTTTCTTTAGGGCATCTTCTGCCATATACGTATGGGCAATCCCTGTTGGACAAGCAGTGATAGCCACGACAAAAGGTTTAGACCCTTGTTCTTTTTCATCTTCCGAATCTTCTCGAGCCACTTCTTCTTGTTCCACCGCAAATAGTTCATAAACTTCTTCAGGAGATTCGACCTCTTTAAGCTGGTCAACAAAATCCTTATCAATTAATTGTCTAGACAGGGCTGCTAAAGTTTCCAAATGGGTGTTATTTCCACCTTCAGGCACAGCAATCATGAAAAAAAGGTAAGCTGGTTGTCCATCAAGGGATTCATACTCTACCCCTTTTTGGCTTTTCGCAAAGAGGACCGCTGGCTCTTTTACTGCTTTATTTTTGGCGTGAGGCATGGCAATCCCATCGCCAAGACCTGTGGACGTTTGGGCCTCTCGTTTTAAAATGGCATCCTTGAATTCTGCTATATCCGTAATGACACCATGCTTATCTAATTTTGAAACCATTTCATCGATTGCAACTTCTTTTTTCGTTGCCTGCATATCGAGAATCATAATGTCCTTTCTTAATAAATCGGTAATTTTCATGTTTATCATCCTTTATCACGTGATTATCTGTCTGGCCGCTTCACAGTGAGGTTTCACTTTGTTTGTAAAATCAACTCTGATTATAATGGTGTACTTCCACTTGATTGAGAATCTTATCAATATCTTTTTTGGTTGCTAGATCGTTGGAAAATGCAGTGGCACTTCCAGATGCAATTCCCATTTTAAACGCGGAAACTGCATCTTTTGTCTTGCTGTAGTTACCGATGAATCCGGCAATCATGGAATCACCAGCACCTACGGAATTTTTTACATTCCCGTTAGGATTAATCCCTTGATATATGCCATCCTTCGTAAAGAGTAATGCCCCTTCTCCAGCCATCGAAACGATAACATGCTTGGCACCTTGTTCTAGAAGCTTTTTACCATATGGAATAACTTCTTCTTTGTTTTGTATAGATACATTAAACAATTCAGCCAATTCTTCTAAGTTTGGTTTAACCAATAATGGTTGAAATGGAAGAGATACCAATAAATCTTGACCTGTCGTATCAATCACAAAGGAAGCCTTTTTTTGAGTCACTTTTTCCACTATGATTTGATAAAAATCCCTTGGTAAGGATGGGGGCTTGCTTCCTGACAGAATAATGGTATCTTGTTCTGTTATAGAATCAAGCTGACTCACCAAATTTTTTGCTTCCGTTTCCGTTATCTCAGGACCATGACCATTGATTTCTGTTTCAAAATCTGATTTCAGTTTAATGTTGATTCTTGTATCATCAGAAATAGGGATAAACTCTGATTTCACACCTTCACGCTCAAGCCAATTGGAAATGAATGTTCCAGTAAACCCACCTAAAAATCCAAGCGCTATTGTTTCCGTATTTAATTCACGTAGAATGCGGGAAACATTAATTCCCTTTCCACCTGGTAATTTTAAATCCGAATCCATCTTGTTTAGTTTGCCAAGTTGCATTTTTGATACTTGAACCACATAATCGATGGATGGGTTCAGTGTTACTGTATATATCATAATCTTGCCTCCAAATTTCCTCTTTTTTTTGAATGCTAAAAAGACGCTGTAATTTTCTATTGATTATAGCTGTAATATTCCCTTTTACCGTGTAATCAATCAGGTGAATGATGTTGTACCTACACATAATAACAAAAATGATTGCCAAATTAGTGATATATAGAAAGGAATAGAGGATATGCAATAATTATCTGTATTCGCAAGCGCTTGCAATATTTCAGAAAAAAATAATTATTGACACTTTCAAAAAAATGTAATAATATAATACCAATTTATAAAACAGAGAGGGGAACGCATCATGAGCTATGTGGGACAAACTATAATTAACGACATTATTATTAACTTATGTAGTAGGGACTGAAACACATCCATTAAAATGGAAAAATGTTTGAGTCCACTTTGCGTTATATAAAAAACAAAGCGGCGCTCAATCAATAGAAGCTAAGCGCCCATCCAAACGCGGAGGGCTTTTTATTTATATGAATTAATCGTCAGGTTAAGGGCAGTAATACCCCACCTCTAAAATGGAGGAAAAACGAATTCTTTTAGGTTGGGGAGAAACTACTGATTGAAGGTTCACTTTATAAAAATGAAATGATATATGATGATTAGGAGGCAAAAACAGATGAAACAGTCAACAAAAGAGTATCTAGTAGACAGAACATATAAAGCTTCGGTCGGGCTTGCAAATGCGGTATTGGTGACATTAGGTATTGGCCTTCTAATTGGAACTCTAGGAACATTTACAGGTTGGGAAGGTTTTACAACAGTCGGTATGGCTACACAGTTAATGCTAGCACCAGCAATCGGTGCCGGTATTGCTTATCAATTAGGTGGAAATACGTTAGTTATTTTTAGTGCGATGGCTGCGGCCACAATCGGTGCAGGTGCCTTGAATGTGAATGAAGATGGGGGATGGGTCCTTACAACTGGACAACCTATTAGTGCCGTTTTAGCAGCTGTCGTTGCTATTTGGGTTGGTAAGCGGGTGACAGGTAAAACGAAATTGGATATGATGTCCATCCCATTTGCCGCAGTATTTGTTGGCGGAGTATTTGGTGTTGGAGTAGCTGCAGTTGTAACGCCATTGTTGGAGTTACTAAGTGCTCAAATAGCAGACGCAGTATCAGGCTCCCCAATCATAGGGTCTATGGTTATTTCACTAGTTTGGAGTATATTCTTAATGTCACCAGCATCATCAGCTGCAATTGCAATAGCACTTCAACTTGACCCGGTTTCTAGTGCAGCTGCACTTATCGGATGTACAGCACAATTTGCAGGATGGACAGCAATGTCATTAAGACAAAATGATATAGGAGCAAATATAGCACAATCTTTCATTACACCAAAAGTTCAAGTACCCAATCTAGTTAAAAATCCACGATTAGTAATTGGACCATTTCTATCAGCAATCATTTGTGCACCAATTGCAATTATAGTATTCGATTTTCAAGTACCTTATACATTAGCTGGACTTGGTCTAAATTCCTTTATCGCGCCATTAAACATCTTAGCAAACCAAGGAATAGGTGTTTTAGCAATGTACGTAGTTATTGGGGTAGTTGTTCCGGCAGCCATCTCCATTGCCTGCTATCACGCTTTAAAATTAAAAGGTTGGGCAAACACTGGAGATTTAAAAATGAAAGTACAATAATCCTTACATTAAGCTTCTCAAGGTATTCCTGCTTTGGGGGCTTATTTTTTATGAAAAACAGGCGTGAATTTATTATCATAAAAGGCCTTCCTCCCTTATTCACATTTTAGGCTCTTGCCTAATAATATATAACAAAACTTCGACACTAAAGGGATGGTTATTCTACAGACCACTATATAAAATCTCTTGTTAACTTACATTTATCTTACATGTTAAATTTTCATCAGGCAGATACTATATTAAAATTATGTTTTTTAGTTGAGGTGGGAAAATGGAAAGCGAACTTTCGAAGACATTCCTTAAAATACAAGATGTAAACATATACTGTGAATACATTCTAAATGGAAGGCCCCCTATTATGCTCATTCATGGCTTTGTATCATCTACGTATACATTCAATCAATTAATTCCTTTACTTCAAAAGCACTTTTCTGTTGTTGCTATGGATTTACCAGGTTTCGGTCGTAGTGAGAAATCAACATCGTTTGTATACTCTTATCAGAATTATGCAATGGTAGTAAAGAAATGTTTGGATTATTTTGAACTTGAGAATGTTTGTATTGCGGGTCATTCGATGGGGGGGCAAATTGCATTATATACGGCCAGGTTAATTCCTAAGAGGATAAGGCAATTATTTTTATTATGCAGTTCAGGTTATTTGAAAAGTGCCAATCGCCTATTGGTTTATTCTTCTTATTTCCCTTTATTTAATCTTGTTGTAAAACGGAGTGTAAGAAACAGTAGTGTTCAGGATAGATTAAGGAACGTATTTTATGATCATTCCTATATTACCGAAGAACATATAAAAGAGTTTGAAAGACCATTAAAGGATAAGAATTTTTGTAAATCACTCATACGTTTACTTCGACATAGGGAAGGGGATTTAACATCAGAGGAGCTTAAAAAAATTAAGACGCCAACCCTATTAATTTGGGGAGAAGATGATATGGTAGTACCACTTCAAGTTGGGAAACGTCTTGTTAATGATTTGCCTAATGCCGAGCTAATTACCTATAAAAAAACCGGACATTTGCTAACGGAAGAACGACCAATGGAAATAACAGAAAACATATTATCGTATCATTTATCGGAAATTACTGCACAGTAGTTAAAGATAAAAAGTGAATCTCCAATTAGTGGGGGTATTGCCTCTTAACCTGCGATAAATTGTCAGGATCTCATATCTGGAATTCCCTCTTAATAAGCTTCATTATCTCTAAAAGAAAGATGGACTCGTTCAATCCGGTCCATCTTCTAAAAGTAATATCTATTCGACACATGTAATTCTATCTCGTCATTATTTTTCTACATGAAATTGTTCGGTAATATTGGATAGTGATTTGGATAAATTGGATAGTTTTAACCCGACTTTATGGGTATGGGTTGTTGCTGCTGGTGTTCAATGCTCGCTAACATTTCTTCCGTGCTAGCTAGTGTTTCCTGGGAAACAGAAGATACCTCTTCTGATACTTTTTCTAAGTTTGGCAGAACATTTTTTATATGATTTAGAATGCCGTGTGTTCCCTCTAACTTTCCACTTACGGAAGAAGCTTCTTCCATTTTATTTTTAACATTTTTAATGGTTTTGTTAAATTTTTAACAAATAAAATAATCAAAATGGTAGATACTATAAGACTGATATGGATGGTTATGGTTCCCATTTTTGCCCCATAAAGGAATAATTGGGTACGATTAGTACATAAGTGTTGCTGAAAGGAAATCGTATAAGATGTATCATTAAGATTTTCAGCGAGTTGGCCACTTTCTCTATGGGGAATTTTTCGAACTAAACGATTGGAAATAGCGGGTAGAGGGGTTTTCACTTATAGTAAATGGGATATACTCACCCTCAACAATATAGAAGAATTTAGCTTCTATGCCATCCTTTTCTAATTGTTCTTACTGGGATTGAATATTAATATTAAGCCGTTGCATCAAATAGGGGCTTCATCTCTAACACAAGTGAAATGCAAATTTTGAGCCATATACCCCATGAGTTCAACTTCACGTTATAATCGATCTTTGATAGTGCTCATTGTCATATTTTTGGCTTGTATGTAAGAAGTTATGCCAACTGCAAGTACAGCAATAACAATTATGGACAGGAATGGGATTAAAAGTCGAGTTTTTAATGAAGTTTTTAAGATTATTTTCGTTACCCTTTGTTTCAGCTGATTATGATTTTAACAATTGAACATTAAACTATTGTTAAATTTTGACAAATGAATTTAACATAAAGGTTGGTAATTACTACAATTTATCGGACAACATGGGTATAATAAGATATAGAACCTATAATAATGGGAGGAATTTACGTGGTTACGATTAACAAAGGGGAGCAAAAATTTTACGTTGGAGACGATATTAAGGATCCTACAGCGGAACTAACATTTAACAAGTCTGGAAAAGACAAAATTGTAGTGGACCATACGTATGTTTCAGATGAACTTCGTGGTCAAGGAATTGCAGGGAAGTTAGTAGAAGAAGTAGTTTCTTACGCAAGGGAAGAAGGTAAAAAAATTATTCCTTTATGCCCATATGTCAAACGTAAACTGGAAGAAACACCAGCATACCATGATGTATTAGGAGAACAATAAGTGAGGCTTATTTCTTCACTGTATGGTTTGATGGCCGATTCATGTAAAAAAATTTTATGAAAGGTGCTGAGGGGGAATGTACTTAACCATTCAGGAAACTGCAGAAAATTTATCTATGCCAGAGTCCAAAATATCTGCATTAGTACTCCAAGGACGGATTCGTGCAGTCCATGACGGTGAGCAGTACCTTATCAATCAAGAACAATTTACAACCCATTTTGAGCAAGTTGAAAAATACCGTATCATGATACAAGAATATTTAAATGAACCAATTCCAGAAGACATTGATGTAAAAGATGAAGATTAAATTTGTTTACGTGTTTTATTTTAATGTTAAGTATAAGCTAAAGAAAGAAGGATTTAGCTTGTACTTAACATTTTTTTGAGGGTTTTTACCGTACATTACACCTGATAAACAGAGAAGAAAGTTAATTCTACTGCAGATTCCCATAGATTTTGTGAAAAAAACTTATAGAACAACCTTTCATTAAAATTAAACAACAAGGAGAATACATATGGCTCATCAGAACAAAAGATTAAATTTTACAGTGGATGAAAATACCGAACTATTAAAGTTTTTACTTAAAGTTATGTCCAACCGAAGTAGAAATTCGGTGAAATCAATCCTGACTAGGGGACAGGTTACAGTAGATGAACACATGGAAACAAAACATAATTATCCTTTAAAGCCTGGACAAACTGTGTCGGTTCTAAAAAATAATGAGGCGAAAAAAGAAACTGTTTTGGTCGGGATGTCAATCTTATACGAAGATCGGGATATTATTGTTATTAATAAAGATGCAGGTCTTCTTTCCATTGCTACAGAGAAAGAGAGGAATTTAACTGCTCATCATCAGCTAATGGAGTATGTTCAAAGAGAACACCCAGCAAATCGTATTTTTATCGTGCATCGGTTAGATAAAGACACTTCTGGTGTGATGATGTTTGCTAAAAGTGAAAAGACCAAACGAAAGCTACAAGATAATTGGAAGAAGCTTGTAAAAGAAAGAACTTATGTGGCATTAGTTGAAGGGGAGTTGAAGCAGAACAAAGGAACCATTAAATCATGGTTAAAGGAAACGAAGACACATTATATGTTTTCTAGTTCTTTGAAAAATAATGGACAATTAGCTATTACACACTTTAAAAAAATTCAAGGAAATAAAGATTATTCATTAGTAGAGATGCAGCTGGAAACTGGTAGAAAGAATCAAATCCGCGTGCATATGAGGGATTTAGGTCATCCGGTTGTTGGGGATAAAAAATATGGATCCAAAGAGAATGTAATCGGAAGACTAGGATTGCATGCAAAAATTCTATCTTTTTACCATCCACGAACAAATCAGTTTATGTTGTTTCGCGCTGATGTCCCAAAGTTATTTATGAAAAAGGCTAAATAATGATAATTCAGGAGGACTAAAAGTGGAAGGTCCTCCTAAATTATTTAACATACGTTATTCTATTGGAGCCTTTTCTACAATCCTTCCGTTTCTACCTTCAGTTGTTTCTGCCATTTTCAAGGACCGAACGATTGCTTCCTCAGTTGCTTCCACTACCCCTTTAAAAAGCTGGTTCATAAGAGGATGACTATCCCTTATATAAGCAATCGTTTCTATTGGAGAATCACTATAATGTTGATAGGTGTTTGCGGTAGAAAACGCAATTGCTATGTCACCGCTACCATGGGCTATATGACTTCCAGTTCTTCCAAGTCCAGCTGCAGTGCGTTTGGCAAGTCGCTTTAACTGACGGTCATAAAGAGGGGCATCCGTTGCAATAATCATCATAATTGAACCGTCCGGCGTGTTTACTTTCTTATCTCCGAGATTTGCAAATAATGCATCATCACGACTACCATAATTACTTAGAACAAGCACACCAACTGTGAAAGTTTTTCCGCCAGCAGTAACAATTCGGGAGGATGTTCCAATTCCCCCTTTATGTCCAAAACACACCATTCCTTTTCCAGCACCAACAGCTCCTTCCTCTACCGGTTTTGTGGTGGCTTTGTTTATAGCTTGAATAGCATGCTCTGGCTTTACGGACGGTAGTCGAATAGAATTTAAATACCCATCATTACATTCACCTACAATAATGTTAATTGTACTTGTATTATCACCGATATCTTTATTTTCGTCTAACATGTATTGAAGCGTGCCCTGTTGCACAGAACCAACACTGAATGTATTTGTTAACATGATGGGAGATTCTAATAGACCAAGTTCATCTAATTGAATCAGTCCGGTAGACTTCCCAAAGCCATTGATAACAGCACTCGATGCATGAACTTTATTTTTATATAGATTACCTCCATGAGGCAGAATCGCTGTAACTCCGGTACATATCGTATTTTCTTTATCGATTTTTTCATATAGGGTAATATGTCCAACTCGAATGTCTTTTACATCTGTCATGCAATTGTTATTCCCTTTTGGAAGTTGCATAGATAGTTACTCCTTTAAATATATTATTAATAGATACTATTTTATCGCAGGTTAAGGGCAGAAATACCCCCACATCCTCAAAAATGGAGGGAAACGAATCAGTTTAGGTGGGGGATGAAAGAGCCCCCTTCAAAGATTGAAAGTTCACTTTATCTCTATTATAGCAAATCATTCGATTAACTGATATGAGGCAGGGGAATGGTATGAAGCATAGGTTGCTGTGAAACAATAAAGATATCTATCGTTTGGAGGAAATGAACATGAAAAAAATTCGTTGGATACCATTATTTTTAGGAGCCTTTTTGGTGGTGTTTATAGCTGGAAACCTAGCGGCTGAAGATCAGGAAGGTAATGTTGGACTTGAAATTGGAAATGTAGCTCCAGATTTTGAAGTCGAAACAATGGATGGAGAAAAAATGAAGCTATCGGATTTACAAGGTAAGCCAGTTATGCTAAATTTTTGGGCTACATGGTGTCCGCCTTGTCGGGTAGAAATGCCGGATATGCAGAGATTTCATGAAAATCATGAAGTAGTGGTACTAGCAGTGAATTTAACAGATACGGAAATTAATAAGAATGACGTTAAAAAATTTGTGAATCAATTTGGATTAACGTTTCCAATAGGGTTAGATCAGGACGGTTCTATTTCAACCGCATATCGGATTAATCCAATTCCCACAACTTTTATGATTGACTCAGAAGGGAAAATACGTCATAAAGCTTTTGGAGCAATGGAATATGATACAATGGTAGAGGAATTGCAAAAAATGAAGTAAATTAAAATTAAGCTATTGAAATATTGGGCGAAACAATGTATAATAAAGAAAAATTACAATAGTTCCTTCGGGGCAGGGTGAGATTCCCTACCGACGGTGAAGAAGTAATACTTCTAAGTCCGTGACCCGTGCGGCTTTTTAGCCAAGCGGCTGATCTGGTGAAAATCCAGAACCGACAGTTAAAGTCTGGATGGGAGAAGGAATTTTGGACAGTTCGCTTTTATATAAAAGCGTTGATTTGTAGTACAAGTATATACTTTTCTACTTTACTATCTAAAATTCTACATTCTGACACAACAAGCCTCCGATGGATTTAAATCGGAGGCTTTTTTATATTTTTTTAAGAGAAGAGAGGATTAGTATGTTTACTGGAATAATCGAAGAAATTGGTACCGTAAAGAAAATCCAAAATGTTTCTGAAGAAGCAGTGCAAATGACAATCGGTTCTAAGAAAATCTTAGAGGATGTACATCTTGGTGACAGTATCTCTGTAAATGGAATCTGTTTAACGGTCACAAATTTTTCATCCGATTATTTTCAAGTGGATGCCATGCCGGAAACGATAAAGGCGACATCATTACAAGACCTTAAACAAGGTTCAAAAGTGAATTTGGAGCGTGCAATGGCAGCAAATGGTAGATTTGGTGGACATTTTGTTTCAGGACACATAGATGGTATAGGGGAAATTGTGAAGAAACATAAAGACCAAAATGCAATTTATTATGATATAGAAATACCGGAGGAATTAGCGCAATTCCTACTTCATAAGGGTTCGATAACGGTGGATGGAACAAGCTTGACCTTATTTGGTGTCGATAAAAACGTATTTATTATTTCTTTAATTCCACATACAGTCGAGGAAACAATCCTTGGTGAAAAAGGTAAGGGCGATATTGTGAATATTGAATGTGATATGCTCGCAAAATATGTTCATAATATGCTTCGGAATGAGTACACGAAAAAAGAGGGCAAATTAGACCAAGAATTTCTGAAAAATAATGGCTTCATGTAAGGAGGGGTTGGAGATGAATACAGTCGAAGAGGCGATTCGTGATTTACAACAAGGAAAACCGATTATCGTTAGTGATGATGAAAATCGAGAAAATGAAGGTGATTTAGTAGCGTTATCTGAAACAATCACACCCGAAGTTATTAATTTTATGATTACACATGCTAAGGGGTTAGTTTGTACACCAATACAACCAGACCTTGCTGAAAGATTAGGGCTAGATCGAATGG
This sequence comes from Oceanobacillus senegalensis, assembly GCF_900176885.1. Lineage (GTDB taxonomy): Bacteria > Bacillota > Bacilli > Bacillales > Amphibacillaceae > Oceanobacillus > Oceanobacillus senegalensis. The sequence continues at coordinate 2,762,131 of NZ_LT839648.1, read as the reverse complement.
TTAAAGAAAATACGGATCCACTAGGGACTGCTTTTACTGTTTCTATTGACCATAATGATACAACAACAGGAATCAGTGCACAGGAGAGAGCTCTAACGATTAAAGCAATGACAGAACCAATGACGAAGGCCGGGGATTTTAAAAGGCCTGGCCATGTTTTTCCACTAATTGCTAAAGAAGGTGGAGTTTTAACACGTACTGGTCATACCGAGGCAGCTGTTGATTTAGCGATACTAAGTGGAGCTTTTCCATCCGGAGTAATCTGTGAAATTATTAAAGATGATGGTACCATGGCACGTATGCCTGATTTAAAGAAAATGGCAAAAGATTTTGATTTAACTTTCATAACAGTAGCAGACTTAATTGCTTATCGAAAAAAACAAGGTATAGCTGTTCATAATTAAAAAAATAGGCGAAGTGAAGGGGATAGAAAAATGGTAAACACAATGAACGGAAACGTAGTAGGTACTGATTTAAGAATTGGTATCGTTGTGGCACGATTTAATGAATTTATTACAAACAAACTTTTAGACGGAGCAATTGATTCATTAAAAAGACATGGGGTTAATGAGGAAAATATTGATGTAGCTTGGATTCCTGGAGCATTTGAGATTCCACTTATTGCAGGAAAAATGGCGGATAATAGTAAATATGATGCGGTTATTACTTTAGGAACAGTGATTCGTGGGTCTACTCCACATTTTGATTATGTTTGTAATGAAGCAGCAAAAGGTGTTGCAAATGCTTCTGTGAAAAGCGGGAAGCCAGTCATATTTGGTGTCCTAACAACAGAAACCATTGAGCAAGCAATTGAAAGGGCTGGTACGAAAGCTGGAAATAAAGGATCCGAAGCAGCCGTAACTGCGATTGAAATGGCAAATATCATAAAATTAATGGAGCAGTAAGAAACAGTCGGGTAAAGCGAAGACCATCGCATACTCGGCTTTTTCGTTTGGTTGTTTTTCGCAGTTGAAGGATGATGCCATATAGTTTTATCAATGAATCGGAATTTTTAAAAGGTGTTACTTCCCCAAGTCGTAAACTTGGGCTAAACTATAGTAGAAAGTAAGAGGAGAAACGGGGGAGATTACAATTAAACTTCTATTAGGACAACTAGCATTGATTGCAGTAATCTGGCTTGCCATGTTAGTCTTCTTTAATGATATGAACCAAGGTAGTAAGTTGATTTTCTATCTGGTTACTTCTTGGATGTTATTCTTAATAGTAGGTATAGTGAAAGAAGCAATACGTCAAAGAAAAGGGAAGAATTAATCAGCTAATAAACACACTTTCAGTAAAAGAGGAAGATAGTTATGCTAACCATTGAAAATTTATATAAGTCATATGGAGAAAAAATATTATTTCGTGATATTACATGTACCATTGCGGAAAATGAACGTATTGGTGTCATCGGGGTAAATGGTACTGGGAAATCAACATTTTTAAAGGTGATTGCAGGTGTGGATTCTGCTGAAAAGGGAACCATCCAGCATCCGAAAGATTATCACATTGAATATTTAGCACAAGATCCAGAACTCGACCCTGATTTAACAGTCATTGAGCAAATTTACTATGGTGAAGCAGCCAATATGAAATTAATGCGGGAATATGAGGAAGCATTATTGATGTTGCAGAAAGACCCAGAAAAGCCTGAAGCGCAAAACAAGCTTATGAAAATGCAGCAAAAGATGGATGAAGAAGACGCTTGGGAGGCCAATACAACCGCAAAAATGGTGTTAACCAAGCTTGGAATAACTGAATTTGATAAGAAAGTAGTGGAATTATCTGGGGGCCAGCAGAAGCGAGTGGCGATTGCGAAAGCATTGATTCAGCCTGCTGACCTATTAATTCTTGATGAGCCGACAAACCATTTGGATAATGAAACGGTGGAATGGCTGGAGAAGTATTTACAAACGTATAAAGGCTCCTTACTTCTTGTAACACATGACCGTTATTTTTTAGATCGAGTAACTAATAAAATATTTGAACTTGATAAAGGAAACCTTTACAGTTATGAAGGCAATTATCAATTGTTTTTAGAAAAGAAGGCGGAACGTGAAGAATTGGAGGCTAGTAACGAAGTAAAGCATAAGAACACACTGAGACGGGAGCTTGCATGGTTAAAACGTGGAGCAAGAGCACGTTCAACAAAGCAAAAGGCGCGAATCGAACGCATCCATGATATGAAGGAGAAAACGTTTGATACCAAGAATCAGAATGTAGAATTTCAAGTAGCTTCCACTAGACTAGGAAAGAAAGTCATTGAGTTAAAAGATATTACAAAGGCGTTTGAAGGGAAAACTTTGATTAAGGACTTTAGTCACATAGTTGTCCCTGGTGACAGGATTGGCATTATCGGACCAAATGGAAGTGGTAAGTCAACCTTACTAAATATCATGGCTAACCGATTAGAAGTGGATGATGGAGAAATTGAAATTGGTGAAACTGTGAAAATTGGCTATTATACACAGGGTGATGAAGAACTGGATGATAGTTTACGGATGATTGATTATATCAAGGAAGTTGCTGAGGTGATTCACACAAAAGATGGACAAGTCATTACAGCGGAGCAAATGCTTGAGCGATTTTTATTTTCTCGGCCCGAGCAATATACGTATATTCGTAAATTGTCCGGTGGAGAACGCCGTAGACTATATTTGTTAAGGGTTTTAATGACAGAACCAAATGTTTTATTTTTGGATGAGCCGACCAATGATTTAGATACACAAACGCTTGGAGTACTTGAAGAATACTTGGAACAATTTCCAGGTGTCGTGATTACGGTTTCTCATGACCGCTATTTCTTAGATCGGGTCGTTGATCATTTATTTGTGTTTGAAGGGAATGGCAGGATTGGTCAATTCTTTGGAAATTATAGTGAATTCTTAGAGAAGAAGGAACAAGACAAACGTCAACAGGCTAATCAAGAAAAGGTAAAAGAAAAACCAAAACCGAAGAACCAAAAGAAACGCCTATCTTATATGGAGAGGAAAGAATGGGAAACGATTGAAGATGAGATTACCGAGCTTGAATCGAGCATCGAAAACATTCAAACAGCAATTGTTGAAGCGGGAAGTAACGCAGAAAAAGTACAGGATTTATATAAAGACCAGCAAAAGGTGGAAACAGAGCTTGAAGCAAAAATGGAGCGATGGGAAGAGCTATCCTTATTAGTTGAAGAAATAGAAAATGGCTAAATCTCTATAACCATGTTTATTTTCCTGATTTTAGTGGAAAATAAACTAAGATTGTCTTGAGGCGGCTTACTCACTTTTCGGTTTATGGCAATATGATGGAGGAAGTCGTAATTCGCCTGGTACTAGTAGAATTTTGCAATTATTACTTTTGATACTATTAATCGATTATATGAAACGAATAGGAGGAGCATTATGAAACTATTTCAAGTAAGGAAAGGTCAATTTGTTTTCTATAAGAATGAATTGCATAAAGTGTATTCCGTGAAACCAATGTTTAAACGTTCGATTCACTTATATCGTTTAAAGGATATGCAACAGGTTTTAACACAAGCGAGTGAAATACAACTTTATAAACCACAGCATAATGATACATTTATTTTTTATGGAAAGCGGTATACAATCGATCGTAATGCGAAACCAAATCCAGGTGATTACATTTTAATTGTTAAGCCAGCACCAGACTTTTTAGATCATTATTCGCTTAATGAAATCGAAAAGGTAGAAAGCGTCGAGGATGGCAATGTTGTAACAACTCGGGATAATGGTGTTAAACATCACGAGTACGTTGTGATGGTACCAGGCAAATCAGAAGCGAGTCAGGAAATTGCGTATTATGATAAGTCGCTTGTACCCGAGGAGCAGCAATTACAGGATGAATCAATTTCTTACTTAGCAGAAAACGATGATACACTAAAACCAGTTGTTGGTGATATTTATCTTGATGTACAAAATGAAACAAAGGCCATGATTGTTGCAATGACAGAAGATGAGGTTGTCTTTGGACATGGTATACGTATCCATGTGGCAGAACTACTTGATGAAACAAAATACGAATTGCTCTATCAGTTTGATGAAGATTAATGTAGTAGAGAAAATGAACATACAAAAACTGCACCTCTGATTGTTGTAATTGCGTCCAGCAATTTTGGTGCAGTTCTTTTTTGTTCCAATTAATTATAAAACGAAATAAGAATAACTATGGACCTAATTGAAGAATGAGATTATTCTTCGTTAAAAATTGTATCGATAATTTTATTAATATGAATTTCTGCTGTATTTAATGAATGGATATATAAATCCTCATTTTTGATTAACATAGGGAGTTCTGTACAGCCTAAAATAATTCCCTGAATACCGTCCCTATTAATCATTTCCTTGATGATCATTATGACACAGTTGAATTACAACAACCATTACTTTACCAATTTTTATATCTATATACTAAAAAAATTGATAATTTGATACGTATTATGAGCAGTAGGGATTAAACCGATAAAAATTCCACAACCTTACCTAGGTTGTGGAATTTTACATGTAACACCGGTATAAAAAATATAAACAGAGTGTTAGACCTTTATGAAATGTAGGAAGTTAGCTTGTTGACAATAAAAATTTTCAAGTCCTAAATTTTAGTAATATTTACACAACCCCTAAAGTAGATAGGAATACGATAATAATGGTAACTGGAACAAGCCATCGCATGATCTGGTACCACATATTATATATCCCACCATTTAAGTGATTTCCTAAGGTGAATTCCTGTTTAACCAAAGCTTTATCCATTTTAAAGCCAATGAACAGAGCGATAAACAAGCATCCAGCAGGGAGCATAATATTACTTACTAGAAAGTCAGTTGCATCAAATACGGTTTTACCAAAAATTGTAAAGTCGGATAGTATGTTAGATGATAATGCGGCAGGAATCCCCGCTATGAATACTAGTAGTCCAGCAACGCTTGCTACTTTCTTACGAGAACGGTTTTTGTTATTGGAAAATGCGGCTGTAATAATCTCCAACATGCTAAAGGATGAAGTTAATACAGCAAACAAGAATAATAATAAAAACAGACTCAAGAACACTTCACCAAATGGCATACTGCTAAATGCCTCTGGTAGGACAATGAACAATAATCCTGGACCCTGTGCTGGTTCAAGACCAAATGCAAATACGACTGGGAAAATGGCAAGGCCAGCTAATAGGGAAACAAAGATATTCATGATGGAAACTGAACTAGCTGATGCCGGAAGACTAATATCTTTTCCTAGGTAGGAACTGTACGTAACCATAACCGAAATTCCAACGGCTAGGGAAAAGAAGGATTGTCCCAAGGCATACAATACGTTCTCTGCATTTAATTTTGAGAAATCTGGTTGTAGGAAGAAGCGAATTCCTTCTATGGCTCCTTCAAATGTAACAGCACGACCAACCAATACAATAAAAAAGATAAAGAGCAGTGGCATTAAAATCTTGCTTGCCTTCTCTATTCCATTCTGAATTCCAAAAGAAACGACGATTATATTTATAAGAAGAAATAGAGCTAACCCTAGAATCGTAATCCAAGGGCTTCCAGTAATTTGTGCAAAAAGATCTGGATAATTAGCACCTTCTCGAATGATAATGCCCGGTATGGATAAAGCACTGTATAGGAGTACCCATCCACCAACCACGCTATAGAAGGACATTAATAGAAATGCACCAATTACTCCCCAATAACCAATCATGGAAGAGATGCTTTTCGGTGCAAGGGTTTTATAAGCCTTAACTGCTTCCTTACCAGCTCCTCTACCAATAATAAATTCTGCAATTAAAATTGGCAGGCCAATAATCACGGTAAACGCGATAAAGAGTAAGAAAAATGCCCCCCCACCATTCATACCAGTCATATATGGGAACTTCCATATAGCACCAAGACCGATGGCAGCCCCTGCTGAGGATAGGATAAATCCAATTTTCGAAGACCATTGTTGTTTTTTACGTTGCATAAAATAAATCCCTTCTTGAATTTCTTGATGATATCAATTCCATAAGTATAACATATGCATTTCCTATTAAAAACTAAATATATTTTATCGTATTTTTAGGTTTACTTTAAGATTATATTTTGTCATTTGCTGAATAAAATGTAGTGTATACGTATGTTCACTCGATAGAATTGGTTTTACTCAAGGCAAGGCTGTTATCTAAAAAGTTTACACCGACACAAAAAAATAACAAGATACGAAAGAAAACAGTCTAAAAAGAGGGGGATGGGAAATGCAGTTTGCTTCCAATAAAGTAAGAGATTTACCAGCTTACTTATTTTCCGTGTTTCAGCAAAAGAAAAAACAACTTGAAGCTAAAGGTGTCGATGTGATTGATCTAGGGATCGGTGCACCGGATTTACCGACTCCAGATTTTATTTGTCAGGCATTGTCTGAAGCGGTGAAGGATTCAAATAATCATCGGTATTCCACATATAGTGGAAGCTTGGAATATAGGAGGGCAGTAGCCTCTTTCTATAAAAATCAATATGGAGTTTCACTAGACCCTGAAAAGGAAGTTCTAGCACTCATTGGCAGTAAGGAGGGGATCGTAAACCTTATTCAGGCGGTCATTAATCCTGGTGATAAGGTGTTGATTGCGAATCCTTCTTATCCCGTTTATGAAACTGGAATTTACTTAGCAGGTGGCAAAAAGATTGATTTGCCTTTAAATAAGAATTATGAACCACTTTTTGACAACATTTCTACAGATGATGCCGATGAGGCAAAGTTAATGCTTCTAAACTATCCAAATAACCCCACAACTGCAACGATTGATGTAAATACCTTCCATAAAGCTATAACACTCGCAAAAAAACATTCAATTGTCATCACTAATGATGCTGCCTATCAATTGGTTACATGTAAAGACTATAAAGCTCCAAGCATCCTGGAAGTACCTAATGCCAAGGAATATGCAATTGAATTTGGTTCCTTATCGAAAAGTTTTAATATGTCTGGCTGGAGGATTGGTTATGTGGCTGGTAATAAGGATCTCATTCAATCTTTAGCAACCTTAAAAAGCAATATAGATACAAGTCAGTTTTTAGCCATTCAAAAAGCAGCTCAAGTAGCGCTAGAGAGTAATTTTCAAACGGTACAAGAAAACAATCGTATTTATGAGAAACGAATCGAAAAACTCTATGCCGCTTTACAGAAGTTAGGTTTTTCTACACAAAAGCCTAGAGGTACCTTTTTTTTATGGGTAAAAGTTCCAGCTGGTTACACTTCAATGGGGTTCGCAAACGAATTGCTTGATAATACAGGGGTTATGGTGACACCGGGAATTGCCTTTGGGGAAAAAGGAGAGGGGTATGTTCGTATTGCGTTAACTGTTACCTTAAATCGCCTAGATGAAGTAATCCGAAGACTTAAGCTATGGAAAATGAATGAGGTGGATGAAATATGAATAGATATGTAGGAAGGAGAACAATGACTGCCGCCTCTGCCATTGTGGAATGCATGAAACTAGAATCTATTCGTTACGTCTTCTGTGTCCCAGGAGAAAGTTATTTGTCAGTACTTGATGCTCTATATGACGAGGACTCGATACAGGTGATCTCGACAAGGCATGAAAGTGGCGCTGGTTTTATGGCAGAAGGTTATGCTAAGGCATCCTTTCAGCCTGGCGTTGTATTTGCAACAAGGGCTGTTGGTGGGAGTAATGCTGCGATTGCCATTCATACCGCGTATCAGGATTCCACTCCAATGGTGGTCTTTTTAGGTCAGGTGAAAAGAGAAGTTAAGGGGAGAGAAGGATTTCAGGAGATTGATTTAGATAGGCATTTCGAGCACATGGCAAAATGGACAATGGAATTAAATGATCCAACACGAACTGCAGAAATTGTTCAACGTGCTTTTCGAATTGCTCAATCAGGAAGACCCGGACCGGTAGTTATTTCCTTGCCTGAAGATGTATTGAATGAAGAAGTAGAAATAAGCTTTGGTCCTGTAACTCCACGACCAAAACCTGCTCCATCCGAAACGGAAATAGAAAGTGTTGAAAAGGTATTATCCCATGCGAAAAGACCGTTAATCATTGCTGGTGGTGGGGTGAAAAGTGCGCAGGCGGAGGATAATTTAAAGGTTTGTGCTGAAAAATGGGGAATTCCCGTTATGACCTCTTTTCGGCGTCATGATATTTTCCCAAATAATCATCCATTGTATGTTGGTCATCTTGGTTTAGGTACTCATCCGAATATTCAAGAGACTGTTTATGAAGCGGATACTATTTTGGCGTTAGGAACTAGGTTATCCGAGGTGACGACACAAAACTATTCCATCCTTCCTCCAGATAAGAAACTGATTCACATTGACATCCATGATGGGACCTTAGGAAAAGTAAGTGCTCCTGATGTTGGCATTGTTGCTGATATAGAGCAAGCGTTGCTGTTATTAGAAAATATTTATGTCAACAGAACATGGAAAACATGGGCGAAGAGGAGAAGAAATGCTTATGAGGAGGCTAGTAAATTAAAAGTATCTACAGATGACCCGATTAATAAGCATGTCATTGATCTATTACAGAAAAAGTTACCGGATGATAGTTTATTAACAAACGATGCTGGAAATTTTGCTGGATGGCTTCATGCCTATTATTCCTTTACCCAAAAACATACGTATATTGGACCAACATCAGGTGCAATGGGTTATGGGATGCCTGCAGCACTTGGAGCTAAATTAGCTTTTCCTGATAAATCTATCATTTCCTTATCCGGAGATGGTGGTTTTATGATGACTGTAATGGAATTAGAAACAGCAGTAAGGTTTGAAATTCCTATCATATGTCTTGTTTTTAACAATAATATGTATGGTACCATCCGTATGCATCAGGAAATGCATTATCCGGGGAAGGTGATTGCCACAGATTTAGGAGCTGTATCATTTAAGGAATTAGCAGAAAGTATGGGAGTAACGGGTTACCAGGTATCAACTCCAGAAGGATTTGAAAAAACACTCAATCAAGTCTTAGGTAAAGAGAAACTGGCTGTCATTGAAATAATGACAGGGAAGGAGCAAATATCAGTTTCAAGGACAATTGAACAAATTCAAAAGGGAAATTAGTAGTTTCAAAGGGGGATTATTCCATGGCCGTTTCATTGGATACAACGAAGTTATCTAATTTTATAGATGGAAAATGGGTAGATGTTAGGAAGTCGACTGCTGTTATAAATCCAGCTACAGGTGAGGAGATTGTTGACGTACCGCTCTCTGATGCAGGCAGTGTAGATGATGCAGTGGCAGCAGCGAAAAAGGCGCAAAAGGAATGGGCACTAGTTCCGGCACCACAGCGAGCAGAAATTTTGTACCAGGTGGGAACATTGTTAAAGGAAAGAAAAGAACGGTTGTCCCAGTTACTTACGATGGAAAATGGAAAGGTGCTGGAAGAGGCTAGAGGTGAAGTGCAAGAAGGGATTGATATGGCATTTTATATGGCTGGAGAAGGTAGACGCTTATTTGGCCAGACGACACCTGCTGAACTAAATAATAAATTTGCTATGAGCCAGCGAGCACCAGTTGGGGTTGTTGGGATTATCACCCCATGGAATTTTCCGATTGCTATTGCGACATGGAAGTCATTTCCTGCGATTGTAGCGGGTAATGCTGTAATTTGGAAACCTGCAACAGAAACACCAATCATGGCGTACGAATTGGCGAAGATTTTTGAGGAAGCGGGGTTACCTAATGGAGTCATAAATGTTGTATTTGGTAGCGGTCAAATGGTTGGAAACGCGATGGTACATCATGATGATATTCGTGTGATTTCCTTTACTGGATCTAATGACATTGGTCGGAATATTGCAGCAGACTGTGGCAGAAAGTTGAAAAAGGTCTCCTTAGAGATGGGAGGGAAAAATGCTGTCATTGTGATGGATGATGCGGATATAGATTTAGCGGTTGAAGGGATTTTATGGAGTGCCTTTGGAACTAGTGGGCAGCGTTGTACCGCATGTAGCCGTGTTATTGTGCATGAGGCAGTAAAAGAAAAACTAGAGGAAAAACTACTTCAGCAAATGCAGCATCTAACCATAGGAAATGGATTAAATGAAACGATTAAGGTTGGTCCAATTATAAATAAAGTAGGGCTAGAGAAGATAAAAGATTATATTGAGATTGGTAAAAAAGAAGGAGCTACATTGCTCGAAGGTGGATATGAGTTATCTGGAACGGATTATATGGGTGGAAACTTTTTCATACCAACTTTATTTACAGATGTAGAGCCAACGATGCGCATTGCACAAGAAGAAATATTTGGACCAGTTGTCTCACTTATTCCTGTTCAAAGCTTTGAAGAGGCGATTGAAGTTAATAATGGCGTATCTTATGGTCTATCAAGCTCTATTTTTACTCGAGATGTCAATCGTGTTTTTCAAGCCCAACGTGATTTAGATACAGGGATTGTTTATGTAAATGCTGGTACAACTGGAGCGGAGATTCACCTGCCATTTGGTGGAACAAAAGGAACAGGAAACGGGCATCGTGACTCTGGTGTTCAGGCGTTGGATGTATTTACAGAGTGGAAGGCAATATATGTGGACTATAGTGGAAAATTACAGCGAGCGCAGATTGATGTAGAGTAGCATATTTTTAGATTTGTTCTTTAGCTACAATATTCCAAATAGATGTTCATGGATTACCGCCCCTCATTCTCCGATAAAAGACAACACTAGTAATACTGGAGGGATAAAAATGAAAGTAGGTGTTTTAGGTTCTGGTTTAATGGGAAAGGAAGCAGCTCGTGATTTAGTGGAAAGTAAAGGGGTTACGGCTGTTGGCTTAGCTGATGTGGATATGGATAGAGCGGTAGCGGTATGTAATTCCTTGCAATCTTCTAAGCTGCAAGCCTTTCGGGTAGATGCAAGTAAAAGACAAGAGTTAGAAAGCTTCATGAAAAAGTTTGACGTTATTATTAATGCCTTATTTTATTCCTTTAATGAGGTGGTAGCGAAGTCGGCGATTCGTGTTGGAGTTCATTCAGTGGATTTAGGGGGGCATATTGGTCATATAACAGATAAGGTGCTTGATCTGGATGATGATGCGAAGAAAGCTGGAGTTACTTTGATACCGGATCTTGGGGTGGCACCAGGCATGATAAATATATTATCAGGCTATGGTGCTAGTAAACTAGATAGTGTAAAATCAATAAAATTATATGTTGGAGGAATCCCTTTACGGCCAACTCCTCCATTTGAATATAATCATGTTTTTTCTATGGAAGGGGTGTTTGACCATTATACGGATTCTGCATTGATTATTAGGGATGGAATGAAACAGGAAATCCCGTCATTATCGGAAATAGAAGAGGTTCATTTTGAGAGATTCGCTCCATTGGAAGCTTTTCATACATCAGGAGGGACATCTACACTATCTCTTTCGTATCCCTCTCTAGAGGAATTAGAATACAAAACGATACGATATCCGGGTCATGCAGAGAAATTTAAATTACTCGTTGATTTAAATTTAACTCGTAAGGATTATGATGTGAATGTTAATGGAAAAAAGATTAATCCAAGAGAAGTTTTTTTAAAAGTGCTTGATCCGATTGTTGAGTTAGGGGATAAGGATGATGTCGTGCTTTTACGTGTTATTGTTTCTGGTGTGTTGGACGGTAAATCAGCAACCTATCCATTTGAAATGGTAACCTACAAAGATAGAACAACGAAAGTAACGGCAATGGCACGTGCAACTGCTAATACGATATCAGTTGTTGCTCAAATGATAGGTAGCGGTGTTATAATAGATAGAGGCGTTTTCCCACCAGAGAAAATTGTTCCGGGTAATACGTATATCAAGGAAATGGCCAAACGGGGAGTAGTCATAGAGGAGAAATCGTAAATTAGTAAACTAGTTGAAGGGATCTGAATAAAATGAAAACAGTATTCATTGCAGGGCATGCTAGACTCCCATCAGGAATGGCAGCAAAAAGCATCTATGATACGTTAACCATCACAGCCGAAATTGATAAAAAGTATGGTGTAATTGTCGCCGCAAATTGTACACTAGCAACGGAACATGGTCGTGATTTTGTTCAACGATTGCTTAGAGGACACAGTCTTCAAGAGGGGATTGAGGCACCTATTCAGATAGTGAAACGGCATTATTTAGGAAAAGCGGGGAATGCGTTAGTATCCGCATTGAAGGATTTGCAGAAACAATATGAGGGGTATGTTGGAGAAGGAAGCTAAAAGATGAGAGGAAAGCCGATAAGAGTATCTCAAGCCCGATATCTAATATTTAACAAGATTCACAACCTAACCAAAAGGACCTGCCATCCATAAATGGTAGGTCCTTTTTCTATATATTCTATTTAATCATCCGATTCCCAAGCGGGCAACATTCGATTCAAAGGTTTATCTTTTCGGTAGCCTAATACATATTCAGCCTGCATGATGGTATGAATCTCACGTGTTCCTTCGTAAATAACTGGGGCCTTCGAATTACGTAAATAGCGTTCGACTGGATATTCATCGGAATAGCCGTACGCACCATGGATTTGCACAGCATCATCTGCGGACTTGTTGGCAAAATCACATGCCTGCCACTTTGCAAGGGAGGTTTCTCTCGTATTCCGTTTGCCTTGATTTTTTAACTCCCCCGCACGATAAACGAGTAGACGACTCATTTGTAGTCCAGCTTCCATTTTGGCAATCATTTGTTGAACCAGCTGATGTTTGCCAATTTCCTTTCCGAAAGTTTTACGCTCCTCACAATATTTTACGCTTGCTTCCAGGCAGGCCATGATTTGACCAACAGCGCCGGCTGCCACGGTAAAGCGCCCATTATCTAGAGCAGACATGGCAATTTTAAAACCTTCCCCTTCTTTACCTAGAAGATTTTCTTTAGGGACCTTCACATCATCAAAAAATAATTCTCCAGTATTACCAGAACGTATGCCATGCTTTCCTTTGATAGCCTTTGATGAAAAGCCATCCCATGTGCGTTCTACGATAAACGCAGAAATTCCTCTATGTTTTTCAGAACGGTCGCCGGTGTAGGCAAATACGATAAAATGATCAGCAACATCGCATAGAGAAATCCAGGTTTTTTGGCCATTTAAGCGATAAAAATCTCCATCCTTTACAGCCGTTGTTTGTAATGCCACAACATCAGATCCGGCTCCTGGCTCCGTTAGACCGAATGCACCGAGTTTTTCCCCTTCTGCTTGGGGTTTTAGATATTTTTGTTTTTGTCCCTCTGTTCCCCATTGGAGTAAGGTCATACTATTTAATCCAGTATGGACAGAAACTGCGGTTCGAAAAGCGGTATCTCCACGCTCTAACTCTTCACATACGATGGCGAGTGAATTATAATCCATTCCAGCTCCGCCATAGGTTTCAGGAATGCAGACCCCCATTAGTCCTAGATCTCTCAATCGTTTATAAATATTAGGATCAAATTTTCCTTCCCGGTCCCATTTCGTCATATAAGGCATAATTTCCTTATCTACAAACTCTCTAACCGTCTTGCGTAGTAATTCTTGTTCCTCTGTAAACTCAAAATTCATTATATCCTCTCCTCGCTATCCTTATTAGTAATAAATTCATGGTTATGTTCACCGGCATTTGGTGGGTGATGCCTCACTGTTATAGGTGTTCGTGACAGTTTGAGTGGACTTCCAATCATTTTAATAGCACCGGCTGTTGGATGATGGAAATCAATAAACATGTCCCTTGCTCGTAGCTGAGGATCTTGAGTGACTTCCTTTATATTTTGTATGGGACCGCAGGGTATCTTATTTTTTTGGCATTTCTTTTGCCAATAAGCACTTGGCTTGGATAAAAAAGCCTTCTGTAATTGTGGGACTAATACTTCTCGATGCTTTACTCGTTCGGGGTTGGTAGAAAAACGTTGATCTTTACTTAGATAAGACCTTCCAATAATCTGGCATAGCTTATGGAACTGGTTATCATTACCTACCGCAATGACTATTTCTCCATCAGCTGTTGGAAACGTTTGGTAGGGGACGATGTTGGCATGTTCGTTTCCAAGACGTTTAGGTATTTGTCCAGACGTTAAATAATTGCTTCCAATATTCACGAGTGAACTAACGGCGGAGTCATATAAAGAAATATCAAGCTTTTGCCCTTTACCTGATTGCGTCCGCTCTAGTAAGGCAGCTTGAATGCCAATACAAGCATACAAACCGGTTAAGACATCAGTGATAGCAACACCAAGTTTTTGGGGGCCGGACTGTTCGTCTCCAGTTATGCTCATTAATCCACTCATCGCTTGAATGATAAAATCGTAACCAGGCATATCTTTATATGGACCTGTTTCACCAAAGCCAGTAATTGAACAGTATACAAGCTGAGGATTTAGCTGGGAAAGAGTGTCATAACCAATTCCGAACCGCTCCATCGTTCCTGTTTTAAAATTGTTTATTACAACATCACTGTTTTGTGCGAGTTCCTTAATTGTGTTAATTCCATTATCAGATTTTAGATCCACGGTAATGCTTTTTTTATTGCGATTAGCACTAAGGTAATAGGCACTGACATCATTCTGAAAAGGGGGGCCCCATTTCCTAGTCTCATCACTACCTCCAGGAGCTTCTACTTTTATAACCTCAGCTCCTAAATCACCAAGAATCATTGTACAATAGGGACCAGCCAATACTCTTGAAAGATCAAGAATACGAATTTTTTCAAGTGCTCCAGGCATACGTTCACCTCTTTTTATTGTTATTTAACGACTATATAAAATAAAAAAATGCCAGTTCAAATAAATTACAGATATTCTGTAAATTACATTGAACTGGCTTATATCTGTTGGAACAGACCTGGAAAAGGAATGCGAACAGATTAGGCAGTAACTTATTAGTAGGTTTAAGGATTGTATAAGAAAATCCTTAATGATTTATTGATTTATATTATAAACTATATTTTTAATTTTGTAAACGTTTTCTATCTATTAAAAATTATTTTTTAGAATATTATACTATATTTTGAGGAAACCCACACATTGTAATAATGCATGGGTAAGTTTCCTTTATTATTTAGCTGCCTTTTGTAATTTCGTAATCATTTTTAGAGCCCGTCCAGTTCCAATTGCAACAGATTCTAATGGGTTAGGTGCGATATGGACTGGTACATTAATTTCAGTGGATAACCACTCCTTTATTCCATTTAAAAGAGCTCCTCCACCAGTGAGAACAATTCCATTGTCCACGATATCGCCACTTAATTCTGGTGGACATTGTTCCAGTGTTAGACGAATTGCATCTAATATTTGCTCAAGGGATTCTTTAATAGCATGATAAATTTCCATAGAAGTAATAGTTACTGTTTTTGGTAACCCTGTAACCATATCACGACCGCGTACTTCCATTTTTTTTTCTTCGTGATTAGGATGCGCATATCCAACTTCCATTTTAATAGATTCTGCGGTGCGTTCTCCGATTAAAACATTATAGTTCTTTCGAATATGCTGAATAATTTCTTCATCTAAGCGATCTCCTGCTACACGGACGGAATTGCATGCAACAACACCACCAAAGGAAATAATCCCAACCTCTGATGTTCCTCCACCAATATCAACTACCACGTTAGCAATCGGTTCATCCACTGGTAAATCAGATCCGATTGCAGCTGCGACAGGTTCTTCAATTAGATGGACATTCTTTGCTCCATAACTACTTACGGCATTATGAATTGCACGTCGCTCTACAGATGTACTGCCAGAAGGTGTACAAACTACAACAGTTGGCTTCCTTGTAGAAATACCAGCCTTTTTGCTTACTTTTTTTAATAATGATTTTAGCAATTGAGCTGTGACGTCATAATCAGCAATAACGCCATCCCTTAATGGGCGGATGGGTATTATATTTTGTGGTGTTTTACCAATCATTTCTTTTGCTTCAGCACCTACTGCTACAACTTGTTTTGTATTTATGTCAATTGCTACTACGGATGGTTCGTTTAAGACGATTCCCTTTGATTTGGTATATATAAGAATATTTGCAGTTCCTAAATCAATTCCGATCTCTGCATTTGAAAACATGATTTAATCCTCCATTGCTGTCATTTTCTAATAAAAATATATAGGATTTAATTCATCTGATTTAAGTGGGTTAGAAAGGTGAATTAAAAGCATATATAAATAATTATTTATATTTTACTGTTAAGATAGGGTATTGTCATTAAAGAAATTCTTTTCGGGGTAACGGTTTTTGGGGGTAATTCCGTTATGATATAAATTTCCTAATATAATGTTTTTAAAAAGTAGGTCATTTTACCTGACTTTTTGAACAGCCTGTAAAAAATAAATTCTTCCCCATTAAAAGGCTATATATATAAGTAAACCAGAAATAATCGTTAAATCAAGTAACATTTTGTTTACAAAATATCATTATTTTGTAATAAACTGTCACTTTAAAAATGTTTTTGTAATACTATGTAGGAAAAAAGCTAGTTATCTATTTAACTTTTGTCCTTTTTTGTAGTTCGATAGTATAATGAGTTGTGAAAGGGTTAAAGGAGGAGCATGACTTGATACACATAATTAGAACATACATCTAAGCTGTTATTCAAGTTGTAGGCACGGTATTTGAGCTTCAAAAAAAAGCGACAAATACCAATTAAAGATTTATTTGAACAACCAAGTTAAGTATCTAAAAAAATCATTGAATATACAAATACAAATGTACATATTTGAGCCAATTTATCTAGAAGAATATCAAACACTGAAAAGCACCGAGTTAGCGTTGAAAACCCAAAAAATGGTTGAAGGAAGCTTACCAAAAGTTTTACGCTATCCATATGAACCTAACAAAATGGTACACGTTTTAAAGAGATAATCGTGAGAGGTTATCTCTTTTGACTTTTCTTGTTATTTTCCTGTAAAAATACACAAACTACCATGTGAGGTGGTTATTTTGGTACAGGGTGCAGCAAATCAAAATATTAATTCAAATGAACAATGGCTTCAAAATTATGTAGATGACTGGGTGAAATTTTATAGAAAGCATACGAAAGAGGGGGAGGTTGCCTCATACATACCGATACTTCAGGAAGCGAATCAGCATCATCTAGGAATTTCTATTATTGGAAACAATGGGGTAACGATTGAATCTGGTGATGTTGGGATTCCATTCACCATTCAAAGTATTTCCAAAGTGTTTACATTTATTGTAGCATGTATGCAAAGGGGAGTTTCCTATATATTGGACCGAGTTGATGTGGAGCCTACGGGGGAAGCATTTAATTCGATTATGCATCTGGAAATGAGGCAAGTAAAAAAACCCTTTAATCCATTTGTTAATGCAGGTGCAATTACCATTACCTCTATGCTAAATGGAAAAACATCTAACGAAAAGCTCAATCCATTGTTACATTTATTTGAGCAAATTTTAGGATATCGTCCTTCGTTGAATGAAGAGGTTTATGAATCAGAAAGAAAAACATCGATTAGGAATAGAGCGATTGGATACTATTTACTAGAATTGGAATATTTAGAGTCTGATCTTGAATTGACATTAGAAACTTATTTTAAGCAATGTTCGATTGAGATATCGATAAATGATCTGGCAACATTAGGTATGGTGTTGGCTAATGATGGGGAGGATCCGAAAACAGGGTTAGAGATTATTCCTCGTCAAGTTGCCCGCCTTGCGAAGTCATTAATGCTTACTTGTGGAATGTATAATGCCTCTGGTAAATTTGCTGCTTATGTTGGTATTCCGGCTAAGAGTGGTGTTTCAGGTGGTATTGTGGCAATAGCACCACCAAGATTTCGGGAAGGAGATTTTCCATTCTTAGAAGGGTGTGGTATCGGGGTTTATGGACCAGCATTAGATAAGCAGGGAAACAGTATTGCAGGAATCCGTTTGCTTAGGCATATAGCTAAGCAATGGGATCTAAGTATATTTTAAAGTGTTACTTTTACCGGACTTTTTGAACTAACTGTTAAAGGAGTGAAGGAAATTGTGTGGCAGATACACATTATTAGCAGATGAACTAGAGATTTTAGAGGAATTTGAATTAGACCAGCCAATTGATTCCTATCATCCGAGTTATAACATCGCTCCTGGCCAACAAGTTTTAGCAATCATTCATGATGGAAGAGAAAAAAGAGCAGGTTATTTACGTTGGGGATTAGTCCCTTCATGGGCAAAAGATGAAAAGATTGGTTATAAAATGATTAATGCCAGAAGTGAGACAGCCCATGAGAAACCAAGTTTCAAACGATTAATGGCACAGAAACGTTGCTTAGTTGTCGCTGATAGTTTCTATGAATGGCAGAAAATGGGAGATACCAAGCAACCAAAACGCATCCAGATGAAAAATCGTAAATTATTTGCGTTTGCAGGCCTTTGGGATAAATGGGTACAAGGGGAGAATACTCTATTCACATGTACTATTCTAACAAAGGAAGCAAATCCATTCATGCAAGAGATTCATCACCGTATGCCAATTATTTTACCTAAAGATAAGGAAAATGAATGGATTCGACCAACTAAGCTTCAACCTGAAGAAGCAAGTCAATTTTTAAATGCCATTGACGTAGAGGATATGAAGGCGTATAGTGTTGCATCTCATGTAAATGCTGCAAAGAATAATGATGAGATGTGTATCAAACCAATTGCGTGATGGAAGGAGAGGGCATGCACTCTTCTTACTTTATAGCCGTCTATTCAAACAATAAAAAGTGCTCCCATCCTTGAGAGCACTTTTTTCTATTACTATGCAGATTCCGCCTTTTTTGCTTTTTCTTGTTCTTTTTCTTCTTTTGCAACCTTCAAGAATTTCTTTGTTTCATAGACAACGACACCTGATAGCCCTAAGAGGCCAATTAAGTTAGGGATTGCCATGAGAGCATTCATAATATCAGAGATACCCCATACTATGCTAAGTTCTTCCATTGCCCCATACATGATGGCAACAACAAAAACTACACGATAATATGGAATAGCTTTATCTGAAAATAAGTAAGAGAAACATTTCTCACCATAGTAAGACCAGCCAACTAGGGTTGAAAAGGCAAATAGAACGATTGCGATAGTTACCATGATTCCACCGATATCTCCTAGGAAATGAGAGAAGGAAACAGCAGTAAGGTTTCCACCAGCGACATCCCCGGAAGAATACATATTTGCCATTACTATTGTAATTCCAGTGATAGAACATACGATGATTGTATCAATTAAAACCTGGGTCATAGATACAAGCGCCTGACGTCCAGGATAATCGGTTTTAGCTGCTGCAGCGGCAATTGGGGCAGAACCTAGACCTGCTTCATTGGAGAATACTCCACGTGCAACCCCATAACGAATTACGGTACCTAATATACCACCACCTACAGCGTTTGCTGTAAACGCATCAGTAAAGATTAATCCTAGAGCTGCAGGAATAATGTCTATATTCATTACCATGATAATAAGACCCGCAATAATATAAAATAAGGCCATAAATGGAACTAGCAATGCTGTTACTTTACCGATACTTTTGATTCCACCTAGAATAACGAGTGCAGCTAATATGGTTAATACAATTCCTGTTACCCAATGTGGGATACTAAAGGAACCTGCTAATGCATCAGATACTGCTTTAGATTGAACCATGTTTCCAATTCCAAATGCTGCAACGGAACCGAAAATAGCAAATAGAACTCCGAGCCACTTTTGTCCTAGTCCTTTTTCAAGGTAGTACATTGGCCCACCAGACATTTCCCCTCTTGAGTTAGTGACACGATATTTAACAGCTAAGAGAGCTTCTGAATATTTCGTAGCCATACCAACAAGAGCTGTAATCCACATCCAAAATACCGCACCAGGCCCACCAAGAATAACTGCCGTTGCTACCCCAACGATGTTCCCTGTTCCGACCGTTGCTGCCATAGCGGTTGATAATGCTTCATAATGACTGATATCACCTTTAGATTCTTTATCCTGTCTTTTTGGACTAAAGGCCAGTTTTAAGGCATACGGCATGGTTTTAAATTGTAGAAAACCAAGCCGAAATGTAAGATACAAACCTGTTCCAACAATCAATATTAATGTTGGTGGCCCCCAAACAAATCCACTTATTGCACTGATGATTTCTTGCATTATTACTTCCCCCTTTGTGATTTCAGTTTTTTTTGATGCAGCATAAGGATTTCACAAAGCTGATGTTCTGGATGTAAATATTCCTATATTATATAATATTCAGTAAAATAGGACTAAAAGTCAAGTGAAATTTGAAAATTATAATAATATTTTTATTTATTCATGGTGATTTTAAACATATAATAGAAAGATGGATATAAATGTCATATTATGTATTAATCTTTGCTAATCCATGTATAAATTGCTTATAATAGGAGTAAACGAATGATAGGTGATTCAAGTGATACGAATTTTATTTGTGTGTCTAGGAAATATTTGTAGGTCCCCAATGGCAGAGGCAATTTTCAGGGATATGGTAAGGAAAGAAAATTTATCTGGTAAAATTGAAGTGGATTCGGGTGGGTTAGGAGATTGGCATATAGGGAATCCGCCTCATCGAGGAACGAGAGAGGTATTAAATAGACAAAACATATCTTATGAAGGCATGGTCGCAAGAAAAGTTACCGAAAAAGATTGGAATGATTTTGATTATATTATTGCAATGGATGACCAAAATATAGAAGGACTAAAACGTATTCGTAATCAAAGTAATAATGAAGCGGTCATTGCAAAATTAATGGATTATGTGGAAGACCCGAAGGAAGATGAGGTACCAGATCCATATTTTACTGGGAATTTTGATTATACGTATCAACTAGTTTCTGAGGGATGTTTCCAATTATTAAAACAAATTAAGAAGGAACACTTACATAGCTAAAAGGAGAGAATGAAAATGGGCAAACGCAGATTAATTTCAGGAATGGTAATTGGAGCTACAGTAGGGACAATTGTCTCCCTTTTGGATAAGGACACTAGGGATTATGCAAAATCAACCTTAGAATCAGCAAAATCTGGCTCTACATATTATATACAACATCCATCAGAGGCAATTGTGGCGGTTCGTAATACGGTGGATCGTTTAAATGAAACAGTTGCAAGTGGAGCGGATAATGCAATTAATGCATTGGAACAAGTTGAAACAACGATTGATAAATTTACGAATAAAAATAGTACCAAAGAATAAATTAATAGTGGGTAAACAACAGTAAAAAAATCGGCTTATGGCCGATTTTTTAAATTATAGGAGAGAATTTGATGGGAAATCTGATTGCAATCGGTAAGCAACTTTTCAAACGAATAGATGATGTAGATGCATTTGGACTTGCCGCACAATTAGCATATTTTTTCTTGCTATCACTTTTCCCGTTCTTATTATTTCTTCTTAATCTTATTGGATATTTACCGATTAACGAAGGTATGATTACAGATATCATTGACCATTA
This sequence comes from Oceanobacillus senegalensis, assembly GCF_900176885.1. Taxonomy (GTDB): domain Bacteria; phylum Bacillota; class Bacilli; order Bacillales; family Amphibacillaceae; genus Oceanobacillus; species Oceanobacillus senegalensis. The sequence continues at coordinate 2,740,766 of NZ_LT839648.1, read as the reverse complement.
TGCACCAAAAGAAGTAATGACCTTAATCCATAACAATTTAGAGCAACTTTTAAATCAAAATAGTGGAGGCTTATTGTCGATTGGGATAATTGGTACATTGTGGGCAGCTTCAAATGCGATTAATGCGATTATAAAAGCATTTAACCGAGCTTATAACATTGATGAAAATCGCTCTTTTATTGTCACCAGGTTACTTGCTGTCGTTTTAACGATTGCAATGGTTTTAGTAATTGTTGTTGCCCTCTTGCTCCCTGTATTCGGTAGGATTATAGGAGAAAATATTTTTGCTTTTTTTGGATTATCGGAAAACTTCCTTAATGTTTGGGAAACCCTCCGTTGGGTGATATCTACTATTATCTTTTTTATCGTATTACTGTTTTTGTACAAACTAGCCCCAAATAAACATGTATATTTTAGAGATGCGGTTTGGGGAAGTATATTAGGTACCATTGCATGGCAGGTTGTTTCATTTGGATTTTCCTTCTACGTTACAACGTTCGCAAACTATTCAGTGAAGTATGGAAGCCTGGGTGCGATTATCATTTTAATGATTTGGTTTTATTTGTTCGGGATCATCATCATACTTGGTGGAATTGTGAATTCATTGATTAATCAATATAAGTGGGGAAAGTAAGTACTATAGTTAGACTCTATTCCCATAAGTAAATTAAGCAAAAAAATCGCTCAGAATGTCTGAGCGATTTTTTTGCTTATTTTAATAATCGTAGTCCATTCAAGATGACTAATATCGTGCTTCCTTCGTGTCCAATAACTCCTAGCGGAAGATCTAGTACTTGCAGGTAGTTTGTAAGAATAAGAATAAAGATAACACTTAGGGAAAATACAATATTTTGTTTTATAATTCGATTCATGCGACTAGAAAGGGCAATGGTATCGGTTAGTTTAGCTAAGTCATTTTTCATAAGTACAATATCAGAAGTTTCTAAAGCAACGTCAGTTCCTTCGCCCATAGCTATCCCTACGTTTGCTGTAGCGAGTGCGGGTGCATCATTTATACCATCACCAATCATTGCAATATTGCTGTATTTGTCTCGTAATGCCTTCACATGATTTACTTTTTCCTGTGGAAGGCAATTGGCGATGTAAGAATCTATCCCTGCTTCATCGGCAACAGCTTTGGCAGTAAGATCATTATCTCCTGTAAGCATAATAGTATAGATACCATCATCTTTTAGCTGGCTAATTGCTTTTTTTGTCGTATTTCGAATGGTATCTTTTAAAGCAAAAACAGCAACAATTTGACCGTCCACCTTTGCAAGCACAATGGTCTTTCCTTGTTCAGCTAGCTTAGGTGCAATTCCATTTAGAAATTGGTTTGCTTTTTCCTTACCTACTAATTCTGGTTTTCCTATTTGCCAATTTTGATTATTTACGATAGCAGTAACTCCCTTACCACTAATATTTTTCATTTGTTTAACTTCTACGGTTTTATTTGTATAATTCTTGAAACTATATTCTGTGAGTGCTTTTGCGAGGGGGTGGGTTGATTCTTTTTCGATGGAACCAACTATGGCACGAATTTCCTCCTCATCATAACTAGGGTCAAAATACGCATCCGTTACTTTGGGCTTTCCATTTGTTAATGTTCCGGTTTTATCAAATGCGATGGCTTTAACATGATTTAGATTTTCCGCGTGAACTCCCCCTTTAAATAGAATTCCTTTTCTTGCTGCGTTTGAAATTGCTGAAAGGGTTGCTGGTGTTATTGATGCGACTAGTGCGCATGGAGATGCAACCACTAATAAAACCATTGCACGGTAAATACTATCTGATAATGACCAACCAAAAGCTAAATAAGGTAAAAACATCATAACAGCAACAGAAATTAATACAATATTTACGTATGTTCCTTCAAAGCGTTCGATAAATAGTTGGGAGGGAGACTTTTCTTCTTGTGCATTCTGTACCATATTAATTATTTTTTGGAATAGGGTTTCAGTTGGCTTGGTTGTGATTTCGATGGTTAATGTTCCATCCAACGCAACCGTTCCAGCATATACCTCATTGGAATCAAATTTATTAATAGGCATGGATTCACCTGTTATGGCACTCTCATCGATGGCACTTGATCCCTTTTTAATTAATCCATCAGCAGGGATCCGTTCTCCTGCTCGTACAAGAATGGAATCATTGATTTTTAGAGAGGAAACTGGAACAACTTTTTCCTGACCATTTTCTATTCGAATTGCTTCCTCAGGTTGGAGTTCCATTAAAGAAGAAATGGCTTTATTACTTTTATTCATAGAGTATGTTTCTAAAGCACCTGATAAAGCAAAAATAAAAATTAGAATTGCACCTTCTGTCCAATATCCGATGGAAACTGAACCAATAGCGGCAAAAATCATTAGCATTTCTACATTTAAACGTTTGGATTGAATGGTCTCTGTAATCCCTTCCTTTGCCTTCGCATAGCCACCAATGGTAAAGGCGATAATGTGTAGAATAACCCACATGGGCTCGGAAAGGGTGCTTTCTAGTGACCAGGTAATTAAAATAAGGAATCCACTAAGCAATGCGGCGATTAACTCTAAGTGTTCTTTTACTCTGCTTGTGAAGCTTTTACTATCTAAGGAAGGGGACGCATTGGATTTAGGACTTTGCAACGCGTTTGATTCTGTCATCATTATTATCAATACCTCCATCTAATTGAGAATAATAATCATTCACATAAAACAATAGTTATTTCATAAAACCTTTATTATATTTAGCTGAAACGCCCTTGTTTATAATTATTATAATATAATATGTATTGTTATTTTATCATTATATTAATTGTTGTCAATACAATTACAGCAATAAATTTTAGTTAATTTAGAATTTATATAATTGAAAGAAGGTTTTAATGATAGAAATGAAGCAGAAAATGAAAAGAAAGTGGTATTAGATGACCAAGTATGGAAGGGAATAAAAGAATCTGGTTAAATAGTGGTTGGGACAGAGAGAAGCTAATTGCAGCATTCTTATATTTGAGAAAATGAGGACGTGACAAAAGTGTTTATATCAATGTGAAATCCGAACATGGTCGTGCATATAATCCGCTACGGAAATACACTACCCGCACCTTAGGCCGCTGCTGAGCCTACTTCGAGCTATCGCTCTTCGTAGTCTCACCTAGGCTTTTCTTGCCGTAGGAGTCTCCGTGTATTTCCTTCGCTAGTAAGATGCAATGTTCGGATTTGGGCTAAACACTTTAGTTATGTCCCAGACTCTTTTTAGGTTTTACTAGGTTCTCTTTTAAAATAAATTGCTGCAGTAACAATAAATAAAACACAGACAATTAAATAGAAAAACGAAACGTGAGGAAAAATATCTACAAATACTCCACCTAAAAATGGACCACTAATACTTCCGATACTAAAAACAATACTTATCATTAGATTCCCAGCTGGGAGCAGTGGGGTAGGTAAGAGATCTGTCATATAGGAAATGCCCATGGAATAAAGAGATCCAACTAACATTCCTGCAAGTATAAATGTAAAGAAAAGAATAAAAACAGAACTTTCAAATGCCGCAGCGAGCATAAAACTTAAGACTCCTCCAGACAATACAAAAAGGAGGGTTTTTCTTCTACCGATTTTATCACTAAGGATACCTAATGGGATTTGTGTGATTAAGCTTCCTGCTGCAAAGCATGGAATAATTAGCGCAATAATACTCACATTGTGACCAATTCTTAGCCCATAGATGGGGAAGATACTATGTAAAGTCGCTTCTAAAAATCCATATCCAAAAGCTGGAAGTAGTGCAACCCAAGCGACTTTTCCCGTTTCCCAAAAACGGCCAAGAGAATTCGTAGTGGATTGTACGGTAGTTGCTTGAGGATCTTGCGCTGGTGTTTCATTTCGAACAAAAAGCATCGTGGACCAAACGATTAAGCTTAATAAAGCGGAAACGATAAATGGTGCCGATTCACTAATCGATAGAAGTCTTGTCATTAATGGACCAATGGCAAACCCTAATCCGAAAAACATTCCATAATAAGCAACTCGTCTTCCTCTTATTTCTTTTGGAGTTGTGGTTGTAATCCAGGTTTGGGTTCCAAAATGAAGCATTTGGTCCCCGATACCAATCGTTACTCGTAAAATAAACCAAAACCACAAAGCTTGCCAAAATGGGAATAACACCATGGAAATAATGACAAGTAATCCACCTACTAAAATAACTGGTTTAAACCCAAATTTCTGTAAAGGTTTTTCCATGAAAGGTGATGCTAAAAGAACACCAATATATATTCCTGTTGCATGTAATCCATTAACTGATGAGGAAATATTATTTTGCTCAAGAATAATTGAAAGAAGTGGTAATAACATTCCTTGAGAAAAGCCTGAAATCGTTACAAGCAATATTAAAATCCAAAAACGTGTATTAGCTGAAACCATGGTGATATCCTCCATTTTAAATACATACTAAAATTAATCTAAATGCTTCTGTTATAAATAGCAAATGGAATTCCCTTTAACGATGTATATTTTTTATACCATAGAAAAAACTAGAAACTAAAGCCAGTGCCTATTATAAGGGTAGATAGGTACTCAAGCTGGATGAATATAGAAAGGAATGGGAAATCATGAAACGTTTAACAATTGCATTAATTGCCTGCTTTATTGCCCTCGTATTCCCTATAACCGGCTTTGCTAAGGAAGATGATAAAAAAGAGGAGAAGAAACAAGAGAATCCATTTGAAATACCTAGTCACGTATTAGATATAGCGAAGGAAAATACCTACCCTAATTCTACGGAAGACCAAGAGGTTATTGAGCCAAGTGAATTAACAAAAGAGTTGATTGAAGAGGTTAAAATACCAATAGAAAATCCAGACTTAATTAAAATGCTGAATGAAACAACGCTTAAACCATCTCCAATAGCAATTGGTTATCGAGGAATGGTCTATTTGGGACGTTGGCCATTGAACTATGAGTCACTAGAAACTAATATTAACTGGGAATATCAAAAAATCAATATGAATGAACTAAATAATCTTAGTGGTGAGAGTAATCAGGAAATGCGCTATATTCAGCAAGAGAAAAAAGAAATCAAAGGTGCTTTAACAAATAAAATTAAAAATCCAGATGATGTGAAGAAAATGATGTTGCTAGTTGCAAAAGAGAAGACAAAGTTACCACTTTCTTATCAAACTGTCATTGGGAAAAATACAAAGAAAGATAATTCCTATAATATTCCTGTAGAAAAGTATGGAACATTGCAAGCATATGCTCCAGCAGTAAATGAAAAAGGACAAGTAACGTTTGGAGAAGTATTCATTGAATTAAAAGGTGGAAGCAAATCTTTGGTTATTAAAAATGTTACAAAACAAGGAATCGGTGGTTGGATTCCTATCCAAGACCATGTTTCTTTCTCTTTCCAAGTAAAATAAAAGGAAACCCTGAATGAGTTCATTAATCATTCGGGGTTATTTTATGGCTTAATTTTCTTATTGTTCTATCTCTTTATAAAAGGGTTGATTAAAATTCTTTAATACTTTATCATGATGAAGTATTAAAACGGAATGAAATAGAAAAACAAATAGAAAAATAAAATAGGGAGAGGGAAAGCGATTATGGAATGGATTGTCGTTGTTTCGGTACTCGTTATGTTAATACTTAGTTTACTACGTGTGAACGTTATATTAGCCATCATTGGTGCAGCACTTGTTGCTGGATTAATGTCAGGATTATCTCTGACTAAGTCAGTAGATTTATTTGTAAGTGGAATGGGGGACCAATCTAGTACAGCGTTAAGTTATATTCTGCTTGGGGCTTTTGCTGTAACCATTAGCTATTCACAAATTACCTCTATATTAGTTAATTATTTAATTAAAATTTTGACAGGGAAGAAAACGATGTTACTTTTAGCTATTGCTGGTGTAGCATCTTTATCACAAAACTTAGTCCCGGTTCATATCGCATTTATTCCAATTCTTATACCGCCTTTATTAAAATTATTTGATCAAATGCGTTTGGATCGTCGAGCAGTAGCTGTTTCATTAACTTTTGGATTGAAGGCTCCATATATTCTTATTCCGGCTGGTTTTGGACTTATTTTCCACGAGACGATTTTTGATGCGGTGCAACAAAGTGGGTTGACTGTGTCCATGAATGACATTGCACGAGCAATGATTGTTCCAGGTTCTGGTATGATCGTTGGACTGCTTATTGCCGTTTTTATAACGTATCGTAAGGACAGCAGTGAAGTAGCGTCTGATGTTGATAGTTTAGTGGAAGATGAAGTGGAACAGGAACCAAAGAATGTAACATTTAATAAAAAACACTTTTTAACGATTGTAGCGATTATTGCTGCTTTTGTTGTACAGATTATAACTGGAAACCTAATTTTAGGTGCATTAACTGGTTTACTATTTATGTTCTTATTTGTTGTTGTTCCATTCCATAAAGTGGATGATGTGATGACAGAGGGAATAAAAATGATGGGTATGATTGCATTTGTTATGCTATCTGCGGCAGGTTATGCCAAAGTCCTCCAAGATACAGGGGCAGTTACGTCTTTAGTCGAAGTATCTTCTGGCATTTTAGGAGATAATAAAGTAATGATAGCATTTATCTTGTTACTTGTTGGTTTAATAATTACCCTAGGTATTGGTTCATCCTTTGGAACAATACCTATTCTTGCAACATTGTATGTTCCTATTTGTGTGGCTGCAGGATTTTCCCCATTAGCAACGATTGCTTTAATTGGTACAGCAGGTGCACTAGGTGATGCAGGATCACCAGCATCCGATAGCACACTTGGCCCAACTGCAGGACTAAATGCGGATGGAAGACATAACCATATTTGGGATACCGTTGTCCCGACCTTTATCCATTTTAATATACCATTGTTTATTTTTGGTTGGATAGCGGCGATAGTACTATAATTTATAATAGATAGTTAGAGAAAATGGAATAATTGTTTATGTTACGGGAAAAGTAAGAGAAAAGGTGGGTGTGTTATGCAAAAGTGTATTTACACAGCATTCCTCATTACTCTTACTTTTTTGTTTGCATTGATGAACCCTGTTCATACGGCAGCAAATGGGTATGGGTGGGGATTCAAAAAAAATGATGAACATAAGGTTCCAGACATTGGAGAGTATCAAGGGATGCTTGATAAGTATGGGGCTTATTATGCGGACCTTTCTGGAGATAAAGTCATTTATTTAACATTTGATAATGGCTATGAAGAAGGGTATACAGATGAAATTTTAGACGTACTTAAAAAAGAAAATGTTCCAGCAACCTTTTTTGTCACAGGACATTATGTGACAAGTCAACCTGATTTAGTTAAGCGAATGGTTGATGAAGGACATATAATAGGAAATCATTCGTATCACCACCCTGATTTAACCGTTGTAAACAAGGAATCCATGAAAAAAGAATTGGAGTCTCTGGAAGAAGTTGTTGCTGAATATACGGACCAGGAGGAAATTAAATTTTTAAGACCACCTCGGGGTATGTTCAGTGAACGCACATTACAGTGGGCCAATGAGTTAGGGTTAACTCATGTGTTTTGGTCCTTAACGTTTAAAGATTGGAACACGGGCGATCAAAAAGGATGGCGTTATGCTTATGATCAAACTATGAAACAAATGCATCCTGGGGCAATTATATTGCTTCATGCTGTTTCCTCAGACAATGCCCAAGCGTTGGAACGAATTATTCAAGATTTAAAGCGAAAAGGATATGAATTTAAGAGTCTAGACCATTTATTACTTAAAAATACGCTTCCAAAAGACTTTTTGGAGCTTTAGAAGTGTGCATTAATTATATTGAAAAGGAGGCAGAGCATATCTGTCTCCTTTTGTTTTCTTGCAGTTTAAGGGATTTTGACCTTTACGGGTTCTAACAATGAAAAAAGTCACCAATCTAACATAAGTTAGACCTTTCATATCAAGCATGGAGATAGAATAGATAGAAAATAACTTAAAGAAATTTTACCAAAACACTTGAAAGTCAAAGAAGGTCAGAGTATAATGAAGTTAAAGGTCAAAGATAGTCAAAGTCAAATAACAAATCTTTAACCTTTATTTAAGAAAAAGTAGCATTTTAAATGTAATATATAAAAGGTAAATATTTAAGGAGGAATGAAAATGCTTTGTCAAAAATGTGGTGTAAATGAAGCTAATATAAACGCTGCAATGCAAATGAATAATCAAAAAATGGAAATGCATTTATGTGATACTTGTTTCCAAGAAATCCAAAGTCAAATGCTAAATCAATCTGGCTTCTTCTCTGGTTTCCCATTTGGCAATTCTGAAGCATTTTCTAACCAATTCTATCAAAATAGTGGTGCATCAAAAGGAAATACTAGAACGCAAACAAGACAATCGAATAAACGTGATGGTTTACTCGATCAATTAGGTAAAAACTTAACAGATTCAGCAAGAGCAGGGGAGATTGACCCTGTAATTGGAAGAGATATTGAAATAAAACGTGTGATTGAAACATTAAACCGTAGAAATAAAAATAATCCTGTACTAATTGGTGAACCAGGTGTAGGTAAAACAGCTATTGCGGAAGGTTTAGCTGTAAAAATTATAGAGGGTAATGTACCTTCTAAGCTAATGAACAAAGAAATCTATATTTTAGATGTTGCTTCATTAGTTGCTAATACAGGAATCCGCGGACAATTTGAAGAACGTATGAAAAAACTAATTGAAGAAATCAAAATGCGTGACGATGTCATTGTCTTCGTAGATGAAATTCATCTTCTAGTTGGCGCAGGAACTGCAGAAAGCTCACAAATGGATGCGGGTAATATCTTGAAACCAGCACTGGCACGTGGAGAAATGCAATTAATTGGTGCGACAACATTAAAAGAGTACCGTCAAATTGAAAAAGATGCGGCACTAGAACGTCGTTTCCAACCAATTATCGTGAAAGAACCATCTGTTGAAGATGCTGTGAAAATCTTAAATGGTATTAAGGACCGTTATGAAAAGTTCCATGAAGTCAGTTATTCTGATGAAGTAATTCGAGCATTTGTAACTTTATCTAATCGCTATATTCAAGATCGATTCTTACCAGATAAAGCCATTGATTTGATGGATGAGGTCGGTTCACGATTAAATTTGAAAAATGCACAACGTGATGCATCATCCATTAAGAATCGTTTAGATGAAATTATTAAGGAAAAACAAGAAGCAGCGGAAAAAGAAGACTACGAGCGAGCTGCTAACTTACGCTATCAAGAAATTCAACTACAAAAACAACTTGAAAAAGCCGACGATAAAGAGAAAATCCTTCATGTAGATATATCAGATATTCAACTAATTGTTGAAGAAAAGACAGGAATCCCTGTTACAAAAATGCAAAGCGACGAACAACAAAAAATGAAAAATCTTGCTGCCAATTTAAGTGGTAAAGTTATTGGACAGGAAGAAGCAGTACAGAAGGTTGCAAAAGCGATTCGTCGAAGCAGAGCTGGATTAAAATCGAAATACCGACCTATTGGTTCCTTCCTATTTGTAGGTCCAACTGGGGTAGGTAAAACAGAACTTACGAAAGCTCTAGCAGAAGAGTTATTCGGAACTCGTGATTCATTCATTCGTCTTGATATGAGTGAGTACATGGAAAAACACTCGATTTCTAAAATTATTGGTTCACCACCAGGATATGTTGGACATGAAGAAGCAGGTCAATTGACAGAAAAAGTCCGTCACAATCCTTATTCCATCATCTTGCTTGATGAAATTGAAAAAGCTCATCCAGATGCTCAAAATATGTTCCTACAAATTATGGAAGATGGGCATTTAACGGATTCTCAAGGCCGTACTGTAAGCTTTAAAGATTCAGTAATCATCATGACAAGTAATGCCGGTACAGGTGTAAAACAGGTAAATGTAGGTTTTAACAGAGATACGCATGAATCTGTTTCAACATTAGAAAACCTAAGTAACTACTTTAAACCTGAGTTCTTAAACCGTTTTGATGCCATCATTAACTTCAATGAATTAACAGAGGATAACTTGTTAGAAATTGTAGATTTGATGCTTACAGATTTAGAAGAAACCATTGAAGAAAATAACATTAACATTACTATCACCGAAGAAGCAAAACGTGAATTAGTAAAACTAGGTTATGACGCACGTTTTGGTGCAAGACCTTTACGCAGAGTAATTCAAGACAAGATTGAGGATCAACTAACTGACTTAATCTTGGAAGAAGAAAATGTAGACAATGTAAAAGTAGGGCTTGATGATGGTGAAATAGTTGTTAAAAATGTATAGCATTTGATAAGAACCCCACTGGTCTACCAGTGGGGTTCTTTATTGGCTATCTTTCTTTTATGATATTGCTTCTACCAGCAAGGAACCCAGCAATGAGTACAATAAGGGAAACGAGTAGAAGCATAAGCAAAGGAGGAATCCAACTATTAGTATAGTCGTGTAAACCACCAAAAACGACTGGTCCCAAGGAAGCTAGTAAGTATCCAAACGATTGGGCCATACCTGACAGTTCGGAGGCTTGATATCCATCCTTTGTTCTTAAAGAAAAAAAGATCATGGATAAGCTAAATCCACTACCACATCCTGCTCCTATTAACATCACGGAAAGAGTAGTTAATCCTGGATGATTACTTAGCAACCCCACTACACCACAAATAAAAATAACTCCTGTCAAAGCACCTAATAGTTTTTGATTCTTCATTTTATCAGCAATAATCGGCATGATAAATGTTAGAGGGATAAGTGAGAACTGCATAAGTGATAGCATCCATCCTGCTTCACTGGATGAATATTCATTTGTTTGTAATATTTCTGGTAGCCATGTCATCATTGTATAAAACATGAGGGATTGTAGCCCCATAAAAAAAGTTACTTGCCAAGCTGTAAAAGAAGTCCACATACTCGTTTTTCTTCTATTTTGTTCTATTTTTGGTAATTCTATAGGTTGTTTAAGTTGTGGATACCAAAAGCAGAGGGCGACGATGATTAAAATGGCCCATACTAAAAGAGCACCCTGCCAACCCAAATTTCCAATGTTTGAAATAGGTACACTTAATCCTGATGCTAGTGCACCAAATATGTTCATAAAAACTCCGTAGAGTCCAGTCATTAAGCCAATTTTTAATGGGAAACTCATTTTTACAAAGCCTGGTAAGAGAACATTCCCAAAAGATATTGCAATTCCTATCATGGCAGTACCAATAAATAATGTTCCAATGCCAGTAACTGACCGTACTATCATCCCAATTGTGAGTACCATCATGGATAGATAAATGGTTTTTTCCATTCCTAAGCGATTGGCTATTTTAGGTGCAATTGGTGAAACAAATGCAAAAGCAAGAAGTGGTAATGTCGTAATGATCCCAACAACTGCATTACTTATTCCTAAACTATCACGAATGACAGGAACTAAAGAACCGACGGCTGTTATAGGTGCACGTAAGGTAGAAGCAAATAATAATACTCCTATAATTAATAGAACGCTTACTTTTTCTTTGGTTGTAGCCTGTACATTTTCTACCCCCATAATTATCCCCCAACATTTCTATAAATCTTTTAAGTTTTATAACTGATATAAAAAGTTTAGCGCAAATAATAAGGTAGTACAAATTTTAGAAATTATTTAACTTCATAATAAATCTGTATCTGTACAGTTCATTACTTGTTTACAATTTAATAACAATTGAATAGAACAAACATAATAATCATTATTTGGAGCCAAACTAATCTTATCATTTTCTTATACATTTTATCCCTGGCTAAGGGGCTTATCCCCTTCGAAAAAGGAGAAAAACGAAGCCTTTTAGGTGGGGATAAACTGCCCCTAAAATCCTGATTTGATCGGGGTTACAGGAAATAGATCTCAGGAGGCGTTGCAATGGACGTTGCGATTTTAGCCTTTGTTCTTTTGTTTCAGTGGGGGAAAAAGAACCCCTTCACTTATTGGAGATTTACTTTATCTTTCCTACAAAAAAAGGGTGGATTTATGAAGAAATTACAAATTGTAATTACCATCATATTATTAGTAGTACCAGTCCATGTTTCAGCAGATGTGAATTCAGGCATGGATGTTCATTTTATTGATGTTGGACAGGGGGATAGCATATTCATTGAAACCCCCTTAGGAAAAAACATATTAATTGATGGAGGTCCGCCAAATGCTGGCAAAAAGGTAGTACAGTACTTAAGAAAACAGAAAGTAAAAGACATTGATTTATTAATCGCAACACACCCAGACTATGACCACATCGGTGGTCTTTCTAAAGTAATGAAATCCTTTAATATTAAACAAATTCTAGATACCGGAAAAATTCATTTAACCAAGTCCTTTTTAAAATATGTTTCAGAGATTCGTAAGCAGGATATTCCAACAAATATAGCAGATACAAATCAGGAAATTACGATTGACCCATCGTTAAAAATTAAAGTTTTAAATGATTATCATAACAAGTCAAATAATGGATCATCCATTGTTTTAAAGGTAAGCTATGGGGAAGTGGACTTTTTACTAATGGGTGATGCCAAAATGGCCCAGGAAGAAAAATTAATCGAGAAATATGACTTAGAATCAGAAATTATTAAAATAGGACATCATGGATCAGATACGAGTACATCTTATGAGTTTATAAAAGAAGTAAACCCAGAGACGGCCTTATTATCATATGGCATCGATAATAATTTTGGTCATCCAGTGGGGCGGGTGATTAATAACCTTAACCGAGTAAATGCAAATATTTATTCGACAGCGGTGTATGGAGATGTAGTGATTAGCACGGATGGAAAGGATTATTATGTCTTTCCTGATCGTAGTCCTCTAGAAAATATAATAAGAAAATCTGCCTAAAGAAACACCTTTTAGATGAATGATAATGATATTTCCTATGAGCGTATTTTTTAAAGGATCTTCTTGTATATTTTGTTGTTTTTTTACTTGGCATTTGAAGAAAAATGCGCAGTACATGACGAAGATTAATAGTGCTCTAAGATCGCTACGGAAATACACTACGCTTAATATCTGACCAGAATTTTATGAAATTTATTCTCTTATAAAGTGGTTGGTTTGAGCGAAGGGAAGTTGATTCCTTGAAAAAGTAGACCGCTTTTTCTTACGAAGATGTATCGCTCTCGATGCCTTCCTTGCCTTGTGGGAACAGCACGTGTCTGAATCCTCCGAAGCGGAAATCAACGTGCGCAACATTACTACGCATTCTATCTATTTTTGCAAAAAGCAACAATCTTTTAGAAAATAGCCTTTTTAAAAGTAAATAATGAAAGAAAAAAACGACTCCTCCGAGTCGTTTTTCTTTTCATTATTAGATAAAATACCAGAATAAAGTCCAAGGATAAGGAAATGATAGTTAAAAAATGTAAAATGCCAATGCTATGATAGATAAAATAATTACAACAGCATAAATCCAGAGTAGATTTTTAATGTTGGAAGATAATGATTTTGTTTCATACTCATGTGATCGTTTTAACTCCTCAGCTGCATCTCCGCCTCGTTCATTAGCTTTATTTTCCTCTCTTTTAAGGATATTGATTGTCGCAATTAATGCAATAATGAGCGTAATGGAAATGATTATGGTTCCAGTCCAAATCATACGTAACCCCTCCCATTTTGTGAAATTCCATACATTTGTAATATATTTTGTTGGTAACATAGTGAGGTTAAATGTAATTCTGTTTACCTTTATTATACATCTTAGTAATATTTATTGATATATATTTTTTTCATCAAGATAGCATATCAATGTGATTTACTTCGTTATGTTAGGGGGAAAGGAAGATTTTAAACACCAAACACGATTGGTAATGCAATGGCAAGACCAATGATAGTTAGCAAGATAATCCATGATAAAGGTCTAGCCAAATTAATCGTCCAGCCGATACCGAAGCGTTTTTCCAAAAATAAGGATGGGTCATTTTTATTAAAGTAAAATTGACCTAATTTCCAATATTGATCATCATCTCGGTTTATCAGATTCCCTTCCATATCCTGAAATTGTTTCAGACGACTACCACCTTGACCTGTTGTAATGGAAAGGACGATGGCGCCGAATACGATAATAGCAGCTGTAAGTAATGATAAAATAGATATTCCACTTCGATTAATAGGGTAGATAAGGGATAACTGCATTATTGTAAACAAAATGGTTAAGACATAGTTTGAAACAATTGTAAACATAGACCATCTTCTTCTAAATATGACAGTTTTTTGGATGGATGCTTCTGGATTGTTCGGATCTATTTGTTGTTTTGACTTACTAATCGTTATATTGATAAATAAGAATAAAAATGACATATAAATTAACATGACTGGGTGGAGCAATACATTTCTATACGACTTTTCAGCCCAATTTGTTACGTCACCACTGAAGTTATACTGCGTCGGAATTTGATTCGGTATGAGATTATACGAATGAAAGGTGACGATTATTAATAAGATTGCAATCAAAATAGGTGCAAGGAACCATAAATGGGAATGAGTTAGGTTATGTTCGCGGAAACCTAGCTGAATTATTACCTTCTGTGATTTTTCTTGATTCCAATTTTTCTCTGCTTTCATTTGTTTCATTTCTAAATGAAAGTTCATGTAGATAACAAAGCTGATTAGAAGATATAGAATGATAAGAACACCAAACAATAGACTTAAGATTTCTTCATTTTGTATAAGTATGCTACCTATCGTAAAAAAGAGGATGGTAACAATAAAACTGCTTATTACAGTGAAAATGGTATAACGTTGGCGTATTTTTTTTAATTGTGGTGTATGGTAAATCTGCTCTGGAATAGAAACACCAAAGCTTTCTGTTTTCCTTGTCCAGTAGGGGATAAAAATAGTTATGGAGTAAATTGGTAATAGAACAATGGAAAATAGTATAAGCATAAGTGTATTCACGTTGCTTCACCTTCCTTATTAAAATCTTGATAAATATCTTTACAAAGCTTAACAAATTCTTTTTCTGAAATTCCCCGACAGATAGCGTTAGCAATGTATGGTCTTAGTTTAGATTGTATCTCCTTTTTATAACCTTCATCCGCTTTCGGTACCCCTTCAGGATTGATGACAACTCCCTTTTGTCTATGAATAAGAATAAACCCATCTTGCTTTAATTGTTTATATGCCTTATTAACCGTATGAAGATTAATTCCTATATCAGCTGCTAATGAACGAACAGAAGGTAAGGGATCTCCTGGCTTTAGTTTATTAGTGGCAATTCCTTCAATGATTTGATGCTGTAATTGAATGTATATTGGTTCTGTTGATTCTAAATCTAATTGTATAAACAATTATTTTTTCACCTCCCTAGGTATTATCATTCTATCTGTTATATATATAGTATAACAGATAGAATGATAAATTGACTATAGGTGGTTGTTGTATTTTTTTGGAAAATATGTCGGTTTGTTCCACTTATCAACAGAATTAACAGACAGAAAAGTAACTTATAAACATTGTTTGTGGATATCTTTTTACTGAATTTGCAGACTCTAATGTAATTATTAACAATTTTGATGATTTTGTGGATAAATACTGTGGATAAAGGATTGGAGTAGTAGAAAAGTGGAAAACCGAAGCATGTTAGCTTCGGTTTCCTTTTTGGGAGAGTTCGTTATAAATTCGATTAGCACGTTTGAATTCCTTTTGATAAAGTACTTCCTGTGTTTTGTTTAATACCTTATCACGATGTTGTGGATTGTATTTAACCATTAAGCATCCCTCGCTTTTTATTTTCTAGCTTCTCCTTGGACGAGGGCAATATACATATTTTTCCGTAGTTTAAATAGTCGGTATTTTTGGTTCAATTTTATAAATCTTTAAAACTTCAGCGAAAGGAACTTCCTATTAGGAAACTTCTTCACCGCCGGAGGCTGCTTCAACTGTGGCGAATTGTTGATACGCTGTATAGTGTTCTTTTGTAATGACAAATAAATTAAAGATATCATCAGATGCATTAATTTTTTGATATACATTGATATATGACTCATTAGCAATGGAAACATATGGTAATTTCTGTGCTGCTTTTAAGGAACGGGCATTGGTTTTTCTTACTTTCATGAAGATACCATCAATCCCTTTTGAAAAAAATAATTCGTTGAAAAATTCCTCTTTTGCTTGTTTGTTATAGCCTTTGCCGAAGTAAGGCTTTCCAATCCAGGTTGCTAAGAATCCATGATTTTCTTCAATATCAAATAGATTGATTGTCCCAATAGGATGGTGGTATTCATCTAGAATGGTACGTGAAATTAACTTTGCGTTATCTTCTGCTTCCATTGTTTTTTTTGTTACAAAATAATATTCATCCAATGTATTCGCTTTATGCCGTACATAGGGAAACACTTCAGGGTGAATCATTAAGTCAAATAATACTGGTACTTCATGTAAGTCACGAATTTTTAACATAAAAAATACCCTCCTCATTCCAGGTGGGTATCTAAAACACAGCAAAAAGACCATGCCGGTAGTGAGTGACCCACCCTCGAATTTTCATTTAGAGTTCAACAAAAATTCGGGGTGGGAATCGAACCCACTAGAACCAGTAAATACTGGTGGCGCACCATTTGCCTTCCCTATTTACTTCGTAATTGTAACTTGCATGGGTTAAAAAATCATAGCTAAGTAATAATCTTTTTTAACACAACCATTATATTCAAATTCATCTTCTTTCGTTATTTGATACACTCATTTTACAATGTTTTTTTAAAAATGAAAATGTTTTTTTGTTTAATTTTCCTTGAAATTTTTGTAAGTTCATTTTTACATTTATACTAAGTATTTTCATTCTTCGCTTGAGTATATATCCCATGATAAAATGAACAAAAGGGGAGTGGACGGTTTGAGGAAAATTACCCGAATTACCACGCAAAAGAAACGAAAGGATCGCTATAATATCTATTTAAGTGAAGGACAAACAGAAGTGTATGGGTTCAGTGTGGATGAAGCCATTCTGGTTGAGTTTCAACTACGAAAAGGTCTTGAGCTGGATGATTCGCTAATCGAAACTTTAATTGAAAAAGATACAATCCAAAAGTCGTATTCATTGGCAATTAATTATCTAAGTTACAGAATGCGAACAAAAAAGGAAATGAATGACTACCTCGTGAAAAAAGAGGTTGAGCCAGATCATATTGATATCATTATCGAACGTTTAATAAAGGAAAAATTATTAGATGATAAGCTATTTGCAGAAATGTTTGTTCGTACTCGAATGAATACTTCGTACAAAGGCCCCCTCCTTATTAAAAAGGAGTTAATGGATAAGGGTGTAGCTAGTCTTATTGCGAGTCATGCTGTGGAAGAGTATCCCTATGAAGTTCAATATGAAAAAATTTCGAAGTTAATTGAGAAAAAATTGCAGAAGAGTAATAAGGATTCCTTTCAGAAACAAATTCAAAAGATCCAAGCTAATATACTACAAAAGGGGTTTAATCAAGCCATAATCACAGACGTTTTATCGGAAATGAAAGAAGAAAAAAATGAAGATATGGAGTGGGAGGCCGTAGTTTATCAGGGGGATAAGCTATTACGAAAGCATGCTCGGAAACATGAAGGATATATGTTGAAAAACAAATTAAAGGAGGGGCTTTACCGTAAAGGATTTACGATGGAATTAATTAATCGTTATTTAGATGAATTTGTGGAAGGAACTGAATAGATAAAAACAGCATTCAACAATGGATGGAATGCTGTTTTTATTACTTATCTATCCACGTATATTTCTGCTCTACCGTCATCTTCATTAAAAATCTGTTCAGCGACAGTTTTAGGTTCCTTTAGTTTAGAAAGATCTTTAATATGATTAGAGTTGTTCCAAAATGGTGTATTCATGCCACCCATGTATACAGCCGTGAGTGAGACAGGTGCATCCTCTAGTTCCTTCTGTAAACTCTCGGTAAACCCACGTACAGCAAACTTACTCGCCACATAAATAGATTCGTTCACTTTTCCGCGTAATCCTGCGGTTGAAATAACGGTAAGAATTCGTCCATTGCTTTCCTTGATTAGTGGAAGGGCCGACTGAACTGTAAGGATGCTACCTTTTACATTCGTGTCTAATATATTTTCAATTTCATCGATGCGATAGTCTTCAATCGGACCAAAAACACCTATTCCAGCACTATTAATGAAAACATCTAGTTGAGGTATTTGCTCAAATGCAATACTGACAGAAGCCGGTTCCCGAACATCGCAAGGAATAACCTCTGCATCTCCTCCTACTTTTATAATTTTAACTTTCACCAATTGTAATTTTGAATCACTTCTACCTAACAAATAAACTTTATATCCGTTCTTCGCATAATGATAGGACAAGGCCTCACCAAGACCACTCCCAGCTCCAGTAATAGCTATAGTAGGCATAGATTACCTCCTCTAATTTGATTCTAGTTTTTAGTATGAGCTTTTAGTAGCTGTTTTACAAAAGTTTCGGACGCAATATAGATAGAATGCGAAGTACCATGCATAGTAAGATACTTTAAAATAAATCTACCATTTCTATTGTCCTAAAGTAGAAATAAAATGTAAAATGATAAAGGAGGGAGGGAGTATACACATGAATTATCGATACAGTGATTATTCGGTTGAAGAATTATATAGAGAAATTGCTTCACTGAAGGAAAAAGCTCAAAAGGCGGAGCAATTAGGAAATATATCAGAGGTACAAATTAATGAGAGAAAAATGCAAGTTGCCATGGCATATACGATGAATCCAGATGACTTTTTATCTGATGAGGTATATGAATTAAAAATGGAGCCTGGATATACATTTAAAATTGATTATTTGAATGGTGTATTTGCTTGGGGTCATCGTATTAACCTATTAGGCGAAACATATGAAAAGGAAGAAGCATTACCAATTTCCTTATTAGGTAAAAAAGTAGCAAGTGCTTAAAAAACAGCAGGTGAAGGCCTGCTGTTTTCATATGGGTTACTTTATGGATTAAACCGGATTATCTTCAATAAGTAATTTGTTCTGTAGTTTATGTTCTGAGAAAATCCAACCCGTGTAGGAGCTGATAATTTCCATAGTTGAATCGATTTGAACCACAGCAACAAAAGGGTAATATTCTTTTGAACGGTATCGTAAATCGATAAACCTAACCTCGGTATAATCATCATATTCGTTAATTTCCCAGCGATAAACAGGAGAAAAGTTTAGAAATGAATCAACGTTTTTGTCGGTCAGTGCTTTTTCTATGATAGGAGATTCTGGTAGTGGAACTTTAGAGAACTCATCTACAATCTCGATATGCCCATTTTCAACTGTAGCTACGTAAAACATTTCCTCTGTTGTGATGGCAACACGCCAATAATTTTGTTTAATAGTTGGAGAGGTTGCAATTTGTACGGTTTCAGGAATGAAGTCTTTAATTTTTTTGACAATTTCCCTTTTATCCATATAGCGTTTGATGTAATATAAAACAATTACAGTATAGATAGCTAACCATGTATACCTCGGGTCTGCACCCAATACCCATGCACCAATTCCACCCACATTCAACATAAAAATGTATGGATCAAAAGTATTGATGAAACCGTGGGCAATCCATCTACTTGTAAATGGGCGAAATGCTTGAGTACCGTATGCATTGAATAGATCAACAAATACATGGATGATGACAGCCAAGAATGTCCAAAGCCATAGATGAAGGTAGTTAACTTCTGGTACAAACATGAAAATGATTCCAGATACAAGAAACCCCCATAGGATGATGGCTGGAATGGAATGTGAAGCGCCACGATGGTGACGTATATAGGTAGCATTATTTTTTAGCTTAAAGATGGTATCAAAGTCTGGCGCATGAGAACCTACAATGGTACCAATTAATACAGCTTGAAAAAGGGCTGGGTCATTTTGCACAACAGGGTCTATAGTTGCTAACCCTCCAAGTGCAACACCCATTACAATATGTGTTCCAGTATCCATATTTTAAGGTCCTCCTCGGATTTTAAAGTAGGAACATTTAGTGGAATTGTTCTATTATGTAGTTTGAACGTAATTTTAAATATTTATTTTAGCATAGAACTTAAATAAATTGTGGCTGTCGATCATTCTTATTAAGGAAAGTTCACGTTTAAATCCTTGGCCCGACGAAACTTCTTTTTAAGAACGTTGCGACAGGACGTTATTACTCATAGCCTGCAAGGGAGCTTAAGCTTCTGTTATTATTGTACCACAAAGGAAGTGCAAGTATGTTAACACAAATATTAAAAAACTTTAACAGTTTTGATTTTCAACATGATTTACTCGATTGGTATTATGAAAATAAACGGGATTTGCCTTGGCGACAAAGTCAGGATCCATATAAAGTATGGGTTTCTGAAATCATGCTACAGCAAACGAAGGTAGACACTGTTATTCCATATTTTTATCGTTTTTTGGAAAAATTCCCAACTCTTTATGACCTAGCTGAAGCAGAAGAACAGGAAGTATTAAAAGTATGGGAGGGCCTAGGATATTATTCACGTGCGAGGAATTTGCAAGCGGCTGTAAAAGAAGTTGTGGAATCTTATGATGCAAAGGTTCCTGATACTAAAGAGGAATTGGGCAAATTAAAAGGGGTCGGTCCCTATACGAGAGGGGCTATTTTATCCATTGCCTACAACCAACCAGAACCAGCTGTGGACGGGAATGTTATGAGAGTTTTCTCTCGTGTATTGAAGTTAGAGGACGATATTTCTCAAGCAAAAACGAAAAAGAAAATGGAGTCTATTATTCGTGAGATTATCTCAGAGAAGGACCCGTCATCCTTTAACCAAGCTATTATGGACTTAGGTGCGACAATTTGTACACCTAAATCACCGGCATGTCTCCTATGCCCCGTTCAAGAATATTGCAGGGCCTTTGCAGATGGAGTAGAGGAGAAGCTTCCAATAAAGAAAAAAACGAAAAAGCAAAAAGTTATTCCTTATATTGTATTACAAATAAAGAATAAAGCGGGTTCATATATCATTGAAAAACGACCGGATTCAGGTCTCTTAGCAAACTTGTGGCAGTTCCCCATGATTCATATGAAGGAAGTAGGTTTGGATGGGGTAGTTGATTATATGCGGAAGGAATACGGGATTTCTATTCGAGTGAAAGACAAGCAAGGCAGCTTAAATCATGTGTTTTCCCATTTGAAGTGGGATTTAGATATATTTGAAGCTGAAACAGATGTTACGGAATTGAAGGATGAACGTTTGAAACTTGTAAGCAAGGAGGAAATAGAAGAATTTCCATTTCCTGTTTCCCATCAGAAAATGATAAATTTTTTAGAATAGAAAAGGCTCCAGGTTGGGAGCCTTTTCTTAATTTCTGCTGTGTAATTCTTCGTTTATTTCATGCAAAATGCTTAAACCCTCCGCATTTATATATGGTAGTACTTGTGATAAGGATTGTTGATAATATTCTAATTCCTCATCTTTCCACTTTGTTTTACTCATCATGGAAAGCTCAGAAAAATCTCTTAGTGTATCCATCGTTTTTCCTCCATTATGAGAAATACTGACTCTTTACTAAGTTATGTATTTTTCACAATTTATCTCTAGGGACTTATTACCAAACCTGTAAGATGGGGAAGGTTAAAAATCCATTTTTTTACAATCATTTTCATTGGATAACAATCTTATTCCTGGACAAATTAATTAGTGCGGAGGTGATATCAATGGCAAAAAATCCTAAAAAAACAGCTTCTGGTACTAACGTTCAGCATGTAAAACAGCAAAACCAACAGGCTGCTCAAGGTGCTGGACAATTTGGTACTGAATTTGCTTCTGAAACAAATGCTCAGGAAGTAAGAAAACAGAACCAACAATCTCAAGCTAACAAGGTGCAACAACAAAATCAACAGGCTGCTCAAGGTGCTGGACAATTTGGTACTGAATTCGCTTCTGAAACTAACGCTGCGGAAGTAAGAAAACAGAACCAACAAGCAGCAAAAGGTTCAGGCCAATTCGGTACTGAATTTGCTTCTGAGACAAATGCTCAAGAAGTAAGAAAACAAAACCAACAATCTCAAGCTAACAAAAAGTAAATATTTCATATTTACTTTGCTTTGAAAGAACCTCCTAACTATCTTGTTAGGAGGTTCTTTTTCAATTAGAAATGCAATCACTTTATATTTAGGCGTATTGTCTATATAATAGATGAAAGGTATCATGGAACAATTAGAAAGGGAGATAAGATGGTTGCTCCAAAAGCAGGAACAAAAATACAAATTCATAGTTATAAACATAATGGGCAACTACATAGAATATGGCAGAACAGCTTAGTGTTAAAAGGAACAGAGTCTATAGTAATCGGTGCCAACGATAAAACACCGGTATTGGAAAGTGACGGCCGCACTTGGATTACAAGAGAGCCCGCAATCTGTTATTTTCATGCTAAATATTGGTTTAATATCATCGGGATGATTCGCAATGATGGGATCTACTATTACTGTAATATTAGTTCACCTTTCGTATATGATGAGGAAGCATTAAAATATATTGATTATGATTTAGATGTTAAAGTTTATCCAGACATGACCTATGACCTCTTAGATGAGGATGAATATGAAGAACATAAACAAGTAATGAATTACCCCATTGTTTTAGATCGGATTTTACATAACAATGTGGATTACTTACTAAGGTGGGTCCGCCAACGAAAAGGTCCTTTTTCCCCTGAATTTGTTGATAATTGGTATGAAAGATTTTTAACATATCGATAAAGCTAATAGGAATGAAATCCTTGTTACACCAATGTAGCAGGGCTTTTCTTATTAAATAACTTTTTAAAAGGAAGATAAATGATGAGTTCTGTAAAGCAGTATTTGCAGTTTGTAAAACCATATAAATGGAAAATATTTTGGACAATTATTGTTGGTATTATCAAATTTGGTATTCCATTATTAATGCCCTTAATCCTGAAATATGTAATTGATGATATTATTGCTGCAGGGGATATGACAAATGCAGAAAAAACAACGGAACTTGCATGGATTATGGGAATTGCTTTTGTTGTATTTCTTGTATTACGTCCACCTATCGAATACGTTCGACAATATTTGGCACAATGGGTGGGGAATAAAGTCCTTTACGATATAAGGGATAGGCTGTTTGATCACATTCAAAAGCTTAGTTTGAAATTCTATTCTCAGACAAAAACCGGGGAAATTATTTCCCGGGTGATAAATGATGTCGAACAGACGAAGAATTTCGTGATAACAGGATTAATGAATGTTTGGCTAGATTTGATAACAATATTTATTGCTATTGGTATCATGCTTACAATGGATGTTGGTATGACAATTGTTTCTATTATTCTATTTCCTTTATTTGGTTTCTCCATCAAATATTTTTATGGGAAATTACGTCGTTTAACACGGGAGAGATCTCAGGCGTTGGCAGAGGTTCAAGGTCATCTTCATGAACGAGTACAAGGAATACCGGTTACAAGAAGTTTTGCACTGGAGGAATATGAACAAAGTCAATTCGGTAAACGTAATGATGAGTTTTTGCATCGTGCAATGAAGCATGTGGATTGGAATGCAAAAACGTTTGCGGTAACAAATACAATAACAGACCTTGCACCACTTTTAGTAGTAGCCTTTGGTGGCTACCAAGTGATTAGTGGCAACTTAAGTATTGGTACACTTGTAGCTTTTGTCGGCTATATGGAAAGGGTGTATAGCCCATTACGCCGATTGATTAATTCATCAACAACTCTTGTGCAGGCCATTGCCTCCATTGACCGTGTCATGGAATTTATGAATGAAAAATATGATGTAAAGGATAAAGTAAATGCCAGAGAGCTTGGCCGTGTAGAAGGTAATATTGAGATTAAAAATGTTTCATTCCGCTATGAAGAGGATGAGGACAATGTATTGAAAAATATCAATTTAAAAGTGGAAAAAGGAGAAACCATAGCCTTTGTAGGTATGAGTGGTGGAGGAAAGTCTACGATAGTCAGCTTAATTCCACGTTTCTATGATGTGACTCAAGGTTCGATAAAAGTAGATGGTATCGATATTCGTGATGTTAATGCGAGAAGTTTAAGAAATAATATCGGTATGGTATTACAAGATAATATTTTATTCAGTGAATCAATTGCTGTAAATATACGCATGGGAAATCCAAATGCAACGGATGAAGAGGTGGTTGCTGCTGCTAAGGCGGCGAATGCACATGATTTTATCCAAGGGTTATCAAATGGCTATGATACCCTTGTAGGTGAGCGTGGTGTAAAGCTATCTGGAGGACAAAAGCAGCGTATAGCTATTGCCCGGGTTTTTCTTAAAAATCCTCCTATCTTAATTTTTGATGAGGCAACTTCTGCATTAGATTTAGAAAGTGAACATTTAATTCAGGAAACGATGGAAAAACTTGCTTCTGATCGAACAACTTTTGTTGTTGCACATCGATTGGCAACAATTACCCATGCAGATCGCATCGTGGTTATAGAAAATGGAGAAATTACAGAAATAGGAACACATGATGAACTCATGCAAAAGCAAGGTAGTTATTACAGTTTATATCAGGTTCAGAACTTAGATAATACAAAAGAGGTAGTGAAGAATTAAAAAAATGCTCCGCCATTAGTTGGGGGAGCATTTTTTAATTAAAATTTGGTGATTTGAATGCCAAAATTTATTAGGGTGCGGTTGGAACTTCTGAAATGATATGTGAAACCTGATAAGCGTGATTCCCGGTATTCTCGATGTGAACCCGACATCCTATTAATCACGACGATATCTTACATCGAAGTTACCATTAAGCCATTTTTGAGAATGCCCGTCCTACTGCTTCGATGGTTTGGTCGATGTCTTTTTCGGTATGTTCTATGGTTAGGAACCATGCTTCATATTTGGATGGGGCAAGGTTAATTCCTTCATCAAGCATAAGCTTGAAGAATTTGGCGAATGCTTCTCCATCACTTGCATCCGCTTCCGCATAATTGGTTACTTTGTCGACACCAAAGAATACTGTTAATGCACCGCGTAAACGATTTACGGTAATTCGAATGTTGTGTTCTTTTGCTTTTTCTAAGATTCCCTTTTCTAGACGTGCTCCAAGTTCTTCTAATTTTTCATAGACACCTTCTTGTCCTAAAACTTCTAGGCAGGCTATACCTGATGCCATGGATGCTGGATTTCCGGACATTGTACCTGCTTGGTAGGCAGGTCCTAGCGGTGCAACATGTTCCATGATATCTTTACGACCACCATAGGCACCGATTGGAAGCCCTCCACCGATTATTTTACCCATTGCTGTCATATCGGGCTCCACTCCGTATAACTGTTGAGCGCTTCCATATGTAAAACGAAAGGCAGTGATGATTTCATCATAAATCACTAAAGCACCAGCTTTATGGGCTAGGTCATTAACTCCTTGTAAGAATCCTTCATGCGGTTCTACAATACCAAAGTTCCCAACAATAGGTTCTACTAAAACAGCTGCAATGTCATCTCCCCATTTTTCTAATGCCACCTTTAGTGCGTCTAAATCATTGAACGGAACGGTAATCACATCCTTGGCTGTTGTTGAAGGGACACCTGCTGAATCTGGAGTTCCCAATGTAGAAGGTCCCGATCCGGCTTCAACTAACACTGCATCGAAATGTCCATGGTAGCATCCAGCAAACTTCATGATTTTAGTCCGACCTGTATAAGCACGTGCAACACGAATGGTTGTCATCACTGCCTCTGTACCTGAATTATTAAAGCGAACCTTTTCTAAAGATGGGATGGCATCCTTTAACATTTTGGCAAATTGATTTTCCAATTTAGTTGGTGTACCAAAAAGGACTCCCGTGTTTGCTGCATTTGTAATTGCTTTTGCTATATGAGGATGGGCATGCCCAGTAATAATCGGTCCATATGCTGCTAAATAATCAATATATTTATTACCATCTACATCATAAAAGTAAGCACCCTCGCCACGTTCCATGTACACAGGTGCTCCACCGCCAACAGCTTTATATGCACGCGATGGAGAGTTTACTCCCCCAACAATATGCTCTAGGGCTTCTTGATGTAGTTCTTCAGATTTTGTGAAATTCATTGATATTCCTCCCCTAATAGTGCAACCACTAAATGGTTTCCATTCCTAACTATACCAAAAAATGGTGACAAAAACGAAAGAGATGAATTTTTTGTTTCTGTGTAGCTTTTTTATAAAAGTAGACAAGCTAGCACCTTCATTCGCATATATTATGTATTACTGAGAAATAAAAGGAGCAGTGAAATATGTTTCTTATTCCATGGGTAATCTTTGTTCTTATTTGCTTTGTCATCTTTATGAGTTTACTGGAATTTATAAAAGTAAAGATTTTAAACGTGAATCTAGAAGTTGGGGGAACACGGTTTTCAACAGAACTTTTTATTGCTTTATGGATTATTTTTATTATTGTCATTCTAGGGTTCGGTTTAATATATTTCATTTTGTCATTTCAAGGGATTATTTTAGTAGAAAACGGGGAATTGAGGCAGGTTAGTGTATTAGGGTCAATCATTCATTCGATTTACTTTAGTGGTGTAACCTTACTAACGATTGGCTATGGAGATATTACCCCCATTGGGATTGGTCGGTTCATTGCCGTGACAGAGGCATTAATTGGGTATATCTTACCAACTGCCTTTGTCATGAAATTAATTCAAACGAAAGAGAAGAGCCGGGAAAAATGAATTACCCGTTTCTCTGTGATATAGTGATGATAACAATTTAGTGGAGGGATTAACTGTGACAATAGAAGTAGGCAAACAAGTAGAAGATTTTACACTACCAAATCAAGATGGGGAAAATGTAAGTCTTTCTGATTTTCGCGGAAAAAATGTTGTCCTTTATTTTTATCCAAAAGATATGACACCAGGCTGTACGACAGAAGCTTGTGATTTCCGTGATAAACATGAAAGCTTTGGGGAATTGGATGCTGTAATTATCGGTGTGAGTCCAGATCCTGTAGAAAGACATCAGAAGTTTATTGCTAAACATGACTTACCATTTCAGCTATTAGCAGATGAAGAGCACAAATTAGCGGAAGATTACGGTGTATGGAAATTGAAGAAAAATTTTGGAAAAGAATACTACGGCATTGAGCGATCTACTTTTATTCTTGATAAAGAAGGAGTACTGCAAAAAGAGTACCGTAAAGTAAAAGTCGATGGACATGTAGAAGATGCCTTAACTTTCATAAAGGAGAATTTATAATTATAGAATAAAGGGAGAAGTGACGGTTTGGTTGCTTCTCTTTTTTTATGTGTCGTTGGAAAACCTTCCTAAGACCTATGTTCAGTAGGACTAAACGAATCGGGCTTTTAGGGTCCTAAAAGGATTCATTTTTCCTCCATTTTTGAGGTGTGGGTATTACCGCCCTTTAACCTACGATATAATTATTATCGGATGCTGTTTGACTTGAATAAAATAAATTCCCAATTTTTATAGTTTTAGGTACAATAAAGAGAAATAGAAGTTTATGGAGGATATAAAAATGATAGTTTTTTCTGCGAAGGTTTCTAAAAAGCATCAGGATAAATTACAGACTAGCTTTCCTAATCAATCATTTGTTTTCTGTGATTCAGCTCAAGAAGTGAAACAACATATCGGTGAAGCTGAAGTATATGTAACTTTTGGGGATGATGTGGATGAAGCTCTTTTAGCAAGTGCGTCAAAATTAAAATGGATTCAAATTCTTTCAGCGGGGATTGATGGCTTGCCATTTGATGTACTGCAGAATAGAAATATTATAGTAACCAATGCACGTGGAATTCATGGGATACAGATGTCTGAGTATGCCATTTCCATGCTCCTTCAAGTATATCGACAGGCTAAGGAAGTTATTCGAAATGAAGAAAAACAGGTTTGGGATAAATCAGTCCGGATAAATGAAATATCAAATAAGACTATGATTATTGTAGGGACTGGAGCCATTGGTAGTGAAGTTGCAAGATTAGCTAAAGCATTCCGAATGCATACAATTGGAGTTTCTAAAACTGGTAGAACACTTGAATTTTTCGATGAAAATTATTCGATGGACATGCTAAATGAGGTCTTACCAAAGGCTGATTTTATTGTATCTGTATTGCCTAGTACTGGTGAAACAAAAGATATCTATGCTTGGGAACAATTTAAAAAAATGAAAAATGGAGCGGTCTTCTTAAATATGGGAAGAGGCGATGCGGTTGTTGAGGATGATTTATTAACTGCAATACGAAAACAGGAAATTTCTCATGCTATCTTAGATGTTGTGAAAGAAGAGCCGTTACCGGAAAGTCATCCATTTTGGAAGGAAGAGAACATAACGATTACACCACATTTTTCTGGAGTTTCTCCCGAATATGTTAAGCGTGCATTAGCAGTTTTTGAAGACAATTTGAATTGTTTTATAGAAGGAAAAGATTGTTATATTAATCAAATTAATTTATCAAGGGGGTATTAATATGGCAAGAATATATACTCGTTCAGGGGATAAGGGACTGACTTCATTGGTTTATGGGGATCGTGTACCCAAAAACCATATGCGTGTAGAAGCGTATGGTACCTGTGATGAAGCGAATTCCTTTATTGGTCTTGCTTTAAGCTATATTGAAGAGGAATCATGGGATGGAAAAGCAGATTTTCTGGAAGTGATGCATCGAGTACAAACAGTTATGTTCCATGTAGGTGCAGAATTATCCACCCCTAAAGGAAAAGAGGTTAACTGGAAGTTAAAGCAGAAGCATATCGATGAATTAGAAGCTAAGATTGATGAATGGGATAGTCATTTGGAACCGCTAAAAAATTTCATCTTACCGTCAGGGAATAAGGGTTCAAGTGCCCTTCATACAGCGAGAACGGTTGTAAGGCGAGCAGAACGAACAGTAGTTGGGCTTGGAGATGAACTGGATAATCCAAATGTTCGACAATATTTAAACCGCTTATCGGACTTTTTATTCGTTGCAGCTCGTTATGTAAATAAATGTCTAGGTGGGGAAGAACGAGTACTTAAAACGGATGTATAAAAGTTTATCTACCATCATATATCGTATATAAATGGGGAACTATGAGATAGTAAGAAATGGATATTTAGATTTAGTGGATATATAATCAGTGAGTGGATTCCTTTCCTTTAATCTGAGATATAGTTGGTTTCACATCATGCTTTATTACTATAACTAAGTTACTTATATTGACAGAAGACTATTTGGAGGAGTAAACTGATTATAAAGATTATAAATTAATTAATATTATAAGATAGGCATTTATATATTGAAAGTGAGGTGGATGACTTTGTCTGATAAACGATTACAAGAGGCGATTGATACATTAAAAGAATCAGGCGTCCGTATTACTCCACAGCGTCATGCGGTACTTGAGTATCTTTTAAATGCAATGATACATCCCACAGCGGATGAAATTTATAAAGCATTGGAAGGGAAATTTCCAAATATGAGTGTTGCAACCGTCTATAATAATTTGCGTGTGCTACGTGAAGTTGGTTTAGTACGGGAACTGACCTATGGTGATTCTTCTAGTCGGTTTGATTGCAATACAACGGATCATTATCATGTTATTTGTAATGACTGTGGGAAAATCGTTGACTTTCATTATCCATCATTGGATGAGGTTGAAGCTTTAGCAGAACAAGTAACAGGATTTGATGTTAGTCATCACCGTCTAGAAATATATGGTTTATGTGAAGATTGCCAAAAAGTAACGCAAAAGCATTAACCTATCATGACAAAGCAATTTTATATACAGATAGTGTTATTTTGTCTAATATAATATGAAAAGAAAAATGATGAAATTTTAATGACAACATCCACCGTACATCGTTTATAAAAAAAATCCAAATGTGAAAAGTCACATTTGGATTTTTTTATGATTTCTTTTTTTTGTATCGTGGAGAATTATATTTCTCGTCAAATTCTTTTCCTTCTAAATCTTTATCCATCGTTAATGGTTGCTTACAGTGCATGCATGCGTCTACACGTCCAAGCATTTTTGTAGGCTTTTCACAATTTGGACAGACAACCGATACAGCTCGTAACGATAACGTACCTATCCATACATAAACAATACAACTAAATACAATGGCTAGTACTCCTATTAAAAAGAAGATTAGCATTAACCATTCTATGTTTTTAACCATTATTCCACCATACATAAGTAGAATCCCAACGAAAATTAATATCAATGCAAAGGATCTAATTTTGTTTATTTTGCTGGAATAGACTAATCTTGGTTCTGCCATGGTTTTCCTCCTATGATAGTCACCCGAAAAGTGTTATTATTTCACTAATATCGAATTTGGATTCGCTTTTCCTCATGGTCTAGTATAGCATATTATTTGCGAATTTCATTTTGAAAAAGGAATTCGCATAAATATAACGAAATATAATAACAAATATTAATTTTGTTTGCTTTTAGTGATAGAATATAATGGTTGTAAAATCTAAATTGGCAATTAGAAATTATGGGAGTGGAGGAAAATAGGATGGAAAATTTCCTAAGACCGATTTATCAGGAGCGTGCTAGTGATATAAACACCTTAGGAATCCTTACATTAGAAAAAATAAACCCGAACAGCCCGCTAACGGATGATTTTGATATGATTTTATTAATCATCGTGAAAGAAGCAAAACAAGCATGGTTTGTTAAGCACTACGAAAGTGCAAGTGAAACAGCAGCTTTACATATTGTAAGAGAAGATACATTATTGGAATGGATTGATACAAGTACATATCGGAGAGCTGTTGAATGGATAATTAATGGAAAGATTGTTTTTGATAGGAATGAGTATATTAATAATCTAAAGGAGGAACTAAGAGCATTTCCAACTCAAAAACGTAATTTACGAAAAGCTATTGAGTTTGGCAAATTAGTAAAAAGTTATAATGAAGCAAAGGAACTCTTTTCATCTGGGAATTATAAGGATGCAAATAGTAAAATCCTGTACTCCCTTCACTACCTTGCTAGATTAGCAGTTATTGAAAAAGGTTTTTATCCGGAAGTAACCGTATGGAATCAAGTAAAGAATATAGATTTAGAGATATATAAATTATATGAAGAATTTATTGAAAGCAGAGAAGAAATCAAAAAACGAATTGAATTAATGATTCTCGCAATGGACTATGTAATTAATAATCGTGCAGCAGTATCTGCTGAGCATTTCTTAGAGATTATGAGAACAAGGGATGAACCATGGTCTTATGCAGAACTAAAGAATGTTTCGGAAATAGAACCATATACTTTGGATCTTTCGGCAATCATATCCTATTTGGAAGAAAAGGAATTTATTCTTTCTGTTTTAGAGGAAACGAAAGGAACAGGAGTGTTTCAACGTAAGTATAAAATTAGTGATTTTTAGTAACACCTTTAGGTAAATGGCATATGATAAACACGGTTACGGAAATTGAAAGCAACTTTATTATAGGTTGATAATGAAAATAAAGAAAAATATTGACATCATTTCGTAACCGTGTTAAAGTATTTCCTGTCGTTAAAAGACATAATGAATTTAATTGACGACAAAAAATTAAAAATTACATGTTGACAACTTAATGTTTCGTGTGATATATTATTAATTGTCGCTGTAAGAAAGCGTTAAATAAATTTGCTCTTTGAAAACTGAATAAAACAACCAGTATGAAACAGATGTCAGTGGTAATAGAGGTTGGATATCAGGTAATCTGATAAATGATAATTTCTAAACCCTGTATCAATTTTTGAAGCTAAGAATTTAAATTGTGATTAATTGGTGTTAATCGCAAATCAAACTTTTTTGGAGAGTTTGATCTTGGCTCAGGACGAACGCTGGCGGCGTGCCTAATACATGCAAGTCGAGCGCGGGAAGCTAACTGATCCCCTTCGGGGGTGACGTTAGTGGAACGAGCGGCGGACGGGTGAGTAACACGTGGGCAACCTGCCTGTAAGATTGGGATAACTTGCGGAAACGTGAGCTAATACCGGATAATACTTTTCATCGCATGATGGAGAGTTTGAAAGACGGCTTCGGCTGTCACTTACAG
>NZ_LT839648.1:2702020-2708110 GCF_900176885.1 Oceanobacillus senegalensis | reverse complement strand
TTAGTTAAGTGAATAAGGGCGCACGGTGGATGCCTTGGCACTAGGAGCTGATGAAGGACGGGACTAACACCGATATGCTTCGGGGAGCTGTAAGTAAGCTTTGATCCGGAGATTTCCGAATGGGGAAACCCACTGTTCGTAATGGAACAGGACTTGTGTCTGAATACATAGGGCACAAGAGGCATACCTGGGGAACTGAAACATCTCAGTACCCAGAGGAAGAGAAAGCAAATGCGATTTCCCAAGTAGCGGCGAGCGAAACGGAAACAGCCCAAACCAGAGAGCTTGCTCTCTGGGGTTGTAGGACACTCCACATGGAGTTACAAAGGAATTCTTTAGACGAATCCATCTGGAAAGATGAGCCAAAGAGGGTAACAGCCCTGTAGTCAAAAGAGAATTCTCTCCGGAGTGTATCCTGAGTACGGCGGAACACGTGGAATTCCGTCGGAATCCGGGAGGACCATCTCCCAAGGCTAAATACTCCCTAGTGACCGATAGTGAACCAGTACCGTGAGGGAAAGGTGAAAAGTACCCCGGAAGGGGAGTGAAAGAGTACCTGAAACCGTGTGCCTACAAGTAGTCGAAGCGCATTTACGCGTGACGGCGTACCTTTTGTAGAATGGACCGGCGAGTTACGATCGTATGCAAGGTTAAGTGGAAGACACGAAGCCGCAGCGAAAGCGAGTCTAAACAGGGCGAATGAGTATGCGGTCGTAGACCCGAAACCGTGTGATCTACCCATGTCCAGGGTGAAGGTCAGGTAACACTGACAGGAGGCCCGAACCCACGTATGTTGAAAAATGCGGGGATGAGGTGTGGGTAGGGGTGAAATGCCAATCGAACACGGAGATAGCTGGTTCTCTCCGAAATAGCTTTAGGGCTAGC
This sequence comes from Oceanobacillus senegalensis, assembly GCF_900176885.1. Classification (GTDB taxonomy): domain Bacteria; phylum Bacillota; class Bacilli; order Bacillales; family Amphibacillaceae; genus Oceanobacillus; species Oceanobacillus senegalensis. Next base: position 2,707,225 of record NZ_LT839648.1, on the reverse strand, counting down.
CTCAAAGATTTGAGTACTGGAGGTAGAGCACTGATTGGACTAGGGGCCCTCATCGGGTTACCGAATTCAGTCAAACTCCGAATGCCAGCTACTTAGACTTGGGAGTCAGACTATGGGTGATAAGGTTCATAGTCGAAAGGGAAACAGCCCAGACCACCAGCTAAGGTCCCAAAGTATACGTTAAGTGGAAAAGGATGTGGAGTTGCTTAGACAACCAGGATGTTGGCTTAGAAGCAGCCATCATTTAAAGAGTGCGTAATAGCTCACTGGTCGAGTGACTCTGCGCCGAAAATGTACCGGGGCTAAACGTATCACCGAAGCTGTGGATTGTCTTTTAGACAATGGTAGGAGAGCGTTCTAAGTGCTGTGAAGTCAGACCGTGAGGACTGGTGGAGCGCTTAGAAGTGAGAATGCCGGTATGAGTAGCGAAAAAAGAGTGAGAATCTCTTTCACCGAATGCCTAAGGTTTCCTGAGGAAGGCTCGTCCTCTCAGGGTTAGTCGGGACCTAAGCCGAGGCCGAAAGGCGTAGGCGATGGACAACAGGCAGATATTCCTGTACCACCTCGTGATCGTTATGAGTGATGGGGGGACGCAGTAGGATAAGGAATGCGCACCGATGGACGTGTGCGCCCAAGCAGTGAGAAAGTCAGATAGGCAAATCCGTCTGGCCATTTCAAGCTGTGATGGGGAGGCAACTATAGCCGAAGTTCCGGATTTCACACTGCCGAGAAAAGCCTCTAGCCAGATCACAGGTGCCCGTACCGCAAACCGACACAGGTAGGCGAGGAGAGAATCCTAAGGTGAGCGGGAGAACTCTCGTTAAGGAACTCGGCAAAATGACCCCGTAACTTAGGGAGAAGGGGTGCTCTATAGAGATAGAGCCGCAGTGAATAGGCCCAAGCGACTGTTTAGCAAAAACACAGGTCTCTGCGAAGCCGAAAGGCGAAGTATAGGGGCTGACACCTGCCCGGTGCTGGAAGGTTAAGGGGAAGAGTTAGGACCTTTGGTCCGAAGCTTAGAACCGAAGCCCCAGTAAACGGCGGCCGTAACTATAACGGTCCTAAGGTAGCGAAATTCCTTGTCGGGTAAGTTCCGACCCGCACGAAAGGTGCAACGACTTGGGCACTGTCTCAACGAGAGACCCGGTGAAATTATACTATGCGTGAAGATGCGCATTACCCGCGACAGGACGGAAAGACCCCGTGGAGCTTTACTGTAGCCTGATATTGAATGTCTGTGCAGCTTGTACAGGATAGGTGGGAGCCTCAGAAGCGTGAGCGCCAGCTTACGTGGAGGCATCCGTGGGATACCACCCTGGCTGTATGGACCTTCTAACCCAGGACCGTGATCCGGTTCGGAGACAGTGTCAGGCGGGCAGTTTGACTGGGGCGGTCGCCTCCCAAAAGGTAACGGAGGCGCCCAAAGGTTCCCTCAGAATGGTTGGAAATCATTCGCAGAGTGTAAAGGCAGAAGGGAGCTTGACTGCGAGACCTACAAGTCGAGCAGGGACGAAAGTCGGGCTTAGTGATCCGGTGGTTCCGCATGGAAGGGCCATCGCTCAACGGATAAAAGCTACCCCGGGGATAACAGGCTTATCTCCCCCAAGAGTTCACATCGACGGGGAGGTTTGGCACCTCGATGTCGGCTCATCGCATCCTGGGGCTGTAGTCGGTCCCAAGGGTTGGGCTGTTCGCCCATTAAAGCGGTACGCGAGCTGGGTTCAGAACGTCGTGAGACAGTTCGGTCCCTATCCGTCGTGGGCGCCGGAAGTTTGAGAGGAGCTGTCCTTAGTACGAGAGGACCGGGATGGACATACCGCTGGTGTACCAGTTGTTCCGCCAGGAGCATAGCTGGGTAGCTACGTATGGTAAGGATAAGTGCTGAAAGCATCTAAGCATGAAGCCCCCCTCAAGATGAGACTTCCCATCACTTCTAAGTGAGTAAGATCCCTCAGGGACTATGAGGTAGATAGGTTCGAGGTGGAAGCGTGGTGACACGTGGAGCTGACGAATACTAATCGATCGAGGACTTAACTAACTTCTTAAAAGATGTCAATGATTCACTCTTATTTAGTTTTTGAGGTATAAAGTTAAAAAACTCTTGACTTTAACTCTATAAATAATTATAATAATGATTGTCGCTGATTTTGTAAATTAGTTAAATCTTGTCTGGTAGTAATGGCGGAGAGGTCACACCTGTTCCCATGCCGAACACAGTAGTTAAGCTCTCCAGCGCCGATGGTAGTTGGGGTTAACCTCTGCGAGAGTAGGACGCCGCCAGGCAATATTATTCACATTTTATTAGATTATTCCACAGTAGCTCAGTGGTAGAGCAATCGGCTGTTAACCGATCGGTCGTAGGTTCGAATCCTACCTGTGGAGCCAATGGAGAGCTGTCCGAGCTGGCCGAAGGAGCACGATTGGAAATCGTGTATACCGCTACCGCGGTATCGAGGGTTCGAATCCCTCGCTCTCCGCCATTATAGGCCCGTTGGTCAAGTGGTTAAGACACCGCCCTTTCACGGCGGTAACACGGGTTCGAATCCCGTACGGGTCATCACTAACGTTGGAGGATTAGCTCAGCTGGGAGAGCACCTGCCTTACAAGCAGGGGGTCACAGGTTCAAGTCCTGTATCCTCCACCATATATCTCACATCGCGGGGTGGAGCAAGCCGCTCACATCGTCGATTATGCTACTAGGTGCAGGCTTGCGAGGAGTGCAACTTCACCGAATAACCTTGCAACACGACGAGCAATCCCCATAGTTAATTGCAATAAAAAAATAGAATTAACAAATTTAGTATTTTTCATACCGCGGGGTGGAGCAGTCTGGTAGCTCGTCGGGCTCATAACCCGAAGGTCGTAGGTTCAAATCCTGCCCCCGCAACCAAATAACGGTCCGGTAGTTCAGTTGGTTAGAATGCCTGCCTGTCACGCAGGAGGTCGCGGGTTCGAGTCCCGTCCGGACCGCCATCTGAAATTTATATTATATGAAACTATAATTTTTATTTGAACAACTATGGCTCGGTAGCTCAGTCGGTAGAGCAACGGACTGAAAATCCGTGTGTCGGCGGTTCGATTCCGTCCCGAGCCACCATCCATGTTGGAGGGGTAGCGAAGTGGCTAAACGCGGCGGACTGTAAATCCGCTCCCTCAGGGTTCGGCAGTTCGAATCTGCCCCCCTCCACCATTTTATTTGAAATTTATAGGGGTATAGTTTAACGGCAAAACTACGGTCTCCAAAACCGTCGATGTGGGTTCGATTCCTACTACCCCTGCCATATATGGCGGTCGTGGCGAAGGGGTTAACGCACCGGATTGTGGCTCCGGCATTCGAGGGTTCGATTCCCTCCGGTCGCCCCATATATTATTGGGCTATAGCCAAGCGGTAAGGCATCGGGTTTTGATCCCGTGTATCCTAGGTTCGAATCCTAGTAGCCCAGCCAATTGCGGAAGTAGTTCAGTGGTAGAACACCACCTTGCCAAGGTGGGGGTCGCGGGTTCGAATCCCGTCTTCCGCTCCATATAAATACGGCGGTATAGCCAAGTGGTAAGGCAGAGGTCTGCAAAACCTTTATCACCGGTTCAAATCCGGTTACCGCCTCCAATTATGCCGGTGTGGCGGAATTGGCAGACGCGCGGGACTCAAAATCCCGTGTCCGTTGAGGACGTGTCGGTTCGACCCCGACCACCGGTATTACCAAGTAAAGATAAGAACAGTTTAGTAAATAGTACCGCTCATAGTTGTTGTTATATCAACGGTTATGAGCGGTATTTTTTGGCTCTAAAATATATGTTGGGGTTTTAATAAAATTTAAGCATAAAAAAAGGCTCTAAAATATATGTTGGGGTTTTAATAAAATTTAAGCATAAAAAAACACGCAAGCTCCTATATCCTTTAAACTTGAATGGACGAGAAACAAGTGGATAGGAGTTGCGTGTATATGTATTTTAACATGAAATTACCTGGATTAGAAGAAATGAAAATAACGAAAACAGAGGAGATAGAGGGATCCTTTCATATTCATGTTCAGTTGCCAAAAAAACCTCATAAATGCCCTTCTTGTGGGGAGATAACAGAGCGTATTCATGATTATCGAGTGCAAAAAATTCAGCATTTAAAATTGTTTGAACGTAGAACCTATATTTTTTATCGTAAGCGTCGTTATAGGTGTGAGTGTGGAAAGAGGTTTGTAGAAAACAATAATATTGTCTATCGTTATCAGCGACATACGGTGGAATGGAATCAGGCGTTAGGTTTTCGAGTGATAAAGGGGAAGAATTTCAAGGATACTGCTGCCCAATTTCATACGTCATCCAATACAGCTATGCGACGTTTTGATAACGTATCAGCTGGTAAATTACGTGAGGTTAAAGCTCTGCCACGGGTAATAGCGATCGATGAATATAAGGGCGATACAAATAAAGGTAAATATCAAACCATTATCGGTAATGGTGAGACAGGTGAGCCTTTGGATATTCTTCCTGATCGGTCCGTAAAAACGGTGAAAAAGTATCTACAGGAAAAGGGAGAAAAAGTAGAAATAGTCATTATGGATATGAGTCATAGCTTTAAATCAGCTGTTCAACAAGCATTGGGGAATCCTATTATTATAGCGGATCGATTTCATTTCTGTCGTTATATTTATTGGGCACTCGAACGTGTGCGAAGACGAGTTCAAAAAGAATTCCACCCTTATGATCGTAAAAAGTGCAAGCGAATGAAGCATGTATTTTATAAGCATTATGAAGCCCTTAGCGCAAAACAACATTGGTACTTAGAAAGATATTTAGGGTTATCAGAAGATTTGAGAACAGCTTATGGGTTAAAAGAATCTTATCGAACTTGGTTTGAAGAAGCAAAGAAAATAGGAAAAGATAATATGAAAGAGGTTAAAGAAGGGCTGTATCAGTTTTATACGCAAGTAAAAGATGCGGGTTTAGAGGAATTTGAAAAAGCGATACAGACGCTACAAAATTGGCAACCTGAAATATTGAACAGCTTTGCCTTTGGGTATAGTAATGGGTTTATTGAAGGATTGAATAATCAAACAAAGGTTATCAAGAGAAATGCCTTTGGATTCAAGAGATATGATCGATTGAGATTAAGGGTATTATTACACCATCAATTTAAATCCGTAGCCAATTCAATAGGTTAAAGGGGTAGGAGCTAATAGCCCCACCCCAACATTTGACTTAGAACCA
>NZ_LT839648.1:2678443-2699165 GCF_900176885.1 Oceanobacillus senegalensis | reverse complement strand
GGCTCTAAAATATATGTTGGGGTTTTAATAAAATTTAAGCATAAAAAAACACGCAAGCTCCTATATCCTTTAAACTTGAATTGACGAGAAACAAGTGGATAGGAGTTGCGTGTATATGTATTTTAACATGAAATTACCTGGATTAGAAGAAATGAAAATAACGAAAACAGAGGAGATAGAGGGATCCTTTCATATTCATGTTCAGTTGCCAAAAAAACCTCATAAATGCCCTTCTTGTGGGGAGATAACAGAGCGTATTCATGATTATCGAGTGCAAAAAATTCAGCATTTAAAATTGTTTGAACGTAGAACCTATATTTTTTATCGTAAGCGTCGTTATAGGTGTGAGTGTGGAAAGAGGTTTGTAGAAAACAATAATATTGTCTATCGTTATCAGCGACATACGGTGGAATGGAATCAGGCGTTAGGTTTTCGAGTGATAAAGGGGAAGAATTTCAAGGATACTGCTGCCCAATTTCATACGTCATCCAATACAGCTATGCGACGTTTTGATAACGTATCAGCTGGTAAATTACGTGAGGTTAAAGCTCTGCCACGGGTAATAGCGATCGATGAATATAAGGGCGATACAAATAAAGGTAAATATCAGACCATTATCGGTAATGGTGAGACAGGTGAGCCTTTGGATATTCTTCCTGATCGGTCCGTAAAAACGGTGAAAAAGTATCTACAGGAAAAGGGAGAAAAAGTAGAAATAGTCATTATGGATATGAGTCATAGCTTTAAATCAGCTGTTCAACAAGCATTGGGGAATCCTATTATTATAGCGGATCGATTTCATTTCTGTCGTTATATTTATTGGGCACTCGAACGTGTGCGAAGACGAGTTCAAAAAGAATTCCACCCTTATGATCGTAAAAAGTGCAAGCGAATGAAGCATGTATTTTATAAGCATTATGAAGCCCTTAGCGCAAAACAACATTGGTACTTAGAAAGATATTTAGGGTTATCAGAAGATTTGAGAACAGCTTATGGGTTAAAAGAATCTTATCGAACTTGGTTTGAAGAAGCAAAGAAAATAGGAAAAGATAATATGAAAGAGGTTAAAGAAGGGCTGTATCAGTTTTATACGCAAGTAAAAGATGCGGGTTTAGAGGAATTTGAAAAAGCGATACAGACGCTACAAAATTGGCAACCTGAAATATTGAACAGCTTTGCCTTTGGGTATAGTAATGGGTTTATTGAAGGATTGAATAATCAAACAAAGGTTATCAAGAGAAATGCCTTTGGATTCAAGAGATATGATCGATTGAGATTAAGGGTATTATTACACCATCAATTTAAATCCGTAGCCAATTCAATAGGTTAAAGGGGTAGGAGCTAATAGCCCCACCCCAACATTTGACTTAGAACCTTATTTTAGTGTTAATTTTACCCCGAATTATCCCTTTTAAATTGGAAAAGTTGTTGGGAGACGATATAGTAAATAATTTTGTATCACTTATATCCCTTAGTCTTGGAGCGAAGCGAAACCCTAATAAATGACTTAATCCAAAAACTTGATCAGTATAACCAGCTGTATCAGTGTAATGTTCCTCAATTGAAAGGTCAGATTCATGATGTAATAATCCATCTATCACATGTACAGCATCTCTGGCATTCGTATTTATTACTTTTGCATAGAAAGAAGAGAACTGATCACTAGTAAATCGATAAATCGTTGTACCTTTCCCCGTCCCATAATGTGGGTTTGAATCTGCGTGTAACGATGATACACCTACAGGAACACGCATACCATCAGAAGACGAAGTTTTTCCATCTCCCCAATATGAAGCCATAGAAAGACGATGTTGATAATTTACTAGTGTAGCTTGGGCATTAGTCAGTGCATCTTCATGTAATCTCCATTGCATAACATTAGCCATCTGACGATATGAAATATCTGGAGTAGCATCTGCCATTTTAGTTAATCCAATATTTGTACCCATAGCCATTAAAGCAGCCATAACGATGGATTTTTCCTCACCTTTTGGTGGTTGATTTGATGAAGCGTGTGTGAAAGACTCATGAAACCCAGTCCATTTTGCAACTTCCATTAATAAATCAGTGAGTTTAACTCTTGGAAGCATATTATAAAGAGATAAGCTAAAATTTCTAGATTCTTCAGGTGTATCGGCTTGTAATCTCTCAACATGTATTTTTTGTTTTTCTATGTTGATACTTTCAATCTTATCTATATTCTTTGAAATCCATTGAAGTTTTGTGTCTAAAGTATCAATTCTCTCCTGAATATACTTATCAAAACTGACATTAACAACTAGCTTAGTTCCTTTGACTTTTTATAATTCCCAATCGTCTTTAGATACTAAATACTCTTCAAAATCCTGATGTAACCGACTACCTTCAACCCAAACATCTCCTGAACGGATGTAATTTTTGAGTTCTGTTAAAGCTGCCATTTCATAATATTGACGATTAATGTTTCCTTCATCATCAAAAACATGTTTTTGCCAACGTTTAGGAACAAAATCTAAAGGTGAACCATCAGGAATTTTCCTTTTCCCAGAATCATTTAATTCACTTATGGTTTCTAATGCTTTCAATAAAGACTCTGCTGATTTAGTCGATTTAAAGTTTAAAGACTCTAATAGACTAGGTGTATATTTCCTTAAATAATTAAATCGAGTTTTGATTAAATCCAAATAGTCATAATCCATTGGTCTTGATAACACTTTCGCTTCTTCAATGGATTCCACGATCTTCTCCCAAGGCATTACTTTTTTTAGTGCTACATAAGGATCCATTCCCTTTTCCTTAGCAGTAATTAAAGCAGCACCAATATCTGCATAATGCACAACTTTTTCATTTACTGATTTACCATTTTGTTTTTGCATTTCTTCCTGAGTTTTTCTGCCTTTAGCTTGTAACACCATCATTTGCCTGTCATGAATTTCAATAGCATGATCAGTTAGGTCTTGAGAGAGAGTTAATAAGTGGGCGATCAATAATGCATATCTCTTTTCTTCTTTAAATCGTCTAAAAGAATGAGGTTCATATCTTGATCCAATTCGAGCCAATTGTAAAAGTTTATTAGAATGTATTAATGAGGTTTCCACTGTAATATTCATTTCTTTGATATACTTTAATCTTTGTATGACCTTTAAAAATGAATCTGGTGATGATTGACCGGGAATTTCTCTAAGCCAAGCCAATTTTGTTTTATTATTCTTTACAGTTAAATCAATCAGTTTTTCTAATCCATGCTTATGACTCCCTGAAAGATTACGATTTAAAATGGAATAGATTTTCTTCTCTGCACGGGTCTTTGCAAGCCAAACCATTCTCTCAATTGTTGGAATTGCTGGCAGTATTATTTTTTCCTTGCGTAATACATCTATTGCATTGCGAATTAAATACACGGTGTTCCCATTCTCTAATGCTAAGTTTAAAAGAGCATTCGAAGTTTTACGATAATCGTTCTTATTAAAATTTCTATATCCATAGACTTGGCGAATTTCTTCTAAATGCTCACGCCTTGTTGTATCTCGTTTTGCATAATAAGAAAAAACTTCTGGATTTACTTCAATTTGTTTTGCAACATATGCAGTTAGGTTGTCAGGTATTTCTACCATGCTATTTAATGTACAACCGGGGTTTCTTAAAATGCATAATTGAAGTGCGAATCCTAGCCTATTATGATCTCTTCTATGTCTATTTATTACTTCAATATCGTAGTCTGATAGGCTGTAATAAGAAGTAAGCTCAAAGTCTGATAAATTATTAAGATTTAAGATGTCTTTTCTTTGTTCAGGTGTCAATAATTCTTTTACACTCAAGTGAATCCATCCTTATCGATAATTTTAGTAGTACCTATTTTACTTTATCTAAGTATCTATACAATGAGGTTTTACTGACTCCTGTTGCTTCTGTAATTTGTTTAATTGTGTAATCCTTGCTCATATACATTTTTATCGCCATTTTTACTTTGTCGCTTTTTTTAGTAGGTCTTCCTCCTTTTCTTCCCCTAGCACGTGCTGCTAGAAGACCAGACTTTGTTCTTTCGCTTATAATATCTCGTTCCAGTTCAGCAATACTTGCCATTGTACGAAAGAAAAATTCCCCCATTGCGGTTGAAGTATCGATACTGTCAGAAATAGATACAAAATCGACTCCTAAATCGTTGAATAGTTCACTAAGTTCAATTAGATGTTTTGTAGAACGAGAAATACGATCAAGTTTATATACAACAATTTTGATGTTAGTCTAATAATTGGACACAGAGAATGGGGATTTTTATACTATAAATAATAGTTTCTAGGAGTGTCCAAAATGACTAAACGTTACGATAAAGAATTTAAACTTTATGCTGTCAAAATGATAGTAGAAGATGGTAGAAAGGTTGCAGAAGTCGCAAGGGAATTAGATTTAGTACCTCAAACACTGCATAAGTGGGTGACTAAATATAAGGAGGAGCAGGAAGATAGTTTCGTTGGTAGTGGAAATTTAAGCCCGAATAATAAAGCGGAGTACGAAAAAGACAAACGGATACGTGACTTGGAAGAGGAGGTCGCTATTTTAAAAAAGGCTATGGGCATCTTCGCAAAAAACCAGAAGTAGTTTATGACTTCATTGAAAAGCACCGACACGAATTCCGTGTAGCGAAGATGTGCGAAGTATTAGGTGTTTCTAAAAGTGGTTATTATGAGTGGAGAGATCGACCTCAGAGTGACCAGAAAAAGCGTAAAGAAAAACTTACTGCACAAGTAAAACGCATATTTTTTGAATCTCAAAGAAGATATGGGAGTCCTAATTATGGTGGACAACTCAAGCAACAAAGACGTTAACAAACCATAGGGTATACTACTATATTGATACTCTTTTGGATGACGATGATTACAGTGTTATGATTATCTCGTATACATGTTTCAAAATCTCTTAAGGCTATAAATTCTCATTTCCCTGATTTGCCCCCCTATGTGAGTTAAAGTAAGTATTGCGTATCTGAAATGATATTGATACCCTTGAGAAGGGAAAAACATTAGGGAGTCGTACAGGTTGGGGGATTATCAAGGGGGTTAACAAAATTATATGATTATAGATTATTTCAAGCTAAATATTAGGTCATTTTTAATTCACTTATTTATATTATTCGTAGGAACAACCATTATTACCGTAACGTGGAGTGGTCCTAAAAATAATGGTGTTTTTGCATCTTTTATTACAATTATTATACTATATTATATATTTGGATACGCTTTAGAAATTCAAAATAACCATTTTAAAAACCTATTATCTGTTTCTTTTCTTTTAATAATTAACCTTATCCTCTTGTTTCTTTCAGTATCTGATGCCAGCAGATATAAATCAATCTTCTATACTAAATAGTTTTATACTGTTTAACAAAATTCCATTTTTATTGATCTCAGGGTGGAAAGATTGGAATTTTCCTTATTTAATTTGTATTTTACCATCCTTTCTCCTATGGAGTGGTTTAATGTCCAAAATATACGCACGTAAAATATTTAAACATTTAATTAAATAGATGAAGTTCACAGTAAAAAAACTCCAGAAGGAAAAGATGCCTTCTGGAGTTTGGTATGTTATCCGTTGAATCTATATGAAGGTTCCACGTAAGGATAATCAAATTTTTCTGGATATACAAATGGGTAATTCCAGTCTGCTTTCCCAGGCGCATTGCCTCTCCAGCTTTCCACGGCTTCATAGCTTGGTCCATCTTGGAAATAGCACCAAGGGTCACCGATTTCTCCACTACATTGACCTGCCACCTCGCCAGATTTATGTTTGTGAGTTCTAGCTACTCGAACTTTGAAATCATCTTGATAAGCTAGTCCTTTATCTAGATAAGTACCACTATAATACCAATTTCCTTTGTTAATTAGGGCAAACCATCCAGATCCAAGATTAGCACCTGGTTCTTGAAGACTATCAGAAAAGGTGGTGTCTATATAGCCATAAGGCATTTCGTTAATCCAATAAACACCTTCAGTACTATCGCCAGACATTCTATCTTCTGCCATTGGACCTGTTCCCCATACATAAGGACCATTAGCTGGACCATAGTTATCGTAACCATCAAATCTAATAGAAATCTCCAGTCCAGAAGGTGAATATCCATTGTAAGCTTGATCTTTAAAATAAGCATCTAATGGTTGGGATTCGTCCCAGAAAAGACTATGCTGCACAAATCTACCTTCAGGAACTTGTGGATTATAATAGTCAACAAAAGTATCAGTAGTTCCAAATCGTGGTGCAATTTCTTTTGCATTAAAATTATGTTGACCATCATCCGCAGAAACTTTAGAAACAAATAACAAACTCAATAGCAATACTAATAAGACTAATTGCAACTTTTTCATTACTTAACTCCCCCTTTTTTCCAGGCATCAGGAGTTTCAAGTAAAATAGGTTTATCTTTTAATCCTTCAGTATTTTGTGATATAGCGATTCTTACCGTATTACTTTTATTTAATTCAGTATCTTTTGGTAACATATCCTTTAGATTTTTGGCTTTCGATTCTACAGTTAATCCATAAACTTCTTGTTCGTTATTAGACTTAAGATAACTGTTTAACTCATTCTTTTTGACAGAATGTAACTGCTAAACTAGACTCAACACTTTTCCACAAATAAGANTTCGAGCCAATTGTAAAAGTTTATTAGAATGTATTAATGAGGTTTCCACTGTAATATTCATTTCTTTGATATACTTTAATCTTTGTATGACCTTTAAAAATGAATCTGGTGATGATTGACCGGGAATTTCTCTAAGCCAAGCCAATTTTGTTTTATTATTCTTTACAGTTAAATCAATCAGTTTTTCTAATCCATGCTTATGACTCCCTGAAAGATTACGATTTAAAATGGAATAGATTTTCTTCTCTGCACGGGTCTTTGCAAGCCAAACCATTCTCTCAATTGTTGGAATTGCTGGCAGTATTATTTTTTCCTTGCGTAATACATCTATTGCATTGCGAATTAAATACACGGTGTTCCCATTCTCTAATGCTAAGTTTAAAAGAGCATTCGAAGTTTTACGATAATCGTTCTTATTAAAATTTCTATATCCATAGACTTGGCGAATTTCTTCTAAATGCTCACGCCTTGTTGTATCTCGTTTTGCATAATAAGAAAAAACTTCTGGATTTACTTCAATTTGTTTTGCAACATATGCAGTTAGGTTGTCAGGTATTTCTACCATGCTATTTAATGTACAACCGGGGTTTCTTAAAATGCATAATTGAAGTGCGAATCCTAGCCTATTATGATCTCTTCTATGTCTATTTATTACTTCAATATCGTAGTCTGATAGGCTGTAATAAGAAGTAAGCTCAAAGTCTGATAAATTATTAAGATTTAAGATGTCTTTTCTTTGTTCAGGTGTCAATAATTCTTTTACACTCAAGTGAATCCATCCTTATCGATAATTTTAGTAGTACCTATTTTACTTTATCTAAGTATCTATACAATGAGGTTTTACTGACTCCTGTTGCTTCTGTAATTTGTTTAATTGTGTAATCCTTGCTCATATACATTTTTATCGCCATTTTTACTTTGTCGCTTTTTTTAGTAGGTCTTCCTCCTTTTCTTCCCCTAGCACGTGCTGCTAGAAGACCAGACTTTGTTCTTTCGCTTATAATATCTCGTTCCAGTTCAGCAATACTTGCCATTGTACGAAAGAAAAATTCCCCCATTGCGGTTGAAGTATCGATACTGTCAGAAATAGATACAAAATCGACTCCTAAATCGTTGAATAGTTCACTAAGTTCAATTAGATGTTTTGTAGAACGAGAAATACGATCAAGTTTATATACAACAATTTTGATGTTAGTCTAATAATTGGACACAGAGAATGGGGATTTTTATACTATAAATAATAGTTTCTAGGAGTGTCCAAAATGACTAAACGTTACGATAAAGAATTTAAACTTTATGCTGTCAAAATGATAGTAGAAGATGGTAGAAAGGTTGCAGAAGTCGCAAGGGAATTAGATTTAGTACCTCAAACACTGCATAAGTGGGTGACTAAATATAAGGAGGAGCAGGAAGATAGTTTCGTTGGTAGTGGAAATTTAAGCCCGAATAATAAAGCGGAGTACGAAAAAGACAAACGGATACGTGACTTGGAAGAGGAGGTCGCTATTTTAAAAAAGGCTATGGGCATCTTCGCAAAAAACCAGAAGTAGTTTATGACTTCATTGAAAAGCACCGACACGAATTCCGTGTAGCGAAGATGTGCGAAGTATTAGGTGTTTCTAAAAGTGGTTATTATGAGTGGAGAGATCGACCTCAGAGTGACCAGAAAAAGCGTAAAGAAAAACTTACTGCACAAGTAAAACGCATATTTTTTGAATCTCAAAGAAGATATGGGAGTCCTAATTATGGTGGACAACTCAAGCAACAAAGACGTTAACAAACCATAGGGTATACTACTATATTGATACTCTTTTGGATGACGATGATTACAGTGTTATGATTATCTCGTATACATGTTTCAAAATCTCTTAAGGCTATAAATTCTCATTTCCCTGATTTGCCCCCCTATGTGAGTTAAAGTAAGTATTGCGTATCTGAAATGATATTGATACCCTTGAGAAGGGAAAAACATTAGGGAGTCGTACAGGTTGGGGGATTATCAAGGGGGTTAACAAAATTATATGATTATAGATTATTTCAAGCTAAATATTAGGTCATTTTTAATTCACTTATTTATATTATTCGTAGGAACAACCATTATTACCGTAACGTGGAGTGGTCCTAAAAATAATGGTGTTTTTGCATCTTTTATTACAATTATTATACTATATTATATATTTGGATACGCTTTAGAAATTCAAAATAACCATTTTAAAAACCTATTATCTGTTTCTTTTCTTTTAATAATTAACCTTATCCTCTTGTTTCTTTCAGTATCTGATGCCAGCAGATATAAATCAATCTTCTATACTAAATAGTTTTATACTGTTTAACAAAATTCCATTTTTATTGATCTCAGGGTGGAAAGATTGGAATTTTCCTTATTTAATTTGTATTTTACCATCCTTTCTCCTATGGAGTGGTTTAATGTCCAAAATATACGCACGTAAAATATTTAAACATTTAATTAAATAGATGAAGTTCACAGTAAAAAAACTCCAGAAGGAAAAGATGCCTTCTGGAGTTTGGTATGTTATCCGTTGAATCTATATGAAGGTTCCACGTAAGGATAATCAAATTTTTCTGGATATACAAATGGGTAATTCCAGTCTGCTTTCCCAGGCGCATTGCCTCTCCAGCTTTCCACGGCTTCATAGCTTGGTCCATCTTGGAAATAGCACCAAGGGTCACCGATTTCTCCACTACATTGACCTGCCACCTCGCCAGATTTATGTTTGTGAGTTCTAGCTACTCGAACTTTGAAATCATCTTGATAAGCTAGTCCTTTATCTAGATAAGTACCACTATAATACCAATTTCCTTTGTTAATTAGGGCAAACCATCCAGATCCAAGATTAGCACCTGGTTCTTGAAGACTATCAGAAAAGGTGGTGTCTATATAGCCATAAGGCATTTCGTTAATCCAATAAACACCTTCAGTACTATCGCCAGACATTCTATCTTCTGCCATTGGACCTGTTCCCCATACATAAGGACCATTAGCTGGACCATAGTTATCGTAACCATCAAATCTAATAGAAATCTCCAGTCCAGAAGGTGAATATCCATTGTAAGCTTGATCTTTAAAATAAGCATCTAATGGTTGGGATTCGTCCCAGAAAAGACTATGCTGCACAAATCTACCTTCAGGAACTTGTGGATTATAATAGTCAACAAAAGTATCAGTAGTTCCAAATCGTGGTGCAATTTCTTTTGCATTAAAATTATGTTGACCATCATCCGCAGAAACTTTAGAAACAAATAACAAACTCAATAGCAATACTAATAAGACTAATTGCAACTTTTTCATTACTTAACTCCCCCTTTTTTCCAGGCATCAGGAGTTTCAAGTAAAATAGGTTTATCTTTTAATCCTTCAGTATTTTGTGATATAGCGATTCTTACCGTATTACTTTTATTTAATTCAGTATCTTTTGGTAACATATCCTTTAGATTTTTGGCTTTCGATTCTACAGTTAATCCATAAACTTCTTGTTCGTTATTAGACTTAAGATAACTGTTTAACTCATTCTTTTTGACAGAATGTAACTGCTAAACTAGACTCAACACTTTTCCACAAATAAGGGTAAACAGTATTCTACAATTAAGACTAAACAGTTTACTAATTTTACCTACCTTTCGGTATACTTTAGTAGAGTATGTCGAAAGGGAGAGAAACAGGGAGTGGAAAAGTGGATGGTTTACCAAGAGATACATCGTTTAAAGAATTTGGGATTCTCAAACAGTAAGATAGCAAAGAAGTTAAAGATTTCTAGAAACAGAGTAGTAGAGTATTTAAGTATGACACCAGAAGAGTTCACTGAATTTATTGCATCACTACAAAACAGAACAAAAAAGCTAGATCCCTACAAGGATGACATAATGATTTGGTTAAAGGAACATCCAGATATGTCGAGTTCTCAAATTCACGATTGGCTGCAAGACAAATTGGATGTGAAGTCAGTGGCTGAGAATACAGTACGTAACTACGTCAATGACTTAAGAGAAAAATATCATATACCGAAGGAAACGGTGGCTCGAATGTATGGGACGGTTGAAGAACTTCCAATGGGAAAACAAATGCAAGTGGACTTTGGAGAAACTTTTGTATACATGGATTCAGGGCAAAGAAAGAAACTTTATTTAGCTGGATTTATATTATCGCATTCAAGATTTAAATATGTAGAGTGGTTAGATCGCCCCCTACGTACAGCCGACTTAATTAAAATGCAGGAAAATGCATTTCAGTATTTTGGAGGGATGACTGAAGAAATTGTTTATGACCAAGATCGTTTATTAGCAATCAGTGAGAATGCCGGAGATTTAATCCTTACGGAATCTTTTACTAAATATCATGAAACTAGAAGGTTTAAGATATATCTGTGTAGGAAAAGCGACCCGGAGTCAAAAGGGAAAATTGAACAAGTCATAAAATATGTGAAGAACAATTTTGCGAAGCACCGTATTTACAAAGATTTAATATCGTGGCAGCAATCATCCTTGAAATGGTTGAAAAGAACGGGAAACTATAAGGTCCATCATAATATAAAGAAAAGACCTTTCGAAGTGCACGCCCTCGAAAAGCAGCATCTCCAAAAGGTCAATGGAAATTATATTTTTGAAAATATCTCATCTATTAATATAACAAGAAAGATTCATAAAGACAATGTTATCCGTTTTGAAGGAAATAGGTATAGTGTTCCGCTCGGAACATTTCAAAATGGTGGAGAAAATATTGCTTACGTATCTTTAGCTGGAGAGGATTTAAGCATCTCCCTCCACCCCAATGGTAATCCCATTGGCACACATAAATTGTCTAAGGAAAAAGGAAAAGTCATTACAGACCCTACGCATCGACAGAGATCTCAAACAAAAAGAGAAAAATTAGCGGAACAGGTGATGGAAAAGTTAGCTGATATGGAAGATTCAAATTGGCTCATCAAGACTTTGCATAAGCAATATCCAAGGCACACGATTGATCAATTAAAAGTAGTCCTTAAAGCTGTAGAACAATACCCACTTCATATCGATAATGCCGTAAAAGAAATGAAAAGACTAGGACTAACTAGTGCCAATGACTTAAGGGATATCGCAATTTCATTGGAGATTCAAAATAGTAAGCAATTGCCCAAAAAAGAACTAATCAATGAGAAGTATAAAGATATCACAGCCCCTGAGCGTAATCAGGATATCTACCTTCAAGTACTGCAAGGAGGTAAATAAAATGACAGATTCTTATAACGAACTTCAACAAAAGTGCAGAACGCTTAGACTAGCAGAAACCGCAAAGGAACTCCCAAATATGCTTAGGGAAGCTGAATCGAAGGGGTGGACCTACTATGAATTCATTAATCAGTTACTAGGATATGAACTTTCTTGTCGTGAAGAGAAAAATCGTAGTAAGTTAATGAAATGGGCAGAATTTCCACAACCATTAACACTAGAACAATTTAATTTGGAAGAGCAATCGGCGATTGGTGACAAACAGTTAAATGTACTTAAAGAGCTATCATGGGTAGAAGAAAATTTCACATTAATCATGATGGGACCACCTGGGGTTGGTAAAACCCATTTATCAACCGGGTTAGGCATCTACGCGGTTAACCAAGGGTATCAAGTTTCTTTTGTATCTATGGATCACTTAATCTATATATTAAAGACAAGAGAGTATATAAGCAAATCAAGAACAAGGTACAAACGGATTACTGCATCGGATTTAATTATCATTGACGACGTCATGTATATGGCTTATGAGGCACAGGATGCCCAACTATTCTTTCAATTTATCTATGATATGTATGACAAGACAGCGTTCATTTTAACGTCTAATAAAGGTCCAAGTGAATGGGGGAAATTTTTGGGAGATACAACATTAACAACGGCGATCTTAGATCGCCTCCTTCATAGAAGTGAAATCATTACATTCGATGAAAATCAAGACAGTATTAGAATGAAATACAGACGAGCCTTATTTGAAGAAACAGGTGTTGAATCTTAATTGTGGGAAACTGTTGAACCTTAATTGTGGAAAATTGTTTAATTATACTTGACGGTTACATCAATACGTCTTTTTGCGAAAAGTCCCCTGTTTTATATATTTCTATTAAATCCAATAAAACCTCTTTCTCTGAGCTTGCCTTCAAAATATTTTCTTTCATTTCAAATTGGGAATGCGTTGGTTTTTCTCCAAACCATATACTATTCATAAGATTTCCCACTTCTATCATCATACACCTACTTTCATTCATAGCTTTATCTTTTTACATTTTCTCGTTCTAAAAAGATGTCCGTTCCTCACTACCACTTTATCACAAGCAGTATTGGGCAACGGGCATCTTAATCATCAATCCTACAGCGGCTATGGCTCCTGTTATCATTTCATTAAAAGGGACATTAATAGAATTATAAGTTTTGTAAAAACTGTGAACATTAGTAATAAAAAGCGGTGTATCATTCTTAGGTGATACGCGGTTTTCACCCCTTTTCCTCCAAAATAAAAACAGATTGTCGACAATTTATCAACAATCTGTTTTTTATACGATAAGATATAAATGATTGAAATAAGGTGTCCGCTTCGTTAGCTAATACCTTTCCAACAAATAGATTCAAATTATGAATTAAATATTTGATACATGTACAGCAGGTTTCTTGCCGTGATTCCATTTTCCGTTTAGTGCGCGCTCAATCTGGGCACCGAGTTGAAGAAGCAATCCATCGTCTCCTTGCCGGGTTAGCGCATGAATTCCAAGTGGCATCCCATTCTCCAGCTCAGCCATTGGCAATGAAATGCCTGGAAGGCCACACAGATTAGCAATCGGCGTATAAGAGAATATGCTCCAAAGGTTTTCGAACCAGTCTAAAACTGATGGGTTATCACTTATAGTCAAGTACTCCTTCGTACCAATCAATGGCGTAGGTTTGGCCATTGTCGGGGTAAGGATAATATCCCAATCCTGAAAGAAGGTTCCAAGCTGACGAGAAGTTTCGTTAAACAGTGCTTGCATCTTGGCACGCTCCGTATAGGAGGCATCACGCCCTTCCTCCCAGACGCGAATACACATCGGTTCAATAAGGTCAGCAGGCGGCTGTTCCAATCCTTTTTGCTCTAGTATAGTAGAAATCGTTTGCGCAAATTTCATGATATAGGCTGCGGTTTGTGCTTCATAGGATGCATGTAAATTAACATCCGGAATTACCCACTCAACATGATGGCCAAGTCCCTCAAGGAACCTTGCTGCCTTTTCCAATTCTGAAACAATATGCGGAGTGGCACGGTAATCACCCCATTCGTGTGAGACAGCAATACGAAGCTTTCCTGGATCACGTTGGATTAGCTCTGAGTATGGTTGCTTCGGCATCCAATAAGGCATGAACTCACCAGATGCTCCACCTCTACAACTATCTACAAAGGCAGCTGTATCACGAATAGTTCGAGTGTGGCACCCCTGTGCAGAAACCACATTCATCAAGTCCGAACTGTTGGGAGCTGGTGAAAAAACGCCCCGAGACGGTTTCAGGCCAATGTTGCCGTTGACACCTGCAGGAATTCGAATGGAACCACCGCCATCCGTTGCATGCGAGATAGGAACGATCCCGGCTGCAACCGAAGCTGCCGTTCCAGCTGAGGAACCACAAGTTGTATAGTCAAGATCCCACGGATTTCGTGTAATGTAAACGTCCGGATTTTCAGCAGAACTACAGAGCCCAAACTCTGGTGTTGTCGTCCGACCGATGATATTAAGGCCAGAATTCCGAATCTTTTTTGTTAGGAAACTATCAGATGTAGAACGATTTCCCTTCATCAATAGAGAACCCATTTCTTGTAGACGCCCTTTGAGGGTAGGTCCTAAGTCCTTCATTAAATATGGCACCCCTGCAAAGACTCCCTCAGTGTTCATCCCATCCTTGGTTGGGTCATCGACTACATCATCAAAAACCTCAATTACGGAATTGATTTCAGGATTTAAGGCGTTGATGCCACTCGCTGCCTGTTGAGCCACTTCTTGCGGGGTAATTTCACCATTATGTACTAATTCGGCAAGGCCTATCGCATCAAGCCTAGACCATTCATTCCAGTTCATCACTAATTTCACGATGCTTCACTCCTTCTAGGTTTGTTCAGATTTATTTTTATATTCATATTTATAATTATACTACAGAACAGGGGGGAACAGGTACACCATCCGTTTTTACTGATTGGCTCTTCGAAACTATTTAGATATTCTGATTCATAGATCTACTATGTGAATTATAAAGTAGATACCCTTGTCAGAGTGGGGGTTCATAACATGGTGACTTTCAAAGCAATGAAAATATAAGGGATTTCAGCACCTCAACTTTTGCAACAAAGCGGTCGATGTCCCCCGTTAAAGAACCGTCCTTATAGGTTTCCCTCATTATACGTATCTACTTTTCAAAGCTTCATTGAAAAGTAGATATGTTATACCGAACGGGGTACCTATGCTGTCCCTATGCTCCTTTTGTCATAATGATAGCTGTTACTACCTGTTCAATTATTATAGTTTGAAGAACAGTTTCTTACACCCGATTATAAGTGTGCGTCACTAAGAATCCAGGTTCCCCTTCCATAGCCTAAGATTATTTATTAATGCAGCTATGTCATCTATCATATATTCAAAGTTTTTCCTTTCAAAATCCTCTAAATAAACCTTACCAGAGCTATTGTCGATTACTACCAATAAACCGTTCCCCTCCATACCTAAAGGAATATAATTTAATTTATTCTGATGATTATTCCTATATCCATTTAATAGATCACTAAATGAATTTAATTCATAATCTGGTAAAACAGGTTCTAATTTGACATAATAGTTTTTGATAAACCCGTCCAACTCTGCAAACCAATAAGAATTAAAATACTCAACTATCGAGTTGTGAAATTTTATTCCGAACTCGTTCTCCAATTCTATTAAATCATATAGCGTNGACTTAATTAAAATGCAGGAAAATGCATTTCAGTATTTTGGAGGGATGACTGAAGAAATTGTTTATGACCAAGATCGTTTATTAGCAATCAGTGAGAATGCCGGAGATTTAATCCTTACGGAATCTTTTACTAAATATCATGAAACTAGAAGGTTTAAGATATATCTGTGTAGGAAAAGCGACCCGGAGTCAAAAGGGAAAATTGAACAAGTCATAAAATATGTGAAGAACAATTTTGCGAAGCACCGTATTTACAAAGATTTAATATCGTGGCAGCAATCATCCTTGAAATGGTTGAAAAGAACGGGAAACTATAAGGTCCATCATAATATAAAGAAAAGACCTTTCGAAGTGCACGCCCTCGAAAAGCAGCATCTCCAAAAGGTCAATGGAAATTATATTTTTGAAAATATCTCATCTATTAATATAACAAGAAAGATTCATAAAGACAATGTTATCCGTTTTGAAGGAAATAGGTATAGTGTTCCGCTCGGAACATTTCAAAATGGTGGAGAAAATATTGCTTACGTATCTTTAGCTGGAGAGGATTTAAGCATCTCCCTCCACCCCAATGGTAATCCCATTGGCACACATAAATTGTCTAAGGAAAAAGGAAAAGTCATTACAGACCCTACGCATCGACAGAGATCTCAAACAAAAAGAGAAAAATTAGCGGAACAGGTGATGGAAAAGTTAGCTGATATGGAAGATTCAAATTGGCTCATCAAGACTTTGCATAAGCAATATCCAAGGCACACGATTGATCAATTAAAAGTAGTCCTTAAAGCTGTAGAACAATACCCACTTCATATCGATAATGCCGTAAAAGAAATGAAAAGACTAGGACTAACTAGTGCCAATGACTTAAGGGATATCGCAATTTCATTGGAGATTCAAAATAGTAAGCAATTGCCCAAAAAAGAACTAATCAATGAGAAGTATAAAGATATCACAGCCCCTGAGCGTAATCAGGATATCTACCTTCAAGTACTGCAAGGAGGTAAATAAAATGACAGATTCTTATAACGAACTTCAACAAAAGTGCAGAACGCTTAGACTAGCAGAAACCGCAAAGGAACTCCCAAATATGCTTAGGGAAGCTGAATCGAAGGGGTGGACCTACTATGAATTCATTAATCAGTTACTAGGATATGAACTTTCTTGTCGTGAAGAGAAAAATCGTAGTAAGTTAATGAAATGGGCAGAATTTCCACAACCATTAACACTAGAACAATTTAATTTGGAAGAGCAATCGGCAATTGGTGACAAACAGTTAAATGTACTTAAAGAACTATCATGGGTAGAAGAAAATTTCACATTAATCATGATGGGGCCACCTGGGGTTGGTAAAACCCATTTATCAACAGGGTTAGGCATCTACGCGGTTAACCAAGGGTATCAAGTTTCTTTTGTATCTATGGATCACTTAATCTATATATTAAAGACAAGAGAGTATATAAGCAAATCAAGAACAAGGTACAAACGGATTACTGCATCGGATTTAATTATCATTGACGACGTCATGTATATGGCTTATGAGGCACAGGATGCCCAACTATTCTTTCAATTTATCTATGATATGTATGACAAGACAGCGTTCATTTTAACGTCTAATAAAGGTCCAAGTGAATGGGGGAAATTTTTGGGAGATACAACATTAACAACGGCGATCTTAGATCGCCTCCTTCATAGAAGTGAAATCATTACATTCGATGAAAATCAAGACAGTATTAGAATGAAATACAGACGAGCCTTATTTGAAGAAACAGGTGTTGAATCTTAATTGTGGGAAACTGTTGAACCTTAATTGTGGAAAATTGTTTAATTATACTTGACGGTTACACAGAAGCACTATTTCTAGCTTCTTCTGATAAATTAGGATTCTTTTCATGATCCTCTAAAGATTTAATCTGATTTCTTAACATACTATTTTTCATTGATGTCATCCTATTTATCGATTCATTAAGGTTTTCATCATCTCGCGTAATATATCCTGAAGTTGCAGCATATTCACCATATTCTATTAGTTGGTGAATTTCTTTTACTTCTATATCATTTTTGTCCGCAATATTTTTTATTTGCTCTAAGGATTGTTTTCTTTCGAATGAAATATGAGCTGTTATTATTTCTGTATTAGGTTGTTTTGCAAGCCAATCTTCTCCTTGGGAAATTGCATTGTTTCTTTCTAATTTTAATTTATCGACTAGCGTATTTGTTGTGTCATTATTAGTATTATCATTCAAATCATCGACTTCAAAAGAAGCATTTGCCTCGCTATGAAGAAACAATGTCGTAATAGTCAAAACAATTGTAACAGCTGACGTTAAACCTATAGTGATTCTCTTCATATTAATAAAAAATTCCTCCCTATAAATTATTTTACCTGATTCTTTAACGTATAGTATCTAAAAACAATTGAAATCTTATAAGTATTTAAAGAGCACCTTCAACCCCTTTCCTTTTTTTAACATAATATTTTTCAGTCGCTCCTTAGTATAAACGATATTTCTTGCTAATTCATCATATATTTACATTTTTCGCAAAATTGGAAACTTATTAGCTGATTTTACTGATTATATACTATATTTTTAGTATAATTTATCATTTCTGTGGGTTTTATATGTAGAAATACTCATTATTATTATTATTTCCACAAAATTAGCTTCCACCATTCAATATACTACTTTTTTATTGTTATTTATTATTTGAACACTAACACTCGTTTGAGACAAAAAATATTTCTAAGATTGCTTGGTTCTATTATGATTATATAGATTCTAATAAAATGACACTGATAAAAGTCCATTCAGAATCTCATGATGATGGGAAGAAAGAATCCAAAAAATATCAAACTAAAACAGAGCCCTTCCATATTCACCCACCTGAAAAACAGCAACTTTCTAGTCTTAATAGATTCCAATTTTTGAGCATCGAAACTTAAGAAGTATTATAGAGGCAATATACATGCACAGAATTCTTGTAAAGGAAAAGTTCAAGACTAAGAAAATCAAAATCGACAAGTGGGTACTTGTCGATTTTGACTGTTCGCTTTGCTTTAGATCAATGGGGGACAGGCACCTTTTATGCTTTTTTCTTCAAGAATTACCATAACAAGGGGGCAGCAGTTGCAGCCGCATACCAGCCTAAGCCTGCCACAGATAACCCCCCTAAAATGGGAAGGAGTACGCCTGCAACGGATAAACCTATTTGCAAAGGGCTATTGAGGTCTATCCCCTCGCGAAATGCGGCTTGTAAATGAGAAATCGCTACCTGATCAGTTAATATGACTGGGCTCTCTACTTGAGGTGCGGCCACACCTTCCCTCACCGCATCTTCCCACGTCTTAATATTAATATTAGGAGTTGCAGCGGTTGCTTTCACTTCATATGTGTCAGCATCAGTTAACGGAATGCGAAGCGTCGGTCCCCTAATTATTGCTATCTCATCGGGAGGAATCTCAACCGTTACGGGTGGGAACACCATGCCTAGATCAATTTCAGTATCTGAAGGAGGGAGTGGGTCTGTAACCAGCTCACCGCAGATAGTGGCTTCCTTTGGTAATTCGAATGCCGGGCACATACTCGTATCTGCAACAGATACTGTTGCTTTTTGAGGACAATCATCTTCATTGAGGACTGAAACGATCACTTCTTCAGTATTCGGATTTCTTAAAATCGGCCCTGATGTTACAGTAATTGGCGTATTTCTTAATTTTTTTCTTAGTTTTTTAATTCTTTTTATTAATTTCTTTTCTTTTTTAGACATGATATGAATACACCTCCTTTCAATAAAATAAAACTTTATTACAGGATATTAACGGCTCTACTATTGTGAAACCACGGTTGTCCTGTGGTATCAAAAAGTGAATGGCACGTGGAGACGGATATTTGATCCGAAGGCAGATGATAGATTTGTCGCAGTTCTTATGGTGCCAGCTACCTCTCTTCAACTAGAACAAAACCAGCTGAAGAACGAATAGAAATAAAGTGCATTTCTTGATTAAGGAATGCTATTTTTTATTGAAAATTTAAAAGTTTAAAGTAATATATTTATAACTTTTTTCAATAATTTATTATTGTTTTACAATAAAAATTTTGTTAGAATCAATTCATGAAGAAATAAGTGAGGTGAATATATGTAATATGTATGAATACTGAAAGGAGTATCTGTAATGCTTTATGTTAAACAAGTTAATAAAATCTATGAAGGTGATGGCATTTGTTTTTAGTGTTTTCTAGTATCCAGATTTTTTATATTTCGTTGTGCGTTCCTTTCAATATAAAAAAGAATCAATGTAGATATTGGTAATACAAAAACGTTAGAAAATCTGGACTTTCTATTTCATTAAATCATTTAATATTAATTTGAAATAATAAAATTTGATATTTCTTTAAGTTTTATCAATAAATATTACTCGATAATCAATATGAAAATTAATAAAGTGAGGTGCTTTTTTATGAAACAAGTTTCAACATTATTTTTAAAAATAACTGTGATCATTATGGGGATTCCGGTTCTTGCTTTATGTATATTTGCATTACCACGGTTAGCGAAAGTAGCGATTGAGCATGCAGCAAATGGCGATACGTTAGGTTATATTGTACTTAGTATTTTAATTGTTATGTACGTGGCGACGATACCGTTTTATTTGGCATTGTACCAAACGTTAAAATTGTTAAGCTATATTGAAAAGGATCAAGCCTTCTCTCAAATGTCGGTGATAGCTCTAAAAAAAATAAAGAACTGTGCCAAAACAATCAGTGGCTTATATGTTGTAATACTACCATTAGTCTATATTGTAGCAGAGTGGGATGACGCACCAGGTCTTATACTATTGGGGATGGTAATTATTGGTGCTTCATTTGCTGTTGCAGTCTTTGCTTCTGTTCTCCAAAGACTCTTACAAAAAGCTATTGACATTAAAGAAGAAAATGATTTAACGGTCTGAGGTGAAAACAATGGCGATAATCATAAATATCGATGTGATGTTGGCGAAAAGAAAAATGAGTGTTACGGAATTATCAGAGAAGGTTGGAATTACAATGGCCAATATTTCAATATTGAAAAATGGAAAGGCAAAAGCAATAAGACTTTCAACTCTAGATGGGATCTGTAAAGCATTAGATTGCCAACCGGGAGATATTTTAGAATATAAAAGTGA
>NZ_LT839648.1:2508617-2675590 GCF_900176885.1 Oceanobacillus senegalensis | reverse complement strand
ATAAAAGAAGAAAATGATTTAACGGTCTGAGGTGAAAACAATGGCGATAATCATAAATATCGATGTGATGTTGGCGAAAAGAAAAATGAGTGTTACGGAATTATCAGAGAAGGTTGGAATTACAATGGCCAATATTTCAATATTGAAAAATGGAAAGGCAAAAGCAATAAGACTTTCAACTCTAGATGGGATCTGTAAAGCATTAGATTGCCAACCGGGAGATATTTTAGAATATAAAAGTGACGATGAAACTTGAAGTTAAAGGGCGCGGGGAAGACGAGGAATTTGAATCAATCGCGGCGGACTTTTCCAATCCGCATACACCGGAACAGATTGTTAAGAAGTTATCTCCCGCACTGGGAAGCTCGATGTGTTAATCAACAACGCGGGTATGAAGCAGGAAGCCAGGATTGAAGAAATGAGTCTTGATGATTGGCAACGCAACCTTAATCTCAATCTGACAGCTCCGTTCCTGCTGATTCGCGCGGCATTGCCTTTCTTGCGCAAGACTAGAGGCAGTATCGTCAACACTGGATCAGTTGAAGGATTGAGCGTAACCCATGGCATGCGGCCTATTGTGGATCCAAAGGCCGGGCTTCATGGGCTTACTCGTTCGGTACGGTATGGTGATAAAGGAATACACTGCAATGCGGTCTGCTCCCAGCTGGATTGACACGATTTAAACCTCGATATGATTGATAGTCTTCCTAATGCAGAGACGTTCCAACGAGACATCCCGCATCATCCTGTAGGCGGCACGGGAACCCCTGAAAAAGTAGCAGCACTCGTGGCTTTTCTCGCAGCTGATAAGGCTGGATATATCACAGGACAAGTCTATACAGTGGATGGTGGCAGGATGGCCAAGCTGAGCCTTCCCTGAAAGTAAAAATGTCTTATATTAACAAGGGACCTAAAAATATACACCAAGATATTAATTGGTAGCCTTTTTAAGACCTATTTGTTATCAATATATTGGCTTTTTGTACATTCATGGAAAAACTCTTCTAACTTTATTGGAAGGTATGAATCTACTGTTTTCATATCATTTAAGGGAAACACACCATGAATCTAATGACAGATGTGTAGGTAAAATTAATGTTTGTAAAAGCTGTCTTTATTTCTTCCAAAGGGATTTGCAAGAATAAATAAAATAGTTACTAATAAAATATGATTATTTTTCCATAAAGTAATTAGCCAATTTTTCAAATTCCTCTTTATCTATTTTCTCTTTTTGCTTAACACTATCAATCCATTGTGTGTAATGGGTATTGGTTAGAAGTATTCTTCCATTGGATGTAAAGATTGAAATTAATGGACTTTTATTGAAGGGAGAATTCTCATTGTCGTAAATAACTGATTGAATTTCTGCTAATTCTGATGTATCCGCCATGGGTCTATTGGAATAAAAAGCATAACCTTTTGCCCAATCTGTATGTTTATCTGTTAGTTTCATTTCTAGAATGTGGTCTCCATATTCATTATTTGTTTTTTTGATCCGAAATTCACCGTTTTTTGAAAATACGGTCTCACCAGTAAGGGGAACAGGTTTTAATGGTAAATTTGCTCCAAATCCAGTGTCTATTAGATAAGTATTTTCCTGAAGGGTGATTAGAATGGATACATGTGTACTCCCTAATCTTTGAAACATTTTGTTTTCATTATCATAGACACTACCCCTAACCAATTTTGCATCAAATCCATTTTCAATTAAAAAAAGATAGAATAGCGGATTTAACTCATAACAAAGACCACCTTCGTGATTTACTAATATTTTGTTCATTAGGTTTTCCTTTGATATTTTATAACGTCTATTTTCAATCACAGCTAGATTTTCAAAAGGGAGGGCTTGTGCCGTTTTTTCTAGTACATAATCAAGTTTACTCCATGTAATCACTTCATTCTCCGGTATTCCGATTCTTTTACGAAATAGTGAATTTATCTCCAAGGTTTCCATTCTCCTTTTTATTTTGCTGAAAAAATAATGATTTGCTTAGTTCTATTTAATTTTAACATGACTGTATCTAACATAGAGGAACTAAAAGTATTGACCTGTCAGGGTGTAAAAAGGCGGGAAGTCGCATGACCGTTCATATGATTATGGATACATTGAAATATCGGAATTCATTGGACCGTATTGCTGCATCTCCAATCCTTCAACAATAAGTGAAACTTCTTTGATATCTCCTCTAAATCTATACCCAACGTTTCCGCAAAACTTTTCGTTTCTATAGTCTGAGTGCTCTTGTGCGAAAAGTAAAATAAACACGAAATCCTCTTTTGTATCATTTGATCGTACGTTTTCGCACTATTTTTTCAGCTATGCTTTTATTGTACATTCCTTTCTACGTAATAGGTAATTTGTATGATTCTTTATATACCAATAAGTTGGTTTGTTATCTATATTTTAGGACTATTTATACTATTTTGCGAAAAACATTGAAAATTAAAGCGCTTGCAATTATAATTACTGTTAAGTTTAGTTTGTTTACCGAATAAATAATTGTAATGGAAATATAATTCTGCTTCTCCTAAAATTGTCTTTCATAACGTAACAAATGCATATCCAAAAACTACCTCATGATCTACCTTCAAGGAATATTCACCCATTTTTGTTTCAAAGATTAATAATTAACCCTTTTAAGGAGGTGGTAGACATAATAGACTTAAAAACTACGACAAACAAGGAGGGTTTCATGAGCGTAAACGGATAGTATTAAAGAAATATTCTAATGAAAAAGGAGTGGCAATGTTGAACAAATCAAGGAAACAAATTATAAGCTTGGTTTCTATCTCAATTATATTCATTTTAACGGTTTTATGTGGAAGCTCAGCTATTTTTGCAGAAGGAAAATCTTCTGAAGAAAAAGGACCTGGCTATCGTGATTTCAACTCTCGGGTTAAAATGAATTTCAATCCCAATTGGAAATTTTACAAGGGCGATGTTGAAGGAGCAGAGAAGCCTAATTTTGATGATTCCGATTGGGAAACTGTTAGTTTACCACATACTTTTAATGATGTGGACACCTTTAATAATTATATGGAAGGTGGACATAACGGAGAAAGAAGTATGTACACGGGTAAAACTTGGTATCGCAAAGAATTTGATATTGACAAAGAACATAAACAGAAAAAGGTATTTATTGAATTTGAAGCGGCTCGACAAGCAGCGGATGTATACATTAATGGAACAAAATTAGAAGGAAAAAGCGAAAATGGATTTATTCCATTTGGATACGATATTACGCCATATTTAAATAAAAATGGAAAAGGAAATGTAATTGCAGTAATGGTAGATAATTCCTTCCCTTATTTAGCAGAGGAATCTGAAGGGGACGAAGGAATTCTAAGTTGGCATGACTCTCACTGGCACCCAACACATGGTGGTCTTTATCGTAATGTATATTTACATTTTACGGACAAGCTTCATGTGACTTTACCTTTATACAGTTTCTTAGAGACACAAGGAACCTATGTACATACCGCTAATATCTCAGAGAATTCAGCGGATGTGACGGTTGAAGCAGAAGTTTACAATGAACATAAAGGTAAGAAAAAAGTTGAATATATAGTAGAAATTGTGGACCATGATGGAAATATAGTAGAGACGATGAAAGATAGTAAAAGGTTAAATGGTGGAGAAAAATATATTTTCAGTGAAACTGGTACCGTTGCTGAACCACATCTTTGGTCACCAGACTACCCTTACTTATACAAAGCGGTAACTAAATTGGCGGTAAATAATAAAATTGTGGATGAATACGAAACGACCTTTGGTATTCGAACCTGGGAGTTCACGAATACACAAGGCTTCTTCATTAATGGTAATCATGTGAAATTAGAAGGTTGGGGACAAAAGAGCACGAATGAATGGGCAGGGCTTGGGTCTGCTTTTCCTGATTGGATGCATGATTATACAATGAAAATGATGAAAGACGCTGGCGGCAATTTCGTTAGGTGGGGACATACAGCTGGTTCTCCAACACAAATTGAGTCTGCCGATAAATATGGAATTGTTACGATGCAGCCTGGTGTAGATGGAGAAGGAAGCACGGTTGGAGGAGTTTATAGTGATATTTCCTACGATATACGTTCTGCAGCTTTTCGCGACATGATTATTTATTATCGTAATCATCCTTCTATTCTAGTATGGGAAGGTGGAAATCAAAGCGTCCCTGAGAAAGAGGCAGAACGAATGAAAGAAATTATCGAAACCTGGGATCCACATGGTGAAAGAAATTACGCCCACCGACGATCGAACAGTGCGATGGGGAAATATATTGATTTAGCAATTGGGACAGAAGGAAGTTGGGAATTAAGAGATTCAGGCATACCGGTGGTTGAAGGAGAATATAACCGAGAAGAGGCTCCAAGAAGGGCCTGGGATAGATATACCCCTGGATACGAAGACTTTGAAACGGCGGAAGGTTCGGCATATAACCTTACTTCCGAGGAATTTGCAGTGAATCAAGTGAAACATTACTCGAAAATTAGTAATCCTGCTCATTCGGGAGGAGGAAATTGGATTTTCTCTGATTCTACTAGTCATGGACGTGTTTATTCTGAGGTTACAAGGGCAAGTGGTGAAGTAGATGCTGTCAGACTTCCAAAAGAAGCATACTTTGCAACAAAAGCAATGTTCCATGATGAGCCACAAATTCATATAATTGGACACTGGAATTATCCAGAAGGAACCGAGAAAGACGTCTTTGTTGTTTCTAATGCGAAGAAGGTGGAACTACGGATTAATGGCGAATCAAAAGGATTAGGATCAAAAAGTTTTGAACATTTATTTACCTTTGAAGACATTGCATGGGAAGAAGGTAATATTGAAGCCATTGCTTACGATGCCGAGGATAATGTGATTGCAACCCAAGAGAAGGAAACCGCTGGAGAACCAGTAGCAGTGAAACTGACTCCAATTACAGGACCAGAAGGACTATTAGCAGATGGTTCCGATATATTATTAATTGATGCCGAGGTAGTGGATGCTGATGGAAATCGTGTTCCGACCTATGAAGGGCGAATTGATTTTGAGATGGAGGGGCCAGGAATCTGGCGTGGTGGTTATAATAGTGGAAAAGAAAACTCCACGAATAATGAGTATCTAGACATTGAAGCAGGTATTAACCGTGTAGCCGTTCGCTCAACACTTGAATCAGGAACAATTACTGTAACAGGAAAAATTGAGGGGCTTGAATCGGATTCGGTGGAAGTAGAAGCAAATGCGGTGAAAATTAAAGCTGGTCAAACTACACAATTACCTGTAACTCCATCTTATGAGTTACCTGAAGAGGAGCCTTCCTTTGGCGATGGTCCAGATGAAGACGTAGAAGATTCTGATGGCACATCAAAAAAAGTAGAATCACAATTGATTACCAATTTTTCCTATAGTGGGATTAATGAACCTTATAATGTAAAAGCGAACACACAAAATGGAAGTAATGTTTACTCCGATACGAATGATACATTTACAAATCTACCAATCTATTTACTAGGTGGGGAATATATCCAAGTACCAAATGCAGATAAAGATTACCAAGCACTAGACTTGATGCACTTCACTATCAATGAAAAGGCAGACGTATATATTGCCCATGATAATCGGATTGAAACTCCCGCATGGTTAGCAGAAGAATATACGAATACGAATGAAGAAATTACATTATCTAATGCGACGTACACCTTGTATAAGAAAACGGTGGAATCAGGAACAACCTTAACATTAGGTGGAAATAAAGAAGGTAAGACAGATACAGGAAATATGTATGTTGTTTTTGCCAAAGAAACATCAAAAGAAGGCAAGATAGTATATGACACATTTGATACTCAGGAAACTGGAAAATTCCCTGTTGGCTGGGATGTGACGGAAGGATTAGATACGAGTGTACAAATTGCAGAAACTCCAAGTGATACGAATAAGAGTTTGCATTTTGTTGATAACAATTCTAGTCTCGGAGCTTTAAGTAGAATTACTGCAATTAAGAATTTTTCACCAATAACGGACAATATTACGATTGAGTGGAGGGTCAGAGCCAATGAAGTAGAACGCGCCGAAATGAATTTAGCTACAAGACGTAGTTATGCGATTAAATTAAATATTAGCAACGGTAGCTTTCACTATATAGATAGTAATGGCAATGAAAATTCAATACAGCGGGCTGAGCCAAAAAAATGGTATACGATTAAAGTGGTTGCCAATGCCTCATCTGGAATGTACGACTTGTATATTGATGACGAACAGAAACTATCTGATGAGAAATTTACTACCCCAGTCGAGGAACTTAGCAGTATTCTATTTATGACTGGAGAAGAATCTACCGCTGATTTAAATATTGATGATCTAAAAGTTTATAAGTAAATCACAG
Source organism: Oceanobacillus senegalensis (assembly GCF_900176885.1). Lineage (GTDB taxonomy): Bacteria > Bacillota > Bacilli > Bacillales > Amphibacillaceae > Oceanobacillus > Oceanobacillus senegalensis. The sequence goes on along the minus strand of NZ_LT839648.1, from coordinate 2,669,225 downwards.
TCTTCCACACAAGATAATGATTCCTCTTCTGTAATGGGAGAGGAATCAACTTTCACCTTTATAATAAGTTGAGGAGGAATAGAAATCATCAATAAAATGCCAGTAATGGAGGATTTCACAGATGAATATTGCAGCAAACAAACAAAAACAGATCATTCTTCTTCTATCCTTTTTATCCGGATTAAGCGTTTTAGTTTATGAAATAGTTTGGCAGAGATATTTGCAGCTAATCTTTGGCAGTTCTGTTTATGCTATATCGACCGTCTTAGCATGCTTTATGGTAGGTTTTGCTTTAGGTAGTTGGCTAATTGGTAAATGGACAGACAAAACAACATCTAGTATGAAAGTATTTATTTACTTGGAAATCGGTATTGGAATCTTTGGTTTTTTATCACCATTTCTTTTTTCTCAATTAATGGAATTACATACTTTACTATTTCAACATTTAGAAGTCTCACAACCTACGAAACATATAATTCGAATTGTACTATCTTTTATTATCATTATTTTTCCAGCAATATTAATGGGTGGAACTTTGCCCCCTTTAGTGAAGATATACCACGAGAAAAAACAACAAATAGGAAAAGACGCTGCAAATGTATACGCCATCAATACACTAGGTGGAGTAATAGGGGCATTTTTAACTGGATTTTTTTTGATACACATATTTGGATTACAAAAGACGATTTTTTTAGCCTCACTGAGTGATATAGTAGTCGCGGTTATCGCCTTTCTTTTGTATAAAAAAGGATTAGTGCAAAACAGTCCTATGAAGAAAACTGTAAAAAATGTGAAAAAGAAACAGAAATCGATATATCCAAAACAAGTTATATCTCTCGTATTAATGGTTTATGCCATTTCTGGATTTTCTAGTTTATCCTTTGAAGTGTATTGGACGAAAATACTAACGTTATTTTTTAGAGATAGCATCTATGATTTTACGATTGTTTTGAGTGGATTTTTAACGGGAATAGTAATAGGGAGTTATATTTGCGGTAAATTCATTAAGAAAATGAGAAATCCTATTTTCATTTTTGCTAGTCTAATGATAGTAAATGGACTGATTACTTTATTATGTTTATTTTTTATTCACCAATTACCTTATTTAACGAATTATCTACAATCGATGAATGCCTTGTATGATAAGTATGGAGATTCTTATTGGATCATGTCTATCGTTATCAAATATGGTTATTCCTTTTTGGTGATGTTACTCCCAACAAGCCTGTTTGGAGCAATTTTTCCTATAGTGAGCCAAATATGCGTAAAGAATCAGCAGGAAATTGGAGGAAAAATTGGATACATACAAACATTAAACACGTTAGGATCTACTCTTGGTTCACTATTATCTGGTTTTGTTTTTATATCATTCATAGGTATTCATCAGAGTATGATATTAACTTCCATTCTAATTTTCAGTATCGGATTGGCTTTATTTGTATATACACCATGGAAGAGTAATAAACTAAAAACATATGTAATTGCTATTTCAATCATAGGAATTATTCTAGTTATTAGTATTGTGCCAGCATGGGACAAGTTAAGAATGTCTACTTCTTTCTTAGAGCCGAATCAAGAGATTGAGAAGGCATTGGACTTACATTATTATCATGAGGATGCGTTTGGAATTACAAGTGTTGTTGAGTTTACTCCTTGGGATCAAAAATATTTAGTAACGAATCGAATTTATACACAAAACACTTCTGATTTAATGGGCCTTGAGGATCATAGAAGGCTGGGCCATATTCCATTGCTGTTAATGGAAAATCCAAATGATGTATTAATTATTGGTTTAGGTGCCGGGATTACAACGAGTGGAGTAAGTGAGCACAACGTCGATTCTATTGATGTTGTGGAAATATCTGAAGGGGTCAAAAACGCAGCTAAATATTTTTCAGAGGAAAATAAGGATATCCTAAATGATGCGAATATTAACTTTATTATTGAGGACGGTAGAAATTATCTTTCCACTACTCAAAAAAAATATGATGTGATTATCTCTGATATTATTTTTCCGATGAGTTCGGGTTCTAGCAGTATGTTTAGTAAAGAATACTATGATTTTGCGAAAAAACGTTTATCTAACAATGGTATGATGGTTCAATGGTTACCGATTCATCAAATGTCGATGGAAGAAATTAAAATTATCACAAGGACTTTCCAGACGGTTTATCCCAGTACTAGTATATGGTATGGCATGTTAGGAGACTCTGTTCCGGTTGTAGGGCTATTTGGTCAAAAGGAGAAATTACAGATTAATATAAGGATGATTGAACAGAAGTTTAGCGATCCAGATTTAATTCGTAACCTAGAGGAAATTGGATTAGGTAATCCATATTTTCTATTGGAAAACTTTATTATGGAAGGTCATTCCGTGAATCAATTTACGAAAAATCAACCTATAAATACAGATGAATACCCTATTCTCGAATTTAGTAATCCGAAATTATATGGTGATTTAGGAAGACAAAACTTGAAAACCTTTGAAAGATTACGAGAAGATATTACACCTTACATTAAAGAGTAGATAGAGGTACACAGTGGTGACATTCACCACGTTGGTAAAATGCCTAACTCTAAAAACCATGACTTTTAACTCCTAAAGTCATGGTTTTTCTTTAATCCCTGCCTCTTATTTTAAAAATGAGGTAAGATCAAATACTAAGAAAACGGACCTACATAAAAAATGAGGAACAAGGGTTGACTTTTTACCCTGAGGGGTATATTATAATCCATGTAAGATGATTTTCGCGAACGAAATGAAGTGAAAGTCTTGAGGTATAAGTCGTTAATTCAATTGAACGACTATTTTATTTATAAAACAATATACCCATACCGGTATTAGTAATTTATAGAAATGGATTAAGGGGGGCGCAGAATGATTCAATCCAATATGCAGTTAGATGCAAAAGGCTTAGCATGTCCAATGCCAATTGTGAAAACAAAAAAAGCAATAACCAACTTGGATGAAGGTCAAGTATTAGAAGTTCAAGCAACAGACAAAGGTTCAAAGGCAGATTTAACTGCTTGGGCAAGTTCTGTTGGACACCAATATTTAGGAACAGTAGAAGAAGGTGATGTTTTATATCATTACATTCGCAAAGGTTCGAATGAGCCAGAAGTGGAAAAGAACTTCGAAAACACTATTTCGCTTGCTGAAGTGGATTCACGTGAAGGATTAATTTTAGATGTTCGTGAAGCAGCAGAATATGCATTTGGTCATATTGATGGTGCAAAATCCATCCCAATGGGAGAACTAGAATCTCGCATGGGAGAGCTTGATAAAGATAGGGAAATTTATGTGATTTGCCGTACAGGGAAACGTTCTGACTTGGCAGCGCAGCTATTAGCTAACAATGGTTTTTCAAAAGTGTATAACGTACTACCAGGTATGAATGAGTGGAACGGAGAAACAAAAAAAGATATCTAGGAGGAATTTATTATGTCAAATAAGGTAGCAATTATCGCGGCAAATGGTGGAATGTTCGATGCTTATAAGGTATTCAATATCGCAACAGCAGCAGCAGCTTCAAACAAAGAAGTACAAATTTTCTTCACATTTGAAGGCCTGAACCTTATCCACAAGCAAGGTATGCATGCTTTACAAATGCCAGAAGGAAAGGAACATTTTGCTGAAGGGTTTGAAAAAGCAAACGTTCCTTCCATTCCACAATTAGTTGAAATGGCTCAAGAACTTGGTGTTAAATTTATTGCTTGTCAAATGACAATGGATGTTATGGGTCTTACAAAAGAAGATTTCGTAGATGGAATCGAAGTTGGTGGAGCAGTAACATTCCTTGAATATGCAAAAGATGCAGCACCAACTTTAACTTTCTAATTTGATTGAAAACTATATGCAGTGGATATTTCTCCACTGCAAAAAAATTAACTTAAATATACCTATGGGGGTAATAGAATGGCTGTGAACAAATGGAAAGCAGCAAACGTTGCAAGAAAAGTGATAAATAATGAAGAATTATTTATTTTAGACGTACGTAATCGAGATGCATTTGAAGACTGGAAAATTGAAGGGCACAAATTTGAGTATCTAAATATTCCTTACTTCGAATTATTAGATGGTGTGGAAGAAGTTCTACCGAAGCTACCTACGGATAAAGAAGTATTAGTCGTGTGTGCGAAAGAGGGATCTTCCGTTATGGTAGCGGAAATGTTATCGGAAGCTGGTCGTGAAGTAGCATTCCTTGAAGGTGGAATGAAATCTTGGAGTAGCTATTTAGAACCAGTAAAAGTAGCTGATTTAGAAAATGGTGGAGAGCTATACCAATTTGTTCGTCTAGGTAAAGGTTGCCTATCTTATATGGTAATTTCTGAAGGTGAAGCTGCAGTTATTGATGCAGTCCGTTTCACGGATGTATTCACAAGCTTTGCAAAAGAAAAAGGTGTAGAAATTAAGCACGTATTTGATACCCACCTACATGCAGATCATATATCAGGTGGTCGCAATATCGCAGCTGCAACCGGCGCAACATACTATATACCACCAAAAGATGCAACAGAAGTAGTGTTTGATTACACAGCTCTTACTGATGGTTTAAACGTGAAAATTGGTGCATCTCAAATTGATGTAAATGCACTATACTCACCAGGTCATACGATTGGTTCAACATCATTTGTTATTGACAACCAATTCCTATTAACAGGTGATATTCTATTCATTGACTCCATTGGGCGTCCTGACTTAGCAGGACTTGCAGAAGACTGGGTAGGAGACCTACGCGAAACGTTATATTCTCGCTATCTTAAACTTGCTGAGGATTTGGTTGTTCTACCTGCACACTTCATGATCATCGATGAGTTAAATGAAGATGGTACTGTAGCAAGACGTCTAGGTGATTTATTTAAGGAAAACCATGGTCTAAACATCGAAGACGAAGCAGAATTCCGTCGTACGGTTACCGATAACTTACCACCACAACCGAATGCATATGAAAAGATTCGTCAAGTAAACATGGGGAAAGTAACACCAGATAATGACGAACAAACCGAAATGGAAATCGGCCCGAATCGTTGTGCGGTTCGATAAAATTCCCAGCACATTTGAAACTATAAAAAAAAGGTGTTTTCTGAACGATTGTTGTTATTGCACATCACCCTTCTACTGCGACAAAACAATAAAATACACGAAAACAGCCAAATATAAAAAGGAGCGTTTAACACATGAATATTTCCAAAACATTAGATGCCAAAGGTTTAGCATGTCCAATGCCAATTGTAAAAACCAAGAAAGCAATGGATGAAATTAACCCAGGGGAAGTATTAGAAGTAGTTGTAACAGATAAAGGTGCTTTAAATGATATTCCAGCATGGGTGAAGTCTGCTGGACACAACGTATTAGAACAAAAAACAGTAGAGGACGTACTATACTTCTATATTGAGAAGGCATAATGAAAACCAAATAGCGGCTGGGACATAACGAAAGTGTTTAACTCAACAGACGAACAATGCACTACTTAGCGAAGTATATTTCCAGAGCGGTTTTTCACGCCAATCATGTTCGGATTTTGTGATAGGAAAACACTTTTGTCCCAGTCTCTTTTCTAAGTAGAAAGAAGGTTTATGGATGGATTTAACATTTATCATAGTCATATTTGCAGTTGGGTTTATCGGTTCATTCTTATCCGGTATGTTAGGTGTTGGTGGTTCCATCATTAAATACCCGATGCTATTATATATTCCTCCTTTATTTGGCTTAGCAGCATTTACAGCTCATGAAGTTTCAGGAATAAGTGCAGTACAAGTACTGTTTGCCTCCATTGCCGGGGTATGGGCTTACCGCAAAGGTGGCTATTTAAACAAAGAATTAATTATCTATATGGGTGGAGCTATCCTCATTGGTAGTTTAATTGGTAGTTATGGTTCTAGTTTCCTATCTGAACAAGCGGTTAATGTTGTGTATGGAATTCTTGCCATTATTGCAGCGGTGATGATGTTTGTTCCAAAAAAGCAAGTAGATGATATGCCATTAAATGAAGTGACATTTAATAAGACGTTGGCAGTGATCTTAGCTCTAATTGTTGGTGTAGGATCTGGAATAGTTGGTGCGGCGGGAGGATTCTTATTGGTACCTATCATGTTAACAGTCCTTCATATACCAACACGTATGACAATTGCAACTAGCTTGGCAGTAACCTTTATATCATCTATTGGGGGGAGTATTGGTAAACTCGTAACTGGTCAGGTTGAATATTTGCCGGCAATAATTATGATTATAGCAAGCTTATTAGCAGCACCACTTGGAGCGAAAGCTGGTAAGAAGATGAATACAAGAATTTTGCAAATTATTCTAGCTCTTATGATAGCAGGTACAGCAGTGAAGATTTGGTTTGATATTTTATTGTAATAGAGGACTACTTTTAACATTATTAATACGTAAAATACAAGGATATACGTGATGGGGATATGATTAATAATAGAAGAGTTGATAAGCTTTTCTTTTATTTTTAAACGGTTAAATACCTTATGGAGTATACAAATGAAATGGAGGTAATGGTGATGAAAGAAATTACTGCAAAAGAATTAGAACATAAATTAGTTTCAGGTGAGGAACTTCATATTATTGATGTTAGGGAAGATGAGGAAGTGGCTACTGGAAAAATCCCAGGTGCTAAACATATCCCACTTGGTCAGATTCCAGATCGTTTAGAAGAATTAGATAAAAGTGAACATTACTATATGGTATGTCGTTCAGGTGGAAGAAGTGGTAACGCATGTCAGTTCCTAATCCAGAATGGTTACAATGTTACAAACATGGCAGGCGGCATGCTTGACTGGGAAGGAGAAAAGGAGTAATAATATGGGAGTAATCGAGTGGATTATACTCATTTTAATTATCGGTGTTCTCGTTAATCATTTTATGCCAGTTAAAGGTATTTCAAATATAAGTGTTCAAGAAGCTAAAAACAAATTCAAGGAAAACAGCGTGCAATTCATTGATGTTCGTACTCCTGGTGAATATAAGGCAAACCACTGCAAACCCTTTAAAAATATTCCACTTTCTAATTTGGCTAGTAAGTTAGATAAACTAGATAAGAAAGAAGAAGTAGTTGTGATTTGTCAAAGTGGTATGAGAAGTGCTAAGGCAGCAAAAATCCTTAAAAAACATGGATTTAAAAAAATATCCAATGTAAAAGGCGGTATGAATGCTTGGATTTAGGAGATAAAAGCGGTAAAATCGAGTGGACCTGTCAATAATTTAGTAAGCTTAGTTCAAAGGAGTGTTGACATAATACCTTGCTGGGTATAAGATTGGATTTATAAACTTCATAAATAGGTGATAAACATGATAGTATATATGCTAAGTATATTAGCTTTTGTTTTACTTTGTTTTGAGTTATATAAAAGGTACTATCCAGTTAAAGGTATTCCTTGTAAGGATAGACTAGATAAGGATACGGATATCATTGAATTAGATATTAGAGATTACAATGAAAAAGATATCTCAGCAAATGTTAACATACAAATACCTTATGCTTATCTGAGAAGAAATTATAAAGAAATTCCCAATCATCCACTACATGTCATTGCTGCCAATCGTATGGAACTTAATCTTGGACTACGGTTTCTTCTAAAAAGAGGGTTTCATGTTAGCAGTTTTGAGATACTAGATTGTCCTTGCAAGGAAAAAGGAGGAATTATAGATGGAGTATGATAAGTCTGTTGTCAATCGATTGAAACGAGTGGAAGGACAAATCAAGGGCGTTTTAAATATGATTGAACAAAAGAAAGATTGTCGTGAAGTCATTACTCAATTATCAGCATCACGTACAGCCATTGATCGTACGATTGGATTAATCGTAAGCATGAATTTAGAACAATGTGTTCGTGAAAACATAGAAAACGGACAAGATACGAAAGATGTTGTAAAAGAAGCAGTAAATTTATTGGTAAAAAGTAGGTAAACGGGTCAACAAATGCTCTTTTTAAGAAGAGTTGTTGACCCTTTTTCATTTTTATGTAGATTTTAACTTTCATTTCCCTCTATCAGAAAATTCCGTATCATAATTAACACTGATGTATGGTAGAAGTAGATAGTATATAGACCATATTTCTTACACCCATCCAAACCTAAAAAAAGAAGGGATGATCTATAGTGAATTTAATTGATGGAAAGAAACGAAGAGAAATTAAATATGGCATTGAAAAGCGTGTAGTTACTTTGCCAGATGGAACTTCTTTGCCAAGTATAGGACAAGGCACTTGGCATATGGGGGAAGACCCTAAGATGAAAGAAAAGGAAGTAAAAGCTTTACAGCTCGGGATGGAGTTAGGCATGAAGGTTATTGATACAGCAGAAATGTATGCCGATGGTGGTTCTGAACGTATTGTTGGTGAAGCTGTCAAAGGACGTAGAGAGAATGTTTTTCTAGTTTCGAAGGTATATCCTCATAACGCTGGATTAGATAGAATTGTAAAAGCATGTGAAAAGAGTTTAAAACGACTTGGGACAGATTATCTTGATTTATATTTATTGCACTGGAGGGGGAGTGTTTCTTTAGAAGAAACGATAGAAGGAATGGAAATACTTAAGAAGGACGGAAAAATAAAAAGGTGGGGCGTCTCCAATTTTGATACGGAAGATATGAATGAGTTATGGGATACGAAAAATGGTAATAATTGCATGATAAATCAAGTTTTATATCACTTAGGTTCAAGAGGAATTGATTATAATCTCGTACCATGGCTTGAAGAAAAAAATATGCCGATTATGGCGTATAGTCCCCTGGCCCAAGGAGGTTCTTTACGAAGACAACTGTTAACCAATCCAGTAATTCAGGAAATTGCCGAAAAACATAACGTACAACCTTTACAAATTGCATTATCATGGACAATCCGTTCAAATAATTGTCTAGCTATTCCAAAGGCAGTCCAAGAAGAACATATACTAGCAAATGCTGAAGCTGCTGCAATAGAACTAACCAATGATGATTTGAACAAACTTGAAAAAGTCTTTCCTAAACCTACTAGAAAAATGCCACTAGATATTATTTAGGATTAGATGATACTCCCATCGACTGGTGAAACAGCGGATATTAAGCTTACATTTGAACCTAAAAAGAAAACCTAAAGTGGATCCAAAGTAGTTGAAACCAATCAGAGCTATCTTTTCCAAACCATGAAAAAGGTCCCTACTTCTCTAGAGTCTTTGAGAAGGGGGAACCAAGTTTTTTCCTCTGTAATGAATTAGATTGATAGCTATCAACCTAATTTTACATACCCATTTACAACTTATTTGATCATTTCTAAATCGCCTTCCGTCAAGTCACGCTTGAAATGGGAAGACATCTCAAGCATAATCAGAAGAATTCCCACCATCTAGTTTGATTGTCTCCAATAACAGCAGCCAATATCGGACGACCTGTCTTTTGATGTGGTGGAAGATAGAAGAGTTGATTGGAATGCTTTTGTAAAGTTTGCATGAATTTGTACTCCTTTGGGGATGTTTGGATCATTTATTTATAACTTATTATAGGGATAAAAAAACAAGTATCGTTCATCATCTATATATAAATAATCTTTAATTTTACATCACGAATAAACGTGTTGTCAATAACTAATTTGTAATTTTTATAAAAAAATGTTATAATAATCTTATAAATTGATTTTTGATTGTATTTCAAAGTTCCGGTGTGTTTTTGCAGATGTAATAGTGTACGTTTAATGGAACGTAAAAGTTTAAATGGAGACAACAATTGTAAAAGAAATTCACCCTAAAAAGCACTGCAAAAACTCGGAATTAAACAATGAGGTGAACTTTAAAGATAGGAGTCCAAGGGGATGATTATCTTAAAGTGAACTGGGTTTATATACTACAAGGAGGACTAGATGAATGAATCTAATCAATAAGAAGGTTTCGCACAAGCATTTTGGAATTGGTAGTATAGTTAAACATAATGATTCTTTTATTGAAATACATTTTGATTCGGAAAATAAAAAGTTTGTTTTCCCTGATGTATTTGGAAAGCACCTAAAACTACATGATAAAAGTGTTGCTCATAAACTTGAAAAAGTTATACAAGAAAAGGAAATGGAACGAAAGAAGGAAGAATGGAAGAAGGAAGAGGAGAAAAAACTACAACGTAAAGAACGGCAACTTCGCTTGGAACATGAAAAACTTATGAAAAACCATAAAATTCATCCTAAATCACAAATGGTTTTTTGGTGTGACAGTGAAGAAAAGAATAGCTCCTTCTCTGAATGGAAGGTTTTTTTAGGTGTAATAAAAAGTGGAAATAGTAAAGGGAAGCCAAACAAACCTATCCGCTTGCACCAAAATAGCGCTTGCCTTTTAACAGAAAGAGATTCCAGCGTACCTGAAAAAGATAGAAGAATCTTAGGTGTATACATGGTGAATGAAGAGTTTATTGGAAGACTTTGTGAGGATGGATATATTCCAGCTCATTCAGAATATAGAATCCAACTTACAGAGCAGGAATCAGAGCAGATGCCTTTTTGGAAATATTATGTAAATGAAAAATACCCCCACAGAATGACATGGAATTCAGGTAAATACCGTTATTTTGATAATTTATGGATGGCTCAAATTTTGCACGATATTGTATCTTTGAAAAGTGATCCAAAAGAACAAGAGTTAGCACAACGCTTTTTTGAACATTTTTGTAAAATGAATCAGCTAAGTGAACAAGAGTTACCAAAACCTAATGGCGCTTTAATGCGTAATTAGACGTTTGCTGAAGATAATAAGGTTTATAGGTGTGTGCATGAAATACAAAGTATGCATAAATTCCCCTCTTTGTAGAGAAACTGGTCTGATTATAATTCGTGAACAACTTCTCCATAGTAGGCTAGTTTCTTGTTCTGTTTTTCCTAAAATGGAGTGTTTGAATGGATAAATGAAATACTTAAAAAATAGTCTCTCAAATTATCTAGTGGATAGAGAAGTGGGAGGTTGACAACATAGCCAAGCACTCCTTGTTACATTCTTTTTTTAGCATATTTCAGTTAGTCAAAACTCCGTTTCTTTTTATCCTGTTGTAAGGATTTAATCAAACAATTTACTAAGAGTCCTAATGTAACTGAGCCGCAATGATCATAGTATTTTGAAAAGCTAGTAATCCACCAGAATAAAGCAGAGCAAGTGCAGTAGCAGACAGTAAAATTCCCCAAATTACCTTAATTCCTTGGATTCTGGGACCCGTTTGCTGTCATCCCTAAACAAATGTACGAGAGTCTACGGAAGTGATAAGGAATACAAAGATAATGATGATGGCTTATTCCCCGTTGAATTGCATGGCACCAAATACCAGTGCGTACCACTCCCCATCACAGTTGAAATGACAGCTACGATATCAATTAACCTACCAATTTTTCTATCTAGTGATATATAAAAAAACAATTCGTGATTTTCACATATTTATTCATACTTCTTTCTAAAATACATAACTCCTAACTAAAATCAATCTGCAAATTCTTAATGTAGCTTACCACTAAGTTGTAAAATTACTCTTTTCTGATTTTCATTATGTTGCTAATTCAATGTGCCTCACAGGAAATCATTTAAAATATACAGAACCGTTCATACTACTAGTGTGGCTAGAAAACGACGTTATAAGAGAGTTACTAAAAAGAAAACGGCAAAAGGCTAGTTTATCGTATGTTGGAAACGTATATTTTCTCCGGAAAATAGTTGTATAAAATTTGTTAATGAGGAAAATGTATCAATATATGACTATGGGGAGGAGATGATATTTTTGTGGAACAAACATGGCTTTCATTGATTCCGTTTGTGATTGTGATTGCATTTTCCATCTGGTTAAAGAAGATATTGCCCGGACTTGTACTGGGACTGGCTGTTGGTGCATTTTTGGTAGACTTCCGTGTACTAGGTGGGGCAAAAGAGACGGTCAACTATATCGTAACAACGTTATCCGACCCGGGGAATATAAATATTATTGCCTTTCTCTATTTGTTCGGTGGACTAATCGGAATGATGCAGATATCCGGGGGTGTTAGAGGTTTTGCCGAGTGGGTTGGCGATAAAATAAATTCTGAGCGCGGTCTCCTCGCGGTCATCTGGATGACTCTCCCTTTTACATTCATGATGCCGATGTTTCGAATCATGATGATTGGACCAGTTATCAAAACATTGCTAAAAAAAGTTAACATGTCCAGTTGGAAAGTTGGTTTTACCATGGACATTTCAACAGGGTCCGTGATTGTGCTACTGCCAGTTGCAACGGCTTTTGTTGGCTTTATGGTCTCACTGATTGAAGGTGGCATCCAAAAACATAACCTAGAGGAAAGTGCTTATCAAGTGTTCCTCTACAGTATTCCGTTTAACTTTTTTGCGATTGTGATGCTAATCATTGGACTGATTTGGACTTTTTGGTCCAAACCTGAAAAGAAAGACACCAAAAACAAACAACAGGGCGAGGAAGAGAATCTTCACCGCATAGGAATTAAAAAGGAGTTATCCACTGTGAAAGCACAGCCATGGAACCTGATAGTCCCTTTGTTTTTGCTACTTGGGTTGACATTATACCTGTTATGGTATGACGGTATGGAAAAAGGTGCTACAGGAATCCTGGATGCTTTTGCGAAAGCAAATGCTACCTTTGTCATTCTTCTTGCAGTATTTATTACATTGATTGTTACATTTATCTTCTATATGCTAAGAAAACAGAAATTGGGTGAAACAATCTATCACTTTTACGATGGTGGTAATCAATTGATGCAACCAATTGTTCTCCTTGTGCTTGTATGGTCACTATCTTTGGTAGCAGAGGATCTCGGATTTTCCCAGTTTATCGGGTCAACCCTGGGGTCATTTCTTCCAGCCTTCACGATCCCAGCCATTGTCTTTTTAATTGGTTCGGTTGTCAGCTATTTCCTTGGTTCCTCCTTTGGGACATGGGGGATTTTCATGCCCCTTGGAATTGCATTGGCAACATCCACTGGTGCATCCCTCCCAATGACAGTTGGGGCGGTATTTGCTAGCGGATCATTCGGTGCTATGACATCGCCGCTTGGTGATACGACAATAACAACAGCATCCATTCTGCAGGTTCCTCTCATCGATTATGCTCGGTATAAATTAAAAATTGTGTCAATTGGTGTGGGTATCGCCGCAGTTCTATATTTAGCCGCAGGTTTCTTTATTGGATGACTTCATGAGAACATGACAAATGCTATTCCTGTTCATTTTTGTATGTAAGGTTAGATAGTAATAAGGAAAGTTAAAGTTCATATCATTTGAAGATTCAGGGTAGCCTCATTTTTAAAAGTGGAGGGCTACTCTTTGTAATAATTTTTGATTAATTGGAAGAAAATAGTATGGAGGAAGGAGGGATGATGAATGTTTTTGAAAAAATACATCGTAGGATTTGTTTTATTACTTGGATTGATGACGATAGGCTCAATTGGTGTATTAGCGGTGTCCGGTACCGAAATACAATCTATGGAGAAGGAAAACACATTAGAAGTCGAATTAAAAGATGATTTTTTTAATCCGGATACCATCACGATTCCAAAGGAAAAAACAACCACTCTGATATTGAAAAACAACGGCAATAAAAAACACACTTTTACAGTAGGGAAACTCGGAATAGATGAAGAAATTCAGCCGGGAGGTGAAAAAACCATTACTGTTAAACCAGATCAACCTGGTACATATGAATTGATTTGTCGTTTCCATGTTCAGGAAGGAATGCTTGGAAAAGTTATTGTCCAATAATAATCAATAGAATCTTTCGTAATTAAAGGGTACGTTTTATTATACGAAACGTGCCCTTTTCATATTTTGAACGGATTTTAATCTAGTTAAAAGAAGTACAGAACTTTGCAGGAAATACAGAGTTCTGTACTTTTTATTTGAAGTGTTAATAAATCGTACTATTAGAATTAGGTTCCAAATTTTAAGCTGGAAATATAATCTTTCTAAGAAAGGATAACCCCCTAAATGACAATAGATTACCATAAAATAATAAATATTGACGGTTTGGAGTCGTGATGTTATAGTTCTAATTGATGAAGGCGGTTTTGATAAGTGGGAATATTGGATGCTATGAACAATGGTTAATCCAGAGTTAATTGTAGTTGGTGAAGGGTAGCAATGGTATTAATATGTCTTTCATTGTAATTAAGGAGATGGTCAAATTTGAGTAGAACAAATCCAATTTTGATAAAAAACATAAACGTATTTTTGGAAGAGGAAATCCTCATAAATGGATTTATTCTAATGGAAGATAGTAAAATCACTGGAGTTTATTCCACAGAACCAACTGGTTTACCTAGGCAAACACAGATAATGAATGGTATGAATCTAAATGCTATTCCTGGGTTTATTGATGGACATATTCATGGAGCTAATGGAGCAGATATGATGGATGCAAGGGAAGAGACTTTAGACAAAATAGCTACTGCTTTACCACAAGAAGGAACGACAAGTTTTTTAGCAACAACGATAACCCAATCAACGGATAATATTGAAAAGGCATTAAAAAATGTCGCCAACTATGAAAGTAAGATGAGTCATGCAGAAGTGATAGGTATACATCTTGAGGGGCCGTACGTTGAAAAGTCGAAAGCCGGTGCGCAACCTCTTCAATACATAATTAAACCAGATCTTGAACAGTTCCAAAAATGGCAAGCACTTTCCGGTAGTAAAATAAAAACGGTCACACTTGCACCTGAACATGATGAAGAGGGGGAACTTATCAGTTATTTAGCTGTGTCTGGTATTAATGTATCAGCGGGTCATACTAACGTAGGCTTTGAGGGAATGAAAAAAGCAGTTAGGGAAGGCGTGCGTCAATTAACTCATCTATGTAATGCAATGAATGGAATCCATCATCGTGATATTGGAGCGGTAGGCGCGGCTTTTGAGCTGAAAGAATTACGAGCGGAACTTATTGCGGATGGGATTCATGTTTCACCCGATATGTTACAACTGATTTATAACAATGTTGGGAGCGAACGATTAATATTGATTACTGATTCCATGCGTGCGAAAGGTTTACCAGCAGGACAGTATGAGTTAGGAGGCCAACCAGTAAAAGTAACCGATGAATGGGCTGTACTAGAAGATGAAACATTAGCTGGAAGTATTTTGAAGATGGATGATGGTGCAAGACAAATGTTGCAGTTAGATGGAGTCGAAATAAAAAATATTATTGAAATGACTGCTATGAATCCGGCAAAGCAGATTGGTGTTTATGATAGAAAAGGAAGCATTTCAGTAGGGAAAGATGCAGATATTTTATTGGTTGATGATGAATTGAATATAAAATATACATTTTGCCGTGGAATAATTGCTTATGAAGGAGAATAGTATGAAAATTATTAAAGTGAAAGATTACGATGAATTAAGTGAGAAGGCATGTAGGTTCATTATAGATAAGGTAGCACAGATAGAAAAACCTGTGTTAGGGTTAGCAACGGGATCTACACCTGAGGGGTTGTATCAAAGGCTAGTAGAAAAGAATAGACAAGATGAAGTATCCTTTAAAGATTTATCAACATTTAATCTTGATGAATATGTTGGTTTAGCAAAAAGTCACCCCAATAGTTATTATCATTATATGTATGAAAAATTATTTAAGCATATAGATATTTCGATGGATCAGGTACATATCCCAAGTGGTGATGTGGCGAATTTGGAAGAAGAATGCATGGAATATGAGAAGCAGATTCGAAGTGTTGGTCAAATTGATGTTCAAGTATTGGGATTAGGAGTAAACGGTCATATAGGATTTAATGAGCCAGGAACTCCTTTATCTAGTCTGACACATGTTGTTGATTTAGATTCGTCTACTAGAAAGGCGAATGCTAGGTTTTTTGATTCGATTGATGAAGTTCCTGAGAAGGCAATAACAATGGGAATAGAGACAATTATGGAAAGTAGGGAGATTCTTTTACTAGTATCAGGAGAGAGTAAGGCTAAGGCTGTAACCCGATTGTTAAATGGAGAGGTTTCCTCAGAATTTCCAGCATCAATTTTGCAGAAGCACAAGCATGTTACTATGATTGCAGATGAAGAGGCTTTAGGGAGTAATTAATAGGTAACAAAAACGAGAGTATGATTGGTATGGTGTTGTAACTCAATTGAGTCTCATTTTTATTTCTCATAATAGACGGTTCTCACTCCTATTTTGTCTTCAGTAAGTACTGCATAGGTGAAAATGGCAGAACGGTCAGATAAATTCTGCACGTTCTGCCATTTTACACAGAAATTCCGATGTTATCTATCTAGTTATTCGAACAGCGTCTGATAATTTAGTATTCTCTTTATCTAACCAAATCCCATAAACATTATAAATCTGTAAGTCTTTATTGATAGTAACATCTAAGTCATACTTCCTAGGGGGTAATTCTGGAATTACTCCTTCAAATACAAATTGGTTCTTTCCTGATTGTTCAACGAATTCAAATGAAATATCTTTTCCATCTATTTTACCAGTAAGTTGTTTATCTCCCATTAACAGGACATAGTCAGAAAAGGTCATTTCCACCTGTATTTTATCCCCAGGGCGATATACATTAGGTGTTTTAAATACGACATCAAAGGCTTCTACTTCAGGTGCGGGTGCTTCTTTATATTTGTCCCACTTCACAAAGTCCGTATTGAACTTAATGAAATCCATGACAGTGTTAGCAGTTCCTTCATAAAATAAGCCAATGTTTCCGTTAGAAAGATTTGTGAGGCTGGAATAACCATATGCTCCTTCTTTGATAAGTTGTTCATATTTCCAATCAAATGTATAATTGGTACGGCCATTTTGATGTGTTCCATTTTCCTCAATTAGTCCAATTCTCACAGTTCCATCGACACGACTATTATGATCATTTGCACTAGAAAAGATAACTGCTTCCTTTCCATCAATTTGTCCATTATAACGAATAGCTGACATTTGACTGTACGGAGCAACTAATGCTTCTTCGGTTACTACATGTGAATCCCATGTTTCCCCGCCATCAAAGCTGGTTGCAATTTGAGCATATCCAGAGTGATTTCGCATAAACATCTTCAGTTGACCGTCAGGCATTTCAACGACTTGTGCCTCTGTAATTTCGTACTTGGAATTATTAAAATCTTTTTCATGGATTACATCTCCATTTTCTACGATTCTACCTTCATTTGGAGATTCCCCGCGATGCCATGTTTTTCCGTTATCATCACTGTAAATCACTGCACTAGCCTGTTTGTAATGGTCATTTAAGAAATAGACCGGAAATATGAGTCTTCCTTTATGTTTACCCTGTGTTAGCTGTATTCCATTTCCTGGGCCGGTTCCTAAAAATGCCATCCATTCTTCTTTCACTTCATCATTTAAATCAATAATCCCTGACCATGTTTCTCCTTCATCATCACTGTAATATAGCTCTAAGTAAGAAGTTTTTAATGGCTTGAGAGGGGAAGTCTCACTGAAAATATTATCTATTTTCACTTCATTTTTATATAGGCCTCTTTTGCCATCAACTGTGTAATCCGTTTGTTTTCCAGAATCATCGTATATAATTCCTTCTTCCCTAATGGTGTATTCTTTCCCATCTACATCGGTAAGGAACATATATTTTTCGCTGTTCATTGTTATAAAACCTGACCCTTTTAATGAATTAACGCCAAATCCGCCCATTAGTCCGGCACCATGTGGGAAACCATCTACTGCAGCAAAAATTCTCTGGTTAGATTTATCTTGTAAAAACGCTAGATCAATATTGGATGCTTGATCTGGGTAATCGTTAATGTAAATACCATTATCCTCCCAAGTCGTTCCGTTATCAAAGCTTCGTCGTATGACAGCATCAATATTGTTTGGTGAGTCTGCACCACTGTCCACACGCCGATCAATTCCAGCTATTAGTGTGCCTTTTTCTGTGTATATCAGTGCTGGAATTCGGTAGTTATTGGAGTCCATGAAACCCGGATAAAAAACGTTATAAGGTTCGGTAACAAATACCTCCTCTGGCATTGGATTGGTCAATTGCTCCTTTTCCGTAACCTCAGTAATTTCTTTCAAGTGTTCATCTGGTAGAGGTGTACTATAGATTTCAGCAAAATCGATATCACCACTGAACTCATATTGGTTGCCGCCAGAGGCCCTTTCCGTACGTCCTAATTGGGCACTATCAGGATTATAGATATTGCTTAGGAATTTTCTAGGCGACTTTTTGTCTTCTTTAATGAGTTCACCATCTAGGAAGTATTTGTATCCTTCTTCTTTACTCATTACCATGGCAAGTGTATAAACATTTCCTTCTTTTAAATTAGTAGAAGCGGAGACATGAATATTTTCTTTTGTTTCCCCTGGCTTGGAGTAACGATTTTCACTTCCAACTGTGGAGGGGGAAATGTATAGGTGAAAATGTCCGTCGTACAGACTACTATTGCTTAAAGAAAATAGAGACATAATAGAAGAACCCGCATATCGGAATCGTACAATAATTGTTCCTTCATCTAATTCCTTTAATTGATTGACTTTATCGTTTAGATTGATAAAGTTCCCATCGTTAATCGTTTGATTTTTGACTTGAAGTAATGGTTCTGTCTTATCAAAAGCTGAAATTGCAAATGCTTGATTGTCAATGGAAGGGATTCCAATAATCATGACAATACTTAGTACTAACAAGAATAACTTTTTCATTATAATTATTTCCTCCTTTTGTTATAAAATTATTAGTTTACGTGTTTTGTAGGTTTCGTGGATGGTCACTTGAAAAATTGAACGCTGGTATTTGGTTTGTGGTATCTTTAAGCATCCTACCTACCTAATAACTTCCCTTTTAAATAACCTCCTTTTTATTTATCAAAAAATTCCTAATCAACGGAAAATAATACCATTGTAACATATTATTGTCAAATATATTTTTAAAATGAATAGTAAAAGTCACTATTGAATCAAAAATATCACTTAAAATTTAATGTTGACAGTTAATTATCATGATGTTATAGTTTAGTTAATGAAAACGCTTTTACTTAAAGCTTGTAAATGAATGATTAAGGGGAATGTTTATGACAACATTAGACAAGATTAATAGGAAGTTAATAGTTTCCTGTCAGGCGCTAGAGGATGAGCCATTACATAGTGATTTCATTATGGGAAAAATGGCATTGGCGGCAATGCAAGGTGGGGCTTTAGGGATTCGCGCGAATTCGATAAAGGATATTCAAGCGATCAAAAAGGAAGTCGACCTTCCAATCATAGGGATTGTTAAAAGGGACTTTCCGGATAGCGATGTTTTCATTACGCCAACTGACAAGGAAGTAGATGAACTGCACCAGGAAGGGGTGGACATCATAGCGATGGATGCTACCAAGCAAACTAGACCTAGTGGGGAAAGTTTTGAGGAGTTTTTTTCTCGAATGAAACAGTTGTATCCCAACCAATTATTTATGGGGGATGTTTCTACGGTTCATGAGGCTATTGTAGCAGAACGGGCAGGAGTGGATATTGTTGCTCCGACACTAGCTGGCTACACTTCTTACTCCAAAGGATCCGTACCATTACATGTTTTAGAAGGAATCCTAGCTGAAGTGTCGATTCCTGTTATTGCAGAAGGGAATTTTGATACACCAGAAAAAGCAAGACGGGCACTTCAATTAGGTGCACATGCTGTTGTCGTAGGAAGTGCGATTACACGTCCACAAGTCATTACTAAGAAATTTGCAACAGCAGTAAATGAAGCAATAGAGGAGATCAAAACAGAAAGGTGAGGGACATAATGAAAGGGATATATTCAGCGTTAATGTGTTCATTTGATGAACAAGGAAATGTGAACGAAAAAGGTTTGAGAGAAATTGTTCGATACAATATCGATGTTTCTAAGGTAGATGGGTTATATGTAAATGGAAGTACAGGGGAAAACTTTATGATTTCCACAGAACAAAAGAAACAAATTTTTGAGATAGTGAAGGATGAAGCAGGAGACGCGGTGAAATTAATTGCGCAAATTGGTTCATTGAATATGGAAGAGGCAGTGGAACTTG
This sequence comes from Oceanobacillus senegalensis, assembly GCF_900176885.1. Lineage (GTDB taxonomy): Bacteria > Bacillota > Bacilli > Bacillales > Amphibacillaceae > Oceanobacillus > Oceanobacillus senegalensis. The sequence continues at coordinate 2,649,262 of NZ_LT839648.1, read as the reverse complement.
CACAATTTGCTACCGATGTAGGTTATGATGCGATTTCTGCGGTAACACCATTCTACTACAAGTTTGACTTTGAAGAAATCAAAGATTACTATTTTACAATTTTAGAAAATGTGGATAATGACTTAATTATTTATTCTATACCAGCGCTAACAGGGGTAAATATGAGCCTGGATCAATTCGGGGAATTATTTGAACATGATAAAGTCATTGGCGTTAAATTTACAGCACCAGACTTTTTCTTATTAGAACGTCTTCGTCATGCTTATCCAGACAAGTTAATCTATTCTGGGTTTGACGAGATGTTGCTCTCTGCTAGTGTATTGAAAGTAGATGGGGCTATTGGAAGTACCTTTAATGTGAATGGAGTAAGAGCTAGACAAATTATGGAGTTAGCTCAAAAAGGTCAAATCGATGAAGCGAGAGAAATTCAGAAAGTGACCAATGATTTAATCTCAGCTATTTTGGATAATGGCTTGTATCAGACAATTAAGGAGATATTGAAATATAAGGGTGTTTCGGCGGGAGTTTGTAGGAAACCGATGAAGACCCTTGATGAAGATGGAGTAGCTAGAGCAAAACAAATTACTAAAAAATATTTGTAAATGATGATACGAGGGGGATGAAAAATGGGGAGTTTTCAGCCAATAGATTATATCATTTTAGTTGCATATCTATTATTTATTCTATATATCGGGATTGCCGTTGCAAAAAAAGAAATGAAAGGGAAGGAATTTTTTAAAGGCGACGGATCCATTCCTTGGTGGGTAACATCTGTAAGTTTATTTGCTACCCTCCTAAGCCCGATTTCTTTCTTATCATTAGCAGGTAATTCATATGCCGATTCATGGCAACTATGGGTTGCACAATTAGGGTTATTAATCGCGGTACCAGTAGCAATATACTTTTTCCTTCCAGTTTACCGGGATTTAAACCTAGATACTGCTTATGAGTATTTAGAAAGAAGATTTGATAAAAAACTTCGTGTTATAGCAAGTGTTTTATTTATTATTTATCAGATTGGTAGAATGTCGATTATCATGTATCTACCTTCCATTGCTTTATCAGCAGTAACTGGCATTCATGCGGTCTGGATTATCTTATTCATGGGTGCAATTGCTACGATTTATTCCTCATTTGGAGGTATTAAATCCGTGCTCTGGACAGACTTTATCCAAGGTGTGGTATTAATCGGTGGAGGGATTTTTGCTTTAATTGTGCTAATATTCTCCATCCAAGGTGGCATACCTGAAATCTTCCGTGTAGGTGTTGCGGAAAATAAATTCTTTAGTGAAGAAGTTCTATTCGATCCAAATATTTTAAACGATAGTTTGTTCTTAATTTTCTTAGGTGCTGGATTGTCAACTGCTTTCTCTTATATTTCCAGTCAGGATATGGTACAGCGTTATTTAACAACCACTGACTTAAAACAAATGAACAAAATGACAGTAGGTAATGGTGTGCTTTCGCTTGGTACAGCTACTTTGTTCTTCTTTATTGGAACCGCTTTATATGTTTTTTATAAACAACAAATGGGCAATAATATCCCGACAGGAAATTCAGATTTAATTTTTGCTAATTATATTGTTGCTGAATTACCAGCGGGTATATCTGGTTTATTAATAGCAGCTTTGTTTGCGGCTGGCCAATCTACACTTTCTACTGGTTTGAATAGTGTTGCGACTAGTTGGACATTGGATATTCAAAAAATAATCAGTCCTGATTTAAATGATGAAGCAAGTACTCGTATTGCCAAATTTATTTCTTGGTTTGTTGGTGTATTTTCCATAGTCTTTGCTATTGTACTTGTCTATACTGATATCAGTTCCGCATACGAATGGTTCAATGGCTTAATGGGACTAGTACTAGGGATTATTGGGGGGACATTTACACTGGGCATTATGACGAAAAAGGCAAATGCAAAAGGTGCCATGCTTGGGTTTATCGTCACTGCTATTATTGCAGTTTATGTTTCTTACTTTACAGATATATCCTTATGGGCATACTCACTCATTAACCTAGTTGTCTCACTTCTTGCTGGTTATATCTTTAGTTTGATTTTCACTGAAAAAAGTAGAGCGGAAGAAAAGAATGAAATACTGACTTATTATGACCATAAAAAAGCGGAGTGATTTTAGAAAATGATGTTAAACATCAATAAGAAGTTAACAACAGATGTGCTAGTTGTTGGTAGTGGACTTTCGGGAATTAAAGTGAGTAAAGAATTATTGGATCTAAATCATGATGTGTTGATGATAACGAAAACGAAATTGGCTTCAGGTTCAAGTTTCTATCCGCTAAAAGCTTCTTTAGGAACACAAGTTACGAAAGATAATCCGGATAAAGAAGTTTTCTTACAGGATATTAATGATTTAAGTTGTGGGATGCATCGAGAAGATTTAGCTGAAGTGTATGTGGACGAAATTCCTGATAGGGTGAAGGAATATAAGGATATCGGCGTTATCTCAAAGAAATTAGAAGGGGAAAGAAAAGCCTGTTTTGCCAATCATTCAAGAAATATATTTTTATTAAGTAATTGGGACCAAATTCGAGAAAATGTTAGAAGGATATTGGATGAATATAATCATTTTAGACTCATGCAAAAAACAATCGTCATTTCTTTAATTAAAAAAGAGGATCGGATTGTTGGCGCACTTCTTCTAGATAAGGAAAACGAATTTGTTCTTGTGGAATGTGATGCGGTAGTTTTAGCTTCAGGTGGATTTGGCAGTATCTATAAACATAATTTAAATCCAGCTGATGTAGATGGTTCGGGGCATATCTTAGCCCTTGAGGCAGGCGCGAGTCTAGTAAATATGGAATTCATCCAATTTATCCCTGGCATTACTACTCCAAGGTACAAAACCTTATTCGGGGAGCACACCCTTATGTACTGTAAGGATATTGTAGATGACGATGGAAAGAGTATTCTTGAAGCCTATCTTTCTGAAGGGATGTCAAAGAAGGAATGTCTTGAAATTAGAAGTTCACACGGGCCTTTTACACATTCACTAGACTCCAGGTATTTTGACATTGCGATGATGAAAAGTATTATAGATTCCAAGAATGAAAATGGTTTCAAGTTATTATATGATGATAAACTCTATGAAATTGAAGAAGAGTTTTATACAGTATATTTAGACTGGCTAAAAGAGAAAGGAGTTCATTTAACAAAGGACAAGGTTAAGATTGCTCCTTTTGCCCACGCTAGTAATGGTGGCGTATTTATTGATACGTATGGTAGAACAGGTATTAATGGATTATATGCGATTGGGGAACTTTCTTCTAATATAGAAGGTGCGAATCGGCTTGGTGGTAATTCTACTGGGGCTTGTATGGTGTTTGGTAAACGGGCTGCAGAGGATTGTAATCAATATTTACAATCTATTGATTCCTATAAAATAAGTAAAAGGGAAGGAAATAAGCATTTAGAACAATTCTTTAATTTGAATGATTTCATGACAGCTGGTAAAGGTGAATTAACAGCCAATCAGGTAATTGATAGAATTAAAGATATCATGTGGTATCATGCGAATGTTGTCCGTTCGGAGAAAAATCTAAAGGCTGCTTTGGAGGAAATTAAAGCATTAGAATCAGACTTATCTTTTGCTAATTTAGTAGAGAATAAACACTCAAGAAAACTTGCAATAAAGGCAAGAAACTTTATCCAATTATCTAATATCCTACTACAAGCTATGTTAGAACGTAGAGAAAGTCGTGGGGCACATTATAGAGAAGACTATCCGGTGCAAAACCCAAATTTTAATAAAAGATTGTTCATTTCACAAAAAAATGATCAATCAATTGTATTTCAGTTTTTGAATAAGTAAGATGGCGGTGTTTCGTCTATCACAGGGAGAAAAACCTAGTACAGGTTTTTCTTTTTGTGCGATTCTGGGGAAGAAGGAGTGTGACAAATGATTGCTGTTTTTGATATTGGTGGCACTGCGATTAAGTATGGTGTGGTCAGTCTAAATGGGGAAATATACAGGCATGATTCCTTTCCTACCGATGTGCGATTGGGTGGGGAGGCGTTAATTGATCGAGTTATTGGAAGAGTTAAAGAATTGCAAACGGAATGGGAAATCAGTGGTATATCGATCAGTACGGCTGGACAGATTGATTCCGTAAATGGTGTCGTCTTTCATGCGACAGATAATATTCCAGGGTACACTGGCTTAAATATATCTAGTAAGGTTCATGAGGCTACAGGATTGAAGGTAAGTGTTGAAAATGATGTGAACTGTACGGCTCTTGGCGAACATTGGATGGGCGTAGCTAGAGGTGCAGCTGATTTTCTTTGTGTTACCATTGGTACTGGCATTGGTGGTGCTTTGTTTCTTAGGGAAGGGTTATATGCCGGCCCAGCTTTTGCAGCAGGCGAAATTGGTCATATAAATTTGTATCCAGGTGGAAGGGTTTGTACTTGTGGTAATGAAGGGTGCTATGAACAGTATGCATCCAGTAAGGCGCTAGAAATGTTGGTTCAAGAGAAATTTGACAGTATAATGGATTTAAGAGATTTTTTTGAGCAACTTCGCAACGGGCAGGAGGAAATGCTTGAAGTTTTCCATCAATGGGTGGATGACCTTACCAATGGACTTCGGTCTGTGGTTCATATGATAAATCCAGAATTAATTATTATTGGTGGAGGGATTTCGGAACAAGGAGATTTCCTACTAGATGCGATAAAGACGTCACTTTATAAGAAAATCATGCCAAATCATGCGAGCAAATTGCAGGTGAAAATGGCTGAATATGGGAATAAGGCTAATTTATTGGGAGCCGTGAAGCATTACAGGAATCAATATTTACGTGAAGAGAAGGGGGTAGAAAGATGAAAAAACATCCTAAAGGAGTTAAAGCCTCTATAATAATGGAGCAATACAGGCCTGAATTTACAAAGTCCGAGCATAAGATCTATGATTATATTCAAAACAACAAAGAACAGGTACTTTATCATTCCTTAACAGAGCTATCGGAATCAAGTGGAGTAGCGGAGGCCACGGTATTACGATTTTTCCGGAAATTGGGTTTTAAAGGATTTCAAGATTTTAAATTCTTGTTTGCTCAAGAGGTTTCAGTAGATGAGGATCAGGACCACGAGGATACATATGTGGAGAAAATCAAGAATAATATCGTACACGCGGTCGAGGACTCATACGATATTCTTGATCTGGAAGTACTACAGCAGGCTATCGATGCCATCGATGTCTCCGAAGATGTCGTTCTTTTTGGTGTTGGGTCCTCCGGAATCGCGGCTTTAGATATGGAAACGCGCTTTATGCGAATTGGGAAACACGTCAAAGCCTATACCGACCCACATTTTCAAGTGATGCGTAGTTCTTCAATGGATGAGAATACCGTGGTGGTTGCAATTAGTCTTACAGGAAGTACAAAGGATATTATTGACGCAGTCAAGATTGCGAAGGACCGGAAAGCTACCATTATTGTGTTAACCAATTATATTAAATCGCCACTTACGAAATTTGCGGATCATGTATTATTATCATCTGCAAAAGAAAGCCCATTAGATAGTGGATCCCTTGTATCAAAAATTACCCAGCTCTTTTTGATTGATCTTTTATGTACTGGATTGACCATTAAAAATTACAAAGAAGCAGAAAAAATGAGGATGGAGATAACGAAGAATACGGCAAGTAAGTTGTGGTGAATAATGCACAATCTGCCAACTGTTGAAAAGGAAAGGCAATTAATTTTAAAAAAAGAGATAAATAGGACGGTGAAGTGGAAACCTTCCTTCATTTTAGTGCTAGGGACAGGTAACTGTAGTGCACCCCAAAAGTTAGAGTGAAAAAACTAATTTTTGGGGTGTTCTATTATGGTCAAAAAATATAGTGATGATTTAAAGATAAAAGTAGTTAAAGATTATCAAAATGGATATTTAGGAATTAGAGATTTAGCTAAGAAGCATAATATAAAATCAAAATCCAGTGTAGGTAGATGGATACGAGTATATGAAGAATTTGGTGAAGATGGTTTAAAAAGTGTGAAGAAGAAACATACTTACTCTGTTCAATTTAAGCTAGATGTATTAAGATTTATAGAGAGAACAGGATATTCAGAGACGGAAACAGCCCTTCATTTCGGGATGAAAAATTCCACTATTATAGCTGACTGGAAGAAAGCCTTTCTTAAGGGGGGTGTTGATGTTTTTGAAACGAAAGGACTGCCATCTATGACTAATACATCTAAGAATAGAGAAAATAAACAAACAAAAAAGAAGCAAATAAATGAAAAAGAAATGACACGTGAACAATTGGAAAGAGAATACGAATTTCTTCGTTTGGAGGTAGAATACTTAAAAAAGTTGCGAGCTTTTCAGATAGATCCGGAGGGATATCTAGAAAAGCACAAGCAGCACTATCATTCGAACTCAAAGAAGAATTCAAATTAAAAGATGTCNTATTAGACCTGAAGAGCGTTTATGATTGAGAAGCTCATGAAATAGATGGAGGGTACCATTTTTAAACCCTTCCTTCTTAATCATTTCATTTGCAAGCGAATTAAATGGAATAATAAATAGAGTAAAGGAGAGGTTGCATGGCAACTGAAAAACAATTGAGTAAAAAGAAAATTGGTGTTGGCATTATTGGTGCAAGCCCATTAAACCCTGATAGTTGGGCAGTCAACGCACATATTCCAGCTATTAAAGCATTACCAGAAGAGTATGAACTACGGGCAGTAAGTACGAGCCGTCGTGAATCAGCAGAAGCAGCTGAAAAGGAATTTGGAGTGCCAGCTTTTGATCATTATAAGGATTTAGTAAATCATCCTGACGTGGATTTAGTTGTTGTAACAGTAAGGGTTCCTTACCATCATGAACTAATCTCTGCTGCTCTGGATGCGGGTAAAATGGTATTTTCTGAATGGCCACTTGGTAACGGTCTAGAAGAAGCAAAAGATCTTGCTAAACGCGCTGAGCTAGCTGGTGTTCGCACTGCTGTAGGCTTACAGGCACGTTTTCAACCAGCTATTCGTTACGTGCGTGATTTAATTGCAGATGGTTATATTGGTGAGGTGCAAGGATCCATTCTAGTTGGATCAGGCATGGCTTGGGGAAATGTTACCGATCGTAACCATGCCTATTTATTTGATGCAGCAAACGGAGCGACACTACTATCTATTCCAATTTTTCATGCCTTAGATGCTTTATCTTACATGCTCGGTGATTTTTCAAGTGTTTCAGCTAACCTAGTATCCAACCAATCAGAAGTTCTGTTAATGGAGGAAAATGAGAGTATTCCTGTTACTTCTCCAAATCATGCTTCTATTATAGGTACAGTGAATAGTGGTGCAGCTATCTCTGTATTTTACCGAGGTGGTAGCTCTCGTGGAGAGAATATGCGTTGGGAAATTAACGGTACTAAGGGGGACTTGATTTTAACTGCTCCAATTGGACAAGTTCAGTTAACAGATTTAAAACTGGAAGGTGGCCGCGGGGAAGATACCGTGGTCAGCGAAATGACTATTCCCTCTGTTTATTATGATTTAGCTCAAGATGGACCAGTTGATGGATCAAGTAATTCAGGGGAACTATATGAGCAAGGTGTATCAAATAATACGAGAAGACTATATGCGCAATTTGCAAAGGATATTCGTGAAGGTACGAACCATACGCCTGATTTTGCCCATGCTCTCGTTCGCCATCAACTTCTCGACGCAATTGAAACATCTTCACGTACAGGAACAGCACAGAAATTAAACTAAGTGGGACATAGGGTCAGGTTCCTCGTCCCATTTCCAACTATTTTAAGCCAAAGCCAAAGGTTCTCCTTTGGCTTTTTTGATTTGCTCACTTGTTCTAGATACGTTTGCGAATTCTTTTATTCAACAGCATGCGCTTCAAAAATAGAGCAACTTGTTTTTGGTAGATTCTAATGAAAGGAAGGATTAATCAATAAAAGAAGGAAAGGCACACTTTCTTCATTACCGAAAACTAAGCCTCTATGCTACCACAGAGCTTTTATCTATGAAGGGGAAAATTGCGGGACGAGGAACTGTAGTGCACCCCAAAAGTTAGAGTGAAAAAACTAATTTTTGGGGTGTTCTATTATGGTCAAAAAATATAGTGATGATTTAAAGATAAAAGTAGTTAAAGATTATCAAAATGGATATTTAGGAATTAGAGATTTAGCTAAGAAGCATAATATAAAATCAAAATCCAGTGTAGGTAGATGGATACGAGTATATGAAGAATTTGGTGAAGATGGTTTAAAAAGTGTGAAGAAGAAACATACTTACTCTGTTCAATTTAAGCTAGATGTATTAAGATTTATAGAGAGAACAGGATATTCAGAGACGGAAACAGCCCTTCATTTCGGGATGAAAAATTCCACTATTATAGCTGACTGGAAGAAAGCCTTTCTTAAGGGGGGTGTTGATGTTTTTGAAACGAAAGGACTGCCATCTATGACTAATACATCTAAGAATAGAGAAAATAAACAAACAAAAAAGAAGCAAATAAATGAAAAAGAAATGACACGTGAACAATTGGAAAGAGAATACGAATTTCTTCGTTTGGAGGTAGAATACTTAAAAAAGTTGCGAGCTTTTCAGATAGATCCGGAGGGATATCTAGAAAAGCACAAGCAGCACTATCATTCGAACTCAAAGAAGAATTCAAATTAAAAGATGTCTTACAAATAGTTGGCATCCCTGAGTCTTCATATCATTATCATATTAAAATAATGATGAAGGAAAATCCAGATCAGGACTTAGAGAGGCTCATTCAATCCATTTTCAATGAACATAACGGTAATTATGGTTACCGTCGTATTCACCTTGAATTAAGAAACCGTGGACATAAAGTGAATCATAAGAAGGTTCAACGTATCATGAAGAAACTAGGACTTAAAGGCAAGAAATTCTGGACAAAAACACGTAAATATCGTTCCTATAAAGGTACCATTGGGAAGGTTGCCAAAAACCGCATCAATCGTCGATTTTACACCAATGTGCCACTTCAAAAACTAACGACAGATATTACTGAATTTAAATGTACCGACGGAAAATTATATTTAAATCCGATTATGGATATGTTTAATGGCGAAATTATTTCATTTGGAATAAACAGGCGCCCGAATTTAGAACTAGTGATGAAACCTCTCAATGAAACGTTAGAAATCGTTAAAGAATCAAAATACAGAACAACTATTCATTCTGATCAAGGGTGGCACTATCAACATAGAAAATGGGTAGAAACACTGAAAGTGAATAAGATTTTTCAAAGTATGTCTAGAAAAGGAAACTGCTTAGATAATTCGCCGATGGAAAACTTTTTCGGTTTACTCAAACAAGAGATGTATCATGGAGAAGCATTGTGTTCTTTTAAGGAATTAAAAAACAAGATTGAGAAACATATAGTTTACTATAATAATAAACGTATCAAGCAAAAATTAGCTGGTATGAGTCCAGTTCAATACCGCAATCACACCAGCCAATTATCTGCTTAATATAAAACTTTAACTTTTGGGGGTCACCTCAAACACTGTCCCTTAATTTTATAAATATCCAAATTTTCTCAGGTCATCCGCTATAAACACTGTCACATGTTCCTGCAACAGGTTCATAGAAGCAATGTTGTTTATATGGACCAGTAAAAGGTTGGTCGTACCATGTTGGAGGACATGGACCATACGGGTTAAAGTACCAAAGGGCATATTTCGCTGGGTGTTGTCTCCAAAATTTCAAATTCTTTCTTGCCAATCTTTTTTCAGATTCTCTTGCTCTTTGATAAAAGACGTTGCCTTTTTGAACAGCTTCAAAAGAGAAATTGCCTCCCTGTACTTGAAAGATAACATCTTCAATTGTTCTCAAATCGTTAAAGTCAATACAATTTGCTACAGCACGGTTAACAATAACATTTCCAACATATAGCATTCCTTGTTTTCCTTCACCTTCAGCTTCTGCTCTCATCATCCTTGCCATTAAGTCAATGTCTGCATTCCTATAAGCTACTCTTGCCACTTCTCCACCTCCAGAATATAGTATGAAAAAATACTAATCATGTCCTTGTAATTTCCTGGTTCAATGGTATAAATCATACCTTCTTTTATCTCAACACTTTTCTAAATATACTGTTACCGGAAGAGAAGTAGGAGTCTAATAATAATCCATTCTAATTTGTGGAATACTCTTGTTATGAGTTATCAGTTTGTTTAGGAGGATTTTGATGGATCAACCAAACAAGGAAAGTCGTCAGCTGGAGGAAATAAGTCCGTTTGAATTAAAAGACAAACTTATCGATCTTGCAAAAGGAAAAATGAGAATGACTAGAACGATGTTAGATGCAGGTCGAGGTAATCCAAATTGGACTTGTGCTGCACCTCGAGAGGCGTTTTTTGCACTAGGACAATTTGCTGTTACGGAATCAAGGCGCGTATGGAATGAAGGGGATTTAGCGGGTATGCCAAGTCGTATTGGAATGGCAGAACGCTTCGATAAGTATGTTAAGGAAAATCAACAAGTTCCAGGAATTCAATTATTGGAAGAAATCATTCATTACGGAATGAAGATTAAACGGTTCGACCCAGATAAATGGGTCTATGAATTAGTAGATGGAATCATTGGAGATAATTATCCAACCCCAGATCGAATGCTTGTAAGAACGGAACAAGTCGTGCATGATTTCATATTGAAAGAGTTGTGTGATCAAGAAACGTCATGTGGTACATTTGATTTATTTGCAGTTGAAGGGGCAACGGCAGCGATGTGCTACATATTTGAAACGTTATATAAGAATCACTTACTACCTAAAGGGGCTAAAATAGCGGTGATGGTTCCAATTTTTCCACCGTACTTAGAGATTCCAGAACTTCCCAACAATAATTATGAACTTGTGAAAATTGAAGCATCAGAAATTGATGAGGAAGGGCATCATACATGGCAATATCCAGATGAGGAGTTAGAAAAATTAAAGGATAAGGATATCAAAGCACTTTTTTTAGTGAACCCAAGCAACCCGCCATCTGTTTCGATAAAAAAAGAATCCATTGAAAAAATTATACGAATTGTAAAAGAAGATAATCCTAACCTTATGATTATTTCCGATGATGTGTACGGCACGTTTATTGACGGGTTTCGTTCTCTAATGGTGGGTTTACCTTTCAATACAATCGGAGTATACTCTTTTTCCAAGTATTTTGGTGTAACTGGTTGGCGTTTAGGAACCATTGCCATTAACGAAACAAATGTATTTGATCAATTAATTAAAGAATTACCAGAAGAAAAGAGAAACGATTTAAATAAAAGGTATTCCTCTCTTACACGGAATCCGGAAAATCTTAAGTTTATCGATCGTATGGTAGCAGATAGTAGAGATGTTGCTATGAATCACACAGCTGGATTATCAACGCCACAACAAGTACAAATGGCAATATTCTCCGTTTTTGCAATGCTTGATACGAATAATGAATACAAACAAAAGACGAAAGATATTCTACAACGAAGAATGAATCTATTATATGAAGGTCTAGATTTGCCGAAGAATAATTTACCCAATGCAGCAGATTATTATACAGAAATTGATCTAGAAATATGGTGTAACCTTCATTATGAAGAAGGATTTACTGATTATCTCAAAAACAACTATAAACCAGTAGATATTCTATACCGGCTAGCTGAAAAGTCGTCAATCGTATTATTAAGTGGGAAAGGGTTTTTAGCACCTACGTGGTCCATTCGAGTGTCTTTGGCCAATCTAAATGATGAAGCCTATTCACGTATAGGACAAGAACTGATAAATGTACTTGATGAATATGTAGTAGAATGGAAGAAAGGAAAGGAATAATTTCAATGATGAACAGGGTATAACCTATTCTGCTTATAATGTTGAATACAGCCCATTTCCATCAACGTTACAAGAAACAATGGCAAAGACTTATTCAGAATGGCTTCCCACCTAGCTTTTCTTTTACTAAGATGGATGAACACAAAAATGATTATGCTTATAGTGAAGTTTGGATTCCTGTCCGGAAGAAATAAAGTCAAACAGTGGGGATTTTCTTTCTTCCCACACCTAAAAGAATTTGTCTTTCCTCCATTTTTGAGGTGGGGTATACTTGCCCCTTAACCCGCGATAAAAATCAAGTACATCATGTATTCGGCGGATTTTTTAAAATGGAACTGAATGATGAATTATGATAAGAGAACTATCAATGGAGCGGTAGGAGTGGGATATAGGTGATTTCGATTTTTAGTACCGTCTAAGCCCAAAGCTCCCTTTGAATCCGACTAAAAATTCATGGACCAAGAATAGTTCACATATGGCCTACCGCTTACCAATTATTTTGATTGATAAAATCATTAAAAATATATGGATAGGTCCTTCCTACTTATATTTGATTTTCAGGTACGTTTACATATTCAATTTCAAAACCTAAATCTTCTATCATTTTGTGATCTATTGTACTTTCCTGACCTTCTGTTGTTAAATAATCACCAATAAAGATAGAATTAGCTGGGTATAACCCAAGGGCTTGAAGACTTCGGAGATTTACCTCTCTTCCACCAGAAATGCGAATTTCTTTTGTTGGGTTGATAAAACGAAAAAGGGCCAATACTTTCAAACAGTAACGTGGGTCAAGTTCATCTGTTCCTTCTAAAGGTGTCCCATCAATTGCATGCAGAAAGTTTACCGGAATAGAATCTGCGTCAAGCACTTTTAGACTCCGTGCCATGTCGATCACATCTTCCTTCGTTTCTTTCATTCCAACAATGACGCCTGAGCAAGGGGAAATTCCGGCTTGTTTCGCTATATTTACTGTTGACACTCTATCATCATACGTATGGGATGTGGTTATATTAGGGTGGTGTGCTTTGGATGTATTTAAATTGTGATTGTACCGATCCACACCAGCATCTTTTAGTTTTTCGGCCTGTTCTGGTTTTAAAATTCCCATACAAGCACATACTGTCAAGTCATATTTTTGCTTTATTTCCTTTACCGCAGATGTGACAGTGTCTACTTCTCTGTTACTAGGGCCTCTGCCACTTGCCACAATACAGTATGTACCAGCATTTAAATGATTAGCTCGCTCGGCACCCTTCAGTATATTTTCCTTATTCACAAAAGTATATTTTTGGACAGGAGCACTAGAAACGGATGACTGTGCACAATATCCACAATTTTCTGGGCAAAGACCAGACTTGGCATTAATAATCATATTTAGTTTTACTTTATTTCCATAATAATGGCTTCTAATTTTGAAAGCCCCCTGCAGTAATAGAAGTAATTCATCATCCGGACAGTTTAAAATGGAAAGACCCTCTTCATCCGTAATTTCTTCTCCTGAGATAACACGATCTGCTAGATTAGACCAGTTCAATAACATTTTATTTTCTCCTTTCTTAAGCAATAGATTTATTCGTTTTGTAAACCTTTCCTCGTATGCGATAAGCTAACCCACTAGCTAGTACCGAAAAGAGTATGTCTTTGGGTAATGGTGCTACCATCCAAAGCCATGCCATTCCATAACTAAATCCTTCTGGTGCTCCAAACCATAATAAATAAGCAAAGTACATCCAGTTTGTTCCAAAAACATAGTTGATTGCCATTCCTATTAGGGACGCGACAACAAACATCGATTTAGTAGAATTCATTTCTATTATCTTTCCAACAACATAGGCAACCAAAATATTAGATAAGATAAAACCAAATGTTGGGCTTAAAATTGATGCAAGTCCACCTGAAAACTGGGAGAAAACAGGTGCTCCCGCTAGTCCAACCAATGCATATACTGTCATGGAGATGGCGCCTAATCTACTTCCTAAAATTAGCCCTGATAAAATACTAAAAAAGGTTGTTAGTGTAATTGGCACCCCACCAATCATAATAAAAGAAGTTATATTTGCCCCAATCGCCATTAAAGCTGCAAATAAAGCAGCTAATGTAATATCAAATGAGCTTAACTTCATTTGGTAAACCTCTCTTTCTTTTTTTATTTTCTTAAAACATTATATTTTACGACAAAAATATTGTCAACCCATAATATTATAGGTTGACAAATAATGAGTAATTGAGACCATTTTCAGAAAAGTATGTTGACGAATAGTGATTATACGGATAAAATATCCATTAACAGATTTTAAGTATTCATCATATAAAATAAAAAAGGAGGGATGTAATTTATATGACAAACGAATTATTGACGTATGATAATTTTAAAAGGGATCCTTTTAAGAACTTGGATCCAACTGGTGAGGAGACAAAAGGAGCTAGGAAAATTCTTGAGTGGGCTTATGACACTTATGGAGATTCCATTCTGTATTCCTGTAGTTTTGGAGCAGAGGCAATGGTACTTATTGACTTAATTTCAAGCGTAAAAAAGGATGCAAAGATTGTGTTTCTTGATACAGATCTTCATTTTCAAGAAACATATAATCTGATTGATGAAGTAAAGGAAAAGTATCCAGACCTTCAAATTGAATTAAAGAAACCTGATTTGACGCTTGAAGAACAAGGAAAACAGTTTGGTTCAGCACTATGGAAGCGTGAACCGAATCAATGCTGTTATATTCGTAAAATAAAGCCACTTGAAGATGCATTGTCAGGTGTTACAGCGTGGATTTCCGGTTTACGAAGAGCGCAGGGTGGTAGTCGCCGTAATACAGACTTTATTAATAAAGATGAACGATTTAAATCCATTAAAGTATGTCCTCTTATACATTGGACTTGGGACGATGTTTGGAATTATATTCAGAAAAATGATTTACCTTATAATCCGTTACATGATCAAAATTACCCAAGTATTGGATGTATTCCATGTACTTCCCAAGTTGCCGAATCAGGGGATTCACGTGAAGGTAGATGGGCTGGTTTCAACAAAACGGAATGTGGACTTCATACGGTGGATGAAAGCTCTAATTAATTGATGAGTGCATAAATTTATAGATAGAAAATATTTTTTTAACCCAATACCCGAGTAAACATATGTGAATAAAATGTTATGAATCATTCATATTAATTCACTATTCATTTTTTGAATTAAATCCTAGTAAGAAGGTGTGTCTACTTGTTATTAGTGTTCGATAACATTTTCCTACAATAAAAAATCAGTGTGGTGATTAACTTTGCAGTTAACAGTGACAAATAGTCCATTTAGTAAAGAACAATCGGAAAACTTAAATCAGATTCTACCTTCATTATCGGTAGAACAAAGAATATGGCTTAGTGGTTATTTATCGGCAACACAAAATCTAGAAGTCTTACAAAATGGTGGAACAACACCAGTGCAAATAAAAGAAACGTTAACGAGCAGTCAGAACCAATCAAAAACCAGAGAAATTACGATTCTTTTTGGGTCAGAAACAGGAAATGCACAAAGCTTAGCTGAAGAAATGGAAAACAAATTAGAAGAGAGACAGTTTAAGGTAAAGGCTTCTGTTATGGATGATTTTAAACCAAAAGAACTAAAGAAAGTAGAAGACTTGTTCATTATTACAGCAACCCATGGGGAGGGAGACCCTCCAGAGAATGCCGTATCCTTCTATGAATTTCTTCACAGTAGAAAGGCACCTAAGTTAAATGGGGTTCGTTTCTCCGTCCTATCTTTGGGAGATCAATCTTACGAGTTTTTCTGCCAAAGTGGGAAAGACTTCGATAAAAGATTAGAGGAATTAGGTGGGGAGAGAATCCATGATAGGGTTGATTGTGATTTAGATTTTGATGAACCTGCAGGAGAATGGATGGAAGGTGTATTCAACAAATTAGCTGAATCAGGGGAAAATCAGGCGAAACTTGCTAGTAGTGAAGCAGCTGGATCTATTGCCACTGAACAGCCTGTGTATTCAAGGACCAATCCTTATATGGCTGAGGTTTTAGAAAACATCAAGTTGAATGGACGGGGATCAATTAAAGAAACAAGACATATTGAATTATCTTTAGAGGGGTCTAATCTTCAATTTGAACCAGGAGATAGCTTAGGGATATATCCATTAAATGACACCTCTTTAGTTGACAAAATAATAGATAAGTTAAATTGGAATCCAGATGAAACCGTACCAGTTAATAAACAAGGAGAAATTCGTTCGATACGAGAAGCACTCATTTCACATTTTGAGATTACGCGATTAACCAAACCGTTGGTAAGTAAGATTGCTGAAATTTTCCGAAATGATGGGTTAAAACATTTCATCGATAATGAGGATGCACTTAAGAAATATATGGATGGAAGGGATTTACTAGATTTGATTCATGATTTTCCACCAAACGAGCTACAACCAAGTGATCTCGTTCAAGTTCTTAGAAAAATTCCCGCACGAGAATATTCGATTGCCAGTAGCTATCAGGCAAATCCTGATGAGGTTCATCTTACCGTTGGTGCGGTTAGGTATCACGCGCATGGTCGGGATAGAAATGGTGTATGTTCGGTTCAACTTGCTGAGCGGTCTAAACCAGGTGAGTTAGTGCCTGTCTATGTTCATCGTAATCCTAATTTCAAATTTCCTTTTGACGAGGATACGCCAGTTATTTTAATCGGCCCAGGGACAGGTGTCGCCCCGTTTAGGTCTTTCTTAGAGGAGCGCGAAGAATTAGAAATAAAGGGGAAAACATGGTTGTTTTTTGGTGAACAACATTTCACAACCGACTTCCTTTATCAAGTGGATTGGCAGAATTGGCTGAAAGAGGGTGTACTAACCCGTATGGATGTTGCCTTTTCTCGTGATTCTAAAGAAAAAGTGTATGTTCAGCACCGTATTTTGGAGAAGAGTAAAGACTTTTATCAATGGCTGAAAGAAGGAGCAAGAGTTTATGTATGCGGTGATGAGAAACATATGGCAAAGGATGTACATTCAAGCCTTCTGACTGTTCTAAAAGAAGAAGGTAACATGAGCCAAGAGGAAGCGGAAAATTATTTAAATCAAATGAAAAAAGAAAAACGGTATCAGCGTGATGTTTACTAAATTCGATTAGAAAGGGGTTTTTCAGAGTGGCAGATAGTAAAAACGTAGAGAAACAATTAGATGAACTAGAACATCTCAAAGAGAAAAGTAACTATTTGCGCGGGACCATCAAGGAAGGATTGCAAGATCCAATTACTGGGGCAATATCGGCTGAAGATACGAAACTACTAAAATTCCATGGCAGTTATCAACAAGATGACAGGGATATAAGGGATGAACGACGCAGACAAAAATTGGAACCAGCATACCAGTTTATGATACGTGTCCGCGCTCCAGGTGGGGTAACAACACCAGAGCAATGGCTCGTTTTAGATGATCTTGCTGAAAAGTATGCAGATGGTACGGTGAAATTAACAACAAGACAGTCCTTTCAATATCATGGTGTGCTGAAGAGGAATCTTAAAACAACAATGAAAGAAATTAATGATACATTACTCAGTACACTTGCTGCCTGCGGGGATGTAAACAGAAATGTTATGTGTAATCCAAATCCATATCAATCAGAGGTTCATCGTGAAGTATATTATTTGGCAGGGAAAATGAGTGACCATTTTTCTCCTAGGACAGGTGCATACCATGAAATTTGGCTTGATAAGGAAAAAATTGTAGACACAAGTAATAATCCAGAAGAAGTGGAGCCTATTTACGGTAAAACCTATTTACCTCGTAAATTTAAAATAGGGATCGCTGTTCCACCTTCCAATGATATTGACGTATTTTCACAGGATATTGGTTTGATTGCCATATTGGAAGATGGAGAACTTACTGGCTTTAATGTGTCCGTTGGTGGTGGTATGGGAATGACCCATGGCAATTCAAAAACATATCCACAGATAGGTAGAGTCATTGGATTTACGCCAAAAGAAAATGCATTAGATGTAGCTGAAAAAATTATTACCATTCAACGGGATCATGGCAACCGCTCTGATCGTAAAAATGCGAGGTTCAAATATACCGTAGATAGAATGGGATTAGATTGGATAAAAGAAGAGCTTAATAGAAGGTTAGGATGGAAACTTGAGGAATCTCGCCCCTATCAATTTGAACATAATGGTGACCGATATGGCTGGGTAGAAGGTGATGGCAAATGGCATTATACATTGTTTATTCAAAATGGTCGAGTGAAAGATACAGAAGATTATCAGCTTAAAACCGCTTTACGGGAAATAGCAAAGATTCACACAGGAGATTTACGTTTGACTCCCAATCAGAATTTAATTATCGCAAATGTAACCCATGAGAAAAAGAATGAAATTCAAGATTTATTGGATAGGTATGGGATTGCAGAGGGAAAACATTATTCTGGTCTCAGGAGAAATTCCATGGCCTGTGTCGCACTTCCCACTTGTGGATTGGCTATGGCAGAATCCGAACGTTATCTTCCATCTTTAGTAACGAAAATAGAGGATATTCTTGAGGAAGCAGGATTAAGCGAAGAAGAAATCGTTATTCGTATGTCAGGCTGTCCGAATGGCTGTTCAAGACCAGGTTTAGCTGAAATAGCTTTCATTGGAAAAGCACCAGGAAAATATAACATGTACTTAGGTGGAGGATTTGCTGGAGAGAGACTAAATAAACTGTACCTTGAAAATATAGGTGAAGAAGAAATATTAGAAAGTTTACGTCCTATCCTATTTCAATATAAAGAGGAACGAAAAGAAGGGGAACATTTCGGAGATTTTGTCATTCGTGCCGGTTATGTTGCGGAGGTTCATTCGGGATTGGATTTTCACAGTTAATAGAGAAGAGGGTGAAAAATGGGGAAAGTATATTTGGTTGGTGCCGGCCCGGGAGATCCAGATCTAATTACAGTAAAGGGACTTAAAACAATCCAGCAGTCCGATGTTATCATTTATGATCGTTTAGTTAATGAGGAATTAATGAATCATGCTCCTAAAAACGCTAGGCTGGTATATTGTGGAAAAAGTCCAGATTATCATGTTTTGAAACAGGAGGAAATTAACAATCTTCTCTGTAAATACGCGAAGGATGGTTGTATAGTAACGAGGTTAAAGGGTGGTGATCCATTTATCTTTGGAAGAGGTGGGGAAGAGGCGGAAGTTCTCGCAAGGAATGGAATTCCTTTTGAAGTAGTTCCGGGGATAACGGCTGGTTCTGCAGCACCTGCTTATGCGGGAATTCCATTGACACATCGCAATTACAGTTCTTCCGTTGCCTTTGTTACAGGAGTTAAGCCAAAGGGATATCATGCGATTGATTACTGGAGACATCTAGCCCTTGGACCAGAAACACTTTGCATTTATATGGGGGTACGAAATCTACCGCATATATGTGAAATATTGATAAATCACGGTCGTTCCCCATTAACACCTGTTGCCTTAGTCCACTGTGGAACTACAGAAGAACAGCAAACAGTTACAGGAACTTTAGAAGATATTTCCCAAAAGGCGAGGGGAATAAGTAATCCAGCAATGATTGTTATCGGGGAAGTGGTTCGCCTTAGAGAGGAAATGAAATGGTTTGAAGAAATGGCTAATCACCATGAATTTCAAACACCTGCAGTTTCTGGCTAGAAAGGAAGAGGTGGATGAAAGGTATTTTATATGTCAGTCATGGAAGCAGAATTCCAGAAGCATGTCAGGAAGCAGTTGATTTTTTAAGTTTGGTGAAGACGCAAGTAGAAGTGGAGCTTCAGGAAATATGTTTTCTGGAATTGGCTGAACCAAATGTGGAACAAGGGATGGAAAGGCTCATTAAATTGGGAGCAACGGAAATTGCTATTGTTCCAGTCTTACTTTTAAGTGCTGGACATTATTTTCAAGATATTCCTGAAGAAATACAGCAACTAAAAGATAAATATCCAAACATACACTTTTCGTATGGAAGGCCATTAGGGGTGCAAGAACGTTTAATTCATATCTTAAAAGAAAGAATTGAAGAAAAAAATATACCCGTCGATCAAGCTGCAAAAGTATTAGTAGTAGGAAGAGGGAGCTCTAATCCTCAGACAAAGGTAGATGTTGAATGGATTGGGAAAAAACTCCAAGAAGTAACCGGATTTAAACATGTTAATGTATGCTATTTGGCAGCGTGTACCCCCTTGTTTGAAGAATCCTTGAAGCAAGCCTTAGATCAAGGACATTCAAAAGTATTTGTGGTCCCATATCTATGGTTTACAGGCTATCTAATGCGTTTCATCGAGAGGAAAATAAATGATTTAGATAGAGAGGATAAAGTGGTGCTCTGTCATCACCTTGGTGACCATCCGGTAATGCAACAGGCACTAAAAGACAGAGTCTATGAATCTTTTAAGCCTGCTTACCAATTTTAATCATCAGTACATTGAAAAGGATGGTAAGGAAGATGGTACTTACACCATTAATGATAAATTTAGCGGATAAACAGGTTGTGATAATTGGCGGAGGCTCCGTAGCAGAACGGCGTGTTTTGTCTCTAAAGGAAAGTGGGGCTGTCATTACGCTCGTTAGTCCAGAGATAACGGATAGGCTACACTCCTTGAGGAAACGAGGGCTGTTAAGGTGGAAGCAAAAACATTTTCAGTCTAAAGACATCCATCAAGCATTTCTTGTTATTGCTGCAACCAATGATCCAGAAGTCAATCAGTCTATTAAAAACAATGTTCCACAAGAAACATTGTTGAACATTGTTGATGATGGGGAAAAGGGAGATACGGAATTTCCAGGTACATTCAGGCAGGGAAGACTAACTATCAGTGTATCGACAGGTGGAGCTAGTCCAATTCTTACTTCGAAAATAAGAAAAAATCTGGAATCGATGTATGGTCATTCATACGGGAATTATGTGGACTTTTTATATGTATGTAGAAAGTTAATCAAGCAATCTACTTTAGAAAAAAGTGAAAAGAAAGCCCTTTTAAATGATTTACTATCGAAGGATTTCTTAAACATCGAAAAACAGAGGGACACTTTAGAATTTCTAAGAGAAAATCTAGATTAATTAATCACTTATAGTTTACAAAGAAGGGAGCCCGTCATGCAAAAACTACTCATCTTCACACTCGTTGGCTTTTTTGCACAACTAATTGATGGTTCACTAGGAATGGCATTTGGTGCAACCTCATCTTCTTTATTGCTTATGTTTGGCGTGGCTCCTGCTGTTGTTTCTGCAACCATCCACATCTCAGAAGTTGCTACAACTGCAGCTTCGGGTGTGTCGCATTGGAAGTTTGGAAATGTTGATAAGTCACTAATGGTGCGTTTGGCTATTCCGGGGGCTATTACAGCATTTATCGGTGCAGCTTTGTTAAGTAATATCCATGGGGAAATGATTAAACCATTTATTTCAATATTTCTTTTGGCAATGGGGATTTATATTCTTTATCGATTTCTATTTAAAATGGATGTCAATCAGCAAGGGGGCAGGCAAAAAATATCCAGCGTGTTTCTCTTGCCACTAGCTGCCATTTCAGGATTTTTAGATTCCATTGGTGGGGGTGGATGGGGACCAATTAACACTCCACTTTTATTATCGAAAAAGGGAATCAATCCTCGTGTTGTTATCGGAACGGTATCGACAAGTGAATTTGCAATTACGTTATCAGCATCAATCGGTTTTTTACTTTTTCTAGGGTGGGAAGCGATTAATTGGTTATGGGTTGGTGCTTTTGCATTAGGTGGTGTTTTTGCTGCTCCAATTGCAGCTTGGTTGGTTAAAGTTCTCCCATTACATCTTTTAGGAGCTATTGTCGGCGGCTTAATCATTCTGACCAATACAAATATTCTACTTCAATATTTTGTTAGTAATGAGACCATGACACACATTGTTTTTTTCTGTTTATTTATAGGATGGATTTCACTGATTATTTATGCAAAATATCGAAACGGTAAACATGGAGAAGAACGTAAAGAACAGGAAGTTAGTTTAATGGAAAAATGAATAAGGAGGAATTCATGGTGACATTAACAAGAGATAGGAATATAACAACAATTTTGCCACATGGTGGGGAACTTATACAAAGGGAATTGGCTGGTGAACAGAAAAAAGCGTGGATTGAAAAAGCTTCTACTTTAAAGGCATTAACTTTAAATGCTTGGAGTATATCAGATTTAGAACTAATTGCAATCGGTGCGTTTAGTCCACTTACGGGTTTTATGGGAAGAGAAGATTACCATCGTGTAGTAGAAGAAATGCGCTTGTCTAATGGATTGGTATGGAGTATACCAATTACCTTACCGGTATCAGAAAATGAAGCGGAAGAACTTGAAATCGGTTCATCCGTTGCCCTTTATGGTGAGGACAATCAATTATATGGTGTGCTTGAATTACAAGAAAAATTTGAATATGACAAAGAAAAAGAGGCGAAACTTGTCTATGGTACAACCGATGAAGCACATCCAGGTGTGAAAAGAGTTTATGAAAAGGGTAATGTGTATTTAGCTGGACCTATTTATCTATTAAATCGTCCGAATCATGATGATTTTAAGGAATTTTATTTAGATCCAACGGAAACAAGAAAAATGTTTGCTGATTTAGGATGGAAAACAGTTGTTGGTTTTCAAACAAGAAACCCTGTTCATCGAGCACATGAATATATTCAAAAATCTGCACTAGAGTCTGTAGATGGGTTACTATTAAATCCATTAGTCGGTGAGACTAAGGCCGATGATATTCCAGCAGATGTTCGGATGGAAAGTTATCAAGTTATTTTGAAAAACTATTATCCTAAGGATCGCGCAAGACTAGTTATTTATCCTGCAGCGATGCGGTATGCTGGTCCAAGAGAAGCAATTCTCCATGCGACCGTTCGGAAAAATTATGGTTGCACACATTTTATTGTAGGACGCGATCATGCCGGGGTTGGTGACTATTATGGAACGTATGAGGCACAAGAGTTGATTTCAGAATATGAACAAGAATTAGGTATTCAAATATTCAAATTTGAGCATGCTTTCTACTGCCAGAAATGTGAGAACATGGCAACAGCAAAAACGTGCCCACATGATAAGTCATCTCATGTTCATTTAAGTGGAACAAAAGTGAGAGAAAAGCTTCGAAATGGGGAACAATTACCAAAACAGTTTTCCCGTCCAGAAGTGGCAGAAGTACTTATTAAAGGGATGCAGGAAGTATAATCCATTATTAGAAGGAGAGATAGTATGAGCAAATCAACTAATGTGGTTTGGCATGATTCTGCTGTAACAAAAGAAGAGAGGCAAAAGCGGAATAACCATAAGAGTGCTGTCATCTGGTTTACAGGACTTTCCGGATCAGGTAAGTCTACGATTTCAGTGGCTCTGGAGAAAGCATTGTATGATAGGAATATTCAAACCTATCGATTAGATGGCGATAATGTCCGTCATGGTTTAAATAGTAATTTGGGGTTTAGTCCAGATGATCGGAAAGAGAATATAAGGCGTATAGGGGAAGTTGCCAAACTGATGGTGGATGCAGGAATGATTACATTAACCGCCTTCATTTCACCATATAGGGAAGATCGTGATAATGTTAGGGGTATTTTGGAGGAGAAGGAATTTATTGAAGTGCATGTAAATTGTAGTCTAGAAGCTTGTGAATCACGCGATCCAAAAGGGTTATACAAAAAGGCGCGTGCTGGTGAAATCAAAGCGTTTACAGGAGTCGATGCCCCATATGAAGAACCATCAAGTCCAGAAGTCGTGATTAATACGGAGGAATTATCCGTAGAGGAGTCGGTCAAGGCTATTCTCTCTTATTTAAGGGATAATGATTATATCAATGAGTAATTATTTAATTTTCGGGATTAGATGTACTAACAGCTATGAATCTATATTTAAATATAGGTTCATAGCTGTTTTGCTAGTATGGTAAACCCATGGATAACTAGGTATAAAATCCTGTCTTATGAACTGACAAAATAGTTCTATCGGTTGATGCAGGGATAGTCCCAAGTGTTGAAAATGAGTATTATTTGAATTTCCTGAATGGATAAAGAAAAACATGAATCCACCAATAATAATTAATTTACAAAGGGAACGGAAAGAAGCATTTCTTTTCCCAGGTGGACCTTGCAATTATGGAGTTAACCATCTGCCTAACTGTTTCATACAGTAAAGCGGAGGGGATAAAAGTGGAGTCTCTAAGCGCATTTATGCAGGAAATGCTCGTACTGTATGGAATTGCTATCTTAGGTTTTGTGGTAAGGAAAATGGGTGTTTTAAATGAGAAAGCAAACGATGTTTTAACCCAATTAATTTTATATATTACGTTGCCTGCCCTTATTTTATATTCTCTGGATATAACTTTTTCCATTACATTACTAAGAGAATTTATGTGGTTTATTATGATGTCCGTGTACATTCTAGGTATTTCTTGTTTTTTGGCATACTGGATGAGAAAAAGGTCGAAACTTCCAGAGCAACAGAAAAGTGTATATGAGGGCCTGATTATTTTTGGTAATCAAGGATTTATCGGTTATGCCATCAGTTATATTCTTTTAGGGGAACAAGGAATCGTTTATTTAACGATTTTCAACTTATGCTACTTAATCCTTATTTGGACATATGGAATATATCTATTTAGTAGAAATAAGAAAACAATCGACTGGAAAAATATCTTTTTAAACCCCGGCATTCTATCCACATTGATAGGTTTGGTTATATTTTTTTTGCCGATAGGATGGCCTGTTGTTATATCTGATGGGCTTGAAAGTGTGGGGAAAATGACGATACCCCTTTCCATGATGTTGATAGGAATCCTGATTGCAAACGTGAAATATAACAACTTCATTTCATTAATAAAAAGCATCTATATATGGAAATCATCGTTAACTAGGCTTATTATTATTCCTGTTATTTTATTTCCTTTTGCGGCCTTGTCTGTACCATTTTCAGTGCTGCTCATAGCCGTTTTAGTTTCCGGTATGCCTTCAGCACCAACTATTTCCCTTTATGCGCAGAGATATGGAGGGGACTCTTATTTTGCATCTATTGGAGTACTCTTAACAACCTTGTTATGTATTATCACTATCCCTGTTCTTTACACGATTGTTTATTATTTGAGTAATTAAAAAGGCTATCTTCTAAGAGATAGCGTTATTCTTCTATTGGGAATAAAAAGCTATAAGGTATTATAGAAAACAGCCTTACAAAAGGGAAGGAGGATAGCTATTCTTCCCTCGGCAGTGATGTGGGTTGAAGACTGATGCTACTAATGTAATAAGTCATTCAATTGGTGAATATGCTCCATGTCTTCATCTAAATTCTCTGCAACCAATTGTTTGCTTTCACCATCTAAATCGCCTCTAACAATTTCTTCTGTCATTTTCATTCCCATCTCTTGTCCTTTAATAGCATTCCTTAAGATATCCTCTGTTGTATCAGGAACCCCTTTTAGCTTTAACATTCCTTCTCTTATGGAAAGTATTGTTCCATTATCATCAACAGCTTTCCCACCAAGGTTTTGAATTCTCTCTGCTATTTTGGCAGCATGTTCTTTGTGTTCGCGCTGAATGCGTTGAAGTACTGTTTTAATGTCTGGATCTGTAGCATGTTGAATGTAGTGTTCATAGGAATGAATTCCCATAAACTCCCCCTTTAAATAAGCGTTTAGTTCTTTTATAACATCTTCGTTATTCAATCTGACTTCCTCCTAATATTTGAGTTCGATTATCTTTTTCCTTGTAATGCATATCATCATTAGAATCGTCCCGATGATTCATTTCTATGATTCACTTTAAATAAAAAGAAGATTCGTCCATTATCTCAATGTCTTTCCTTGTTTGAATTTCTTTCATTAATGTGAAAAGAGCTTCATCCTTTCTTTTGGCCTCAATCATACAGTCAATTTGAGGTATACTACCTTTTATTTCTTTTAGAAAATCAAAAAACATATCACAGTCTACATAATCTGCATGATGCCGATATGCCTTTTGACTTTTGGGGCTTGATATATGCATCTTAATTGGTAAATCAGAATGCCTCCATGTTTGTACAATCCGATCCCAATGGACTTCCCAATTCGGATTTTGATGATAGGCAAGATGATGATGGTAATCAAATACAAGCGGGATATCTAGCTTTTCACATAAGTAAAGTGTATCTCCTAATGTGAATGAAGTATCATCATTTTCAAGCATGATCATTTTTTGAATAGCTCGTGGGACATACATCCAATTTTCGATAAACCGTTCCAGTGATTTTTCTGTTTCTTTATAATTCCCACCAACATGTATGACACAGCGGTGGGTTGGGTCAATCCCCATTGATTTTAATAGTAAATAATGCATTTTTAGGGTGCTTATGGAATTTTTCAAAACATGCTTCTTTGTTGAGTTAATGAGAACAAAATGATCCGGATGAAAGTCCATTCTAATTCTCTGGCTTTTGGCGAATTTCCCAAGCTCTCGAAGTGCTTCCTTTAATGGTTTTATATAATTCCAATCAGGAAGTTCTTCGTGATTGGCCAAAGGAATAAGACGAGAAGATAATCGATAGAAATGAATGCTAGAAGCTGCATTATGCCTTAAAGTTCTAAGCGTATTGTGTAAATTTTGAAGTGCGATTCGTTCTAATTTCCGTATCGCTGCTTCACGGTCATCGATTTTTTGGAATTGCGTATAAGTCATTGTTTTGGAGGGGGAAGCATTTTTAAGTTCCATACTCATTGCAACATAACCTAGACGTACCAGCGTCATTCTATACCACCTCTTGTTTTCTGTTTACCATTCCACAGTTGAACTTGATATTCGTTTTACGCCTCGGATGGAAGCTACTTCCTCTACAAGTTTGTGCATCGCTAGATTCTTTTGTTTGGCTTCGATCATAACATCAAGATCTTGATTAAGTTCCTTAATCATTTTGAAAAAAGGAAGAACAAATTCAAGAGAGACAAAATCAGCATGAGAACGATAGGCCTGCTCCGACTTAGGGGAGGATAGATGTACTTTAGGCACCATATTATATGCTTCCCATGTTTTAAAAATCCTTGGTAAATAATGAGAGAGTTCTTCCTTGGTTTTATTAGCTATATGATGGTGGTAGTCGAGGATCATCGGAATACCTTCCTTTTCACACGTAACTAGTGTTTCCTCGACGTTATATGTCTTGTCATCATTTTCAAGGGTCATTTGTTTTTTTATTTCCCCTGGTAATTGTTTTAAATTTTGGTGGAATCTTGTTAACGTCTTTACTTTATCTCCATAGGCTCCACCAATATGAATATTAATGATTCCTTTTTTGTGGGCATTCATTGCCTTCAGCATTTTGTAGTGGTATTCCATGTCTTTTACAGCATTCATCGTCACTTGTTCTTTTGGACTTGTAAAAAGTGTAAATTGATTAGGATGAAAACTCGGCCTCATTTTATGGATATGTAGTAATTGACCAAGTTCTTCCCATTCTTTTTTGAAGGGAGTAATGAAATCCCACATCACTTCCGGATGTGTAGCTAAGGGGACAAGTGAACTCGAAAAGCGATACAGTTTAATTTCATGTGCCATATTATAGTTCAAAATTCTTTTCGTATGATGTAAATTTTGCGCTGTAATGGATTGAAGTTGTTCTAATCGCTCTTGTTTTGGAAGATTGGAATATCGTTTAAATGTTATCGTTTTTGAAGGACTTGCATCCCATAATCCTAATGCATTTGCTACATAGCCAAAGCGAATTCTCATGTAAGTCTCCCCTTGATTTAATTCCTTGTATCACAATACCATTATGATTCGTGATTACGTGTTTCAATATGCAAACAAATGGAAACCTAATGCATTATTGTTCTAGAAATTATTAACTATTGGTCGTAGAGAATTTGTCATATTAGGTTGATTTTTTTAACTAAGTATAATAATATAACATACAATAAACCAACTAAACTCATTGGAATTAAATGAAATGGGGGGAGCCTATGAACAATAATTCGTTTATTCAAGTAAAAAATATAACGAAGCGTTTTAAGAATAATGGAAAATCAGAGCTTGTGCTTGAGAATATTGATATAGACATTAAAAAAAGTGATACCATTGCGATTTTGGGGCAAAGCGGATGCGGGAAAAGTACACTGCTTAATATTATAGGTGGATTCGAGCCTGCAAATGAGGGGAAAGTAATTCTAAATGGAGAGGAGGTTACCAAACCGAGCAGAAAAAGCGTGATGTTGTTTCAAAATTATGGATTACTACCATGGCGATCTGTTTTGAAAAACGTGGAGTTAGGCCTAGAAAATAGTAATCTATCACCTAGGGAGCGACGAAAACAATCTTTGGAATATATAAAACTCGTAGGACTAGAGGATAAAATAAATCGATTCCCTCGCCAACTATCGGGGGGGATGCAGCAACGAGTGGCCATTGCTCGAGCGTTAGCCATTGAACCGGATCTACTTTTGATGGATGAACCATTTGGGGCGCTGGATACATTTAACCGCTATTACTTACAAGATGAGTTACTAAATATCCAACAAAAGGCGAATACAACCATTATCATAGTTACGCATGATGTAGATGAGGCTATTTATTTGGCTGATCGAATCATAGTAATGGGAAAAGATCCTGGCCACATTCAACGAGAGATTCCAATTAAGAATTATAAGCCAAGGGATAGGAGTGGAGATGACTTTCAATATTATCGAAAGCTTATATTAAACGAGTTCCAGATTAATGGGGCTACACCACCAATGGAATTTAATATTTAAAGGGGTCTAAAAGATGAAGAAGTCTTTTTGGTTATTATATCTTAGTATTACACTGGTTGTGCTAGGTGCTTGTACCAATTCAACAAATGGAAGTAGTGAGGGAAAACCGACGATTAAAATTGGATATTTGCCAATTACACATGCGGTACCTTTATATATTCAAGCTGAAATGCTAAATGACAGGGATGCTAATTACCAATTGGAATTGGTCAAATTCCCTTCTTGGGTCGACTTAATGGATGCCCTAAATACAGGTAGAATTGATGGTGCATCCACATTAGTAACCGTAGCTATGAAATCAAAGGAACTAGGAATTGACTTGAAAGCGGTAGCACTTGGGCATCGTGATGGAAATGCGCTGGTAGTTTCCAATGATATTCAACATGTCAGTGACTTGAAAGGAGAAAAGTTTGCCATTCCTCATAAGTTTTCTGTCCATAATATTTTGCTTTTTGAAATGTTAAAAAGAGAAGGAATGGAGTATGAGGATGTAACT
Organism: Oceanobacillus senegalensis; assembly: GCF_900176885.1. Taxonomy (GTDB): domain Bacteria; phylum Bacillota; class Bacilli; order Bacillales; family Amphibacillaceae; genus Oceanobacillus; species Oceanobacillus senegalensis. The sequence goes on along the minus strand of NZ_LT839648.1, from coordinate 2,620,236 downwards.
CCCATTGAAATGAGTCCAGCAGAAATGCCAGCAGCACTTGCTACAGATCGAATTGCAGGTTATGTCGTGGCCGAACCCTTTGGTGCTCAGTCTATCATCATGGGAAACGGGCATGTATTGCACCAATCTGAAGAGCTTTGGGAAGATTCGGTGGACTGTGCGCTAGTCTTACGTGAAGATTTTATAGGAGAGAATAAGGAATTAGTCCAAAGCTTTGTGGATGGTTATGTTGATGCAGGAAGAGTGGCAGAAACAAAAAATGAGGGTGTACACCATATTTCATCTGATTACATGGAAGTTGATGAAGAAGTATTAGATCTATCCTTAAAATGGATTTCATATGATAACTTGCGACTTAATAAAGATGCATATGTGAAGTTAAGTGATTATTTAATTGAAATGGAATTAATTGGAAATCCACCAGCATATGAAGATTTTGTTGATAATTCATTTATAGAAAAAGCGAGGTGATGATATGAAGGCATTAATGAAAACGAAGAATATGTTAATAGGTGCAATTATTATTTTAGTAATTTGGCAATTTATTATTATAGTAACAGATATTGAGGAAGCGCTCTTGCCAACACCATTAATGGTTTTTCAAGCGACTGTTTCTATGATTATTAATGGAACGTTATTGGAACATTTTAGCGTGAGTATGGGCCGATTTATGATTGGCTATGTAACGGCGGCTATATCAGCTATTTTACTTGGACTGTTCTTGGGTCGGATGCAGAAGGTATGGGGTATTGTTGATCCAATCGTTCAGGTATTAAGACCAGTAGCCCCAATAGCTTGGGCACCGTTTATCGTTCTTTGGTTCGGAATTGGAAATGCACCTGCTATTGTTATTATTTTTATTGCGTCCTTTTTTCCCATCCTACTATCTACCGTTGCAGGTGTTAAGAAGGTGGATTCTACTTATTTAAAATTAGCAAGTAATTTGGAAATTAAACAACCACAGCTTATGTCAAAGATTATTTTTCCAGCAGCATTTCCGGCTATAGCTAATGGACTTCATATCGGAATAGGTACTGCCTGGATTTTCCTAGTATCGGGGGAAATGGTTGGTGCCCAATCAGGATTAGGTTATTTAATAGTTGATGCTAGAAATTTAATGCGGCTAGATCTTGTATTAGCGGGTATTATTTTTATCGGAATATGCGGTTTACTTCTTGATAAGAGTATTCGTTTATTGGAAAGATGGTTGGAAATACAGTGGGGAATGACTTCGAATGACTAAAAATAAGAGGTGGGACATAACCAACGTATTCAAGTCGAATGATGAACAAAGTACTATTTAGTGGAGAAACATATGTAGAATTCTTGAAATTGCATTGGATTTTCCCACGAATACGTTTCACTAAAGAAGCGCTCTTCTCCAGCGGGATGATAGGCCTAAGTGAGATACCGTAGTGCGACTCGAGGAACAAAGGCTAAGAACGCTAAGTCCTGGGACTACGGTTATTCGCTCCACCGACCCCCTTTTCGTGGCAACGCCTTCGTGACCCACATCGCGTTGGCCTAAGCTAGTCATCAGTTAAGGTGCGAAATATCTCCAGGGGGATTTTCCGATTATGTTCGGTTTTGCGTTGAAAAACAAACCTTTGTCCGAGCCTTTCAATCTTTTAATTCGACAACAGTTGGATGATCAACCATTTCTTCACAATGGGGACAATAGTAAGATATCTCTACTTCATGATTGCACGTGTCATGAACAAGGGTCTTGTAACACGTTTCCAAATGTTTCTCTCCCCAAATAATAAAAGCGTTAAAGACGTCTTTTAAATCGTTGCCACTTTCAGTTAATGTATAGGCGTATCGAGGAGGATGATTTGAATATAGTGTAGTTGAAATTAATCCATTATCCTCCAGATATTTCAATCGTTCTGATAAAAGGTTGGAGGAAATGCCGTTTAAATTATTTTTAATATCGTTAAAACGGGTGTTCCCAATTAATATTTCATGAATAATTAACAATGTCCAGCGATCTCCAACAATATTCAAAGTTTGCGCAATATTACAAGGTAGGTTATAGGTTGGTTTCATTTTATGAACCTCCAATTATCTTTTTTAAAATTATAACATAATATAAATATTATAATATTAGGTTGATTTTTTGAAGTTAGTATAATAAAATAACTTTAAAGATAAATCATATTAAATTAATAGGAATTGTCCACTTTTGGTTTTAAGTTAATTAATTATGAAGGAGAGGAAAAAACATGAGTCTTTATTTAGTTGAGGCAGAATTTAATGGGGTAAATAATAGCAAGGAGCTTTTTGAAAATAAGGTTTCTGAATTAAAAGGAAATTTGGAGCCAAAAAATATCCATTTAATTGAAGTACAGGTTTCTAAAGATTTTTCTAGAACCTTTTTCATTTTCGAAGCAGAACAAAGTCATGTTTTAGAGGAAAACTTGAAAAATCAAGGAGTTTCCACTCAACTTGTCAAAGAGGTTAGACTAGTTGGAAAAGAGTTAGACGAAGTGAAGAAACAAGCAGATAATGTTAATTATTTGGTGGAATGGAATCTACCAGAAGATCTTACAATGGATGCTTATTTGGATAGAAAGAAAAAGAATTCCGTTCATTACGCAGAGGTACCGGAAGTTTCCTTCTCAAGAACGTATGTATGTGAGGATATGTCAAAATGCCTTTGCTTTTATGACGCACCAGATGAATCAGCAGTAAAACGTGCACGTGAAGCTGTGAAGACTCCAATCGATTCAATTACAGAAATCAATAATGATTAATAATTGACTCGAAAGCCTCCGTTGATTGGGAGGTTATTTCGTATGAGGCATTTTGCTGGAAACAAATGGGGGATGAAAATGATTATGGAACAAACTAGAACCGACCAATTGTTAGATTCCATTATAAAAGAAAATCTAAAACCGTTTGTGAAGAAAATCGATTTGGAATCCTATTATGCAAAGGATTACATTTCGAATCTTGGGGAGAAGGGACTTTTTAACTCTATTGATCATTCTTTTGTGGAAACGCTAGAAAGGGAAGCATTGACTGTTGAAAAGACCTCGGAATCTTGTATGACGACGGGATTTAACTTATGGTGCCATCTAGCTGCATTAACCTATTTACGACATACCAATAATGAATACCTTAGAAGTGAATTATTGACTAAGTTGGAAAAAGGAGAAATTCTTGGTGGTACCGGATTGTCTAACCCAATGAAGTATTTTTCGGGGTTAGAGCCACTTCATCTAAGGGCAGTTCGAACAGATGGAGGGTACGTGATAAACGGAAACTTAGGAGCAGTATCCAATTTACATGATGACCACTGGTTTGGTGTGATTGCATCTGTTGGTGGGGAACAGGAAATGATGGCCTTTGTACCGTGTTATGCGAAGGGATTAACATTGAAAGAACAAGTGAATTACATTGGTGTAAATGGAAGTGCCACCTATGCTTGTAAGTTTAAAGATGTTTTCGTTCCAGATTATTGGATAATTTCTTCCAATGCTAGAAGTTTTACAGATATGATACGTCCCATTTTTGTACTTTATCAAATTCCACTCGGTCTCGGGGTTATTTCAGCTTCAATTCAATCAATGAAAAAGGCGCCAAAAAAGCAGGGGGCTATTAATCGATTTCTAGACGTTCAACCAGAGTATATAGAAGAAAAGTATCACTCGTTGAAAGGAATGCTTATTTCCTTAATAGAAGGAAATGAACTGCAAAATCAATTGAAAGAATTGATACGACTTCGATTAGAAGTTGACTATTTAATAATGGAAGCGGTTCATGGTGACATGCTTCACTATGGCGGTGCGGCGTATCTTCAAAAAAGTCATCCATCTAGAAGACTAAGAGAATCTTATTTTCTATTAAACCTTACACCGACTGTAAAACACTTGAAAAAAATGTTAGTTGATTGGAAATAGGTTAAGATTATCATCTTATTTTTAAGAGACAAATAACTTGATTGTTATGGTATTGAAATCATAACTCAACCAATAGTTGGATGTAAAAAGCAGCTATGACCTGGATGTAACAGGTTCATAGCTGTTTTTTATTAGAAAGTCGCAAGGATTCGAGATATAATTCCAGAGGGTTTTTTGTCCCAATTATGTTCGAGATTTTGCGTTAGAAAATACTTTTTCCCAATATCCTCTTAAACACGAAAACGGTAGGGATTGATACGTTCCCATGCCCTTCCAACTTGAAGTAAAAGTTTTTCAGAAAGGTGATTTCCAATAAATTGCATGCCGACAGGAAGCCCTTGTGAACAGAAGCCCATTGGTACGGATAAGCTCGGTGTCCCTGTCAAATTAACGGGAACGGTAAATGGCAAGCAGCGTCTAATAACCTCTAAATTTTGTTCGACCCAATTCTGCGAGAATGCGGGAGTTGTGATAGGTATTGTCGGACCGAGCATAATGTCAACATTTTCAAAAGCATTATGAAACGCTTCTACTAGCTTTCTTCTGGCTTGTTGGGCTTTGACGTATTGTGGTGAATAGGATAATGCCCCGGAAAGAAGGAAAATGCGATTATCCGCTCCATAATCCGCTGCATAATCCTGTAGCCATTCATAATGAAAAGCGGATGCTTCTCCACCTACAACACTATAGCCTGAAAATGTGGACATCGATAATTCAGGAATCTTTATTTCTTTTATTTCAGCTCCTAAATCTTGTATGGTTGCTACGGCATTATGAAAGAGTTTTTCTACATCTGTTTCCAATCCCTTAAGATAGTGCTTAGGAATACCAATTTTTATTCCTTTTATTTCCTTATTTAAGTCCTCAGTGTAATTAGGAATTGGTATATGAAGGCTTGACGGATCATTTGCATCAAAACCTGCCATGACATTTAGCATAAGAGCTAGGTCTGATACGGAACGTGCCATTGGACCAGCGGAATCTAAGGACCAGGCTGACGGAAACATGCCATAAGTGCTGACAAGCCCATAGGTTGGCTTTAACCCGTAAATTCCACACATCGCGGCGGGTAAGCGAATGGATCCAAATGTATCAGAACCTGTAGCGAGCGTTGTAAGCCCAGCTGCTAGAGCAGCGCTACTCCCTCCACTTGAACCACCTGGCATATAATGAATGTTCCAAGGATTGCGTGTAGTACCAAAGATGAGATTGGTTCCTGTGGATCCGAGAGCAAATTCATGCATGTTTAGTTTTCCCAACATAATTCCACCTGCTCTTAGCAGTTTTTTCGCTGCGGTAGCAGTTATGTTAGGAATAAAATTTTTGAATAGTTTTGAGCCATCTGTCGTTCGGATGCCTTTTGTATAATAATTGTCTTTGATACCGATTGGGATTCCGTGTAGAGGTCCTTTATAGTGGCCGTGCATAATGTCGGTTTCAGCTTCTCTTGCTTGTTTAAGGGCTAGTTCGTGAAGAGGGGTGATATATGAATGGATGGTTGGATCGATAGTATCGATTCGGTTTAGCAAATGTTTTGTCAATTCTACAGGAGATAGTTGTCTTGACTTTATTAAAGGTGAAAGTTCAGTTGCGGTTAAAAGGCCTATTTCTGGCATAGCATCAACCTCTTATCAATGATTGTAATTGGCACTGTATTATTTAGATAAGGAAACGCTTTTAGGGATTCTTGCGCTTTATTTACCGTAACAAGTATGTTTTGAATATGCTGGAGGTCGGTTTCATGAAAGGGTAGATTTTGGGAGGATAAAGATTGCTTTATGAAATTTTTATTATACATTTCATTTCCCTCCTTTTTATATGAATGAGTAGGGAAATAATGCTTACGTTATCTCCCCCCCGTATGGAAGCTAAAAACAAAATTATGTTCTATTCCAGAAGCGTTGTTGTGCTATGGCAGAGACAAAATCCCCTCCGAAGTTTGGATTATTTGTAGCAAAAACGACACCAGCTAAATTATTTTTTTGAGATGATTGAATAAAAGACTGTCCAGTAGAGGAAACACCAATTGGTTTATATTGCTTATAAGCTTTACTAACGAAGTTCATGATATTTTGCTGAAAATACGCCTCATTTTTGGAATTTCCACCAACAACATAAATGGCATCAAACAGATAAGGACTTGCTGTAAGAAAAGTTTCATTCACTTTTAGTGTTGAACCATCAGAACCTGTAACCTTGCCGAGTGTATCACTAACAATGGTAACAAAAATCCCATTCTGTTTAAATAAATGAAGTACATTGGTTACCTCATTAGTATTAAAACCATCTCCAATTAGTACACCTACTTTTTGCGTAAATGCATATTTAGGGGTATTGGCCTGACTGAGGGAAGGATAGGCTGTAGATACAGGAACATGGGATCCTTTGGGACGTTCTACACCAATATTATCGGCGATGATGGACGCCATTTCCTTGTCAACGTTAACCAACAAATTAACGTTTTGTTGTCGGACAGACTCGCTTCTTACTTTTCCAAGTTGATAACTGAACCCTTCAATTGTATGTTGTTTCTCAACAGGTGTCATACTGTTCCAAAAAATCCTTGGTTGGGTAAAGAAATCATTAAATGATTCACTTCGACCACGGATGACGACTCCGTCCACTTTTTTTGGATAAGACTCATATCCTCCAGCTTCCGGTAGGGTTGTATATGGCGTGTTATTTGCTAGTGAATTTTGGTGATAGTTAACTTGATCCACATCAATTCGATATCTCATAGGGCCTCGGCGCTGGTTATTGTGAAATGGACAGATTGGTTTGTTAATTGGTAACTCCTGGAAGTTTGTGCCAATCCGATGTACTTGTGCATTATGGTAAGCAATTAATCTACCCTGCAATACGGGATCATTGGAAAAGTCAATTCCCGGAACGACATTCGCGGGATTAAATGCTACTTGTTCGGATTCCGTATGGTAGTTATCAATATTTCTATTTAAGGTCAATTTCCCGATAAGTTGAACAGGAATTAACTCTTCCGGCCAAAATTTCGCAGGGTCAAGAATATCAAAGTCGTATTTAAATTCATCCTCCAGTGAAATAAGCTGAACACCTAATTCATATTCAGGATAAGCGCCCTTGTCGATTGCTTCACGTAAATCCTTCCGGTGAAAGTCTGGGTCGATTCCGCCAAGTTTTATCGCTTCATCCTGAAGCAGGGAATGAACACCAAGGACTGGTTTCCAGACAAATCGAACAAAGGTTGCAACACCTGCATCGTTAACAAACAAATACGTATTAATAGACCACGATTCCATCATTCGGTAACTTCTCACGATGCCACGATCTGACATAACCCATTGCACCATATGAAGCGCTTCTGGATTATTGGCTATATAATCCCAAAAATGATCGTGTGCACCGGTTGCTGTTGGAATGTCATCATCCGACTTTGCTTGATACGCATGAATTACGTCCGGAAATTTCATAGGATCTTGGTTAATTAATACAGGCATCGCAATGGTTGTCAAATCGTAATTTCCTTCCTCCGTATAAAACTTAACCCCCTTACAACGTAAATCTCTTGCCGTATCATAAGACCCTCTAGGCCCTTGTACGGTAGAAAAGCGGCACGTTATTGGAGTCTTTTTCCCAGGATCCTGTAAAAAACCTGCTTTTGTCACATGCCTCATAGACTGATAGCATTCAAACTCTCCGTGGGCACTGTAACCTCTTGCATGAACCACTCTTTCTGGTTCCTCTTCCTGGACAAAGTGTGTCATTTTTTCGAAGTAATGCCAATCTTGATGTAAGGAAGGACCACGTTCTCCAGCCTTTAAAGTCTCTGAGTCGTTTGATATTTTTCTATCCTGATTGGTCGTCATTGGTTTACCGGTATTTTGTATACGATACCGATCTAATTGGTCTTGCTTTTTGTCTTGGTTATTAGGGTTTTGGTTTCTTGATGGTTTTTTATCCATGTTGATCACCCATCCTTATATTACTATTTTTCCACCTTTTAATTATATGTATGGTATTCGTTTTATGAATATTCATGAGACAGTTTGTTAGATAATGTGCTACTTAAACATTAACGTAAATGATACTGTCAGTGGATAGATGGTATCATAGGTGAATTATGATAGCGATTTTTATTGGGAGGAGAAGCGTAATAAAAAGAAATTACTGTGTAGAAATTTAGTCACTATTTACGGGTAAAATAAAATGAATAGCGTGATTTTATATTAGTTCGGGATTAATTAGTAAAGAGACGCGAGGGTATTTACCTTGCGTCTCTATTTTCTGTCTTATCAATAATCGACGTTCCAACTAAGTCTCCTGTAACATTTAGAGCTGTGCACCCCATTCCAATGAGGGCATCAATGGCAGTTAGTAAAGCAACTGCCTCCATAGGTAAACCTAACTGAACAAAAACAGTTGCAATCATAATGATACCTGCTCCGGGTACACCAGCAGTACCGATGGATGCCAACGTTCCTATTACTACGACTTGTAGCATTTCGGAAAAGCTTAATGGATCTCCGATGACATTTGCAGCAAATACAGCAGAAATGGCAATTCGAATCGCTGCTCCATCCATATTAATGGTAGCTCCTAAAGGTAGACTAAATCCATATAAACTCTTAGATAATCCTAAATCTTTGGCTGCATTTAGTGTCAGTGGTAATGTACCTGAACTACTTTGACTAACAAAAGCTGTAATAATTGGGGTACGGGCATGGGTGAAAAATCTGCCTGGCGAAACCTTAAATAAAATCATTAAAAGAATATATATAGCAACATGTACAAGCAAGGCTATATATAGTACTACAATCATGTTTCCTAAAGATGTTAAGGTGTCCATCCCTTGGTTTCCTACTGTTTCCGCAATAATAGCAAAAATTCCAATTGGTACATATTGAAGAACTACCTTCATAATAGCTAGAGTTGCCTCATTTAACCCTTCCACCACTTTATAGACATGCTCACCCAGCTCGCCAAATTCTTTAGATGATCGTAACCATGAGATGGCAATTCCGAATGAGAGTGCAGTGAAAATAATTCCTAGCAGATTTAGCTCACCGAACGCTGTGATAATATTATCTGGGACAATATTTAATAAGACACTGATGAATCCAGGATCATCAGGGACTTCGAATGCTTCGGCAGTATCAAGTGTCATCCCAGTTCCAGGATTAAAAATGCTAGCAACGATTAATCCTACTACTATAGCTAAGGCAGAGGTAAAAGTATAATACAGAAATACTTTTCCACCCATTTTTCCTAAATTACCTATTTTTGTTTGGTTAACGCCAACAATGAGTGTAAATAAAATGAGCGGAATAATTAGGAATTTAAGCAATCGCAGTAAAAGGTCTCCAAAAGGGGATAGGACCTCAGCATCTTGACCAAATAGGATTCCGGTAATTACACCCAAAATGAGCGCAATGGTAATTTTCATAATAAGAGATGCTTCTAAATATTTGTTCCATATTGCTTTCACTTCATTCACCTCCTTATATAGAACTTATACCCTTAATCCTATATCAATCAAATTTTAAGAGATAATCTGCATAGACAGTCGTAATAGTATTTTACCGATTGTTAAGAGAATTCATACCGTAATGTACTTTAATTTACTGTGAAACTGGAAGCATCGTGATGCAAAAACAACTCCCCTAAAAATTATAGTAATTACGTTTAGTAGAAGACCTTAAGTTAATTGACTAATATCAGCAGTCAGTTGTTATTACTTCTCTAGAGATATGACAGTCGAGTCCTCTATTGAAGATATTATGTACACCCTGGTAACGACTTTTACTAATTTATTGATATATAATAATTTTCGTAATATTATAAAGTAATAGGTATGTACATATAAAATCTTCAATAACTATATAAATTATCTATTTATAATAGGAAGTTAAAAAAACAAGTGAGGCTATCAATGAATAAACGAATAAAGTTACGTACAAAAATACTCATTCTTTCTTCCATATTAGTATTTTCTTCTGTATTTGTCAGTGGAGTAACTATGTTAATCAGTATATCTAAATCATTTGAAGAGGAAATTGGTGAACGTGCTATAGCTATTGCAAGAACCATTGCTCAATTGGATGATATTCGTAATTCTGTTGGAAAAGTGGACGGTTCTAAGATGATACAGCCTGTTGTGGAACGAATTCGCTTATCCACAAATGTAGATTATATTGTCATTTTGGACATGGATGGAATTCGTTATTCCCATCCATCCGAATCCAGAATCGGTAAGAAATTTTTAGGTGGCGATGAAAAAGCTGCTTTTTCTGAATTGGAGTATACTTCAAAAGCGATAGGTGAGCTTGGATTTGCCATTCGGGCATTTGTTCCAATTATGGATGAAGAAGGTATAGAACAGGTAGGAGTTGCTGTAGTAGGCATTCTAGCACCCACCTTTCAGTCGCTTTTGGAAGAATATCAATCCGATTTAATTCTATCATTGGTATGGGGCCTTCTAATAGGACTTGCAGGTGCATGGCTATTAGCAAACAATGTCAAAAAGCAAACCTATTATTTAGAACCGTATGAGATTGCTAGATTATTTGAAGAACGTTCTATGATTATGGAAACGCTTGATACAGGAATAATTGCAACGGACAGCAAAGGGAAGGTTACCTTTATGAATAATTTGGCAACAGCGTATACAGATTTTACCCTTTCTAAAAATTCTTCAATCAAAGATATATTTCCAGACTCATGGATACTAGAACAAATACAAGTAAATAGAGAGATTAGTAATAGGGCAATCAGTATTAAAGGGGAAATGTATTTGATTTCCATCTACCCAATTTTTGTAAAAGATTTGTTTACAGGATACCTAATTAACTTGAAAAATCGCTCGGATGCACAGCGATTAGGGGAAGAGTTAACGGGTGTTAGAAGTCTGGTTGCTGCTTTGCGTGCACAGAATCATGAATATATGAATAAACTTCACAGCATTGCTGGTCTCATCCAATTAGGGAGAACGGATGAGGCGTTGGATATTATCATGGATGAAACATCTTTTGAAGAAGATATGGTTCAATTTTTAAGAAGTCGTATTCAACATTACTCCATTTCTGGACTTATCCTTGGAAAACGTTCAAGAGCAAGGGAGCTTGGAGTGCAATTATTAATCGATAGGGAAAGTTATTTAGAAGAAGTGATTCAGGGATTGAGTCCAGGTGATATCATTACACTTCTTGGAAATTTGCTAGATAATGCCATGGAAGCATGTGAAAGTCAGATAGAAAAAAATGTGGAATGTTTCATTAAGGGGAATGAAAACCATTTATATATTTCGGTGAAAGACACTGGTAAAGGAATATCCGAATCAGAAAAAAACAAAATATTTAAGCAGGGTTATAGTTCGAAGGCCAAAGAGGGCAGGGGAATCGGTTTACATGTAGTAAAAGAAATTATTGATGCAAAACAAGGCACGTTACGAGTAACCTCCGAAAAAAATGAAGGTACCAAATTTGAAATAGAAATGAACGTATAGGAAAGAAGGGTGAAATGATGGTTAATGTTCTAATTGTTGAAGATGATCCAATGGTATTGGAAGTGAATAAGTCATTTCTAGAGAAAATTCCCCAATTTCAACTAATTGGAAGTGCTGAAACAGGTAAAATAGCGCTCGAATTGATTAATCAGAAACAACCTGATCTTGTATTAATGGACGTGTACTTGCCTGATTGTTCTGGGTTGGAAGTAATAAGCGAAATGAGAAAAAGTGAAATTCCTGCAGATATTATTATGATTACGGCAGCAAAAGATACAAAAACTGTGCACCAGTTATTTCAGTTAGGTGCCATTGATTATATTGTAAAACCATTTCGATTTGATCGTTTTAAATTAGCATTAGATCATTACTTGAAAATGTGGAAGAAACTTCAAGATTCTGAGACAGTAAGTCAAAAGGAAATTGATGAATGGACAAAGATAAAGGATATGAAGGTGAATGAGGAACTTCCAAAAGGACTAAGTGAGGGAACGTTAAAACAGGTATTAATGGTATTAGTTGAACAAGAAAAACCTGTATCAGCTGAACAATTAGCAGATTATTTAGGAATGGCCAGAGTGACCGTTCGACGTTATTTAGATTATTTATCCAAGCAAAGTAAGATAAATATTCAAATGGAATATGGACGTGTAGGAAGGCCAACTAACTATTACTATATTTAGCAGAATGTTCTAGTAGATAATGAAGGATTCATCATACCATTTAGATGGAATCCTTCATTTAATATTCTCTAGAAGATTATCAGAACATTTGAGAACAAAAAGACCAAAAAGATTATTATGTTTTTATTATTGCTACATAATTGTAAGCGCTTTATAATAAGAAATATCCAAATTGGTTTAATATTCCTAAAAATAATAAGGGGGTGTAGGTATTATTAAGTAAAATTTTTAGTAAAAAAGGTTTTATACTATTATTTCTTATTTCAAGTACATTATTAGTTTCATGCAGTATGAGAAGCTACCCGGTTGACCATGAACAACTTAGTGAGGATGAACGAATTGTTATTCGCTTCTCCCATGTTGTTGGTGAAAATACACCAAAAGGAATGGAAAGTAGGCGTTTTGCTAAGTTAGTAGAAGAAAGAACAAATGGACAAGTCGAGGTTCAGGTTTTTCCAAATAGTTTCTTGTACAAAGATGGTGAGGAAATAGAGGCAATAAAAGATGGGGATGTGCAAATGATTGCTCCTGCAACATCTAAAATTGCTACATTAGTTCCAGAATGGCAAGTACTAGATTTACCATTTGCATTTAAAAATGCTAGTGAAGTTAAAGAGTACATTAGAAGCCCTGTAGGGGAAGTACTAAAAATGAAACTGGAACAAGAAGGAATGTACTTACTTGGTTTTTGGGAAAACGGTTTTAAACAAATGACAAGCAATAAAACACCTCTTTATACACCTGAGGATTTCCGAAATTTAAAGTTTAGAATTATGGATAGTGAACTATTGGGAGAACAGTTTAAACTATTAGAGGCTGAACCACAAGTTGAGACGTTTTATCAAGTTTTTTCCGTATTAGAAAGTGGTCAACTTGATGCACAAGAAAACACATTTTCTAATATTGTAAACAAAAATATTCATACTGTTCAAGACTATATGACTGTAAGTAACCATGGATACTTAGGTTATTTTGTAATCATTAATGCAGATTTCTGGAAGAATCTACCTGAGGATATTCAGGTTACACTTCTGGATGTTATGAACGATGTAACGGAATGGGAAGCAAAGCGAGCTAGGGAAATAAATGCCGAAAAATATGAAGTACTACAATCTTGCAATTGCATCGAAATACATGAACTAAATGATGAGGAAAGAAAACAATGGGAAGAAGCACTTACCCCTTTGTATGATTCTTTTGCCAAGAGGTATGGGGCACAGTATATAAAATATCTTCCAAAATTTAAGGAATAAAAAGGAGGAAAAAGCGATGAAACGTATCAAAAATCTAACCTTTTTTATCATGGTTGCGATGGTATTGATTGTACTCTCGGCTTGTAGTGACAATGCTGAGGATGCTAGTGGTAACTCAGGGGGAGAAAGTGCTGGATCATCAGAATATCCAAGTACCGTAACAATAGGAACAGCTTCTCAGGGAGGAACCTACTACATATGGGGAGGCGGTTTAGCTAACTTATTAGAAGAGCATCTTGACATTACATCAAATGTTGAAGTAACTGGTGGTCCCGTGCATAATATCCAATTACTTGATCAAGGTGATATTCAAATCGGAATGGTAACGAACGGACCGCTTTATGAAGGATATTACAATGATGGGGTATGGACCAATAAGGAGTATAAAGATATTCGTGTTATTTTCCCAATGTATCATACTCCATTCCACTGGTGGTCTTCTGCTGATTCTGGTGCAACAAGCATTAGAGATCATGAAGGGGAAAGAGTTGGGGTCGGTCCAGCTGGAGGAACTCCTGGAACATACAATCCTTTAATATATGAAGTATTAGGAATTGAAACAGGTGATCAGGTTCAGGCGGGTGCAAGTGATATGGCATCTCAGATGTTAGATGGACAATTGGATCACATAGGGTTCTCAGCTGGGATTCCTATTTCTTCAGTAACGGAAGTGGAGACTCAGATGGATATAAATATCTATGGCCTTAGCGAGGAAGATAGAAAAACGGTAATGGAGGAACTGCCTTATTTCACGGAATATACAATTCCTGCTGATACGTATGAACAGCTAAATGATGATTTAGAAACCATGGCTCAATTTAACTTTGGGGTCATACAGAAAGATGCAAATGAAGATTTTGTTTATGATTTTGTTAAAGCCTATCACGAAAATATTGATCAAATGATTAGTACACACGCATCTGCAAAAGAAGCGGAAGATCCTGCAGCAATCTTAAAAAATCAAGAGTTTCCATTACACCCTGGTGCTATCCGCTACTATGAAGAAATAGGAATTGACCTTCCTGAGGCTGTTTATCCACCAGAATGGGAAGAAAATAATAATGAGTAATTAGATACTAAAATAATAGATTCCCCGTCTAAAGATAGGGAATCTATTAAAAACATATAAAATCATTCCGTTTTAGGAGGTGGATGCTGTGGAAGAAAAAAACAAGCCATCAAAAGTAAAGACAAATAATAAAATAGATATAACAGTCGATGAAGAAGCGTTAGAAGCTTCGTCTAATACACGTAATTTAACAGGATGGGTACGTTATTTGTTTATGGTGATTGCTGTCATTGGTGCTCTTTATCATTTGTATATTCTTAATCTAAATCCTATTGATCCTTGGGTGTTTAGAAGTACCCACTTAGTTTTTGGGATGGTATTAGGGCTTATGTTATATCCTGGTTGGAGACAGAAAACCAATAAAGTTCATATTATTGATTGGCTACTCATTATAGCATCTATATATATTGGATTTTATATCTATGCTAATTTAGAACAACTTGTCTTTCGTTTTGGGGTAACACCAACGACGATAGATTTCTATGTGGCATTAGTAGGGTTGTTACTTGTTTTGGAATTAACTCGTCGCACAAGTGGATGGGTGTTGCCAATCTTAGCTTCTGTGTTTGTGGCTTATGTATTTGCTGGTCCCTATTTGCCAGGTATTTTAAATCATAACGGATATTCTCTAGAAAGATTTGTAACGTATGTTTTCGGTCTAGATGGTGTCTTTGGAGTAACAACTGCGGTTTCTGCAAAATATATTATTTTGTTCATCATATTTGGTGCATTCTTGCAAATGTCAGGTGTTGGGCAATATTTCATTAATGTTGCATTTGCATTAGCTGGTAGCCTGAGAGGGGGGCCAGCGAAAGTAGCTATCTTTTCTTCTGGATTAATGGGCATGATTAATGGTACCTCAGCTGGTAATGTGGTAGCCACAGGGTCTTTAACTATTCCACTGATGAAACGAACAGGATACCCTCCTCGTTTTGCAGCTGCAACAGAAGCCACAGCATCAGCAGGGGGACAGTTATTACCACCAATTATGGGTGCGGGTGCATTCCTGATGGCAGAAATCACTGGTATGCCTTATTCGGAAATAATTATTGCAGCTACCATTCCGGCGATTCTATATTTCACTTCTGTATATTTTATGGTAGATTTTAAAGCTTTAAAAGCTGGAATGATGGGATTAAGTCGGGATCAGTTACCGAATTTAAAATCTATTTTGAAGAAGGCATATCTATTTATTCCAATCATTTTATTAATCACTATGCTAGTACAAGGATTTTCTGTTATTTTCGCTGGGACAGCGGGAATTATTTCTTGCTACATTCTTAGTTTATTTAGTAAGGATACACGCATGGGATTTAAGCATATTTTAGAAGCCTTGGAACTTGGTATGAAAAATGCTATCCAACTAATTGCTATCGTTGCTTGTGCCGGTATTATCGTAGGTGTCATTGCCCTTACAGGTATAGGACAGCGTTTTAGTTCGATGTTACTAGCTATAGCTGATAATAATATGTTGATTGCCCTAATTTTTGCTATGGCAATTTCTATTATTTTGGGGATGGGAATGCCGACAACAGCTGCTTATGCGGTTGCAGCATCTGCAGTTGCTCCTGGTTTAATTAACATGGGAATTGCCCCATTGACGGCACATATGTTTGTCTTCTATTTTGCTGTTATTTCAGCGATTACACCACCTGTGGCCTTGGCTGCTTTTGCTGCAGCGGGAATAACGGGTACCGACCCAATGAAAACAGGGGTTGATGCTTTCAAACTTGGTTTGGCAGCATTTATTGTACCGTTCATGTTCTTCTTCAGTCCTGAATTGTTAATGAGAACGGACTCTACACTTGGGATCATTATAGCTTCCATAACGGCACTAGTTGGAGTTTATCTCTTATCTGCATCAGTGCAGGCTTGGTTCTTTAAGAAGCCAGCAAAATGGTACAGTAGAATCTTACTAATTGGTGCCGCAATACTATTTATGTTATCAGGCTTGGTAACCGATTTAATTGGAATCGGCGTAGTAGTTGTTGTAATAGCAATTCAAAAGTATATGAATAACACCCATACGGTTGAAAGGGCGGCGTAGTTTAAGAAGGTATCTCATAGAAATGTATAGCATCTATAAATAATGCTATACATTTCTATTTATCTATCTCTTAGTACAAAAATAGGAAGAAGTTGAGAGAAACATGAAGGCTCAAAGTCATTTATTAAATAAAGTACATATAAAAGGGAATAAAAAGATTGTTTCTTTCGTTATTTCAGCAATGATATTTTTGGGCCTATTGATTTTTTTGCCTGAGAGTGTTGCTTGGTCACCAAGAGTTGCGATTTCTGTAATGGCTTTTGGTGTTCTATTATGGGCCCTGGAACCTATTCCGCTTGGGATGACCTCGGTTCTAGCATTGATATTATTATTCCTGTTTAATGCTGTTTCAGCTGAAACGGTGTTAAGTGGTTTTTCCTCTCCTGCAGTTTTTCTGATTATTGCAGGAATGATGATTGCCCAGGGGGTAAATCAAACGGCACTAATGGACAGAATCACTTACGCTTTTCTTGCAAAGTGTGGAAGTTCCGCAAAAAATATCTTTATGGGATTTTTTCTGTTAATGCAGATTCAAGCATTTTTTATTCCAGCAACTGCAGTAAGAGTACAGTTAATGGTACCAGTAGTCGTTTCTGTAATTAACGCGGTAGGTGCTAAACAAGGGAGTAACTTTAGTAAGCTAATGCTTGTAGGTACAGCGTTTGCGGGCAATATAAGTGGTACAGCTATTTTAACAGCTGCTGTTGGGAATATCCTAGCTATTGAAATTCTAACTATTTATACGGGAGGTTCATTATCCTATTTCGATTGGTTACTCTATGCGCTTCCAATTTGGCTTTTGCTTATTCTTTGTATTCCGCTCATGCTATGGAGGCAGTTTAGACCTGAAGACTATTCCTTTCAAGAACTGAAAAGGGATATGTCTGTTAAAAGGAATGAACTGGGTTCAATCAGTAAAAAGGAAAAGAAATGTTTAGCGATATTAAGTTTCACGGTTTTATTATGGATGACGCAATCTATCCATGGATATCACCCAACCGTTCCAGCATTAATTGCGGTCATTCTTATGTCCCTTCCAGGTTTTGGGTTTGTAAATTGGAAGAAAATGGTCCAAGTGAATTTTGATATGGTACTACTAATCGGAGCAACCTTATCACTTGGTTTCTGCTTAATTGAAACAGGTGCAATAGATATTCTTGCAAATTTATTTACGGCAGGTGTAGTCCTGGAGGCTATTGGAAATCCTTGGATAGGAATCATTCTAGTTGTTATTATTTCGCAAATCTTTCATTTAGGAGTAACAAATGTCTCTACGGCTGTAGTTACATTATTGCCAGTGTTAATTGGCTTGTCCATAGAAGCGGGAATTGACCCAGTAGTCATGAGCTTTGCAGCCTCTGTTACCCTATTATTTGGATTTATTTTAGTTGTAGAGACCATGCCGAATGTGGTGGTTCACGGAACTGGGCTGATTGAACAACGGGATTTTTATGCTTCAGGAATCATTGGAACGGTCATAAGTATCATTATTACGATAGTAGTCGCGTTCACATGGTGGAGATGGTTAGGATTCTGGCCATAAATTACTAGTAGGAGGTTGTGTTTGGAAGATGATACATATGACAGAACTTGAAGATGTCAATTGTGTCAAGCTGGTTACCAAGCTTGGTAAAGCAGGCCGAACAGTTTATATGTATATAGTAGATGGGATGTTAATTGATACAGGTCCTGTCATTTTACTTGAGGAGTTAATACCGTTTTATCAGGAGCATTCATTTAATTTAGTTATGTTGACACATAGTCATGAAGATCATACGGGTACTGCTTCATGGATTAAAGAAAACAAAAATGTACCTATATATATTCATCCAAAGGGAATAGAGATATGTGAAAAACCTGTTTCATATCCCATGTACCGTCAACAAACCTGGGGAATTAGGAAGCCATTTGAAGTGCTCCCAGTAGAGTCAACTATTCAGTCTGCCAATCTTGAATGGAAGGTTATTTATACTCCTGGTCATGCTAATGATCATGTTTCATTATTTCATGAAGAGTCTGGTAGGTTATTTGCTGGAGATTTGTACATATCTCCTGAAACAAAAATTATCATGAAAGATGAGTCCATTCCAATGATAATTCACTCCATAAGGAAATTACTGAGTTTAAATTTTGAAAGCCTTTTTTGTTCACACACTGGATTTGTTCCAAATGGTAGAGCCATGTTAAGAAAAAAAATGATCTATCTTGAGGAAATTTATGCAAAAGTGGAGGAACTATATAACCAAGGAAATATAGCATATGAGATAAAGCGAAAACTGTTCCCGAAAAATTATAAATTAATAGAGTATTCAGAGGGAGAGTATGATACGTTGCACATTGTTACATCAATATTAGAAGACATAAAGAGGAAAATTAATATTTAGTAAATTTAGTCTTTACAGATAAAATGAAATTACGTATAATTAAAACAAGTAAGTATTATCTGAAAATTAAGAGGTTTTTTAATTTAAATTATATTAAAATTCGTTTATGAATCGTTTTCTTCCTGAAAGCGATTTTAAAAATAAATATATTGTATCCAATATACAAAAAACAATAGGAGGGGAGTTCATGAGCCTACCTCAGAAGGTAACCATTAATGAGGTCATTCTTCGAGATGGTATTCAATTGGAAGATAAGATTTTATCTGTCAATGAAAAGCAGGAATTAGTCAATTTGTTATACGAAGCAAATACTACGAATCTAGAATTTGGCTCTTTCGTTCATCCAAAGGCAGTACCACAAATGGCTAACTCTGGAGAATTATTTGAGTTAATCAAACACCGTGAAGCGCTCAATCTAGTTGCTTTAGTTCCTAATTTAAAGGGAACTGAAAATGCAGCAAAACATGGGGTAAAACGAGTTAATTTTGTTTTTTCTGCAAGTAATACACATAACCTCCAAAATGTAAGGCAAACGACAGAAAAATCGCTAGAAAGATTAAAGGCAATCAAGGAATTTTGTGATAATAGCGATATAAAACTAGAGGTATCTATCGCAACATCATTCGGTTGTCCGTTTGAAGGGGAAGTACCAGTTAAGCGAGTGAAAGAAATCGTAAAACAGGTAATCGAATTGAGAGCCAATTTAATAACCTTTGCTGATACAACAGGAATGGCCAATCCAAAACAAGTCTATGAATTTGTAAAAATGATGAGGGAAAGTTTCCCTGAACAAGCTTTTAATCTACATTTTCATAATACAAGAGGAATGGGACTTTCTAATATTCTAGCTGGAATAGAAGCTGGCATTACTAGTTTTGATGCTTCATTAGGAGGGCTTGGTGGTTGTCCATTCGCACCTGGTGCGACAGGTAATGTGTGTACCGAAGATGTTGTACATATGCTGCACAATATGGGAATAGACACAGGTGTTGATTTGGATAAACTTATAGCAGCATCAAGAAGATTAAAAGAATTGATGGGTCATGAATTATCTAGTTATGTATTGAAAGCTGGTAAGTCTAACCGTCAATATAAAATACCGACGGAAGCATAGGGGGGAATAAAATGGAGCAATATGAAACATTATTGATCAAAAAAGACGAGGAAACTAAAGGTGTTTATACCATCACACTAAACAGACCTAATTCCATGAATGCAATGAACACACAAATGGGTCTTGATTTATTAAATAGTCTTCAAGAACTTAAAGAGGATGAAGATATACGTGTTTTAATTATTACTGCTAATGGTGAAAAGAGCTTCTGTGTTGGGGCAGACCTTAAAGAAAGAAATGGTATGACAAATAAACAATGGAAGAAACAACACGATATTTTTGAGAACGCATTCAAGGAGATCCGTGATTTTCCGTATCCAGTTATTGCGGCGATTAATGGTTATGCTTTAGGCGGGGGATTGGAAATGGCGTTAAGTTGTGACCTTCGCTATTCTGCTTCACACGCCAGATTAGGACTACCAGAGGCGAAAATTGGAATCATCCCAGGTGTAGGCGGTACACAAAACCTACCACGTGTTATTCCTGTCGGGATTGCAAAAGAATACCTTTTTAGAGGAAGCCAAATGGATTCCAAAAGAGCTAAAGAATTAGGGCTTTTAAATGATGTCTTTAGCATAGAAAAATTGGAAGAAAACACCTTACAGGTTGCTAGAGAAATTGCTAAAAATGCACCATTATCTTTAAAAACACTGAAAGAGTCAGTTAATAACGGACTGCAAACTGACCTTCACACAGCGTTAACCATCGAGCTTAATAATTATTATAAAACTGCTAATTCAGAAGATAGGCAGGAAGGGATTCTTGCATTTAATGAAAAACGCCAACCAAATTGGAAAAATAAATAAAAAAGGGGAAATGTAAAATGGCTACAAGTACTGTTCAAGATCTTGAATTAATCCGTGAAAGTGTTCGTGCATTATGTGATAAGTTTCCAGAAACTTACTGGAGGGAAACCGACGAAAAGGATGAATATCCAGAAGAATTTATTAAAGCGTTAACAAACGAGGGCTGGTTATCTGTATTGATTCCAGAAGAATATGGTGGAGCTGGTCTTGGGATGTTGGAAGCTGGAATTATTTTGGAGGAAATCAACCGTTCTGGTGGGAATTCAGGTGCAGGGCATGCGCAAATGTATACCATGGGAGCCATCTTGAGACATGGTAGTGAGGAACAAAAACAACGTTACCTTCCGAAAATTGCTAGTGGAGAATTAAGACTTCAAGCATTTGGTATTACGGAACCTACTGCTGGAAGTGATACGACAAGTATTACCACCACTGCAGTTAAACAAGGGGATAAATATATTGTAAATGGGCAAAAAATATTTATCTCTCGTACAGAGCATTCCGATCTGATGTTACTTCTAGCTAGAACAACACCTAAAGACCAAGTAGCGAAGAAAACGGATGGACTAAGCTTATTTATTCTTGATATGAAAGATCAGCAAGACAATATTACGATTCGCCCAATTGATACAATGATTAACCATGCGACAACGGAAGTTTTCTTTGAAAATGCGGAGATTCCTGAAGAAAACTTGATTGGGTTAGAGGGAAAGGGATTTAAGTATGTATTAAGCGGAATGAACGCAGAACGTATCCTAGTAGCATCAGAAAGTCTTGGGGACGGAAAATACTTTGTCGATAGATCTGTCCAATACGCAAACGAACGTGTTGTCTTTAATCGTCCAATTGGTCAAAATCAAGGGGTTCAATTTCCAATCGCACAATCGTATATGGATATTGAAGCTGCAACATTAATGAGAGATAAGGCAGCAAAACTATTTGACGCAGGGGAAAAGTGCGGAGCGGAAGCAAATATGGCGAAGTATTTGGCAACGGAATCTACTTGGAAAGCTGCTAATGCTGCGATGACAACGTATGGTGGATATGGATTTGCAAAAGAATACAATATTGAACGTAAATTTAGAGAAGCCCGTTTATTCATTGTTGCACCTGTTACCAATAACCTAGTTACAACGTACATTGGTCAACACGTTCTTGGACTACCAAGATCGTTTTAAATGAATTGAATGAACTTCCATTAGCAGCTTATCCTGCTAATGGAAGTTACCCGATTATCCACTATTTAGAAAGGTGATTAATGTGAGAAAAATAACGTATGAAGAACTCGTTCAAAATGTAGCTTCCATGTGCCAAGAAGCAAACTATCATTTGGGCGAAGATGTGTTTGAAGCATTTCAGAAAGCATTACGTACGGAAGAATCACCTGTTGGAAAAGATGTACTCCAGCAACTCGTAGACAATGCAAATGTAGCAACAACAGAATATGTCCCAATGTGTCAAGATACGGGAACGGCTGTCTTTATTGTTGAGGTTGGTCAAGATTGTCATATTGATGGTGGTAAACTTTCGGATGCAATTAATGAAGGAGTACGGAAAGGTTATGGTGAAGGTTATCTACGAAGTTCGATTGTAGGTGATCCATTAAACCGTATGAATACAGGGGATAATACTCCTGCAGTTATCCATATAGAATTGGTTGAAGGGGATCAAATCACCATCCATATGACAGCCAAAGGTGGAGGCGCAGAAAATATGAGTGATATGAAAATGCTGAAACCTTCTGATGGTCTTACTGGAATCAAGAATTATATCTTAGATATCGTAAAGGTGGCAGGACCGAATGCATGTCCACCATTAGTCGTTGGTATTGGTATTGGTGGTAACTTTGAACGCTGTGCTTTCTTAGCAAAGAAGTCATTGTTTCGGCCAATTGGTGAACGTAATCCAGACAAAACGATTGCAGATTTAGAGGAAGAACTGATGAGGGAAATTAATCGATTAGGTATTGGACCACAGGGATTAGGAGGGTCAACGACAGCACTTGATGTAAAAATTGAAGCAGAGGCATGTCATATTGCTACATTGCCAGTAGCTGTTAACCTGAATTGCCATGCAAGTAGACATCAAGTAGCAATCTTGTAATAAAGGAGTAAAAGAAATGCCTAAATCTATCAAACTACCACTAGACGATGATATAGTAAAAGATTTAAGGGCGGGGGATCAAGTACGTCTCACAGGAACAATTTATACAGCTCGTGATGCAGCACATAAAAGAATGGCTGAATCCCTTGAGAACGGTGGGGAAATTCCATTTGATATAAAGAATCAGATTATCTATTATGTTGGCCCCACACCTGCAAAGCCAGGACAGGTAATTGGTTCTGCAGGGCCTACCACTAGTTCGAGAATGGACGCATATACGCCAAAGTTACTTGAATTAGGTATGAAAGGAATGATAGGAAAAGGGTACCGCAATGAACAAGTAAAACAGGCAATTAAAGAAAATCATGCGGTATATTTTGCCGCAGTAGGTGGTTCGGCAGCCCTAATTGCAAAAACGATTAAAAAAGTTGAAGTCATTGCTTACGAGGATTTAGGAACAGAAGCCATTAGAAAAATGGAAGTGAAGAACTTTCCAGCAATTGTCATTAATGATATGTATGGTGGCGATTATTACCAAGAAGGGATAGCAAATTATAAACAATCAGATGTATGATTCACAAAATAGAAGAAGGGAAGCCTATTATTTTTAAAAATAAGTGAATGATACCTTATCCATAAAAAATTTAGGAGAATTCGAGATGGCGGAGAAATTGGATTTACGTATTGGTAATAGGGAAATGTTGCATAGTCGTGTATGTAGTATATTAAGAAGGGCTATTTTAAAAGGGGACTTTACACCAGGGGAACGCCTCGTACAAGCTGAGTTAGCTGATTTGATTGGAGTAAGTCGAATGCCAGTAAGAGAAGCGTTACGTACATTGGAGCTAGAGGGTCTTGTAAAGATTGAACCTCATAAAGGTGCGGTTGTAAGGACCATTCAAAAACAAGATATTCAAGAAATTTATGAACTTCGAATTTTACTAGAGCCAGTTGCATTAAAGAAGAGTATACAGTATTTTACAGAGAATGACTTTAAACAATTATCATTATTGCATCAAGAAATGGTGAGTGCTAGTACAGGTGAATCTTATGTGGAGTTAAATGTTAAGTTTCATAATTTATTATTCAGTCGTTGTAATAGCCCACGTCTACTTGGTTTTATTGAAACGATTTCCCATGGATTTGCCCAAGATACACCACAACTAATTCCAGGTCAGATACAAAAGTCAAATAAGGAACATGAGGCGATTATGGAGTCTATCTATCAAGGTGATGTAGAGAAAGCGGGAGAATATCTGGCCAAGCACATTGAAAGAACAGGTAAGGAACTGATTGCCTCTATGGAAAATAATGATTTTCAATAAATAGGAGTTCTTCTTATTATTAAGGGCTCCTTCTCAGATAGATTAGTTTCCTTTATCTTAATGCGCAAACAAAAGTCTAAAAAGTCACAATATTATTTTTATAAGGTTGCCAATCCATTTTTAAGATTCTCCTATTCTCAGTAAAAGAGGTGAAAATATGAGGCAAATAATAACAAAAACAAATAATGTCCTGTGGCGGGAGCACAAGGGTATAAAGCAACTTTTATCCCTATTTTCCGTTCATGGATCGGAAGCACTAGTGGAATCTAGCAAGCAACAGGGAAAGAAACAACAGTCAAATAAACCTCCAACACCTATTTATAATACTCCTCAGAAAATTGGTTTAGTTACAGGTCCACTACTATTTTTACTTATTATACTTTTATTTGAACCAAATGGTTTATCTAGTGAAGGGAAAGCAGTATTAGCCGTTACATTATGGATGGCGGTTTGGTGGATGACAGAGGCCATGCCCATTCCCGTAACGGCACTTCTGCCGATTTTATTGTTTCCACTAACTGGTGCCTTAGATATAAGTACAACTACTTCATCCTATAGCTCAGATATCATTTTCTTGTTTATGGGAGGATTTCTAGTTGCCCTAGCAATGGAAAGATGGAATTTACATCGAAGAATTGCATTAACCATTATTAGTGTGGTTGGTACAAGTGCAGAAAGACTGATATTAGGTTTTATGGTTGCAACAGCTTTTTTATCGATGTGGATTTCAAGTACTGCCACAACGATGATGATGGTTCCAATTGGGACGGCAATCATACTGAAGTTTGATGAGTTACTAGATCAACATCATGTGAATGGGAAGGAAGCTACGAAAAAGAGATTTGGTAAAGCTTTAATGTTAGCCATATCCTACTCTGCACTAACAGGTGGCCTTGGCACATTAATTGGTACACCACCTAATGCCATTCTTGTTGGTTTCGTTAATGAAACTTATGGAATAAATATTTCTTTTGCAAGTTGGATGCTATTTGGTGTTCCAGTTGCCATTCTATTCACCTCCATTTCTTACTTTTTACTCGTTAAAGTTTTATTCCGATTTAAGCTTAGTGAATTGCCAGGTGGTAAGGAGATTATAAGCAACCAGAAAAAAGAATTAGGTCCAATGAGTATTGAAGAAAAAATGGTTGCAACAGTGTTTGTAGTAACAGCATTGGCCTGGATTACTCGAACTTTCCTACTTCAACCATATGTATCACCAAATATTTCAGATGCGATTATTGCAATGGCAGCAGCATTCATTCTTTTTCTCCTCCCATCCAAACAAAAAGGAGAAACGATTCTTAATTGGGAAACTGCTACCAAGTTGCCATGGGGGATTTTAATTTTATTTGGTGGTGGCCTTGCCATTGCTGCAGGATTTACCAGCTCAGGTCTAACAGAATGGATTGGTAATCAATTAACTGGACTATCAAACTTGCCGTTCGCTGCGATTCTATTTTTTGTTATATTTTTAGTTATTTTTTTAACGGAAATTACATCAAATACCGCGACAGCAACCATGTTAATACCAATTATGGGGGCGTTAGCAGTTGCGTTAGAAGTTGATCCATTGGCGTTTTTAGTAGGTACTACAATTGCTGCTTCTTGTGCATTTATGTTCCCAATTGCTACACCGCCAAATGCCATCGTATTTAGTTCAGGTGTTCTCACCATATCAGATATGGCAAAAGCAGGATTTTGGTTAAATATTACATTTTCTGTTTTGTTAACTGCCATCATTTACGCGTATTTACCATTAGTCTGGAATTTTAATATAACTGGTTTACCTTAGAGAGGAGGATTTCATGTTTAAGTCATGGATGTTTATTCCAGGGAATAATGATAAACATTTAGCTAAAACGTATCAACTAAAAGCAAATGCTTTGATTTTTGATTTGGAAGATGCTGTTTCAGATTCGGAAAAAGGGAGCGCAAGATTAAAAGTTTCTAAGATTATTCAAGAATTAAAAAGCACTATGAATTTCGTTCGAATTAATGATCGCACCACATCTTATTTCCTGGATGATTTATATGAAATCGTAAAAGACGGTTTAACAGGGGTTGTTTTGCCAAAAGTTGAGACAAAAGAAGATATAGTGATAACAGATTACATTCTAAACAGTTTAAAAAAGAAATATCGCATTGATAAACAGATATTAATTGTTCCTCTTATTGAAACCGCTGCAGGCCTTTATCATGCATATGAAATTGCAACTGCAAGTAAACAGATTCACTGTTTAGCTTTTGGTGCGGAGGATTTTAGGTTGGATTCGAATATAACTACAGATATTCATGGAACCGAATTGCTTTACGCGAAGTCTAAATTGGTTGAAGTATCACGTGCAGCAGGAATCGAAGCCCCTGTCGATTCTGTATTTACTAATTTCAAAGACGAGGAAGGGTTGAGAGAGGAAACTGAGCTTGGGAAAAGATTGGGTTTCCAAGGGAAATTACTGATCCACCCCAATCAAATAAATACGGTTAATCGAATTTTTTCTCCATCTCCTGAAGAAATTGAAGAGGCAAAGAAAATAGTACAAGTATATAGCGAGTCTTTGGATAAAGGTGAAGCTGCCATTCAGGTAGATGGGAAAATGATTGATATACCAGTAGCAGAACGGGCAAGGAAAATTTTGTTGCATGTAGATATGAATTATTAGTAAAAAAGAAACGAGGAGGAATTTAGATGTTACCTTTAGAAGGTGTTACGGTTATTTCTTTAGAACAGGCGATTGCAGTTCCTTTTGCAACCAGACAATTGGCAGATTTAGGGGCACGTGTGATTAAGGTAGAACGCCCTGAAACAGGGGACTTTGCAAGAAACTATGATACGACGGTAAATGGAATGTCCAGTCATTTTGTATGGTGTAATCGCTCCAAAGAATCCATTACCCTTGATTTGAAATCAGATGAAGGGAAACAAGTACTAAGTAAACTTTTGGAAGAAGCAGATGTATTCGTTCAAAATTTAGCACCTGGAGCTATAGAACGAATGGGTTTTATTCCAGAAGAATTGGTTGAGAAGAATCAACAGCTTATTGTTTCTAGCCTTTCCGGTTATGGGAAAAATGGATCCTATGAACATAAAAAGGCATATGACTTATTAATCCAATGTGAGGCCGGGCTTGTGTCTGTCACAGGTAGTGAAGATACACCGTCCAAAACAGGCATTTCAATTGCAGACATTGCAGCTGGAATGTACATATATTCTGGCGTATTAACTGCACTTCTAAACCGTGGGAAAACAGGAAAAGGCACTATCATGGAAGTGTCTATGTTAGAAGCACTTGGAGAGTGGATGGGTTTTCCAATGTATTACTCCGTTTATGGTGGGAAAGAACCAAAACGTACGGGAGCAAGTCATGCAACGATTTATCCATATGGTCCGTTTGTATGTGGGGATGAGAAAACGGTTTTTATCGGACTACAGAACGAAAGAGAATGGAAAAAGTTCTGTGATATCGTCCTTGAAAAACCAGAACTTGCAACAGATGCTAGATTTGAGAATAATTCTAAACGGTCAGAAAATCGTAACGAGTTAAAATCTATCATTGAGCAAAGTTTTGATACATTAAATTCGGCTAAGGTAATTAACCGTCTGGAAGAAGCAAAAATAGCTAATGCTAGATTGAACAATTTACAAGATTTCTATGATCACCCACAACTAGCAGCTAGAAATCGTTGGACTAACGTACAGACACCTACTGGAGAGATCTCTGCATTGAAACCACCTGTAACAATGAATGGTATTAATCCTGTGATGAACCCTGTTCCTGAACTAGGGGAACACACTGATAAAATATTGGCAGAATTAGGATTTAGTAAAGACTTTGTAAAAAATTAAAAAGGAGGTTCATCATGAGTGTAAAGGATGGATGGAAGGGTCGATTCTATGAGGATTTTGAAATAGGTGATATTTATGCCCATCCACTGGGGAGAACGGTAACAAAAACAGACAATATTTGGGTGACATTATTAACACAAAATACAAATCCAATTCATTTCGATGATTATTATTCGGAGCAGACGGAGTTTAAGAAACCTTTAGTAGACTCTACGTTTACACTAGCTTTGGTGACTGGACAGTCGGTTACCGATATCTCACAAAATGCGATGGCAAATCTTGGCTGGGATGAAATTCGCCTACCTAATCCAGTATTCGAGGGGGACACGATCTATTCTTATTCGGAGGTACTACAAAAACGAGAGTCTAAATCTCGTCCAAATGTTGGGATTGTAACTGTCAAAACGATTGGATATAACCATCGGGAGGAAGTTGTTATTTCTTATAAACGTACATTTATGATTTATAAGAAAGAATTTGCTCCGAATAGAACGAACGATTTGTTAGACAAGGTACTAGAAAATGAACAGTTAAAGGTAGACTAATAAAGGGGGAAAGAATAATGGGATTAAGTAAAGAATTGGCTACGTATATAATGGAAACCAATTATGACGATTTTCCAGATGAGGTAGTAGAATTTACGAAACTATGTATTTTAGATTACTTTGGCTCAGCCATTGCTGGGTCAACAAAAGCCCCCGTACAAATGATTCATGATTTTGCGATAGAAATGGGTGGAACACCACAAGCAACATTAGTTACGGGTGGAAAAACATCGGTTGCTCAGGCTGCTCTGGTAAATGGTGCATCTAGCCATATTGTTGAATTGGACGATATTCATAAGGCATCCATCATTCACGCTGCAACTGTTGTTGTTCCTGCAGCCCTAGCTGTTGCGGAATGGAAGAAATTATCTGGAAAAGACTTGATTACTGCAGTTATTATTGGTTATGAGGTAGGGTTTCGAATTGGTGAAGCGGTGACACCTTCTCATTATTACTACTGGCATAATACGGCTACTTGTGGAACATTTGGTGCAACTGCAGCTGTGGCAAAATTGTTAAATCTAAATGAGGAACAAATCATTCATGCTCTAGGAAGTGCTGGTACACAAGCTGCTGGGTTATGGGAATTTATTGAGGACGGGGCAATGTCAAAACAGCTTCATCCTGGAAAAGCTGCCATGAATGGTGTAATCAGTGGGTTGTTGGCACAAAAAGGCTTTACTGGAGCTAGTAAGATATTAGAGGGTGATCGTGGTTTCTTCCAAGCAATGAGTGAAACGTTCGATGAATCAAAGGTGACCAATCAGTTAGGAAATAAGTTTAAAATCATGGAAAATGGTTTTAAAATCCATGCGTCTTGTCGACATACACACCATGCCATGGATTTATTGATTGACTTGAAGAAGGAAAAGGGAATTTCTGAGGACGACATTAAAGGTGTACGTGTAAAAACATACCAGGTGGCGCTGGATATCACGGATAATGATAATCCTAACACAGAATATGCATCAAAGTTTAGTCTTCAGTATTGTACGGCTCTAGC
Organism: Oceanobacillus senegalensis; assembly: GCF_900176885.1. GTDB lineage: Bacteria > Bacillota > Bacilli > Bacillales > Amphibacillaceae > Oceanobacillus > Oceanobacillus senegalensis. The sequence goes on along the minus strand of NZ_LT839648.1, from coordinate 2,590,678 downwards.
TTTAGTTAAAGGTGAGGGTGGACTGGACGCCTTTAATCAGGATACATTATGGAACGGGAAAATTCGTAACTTGATGAAAAAAGTTCAGGTAGAAGTAGATCCGGAGATTAACGATAATTATCCCGAGAAATGGGGGGTAATTGTTGAGGTTTCCTTTACATCAGGTGAGAAAATCATAAAACAGACCGATTATCCAAAGGGAGATCCTGAGAATCCAGTATTTGGTTCAGAGTTACGTGAGAAGTTTTTGAAATTGGCAACAGAACTATCGGAGGATGAGCGAAGGAATTTAGCTAACCAGGTGTTGGATTTGGAGAATGTCAGTGAGGTTGGAGAGATTTTTCGTTTGTTTGATAGGGCTGGGGTATAGTTAGCAAAAGTTACCAAGCTTTAGTGGCTTGGTAATTTTTTATTGTCTTGGACATTAAAAAATTTGTTGACGGACAACTTGATAAGAATATTTGGATCAAAAACAAAAATCTTTGTTCTTAATTTTATAACAGAAAAATAGGGTTTAACCATCGTTATATTTAATATTTATTTTTTAAAAATTTTCGTTAAAAACATTATATTTAAATAATTTTCAAAAGTTCAAATTCTTGGTTGACAAAAATTTTGTTAGTATATAAAATTGCTAATAAGAAATAAAATAATAGGTTCCCAAAATAGTATTTTAGTAAGCGGTTGCAAGGTTGGGATTTTAGTAAAAGATTATATATTATTTTTGTATAAGTAGGGGGAATACTACTGATGAATGGTTGAAATTAATAGGTAAAGGGGGAGAGAGGTATATGGATTTTAAATATTCTCAGGATGCAGAACAATTTAGAGAATCATTTCGAGAATGGTTAAATAATAATTTTCCATTAGAATGGAAGAAAGAAGTAACTGGAGAACAGTTGGTGGATCGAAGAAAGCAATGGGGAAGAATGTTAGCTGATGCAGGTTGGGTAGCTCCATCATGGCCGAAAAAGTATGGAGGGTTAGGTTTAACGATTGAGCAGCAATTAATCTATATTGAGGAATTAGTCCGTATTAATGCACCTGAAGTTTTAAATTCTAACGGAATTGGAATTTTCGGTATGACCTTAATCAAATATGGGACTGAAAAACAAAAAGAGTATTACCTTCCAAGGATGCTTCAACATGAAGATATTTGGTGTCAAGGTTTTTCTGAGCCAAATGCTGGATCAGATTTAGCTGGATTACAAACAAAAGCCGAGGATAAGGGTAATCATTATATACTTAATGGTCAAAAGGTCTGGACATCATATGCACCATATGCCAATAAGTGTTATGTTTTAGTGCGGACGGATAAATCGAGATATAAAGGAATAAGTATGATGATTTTAGATTTAATACAACCCGGCGTAACGGTGCAACCAATTACAAACATAGCGGGTGAAACAGAACTTTCTGAAGTTTTCCTAGATAATGCTATTGTTCCGAAAGATGATGTTGTTGGAGAAATAAATAATGGTTGGGAAATGGCAAATTACGCTTTATCTAATGAACGAGGAATACACTTTGCGCAGCGCTCCCTAAAAATGCAACAAGAATTTCAACAACTTATTTCCATGACCCAAGAAAAGATGCTTTCAGGACAAGCAAATGCTAACAGTTCTATATTCTTAAATAAATTAGTTCAAGCCTATCTATCTTGTGAAATATTAAAAAGTGTGTCTTTACGGAATATTGCGTTGATTTCTCAGGGGGAAAATACAGGTTCTATACCTGCGATCGCTAAACTTGTTTGGAGTGAAAGTCATCAAGATTTACTTAATTTAGGGGTTGACTTATTAGGGGAAAATGCACTTGTTAAGGATGAAAATCATGTTTGGATGGAGAAATTCCTTGCATCAAGAGCAGAAACAATTTATGCAGGAACGACACAAGTCCAAAAGAATATTATTGCTAAATCTCTAGGATTACCTAGTTCGAAAGGAAGGAGATAAGATGGAATATAAATATTCTGATGATTTTGAATTGCTGAAACAAGCGCTTGACTCATTAATAAAGAAAGAAATGCCTTTTGAGAATTTTACTAGGATAGTTGAAAATCAACAAGGCTTTTCAAAAGATTTATGGGGAAAATTAGGGAAAAGTGGTTGGTTGGAAATCCAAAGTGATTCAGACTCATCTATAGATATTAGTTTAACTGATATCATGTACTTGAGTGAATCATTTGGTAAAAATCTCTTTCCGGGTCCATATTCATTAACAGCTGGCTTTACAGTGCCTTTATTAAGCAAGTTGAACCTAAACAAAACTCTTGATAAAGTTGTAGAAAAGGTGAAGTCGGGAGAATTGATTTTAACTTCTGCATTACCTCGTTTTGAGAGAACTTCAACTGGAATAGAGCTAATATGGCCTAGGATTGATGTTAATACACAGACAATAAAAGGAGAAATTAAACAAGTTCAGTTTGCTCAACATGCAGATTATTTATTTTTACCATTTATCAACGAGATTGGTCATTTAACAGTTGCCTTATTAAATCTAGAAAATCCAAATATTACGATAGTACCTAATGAATCAATAGACCTATCAAAACCACAAGGAACAATATTAATAGAAGGTGTTTCGACCGAGGACCTGGACATTATTAAGGATGAGAATACAAATTATAATTTATTATTGAAAGAACAATTTGTTAATTATCTAATTCACTTAAACGGGGAAATGCTAGGTGGAGCTGATGAAGTACTAAAGAGAACTGTGAATTATGTAAAAGAAAGAAATCAGTTTGGAGTACCGGTAGGTTCCTTTCAGTCAGTAAAGCACATGATTGCTGATATGCATGTAGCAATTGAAAAAGCTCGTAGTTTTAGTATTTATACTACTACACAACTTGCCGCAGATAATTTAAATGAAAATATATTTCATTTAATCTCCATTCGTTATTTTGTAACTGATATTTATAAAAAGGTGTGTGAAGATGCAATTCAGTTACATGGAGGAATGGGGTTTACATGGGAAGAAAGCATTCATTTTTGGTATAAATCTTCTATGAGTCATATGTATGACATAATTCATCCTACGTTAATGTCTGAATTTATCTTAGAAAATTTATTAGAATTATCTAGGGGCAATTCAGCTCAGCTTGAGAAGGCTTAAATTTATTGAAGAGTGATGTGTTAGTAATGTGAAATGAAAAAAATCAGTTGAAATATTTCAGAGTTGGACAAAGGTGTTATTTTTGTATCGAATTATGGGAAATGGTGATATAAGGCTTTAATGTATTAAATTGTATAGTATCTTATTTTTTAAATATAATTTTCTGATAATAAAATATAAATCGAATATTAATAAATTTAACAATAAAATCATTCCTTTATATAAAAAATGGTAAGGATGAGTGGCCTAATGGAAATATCTGAAAATAAAAAAAGAAAGTATTCCGTTCCTGCAATAGAAAATACTTTTAAAATACTAAGATTATTAAGTAGAAAACAATTTAGAGAAAGTACTTTGACAGAGATTGCTAATGCTTTATCACTAAATACCGCAACTTGTTATCGGCTTTTACAACAACTCGAAGAATTAGCCATAGTTAGATATAAGGCGAAGGATAAGAGATATACATTAGGACCATATCTAATTGTTTTGGGAGATAGAGCAAAAGAACATTTAGATTATGTTTCCATGATCAGGCCATATTTAAAAGTATTAGCAAAAAATACTGGTCTAACATCTGTCCTAGTTAGTCGAGTTGGGAAAGATAAACTTACAATTCTATCAAAGGTGGAGGGAGAGGATTATGGTGTAAATGTTTCGGTAGGTAGACATTTTTTAATAACAGACGGATCATATGGCAAATGTTTTTTAGCATATTTACCTGAAGAAGAAAGAAAGTATTTTTTAAATGAAAACAATGGTCTTAGAGAATTATCACAGCATGATATTAAATTACTTGAAGACGATTTTGAATTTATTAGAGAAAGTGGCTATTCAACAACATATGGAGAGTATATTAAAGGGATTTGTGGAATTGCAGCCCCCATTTTTAATAGTCATAAAGAGGTTGAAATGGTAATTGCACTGTTCGGATTAACAGCACAGTTATCTAGAAACGACCTGCACAGCTTAGGTGGACTGGTTAAAGAAAAAGCAAACGAAATAACTTTAAAACTTAATGGAATATAGGTTTTGTAAAACATGTCTAATATTGAGTATAAGTAATAAAAACATTTTAAGTGGATACGAGGAGGTAGAAAATGAAATCGAAAAAGTTATTAGCTTTAGCATTAATGATGTTAATTGCTTTGATTGTAATTGGATGTAGTAGTACTACTGATAATAAGAATTCTTCATCTGGTTCGACAAATGAAGGAAATAGTAATACAAGTAGTGGACTTCCTGAAGAGATGACTTGGAGTGTGTATGATGTTGGCTCCGGGGGATATGCTGAAATGTCAGCGATTGCAAATACATTCACAGAGCAATTAGGTATGCAAGTCAGAATGTTGCCATCTGCTAGTGGTGTAGGAAGAATGGTTCCTTTGAGAGACGGAACTGCATCTATTGGTAAAGTGGGTGACGAGATTCAGTTTGCATTTGAAGCAATGGAAGAATTTGCTCAAAAGGATTGGGGACCCCAAGATGTACGAGCAATTTGGGCGCCGGTAAGTCTTTACGGTTTTGCTGTTCGAGAGGATTCAGATATTGAATCAATTGAAGATTTAAAAGGGAAAAAGGTTCCGAGGATTGCGGGAAACTCATCAGTTAATATAAAAAATGAAGCAATGTTGGCTTTTGCTGGATTAACATGGGATGACGTAGAAGTGGTTGAATTGACTTCATATTCTGGTCAAGGCGATGCACTAATACAAGGGCAAATAGACGTTGCGGGTATAAACCCTGTTGCTTCTACAATGTTTGAAGCTGATAGTAAAGGCGGAATTCGTTGGTTAGAAATGGATCCTAATGATAGTGAGAGCTGGGGAGATTTACAAGAAGTTGCATCTTGGTTTTTCTCTGAAACATCTGATATAGGTGCAGGTATGGATGAGGATACAGATGTAATGGGACATGGATATTTAATCGCAGGCTATGAGAATCAAGACCCAGAAGTTATCTATGAATTATTAAATGTAATGAATGACCACTTTGATAATTATAAGGATGCTACTTCCAGCTTGTCATCTTATTCCATTGACGAAGTATTAACTGACCCACGAGGAATTCCTTTCCATGAAGGCGCAATTAAGTTCTTTGAAGAAAATGGGTTGTGGGACGAGGAAAAACAAGCAAAGAATGATAGGTTAGTAGAAAGATATGATGTATTAATGGAAGCATGGGAGCAGGTTGTTAAAGAGGCAGAAGAACAAGGTATTTCTGATGATGACTTTCCAGAGTTTTGGATGGAAAGAAAAGCAGAACTTGTTGATTAGTATTTACTTTGATTTATAAAGAGCCAGCCACACAAGCTGGTTGGCATCTTTATAGTAAATGGGTAAACCCAAATGTTAAAAGATAGGGGTGAAAGTATGATGTCTGGTAGGTTAAACACTTTTTGGAGAATAATGGTGATTGTATCAACTGCAGTTGGTATATTTTTATCAGTGAATATGTTGTTTTACTTAGAACTTTTTGGGTTTAATCCAATCCAAAATTCCTTTTTATATTATCTGTTAGCTTGTTTTTTGCCTATCGCATTTTTGATCTTTCCTGCGAAAAAAAATCATTCTTCGATAGCATGGTTTGATATCGTTTTTTTTGTAGTATCTTTAATAATTGCAATTTATTTTGGTACGCAAGGTGAGCGAATGATTATGGAGGGCTGGGAGTGGAATGCACCCCAGTTAGCAACCTATTTTAGTATCGTATTTTGGATTCTACTGTTAGAAGCTCTTCGTAGAACTGGTGGGTTAGTCTTAGCTATTATTTGTCTAGCTATTTCTCTTTATCCTCTTATTTCCAATAGCATTCCAATTAGTTTTTTACAGGGACAATCTTATGATTTTTTTACAACTGCAAGAAACCATATTATGAGTGCAAATAGTGTTTTAGGTATTCCTTTAACTACATTTGGGAACTTAATTATAGGTTTTTTAGTTTTCGGTGTGGTCTTAAGCCATACTGGGGGAGGAGAATTCTTCTTTAAGCTTGCACAATCTTTATTTGGTAAATATAGAGGCGGAGAGGCTAAGGTTGCCGTTGTAGGAAGTGCGTTTTTTGGAATGCTTAGCGGAAGTGCTATTTCAAATACTATTACTACAGGTGCAATGACTATACCAGCAATGAAAAAGTCAGGTTATAAACCTCATTATGCTGCAGCTATTGAATCTGTTTCATCCACTGGTGGTACAATAACACCTCCAATAATGGGTACTGCCGCATTCTTAATGGCATCGTTTCTAGCCATCCCTTATTTTGAAATTGCCATCGCTGCAGCCATCCCTGCTCTTTTATACTTTATTGGATTACTAGTCCAGGCAGATGGATATGCAGCTAAAAATAATCTGAGAGGTTTACCAAAGGAAAAGATTCCTTCGATATGGGAAACATTAAAAGGTGGATGGTTTTTCATATTCTCGTTGGTAATGTTGATTTACTTTATTGTGTTTTTAAACTCAGAGGGGCAAGCTCCTTATTATGCAACCGTAGTGTTATTTTTAGTAGCGATGATAAATAAGAAAACAAGAATGAACGTTAAACAAATTTCAGAAATGGTTGTTGATATGGGTAAAGTATTGGCAGAGATTATTTGTATTATAGCTGGTGTTGGTCTTATTGTTGGGGCATTATCTGCGACAGGGGTTTCATTTTCCTTTTCAAGAGAATTAGTTGCAGCTGCTGGAGATAGTATGTTTCTTATACTAATAGCTGGTGCAATAACTAGCTTTATATTAGGAATGGGTATGACAGTATCTGCAGTTTATGTGTTTCTTGCAATTATTATGGCGCCAGCACTAGTCCAAATTGGTGTTGATCCAATTGCAGCTCATCTGTTTGTTGTCTATTGGGCTACAGTTTCATATATAACACCCCCAGTTGCATTAGCTTCATTTGCAGCTGCAGGAATAGCTAAATCTAAACCAATGAAAACAGGATTTACCGCAATGCGTTTAGGTGCAATTACTTACTTAATTCCTTTTTTCATTGTCTATCAACCAGCGTTAATAGGACGTGGAACAACTATGGAAATAATAGTGAGTGTCGCTTCAGCGGTAATAGGTGTTTTTATATTGTCCTCTGCTTTAGAAGGTTACTTAATTGGGTTTGGAACGATAAGTAATTATCTAGTTAGAGGCTTATTGATACTAACAGGTGTATTAATGTTAATCCCTGGAGAACTCACGGATGTTATTGGTATTGTTGTTACATTTATTATATATATAACTAATTTTATTCTAACTAAAAATGAAAAATTAGAGGAAAGCAATAAAAAGGAGGCTTTATAATGTTTAAGCAAGAAGCAATGGATCATTTCCTAAATCCAAAATCAATAGCTATTGTAGGAGTATCAAAAAATTTTTCTTCAATAAGTGGAAAACCATTAAGTAATTTAACACTTCATGAATATAAAGGAGATATTTATCCTGTAAATCCTAAATACGATGAAATAAAAGGTTTAACTTGCTATGCATCTTTACTAGATATTCCCGGTGAAGTTGATGTAGCTTTAATAGCTGTTTCGCATAAGAGGATAATGCAAATACTAGACGAATGTGAACAAAAAAAGATTAAATATTTAGTTCTTTTTGGTTCTGGTTTTGCTGAAGTTGGCAAAGAAGGGAAACAACTCCAAGAAAGAGTGTTAAAAAAGGCAAAAAATGCGGGTATTCATATTCTCGGACCGAATTGTGTTGGTCTATTAAATGTTAAAGAAAGTATACCAATTGGATTTGCTACTTCGTTTGAAACAAAGGAGGGGTTTAAGAAAGGGAATGTAGGGTTTGCCTCACAGAGTGGAGCATTTGGATTTTCATTATTTGGTTTGGCTCAAGAGGAAAATATCGGATTTTCTTATATAGTAAATACAGGAAACCAAATGGATATTCATACTTTGGACTGTATGGAATATATGCTTGAAGATGATGAAACCGATGTTGTTGCTGGCTATTTAGAAAGTATTCCTGATGGAGAAATGTTGATAAGAATAGCAAAACGTTCTAAAGAGTTGGGTAAACCACTTATTATTTTGAAGGCTGGGCGATCTCATTTAGGTAAAAAAGCTGCATTGTCTCATACCGCATCATTAGCTGGATCTGAAAAAACCTTTGAAGCAATTGCAAAACAATATGGTTTAGTTACGGTAAATGATATTGATGATATGGTTGCTGCTATGAAAATATTTTCAAGAAATAAGAAAGCAAACGGAAATAAAGTTGTTACAATCTCAAATTCTGGTGCGGCAGGAATCGCAATGGCTGATTACAGTGAGCCATTAGGTTTGGAGCTTGTTCGCTTGTCGCCGGATACACAATCAACGATTGAGAGAATCATACCACCGTATGGATCTGCACTTAATCCAATAGATATAACTGCACAGGCTCTAAAAGAACAGCACATCTTTACTGAAACTTTAGAAGTATTAATAAAAGATGATAATGTAGATACCATTGTAGTCCAAACTACTTTTGGTGGTGAGCTAGGTAAGGATATTTGTAACAAAATAGCTAATATCGATAAAAAAACAGAAAAACCAATCATTGTTACACTTACTGGTACAAACGAGCTAACAGGGGAAGGGCGAGACATTCTATCAGAAGCGGGCGTTCCGGTATTTCTTACATCCTATAACACTATGTTAGCTATTAAATATTTAGTAGATTATTCAAATTACTACTATAAGAGTAATCAAGAATTTAGTGAGAATAAACAGGTTAATGATGAATTGGTTCATAATAAAGGGGTTTGGACGGAAGATAAAGTTAAAGAAATGCTGGATTCTATGCAAATAAGCGTACCTAAAAATATATTAGTTAAGAATCGTACTGATTTAGTCAATATAGAAGGTGAACTAGAATTTCCAGTAGTTTGTAAGGTAGTTTCTAATGAAATTACTCATAAAACTGATGTAGGTGGAGTAAAACTTGGTATAAAAAATAGTGCTGAACTCAAAGTCGCTTATGATGAAATTATAAATTCAGTAAATAAACATGCCCCAGGTGCAAATATAAACGGAGTATTAATTGAAGAAATGATTAAAAAGAATGGAACTGAAATGTTTATTGGAGTTAAAGAAGATCCTCAATTTGGTCCTTTAATTGTTTGTGGTCTTGGTGGAATATTTATTGAAGTATTAAAGGATGCTTCAATACGACGTGCACCTATACAAGTGGATGAAGCATATGAAATGTTGAAAGAACTAAAAGGCTTTCCACTTCTTGAAGGAGTTAGGGGGGAGAAAGAGAAAGATGTTGAGAAACTGACAGAAGTGATTGTTAAAATTTCACAATTCGCTTCACAAAATAGAGGGAAAATAAAAGAAATGGACATTAATCCATTAATGGTTTTGGAAAAAGGAGAAGGTGTTATCGCATTAGATGGGGTTATTGTATGGAAGGAAAGTACAACTTCAACAGTCACTTCCGTCTAGCTATTCTTTAGAAAAAAGGGGGCAAGTTTATGGACCAAGTCATCTCACAAGATTATTTGCAATGGCTAAGAAATGAATTCGAAAATTCTCCTTATTGGAAGCATATGGGTATATCGTTTAAAAAGCTTGAATCAGGTAAGGTTATTATTCATATGCCAGTAAAAAATCAGTTGATGAACTCAAATAATGTAATACACGGAGGGGCAATAACATCACTTCTTGATTCAGTTATTGGCGCAACTATTCGCTCCTCGAAGAAAGTTCGACTAGCCACTATAACGTTAACGACGAACTTTATAAAGCCAGTTTCTGAAGGGACTATATATGCAACTGCAAATCTATTAAACTCTGGAAATAGAATTCAGTTCGTTGAGGCAAAAGTGTTAAACGAAAATAATGAAATACTAGGTACAGCGCAGGGTACATTTTATTTGTTTAAATTGGAGTAAATCGTATGACTGTACTTACATTAGATAGTGTCCAAATATCAAAATAAATGTCCGAATAGTAGGAAAAATAGTGCTCTTAGGTGCTATGAGTAAATATACGAGGAGGTCTTTTGATGGAATTTAAAACGCAAATTGGAAAATCAACAACAGATAATATTTATGTACATGGATACAACTTAACTGAGGATTTAATAGGTAACATTACTCTAGCCGATATGGCATTTTTAGGGGCAAAGCATCGAAAACCTACTGAAAATGAATCTAAAATGTTAAATGCTATATTGGTCGCAATATGCGAACACGGATTTACTCCAAGTTCAATCTCAACACGATTAACGCATTTAGGAGCACCTGAAGCTGTTCAGGCATCGGTTGCAGCTGGATTACTCGGTGCTGGTACAGTTTATCTCGGGGCTATGGAGTATGTAGCGGAAATGCTTCAAAAAGCAAATGACAAATATCCAGACAAAAAAGACATAAGTGAATTAGCAACTGTAGTTATTAATGAGAGAAAAGAAGCAGGGCTTATGCTGCCGGGATTTGGTCATCCCGTTCATAAACCTGAAGATCCACGTACTACAAGATTATTTAAAATTGCTAAAGAGTTAGGTTTTTATGGTAAGAATTCACAATTATTAGTGGAGATTCATAATCAATTCTGTGATTCGAAAGGTAAAACGATTACACTAAATGCGGTAGGAGCAATCGGTGCAATTATGTCAGATATGGACATTGACTTTCAGCTGGTAAAATCTTTCGCTGTCGCTTCCAGAGCTGTTGGGTTAGTTGCCCATATAGCAGAAGAGATTGAGTATGGGCGAAAAGATAGTATTGGACAAAAACTATTTGATTACATTGAAGAAAACACAGATTACCAAGGTAATCATCTACAAATATAAGGATATGGAGTGAATGATTATGGATTTAAAAGGTAAGGTTGCAGTAGTAACAGGTGCAGGCCAAGGGATAGGGAGAGAAGTTTCATTATTATTAGCAAATCATGGAGCCAATGTTGTGGTTGGAGACCTAAACATAGAGGCTGCTAATATGGTGGCAAATGAAGTAACTGAAATTGGTACGGAAGGTTTTGGTTATAAAGTGGATGTATCTGATAAAGATAATGCTCAAAGTTTTATTGACAGTGCAATTGACACATTCGGTAGGATTGATATTTTAGTTAATAATGCAGGGATTACTAGAGACTCCATGTTACACAAAATGTCTGAAGAACAATTTGATCAAGTAATAAATGTACATATGAAGGGGACCTTCTTATGTATGCAGGCAGCTGCTAAGCATATGAGACAAAACGAAACTGGAAAAATTGTTAATATATCTTCAATTGCTGGAAAAGTAGGTAACATAGGACAAGTAAATTATTCTGGAGCTAAAGCAGGGATTGTAGGAATGACAAAAGCAGCGGCAAAAGAATTAGCAAAATTTCAAGTAAATGTAAATGCTATTCAACCAGGATTCATCGATACGGATATGACACGTGCAGTACCTGAAAAAATACGTCAGAAAAAAATAGAAGAGATACCTATGCTAAAAATTGGCTCACCTAGTGATATTGCTAAAGCAGTTGTATTTTTGAGTTCGGATTACTCTGATTATATTACAGGTAACGTTATTGAAGTAACTGGCGGACGATATATGTAATACTGGGGAATTTGATAAATACGGGCAATGAGGGGAGGATGTTATGGGAAATAAATTAACTGTTCATAAGAATAAAGCTAAAATTGGCAATATGCCTGAAGCAACAGGACTAAATTATTTTCATACTGATTCGAATCTCTCTTTCTTATTAAATATGTATTTGCGTGAAGAAGAATTTGCTAAAGTAATGCCTCTTCTTGCTGAATTAGGAGAAGTAGCAGGGGAAGAACTGGATGAACTTTCTCGGGAGGCTGATCGCAACCCTCCTGAGCTAGTTTCCTTTAATAAACGGGGTCAAATTACAAATGAAGTTAAATATCATTCTTCATATAAGCGCATGGAAGAAATCGGATACAGCAAATTTGGTTTAGTTGCAATGTCACATAGAGCAGGAGTAATGGGATGGCCCAATCCATTTTCTAGAGTAGAAAAATATTCCTTTTGGTATTTATTTGCTCAGTCAGAATTTGGATTATGTTGTCCTATGAGTATGACAGATGCTGCAGCAAGCATTATTGAGAAATTTGGTAATGATGATCTAAAGGAAAAATATTTACCAAACTTACTAAGTACTGATACGGATAACTATTGGACAGCTGCACAGTTTATGACTGAAAAACAAGGTGGATCTGATGTTGGTCTTAATAATGTTGAAGCAAAGCAAGTCGGGGATCATTGGCAAATTTGGGGTGACAAATGGTTTTGTTCTAATGTTTCCGCAGATGTTGCATTAGTTCTCGCAAGGCCAGAAAATGCACAATCTGGAACTCGTGGATTAGCTATGTTTTTAGTGCCTAAAAGACTTGAAAACGGAGAGCATAATAGATTCAAAATTAATCGTTTAAAAGATAAATTTGGCACAAGGGATATGGCTACAGGGGAAGTAACATTTGAAGGTGCAATTGGATATGCAGTAGGAGATATCGAAAATGGTTTTAAGCAAATGATGTCCATGGTTAATTCATCACGCCTATCTAATTCTGTACGTTCTGCTGCCTTGATGAGGCGTAGTTATCTTGAAGTTCTTCAAACCACTAGAGGAAGGGTTGCATTTGGAAAGCCACTTATTGAATTACCTTTAATGAAAGAAAGTGTATTTGAAATATTGTTAGATACTGAAGCGGCTGCTTCCGCGATATTCTATACAGCCAAAGTGTTTGATGACTCTGAAAATGGTAGTGAAAGATCAAAAGTATTATTACGTATATTGACACCGATTCTAAAGGGATATATTTGTAAGCGTGCACGGTATACTACTACTGAAGCGATGGAAATACGAGGGGGAAATGGTTATATAGAAGATTGGGTTGATTCAAAGCTAGTTCGGGATGCGCAAGTTGGTTCAATCTGGGAAGGTACGACCAACATAGTGGCATTAGATGTAATTCGAGCTATAAAGAAAAATAAAGCAGGTGAAGTATTTTTTGATGATATCGAAAGGCGTATTTTAAATCTACAAAATTCTCATGTCAATAAGGTAGCAAATATTTTTATGGCTATAAAAAATAAAGTTGAAGGTAATGTATATCAATTAATTTATGAAAATGAAGATGTTGATTACAGCATTTATGCTAAAAAGATGTTGAATCAGATGTACCATTTGTTAGTAGTAAGTTTATTATTGGAGGAATCCGAGTATCAACTTTCTAATAAGCAAGGGTACCGTAAATTATTTTTATCATTACAATATATTCATGAATACTTAGTATTCCCTGAAATGAAAACTTCAGCTTTTGAGAAATCCAGATTGGAATGGCTAGAATCAATTATTGATTGGGAACACCTTCCAGAAGCAGCAATAGAAAGGTTGTTAAAAAATGTCCTATGAAAATATTATCGTGAATATAGAACAGAATACGGCATACCTAGCTATTAATAGACCTGAAGTTAGAAATGCATTAGATAAACAAACACTTATTGAGATTGTGGATGCTCTTGAAGTGTTATCTAACAATAACGAAGTCGGATGTGTAGTATTTACTGGTACAGGTGACAAAGCTTTTGCTTCGGGTGCGGATATTAACCAGTTAATCGAAAAGACAGCTATCGATACTTTGAAAAATGATGGGATGCAAGCTGTATATGATGTAGTAGAGAATTTTAGTAAACCAACAATTGCTATGGTTAATGGTTATGCACTTGGTGGTGGATGTGAATTGGCAATGGCATGCGATATACGAATTGCATCAACAAATGCAAAATTTGGATTACCAGAATTAAATTTATCAATAATACCTGGTGCTGGTGGTACGCAAAGGTTAGCAAGATTAGTTGGAAAAGGGAAGGCTTTGGACATGATTTTAACAGGTAAAATAATAAGTGGAAAGGAGGCAGAACACATCGGGTTAGTATCTGAAGTTACTGCCCCTGATAAGTTAACCAATGTAGTTAAAGAATATACAAAAAAAATTGTAGCGAAGGGTCCATTGGCAGTTAAGTTAGCGAAAATCGCAATGAATTATGGAACGGAGTCAGATTTGAAAACTGGGTTGATGATAGAAAATCTCGCACAAGCAGTTCTTATGAGTACAGAAGATAAGAGTGAAGGTGTTCATTCATTTTTGGATAAACGGAAGCCGGATTTTAAGGGAATGTAAAAAATTTATGAGGAGTATTTATTTAGAAGAATAATTTATGGAAATTTACAAAATATGGTTGAAAAATCCCCACGATCTATAGTCAGTGGGGATTTTGACATTTAGATGGTATATGCTTATAACCTTTACCTTTATGTCGATACAAAAGTGTGAAGAGGTATTATATACGGTTATCAAGAAAGTAGCTATTCTGTGCATGATATTAAATACAAGATATTTACCATTATAAAAGATCTACTAAAAACAAGGTTACTTACTAGGTGGATTAATAAGATAATTGCAAAAGTACAAAGTTTTTCAACTATATAGTTATTTCTAATAAGTATTTTATTTTAATAAATTCAGAAAATTTTATTGACAAAAATTTTTATTGTATATAAAATAAACCTTAAGAGGGGAAGAAATTCTATGAACAAGATAAAAACTAAAAACAAATATGCTGTACCAGCTGTTGAAAATGCCTCCAAAATTTTATGTTTAGGGTTGTATAGATGAGATAAAATCAATATGTTCTTTTCCCCGATTCCCAAGTACAACCAGATAAGGACCTATGTATATCGTTTTAATTTTAGAAATCCTTTAGGGGGTGATTCATTATACATAAAATACTAGCACTCTAGATTTACCTCATTCCAGATCTACACAACTAACCTAAGACTACTTGTATTCAACAACTACTGTAATACTAACCCAACTTAGCCCATTCAAAACAAATCATAATAAATCAATGAAATTGCATTATAACTACAAAATTCAGAATTTATTAAATTTTAATTATTAAAAATAAATATAGAGGTGATTATTTTGAATTTTCATTTAGATGAAGATATTCAGGCGTTAAAGTCTACTGTTAAGGACTTTATTTATAACACGGTTGATCCTAGAGCTCAAGAAATGGAAGAAAACGATTATATTCCAGAAGAGATTATGCAAATGAGTAAGGAAATGGGGTTGTTTGGGTTAAGTATCCCCGCCGAATATGGTGGTCTTGGAATTGGGATGGTAGGAAAAGCAGCAATTTATGAGGAAATTGGAAAAACCTTAAACGGATATACAACACTTATTGGCGCACATACAGGAATTGGATCTGTAGGAATAGTAGAGATGGGAAATGAAGAACAAAAACAAAAGTATCTTCCTAAATTAGCAACTGGTGAATATATTGGAGCATTTGCCTTAACAGAACCCTCAGCAGGATCAAATGCCAGTAACATAAAGACAACTGCTGTTCGTAAGGGTGATAAGTATATCATTAATGGTTCCAAACATTACATTACAAACGGTAATATTGCTGATGTATTTACAGTAATGGCGGTAACAGATCCTAATAAAGGTGCAAAAGGAATTACATCATTTATTGTAGACAGAGATTCTCCAGGCTTTTTTGTTGGTAATATCGAGAAAAAGATGGGATTACATGGTTCGCAATCTGTTGAACTATTCTTTGAAGATTGCGAAGTTCCTGTAGAAAATGTGTTGGGTGTAGAAGGGGAAGGTTACGTAAACGCTTTAAAAATTTTGGCAAATGGTAGAGCTGGATTGGCAGCACGTAACCTTGGTTCATGTGTTAAATTAATGGAACTTTCTTTGGATTATGCTATGGAAAGGGAGCAATTTGGAAAACCAATTTTTGAACAGCAGATCATTCAGCATTACCTTGCCGAGATGGATTTGGATACAGAAACACTTCGTAGTATGACATATCGTGTTGCATGGATGGTAGATCAAGGAATGAAGGTTATTAAAGAGGCTGCTGGTGTGAAATTACTGGGATCAGAAGTTTATAGCCGTGTTGCAGATAAGGCATTACAAATTCATGGTGGTATTGGATATATGAGTGAATATCCAATTGAACGTTTCTATAGAGATGCAAGAATTACACGAATCTATGAGGGTACTTCTGAGATCCAAAAGAATATCATTGCGGCTCAATTAAAGAAAAATTATAAAAGTTTAAGCAAAATAGGGGGATAAAATATGGAATTTAAAACAAGAATTGGTAAATCAACACCAGATAGGATTGATGTACACGGTTATGATTTAACAGAAGATTTAATCGGAAATATTACACTTGCCGACATGGCATTTCTTGGGGCGAAGCACAAAAAGCCAACGGAAAAGGAATCCAAGATGCTTAATGCAATTTTAGTAGCCATTTGTGAGCATGGTTTCACACCAAGTTCTGTATCAACAAGATTAACGTACCTTGGAGCACCTGAAGCAGTACAAGCATCAATTGCAGCAGGGTTGTTAGGTGCCGGGACGGTATATCTTGGAGCAATGGAGTATGTAGCAGAAATGCTTCAAAAAGCTTATGAAAAACATGGGGATCAAAAAGGTGTGGAGCAGTTAGCAGAAATTGTTATTAAAGAAAGAAAAGAAAATGGTCTCCAACTTCCTGGCTTTGGTCATCCAATGCATAAGCCTGAAGATCCAAGAACTACAAAGTTATTCGAAATTGCTAGTGAATTAGGGTTTCTTGGCAAAAATTCAGAGTTATTACTCGAAATCCACAAACAATTTTGTAAGTCCAAAGGTAAAACAATTACTTTAAATGCAATCGGAGCAATTGGTGCGATTTTATCTGACATGGATTTTGATTATCGAGTTGTTAAATCATTTGGTGTTGCATCACGTGCTGTTGGATTAGTCGCTCATGTCGTTGAGGAAATCGAATTAGGCAGAAAAGATAGTGTTGGCCAACAATTATACGATTACATTGAAGAAAACACTGATTATAAATCGCTAATAGCTAAAAAATGATTGGGAGGCAGTAAGATGACGGGAGCAATATTAGAATCACATAAGGCTAAGCGTTCTTTTTTCACAGAAGAGCACTATATGTTTCGTGATTCCATTCGGAAATTCTTGGAAAAAGAAGCAGTCCCGTACTATGACCAGTGGGAGAAAGATAAAATTGTACCTCGTGAATTTTGGAATAAGATGGGACAACAAGGATTTATCTGTCCATGGGTAGATGAAGAATATGGTGGTTTAGGATTAGATTTTGCGTTTGCGATTATTCTGCATGAAGAATTACAAAGGGTTGGTGCTGGAATAAGTGGGATTGGTACACACAGTAACATTATTGTTCCCTATATCGCATCTTTTGGTACAGAAGAACAGAAACAAAAATATCTTCCAGGGTGTGTAAATGGGGATATCGTAACAGCTGTTGCCATGACAGAACCTGGAGCTGGATCTGACTTAGCAAATATACAAACTACTGCTGTACGAGATGGAAATGATTTTATTATAAATGGGCAAAAAACATTTATTACTAATGGAATACATTCGGATTTAATTGTTGTTGCATGCAAAACAGATCCGACAGCACAACCTTCACATAGAGGGATAAGTTTATTTCTAGTTGAGCGAGGTACTCCTGGTTTCTCTCGTGGTAGAAGGCTAGATAAGATTGGAATGCATAGCCAGGATACAGCAGAATTGATTTTTGAAGATGTTAGAGTTCCAGCAGCAAATCTTATCGGAGAAGAAGGAAAAGGGTTCTATCATCTTATGACTAAATTACAACAAGAACGCTTACTATGTGCTGTGAATGCACTTGTTGCTGCAGAAGATATGCTTCAATTAACAACAAAATATGTGAAAGAAAGAGAAGCCTTTGGTCGACCAATAAGCAAGTTTCAAAATACGCAATTTAAGATTGTGGAAATGGCAACAGAAATCCAAATTGGCCGTGTCTTTTTAGATAATTTAATTAAGAAACATATGAATGAAGAGGATATCGTAACAGAGGTATCGATGGCTAAATGGTGGGTTACTGATATGGCGAAGAAAGTTGCAGCAGAATGCATGCAATTGCATGGTGGCTATGGATATATGGAAGAATACAAGATTGCCAAAAGATATCGTGATATTCCAATTACATCCATTTTCGCTGGTTCTAATGAAATTATGAAAGTAATTATCTCTAAAGATCTAGGACTATAAATAAATTGAAAGGAAGAGTGAGTGATGAAAAATCTTGATGGAAAAGTAGCAATTGTAACAGGATCAGGTCGTGGTATTGGGCGTGAAATCGCATTACTTATGGCAAAAGAAGGTGCAAAGGTTGTTGTAAACGATTTAGGTGGCTCTTCTGATGGAGCAGGAAATGATACAAAAGTAGCAGATGAAGTAGTTAAAGAAATCAAAGACACTGGTGGTGAAGCAGTAGGAAACTATGATTCTGTAGCAGAATTTGAAAGTGCTCAAAACATCGTAAATACCGCAATTGAAACTTTTGGACGTCTTGACATTGTGGTAAATAATGCAGGAATCCTAAGAGACCGGATGGTTTTCAAAATGAGTGAAGAGGAATTTGACTCTGTTATTTCGGTGCACTTAAAAGGAACATTTAACATGACAAGATTGGCTGCTCCATTATTTAAAGAACAAAAGAGTGGTAGATTTGTAAACTTCACATCAACTTCTGGTCTAATTGGAAATATCGGGCAAGCAAATTATGCTGCAGCAAAACTTGGAATTGCTGGTTTAACAAAAATTACTGCTCTAGATATGCAACGATATAATGTTACTGCAAATGCAGTTGCACCATTTGCTTGGAGTCGCCTAATAGGTACGATTCCAACTGAAACTGATGCAGAAAAAGAACGAGTGAAAAAGATACAACAAATGACCCCAGCACATATTGCACCACTCGTAGCATTTCTTGCATCTAATGAGGCGGATGATGTAACTGGACAATTCTTTGGTGTAAGAGGGAAAGAAATTGTTGTTTTCTCTCAACCACGTCCTGTTCGTTCAACCTACAATTCAGAAGGATGGAATATTGAAAGTTTAGCATCTGTTAAGGGAGCGTTGAAAAACAGCTTTACACCACTAGAAGTAAGTGCAGATGTATTCCCGTATGATCCATTAGTTTGACTAAAAATAGAACATTTAAAATGAGGTGAGCAAAATTGGCAAATGTAAAAGATTTAATTGGTGTGCAATATGAACCATATACGATGGAAATAGAAAAGGGTAAAGTTAGAGAATTTGCAGAAGCAATTGGAGAGGACAATCCAATTTATTATGATTTGGAATCGGCCAAAAAAGAAGGATTTAAAGGAATACCAATTCCTTTAACCTTTCTCACCTCAGTTGACTTCTGGGCTGGACCGAGTTTTGAGGAAAAAGTGAAAAAACTTCAAATTAACCCGGTAAAAGTTTTACATGGTGAACAAGAATATGAATTTATCGGTGACATTTATGTTGGAGATGTCCTTTCTGTAGAGTCGAAAGTTGTTGATGTTGTCGTTAAACAAGGGTCATCTGGTGGAATGAATTTAATTACAACAGAGAACAAGTATTTTAATCTAAACGGTGAATTGGTTGCAAAATCAAAAGGTGTTACGATAGAACGTCATTAATTAAAGGGGAGGGAGTGATTAAGATGTATTTTGAGGATTTCCAAAAAGGAGATAGTTTCCCAGTAGTTCGAGATTCTGAGATTACGAGAGTTCAACTTGTAAAATATGCAGGTGCTTCAGGAGATTTTAATCCGTTACACACTGTTGAGGAAGTAGGTGAGCAAGCAGGAACAGGAGTAATTGCTCATGGAATGCTCATTATGGGGATTGCCTCAAAAGCTGTGACAAGTTGGATTCCTAGAAAAAACATAAAAAAATATAATGTCAGATTTCGAAAAATGACTCTTCCTGGTGAGGTAATCGAAGTTGTTGGAAAAGTAATTGAAATGAAAAAGGAAGACAACATATTGATCGGTGAGGTTCAAGCTCGAAATTTGGAAGGGGAAGTAAAAGTCGCAGGTACATTTGAAGCAGTACTTCCCACAAAACAATAGGTAAATAAGGAGGGGAAAGGATTGCGGGGTATTCTTTCATATGGCGCTTATATTCCATATAATCGTCTAAAACGTTCAAAGCTTAAAGACTTTTTCGGTATATCGGCCCTTAAAGGAGAAAAGGCAGTAGCAGGTTTTGATGAAGATGTCGTATCTATGGGTGTTGAAGCAGGCTTCGATAGTTTGAATGGACTGGATGAAAAAAAGATTGATACGGTTTATTTTGCAACAACAAATGGGCCATATGACGAAAAATCATCTATATCAACAATTACAAAGGCATTAGATCTTCGTGAAAATGTACGAGGTATCGAATCTGCTCATTCTTTAAGAGCTGGGACTTCCTCATTACTTCAAGCTTTGGATCAAGAAAAACAAACACTTGTTGTTACAGCCGATTGTCAAGTTGGTGCACCAAGTGGGGCAAATGAACAACTATTTGGGGATGGAGCGGTATCGTTCATAACGGGAAGTGGTGATGATGTTATTGCTAGATTAGTAGATTCTATAACCATTCAAGATGAAATTCTTGGACAGTGGCGTTCAAATGGGCAAGAATTTGAGAAAAGTTGGGAAGAAAGATTTTTTTCCACTGTCTTTACTACTTCTGTAAAAAGCGCTGTTTCACAAGTTTTGGAAAAAAGTGAAATCAGCTTATCTGATATCTCGAAAATTGCTATTTCTGCCCCAGGAAAAAAAGGATATTCGAAAATTGCGAAGGCCTTAGGGGTAGGAAAAGAGCAAGTTCAAGATCCGTTATTTGATAATATAGGGCAAACAGGAACTGCGCATGCAGGAATGCTATTAGTGGATGCATTGGAAAATGCAAAACCTGGTGATTATATATTAGTTGCAAACTTTGCTGAAGGGACAGATATTATTTTACTTCAGACAACAGATGCGCTAACGAAAAAAAACGCAAACAAAGGGATAAAGGGCCATATAAACGTGAAAAATAATGACCTTTCATATGCAAATTATCTGAAATGGAAAGGGATTTTGGAGACTGAACCAGCTAGAAGACCAGGACGTGATCGTCCATCTGCACCAGCAATGCATCGGAATTATGACCAAAACCTTGGATTTTATGGATCAAAATGTAAGTCATGTGGAATTCCACAATTTCCAAAACAGAGGGTTTGTGCCAAATGTCAAGCTAAGGATCAAATGGAAGATTATCGGTTTGTTGGAAAAACAGCGACAATCACAACATATACACTGGATTATTTAGCACCAACACCCGCACCGCCTGCATTAATTGCCGTTATTGATTTTGCAAGTGGTGGTAGAATCATGTGTGAAGTAACAGATTGTGAGCCAGAGGAAATAGAGATCGGAATGGAAGTAGAGTTAACATTCCGTAGATTATATAAGCATGGACAAAGCGGAATTCATAATTATTTCTGGAAAGCAAGACCGAAACGAGTGAAAGGAGTGGGTGTTGATGAGTAAAGGAATTCGTGACCAAGTAGCTGTTGTTGGGATGGGGTGTACCCGTTTTGCTGAACACTGGGATAAAAGTACGGATGATTTGTTAGTTGAAGCAGCATACGATGCATTTGAGGATGCAGGAATTGAACCAACTGATGTTGACGCTGCATGGCTTGGAACAATGAATTCTGGTTTTGCTGGTTTTACGCTAGCTGGGCCATTAAAAACAAATTATATTCCAGTAACAAGGGTGGAGAATTTGTGCGCAACGGGTTCAGAAGCATTCCGAAATGCTTGTTATGCAGTTGCATCCGGTGTGTTCGACGTGGTACTTGCTGTTGGTGTCGAGAAATTAAAAGATTCAGGATATAGTGGGTTAACTCGCCCTTCACCGGCATCAGATGGTACTGCACCTAATATCACAGCCCCAGCAAGCTTTTCCTTTTTAGCACCAGCATATTTTAAGAAATATGGTCTAGATCCAAAGGAAGGAAAAAAAGTACTTTCGCGAATTGCATGGAAAAATCATAAAAATGGTGCACTAAATACTAAAGCACAATATAGGAAAGAGGTACCAATTGAACAAATCGAGAATTCACCAATGGTAGCTTCTCCACTAGGAATAATGGATTGTTCTGGTGTAGCAGATGGTGCAGCAGCAGCAATTATCGTTCGTACAGAAGATGCACATAAATATCGTGAAGATCCTATGTATGTAAAAGCACTTTCCATAGCAGCAGGACCTGGGGATGGAAGAATTACACAAGATTTTGATTTTACATCAATTCAAGAAAATATTGCAGCATCTACTGCAGCATATAAAGAAGCAGGAATTAATAATCCACGTGAAGAAATTGATATGGCTGAAGTTCATGACTGTTTTACCCCAACTGAACTAGTTATTTATGAAGATCTAGGATTTAGTGAACGTGGGCAGGGCTGGAAGGATGTCCTAAATGGAGATTTTGATTTAAGTGGCAGGCTCCCAGTAAACCCAGATGGTGGTTTGAAATCATTTGGTCACCCTATAGGTGCTAGTGGACTTAGAATGTTATATGAAATGTATTTACAGTTTCAAGGGAAGGCCGGTAGAAGGCAATTGGATAATCCTAAGATCGGATTGACACATAATTTAGGTGGAACACCATGGCAGTGCGTATCTTTTGTATCCGTCGTGGGGAAAGAACTTTCTTAGGGTTTCATAGAAACATATAGAAAGGAGTAATGTTATGAGTGAATCCTCAAATCCGATAGAAGTGAAAGATAAACTACGTCTAGTTGATTTACCTGAACTATCGATTGTTGATATTTTAGAAGCTAGTGTACGTCAATACGATTCGCATACTGCAGTTATCGATGGAGAAAAACAAGTTACGTATTGTGAATTGAAGGAATCCTATGAGCATTTGGCGGGAGCACTTTTCCATGAAGGATTTAAAAAAGGAGACCGGCTTGCTTTAATGGTTCCGAATAGTCTGGAATATATAATTACGTTTTTTGCGGTACATCGACTAGGAGGAACGATTGTTCAAGTGAACCCGATGTATCAACCACAAGAGCTTGAACATATTTTGAAAGATTCTAATGCGACATGGTTTGTGGGTTATGAGCGGGAAAAAAGTAAATTAGAAAAAATCAGCATTCTTAATCAACTACAAACCATTTATGTAGATGCTACATCAGGGAACACAATTGAAAGCCTTATCAAAAAGGAAATAAAAGATCTCCCTGATAAGAATATTGATATAAACAATGATGTTGCTATTTTGCAATACACAGGTGGAACAACAGGACTACCAAAAGGTGTGATGTTGACACATTCGAATATTGTATCCAACATTCATCAATTATACGAACATGTGAAAGTAATTTATGATCAACCGAATCACCGATTACTAGGTACTGCTCCAATGTATCATGCAATGGGGATGACAAATATGTTTTTAACTTTGAAAATCGGTGGTACATATATTGCGGTTGAACGCTTCAAATCAAATACTGCATTAGAAACCATTAGGAAACATAAACCCACATTATTTTTAGGATCTCCAACAATGTATATTGCTCTTTTAAATGATAAAACATTTCAAAAAGATGATTTAAAATGTTTTAAACTTCTTGTTTGTGGATCAGCACCAATGCCAACCGAGGTAATTAAACAAGTAAAGAAAGTGACAAATGCTGTTTTTATTGAAGGATATGGGCTTTCAGAAGCATCTACATCAACACATCGTAATCCGACAGAAGGAAAGAAAAAAACTGGAAGTATTGGGATACCCATTCCAAATACAGAAGTGAAAATTGTTGATGTAGGGACAGGTGAAAAGGAAATGCCTACAGGTGAATCTGGAGAATTAGTTGTTAAAGGCCCACAAGTAATGAAAGGGTATTGGAATCGGCCGGAGGAGACTGCGAATGCCAAGCGAGATGGTTGGCTCTATACAGGGGATATTGCAGTAAGAGATGAAGAGGGCTACTACTATATAGTTGGGCGGAAGAAAGACATGATTATTGCTGGTGGTTTTAATATTTATCCAGCAGAAATCGAAAATGTCATATACCAACACCCATCTGTACAAGAAGCGTGTGTTTTTGGGGTACCAGATGCATATCGTGGTGAAACCGTAAAAGTAGCGATTGTAGAGAAGGAACCAATGACGGAAGAAGATGTTAAAAATTGGTGTACCGAGAGATTAGCGAAATATAAGGTTCCGAAAATTATTGAGTTTCGAAAAGAACTACCAAAATCAACAGTAGGAAAAATACTACGAAGGAAATTGGTGAATGAGGAATTGAGAAACGAAGAGTAAAGCTGAGATTGTTTAGATAGGCTAAGGGGGATATCCATGAAAACTACTATTCGAATTATAAATAAAATAAATGAGTCTATGATGTGGGTGGTAGGGGCAATTGTTCTCATAATGGGAATATTGCTTACCTACTCAGTGGTTATGCGGTATTTCTTCAACAATCCTCCTGTTTGGTCTTTTGACTTAACAGGATGGTTCACAGGTATTGCAGCTTTTTTAGGAGGAGGATATGCACTTTTATATGGTGCTCACGTTAGAGTTGATATATTTTATGAAAAATTTCCCCTTAAAATTCAAAGCGTAATCAATATTTTTAGCTCTATTTTTGTATTCTTAATTGTTATCGTTTTCATTTGGAAAGGGATGGAACAGGTTATAAATAATTATCAAACTGGTGCAATCGCAAGTACAGGTTTAAGTATCTATTTATGGATCAAATGGGTCATGATGCCGATTGGTGGTATCCTGTTAGGTCTTCAGGCAATTGCTAATTTAATAAAAGATATTTATAGGATTATCAAAGGGGAGGAATTGATTGAGAGGAAAGAAATTGCTTAGGGAGGTGCAAGAATAAATGGAAGTAGGAGTCATTGCACTATTGTTATTTGGTTCGTTGTTGTTTTTATTAGGAATAGGGATACCAATTGCTTTTGGTTTAGGAAGTATATCACTGGTATTTGGTTTTATATTCTGGGGGGGGCTGCCAAGTATTGATGCATTTTCACTTGGTACGTTTGCAAAGGCGATTGAATTTACATTATCAGCTGTTCCATTATTTATACTAATGGCTGCTATATTACAATACAGTGAAATTGCTGAAGACATGTATGAGGTAGTCTTTCGTTGGTTAGGTGGAATAAGAGGTGGACTTGTTGCTGGTACAACCATTATTTCTTCTATATTTGCTGCAATGGTAGGAATTGCGTCAGTTGCAACAGCAACATTAGGTCTTACTGCAAGACCGTCGATGCTCCAACGCGGATATGACGATAAATTAACAATGGGTGCGATTATTGCTGGTGGTGCATTAGGAATCTTAATACCACCTAGTATTATAATGATAATTTATGCTTCAGAAGCCGGTGCCTCTGCAGGTGCTTTGTTTATGGGAGGGATTTTACCAGGAATTGTTGCAGCAATTATATTCATGGGTTATGCACTTATTAAATGTTGGATTCAACCTGATTTAGGTCCCGCATTATCAAAAGAGGAACGATTTACATGGGCTGAGAAAATTTCTTCATTAAAAGGTGTTCTCCTTCCAATTTTTGTAATTATCTTGGTGCTCGGATCTATCTATACTGGAGCTGCAACTCCAACAGAAGCAGCTGGGATTGGTGTGGTTGGTTCTTTGATTAGTGCCGCTGTAAAAAGGAAGCTGAATTTAGAAAGCTTAAAAAAGATATTTAGTATGACAGTACGAATCAATGCGATGGTCTTTTGGATTTTATTTGGTGCTGTTGCATACTCTCGTATCGTAACGGTTACTGGAGTAGGAGAATGGTTTGCTAATTTAGTCACAAGTTTTGAAGTGAATCGCTGGATTACATTAATTGGTATGTTGCTTGTTTTTTTCTTTCTAGGTATGTTTATAGACCCTGCAGGAATTATTTTGATGACGGGGCCATTATTTTTACCGGTTATCTTACAATTGGGATTTGATCCTGTTTGGTTCGGTGTTATTTTCGTTATCCTAATGTGTATGGCATACATGACACCCCCATTTGGATTTAACTTATTTGTTATGAGAGGAATTGCAAAAGATGTTAATATTGGTAAAATTTATGCTTCTGTATGGCCATTTGTTGGTCTATATGTTGTCATTGTAGTCATCTGTATGATTTTCCCTGAACTGGTATTATGGCTGCCCGAACAACTTATAAGGTAATAGAAAGAACAAAAAATATATAACTTCAATACTTCCAGAAGGTAGTCTATAAGATAAAGTTGCTATTGTAACCGGTGGTGGTACAAAAGTAAATGTTCTCCCTCCAGGTCCTATTTTGGAAACAGGCGCAGTAGATTCGCTATTCCCAGATGAAAACAAATAAGAGCGTATGTTGAAAGATATTCTGATGGGACGCTTTGGAAATACAAGGGAAATTGCTAATCTAGCATCCTACCTTGTTAGTGATTATGCAAATTTCGTTACAGGTTTAACATTTGTTATTGATGCAGGGCGAGTTTTAACTAAAGGCGTATAAACTTTAGACAAAAAGGAGTGTTTTACTATGAAAATAAAAGGAAGGTTCCTATTACCTATCATCATTCTGTCTGTAATTGTATTGTCAGCTTGTTCTAGTTCAGGAGAACAAAGCTCTGGGTCAGGCGGCGGTTCTGGTGAAGAGACATATAGATTAACAATGAACGTAACATTTCCCCCGGTAACAGATGAAAATGAACCAAAATATGCTGCGACCGAGAAGTTTGCGGAACTAGTAAATGAAAGAACAGATGGACGTGTTGAAGTGGATGTCTATTTTAGTGGGCAGCTGGCTTCGGCTGACCAAACATTAGATGCTTTAAAGAGTGGAACTATTGATATGGCTGGTGCAGGTTCATACTGGGGAGAAACGATTGCTACCAATGATTTCCCATGGCTTCCATTTGCATTCTACGGTCCAAATCATATGTCACATGTTTTAAATGAAACGGAAATTGGAGAAATTTATGAAGGAAACTTGGAAGAACAAGGTGTAAAAGTATTGATGTATTGGCCAAGTGGTAATGAAGGGATTATTAGTAAAGAACCAGTTAAATCGATAGAGGATATGAGTGGTAAAACTTTTCGACTTGGTTCAGGGATTTGGGCTAAATGGTATGAAGAAATGGGAGCAGCTCCAGCAAATATCTCTGGTGGTGAACAATATGAAGCATTGATGAGAGGTACAATCGATGGAGCAATGTATCCGTTCTATGCACTTGATACCCATAACCTACATGAGGTGGCAGATCATATTACCGTTCCTGGAGTTTTGGATCCAGTTTTAGTCGCAACATACATTAATCTGGATAAATGGAATAGTCTTCCTGAGGATATTCAACAAACCATTGAAGAAGTTTCAAAGGAAATGGAAGAATTAGCTTTTGAAAATTCCGTGAAAATGGATGAAGCAGCTCTTGAACTCGCTCAAGAACATGGTGTGGAAATTCACCAGTTAACAAGAGAAGAATTCCAGAAATTTATTGATAGTTCACAAGTCGTTTGGGATGAGTTCGCAGCAAGAAATGAGGATACAAAACGTATTGTTGAACTTTTAAAAGAAGATCAGAAAGAATATTTAGAAAATAATCCAGATGCCCAAGAATGGTTGGATAAATGGTTGGTTGATTGATAGGTTTTAATAAAATTACTTTAATGAGAAAAGGAAACTGATTTAAGGTCTCCTTTTTATTCTAATACAAAGGTGGGTAATGGATGTTAGAAGGAATTCGTGTTATTGACTTTACACAATATTTACCTGGACCTTACGCGACACTGCGTCTTGCTGATATGGGGGCAGAGGTAATTAAAGTGGAATCACCAAGTGGCGAACTAGGGCGTTATCCAACAGAAAAAGACGGTGGTCCCAAATATACTTTTCGTGCCCAAAATAGGGGTAAGAAAAGCATTTCTTTAAATTTAAAAGATGAAAAAGAACAGGAAATTGCCAGGGACTTAATCCATGGATCAGATGTTGTGATTGAATCTTTTCGACCTGGTGTTATGAAACGATTGGGAATTAGTTATAAAGATGTTATCAAAACAAAGCCAGATATTATTTATTGCTCACTATCAGGTTATGGACAAACCGGGGATATGAAACATTTAGGAAGCCATGATATAAACTACATGGCAATGAGTGGTGTGCTTTCACAAATGAAGGATAAACAAGGTGTGCCTATTCATCCGAGTATTACATTTGCAGATTTAATTGGAGGAATTTCGGCAAGTGAATCAATTTCAGCTGCCCTAGTTCAAAGAGAAAGAACAGGGAAAGGAACATATATTGATTTGGCCCTTGCAGATATTATGGTAACAATTATGACAAATCATATAATGCTAGAGTCAGCAACAGGTGAACAACATGGATCACCTGCATTAAATAAGACGTTAATTTGTTATTACTTATATGAAACGAAGGATGGAAGGTTTATAAGTTTGGGTGCTTTAGAAGCAAAATTCTGGGAGAACTTTTGTCGCGCGGTGAATAGGGAGGACTGGATATCGGCACAGACGTCTAGCCCTACTCAAGATAATGAAATTTTCCAAGAAGTAAAAGAATTATTCCTAAGTCGAACATTTGAAGAATGGCTGAAATTCTCTCAAGAAGTAGATTGTTGCATGGCGCCAGTATTAGAGTCAGGTGAAGTGGTTAACCATCCGTATTATAAAGAGAGAAAATTGATAGAGGAAAAATGGGGATTGCGATTTGTTTCTACAAGATATAAAGATCATCCGGATTTAAAAGACTTAGAACCAGCTCCGGGTCTTGGAAAGCATACGGACGAGATTGTTAGGGGGATCACCAAAGTATGACAAAATTATTGTTTTAAAATACACGGGGCCATCAATGAAATTAACACTTTGGAGTTTAAGTTTATTAGATGCTGCAAAAGTTGGGTGAGTTATAATTTTAGATAACGTGTAAAAATGTTATATATTCCATTAGTTAAGTGTTAATGTCTATCGATAACGATAATTATCTAAGAACTTGAGAATAAGAGGGTTAAGTCCGGAAGACGTATGGGGTCTAGGTGAGGCGTTGAACTAATAATGAAGTCAAATCTGTCCCTAAAGTAGTCAATGAAATGAAAGAATCCTGTGAACAAACGAAGAAAAATGAACAGGGGTGGAAAAATGTCTGAAATACTACAAGTACGTAAAGAAAACAAGATAGCATATTTGAAAATGAATCGTCCGGAAAAAAGAAATGCACTTTCCAACGAACTTAAAGGTGCGTTAATTGAAGCATTAAAGGATGCAGAAAAGGATGATAAAATAAAAGTTATTATTATATCTGGTGAAGGGAAATCCTTTTGTGCTGGTGGCGACATTGGAGCTATGAGCCCAGGGGCCAATCCTTCTAAAATAATGTTAAAAATGAAAGAAACATCTGAAATTACAAAGACAATTATTGGGCTAGATAAATATGTGATAAGTGCCGTTCATGGACATGCTGCAGGAGCTGGATTTAGTCTTGCTTTGGCATCAGATTTTATTGTGTCAGACAGAAATACAAAATTTATTTCAAGTTTTGGAAATATTGGGTTAGTTCCTGATTTAGGATTAATTAAACTCCTTTCTGAAAGAGTACCACTTTCTCTTGCAAAAGAGTGGATTTCTTTAGCTAAACCAATTCCAGCTGAAGAAGTTTATGCAAAAGGGGTTATTAGTCGTTTAGCGGAAAATAATGTAGTAGATGAGGCTACAGAATTCGCACAGTTTATAGTTAACGGTCCACCAATTGCAAATAAATTTGTAAAATATCTAGTAAATCATGCGAGTGAATTCTCACATGAGTCTAGTATAATGCAAGAAAATATTATTCAATCATTAATGTTCCAAACAGAGGATACAAAAGAAGGCATCCAATCATTTTTAGAAAAGAGATCTCCTATATTTAAAGGGAAATAAAAAGCTTTAGATTATGGGAATGCATAGGGATTCTGTGCTGGAATGTGAAGGATTTTGAGATTGGTATTGATAATCCAACTGAAAGAACTGGCACAGGTTCTAAAAAGTTAAACTTAATAGTGAAGTAATTGCCCCTGGACATCCACTAGGTAAGTCGTGGCCGTCTAATGATTACAATGATAGAACGAATAGAGGAAAGGTATAGTCTGCTAATGATGGGTGTGAAACAATGAAATGACAATCGTTACGATTACTGAACTATTAGTTTAATTTAGGATTATGTCATTTGAATGAAAAGGAGAGAACACAAATGAGGAATGAAGCTATAGAACAAATTAAAAATTCAGTGGAGCTACCTGTCATTTTGGCACCGATGTTTTTAATCGGGAATCCGAAGCTGGTAATAAATGCTTGTGCTTCTGGAATCATTGGAACATTTCCTGCATTAAATGCAAGAACAGGTGAGATATTAGAAGATTGGTTAAGAGAAATCACTACGGAACTAGATAGATTGAAAGAAGAAAATCCTGACAAAAAAATGGGACCATGGGGAATTAATTTTATTGTACACCAATCTAATAAGCGCTATGTAGAAGACCTTAAATTAATCGAAAAATATAAACCACCAATTGTTATTACTTCATTAGGAGATCCAAGCCCAGTGGTAGAAATAGTTCATAAATATGGTGGAGTTGTTTTTTCCGATGTTATTAACATTAAATTTGCTAAGAAATCGATTGAAAAGGGAGCTGATGGGTTAGTTCTTGTTGCAAGTGGCGCTGGTGGTCATGGTGGTACATATAACCCCATTTCCTTTGTTCATGAGGTTAGGGAGTTTTTTGATGGTCCGATTGCATTGTCTGGTGGTATGTTAAAAGGAGAAGATATTCTTGCAACGGAAATACTTGGGGCAGATTTTGCTTATATTGGTACCCGTTTTATCCCAACGGTGGAGAGCGGAGCGAAAGATGCATACAAAAGTATGATTGTTGACTCCTCCATTGAAGATATTATATACACCGATGCATTTAGTGGTATTAATGCAAATTATCTGCTTCCGAGTATCGTAAATGCTGGATTAGATCCGAATAATCTGAAAAGGAAGGAAAAGATTGATTTCTCAAAAACGAGGGATCAAGAAGCAAAGGCTTGGAAAGATGTCTGGGGGGCAGGACAGGGAGTTGGTTCCATTACGAAAATCCAGACCATTGCAGAAATCGTCGAAGAGTTAAAGGAAGATTACTCTAGTTCTATACAAAAAGTTTTAGAGAAAAATAAAAAATTTGCTCAAACTACTAAATGAGGTGAAACTGGAAGCTCTTGTGGGGAATGACTTCTATATGATAGTTTTTTTAAGAGGATAACATGGGAGATATTCATAATGATGGATTAAGGGATTTTAGAATAAAAAGCAATTTCATATTATGAGCAATAGGAAAAAGAAAATGAGTATAAATGGATAGGAGGAAAAGTGCCCCACACCCTCCTATCCTTCCATGCTTTTACCTGCACGTTTTTCTGTTTTATCAATAATCGACGTTCCAACTAAGTCACCTGTAACATTTAGGGCTGTGCACCCCATTCCAATAAGGGCATCCATGGCAAACCGTATTGCTGCTCCATCCATATTAATTGTAGCTCCTAAAGGTAAACTAAATCCATATAAACTCTTAGATAATCCTAAATCTTTGGCAGTATTTAGTGTCAGTGGTAATGTACCTGAACTACTTTGACTGGCAAAAGCTGTAATAATTTGGGTACGGGCATGGGTGTTGTTCTTTATCAAATTCCACTTGGACAGGGTGTTAGTGCAGATGCAATTGAATCGATGAAAAAGGACCCCAAAAAAACAGTGAAGTATTTGAAAAAATGCTATCCGATTGTAGCTAGAACGATAATACAGTTTCTCTGAGTGAGAAAAGAGTACTGTTTTTTAATTTCCTCAAGAGCCGATTCATGTTCACAAAATGCATACAAGGCTGGGAGAGCAAAACCACATCTCTACATAGGATAGTTTCTGGAAATTTTTCAAAGTAGTGTGTAATAAGAGATTTCGCAAAGGATATATTCGGTGAAGGATACTATTTACTTTTAACAATGAATATGGAAGTAATATAATAACTATCCCAAAAGGTTAAATTAATAAAGATAAGAAGGATGAAAACGAGAAGTATATGTATGTTTTTATGGTGTATTAAATCTAGCCTTTGTGTTTGTCCCTAATGAAGGATTGTGGAAAGTTTATTAATATTGTAGGATATTCGACCAGGGCTGGTGATAGAAATTTAATAGTTTCTAGCGCTGCAAGACATGGAATGATTAGTTTTTTTAAAACCCCCAGCGAAAAAAGTTCAGAGAAAAAATATCCAGTGTAAAAAGATTTCAATCGTGATGACTGATTAAGGGGATTTTGAAATTGTATTGGTTATGATTTTTTGGTAAAACCCGAATGATGGAAATAGAAAAACTTCTGGAGGTGGGTATGAAATTAATATGAAGATAAAAGAAGAGATCAGATTACCGTATATTATCATTAATGTCGATAATATCATTGTCTCCCATAATAGTCTTATGAAATCTATTTTTGATGATGTAAATATAGGAACTAACATAAGCGATATATTTTCTGATTGGGAGCTATACTCTGACTCCAAATTTATCCATGCTGAATATAATGATCGTGCTTTTGTGTTTATTAAAAGTATATGTAATAACTCAAAGGAAATTTTATTACTTGGGATAGAAACAAATGAATTATCTAATCTAGCAAAAGAAAATAAAAACCTAAAAAGTCTAAACCGAGAACTAGATGCAATTATCGAAAATTCTTATGATGGAATTTATATTACCGATAATAAGGGAACAACTTTAAAGACTAATTCTGCGATTGAAAGAATTACGAGTATACCAAAGGATTATTATATTGGAAAGAATGTTAACGATCTTATTAAAAGAGGAATACTTAAAAATTCTGTAACGAATAAAGTTTTGGAATATAAACGTACTGTTTCTGTCGTACAAAAGAATTACGCAGGTAATGAAACAATT
This sequence comes from Oceanobacillus senegalensis, assembly GCF_900176885.1. Classification (GTDB taxonomy): domain Bacteria; phylum Bacillota; class Bacilli; order Bacillales; family Amphibacillaceae; genus Oceanobacillus; species Oceanobacillus senegalensis. The sequence continues at coordinate 2,557,708 of NZ_LT839648.1, read as the reverse complement.
TTAACAGGTAGTCCCGTCTTTAATGAAGAGGGTGAAATTGACAAAGTTGTAACGAATATACGAGATTTATCGGATTTAAACGAGCTACAAACGGAATTAGCAAAAGTGAATAAATTAAATGATAAATATAAGAAGGAGTTAAACCGACTAAAAAATAATCCAGATCAATCAAAAGGTATCATTACCAAAAGTGATCAGATGAAAATGATATACGATACAGCCCAAAGAATAGCAAATATTGATGCGACCGTGCTTATACTCGGTGAAACTGGTGTTGGAAAAGATGTGTTAGCTAATTATATATTTACAAATAGTAAGAGGTCGAAAGGCGGTGAGTTCATAAAAGTGAACTGTGGTGCCATACCTCCTGAGTTACTTGAATCAGAACTATTTGGGTATGAAAAAGGTGCTTTTACAGGAGCTAATAGTAAGGGAAAACCAGGATTATTTGAACTGGCTGATAAAGGTATTCTTTTTCTGGATGAGATTGGAGAATTACCTATAGCTTTACAAGTAAAATTGTTACGTGTATTGCAAGAAGGGGAGATTCAAAAAATCGGTGGAACCAAGCCTAAAAAAATAGATGTCCGAATTATAACAGCTACTAATCAGGATTTACAAAAAATGGTAGGAGACGGAGAATTCCGAGAAGACTTATATTATCGATTGAATGTTATACCAATTAAAATTCCCCCACTAAGGGAAAGGAGATCTGATATACTTTCATTGGTACAATTATTCTTAAATCAAGTAAATGATAAATATAACTTAAGTAAGGAAATAGATTATGAGATGAAAGAATTCTTCCTAACCTATGATTGGCCAGGAAATATAAGAGAACTTTCAAATCTAATTGAAAGACTAGTAGTTACTACACGTGATGATTTCATTCGAACAGATAACCTTCCATTAGAATATCTACATACAAATAATGCTCCATTAAATAAGATTGTTTCTCTTAAAGATGCAGTGGAAATCGCTGAAAAAAATGTTATTTCTTTAGCAGCTGAAAAATATAATAATACTTACGAAATTGCAGAAGCGTTAGATACAAGTCAACCAACTATAGTAAGGAAACTAAAGAAGTACAACATTAATATAAGTAGTAATTGAGTAGAGGGGGTATAAAATGAAAATTGGAATTGTAGGTGCAGGTGCAGTTGGAAGTTATTTTGGTGCTTTACTACAAAAATTTGGTCATCACGTGACATTTCTAGCAAGGGGAAAACATTTAGCTGCAATGCAGGAGAATGGTTTATTAGTAAAACGGGAGGAAGGTACATTTACAATTAAGGGTACATTTACAGATAATCCGAATGACCTTTCAGAATCAGAATTGATTTTATTCTGTGTTAAATCAAATGATACAAAACAGGTGGCCGAGCAGTTACTCCCTATTTTAAATGATAATGCTAAAATATTAACCATGCAAAATGGGGTGGATAACGAGGAAGTATTAACTGAAGTTTTTGATTCGAGTCGTATCTTTTCTTGCGCAACATATGTGCAAATTAAAATTGAAGAACCTGGAATTGTCAAGCAACAAGGAAGAGTAAAATTAGTTATTGGAGAAATAGATCATTTGGAAAGAAATACATGTTCAACGATTGTTGAAACTTTACAAAAGACAGGCATTGATACTAAACACACTGGAAATATTTTAGAAAAAAAGTGGAGGAAATTTCTTTGGAATATAACTTTTAATCCTTTATCAGCTATCACTACTGCTACCATAGGGGAGATATTAGATGATAAACATTTACGAAAAACTGCTGAATCAGTGTGTAGTGAAGCAATGAATGTTGCCTCAAAAATGGGAATCACCTTAGATAAAAACAGAACTTTAGAAACTACCTTTTCAAACGCGGAAAGAGCTAAATCGCATAAAACTTCCATGCTACAGGATAGACTGAATGGAAAACCAATGGAGGTAGAATCAATGTGTGGATATGTTATAAGAAAAAGCCAGAGGATAAATGTTTCAGTGCCTACTATCCGAACATTGTATAGTATTTTAAACTATCTAAATCAAAACTAATAATTGTTGGGGTGGTTTTTCTAATGGAGAATGGGATTCGTTACAAGTTGTATCTTTAATTATTTTAAATATTGAAAGATAATTTTCAATATACCTACTCAAAATGAATTAATGAACTTTTGTTTTAATAGGCAATTCATATTTGAATTATTGATTCAAATATGAATTGCCTATTTTCCTTATGATGGGCTTCTATTTGATTCAATTTTGATTCAATTTTTAGATTATAAATTATTTAAATAATATTTAGTTAATTTCAATCCCCCATTGAAATAAATAATAAGCAAGGAATAACGGGGGATTGGCTTGGTTTATTTAATCTTTTACTATACACTTTTTAAAAGTTGGCATGACTCTTGCTACATAAATAGTGAACATATAATTTAAAGGAGGAATTTTAGATGACAGTAACCGTAACGGACGAACTTCAACAAATGAAAACAATGATTAAGAACTTTGTGGATAATGAAGTGGATCCATATGCTCAGCAAATTGAGGATGAAGATAAAATACCACAGCACCTCATCGAAAAGGCAAAAGAATTAGGTTTGTTTGGAATTAGCATTCCTGAAGAGTATGGTGGAATTGGATTAAATTCTGTAGGAAAGGCTGTCGTGCTCCAACAATTAGGGAGAACACATAATGGATTTGTTTCTTTAATAAGTGCCCATACAGGAATTGGAAGTACAGGAATTGTAAAGCTTGGATCTGATGATTTAAAACAGAAGTATTTACCAGACATGGCGTCGGGAAAGAAAATTGGTGCATTTGCATTGTCGGAGCCTGGTGCTGGTTCAGATGCTACTAATTTATCAACACAAGCTAAAAAGAAAGGTGATCATTGGGTTTTAAATGGAACTAAACATTTTATTACAAATGCACCTGTAGCTGACGTGTTTACAGTATTTGCTGTAACGGATAAACAAAAAGGTGCTAAAGGCGGAATTACCGCATTTTTAGTAGAAAGAGATTTCCCAGGTCTTATCATTGGCAAAAAAGATAAAAAGATGGGACTAAGAGGATCATATACGGCCCAAGTTATCTTTGAAGATTGTATTGTTCCAAGAGAGAATGTTATTGGTGAAGTTGGAATGGGTTATATGAATGCTTTAAGGATTCTTGGTGAAGGTCGAGTTGGGTTAGCTGCTCGAGCTGTCGGGTCTTGTGATAAGCTAATCGAGATTTCAGCAAGTTATGCCAAGGAACGTATTCAATTCGGAAGGCCTATTGCAAATAATCAAGCTATTCAATGGATGTTAGCTGATATGGCAACGGAAACTGAAGCTGCTCGTACATTAACGATGATGGCTGCAGAAAAAGTTGATTCTGGTGAGAAAGTAATAAAAGAAGCTGCCATGACGAAATTATTTGCTTCCGAGGTATTTAATAAAGTAGCGGATAAGGCTGTGCAAATTCATGGTGGAATCGGTTATATTGGCGAGTATCCTGTTGAACGTTTTTATCGTGACGCTAGAATCACTAAAATTTATGAAGGTACAAATGAGATTCAACGCCTAATTATTGCTCGTAGGATTTTAGACGAGAATTAAGATGAATCGTTAGAAAAAAGAAGCTTTGTATTGAAAGCGTTATCAAAATAAAGGAAATGAGGTGAATAAATGGTAGCTCAAACAGGTAATACAGGCAAAATAGATACAACAATAAAAGAAAAACCAGCTTACGTAGAACAGTTATGGAAGGAAAGAAAAGAAAAGTGGAATGTCTCAAGGTTACTAATACTAATAATATCTTTGTTAGCAATTGGGTTATCCGTTTTTCATATTTATACTGCTGGATTCGGTACATTGTCTTCATGGCAGCAAAGAAGTGTTCACGTCTTATGGGCTGTACTATTAATCTTTTTTCTCTTTCCGTTTAGAAAAGGGAAGGAGTTTGGGATTATTGATATACTAATTGTTTTGATTACAATTGTAACGGCTGGTTATATGATGTTTAATGCAGAAGGAATTCAATCCAGACAGGGAAATATAGGATCTAATGATGTTATATTCGGAACTATATTCATAGCATTGATTCTAGAAGCAACAAGACGAACCAATGGAATTTTAATGGCTTTCATCGGTGTGTTCTTTTTAACCTATATTCTTTTTGGTCAATATTTTCCTGGTGCATTAGCACATCCAGGGATTAGGTATGAAAAGATGATTGACCATATGTTTAGTGGAACGTTAGGTATATTTAGTGAACCAATTTATGTAAGTTCCACAGTGTTAATACTTTTCGTTATTTTTGGATCTTTCTTAATGAGATCAGGCGGTGGTCAATTTTTTACAGATTTTGCCTTCGGATTTTTTGGTAATAAAACGGGGGGACCTGCATTATCAGCAGTAGGTTCTAGTGCGTTAGTAGCAACAATTACAGGTAATGGTGCTGCTAATGCTGCAATAACAGGTTCATTTACGATTCCATTAATGAAAAAACTAGGATATAGTAAGAGGTTTTCTGCTGCAGTTGAAGCGGTTGCTTCACAAGGTGGCCAAATTATGCCACCCATTATGGGTGCGTCAGTATTCATCATGGCAGAAACGCTTGGTATACCTTATATCCAACTTGCCTTATATGCTCTAATTCCAGCTACTATTTATTTCTTTGTTGCTGGAATGGTTGTATATTTTCATGCGAAGCGTATGGAAATGATTGGTATTCCTAAGGAACAATTGCCAAGTGTTCGGAAGGTTTTACTAAAACAAGGTTATCTATTTTTATCATTATTAATTATTATTGGATTAATGGTCTATGGATTTAGTCCAATGAAAGCAGGTTTTTATGCGATACTTGCCGCCATCGCTTTAAGTTGGATTCGTAAAGCTACTCGTATGAATTTCCTTGATATATTAGCAGCATTAGAGGATGGGGCTAGAAGTGCTTTATCCGTAATAGCTGCTTGTGCAACAGCTGGTATTATTGTAGGGGCGGTTTCATTAACAGGATTAGGTATTACTTTTTCACGATTCGTAATTGATTTAGCAGGTGGAAACTTGCTATTACTATTGATTCTAGTTGCTGCAGCCTCAATTATTATGGGAATGGGTATGCCGACGGTATCAGCTTATGTCATTCTTGCTGTGCTTGGTGCACCTGCATTAATTCAACTAGGAGTTAATGAGGTTGCTGCTCATATGTTCGTATTTTACTTTGGTGTGTTGTCAGGTTTAACTCCACCTGTTGCCATAACAGCATATACTACAGCTGGGATAGCTGGGTCGGATCCTCTCAGAACAGCCGTTTATGCTATTAAAATAGGACTAGGTGGTTTCTTTGTACCATTTATTTTTGCATACAATCCTGTGTTGGTAATGCAGGGAGGAAATACAACTGAAATGGTGATTGCAATTGCAAGTGCTTTCCTAAGTTGTGTTTTCTTAGCCGGTGCACTAGAGGATTACTTTTTGGGACAACTTGGATTAGTTAAAAGAATTCTAATGTTAATTAGTGCGATTTTACTTATTACACCAGGTCTTTATGGAGATTTAATAGGTTTGGTTTTAGTTATCGCTTTAATTATTTGGCAGAAGAAATTTAATACGATAGATATTAATGAAACGACACAAAAAACGGGATAAGGAAGAGGTGTTCCTATGAAAAAAATGTTAATTTGTAGTTTTATGATTTTGGTTATGGTGGCTTTAGCAGCGTGTGGGGACAATGAGGCATCTAGTAATTCAAGTGATAAACCGTCGGCACCTGATAAATTCTTGACAATTGGTTCTGGACCAATGGGATCGGGATGGTATCCAATTACAACAACAATGACGGAACTTTATTCAACTGAGTTTAATAATTTAAATGCCACACAACTTGAAGGAGGCTCAACGGCGAATTTAAAATCTCTTAAAGTCGGGGATATTCAAATGGGGCTAAACTATACGACTGATTTTAATGCAGCACTTCAAGGTGGAGAGGGTTTTGAAGAACCAATTGAAAATATTGCAGCTTTTGGTTCTTTATACCCCGTGTATCAAACGATAGCAACTTCGGCTGATAATGATGATATTAATTCAATAAAGGATATCTTAGATAAGCATATTTTTCTTGGACCAAAAGGTGGCGGAGGGCCTGTTGGGTTTTGGAATATGATGGAGGAATATGGTATTGATGAAAAATCCATTGTTGATGCTGGTGGGCAAATATCTTATGGAAACTATTCAGATGGTGCCTCTATGCTTAAAGATAATAATGTAGACGTTTTCCTTGGAGGTGGTGCTCCATATGTACCTGCTTTACAAGAAATGGAAATAACGCAACCAATCAAAATATTACCTATTGATCAGAATGAATTGGAAAGTATTGAAGAAAAAGGATACGGAATCACTGCAGGTGCACTACCAGGAGGAACTTATAAGGGAATCGAGGAAGATGTGCCAACATATGTAATGGAGACGATGATTACAGTCAGAAAGGATTTAGACGAAGAGTATGTTTATAATCTGACAAAAATATTCTGGGAAAACTTAGAAACTTTCGAAAAGCAAGTTCCAGATAGAGCAAAAGACTTTAGCTTGGATACGGTACTAAATGGTATTGACCCAGAAACATTACACCCTGGTGCAAAGCGATATTACGAAGAAGTTGGTGTACTAGATAATCAATGAACTTAGAAAGGGGGGATTACAGTGGAAGATTTAAAAGAGCGTAGATGGTATAACGCCTACCCAAGGGATGTGAAAAAAGAGTTTGAAATACCCGAAGTATCTTTATATTACCTGTTAGAAAAGACAACAGAAAGATTAGGTAATAATACCGCTATAATACAGGAAAACACAGAAATAACGTATCAAGAGTTAAAAGAAAAGGTGGATCGGTTAGCGGGTGCTTGGAGTAAATTGGGACTAAAAAAGGGTCATAGAATTGGGTTAATGGTATCTAACCATCCTTTTTATATCATTTCCTACTATGCTGCTATGAGGTTAGGTTTAATTGTTGTTCAAATTAACCCCCGCTATACTGCTAGAGAACTTATACAAATCGTTAATGATTCTGAAGCTAGTTATATAGTAGTAGAAGCAGATAATATCGATACGGTTTATCAGTTAAATGGTCTATATTCATTTGACCAAATATTTGTTATCGATTCTAAGAGTGATAATTATCAGTCTATTAATAAAATAGTGGAACTGAATGAACCGATTGAAGTAGAAGTTCCGATTCAGGCAAAAGAGGACGTTGCGGTTATTCAATATACTGGGGGAACTTCAGGTGTCATGAAAGGTGCTATGCTCACCCACTATAATCTGGTTGCTAATGTATATCAGAGCCATGCTATGTATGGAAAAAAGATGGAGTTTGGCAATGAAATAGTATTAACAGCAACACCACTTTATCATGTATATGCAATGACTAGTAGTATGAATCTTGGAATATACTTAGGGGCAACTAACTTACTTATAAAAAAGTTTGATGTCATAAAGGTGCTTGAAATAATCAAAAAGTATCAACCAACTTTTTTTCCTGGTGTCCCGAAAATGTATAACGCCTTTGTTAATCAGAGAAATGCAGAGGAATATGGTCTTAGTAGTTTGAGGTTTTGTTCCAGTGGATCAGCCCCACTACCATTTGAGGTAATTCGAAAGTTTGAAAACCTATCTGGAGCCGTAATTGGAGAAGGGTTTGGATTATCAGAAGCATCTCCATCAACACATAGAAACCCACCAAGTGGTATTCGCAAAGTAGGGAGTGTTGGAATCCCTTTCCCAAATACAGATTGTAAAATTGTAGATGAGGAAAATACGGAACTTCCTGTTGGGTATGTTGGAGAGTTAATTATTAAAGGTCCACAGATTATGAAAGGATACTGGAATAATAAAGAAGAAACAAAAAATGCATTAAGAAATGGTTGGTTGTATACCGGTGATTTAGCGAGACAGGATGAGGATGGCTATTTCTATATTGTTGGAAGAAAAAAAGAAATGATTATTAACGGGGGATTTAATGTTTATCCTCAGGAAGTGGAGAACGTTTTATATGAACATCCGGACATTAAGGAATGTGCGGTGGTTGGAATCCCTGATCCAGAAAAGGGAGAAATCGTAAAGGCATACATTGCTCCTATAGATGGAGTAACAATTGACTTTGAAGAAGTAAGAGGTTTTTGTTACCGAAGTCTTACACCATATAAGGTACCTAAACAGTTCGAGATTATTGATGAATTACCTAGGAATACGGTAGGGAAAATACTAAAACGGGTTTTAATTGATAAGGAAAAATCAAAGTAGATTAGGAGGATTATTGAATCTCTTTGCATAGAGGAAACTGTTAAGGATGCTGATATTGTCATCGAAGCTGTTTCAGAAATAATGGACCTTAAGGTTAAAATATTTAAAAAACTTGATAAATATGCGCCAAAACATGCAATTATAGCAACAAATACATTCAACAATGAGTCTTACAGAAATTGCAGCGCAGACTAGTAGGCCTAATCAGTGTATTGCGCTTCATTTCTTTAATCCAGTGAATATGGTTAAGGAGGGCGCTGGATCAGTCGAGGATATCGACAAAGCGTTGAAGCTAGGGTTAAATCATCCTATAGGACCATTAGAACTTGCTGATTTAGTAGGTTTAGATACAAGACTTCGAAATAGGGATTTTGTTCAGACGGAAGTAGAATAAATAGCAATGCAGATTGAAAAAGAAGATAAAATACCAGAACAGAACGAATCATTGGAATGGCAAAAAGTGGGATTATTTGGCTTAAGTATCCCTGAGGAATATGGCGGATTAGGAAAAGGTTTGGTTGGAAAATGTGCTTTATATGAAGAAATCGGAGCAACACATAATGGATTTACCACTCTTATTGGCGCACCTACAGGGTATTGGAACAGCTGGTATTGTAGAGATGGGAAATGAGGAACAAAAACAAAAGTACCTTCCAGATTTAGCTAGTTGAAAAAAATAGGAACGTTTCTACTTACTGAACCAAGTGCTGCTTCAAATGCTAGTAATCTAAAAACTACCGCTCTTAGACAAGGAGACAAGTATATTCTAAATGGGACGAAGCATTACATTATAAATGCAACGGAGGCAGATGTATTTACAGTAATGGCTGTGACTGATCCGAGTAAAGGGGCAAGAGGAATAACGTCTTTTATCATAGAAAAGGATTTTCCAGGCTCATGGAAGACTGTGAGGTACCAGTTGAAACTATCTTAGGTGAAGAGGGGCAAAGTTATATCAATGCTTTCAAAATTTTGGCTAATGGTCGTGCGGGTTTGGCTGCAAGAAACCTAGGATCTAGCCAAAAACTATTAGATTTATCAACACAATATGCTTTGGAACGTCAACAGTCCGGGCTTCCAATTATTGATCATCAGGCAGTAGCACATATGCTTTCGGAAATGGCAGTTGATATTGAAGCATTAAGGTCCTTTACTTATCGAGTTGCATGGATGGTTGATGAAGGACAGAAAGTTATTCAAGAAGCAGCAATACTAAAACTATATGGTTCAGAAGTTTACAACAGGGTAGCAGATAAATCAGTACAGGTACATGGCGGAATTGGGTATATTTCCGATTTCCCAATTGAAAGATTTTTTAGGGATGACGTATTACAAGAATTTATGAAGGTATATCAGAAATTCAGAAGAATATTATTGCTGGTCAGTTAAAGAAAGAATATAGCAAATAAGAGGGGATGAACGAACTTGAAGGAAAATATTGTCATTGTTAGTGCGGTTAGAACACCAATTGGAGCATATGGTGGTTCATTAAAGGAAATTGAATCTGGTCATCTTGCTGCTATTTCAATCAAGGAAGCAATTAATCGAGCTGGTATATCCTCTGAACAAGTAGACGAAGTGATAATGGGTGAGGTTCGACAAACGACTGAATCCTCTAATATTGCTAGAGTTGCAGCTTTACGTGCAGGGGTGCCAGAAGAAGCAACAGCTTATACAGTCAATCGACTTTGTGCCTCTGGTATGCAAGCGTTAGCATCAGGTGTTCAACAAATTTTATTTAATCAAGCAGATATTATTGTTGCCGGTGGTACGGAGAGTATGAGTCGTTCCCCGCTTTATCTACGAGATGCTAGATTTGGAGGGGATAAACCAATTTTAGTGGATGGAAATACAGAAGCTGGACAACAACCAAAAGAGATTTATGGAGAAAATCTAGGAATGGGTATAACCGCAGAGAATGTGGCAGAAAGGTACCGAATATCCAGAGAGGATCAAGATGCTTTTGCCATTGAAAGTCAAAGAAGAGCAAGTATAGCAATTGAAAAAGGTCGTTTTAAAGAAGAAATTGTTCCTGTAGAAGTGAAGGAACGGAAAAAAACATTCACATTTGAACAAGATGAACATCCACGTCCAAATACGACAATTGAAAAACTTGCCAAACTAAAACCTGCATTTAAAGAAAATGGAACCGTTACTGCCGGGAATGCTTGTGGGAGAAATGATGGAGCTTCTGCTTTAGTTCTTATGAAAGAAACCAAAGCAGAAGCTCTAGGACTAAAACCTCTAGCACGTATTGTTGAGTGGACAACTGCAGGTGTTTCACCAGAAATTATGGGTATTGGACCAGTACCAGCTGTTAAAAAACTATTAGACAGAACTGGTAAACAGTTACTAGATATCGATTTAATAGAATTAAATGAAGCATTCGCATCCCAGTCGCTTGCTGTAATCAGGGAATTGGGACTAGACCATGACAAAGTGAATGTTAACGGTGGTGCAATTGCTCTTGGGCATCCTATAGGAGCTAGTGGTGCAAGAATTATTACAACGTTATTACATGAACTTATAAAGCGTAAACAACAATATGGTATTGCAACACTATGTGCTGGCGGTGGACAGGGAATGGCTATTATGATTGAACGAGTTTAATATAATTTCTGAATAAATTTCAAATAGAGGAGTGTTCATGATGTACGAAAATATTGAATTAATTACGAAAAATAGACTTGGGATGATAAGGATTAATCGGCCTGAAGTGAGAAATGCACTAAACCAAGATACATTGGATGACATAGTGAGCGCACTTGGGCGTTTATCGGATAATGATGAAGTTGGCTGTGTAGTTTTTACAGGAAAAGGTGAAAAATCCTTTGCGGCAGGAGCGGATATAAAAAAGTTAAGAGAAAAATCAGCCTTTGACGCACTAAACCCAAATGGGATGCAAAATGTATACGACTTAATAGAAAACTATGATAAACCAACCATTGCTGCAGTTAATGGATTTGCTTTAGGAGGTGGCTGTGAATTGGCTATGGCATGCGATATTCGTGTTGCATCTAGCAACGCTAAATTCGGTCTCCCAGAATTGACTTGATTAATGCTGGTAAAGGACCAGTAACAATACTTCCTCACTCTTCATTTTTTGATAGTTCATTATCTTTTGCAATGATGCGTGGGGACATTTGGATGCGACAGTAATAGGCGCTTTGTAAGTTGCAGATAACGGTGAAAGAGAGAGTGGATACAATTGGTACGGAGTACGCTGTTTTCAAAATACATGATAATAGATTAAATTTAGTAGAAAAGGTTGAAGAGATATTTATGGATGAATTAAAAAAGATAACACCAGTTGATTATCAGATTACTGAGGACTTAAAATATCGAAATCGCGAGAAAGTTATTTAAATTTTAAAAAACGAGGTGGATTTTAATGAAAGTAAAAGAACTGTTTGACTTAAAAGATAAAGTTGCATTGATTACAGGAGGAGGGCGAGGACTCGGTCAACAGATAGCAGAAGTATATGCTGAAATGGGAGGTAACTTGGCAATTTGCTCAAGAAAAAAAGAAAACTGCGATAAAACAGCAGAAATGTTAGCTAAGGAATATGGCATAAAGGCGAAAGGGTATGCGTTAGATGTAACGAATGAGGTTCAAGTGAAAGAAATGGTAGGTGAAGTTCTAGAAGATTTTGGCAAAATTGATATTCTAGTTAATAATAGTGGAGCAACTTGGGGAGCTCCAGTTGAGGAAATGCCGCTTGAAGCTTGGAATAAAGTAATGAATGTCAATGTGACGGGTACATTTCTATTAAGTAAGGAAGTTGGAAAGCATATGATTGAACGTAATTATGGAAAAATTATCAATATCGCTTCAGCTGCAGGGTTAACGGTAAGACCACCGGAAATTACAAACACCATTGGTTATACAACGAGCAAAGCAGCCGTCATTCATTTTACAAAAGATTTAGCTATTAAGTGGGCGAGGCATAATATTTATGTTAATTCGATTGCTCCAGGAATGTTTAGAACGAAAATGACAAAGGGGACATTGGATCAGAAGGAAGACAATGTATTAGAAACCATCCCGTTAAGGAAAATTGGGGATGAAAATATGTTAAAAGGTGCTGCAATATATCTAGCATCTCAAGCAAGTGATTTTGTGACTGGTACAGTGTTGAGTGTTGATGGTGGAAGTACTTTATAGGGTCTTTGCTGAGCTCGAATTATTACAAAAGTGATTGTAAAAAAATGTATTGCATTTATTTTGATATCTGTTATAATCGGATTGAATATTTAGAATATAATAACTATTCGGTGTGTAGTTTAGAGTCGGAAATTGTTATAAATTACCTATATATTTGATACGAAAGAAGGGATTTACATGGAAAGACCTTGGCTAGATTATGTCGCGAAAGGAAATCCAACTGAAATTGACATCCCTGAAGTTTCATTGCCTCAACTATTTAACGAATCTGTTCGTAAATATCCTAATCATCAGGCCGTCACTTTTTTAGGAAAAACATATTCATATAAACAACTAGAGCAATTGATAAAAAATGTGGCAAGTTCACTTTATAATATTGGGATTCAAAAAGGTGACAGGGTAGCATTAATGTTACCTAATTGCCCGCAATATGTTATAAGCTATTATGCGGCACTTTCAATTGGAGCAACCGTTGTTCAAGTTAACCCGATGTATAAATCATCCGAGTTATTACATGTATTAAATGATTCAGAAGCCGAAGTAATTATCGTATTAGATAATTTAGTTTCAGCGGTTAAAGAAGTGGAAAGTAATACATCCTTATCTACAATCATTAATGTATCGATTGAAAGCGATTCCAGATTCAATACACTCACGAAAGAAAAAGGCATACCAACTCCCATAGTTGAAATTAACCCAAGAGAAGATGTAGCTGTATTACAATATACTGGTGGGACAACAGGACGTTCTAAAGGAGCAATGCTAACGCATTATAACTTAGTTGCTAATACATTACAAAGTTACGCAACTTCAGCAATTAAGATGAAATTAGGGGAAGAACGAATGCTTACTATTTCACCTTTATTTCATGTTTACGGAATGACCAGCTGTATGAACCTTACATTTTATACGGGTGGGAATTTAATATTAGTTCCTAAATTTGATGTGGAATTAGTCGTAAAGGTGATTGAACAAGCAAAGCCTACCATTTTCCCTGGTGTTCCGACTATGTTTATTTCACTACTAAACTACTATAAAGAAAAGAAATTTGATTTGAGTAGCTTAAGGACTTGTACAAGTGGATCTGCACCGTTACCAGTAGAAATTCTTAATCAATTTAATGATACTAGTGGAACAAAAGTATCGGAGGGTTTTGGACTATCGGAAGCTTCCCCCGTCACTCACCGTAATCCTATTACAGGGATACAAAAGCCTGGAAGTATCGGTATTCCAATACCAAATACAGATGCAAAAATAGTTGATTCTATAAATGGGGAAGAACCTATGCCGGTTGGTGAAGTTGGGGAATTAGTAATAAAGGGGCCGCAAGTTATGAAGGGATATTGGAATATGCCCGAGGAGACCAATCAAGTACTACGTGATGGCTGGCTTTATACAGGGGATTTAGCAAAAATGGATCAAGATGGCTTCTTTTATATAGTAGGTAGAAAAAAAGAAATGATTATTGCCAGTGGGTTTAATGTTTATCCGATTGAAATAGAAGATGTTATCTATACACATCCGAAAGTTTTAGAAGCGGCTGTTATTGGAATCCCAGATAAATATCGCGGAGAGACGGTGAAAGCAGTTGTTGTTCTTAAAGAAAATGAAATGCTTAGCGAAAAAGAATTAGTGGATTTTTGCCGAGATAGGTTAGCTACGTATAAGGTACCGCATTCTGTAGAGTTTGTAAAAGAGTTACCTAAAACGACGGTTGGGAAAATATTAAAAAGAAGATTAACAGAACAATATCAAAATTAATTTTTTTAAACTAAACATACTGACTAGTAGGTATTTAAAATGAGATAGTTTCATATAAATAGATGAAAAGGAGAGATTGTCCATGTACTTACGTTTAACTGAGGAACAAAAAATGGTTCAGGAAACAATTCGAAAATTTGTTGAAAAAGAATTAATCCCACTTGAAAATGATGTACTTCGAAATGAAAGAGAAGGGAAACTAAGTTTGCCAAAAGAGAAGCAAGAAGAACTAACACTAAAGGCAAAAGAGGCAGGCTTTTGGGGGATTAATACACCTGAAGAATATGGTGGAGCAGACCTTGGGCAAATGATGCAAGCTATCGTTTCCATGGAAGTGGCTAAGACATTTGTACCCTTTAAGTTCGGGGGTTCAGCAGATAATATACTATATTATGGGAATGATGAACAAAAAGAAAAATACTTAATACCGACCATAAATGGAGATAAAAAATCATGTTTTGCCATGACGGAACCAGGAGCTGGATCAGATACAAGAAATATTAAAATGACTGCAGTTAAAGACGGTGATGAGTGGATTCTAAATGGTGAAAAGACATTTATAACTGGAGGAAATGAGGCGGATTTCACCATGGTTATTGCAATTACTGATAAGGACCTTCATCAGAATTCAAAAGGTAGAGAAGGGGTTACTTGTTTTATAGCTGATCGAGACATGGGGTGGAAATCTGAATATATTCATACGATGGGTGAATGGGGACCTGCTAGTTTAATTTTTGAAAATGTTCGTGTTCCTGAAGAGAATATCTTAGGGGAACTACATAAGGGTTATAACCTTGGATTAGAATGGATTGGTTTTGCAAGGTGGATTGTTGGAGCGCGTGCAGTTGGTTCAGCAGAGCGTTTACTGCAAATGGCTATTGATTACGCAAATGAACGAGAAACATTTGGTAAACCAATTGCAGATAGGCAAGCTATTCAGTGGCAAATAGCTGATTCTGCAGTTGAAATTGAAGCTGCAAAATGGTTAGTGTTAAATGCTGCATTTACACTTGATCAAGGAGAAGATAATCGTCACTTAGCTTCAATGGCTAAATTATATGGTGCAAATATTGGAAATAATGTAATCGATCGTGTCCTACAAATTCATGGTGGAATGGGTTATACAAGAGAATTGCCAATTGAGCGTTGGTACCGAGAGGCAAGATTATGGAGAATTTATGATGGTACAGATGAAATTCAGCGTTTAATTATTTCTAGAAATCTATTAAAAGGTAATGTAAAAATCGGTCAATATATTTAAATTTATTTTAGGAGGGATTACAAATGTCAGGAAAGTTTAATGGTAGAGTAGCTTTTATCACAGGCGGTAGTCGAGGTATTGGAAAAGGAGTTGCACTTAGATTGGCTGAAGAAGGTGCAAAGGTTGCGGTTATAGATATTAATGAAGAGGCACTAAATGAGGTACAGACTGAATTTACTGAGAAAGGATATGAAATTTATACGAAAAAGGCAGATGTAGTCAATGCAGAAGAAGTAGAAGCAGTAGTACAAGAAGTTGTTTCAACTTATGGAGCGATTGACATATTGGTGAATAATGCAGGTATTATTCGGGATAATATGTTATTCAAAATGACGGATAGTGACTGGCAACAGGTAATGGATGTTCATTTAAAAGGGTCCTTTAATGCTGCGCGTGCGGTCCAAAAATACATGGTAGATCAAAAGTATGGTCGCATCATTAATATTTCTTCTACATCTGCCCTAGGCAATCGAGGTCAAGCAAACTATGCTACAGCAAAAGCTGGATTGCAAGGATTTACAAAAACTCTAGCTATTGAGCTAGGTAAATTTGGGATTACTTCAAACTCTGTAGCACCGGGATTTATTGAAACCGAGATGACAAAGGCTACTGCAGAGAGAGTAGGCGTTGATTTTAGTGAATTTGTAAAATTTAATGTTAGTAAAATTCCAGTAGCTAGAAGTGGAAAACCAGAGGATATCGCAAATGCAGTTGCATTTTTCGCTGATGAGAAGTCTTCCTTTGTTAATGGTCAGGTTATCTATGTTGCAGGGGGACCAAAGGCTTAACATTTACCTATTTAAATACTGAAGGGAGAGGTGTTAATGTTTGAAGAAATTGTTGGTAGGAAGTCCAAAAAAGTAAAAAATATAGTAGAAAGAGGCCTTGTAAAACGTTTTGCAGAATCTATTGGTGACCTGCATCCTATATTCATAGACGAGAAAAAAGGAAAAGAGTCTAGGTATGGTGAGAATATTGCACCACCAACATTTCCCCGTATTTTTAATTATGGGGAAGTAGAGGGGCTTACTCTTCCTAAAAAAGGATTAATTCATGGTGAACAAACCTATCATTATGAAAGACCACTATTGGTAGGTGAGGAAGTATATTGTTATACAGAAGTGAAAGATTACTTTGAGAAATCAGGTAATAATGGTTTAATGGGATTTTTATTAACAAGAAGATATGGTGAGGATAGGGAAGGAAATTTGATTTTTACTGAAGGATCTACTGTCATAATTAATGAGGCTGTAAGGGAGGCGATGAAAGTATGAAACAAAGTGTAGTTGAGTTTAATACGGGCGATTCACTAGAAGTTATACTTGAACCTGTATCTAGAATGGATTTAATTAAGTACTCAGGAGCCTCAGGAGACTTTAATCCAATTCATACTATAGATGAAGAAGCTATAAAAGCGGGTTTGCCTGGTATTATAGCTCATGGAATGTGGACAATGGGGAATTTGGCCAAGCTCTTTACACCATATTACGAAGAAGGATTTATTCAGGACTTTAAGATTAGATTTGCTGGAATGGTTTTTCTAAACGATGTGATTAAACTTAAAGCTATTTTAGAAGAAGATACAGAAGAGTTTTCTGATTTTATAGTTAAAGCCGTTAATCAAAATGATAAAGAGGTCATTAAAGGAAATATAAGATTTTTGAAATATTAATTCACAATAATTATCATTAGGGTCTGTTTCTTTGGAAAAGAGACGGATCCTGTTAATAAGAGATGGGGGAGTATAACACATGAATTTTGAATATTCGGATAGGGTAATGGAATATCAGAAAGAGATAACTGCATTTATGGAAGAATACATTTATCCTAATGAGAGTACATACGCGGAACAGATAGATAAAAATGACCACTTTTCTAGCGTGCCACCTATTATCGAGGAATTAAAAGAAAAAGCAAAAGACAAGGGACTTTGGAATTTATTTTTGCCTGAAAGTGAATGTGGTACAGGGCTTTCTAATTTAGAATATGCACCTTTATGCGAAATCATGGGGAGGTCAAGTATTGCGCCAGAGGTTTTTAATTGTGCTGCGCCAGACACTGGTAATATGGAAGTTTTAGTTCGGTATGGTACTGAAGAGCAAAAGAATAAATGGTTACAACCATTATTGGATGGAGAAATTCGTTCCTGTTTTTCTATGACTGAGCCAGGTGTTGCCTCATCAGATGCAACCAACATTGAGGCTAGTATTGTTCGGGATGGAGATGAATATATCATTAATGGAACAAAATGGTGGTCATCTGGGGCTAATGATCCACGTTGTAAAATCGCGATTGTTATGGGGAAAAACGACCCGAATGCACCAAAGTATAATCAACAATCGATGATACTTGTCCCGATTGATACACCAGGTGTTACAATCAAACGCGCAATACCTGTTTTTGGTTATGACCATGCCCCACATGGCCATGCCGAAATTGAATATAACAATGTGAGAGTACCTGCTTCAAATATGTTATTGGGAGAAGGTAGAGGATTTGAGATAGCACAAGGAAGGCTGGGACCAGGAAGAATACATCATTGTATGAGAACAATTGGAGCTGCAGAAAGAGCGTTGGAAATATTATGTGATCGGGTAGAGTCCCGAGAAGCATTCGGGAAAAAATTGGCTGAACAAGGAGTCGTCCAGGAGTGGATAGCGGATTCAAGAATAGAGATTGAACAAGCAAGATTACTTACACTTAAGGCTGCTTACATGATGGATACAGTTGGAAATAAAGAGGCGAAGTCAGAGATCTCTATGATTAAAGTGGTTGCACCAAATATGGCATTACGGGTAATTGATCGGACTATTCAAGCATTGGGAGGTGCAGGGGTGAGTGATGATTTCCCACTCGCTGCAAGTTATGCCAATGTACGCACGTTAAGGTTAGCAGATGGGCCAGATGAAGTTCATCGAAGAACGGTTGCGAGACAGGAATTAAAAAAATATCGGTAAAACATAGGAGGAACCAAAATATGCATGTGAAGGAACTATTTGATCTTACTGGGAAAACTGCTATTGTTACTGGTGGTGGACGCGGCCTTGGTGAACAAATAGCTGAAGGGTTTGCTGAATCTGGTGCTAATATAGTTGTTTGTTCAAGAAAAAAAGAAAATTGCCAGGAAGTTAGTGAGAAATTGCAATCACTTGGAGTAAAGACACTAGCCTTAAAATGTGATGTAACAGACCCTGATGATATTAAAGATGTAGTTAAAAAGACTGTAGAGGAATTTGGGAGAATTGATATTCTCGTTAATAATAGCGGTGCTTCATGGGGAGCAACTGTTGATGAAATGCCTTTAGAGGCCTTTCAAAAGGTATTGAATGTGAATGTAGTAGGAACATTTTTGATGTCACAGGCAGTTGGTAAAGTGATGACAGAACAAAAACATGGGAAGATTATTAACATAGCTTCCGTTGCTGGATTAAAAGGTTCAAACCCTGAATATATGGATGCGATTGGTTATAACACTAGTAAAGGTGGGGTCATCTCGTTTACAAGAGACTTAGCTGTGAAATGGGGGCCAAGGGGGATTTATGTTAACGCTATCGCTCCTGGTTTTTTTCCAACAAAAATGTCAAAAGTTCTTATTGAAAAAGGCGGAGATAAAATGCTTGAAGGTACGCCATTACGTAAGTTTGGAACGGAGAATGATTTAAAGGGTCTAGCATTATTTTTAGCTGCCCCTGCTTCAGATTTTGTTACAGGTGAAACTATTGTAGTAGATGGTGGTGCAAGTGCTATGTAGTAGTTTTATCAAACATAAAAAGGGAGTGGATGTATTTATGAAAAGAGATGCAGTGATTGTATCAGCAGTTCGAACACCTATAGCCAGACAGGGAGGGGCATTAGCGACAGTGCCGGCACATATTTTTGGTGCAGAGGTTATTAAAGAAGCAGTTAAACGAGTAAATATTGACCCCAATTCTATTAATGACGTGATTATGGGAAATGTTTTAAGTGGTGGAGGGAATATTGCTAGATTAACAGCATTACAGTCTGGATTATCTACTAATTTACCTGGCCTCACAGTTGACCGTCAATGTGGCTCAGGTATTAATGCGGTTGTTCTAGCGGCACAAGCAATTCAGTCAGGCGCAGGGGACATTTATGTTGCAGGAGGAGTGGAAAGTATGAGCCGTGCACCATATCTCATGGATCGTGCGGAGCGGCCATATAGCCCTTCCCCACCAAAATTTCGCAAGTCACAATTATCACCAAAAGAAATAGGGAATCCACCAATGGGTATTACAGCAGAAAATCTAGTGAGTAAATATGACATTAGTAGAGAAGAACAAGATGAATTTGCATTTAGAAGTCAACAAAAAATGGCTAAAGCAATGGAGGAAGGGTATTTTGATGAACAAATAGTTCCTATAAAGGTTCCAGTACGTAAAGGAGACCCTATTGTCTTTGAGAAAGATGAGCATCCGCGACCTCAAACAACATTAGAAGTACTATCTAAACTACCCCCAGCTTTTGTGAAAGATGGTTCGGTTACAGCTGGTAGTAGTTCTGGGTTAAATGATGCAGCATCTGCGCTAGTTGTTATGTCGAGAGAAAAAGCAGAAAAATTGGGACTTACACCGTTAGCTACTATTTGTGCTTCGGCAGTTGCTGGCGTCGATCCAAATATTATGGGTATAGGTCCTGTACCAGCTACGAAACAAGTGATGGAAAAATCAGGACTTGATTTAAATGATATGGATATTATAGAACTTAACGAGGCCTTTGCGGCGCAAGTCATTGCATGTGATAGAGAACTATATTTTGATCCGGAGAAAATAAATGTTAATGGTGGTGCGATTGCACATGGGCATCCATTAGGTGCTACAGGGGCAATCTTATTAACAAAAGCAGTATATGAATTAGAACGCATAAATGGAAAATATGCACTTATTACAGCATGTATCGGTGGGGGACAAGGAATAGCGACTATTATTGAACGAGGCTAATAAAGAGTAACACCAAATTTTTAACAATCAAACCACGAGTTAAAATCTGCTATAATGAGATTTATATAAAATGAAGGGAATTTACAAGTATGAGAGAAAAGATTATTCAAACAAGTATTTATTTATTTGATAAAAAGGGGTATAGCGAAACATCCATTCAAGATATTGTTGAAAATATTGGTGTTACAAAAGGAACCTTTTATTATTATTTTAAAAGTAAACAAGAACTACTGCGTGTTATTAATTTAAGTTATATTGAAGGTATTCTTCAAAAACAAGAAATTATTTTAAAAGATTTAACTAAAAATTATAGTGAAAAACTTTATGACATTATCTATATGGTAATTAGCGCAATTAAATCGCAAAGAGAAAGTGCGAGGATTTTTTCCAGAGAAATGCGACATATACATGATTCAGATTTTGAATTAGTTAAAGCAAAACGTGATAAGTTCCGAAAAAATTATCAATTAATGATTGAAGAAGCGATTGCAAAGGGAGAATTTAATAATAATGTCAGAGCAGATATCCTTACATTTGGGATTTTGGGTATTACGAACTGGAGTTATTATTGGTATGACCCGGATGGTGAAGTCTCTGAAGAGGAATTAGCTAATTTTTATATGGAATTGATACTTAATGGAATAGGAAATTTGGAAAACTAATTCTCTATTCCGATATTTGGAAAAATATACTATTTAGTTAGTTAAAGGGAGAGTAATATGACAACAGCTCATGAAATTGAGGTATATATTCGGTTTGCTGAGACAGACGCACTTGGCCATGTGAATAACACGAGTTACTTTTTATACTTTGAAGAAGCTCGTACCAAATTTTTTAAGGAAATTCTTCCAGAAAGAAATAAGAATCTCAGCTTTATATTAGCCTCCATTAAGTGTCAATATTTAAATCAAGCTTTCGCAGGTCAAACATTGAGAGTTTGTACAAATGTATTAAAAGTGGGGACCAAAAGTTTCACGATGAGCCAGACGATTTTATCACCAGATACAGGAATCACTATTGCGGAGGCAGAGGCTGTCACAGTTTGTTTTAATTACTTGGAGCAAAAGACCATATCAATTCCAGAACGTTTGCGATTAAAACTGGAAAATCATTTAATTGTCGGGCCAATTTACTGAATATTCATTCATAAAAGGGTGGGGTAAAATGTCTTTTGATACAATTCCAGTTCGAAAAGGGGAGGAAATAAATCAAAAAGAAATAGAGTCTTTCTTGAGAAGGCATATTAATAATTTGCCGGATAGTCCTTTAACGGTTGAACAATTTAGTGCAGGACGCTCTAATTTAACCTATCTATTGAAAATTGGAGATTGGGAGGCGGTCCTAAGAAGGCCGCCGTTAGGTCCTGTAGCCCCAAAAGCACATGATATGGAAAGAGAATTTACGATATTAAAGGAAATTCATCCACATTATCAAGTAGCGCCAAAGCCTTTCGTTTATGCAGATCAAAGTATTGCTGGGAGCCCATTCTTTGTAATGGAAAGGAAACGTGGCATTGTACTTGATACGGGATTTCCAGAAAATGTTAATGTTACAAAGGAATTAGGCAGGAAAATTTCTGAATTAATGGTTAACGCTTTGGTAGATTTACATCAGGTTGATTATACCAAAACAAAGTTAAAAGATATGACAAAGCCAGAGGGATTTATGGAAAGGCAAGTACATGGTTGGATAAAAAGATATGAGAGGTCTAAAACAGATGATATTGTTGGAATTGAACGATTAAAAAGTTGGCTGATTAGCAATATACCAGACTCTTCTGAATCTACTATTATTCATTATGATTTTAAATTGAATAATTCAATGTTTAATCAAGATATTAGCCGAATCATTGGTGTGTTTGATTGGGAAATGACAACGGTAGGTGACCCATTAGCAGATCTAGCAGCCGCTATGAGCTATTGGACAGAGTCAAATGATTCCGAACTCTTAAAGAGAGAAATGGGTGAAGTACCTATTACTGGCTACCCTGGATTTTTTACACGAGATGAATTTATGGAATACTATTCAAAAAAAAGCGGAAGAGACTTGACTAATATGAACGTTTACTTAACATTTGCATACTTCAAACTAGCTGTTATCTGTCAACAAATTTACTATCGGTGGAAGAAGGGGCAAACAAAGGATGAACGCTTTGCTAATTTAAATGTATATGTAAAAAACTTGATTCAATATGCATTGGAGTTAACACACAAAAGGGCGTAACAGTATAAGCAGAAGGGATATTATGAAACGCCCAATGTTGTAAGAAAAATTATGAATAAGAGGAGTGTAGCTTGTGAATTATATCGAAACGAAAGATTTATTAGTTGAAATAAAAGAAGGGGTATTGCACCTTACTTTGAACCGGCCAGATAGTCTGAATGCCTTTAGTGCTGAAATGATAACAGGATTAAAGGAAGCAATACAATTGGCAAAAACAGAAGCATCGATACATGTTGTAACAATTTCAGGTTCTGGTCGTGCTTTTAGTGCAGGTGGAGATGTGAAGAACATGGGGCAAAAAGATCCCTTAGGAACGTATGACCATATTGGGAATTTAAATGAATTAATCCTATCCATGAAAGAATTGGAAAAACCAATTATAGCTGCTGTTCATGGATATGCTGCCGGGGCAGGTTTTAATCTAGCATTGGCATGTGACATCATTTTATCAGCAGAAGAAAGTAAGTTCATTTTAAGCTTTTCGAAAGTAGGTTTAATTTCAGATGGAGGCGGTTTATATTTTCTTCCGAGATTAATCGGTCCATATCGCGCTAAAGAACTTTTATTTAATGCAGAACCTATTACAGCGAGTGAGGCATATTCATTGGGTATTGTTAACCATATATATTCGTTGGCTGAGTTTCCGGAAGAGGTAAATGAATATGCTTTGAAATTAGCTCGTGGTCCTTCTAAAGCATATGGATTTATTAAAAAGTTAGCAGATAAATCTCTCCATTCCACTTTGGAAGAAATACTTGAACTAGAAAGGATAACGCAAGCAACTGTAGCTACAACGGCGGATCATCGTGAGGGGGTCTTAGCTTTTAAAGAAAAGCGAACGCCTAATTTTGGAAAGTGAAAATTCAACACCAAAAGTCAAAAGATGACAAGGATATGGGAGAGATGTAAATGTTAAAACTTCATTTCGAACACTGGCCAAGGCTTTCAAAGTCATTAACTATACCTAAAACATCACTTTATAACAATTTAGAAGTCAGTGCCAAACGATACCCTAATCATCCCGCCATTTATTATTACGGACAAGAAATGACTTATAATGAATTAAAAAATGAAGTAGATGCACTTGCTGGCTTTTTACAACAAAAACTAGGAGTTCAGCAGGGGGAAAATGTTCTGTTACTTATACAAAATTCTCCACAGTTTATTATTGGGTACTATGCTATTTTAAGAGCAAATGCAGTTGTAGTTCCAATTAACCCAATGTTAAAAACCAATGAATTGGAATTTTATATAAAAGATTGCGAAATAAAAAATGCGATTATCGGTCAGGAATTGTACGATAATGTTAACCCATTGTTTGAAACAACATCACTAACAAATCTAGTGATTGCTGCCTACTCCGACTATATCGATGATTTAAAACAGGAGCTTCCAATAAACGTAAAACTTCTGAGAAAAATGTATACACATGCGAATCATTATCTGTGGATGGACTGCGTTGAATCTGATTATGCCCCTCATGCACATACACAAAATCCGGATGATCTTATTGTTCTTCCGTATACATCAGGAACAACGGGACTACCAAAGGGTTGTATGCATACCAATAGAACCGTTCAAGCAAATACATTTGGAGCATTATACTGGACGAGAGGAACAGCAAGTAACGTTCATCTAGCAACTTTACCCTTTTATCACGTGACGGGAATGGTGCATAGTATGCATATGCCATTATTAAGCGGTAGCACAATAGTTATTATGACGAGATGGAATAGGGAAACAGCTTTAAAGCTTATAGAAAGCAGGAACTGTACGAATTGGGTTGCAATAAGTACGATGGTCGTTGATTTCTTAGAAAATTCTAACCTTGATTCTAAAAAGCTTTCGTCTTTAATTTCCATCTCGGGTGGGGGTGCTGCACTTCCTGAAGCAGTAGGAGAACAACTCTATCAACTTACTGGTTTAAAATTCATAGAAGGTTATGGGCTTTCCGAAACAATTGCTCAAACACATACTAATCCATCAGATCGTCCTAAAATGCAGTGCTTAGGTATTCCTTCATTTGATGTAGATTCTCGAATCATTAATCCTTTAACAAATAAAGAATTGGGTGTTGGAGAAGTAGGAGAAATTATTGTTAGTGGGCCACAAGTGATGATAGGTTATTATAATCGAAAAGATGAAAATGAAAACGCTTTTATTAAATTGGAAGGAAAGCGCTTTTTCAGGACAGGAGACATTGGAAGATTTGATGAAGAAGGCTACTTTTTTATTGTTGATCGCCTCAAGCGAATGATTAATGCATCAGGGTATAAGGTTTGGCCGTCGGAGGTGGAGTCTTATCTATATAAGCATCCTGCTGTGCAACAAGCTTGTGTTGTGGGCATACCTGATGTGAAAAGGGGAGAAGACGTCAAAGCATTTATCATTCTTAATGAAGCATATGAGGGGAAAATAACGGAGGAGGAAATGATTGAGTGGTCCAATAGGAATTTGGCTGCATACAAATATCCTCGCCATATTGAATTTAGAAAAACGTTACCTACAACATCTAGTGGGAAAATATTGTGGCGAAGACTGCAAGAGGACGAATGGAAAAAGTCAAGAACTATAGAGTAATAGAGTAAAAATAGAATGAATTTCTACTGGAAAGGTGGACAATTAATGGAGGTACTTTTACAGCAACTATTTAACGGTTTAACTGTAGGAAGTGTATATAGTTTAGTTGCCTTAGGATTAACTCTTGTATATGGAATTTTACACATTCCTAATTTTGCACATGGTGCTATCTATATGATTGGTGGATATATAACTTTGACGATGATGGTATATGCTGGGTTTAATTATTGGGTAGCTATTGTTGTTTCTATTATCGTCGTTGGTGGTCTCAGTGTGTTGATGGAAAGATTAATATTTCATCCGCTCAGAAATACGATATCAATTAATAGTATGATTGCTGCAATTGGAATGCTTCTTTTTTTAGAAGCATTTGCGCAATTAGTATGGGGGGCGGATTACCGTCAAATGCCAACACCTTATAGCCAAGTAGTCAATCTATTTGGTATTACCTTTACGGTACAAAGGCTTCTAATTATTGTTGCTGCAATAGCTGTAATGGCATTGCTTTATTTATTCCTAAAGAAAACGTTAATTGGAAGAACAATTATTGCTATGAGTCAGAATCGGGAAGGTGCATTTTTAGTTGGAATTAATGCCAATAAAGTAGCCATGTTAACCTTTCTTCTTGCAGGGGCTATGGCCGCTATAGCTGCCTCCTTAACTTCACCTATCAACCTCGTTTTTCCAGGTATGGGGCATTTAGTAATTCTAAAAGCCTTTGTTATCATTATTATTGGTGGAATGGGAAGTATACCTGGAGCTATTCTAGGTGGTTATATTCTTGGTTTTAGTGAAAGTATAGCGGCAACTTATATTTCTGGTGATTATAAAGATATTATTGCCTTTGTTCTACTCATTATTATTTTATCGATTAGACCAAATGGCATATTTGCAAAGGAGGAGCATTAATGGTAACCAAATTTAAGCAGCGGTATGTTGTTATTCTGTTGATTTTGTTGGCAATACTCTTTCCGTTAATTACACAAAATGGATACTATATTCATGTTATGACTTTAGCTTTTATTTGGATCATTGCAGTTTATGGCCTAAATTTGTTAGCAGGATATACGGGTTACTTGTCACTTGCTCACGCTGGATTTTTTGCAATTGGTGCATATGCATTGGGGTTACTAACTGTAAAAGCAGAGGTGGGTTTCTGGCTTGCTTTTATACTAGCGCCAATTATTACAACTATTATTGGTTTTTTTATCGGTTTAATTTCCCTTAGAACAAAAGAACACTTTTTCGCAATTTATACACTGTGTGTTGGATATGTCATCTATTTAGTTATAGATAAATGGGACAGCTTAACAGAAGGTGTACGGGGTCTTATGGGGATTCCTGCTCCAGCAAATATTGGACCGATTTCATTTACTAGTCCGTTATCACAATATTACCTTGTTTTAGCGATATTACTAATAGTTATTTTTGTCATTTATCGTATCGTGCACTCTTTGGTTGGTAGAACATTTATCGCCATTCGGAACAGTGAACCCTTGGCACAGTCGTTAGGTATCTCAACAATGAAAAATAAATTGATATCTTTTGTTCTATCTACATTTTTTGCAGGTTTAGCAGGTGCGCTATATGCTAGTTTCATTCGATTTCTGGGACCAGAGATTGGTTCAACAAACATTACCTTCGATTTGTTAATGTATTTAATCGTTGGTGGTATTGGTACAATTTCAGGACCAATTGTTGGAACAATACTCATTGTATGGCTTTCTCAAAACCTCCAATTCTTGCAAGATTATCGAATGTTAATTTTTGGACCATTACTTGTACTGTTAATTATCTTTGCACCAAGAGGATTGGTCGGATTGTTTAATGATTGGAGAATGAAGCTTAGGGAAAGGAAAGGGGTTAACACGCGCTATTCAGAAATGAAAAAAGGGGCATAGGAGGAAAATAAAGATGTATTTAGAAATAAAACAGTTATCCAAACAATTTGGAGGATTACATGCCGTTAATAACGTTGATTTCTCTATTGAAAAAGGAAAAATAAATGCAATTATTGGACCAAATGGTGCAGGAAAATCAACTTTTTTCAATTTAATAAGTGGTGTACACAAGCCGACTTCTGGGAAAGTGATTTTTAAAGGAAAGGATATTTCTAATCTAGCAGCAAATGAGATTGCTGAATTAGGAGTTGCACGGACTTTTCAAACGACAAATTTGTTTGAAAGATCAACCATATTTGATAATGTCGTTGTTGGTCATCGTTTAAGAACAAGATCTAATCTTTTTGATGCGATATTTCGAACAAAGCGTTTAAAGCAAGAAGAAGAAAAGTCGAAAGAAATAGCACTAGAGGTTTTAGATTTTGTAGGCTTATCAAATTATGCTGATCGGTTAGTTGCTAATATTTCTCAAGAGGAGAAAAAGAGAGTTGCATTTGCGCTTGCATTAGCTACAGATCCAGAGATTGTCTTTCTTGACGAACCAACCGCTGGGGTTAATCCAGATGAAACAGAAAAACTTTCTTATTTAATAGAGAAGATGACACAAGGGGGGATTACTGTTTGTTTAATTGAACATAAGATGAAAATGATTATGAATTTAGCAGATAAAATTATGGTATTAAACTATGGAGAAAAAATTGCTGAAGGTATCCCTGAAGAAATTAATAAAAATGAACAAGTAATAAAAGCGTATTTAGGAGGGAGTGCCAGTGCTTGAGCTAAGGGATATTACAGTTAAGTATGGAAATTATGCAGCTGTGCATCAAGTCAATATCGAAGTGACTCAAGGTGAAATCGTGGTGTTGTTGGGCGCTAATGGAGCGGGAAAAAGTACGACATTTCGAACAATTAGTGGGTTAAGCAAACCTGCTTCTGGAAAAATATTATTTCAAGGTAAATCTATCGGAGGAAAATCACCTGATAAGATTGTTCAATCCGGAATTGTCCAATGTGCAGAGGACAGAAAATTGTTTTCACAAATGTCTGTTAAAGATAACTTGATAATGGGTGCTTATGTTCATAGAAAAAACAAAAAACAATTTAAACAGACATTAAAAGAAGTCTATGAATTATTTCCGATTCTCCATGATAAAAGTGATTTTTCAGCAGGTTCTTTAAGTGGTGGGCAACAGCAGATGCTAGCAATAGGAAGAGCGTTAATGGCTAAACCGAAATTAATGTTACTTGACGAGCCATCTATTGGTTTAGCCCCATTAATTGTCGAACAGATGTTTGAAAGTATTCAAGAAATTAACAACGAAGGAACAACCATTCTTTTAGCAGAGCAAAACGCAAATGCAGCATTAAGTATTGCAGATAAAGGGTATGTTTTTGAAAACGGAAAAGTAGTTGTAAAAGGATCTTCAGAGGAATTATTTTCTAATAAAGAAGTTCGTAAAGCGTATATCGGTGCCTAACCAATAAAATTTAAAAGACGTTAGTATCAAAATAGTAGTAGGAATTTTGTAAATAATCAATATATAAAACGGAGGGAATCATATGAGAAAAAGAAAGTTACTGTTTTTAATAAGTTTTATTGTCATGTTATTTACCTTATCAGCCTGTATTGATGGGAGTGGTACGGAAACATCTAATGAAAGTACAGGTTCTGTCGATGGAGAGAACGTTGTAAACATCGGGTATAGTGGGCCATTAAGTGGAGCTGCAGCCTATTATGGAGAAAACACACTAAATGGTTTACAAATGGCAGTTGAAGAAATTAATGAAGAAGGTTTTGAAGTAAACGGCGAGACATATAAATTAAATCTAGTTTCTCTTGATGATCAATATTTACCAAATGAAACAGCTGCAAATGCAAGAAGATTAGTTCAGGAAAATGAGACGCCAATTATCTTCACACCGCATAGTGGGGGGGTTTATGCCCTTCAAGTGTTTAATGAAAAGGAAAATTTTATTATTGGAGCCTATTCAAGTGAACCAGCAATTACAGAAAAGGGAAATTCACTAACCGTAAGAATACCACCAAGCTATCATGGTTATTTAGAACCGTTCACTGATTATACAATGGAGCGATTTGGACCGAAATTGGCAGCTATTCCACCAGTAACACAATATGGCCAAGACTGGGCAGAAGCATTAATCCCATATTGGGAAGAACAGGGGGGAGAAGTTGTGCATGAATCGTCCGTTGACTTTGCGAAGGATACAGATTTCTTTACCCTATTAACTAATGCAATAGATGAAGATCCAGATGTACTATTCATAGGCGGACCTTCTGAGCCAACAGCAAGTATAGCTACACAGGCAAGGGAATTAGGTTTTGAAGGTGGATTTATTATTATGGATCAAGCAAAACTGGATGAAATGAAGAATATAACTGAAACATACGAATTATTAGAAGGGTCAATTGGTACAATGCCATTAATTAATGCGGATTACCCTGGAGTACCAGAGTTTGTTGAAAAATATCGAGCTAAATATGATAAAGATCCAGGTTCAGAAGCAGGATTTCACTATGTTTCTATGTACATTTTTGTTGAAGCGATGAAAGCAGCAGGTAATGTGGATGACGCAGAAGTTATCTATGAACATATTCAAGACGGTTTAGATGCTTTACCAGAAGATAAAAAGGTATATGTCATTCCTGGTATTGATGAAAATGGTGGTTTTGAGATACTTACTCGTGTTGGTGCGGTTGAAGATGGAGAAATTGTTCCGATTGATTTAGAATAGTTTGGTTAGATAAAAGAAAAGCATTTTACGTTTCATACATACCATACAATTCTTATCTATGGTATTTAAAAGTCAATTACAACAATGGTTTGCGTGTTTACCTTAGTATACTTGTCTGTTTTAGGTTGCCAAAAGTTGAGTATTATTTATTAGGATACCAACAAGTGAAAGCAGCAGTTATGCATTTGACAAAGGATCTGGCTATGAAGTGGGCAAGGCATATTATTTATGTTAAAGCGATTGCTCTTGGTATGTTTAAAACAAAAATGACGAAGGGTATGTTGGAACAGAGAGAAGATTTAAAACTATTCCACTAGGGAGCATTGGTGATGAAAATATGCTGAAAGGGGCTACAATCTATTGTGCAACGAGTGTAAGTGAATTTGTAACTGGTACAGTGTTGAGTGTGGATGGAGGCAGTACTTTATAAATAGTTAAGGGGTGATTTTAAAATGGAAAAGGTCAATCGCAGTATCCTTTTAGTAAGAAGACCTAAGGGAATGCCAAAAGCAGAGGATTTTAAGTTAGTTACCAATTCCATACCCACAATTAAAGAAGGAGAGCTGTTAATTCGGTCTATTTATTTGTCTGTTGACCCTTATATGCGGGGAAGGATGCGAGGAATTAAAACATATGTAGATCCTTTCCAATTAAATGAAGTGTTGACTGGGGGAATAGTTGGTGAAGTCATTGAATCTAAGAATTTATCATATAAAGAGGGAGAAATAGTAGAAGGGCGTCTTGGATGGTCCGACTATTCTGTTTCAAATGGAGATAATATTAGAAAAGTTGACCCTAATTTAGCACCGATATCAACGGCACTAGGAATAGTAGGAATGCCGGGATTAACTGCCTATTTTGGGTTACTTGATATTGGTAAACCAAAAGCTGAAGAGACAGTAGTGGTCTCTGGGGCATCTGGGGCAGTAGGAATGACTGTGGGTCAAATTGCGAAAATAAAAGGATGTCGAGTAATCGGAATTGCAGGTTCTGAGGAAAAAGTAAACTATTTGAAAAATGAACTCGGGTTTGACGAAACAATCAATTATAAAACCGAAAATGTGTTAAAGTCTCTCAAAAGTGCCTGTCCAAATGGGGTAGACATATATTTTGATAATGTAGGAGGAGAAATTTCAGATGCGGTGATGAGGTTAATAAACTTTTATTCTAGGATTGTTTTATGTGGTCAGATTTCTTCCTATAACATGGAAAAATCCGTAGAGAGTCCACGAGTACAAAGTCAGTTAATTCAACGTAGTGCCTTAATGAAAGGATTTATTGTTAGAGATTACGCGGATCACTTTGAAGAAGGATATACACAGCTAGGTAACTGGGTAAAAAATGGATCTCTAAAGTATCGTGAAAGCATTGTAGCTGGATTGGAAAATGCTCCTAAAGCTTTTATTGGGTTATTTGAAGGTGAAAATATAGGAAAGCAGTTGGTGAGGATATCATAATTATTACCAAATTAAATTTGAGCTTATAAGGCAATTAAAACACGGCTTATATAGAAAATGAGCGGTTCATGAAGGGAATTCAAAGAAAAACCACAATGAAACGTGTTGCACTTCCTCATGAAATTGCCAATGTGATGGCCTTCCTAGTATCTTTGGAAGCATATTTATAAATGGATCTGACTTATTAGCTTAAACGCTATGTAGAAGAACTTAAATTAGTCGAAAAATACCAGCTACCAGTCGTTATTACATCATTAGGAGATCCAAGCTCAGTTGCAGAAATTGTGCATAAATATGATGGGGGGCTTTCTCCGATGTCATTAACATTAAATTTGCCAAGAAAGCGATTGAAAAGGGAGCTGATGGGTTAGTCCTAGTTGCAAGTGGTGCTGGTGACCATGGTGGTATATATAACCCCATTACCTTTGTTCATGAGGTTAGGGAGTTTTTTGATGGTCCGATTGCATTGTTTGGTGGAATGTCAAAAGGAGAGGATATTCTTTTAACGGAAATTCTTGGGGCAGATTTTGCTTATATTGGTACCCGTTTTATCTCAACGCTGGGGAGTGGAGCGAAAGATGCATACAAAAATATGATAGTTGACTCCTCTATTAAAGATATTATATACACCGATGCATTTAGTGGTATTAATGCAAATTATCTGGTTCCAAGCATAGTTAACGCTGGTTTAGATCCGGATAAACTGAAGAAGAAGAAGGAGAAGATTGATTTCTCAAAAATGAGTGATCCAGAAATGAAGGCTCGGAAAGATGTTTGGTGGGGCAGGACAGGGAGTTGGAGGAAAAATCAATTTAGATGATAAAAACAACTCCCTTTATTAAGAGGGAGTTGTTCCTGTTTTATTTCTTATAAATAATTTTTTCTAAGCTCTTCAGCTGATCGTGGTGAAATATAACCTGGTGCCACATCATAAACCGTTTTAGCGCCAAATTGCTTTTCATTACTTAAACGATAAGCGGCTCTGGCATATGCGACTAATACACTTGCAGTAAATTCTGGATTACTGTCTAACTTAAGGGAGAATTCGTAAATTTGCTTATTATCCTCTCCTGTATTTCCACCTCGAATGACAAATCCGCCGTGTGGAGCTTTAGAGTGGTCACGTGCTAATTCCTCTTCTGAAATGAAATGCACTTCCGTTTCATAGTCCGCGAAGTAATTAGGCATTGTTTTTATTTCATTTTCTATTGCGGCTTTATCTGCTCCATCTTCAGCAACAATATAGCAAACGCGACGGTGTTTTTCTGAAGTAGCTAATTCCGGATTTTCACCACTACGAACTCTTTCAATTGCCGGTTCAGATGGAATAGTGTATTGAACTCCGTTTTTAACACCGTTTACTCTCCTTACTGCATCAGAGTGTCCTTGACTGAGCCCTTTACCCCAGAATGTATAGTTTTCTCCATTAGGTAAAATTGCTTCAGCCATTACACGGTTAATAGAAAATAGGCCTGGATCCCAGCCTACAGAGATAATGGCTGTTTTATCATGCTTTGCTGCAACTTCATGTACAGATTGATAAAATTCGGGAATTTTTGCGTGAGTATCATAACTATCTACCGTATTGAACATGCTTGCAAAGTGCGGAGTTTGTTCTGGTAAGTCCGTAGCAGAACCTCCACATAGTAACATGACATCAATATCATTTTGATACTCACTCGCATTTGAAATATGTACAGCCTTTACATTAGGCTCATCTAGATTTAATGAATCTGGATCTCTTCTCGTGAAAATAGCAACTAATTCCATGTCTGGAGTTTGATTAATAGCTTTTACTGCACCTTTTCCAAGATTACCGTATCCAATGATTCCAAGTTTAATTTTATTGCTCATATACATTGCTCCTTTTAATAGTCTCTGTAGCAAGATACAGAGTTGTTGTTTCCCATTATAAAGCAAATAGAAACATTTGAAAATATTTGATTGTTGGAACTCTCGAAATTGAAGGGGAATGCGTTTATAAGATTGAAGAAAAAGCCAAAACGGAGAGGGAAGCCCATCTAATTAATGGAAAGCCTAAGCAGGACCGAAATCTCTAATTGGGGCAGAATATTTATATGGATACAATGCCCCAATTCTTTTTTTGAGCGTTACCGGAACCGTCCTTAGTTAGCCGTGTTTTGCTAAATTCGTTATATAATCAAAAAATGCATCGCGATGAACTTCATATACTAGATTTACAGGACGTCCTTCTTTAGATATTTCTGTTTTTCCCTGACTTGGGCCATGGGCATGAACAACGCATTTTACTTCTCTTTTCTTAACTAAATCGTCTCTACCAATCGTTGCAGTAGTTAGAACATCCCATAGAAAATAGGTGGAATTTGTTTGGAAATGTACTAGTGGCGGTACCATGGCATAGCATTGGCCAAGAAAATCAATTCCTATATCTGTTCGTTCGGCAGCCCAACGATTTCGTACATCCATCGTTAATGGAACCATATTAGTACTTTCGAGTGCAACTAAATCAATTGGTATGTTACTGTCCCATACCTTTTTGACAGCTTCCGGGTCCCAGAAAGCATTCCATTCAGCTGTTCCATCATGTTCAGGTTCTTCTACATTTCCTTTTTCTAAAAGGGTTCCACCCATCCATGTTAACTTTTCAATTTTGTCTTCAATGTCTGGTGCTTCTTTCAATGCCCTTGCGAGATCAGTCAATGGTCCAACAAATACTAAAGAGACTTTAGAGTCGCTTCGCCTTAGTGCTTGAATCATGTCTTGGTGAGCTGGTAAATTGGATTCTTTTGTTTTTACTGGAAGGTGTTCATTTAATATTGGTAATGCATCGACATAGAAGGCATGCATACGCCAGTCTTTGGGAAAGGGATTTTTCCCACGTGACGTGGAGTTAGCTACTACTAATTGTTTTCCATTACCAAAGCGGTCAATGATTTTTCGACTAGCTGAAACAGCAGGTTCTAAATAACAATCCGCTGGAATAACACCTGTCCCAATTAATTCAACATCCTCCATTTGTAATAGCAAAAATAAGGAAACTAAGTCATCAACCCCACCATCGTGATTTAAATATACCTTTTTAGTCATTGCATTAATCTCCTTTTAAATAACTTCATTTCATCATATATAATCAATGGGC
This sequence comes from Oceanobacillus senegalensis, assembly GCF_900176885.1. Lineage (GTDB taxonomy): Bacteria > Bacillota > Bacilli > Bacillales > Amphibacillaceae > Oceanobacillus > Oceanobacillus senegalensis. The sequence continues at coordinate 2,523,256 of NZ_LT839648.1, read as the reverse complement.
AGGTGGTCAAGTAAACCTCAAATTATACGCTAATCAATAAAATTAGTGAAGTGTCAGGTGCCGATAAAGTATGGTAAAATAATTAAAAATAGATCGTTTGCTTTTAGAGGGGAGTCCGAATATTTGGATTTATATAATAAAGTTTCTAAGTTAACGAAAAAAGAATTAATAGAATTAGTCATGGATTTAGTTGAAGGGGATGAGGATGTTCAGAAGAAGGTGGAGTTTAAAATAATCACACCTAATGACGAAGTGAAAGCCAGTAAACAACTCATTCGAAAATATATAAATGAGAATAAAAGACGAGGATTTATCTCTTGGAGAAATGTACATGCTGCACTTCAAGGTGCAGAGATGGTACTTGATAAAGGCAGGAATAAGCTAAACAACGGGGAAGAAGAAACAGCAATCCGTTTCGGAATAACGGTGCTTTCGATGGTTATCGATATGCTTCAGTATACGGACGATTCTAGTGGAGAAATTGGTTATATTGTAAATGAAAGTATTACTCTACTTAAGGATGCATCATCCATGGTGCTTTTATCCACCAACCACCGTGTACAGGGGAATATGTTCCAGCTTATTTTGAAGGAAGCGATGAATAAGCGATATGATGGCTGGAATGATACGCGTTATGACTTGTTAGATGTATGTACGACCTATTCAGCTCGTTCTACAGCTAGAAAGCAACTAGAGGAAACGCTGGATAAGCTTTTAAGTCAAATTTCTACTAATTCTTCCTGGGCATCAGATAATGATCAGCAATCTATTAAGGAGCTGCAGCTAAAGATCTTAGAGCGGAACGGCGAATCAGAGAAAGCAGAACAGCTTATCCGGGAAAATCTTGATTTTGATAAGTTCCGTGAAATGGCAATAAAAAAGGAAATGGCCAATGAAAACTATGCGGCAGCTTTAACGATATGTGAAGAGGGAGAAAAAAATGATAGTAATTATCCAGGCTTAATGAAGAAGTGGAAACAATATCAATTACAAGTATATGAAGCAATGGAAGATATTGATAAACAAAAGGAAGTCTTACTTGAGTTTGTTTATGACAATGAATACGAAGCATATGGTAAATTGAAAGACTTATATTCTACTGAAGAATGGAAAGTAGTAATAGAAGAGATATTCCATGTATTTGAGGAGAAATCCGGATACCTGCCGCATGTATATGAGTACATCGCAAAAGCAGAGAACAGGGGCGATAAAATCCTTAAATATTGTGAACAATCACCATCTACCATTCTAGAACTATATCCGTACTTATTGGAAGATTATAAGGACAAAGTAGTTGAAATGTTTACCAATTATATCAGATGGGAAGCGGAGCATGCATCAGAACGAAAGGAATATCGTAACGTATGTCAGAAATTAGAATTGTATCGAAAAGCATGTGGTCAAACAAAATTTCTTGAGATGGTTAAAGAATTTATGCAAACCTATCATCGTAAGCCTGCATTTATCAATGAATTGGATAAGATAGAATTAAAGGGAAGTTCTGTTTAACAGTAAATAAAGTTTTTATATGCAGTTCACTTCATATATTGAATGGAACTGCTTTTTTTTGGCTCTAAATCGGGGCAGGCATCCTAATGGATATGTAAATGTCTTTATGTTACATTTAAATCAAAGTAAATAGATGGGTTTTATATATTTATTGAAAGAGGAGGAAAATAATGAGTACTGTCCCATATATTGTAACGACAGACTGGCTTGCTAAGAGGTTGAATGATTCTAATCTAAGATTACTAGATGCAACTACCTTTTTAGAACATAATGGTGGAGATGGTTATTATAATCTTTGGTCTGGAAAAGAGGCTTATGAAAAGGAACATATTCCTGGAGCTGTTTTTGCTGATTTATATGAAGAACTTTCTGAACCTGAATCGGAATTTGCCTTTACCCACCCTTCTCGTGAAAGGTTTGTAGAGAAAATTAGTGAACTTGGTGTTAGTGAGGGTACCTATGTCGTAGTTTATGATCGAGGAGCACAAGTGAATTCCCCCGTTATTGCATCTGACTGGGCATCACGTCTTGCTTGGCAACTACGTTATGAAGGATTTGAAGATGTTGCAGTTCTTGATGGAGGATTACCGAAGTGGAAAGAAGAAGGGCGCCCAGTAACAATGGAGCCTGGTTCTTATCCAAAGGGGAATTTCATCGGTAAAAGAAACCCTGACTTATTTGTAACAAAAGATGATGTGTTACACGCTATTAATGATGAGAATGTGATTATAATAGATAGTTTATCGGAAAGTAACTATAAAGGTGAAACGAATACGTATGGGAGACCAGGTCATATTCCTGGAAGTCTTAATGTTTTCTTTGGAGCACACTCGGATTCGAAAACACATGAACTCTATGAAGATGAAAAACTAGGAGAAACATTTGGAAAAGTAGGGGCACTTGATCCAAATAAAAAGGTGATTACCTATTGTGGAAGTGCCATAGCAGCTACTTGGAATGCACTAATTTTAAATAAACTTGGACAAAAGAATGTGGCAGTATATGATGGATCTTTGACAGAATGGGCGAAAAACCCATCATTGCCACTTGAAACTAAGTAAAAAAAGCGTAGGAGAGGGATGGGATATCCCACTTCTACGTTTTTTTAAAATTCTAGGTATCACATACAGAAACGATACTATTCTATTCTATTCAAGGAAGTGGTTTTCTGACGAGGAGCCTGAAGCCTTGCTTGTGTAAGGCGACTACCGGAGTGGAAAGCAACACGTACATCCATCGAGTAGGGGAACATTCATTTTTTCTGACGGAAGCAATAAGCTTTTAGAAAACAGTTTTCATTTAACACCTTCAGTAAGGAATTATTATGGAATAGGCTGGCCATAACGTGTTAATGGAGAAACCTGGACGGTCGCTGTTTGCTTTTACGATGTCATCTACTGTAACTCGAAAACGCTTTGCTATGTTTCCAAGGGTGTCATTGGGTTCTAGGTTATAAATGAAACTGGGAATTTGTAGTGGCTGGCCAACGTGAATGAAATGCGGATTTTGTAGGTGGTTTATTCCGGAAATGACAGCCGTATTGGTAGAAAAGCGTTCTGCAATGTCGGATAATCTATCATATTTTGCAACGATATAATATGTGAACGGGTTAGCATTTCCGATAACGGGGACGACTAACACCTGCCCGGGATGGATGAGAAAAGGATCGGTAACTGGGGGAAATAATTGATTACCTTGAGCTATTTCATGTATGTCACTTGAAAACCTCGAGGCGATAGAATAGACTGTTTCCCCTGGCTGAACGGTGTAGATTACATGTGTTTCAGTAACAATACCCATACGTATCAACTCCAAATGAGAAGAATCTTCTCCTTTATCCTATGCAAGGACTGGGTTGTTGCATCATTCTTAAGGGCTAGTTAGGTTGTCCTTTTTTTATCCAATAAATATATGGACTTAGACTCCTTTTAATTAAACTATATTAATAATGAAACTTACTATAAAGGAAACGTAGAATAACTACGTAAATGAAAATGAACAAAAATTATACAACTCCGGAATGCATGGAGGATAAAAAATATTAAAGGACGAAGAAACGTGTGGAGAACCTTAAAGCATGGGTTATTTCAAACTATAAAGTAAAAAAACTCAACACTCTCAAAGGGAAAATGTTGAGTTTTTAAACCGTTAAAGGAATTAAATAGGTTCCTTTCCATGAACTCCATTAATGGAATAGGTCGATGTGATTGGTACATTTAATGAATGCGCTACGGAGCAGTATTTTTCATTGGTTAGTTTAATAGCGCGTATCACTTTATCTTCTGGTAGTTCACCTTCAAACTCAAAATGTAGTTGAATGATTGTAAATTCTTTTGGTGGTTTTGCCTCACGTTTGCCTTCTACTTCTAGATGAAAAGAAGTAGGCTCTAAACGCATCTTTTGTAAGATAGATATGACGTGGATACCGGTACAGCCAGCAACAGCATTTAATAACAGCTCCATCGGTCTCACTCCAGCATTTTGTCCGCCGATTTCTTCTGCCCCATCCATTTTAATTTCATGGCCAGAGGTGGTATCTCCCGAAAAGGCAACTTTACCATTCCATGTAATGTTCGCTTTCATTGATATTCATCCTTTCTTCATAGTAATAAAATAGGAAGGAAAGAGCGAATGTCCTTCCAAAAGTTATTATTCATTTGCTACTTTCTTTTCTAGAGAAGGCTGACTTTCTAGAATTGGTTTACAGAATTGTATGGTTGCAATGAAGAAACACATAATTGCTGCAAATCCAAACAATCCGGTTAAACCATTTCGGTAAAGGTCATCAAAGAATATGATATTGATTACCGTTAATACGACTGCAAGGGCAAAACCAATATGACCGAAACGAGTATTTTTTTGAATGACCCAATTGGCATTTTTATCCAATAATGTAACCGCGATAATGGTAATCACATTTACGGAACTTCCTATCCAAACAGGATGAATATTTGCAAAAAATTGATCTGGTTGCCATCCGCCTAAATGATACCATAGTAATCCACTACTAAATCCAGTAAATAACGATGCGACAACGGCATTTTTCGTAACAACAGGCCAGAATAGGGCTGCAATCACAGGTGCGAATGTTGCACTATTCCTCATGGTCCATGCGAGTACATTCCACCATGCTGATTGTTCGGTACGAAGCATTCCAAAACCAATCATTAATACAGTAAGTAGAAGCAATGATATTTTCGTATATTTAATGAGCTGCGCTTCTTTAGCCTGTGGATGAATAGCCCGTGCCGTATCACGTCCAAGACTAGTTGCTCCAGAGAATTGACATGGTGCTCCCCATCCTAGCGCACAGGCCCATACTCCTAAGAAAAATATACCAACTAACGGAGCGGGTAAAACTTCCATTAAATACTCAGGAATGGCGATTAATCCAGTTTGTGCATTTGGAACAGCAATAGCAGCACTAATTCCAAACAATACACCACAAACTATAAACGGGATAGCCATGCCCCCAGCTAGAATCATTCCTTTCTGACCTTCTTCAGGTGATTTAGCTGAAAGTGCCATTTGAAATGCTGCCTGAGCAAGAATAACATTCACCAAGAAGGTACCAAACCAAGCCACGATTACTTGCAACCCAACACTGTCCCAGTCAAACATCGCTGGTGCAGCACTGGCGTATGTACGTAAGCCATCAATACCTGGATGGATGAAAAAAGCAATCAGTCCAACGATAAACATGGCGATAAATAGGAAAAAGTTTATGGTCTGTGTAAAGGCAATGGACCACATTCCGCCGCCTTGTAAATAAACGAATAATAGAATGGCAGTGATGGCAACAGATAGTGTCAATGATATGCCGGTAAAGACATGGATGGCAGAAGCAAAGGCAATTGCCGTTGCAACAGACCACATAGGAAATGCGAAGGCGGTAATTGCACCTGACAGACCAAGTGCAGTACGACCAAATTTTTCTCCTATTAAACCAGATATGGTGACAAGCATCTTTTTACGGAATGGTCGAATGATTAAAAAGGCAATAATAAAAATTTGAACCATTTCAGCCACACCGTACCAAATAGCTGAGATACCTGATAAATAGGACAGTTCTAGAATCGAGATATAGGTGGAACCTGAGAAAAGCCCTGTGATACAGAAGGCGACAATCCACTTATTAAAATTTCTTCCCGCTACAAAATAGCTTCCTTTCTTTGTAATTTTACGTTTTGCTAATTGCCCTGCAATGATTAGTGCGACTGTATACCCAACAGCAAGGACTAAAATCCATATTCCATATTCGCTCATGATCATTCATCCTCCAATTTCGTTGATGTTTAATAAAACTAATAGCTAACTTGGAATTTTTAAAGAAATTCTCTTTTCGAAAGTTGGAAGGGAAAATAAAAAACCCCCTTCCTAAGAAGAGGGCATATGTATAAGACGTTATACGAATCCCCTTCTTATCTTTCAAACAGAAATAGCTGTTTGATGGATTTGGCACAGTACTCGAATAAGAGTCCGCTGCCGAGGCTTCTAAGGGCCATTCCCCTCCACCTCTCTTAATAAGAAGTTACGTGTTTGATTGAATATTAATTTACAATATTTGTGGGGATTCGTCAATAAGAAAGTTTTGATATTTGTAAGTTATTTTCCCGATTAGTCGAAATAACAAAATATTTTATATTATGGTAAGATAAAATAATACAAGAGAGGATTTTATATTTATAAAAAATAGAAAGCTATTTTAATAGGCTATTTTCTAAATGATTGTTGCTGATTGCATTAATTTAAATAGGATGTGGAATAAAACATCGCTACGGTAGTGAAGCATCATCGTGGAAGGTTAGGACTTAACTATAGTGTTTCATTCAGTAGATAAACAATAGAGATATTTTCTCTGCTAGTATTATGGTTCTAACCCTGAATTTTTACTAATCAGTAGATAAAATAATACAAAAATAGCTTTTTTATAAATTTTGAAAGGAAGTATGCGCTTGAAACGAAGGGTTGTTGTAACAGGAACAGGGGTCGTTTCACCACTTGGAAACGATGTGGAAACACTGTGGAATAACATAAAAAAAGGAAAATCGGGCATTAAGCGGCTTGAATCTGAAAAATATAAGGACATCAATACACAAATTGCTGGGTTTATTGAGGATTTTCCGGGGGAGAAGTACCTCGATGCCAAGGAAATCAAAAGGTATGATTTGTTTACACAATATGGTTATGCTGCAGCGGTTCAAGCGTTGAATCAGTCGAAATTGGATTTAGATGCTGTAGATAAAGACCGCGTTGGGGTTTATATCGGTTCTGGGGCTGGGGGATTACAAACGTTATTTAGTAATCACGAAACATTACTGGAAAAAGGAGCAAAAAGGGTGTCACCTTTTTCTATCCCGATGTCGATAAATAATATGGCTTCAGGATTAGTTGCGATAAAGACTGGGTTTACAGGACCTAGTTTTTCTCCTGTATCTGCATGTGCAACAAGCAATCATGCAATTGGAGAAGCTTACTTTAATATCGCTCATGGATATTCAGATGCGATATTAGCTGGTGGAGCGGAGGCTACGATTACTCCTCTTTATTTTGCTGGTTTTTCAAAGATGCGTGCAATGTCAACGAAAAACGAGGAGCCTGAAAAAGCATCACGTCCATTTGATTTGGAGCGGGATGGATTTGTCATGTCAGAAGGAGCAGGAGTTTTATTTTTAGAAGAATATGAACATGCGAAAAAGCGTGGTGCTCCTATACTTGGTGAAATTATTGGTTATGGAAACACAACGGATGCCTATCACATCACCGCTCCGGATTATCAAGGGGCAGCCAAAGCTATGAGGCTAGCAATGGAACGAGCTCGAGTAGAGCCAAAAGACGTAGATTATATTAATGCCCATGGGACAAGTACTCCAGCGGGGGATATTTCTGAGACAAAAGCAGTTAAAGAAGTTTTCGGTGATGATGCCAAACACGTTAAACTTAGCTCCACTAAATCCATGACTGGTCATATGTTTGGTGCGGCAGGGGCAATGGAGGCCATTATCACACTAAATAGTATGGCAGAGAATATTTTTCCACCAACCATTAATTTGGTAAATCCTGATCCGGAATGTGATCTGGATTATGTTGCAAATCAAGCGGTTGAAGGTACTATCAATATCGCTTTATCCAATGGCTTTGGATTTGGCGGTCATAATGCTGTTATTGCTTTTAAAAAAGTTTTAGATAGTTAAGGAGGACAAAAAATGACTACAACTACGAATCAAACCATTCTAAAACAAAGCGTTTCAGAAAGGAGAAAAGCATTGGAAAATCGATTTCCAGTGTGGCCAAGGGATACCATTGCTAAACACTTTTCAAAGGCATGTAATCAATATAAGGACAGACCGTATATCTATATAAATGATGAAGAATTTACTTATGGGGAAATTTGGGAAAGAGCTGTTCAATATGCTAAAGCATTTATCGAACTTGGAGTAAAACGGAGGGATCATATTGCAGTTTTAATGAATAATGATTCCACGTATCCATCATTAATGATTGCTTCTTCCATCGTTGGAGCTGTTTTTATTCCGATTAATGCAATGCTTCAAAAAGATGAGTTAGCTTACATCATTTCCCAATCCGATACACAGTTTTTGCTTTTACAACAAACTTCTAAAGATAGACGTCATAGTGAAGCGATTTCGGGGTTACTAGACGAATCGGATTTTCAACAAAATAGCAAATTAAAGCAGGTTATTTGTCTAACTAATGAGGACAAAGATGTAGTAGATGACCGTTTTCTAGTTTGGGATGATTTTCTGAAGGGAGCGGACTCCGTTTCAGATGAGGAATTGGATGAAAGATGGAGTGAGTCCCGTTACCCAGATGAAGTTGCTATTATTATGTATACATCCGGTTCAACAGGAAGTCCCAAAGGGGTCATGCTCACCGATGACATGCTACTTCGATGTGCATACAGTACCTGTTTAAGTCGGGCAATCGAGGATGGACGAGTGACATTTGCCCCATTACCGTTCTATCACTGTTTTGCTATTCTTGAAGCTATTCTTGCAATGTCCTTTGTTGGAGGCTCCTTTATATCAGCGGTTGGGGCATCTCCACTTGCTTCTTTACAATTGATGGAGAAATATAAAGCAAATGATTATCTTTGTGTTCCTTCCACCTTGGTTCCATTATTGAATCATCCAAGGGTTTCGGAATTTGATTTATCCAATCTTTTTGCTATGTGGTGTGGAGCAGCGCCGGCCCCAATCCCTGTATGGCAAAAGGCGATGGATGTGCTAGGTATGATGGAGATTATTACAGGTTACGGACAAACGGAAGTGGCATCATCAGGGGTTACAACCGAAATTGGTGATCCATTAGAACGTATTTCCACTCGAGTTGGCCGTCCGAAACTTGCTGGTTCTAGTGGACATCCCGAATTTAATGGTTGCAATGTTCAATATAAAACCGTCGATCCGGACACCTTAGAAGATTTGCCAGCAGGTGCTATCGGTGAACTTGCAGTAAGAGGAAATACGGTTACCCATGGTTATTATAAAAAACCAGAAGAAACAGCAATGGTCATTGATAAAGACGGTTGGCTACGAACTGGTGATGTTGGAAGAATCGATGAAAATGGATATATCCAGCTTCTTGGGAGAAGTAAAGAAATGTATAAAGTATCAGGGGAATTGGTATCCCCACGTGAAGTAGAAATTGTTATTTCTGAGCATCCCGCTGTTAATCAAGTAAATGTTATTGGTGTACCCGATTCTTTAACAACGGAAATAGGTGCTGCCTTTATCGAACTTAAACAAGGTGAAACTTGTACACGAAGAGACATCATTGACTGGTGTTCTTCTCAACTTGCTCGTTTTAAAATGCCTCGTCATGTTTGGTTTGTCGATGCGTCTGAATGGCCAATGACAAGTACAGGAAAAGTACAGAAGTTCCGCTTAAAAGATATAGCAGAAAAAAAACTTTCTAAGAAAAATGATGAAGGGGGGATAAAATGACGGAGGCTTGGCATCAACACAATATGCGTGTCCAGTATAAGGATACGGATCGAATGGGTGTTGTCCATCATGGGAATTATATAACTTGGTTTGAAGTTGGCCGTACCGAATGGATGCGTCATTATGGAATGTCCTATCATAAAATGGAAGATGTAGGACTTTTACTTCCTGTATTGGATGTGAACATTCATTATAAAAAATCTGCCCATTTTGATGATTGTGTCGCTATTTTTACTAAAGTGGCTAACTATTCACCGGTTCGTATGGAATTTTATTATGAAGCAAGGAAAATAACGGAAGAAAAATTCGAACGTGGGATAAAAGAAGGAGCAGAATTGATTGAACCTTTTGGAGAATTACTCGCTGGAGGAACCACGAAGCATATGTGGGTGAATCGAGAATGGAAACCGGTACGAATGAATAAAATGGCGCCGGATATTTATAGTATTTTAGAGGCTAAACTCTAATTAGTGCAGGGACGGTTCTTATGACGCATTATTTATGTTATGAGAACCGTCCTTCCTATTAAAACGGAAATCTAGACATCAAGCATTGCATTCGTTTACGATAAAGATGTTAGATTTAACATTAATCTGTAAGGGGATAATTTTACTTAGAAAGGGTGGATAAGGTGAAAGTTCTTGTAGTAGGAGCAAATGGTCAAATTGGAAAACATCTAGTTTCCTTTATTCAGGATAGTGATAGCTTGGAAGCAAAGGCAATGATTCGTAACGAAGAACAAGCTTCCTATTTTGAAAATTTAGGAGCTGAAACTGTAGTGGTAGATTTGGAAAGTGATATTGATGCCATAGCAAAAGCTGCTGAGGGAGTGGATGCCATTGTATTTACAGCAGGTTCTGGGCCACATACGGGGAAAGATAAAACTATCATGGTGGACTTAGATGGCGCTGTAAAAACAGTTGAAGCCGCAAAAGTTTCCGGTGTGAAGCGATTTATTATGATTAGTTCGTTTGATACTACACGTGAAGCAATTCAAGAAGCTTCTTCGGCCTTTGCACCATATGTTGCGGCAAAGCATTATGCAGATGAATGGTTGAGGGACACGGATTTGGATTATACTATTATCCATCCAGGGGTGTTAACGAATAATGAAGGAATTGGCCAAGTAGAGGCAGCAACCCAAGTGGAAAGAAATGAGGTACCAAGAGAAGATGTGGCAAGCGTTATCCTTGCCTGTTTAGAAAATGAGAATACGATTGGTAAGGAATTTCAGGTCGTAACTGGAAAGACACCTATTAAAGAAGCAATCGATTCACTTTAATAATTAGAAAAAGTTAGTTTAATAGAGGGCAATTTACCAGTGCTGGTAAATTGTCTTTATTTTTGCAGCGGAGGCAGTTACGATTAATTATGGGCCATAATAGGATATAGTTTAGTAGAGATAGTTTAGACGAGAGGAAGAATAAAAATGAAAGAGCGAGTTATAGATTATATAAACAATAGTAGAGAAGAGATGTTAGCTTTATGGGAAAACTAGTTTAGGTAGAAAGTGGATAAGACCATAAGACGGGAATAGATTTATTAATAAATGAAGTAGACAGTATCCCACTTAAAGTGATTATTCTTGGCGACGAGGAAAGTGCTCATGTTGATTCGGATGCGAAATCGATGCTACTAGAGGAATCAAAGAACGGATTATATGCTTTCAATCCTGAAACTGGTAATCTAGAAAACCATTTATCTATAGGACGAGCTGGTGATTCTGTATATGAATTAGAGGTGCAAGGAGTTGCTAGTCATACCGGTATTGATTGGAAAAGTGGCCGCAATGCGATTATTGAACTAGCTAAAAAGATGATTGAAATTGATGCTGCCTCTAACGTTGAAGAAGGCTATACATATAATGATAATGTCACGATTGTTGAAGGTGGCACTGCCGTCAATACTTGCCCTGACTATGCAAAGGCTTCTATTAGAACAAGGTGTCAAACAAAAAGCTCAACAGGAGATGATGCATCAAACCTTAGAGGAAATTGCTGCAAAAAACTTTATTGAAGGAACAAAAACTACATTAACTTATAAAGGTGGTTTTGGACCCAATGGAGGTGACGGAGGGAAACAAACAGCTGTTTGATAAGATTAAAGAGACTGTTCGCGAACTTAATATGGATTTGCCCGATGAAGTTATTAGTCAGGGTAGTTCAGATTCGGCATACACTACATTGGCTGGTGTACCAACTGTTTGTTCCTTAGGTCCAGTCGGGGGTGGAAACCATACCCCATATGAATTTGCTGTTGTTGAGTCATTGTTTGAACGTTGTAAGCTTTTAGCTGTGACTGTTTTGATTTATAATCCTTAAAATAAGTAGGGATAAGATAAGAGGGATTGCCAATTTGTACGAACCTAGTGTCCTATTTGGAACATTAGGTTTTTTCTTAATAATAATGGTACCGTAATTTGAATTCAGCATAAACCTCATTTTATTGGCACATTATTTAAATGGCTTATATTCATTCCCGAACGGTGACTCTAATTGATTATTATGGATGTGGTTCATTCAAGGATGTTTTCGACTGGTTATCATGTATAGGGAAGCTGGATAAGTTTGCTAGTGAATTAACTATTTACATTTTTTTATCAAGGTGATATTATATTCCTTGTCGTTAAAAATAACTCGGTGTTATTTGGGGTTAAGCGACATTTATTAACAAAACATCTTAAATAGTTGTTGACACTAGCAACTAAAAATTATATAATGTAATTCCGTCGCAAAAAAGTACTTTGAATATATAAAAATAATTATTGACAAAGACATTGTGATGTGATAAACTATTTAAGCAACTTTTAATAAATGACTAGTAAGTTTGCTCTTTGAAAACTGAACAAAACAACCAGTATGTTAAGATATTAAAAGGAACTCGTTTTTCTTTTAACTATAGAAGGTAACACTTCTAAAAGCTAAGAATATCAAATTGATTGGTGTTAATTTGATACAAACTTTTTTGGAGAGTTTGATCTTGGCTCAGGACGAACGCTGGCGGCGTGCCTAATACATGCAAGTCGAGCGCGGGAAGCTAACTGATCCCCCTTCGGGGGGTGACGTTAGTGGAACGAGCGGCGGACGGGTGAGTAACACGTGGGCAACCTGCCTGTAAGATTGGGATAACTTGCGGAAACGTGAGCTAATACCGGATAATACTTTTCATCGCATGATGGAGAGTTTGAAAGACGGCTTCGGCTGTCACTTACAGATGGGCCCGCGGCGCATTAGTTAGTTGGTGAGGTAAAGGCTCACCAAGGCGACGATGCGTAGCCGACCTGAGAGGGTGATCGGCCACACTGGGACTGAGACACGGCCCAGACTCCTACGGGAGGCAGCAGTAGGGAATCTTCCGCAATGGACGAAAGTCTGACGGAGCAACGCCGCGTGAGTGAAGAAGGTTTTCGGATCGTAAAACTCTGTTGTTAGGGAAGAACAAGTATGATAGTAACTGATCATACCTTGACGGTACCTAACCAGAAAGCCACGGCTAACTACGTGCCAGCAGCCGCGGTAATACGTAGGTGGCAAGCGTTGTCCGGATTTATTGGGCGTAAAGCGCTCGCAGGCGGTCTTTTAAGTCTGATGTGAAATCTTGCGGCTTAACCGTGAGCGGTCATTGGAAACTGGAGGACTTGAGTACAGAAGAGGAGAGTGGAATTCCACGTGTAGCGGTGAAATGCGTAGAGATGTGGAGGAACACCAGTGGCGAAGGCGACTCTCTGGTCTGTAACTGACGCTGAGGAGCGAAAGCGTGGGTAGCGAACAGGATTAGATACCCTGGTAGTCCACGCCGTAAACGATGAGTGCTAGGTGTTAGAGGGTTTCCGCCCTTTAGTGCTGAAGTTAACGCATTAAGCACTCCGCCTGGGGAGTACGGCCGCAAGGCTGAAACTCAAAAGAATTGACGGGGACCCGCACAAGCGGTGGAGCATGTGGTTTAATTCGAAGCAACGCGAAGAACCTTACCAGGTCTTGACATCCTCTGACACTCCTAGAGATAGGATTTTCCCTTCGGGGACAGAGTGACAGGTGGTGCATGGTTGTCGTCAGCTCGTGTCGTGAGATGTTGGGTTAAGTCCCGCAACGAGCGCAACCCTTGATCTTAGTTGCCAGCATTCAGTTGGGCACTCTAAGGTGACTGCCGGTGACAAACCGGAGGAAGGTGGGGATGACGTCAAATCATCATGCCCCTTATGACCTGGGCTACACACGTGCTACAATGGATGGTACAAAGGGAAGCGAAACCGTGAGGTCAAGCAAATCCCATAAAACCATTCTCAGTTCGGATTGTAGGCTGCAACTCGCCTACATGAAGCCGGAATCGCTAGTAATCGCGGATCAGCATGCCGCGGTGAATACGTTCCCGGGTCTTGTACACACCGCCCGTCACACCACGAGAGTTGGTAACACCCGAAGTCGGTGAGGTAACCTTTTGGAGCCAGCCGCCGAAGGTGGGACCAATGATTGGGGTGAAGTCGTAACAAGGTAGCCGTATCGGAAGGTGCGGCTGGATCACCTCCTTTCTAAGGAAATGAAAAGCGTAAGCGACTGATTGCAGGAGCTGAAGCTAAATTATTACGGAACACCTTTCACAAGGTGAATATAAGGCATAATGAATTGTTTGGTTCAGTTTTGAGGGATTAATTCCTTCATTAATATATGTACCTTGAAAACTAGATAAGAATGACAAGACATCAATCAAAAGGCTGAAGCGACTGATTATAGGAGCTGAAGCTAGATTATTTTTAGTAAAGCAAGGCTATTAATTTAGCACGCTTATTCATTGTAAATTAGTTAAGTGAATAAGGGCGCACGGTGGATGCCTTGGCACTAGGAGCTGATGAAGGACGGGACTAACACCGATATGCTTCGGGGAGCTGTAAGTAAGCTTTGATCCGGAGATTTCCGAATGGGGAAACCCACTGTTCGTAATGGAACAGGACTTGTGTCTGAATACATAGGGCACAAGAGGCATACCTGGGGAACTGAAACATCTCAGTACCCAGAGGAAGAGAAAGCAAATGCGATTTCCCAAGTAGCGGCGAGCGAAACGGAAACAGCCCAAACCAGAGAGCTTGCTCTCTGGGGTTGTAGGACACTCCACATGGAGTTACAAAGGAATTCTTTAGACGAATCCATCTGGAAAGATGAGCCAAAG
>NZ_LT839648.1:2507048-2507436 GCF_900176885.1 Oceanobacillus senegalensis | reverse complement strand
TTTGCTCTTTGAAAACTGAACAAAACAACCAGTATGTTAAGATATTAAAAGGAACTCGTTTTTCTTTTAACTATAGAAGGTAACACTTCTAAAAGCTAAGAATATCAAATTGATTGGTGTTAATTTGATACAAACTTTTTTGGAGAGTTTGATCTTGGCTCAGGACGAACGCTGGCGGCGTGCCTAATACATGCAAGTCGAGCGCGGGAAGCTAACTGATCCCCCTTCGGGGGGTGACGTTAGTGGAACGAGCGGCGGACGGGTGAGTAACACGTGGGCAACCTGCCTGTAAGATTGGGATAACTTGCGGAAACGTGAGCTAATACCGGATAATACTTTTCATCGCATGATGGAGAGTTTGAAAGACGGCTTCGGCTGTCACTTACAG
>NZ_LT839648.1:2502491-2507026 GCF_900176885.1 Oceanobacillus senegalensis | reverse complement strand
CAAACTTTTTTGGAGAGTTTGATCTTGGCTCAGGACGAACGCTGGCGGCGTGCCTAATACATGCAAGTCGAGCGCGGGAAGCTAACTGATCCCCTTCGGGGGTGACGTTAGTGGAACGAGCGGCGGACGGGTGAGTAACACGTGGGCAACCTGCCTGTAAGATTGGGATAACTTGCGGAAACGTGAGCTAATACCGGATAATACTTTTCATCGCATGATGGAGAGTTTGAAAGACGGCTTCGGCTGTCACTTACAGATGGGCCCGCGGCGCATTAGTTAGTTGGTGAGGTAAAGGCTCACCAAGGCGACGATGCGTAGCCGACCTGAGAGGGTGATCGGCCACACTGGGACTGAGACACGGCCCAGACTCCTACGGGAGGCAGCAGTAGGGAATCTTCCGCAATGGACGAAAGTCTGACGGAGCAACGCCGCGTGAGTGAAGAAGGTTTTCGGATCGTAAAACTCTGTTGTTAGGGAAGAACAAGTATGATAGTAACTGATCATACCTTGACGGTACCTAACCAGAAAGCCACGGCTAACTACGTGCCAGCAGCCGCGGTAATACGTAGGTGGCAAGCGTTGTCCGGATTTATTGGGCGTAAAGCGCTCGCAGGCGGTCTTTTAAGTCTGATGTGAAATCTTGCGGCTTAACCGTGAGCGGTCATTGGAAACTGGAGGACTTGAGTACAGAAGAGGAGAGTGGAATTCCACGTGTAGCGGTGAAATGCGTAGAGATGTGGAGGAACACCAGTGGCGAAGGCGACTCTCTGGTCTGTAACTGACGCTGAGGAGCGAAAGCGTGGGTAGCGAACAGGATTAGATACCCTGGTAGTCCACGCCGTAAACGATGAGTGCTAGGTGTTAGAGGGTTTCCGCCCTTTAGTGCTGAAGTTAACGCATTAAGCACTCCGCCTGGGGAGTACGGCCGCAAGGCTGAAACTCAAAAGAATTGACGGGGACCCGCACAAGCGGTGGAGCATGTGGTTTAATTCGAAGCAACGCGAAGAACCTTACCAGGTCTTGACATCCTCTGACACTCCTAGAGATAGGATTTTCCCTTCGGGGACAGAGTGACAGGTGGTGCATGGTTGTCGTCAGCTCGTGTCGTGAGATGTTGGGTTAAGTCCCGCAACGAGCGCAACCCTTGATCTTAGTTGCCAGCATTCAGTTGGGCACTCTAAGGTGACTGCCGGTGACAAACCGGAGGAAGGTGGGGATGACGTCAAATCATCATGCCCCTTATGACCTGGGCTACACACGTGCTACAATGGATGGTACAAAGGGAAGCGAAACCGTGAGGTCAAGCAAATCCCATAAAACCATTCTCAGTTCGGATTGTAGGCTGCAACTCGCCTACATGAAGCCGGAATCGCTAGTAATCGCGGATCAGCATGCCGCGGTGAATACGTTCCCGGGTCTTGTACACACCGCCCGTCACACCACGAGAGTTGGTAACACCCGAAGTCGGTGAGGTAACCTCTTGGAGCCAGCCGCCGAAGGTGGGACCAATGATTGGGGTGAAGTCGTAACAAGGTAGCCGTATCGGAAGGTGCGGCTGGATCACCTCCTTTCTAAGGAAATGAAAAAGCGTAAACGCCCGTTTAGCGACGTACGGACTGGACTGAGCCGAAGGAGATAAAGGAAACACAACGAACGTAAGTGAGTTGATGTTGACTTATCGTACGGAGGTGAAGGAAGTCTCGATAGTCGCTGGGCGTTGGAGCTAGATTATTACGGAATATCTAAATATTTATTTGGATAAATCATACTGAGTTGTTTGGTTCAGTTTTGAGAGAGTAAATCTCTTTCAATTTTGTACCTTGAAAACTATATAAGAGTAATCAAGACATCAAATTAAAGCGATACAACGCTTATTCATTGTAAATTAGTTAAGTGAATAAGGGCGCACGGTGGATGCCTTGGCACTAGGAGCTGATGAAGGACGGGACTAACACCGATATGCTTCGGGGAGCTGTAAGTAAGCTTTGATCCGGAGATTTCCGAATGGGGAAACCCACTGTTCGTAATGGAACAGGACTTGTGTCTGAATACATAGGGCACAAGAGGCATACCTGGGGAACTGAAACATCTCAGTACCCAGAGGAAGAGAAAGCAAATGCGATTTCCCAAGTAGCGGCGAGCGAAACGGAAACAGCCCAAACCAGAGAGCTTGCTCTCTGGGGTTGTAGGACACTCCACATGGAGTTACAAAGGAATTCTTTAGACGAATCCATCTGGAAAGATGAGCCAAAGAGGGTAACAGCCCTGTAGTCAAAAAGAGAATTCTCTCCGGAGTGTATCCTGAGTACGGCGGAACACGTGGAATTCCGTCGGAATCCGGGAGGACCATCTCCCAAGGCTAAATACTCCCTAGTGACCGATAGTGAACCAGTACCGTGAGGGAAAGGTGAAAAGTACCCCGGAAGGGGAGTGAAAGAGTACCTGAAACCGTGTGCCTACAAGTAGTCGAAGCGCATTTACGCGTGACGGCGTACCTTTTGTAGAATGGACCGGCGAGTTACGATCGTATGCAAGGTTAAGTGGAAGACACGAAGCCGCAGCGAAAGCGAGTCTAAACAGGGCGAATGAGTATGCGGTCGTAGACCCGAAACCGTGTGATCTACCCATGTCCAGGGTGAAGGTCAGGTAACACTGACAGGAGGCCCGAACCCACGTATGTTGAAAAATGCGGGGATGAGGTGTGGGTAGGGGTGAAATGCCAATCGAACACGGAGATAGCTGGTTCTCTCCGAAATAGCTTTAGGGCTAGCCTCAAGCGTAGAGTACTGGAGGTAGAGCACTGATTGGACTAGGGGCCCTCATCGGGTTACCGAATTCAGTCAAACTCCGAATGCCAGCTACTTAGACTTGGGAGTCAGACTATGGGTGATAAGGTTCATAGTCGAAAGGGAAACAGCCCAGACCACCAGCTAAGGTCCCAAAGTATACGTTAAGTGGAAAAGGATGTGGAGTTGCTTAGACAACCAGGATGTTGGCTTAGAAGCAGCCATCATTTAAAGAGTGCGTAATAGCTCACTGGTCGAGTGACTCTGCGCCGAAAATGTACCGGGGCTAAACGTATCACCGAAGCTGTGGATTGTCTTTTAGACAATGGTAGGAGAGCGTTCTAAGTGCTGTGAAGTCAGACCGTGAGGACTGGTGGAGCGCTTAGAAGTGAGAATGCCGGTATGAGTAGCGAAAAAAGAGTGAGAATCTCTTTCACCGAATGCCTAAGGTTTCCTGAGGAAGGCTCGTCCTCTCAGGGTTAGTCGGGACCTAAGCCGAGGCCGAAAGGCGTAGGCGATGGACAACAGGCAGATATTCCTGTACCACCTCGTGATCGTTATGAGTGATGGGGGGACGCAGTAGGATAAGGAATGCGCACCGATGGACGTGTGCGCCCAAGCAGTGAGAAAGTCAGATAGGCAAATCCGTCTGGCCATTTCAAGCTGTGATGGGGAGGCAACTATAGCCGAAGTTCCGGATTTCACACTGCCGAGAAAAGCCTCTAGCCAGATCACAGGTGCCCGTACCGCAAACCGACACAGGTAGGCGAGGAGAGAATCCTAAGGTGAGCGGGAGAACTCTCGTTAAGGAACTCGGCAAAATGACCCCGTAACTTAGGGAGAAGGGGTGCTCTATAGAGATAGAGCCGCAGTGAATAGGCCCAAGCGACTGTTTAGCAAAAACACAGGTCTCTGCGAAGCCGAAAGGCGAAGTATAGGGGCTGACACCTGCCCGGTGCTGGAAGGTTAAGGGGAAGAGTTAGGACCTTTGGTCCGAAGCTTAGAACCGAAGCCCCAGTAAACGGCGGCCGTAACTATAACGGTCCTAAGGTAGCGAAATTCCTTGTCGGGTAAGTTCCGACCCGCACGAAAGGTGCAACGACTTGGGCACTGTCTCAACGAGAGACCCGGTGAAATTATACTATGCGTGAAGATGCGCATTACCCGCGACAGGACGGAAAGACCCCGTGGAGCTTTACTGTAGCCTGATATTGAATGTCTGTGCAGCTTGTACAGGATAGGTGGGAGCCTCAGAAGCGTGAGCGCCAGCTTACGTGGAGGCATCCGTGGGATACCACCCTGGCTGTATGGACCTTCTAACCCAGGACCGTGATCCGGTTCGGAGACAGTGTCAGGCGGGCAGTTTGACTGGGGCGGTCGCCTCCCAAAAGGTAACGGAGGCGCCCAAAGGTTCCCTCAGAATGGTTGGAAATCATTCGCAGAGTGTAAAGGCAGAAGGGAGCTTGACTGCGAGACCTACAAGTCGAGCAGGGACGAAAGTCGGGCTTAGTGATCCGGTGGTTCCGCATGGAAGGGCCATCGCTCAACGGATAAAAGCTACCCCGGGGATAACAGGCTTATCTCCCCCAAGAGTTCACATCGACGGGGAGGTTTGGCACCTCGATGTCGGCTCATCGCATCCTGGGGCTGTAGTCGGTCCCAAGGGTTGGGCTGTTCGCCCATTAAAGCGGTACGCGAGCTGGGTTCAGAACGTCGTGAGACAGTTCGGTCCCTATCCGTCGTGGGCGC
>NZ_LT839648.1:2127739-2501607 GCF_900176885.1 Oceanobacillus senegalensis | reverse complement strand
TTAGTTAAGTGAATAAGGGCGCACGGTGGATGCCTTGGCACTAGGAGCTGATGAAGGACGGGACTAACACCGATATGCTTCGGGGAGCTGTAAGTAAGCTTTGATCCGGAGATTTCCGAATGGGGAAACCCACTGTTCGTAATGGAACAGGACTTGTGTCTGAATACATAGGGCACAAGAGGCATACCTGGGGAACTGAAACATCTCAGTACCCAGAGGAAGAGAAAGCAAATGCGATTTCCCAAGTAGCGGCGAGCGAAACGGAAACAGCCCAAACCAGAGAGCTTGCTCTCTGGGGTTGTAGGACACTCCACATGGAGTTACAAAGGAATTCTTTAGACGAATCCATCTGGAAAGATGAGCCAAAGAGGGTAACAGCCCTGTAGTCAAAAGAGAATTCTCTCCGGAGTGTATCCTGAGTACGGCGGAACACGTGGAATTCCGTCGGAATCCGGGAGGACCATCTCCCAAGGCTAAATACTCCCTAGTGACCGATAGTGAACCAGTACCGTGAGGGAAAGGTGAAAAGTACCCCGGAAGGGGAGTGAAAGAGTACCTGAAACCGTGTGCCTACAAGTAGTCGAAGCGCATTTACGCGTGACGGCGTACCTTTTGTAGAATGGACCGGCGAGTTACGATCGTATGCAAGGTTAAGTGGAAGACACGAAGCCGCAGCGAAAGCGAGTCTAAACAGGGCGAATGAGTATGCGGTCGTAGACCCGAAACCGTGTGATCTACCCATGTCCAGGGTGAAGGTCAGGTAACACTGACAGGAGGCCCGAACCCACGTATGTTGAAAAATGCGGGGATGAGGTGTGGGTAGGGGTGAAATGCCAATCGAACACGGAGATAGCTGGTTCTCTCCGAAATAGCTTTAGGGCTAGCCTCAAGGAAAGAGTACTGGAGGTAGAGCACTGATTGGACTAGGGGCCCTCATCGGGTTACCGAATTCAGTCAAACTCCGAATGCCAGCTACTTAGACTTGGGAGTCAGACTATGGGTGATAAGGTTCATAGTCGAAAGGGAAACAGCCCAGACCACCAGCTAAGGTCCCAAAGTATACGTTAAGTGGAAAAGGATGTGGAGTTGCTTAGACAACCAGGATGTTGGCTTAGAAGCAGCCATCATTTAAAGAGTGCGTAATAGCTCACTGGTCGAGTGACTCTGCGCCGAAAATGTACCGGGGCTAAACGTATCACCGAAGCTGTGGATTGTCTTTTAGACAATGGTAGGAGAGCGTTCTAAGTGCTGTGAAGTCAGACCGTGAGGACTGGTGGAGCGCTTAGAAGTGAGAATGCCGGTATGAGTAGCGAAAAAAGAGTGAGAATCTCTTTCACCGAATGCCTAAGGTTTCCTGAGGAAGGCTCGTCCTCTCAGGGTTAGTCGGGACCTAAGCCGAGGCCGAAAGGCGTAGGCGATGGACAACAGGCAGATATTCCTGTACCACCTCGTGATCGTTATGAGTGATGGGGGGACGCAGTAGGATAAGGAATGCGCACCGATGGACGTGTGCGCCCAAGCAGTGAGAAAGTCAGATAGGCAAATCCGTCTGGCCATTTCAAGCTGTGATGGGGAGGCAACTATAGCCGAAGTTCCGGATTTCACACTGCCGAGAAAAGCCTCTAGCCAGATCACAGGTGCCCGTACCGCAAACCGACACAGGTAGGCGAGGAGAGAATCCTAAGGTGAGCGGGAGAACTCTCGTTAAGGAACTCGGCAAAATGACCCCGTAACTTAGGGAGAAGGGGTGCTCTATAGAGATAGAGCCGCAGTGAATAGGCCCAAGCGACTGTTTAGCAAAAACACAGGTCTCTGCGAAGCCGAAAGGCGAAGTATAGGGGCTGACACCTGCCCGGTGCTGGAAGGTTAAGGGGAAGAGTTAGGACCTTTGGTCCGAAGCTTAGAACCGAAGCCCCAGTAAACGGCGGCCGTAACTATAACGGTCCTAAGGTAGCGAAATTCCTTGTCGGGTAAGTTCCGACCCGCACGAAAGGTGCAACGACTTGGGCACTGTCTCAACGAGAGACCCGGTGAAATTATACTATGCGTGAAGATGCGCATTACCCGCGACAGGACGGAAAGACCCCGTGGAGCTTTACTGTAGCCTGATATTGAATGTCTGTGCAGCTTGTACAGGATAGGTGGGAGCCTCAGAAGCGTGAGCGCCAGCTTACGTGGAGGCATCCGTGGGATACCACCCTGGCTGTATGGACCTTCTAACCCAGGACCGTGATCCGGTTCGGAGACAGTGTCAGGCGGGCAGTTTGACTGGGGCGGTCGCCTCCCAAAAGGTAACGGAGGCGCCCAAAGGTTCCCTCAGAATGGTTGGAAATCATTCGCAGAGTGTAAAGGCAGAAGGGAGCTTGACTGCGAGACCTACAAGTCGAGCAGGGACGAAAGTCGGGCTTAGTGATCCGGTGGTTCCGCATGGAAGGGCCATCGCTCAACGGATAAAAGCTACCCCGGGGATAACAGGCTTATCTCCCCCAAGAGTTCACATCGACGGGGAGGTTTGGCACCTCGATGTCGGCTCATCGCATCCTGGGGCTGTAGTCGGTCCCAAGGGTTGGGCTGTTCGCCCATTAAAGCGGTACGCGAGCTGGGTTCAGAACGTCGTGAGACAGTTCGGTCCCTATCCGTCGTGGGCGCCGGAAGTTTGAGAGGAGCTGTCCTTAGTACGAGAGGACCGGGATGGACATACCGCTGGTGTACCAGTTGTTCCGCCAGGAGCATAGCTGGGTAGCTACGTATGGTAAGGATAAGTGCTGAAAGCATCTAAGCATGAAGCCCCCCTCAAGATGAGACTTCCCATCACTTCTAAGTGAGTAAGATCCCTCAGGGACTATGAGGTAGATAGGTTCGAGGTGGAAGCGTGGTGACACGTGGAGCTGACGAATACTAATCGATCGAGGACTTAACTAACTTCTTAGAGGATGTCAGTGATTAACTCTTATTTAGTTTTGAAGGTGCAAACCTAAAAATATATGTCTAGTGACAATGGCGGAGAGGTCACACCTGTTCCCATGCCGAACACAGTAGTTAAGCTCTCCTGCGCCGATGGTAGTTGGGGTTAACCCCTGCGAGAGTAGGACGTTGCTAGGCAAAAAAACAAGATACTCTTTTATTGTGAAATGTACCCTTTGTCAAGGACATTATAAAAAAAGAGTAGACAGTATCCAAAAGATGATTCCTGTATTGTACAGGAATCATCTTTTTTTAATCCCATTGATATCTATAGTTATTGTAATAAATCATGTATTGCTTAATTTCGTTAGCTCTTTCAAATTTTCACATTGCTTTATATTAGCTTCATCTATAAAATGGCCAAAGAATGATTCTTGAGGGGCATTATCCCAACAGTTTCCACGTCGTGACATAGATTATCCTAATTTATATTTCTTTAATAGTACTTGGAAGTCTGGGCTAGTGTAGTGTGCTCCCTGGTCGGAATGTATAAATGCGTCTTTTGCTAATTTCACTCTTGAATTTTTCTTTAACTTTCTGATTGTGATCTGGATACCCCAGCTATGTCGCATAAGTAGCTAACCTTATTCTTTCACTTATACTTTTCTATGATTCTCGTATTAGTATAAACCTTTGAGATGCTGCTAATTTTATTTCTTCTTCCGCAACCCCCTCTCCATCATTTCGAGCTTTTTTAACAGCTTATTCCAGTATCTTGTAGTGTAATCACACCATTTTTTCTATACGCAGCACGCCATCTTTTACCTGCCGATTTAATCATCTCTATATCAAAGCATTTTATGGAGTAAAGGTATACCATATTTGTGGTGCATTTTTATCAGAATTTGATATATGTTACGATTTTGGTTATCCAGCCACTAAAAATAATAAAGAAATCAATCAATTATTAGTAAAATCAGCAGACCCAAAAAATCAAATTGTAAAAGTGGAACCAAATATGGGGGCAGTAAGACGGTGCAAATGTTCTAGCATCTGCAGTACTAAATGATTGCGAACTATATTCTTGAAGTTAGATAATGACCTAAGATGGATTAGATAGCTAGTAAAGAAATAATCTAAGGAACCCTATATACATTGTTCTACATGGTTTATTAATATTAGAACGCTATATGTACTCCACAAACAATTTTTACTAATATTGTATGAATTATTGATTATAGTTTTAAAACGAACCAAAATATAAGGTGATTCTTCCTGTCCTATGGGGAAGGATGGGATTGAATCACTTTTTTTGATTTGTATAGAGCCTATAGTACCGAGTTATGGTAAACTTAATTAGCTTAATTAGGTAAATTGGTAAGCTTAAAGTGAGGATTAGATATTATGAAGAAAAATACAAAACCGAATAAACTAATGATGATTTTAAGGGGAATAATGATTATTATTGGTGGCTTTATCGCAGCCTATGGACTAGAATCGGTATTAATTCCAAATAATGTATCAGATGGGGGAGTGACAGGACTTAGTATTGTTGGGTCACAACTTTTTGAACTACCATTAGGTGTTTTAATCGTTGCTCTTAATATTCCTTTTATTTGGTTAGGATACCAACAGATTGGTAAGAGTTTTGCCATTTATTCGATACTCGGGATAGCTTCATTAGCTATTAGTACAAGTCTTATGCACCATATTCCGATGATTGTTGAAGAAGATACTTTATTGGTAACTGTGGTCGGTGGTATAATTCTCGGGATTGGAATGGGGTTAGCACTAAGAAATGGTGGTGCATTAGATGGGATTGACATGCTAGCCGTATTACTTTCACGGAAATTTCCGTTTGGGACAAGCGATTTAATTCTATTCTTAAATTTATTTGTATTTATTTTTGTTTCAATGGTATTCGGTCTTCGCGGAGCGTTTCTTTCCGCAATTGCTTATTTTATTGCATCTAAAGTGATTAACATCGTTGAAGAAGGGTTAAGTGGTTCAAAAACCTATAAAATTATCACTAGTGAACCTGATTTAATGGTGGATACTATACGTGACCGTCTTGGGCGTACAGCAACGTTTAATGATGTATATGGTGGTTATTCCAATGATAAATTTAAAGAAATTACTTGTGTTATTAATCGTTTAGAAGAAAGTAAAATAAAGGAAATTATCCGTGAAATCGATGAATCCGCCTTTCTTACGGTGTACGACGTAGCGGAAGTAAAGGGCGGCAATTTCAGAAAACGCAATATACATTAGATATAATCCTAGTAAATAAATATGAAAGTACTCGATAAATCACCTTTTGATTTTGGAAAAGGTGATTTTTACTTTTGCTTGGATGAATCTTGAATTTAAAAATATAAAGCTTTTTACTTACTTAAGATGGACGATTTAGGCATGTTTCTTTTAAATATGTTTGACCATTACTCAATTTATTCAATATATCTGGCATAGAATTATCGATAGGTATAAAGGCTTTCTATAGGTAAAGAAATTGAAGGAGTAAAAAAAGACTGGGACAAAAGTATTTTTTCGACGTAAAACCATGAACATGATTGATGCGAACAGTCTACGGAAAATATACTCCACTAGACAGTGCATGGTTTGTCTTTGGGTTAAATACTTCGTTATGTCCCAACCTTTTTTAATTTGCCTCGGTATACGGAGAACCGTTCCCATTATATTTATGATCTATGATAGAATAAATAACTTTCTTCACTACATCTTTTACTTGAGAGGTTTTTCGATATTGTACATAGACCTTATTTGGTATGTTGGAAATTTCGGTGATTTTCCTAATTTCTATTTTTGAACAATAGCTTTTGTCTATTCCTAACTCTGGAAGGATCCCAATACCTATTTCACCTGCAACGGCTTGTAGCAACATTTCATTGTTTTCAACATCAATACGTGTGATTTTATTTACTTTTAAAAGCCGTTGATCGATTTGCTTCCATAATTGAGACTGACGTCTAAAACTAATGATGGTTTCCTCATTTAAGTCTTCTAACGTAAGAATTTCTTCTTTACACAAATGATGGTTATTTGGAAGCACGGTTACTAAATTATTGTCAAAAAGGTATTCGGAAACAATATCATGTTGATTAGAAGTAACCTCTCTTGTAAAAATTAAATCTATTTCCCCTGCTAAGCATCGTTCATTTAAATGGTCTGAATCAAAGCCTTCCACTAC
The DNA here is from genome assembly GCF_900176885.1 of Oceanobacillus senegalensis. Lineage (GTDB taxonomy): Bacteria > Bacillota > Bacilli > Bacillales > Amphibacillaceae > Oceanobacillus > Oceanobacillus senegalensis. The sequence goes on along the minus strand of NZ_LT839648.1, from coordinate 2,495,495 downwards.
TTGAATATCGATTCCACCAATTGATTTAATGGTTTTTAACAACTCTACTATAAAAGAAGAAGCGTAACCTGGAGAGAAACCTACTTTAATAAGTGGATCTTTTAACATATTTGAAATTTCTTTGGACTGTTGCATATACATTAGGATATTTTTGGCATAATCCATAAACATATTACCTTCTTTAGTTAAAAGTATATCATGTCCAATTCTTGTGAAAAGCTCACAATTTAAGATCTCTTCTAATGCTTTTATTCGTGAAGTTATAGTTGGTTGGGTGACATTGAGGATGACTGCTGCCTTGGAGTAGCTCTTAAATTTCGCGATTGTGAGAAAGGTTTCTAATTGATTTTCGTTCATTTTTTTTCCCCCTGAAATCTCATGTTCTAATATCTAGATTAGGAAAGCGTTTCCAATAATTGATATAATAGTTTATCTAAATTTTAGGTTAAAAAAAGCCTATCTGTCAACCCAGTTGGTGGAAAAGTAGTAATTTATTGTATTTTATAAATTATTTTTTAGATTATATACCGAATTATAAAAATAATTAATTGGTTTCTGAAAAGTCAATCTTATATACTAAGTAGTAACGAAACAATCAATTTAAATACAATTTTCTAAATAGTGTCCTTAAAGGGGGGATTATTAAAAGTAATTATTATAGAACATTAGAATAAGCCAAATGGCAGGTTAACCATTGCATGAAACGTTAGAGGTAATAGCGTTAAGCTTTCTGTTGCCAACGTGTTAAATAGTGGTATGAATAAAGAACATACCTTTCAACCTCTTGACAAATTGCAAGCGTTAACAAGGGAAAGGATTAGTTATTTAGGATTTTCGAAAGCAAATGGTGGAACACATCTTAGATAAAAGGGGATAGATTAATATTTTAATAAAGTAGTGGAGATGGGAGTTATTCTACCATTCGAAAACAGACTTTCAAAATCACTTAATTACCTCAAGAATTTCATAAATGTAAGCGGGCAGATGATGACTTGCTGTAAAAAATCATGAAAGGTGAGTGTAACAGATGAGAGAAATCATTCGTGATAATAAGGATAAACATGAATTTCTTGTGCACCGTAGTGTGTTTTCAGACAAAGAGATTCTAGCTAGAGAAAGAGCTGAAATCTTTAATAAATGCTGGTTGTTTATTGGGCATGAAACAGAAATCCCTGAATTAGGGGATTACAAACGAAAGAAAGTTGGCGGACGAAATCTATTATTAGTACGAAGCCAGGATGGAGAAATTCGTGCACTTTATAATACGTGTCCACATCGTGGTGCGCTTGTTTGCCGAGAAAATGAAGGTAATTCTAGAGTTTTCCGCTGTTTCTATCATGCATGGAGCTTTAAAAATGATGGGGAATTAGTGGGGATGCCAGGGAAAGATGGCTTTCCAGAATGCTTCAATGACGATGGTGCGAAAAATATGAAAGCGGTTAAAAGAATCGACAGCTATCGAGGATTTATTTTTGTTAATTTTGACGATAATGCTATTTCTTTAGATGAATACCTAGGAAACGCGAAAGAATATATTGACCTTGTGGCTGATCAGTCAGAAGCAGGGATGGAAGTATTAGGCGGTGTTCAACAATATAGTGTTCGCGCTAATTGGAAGTTACTAGCAGAGAACAGTGTCGATTTATACCATGGAATGCCAACACATAAAACGTACTTTGATATTAAACAGGAACAAGATCCAGATCTTAAACGTGTCAAGTTAGAAGGTAAAGGAATTGATTTAGGAAACGGCCATGCTGTTATGGAATATGTAGCACCATGGGGAAGACCAATCGCTCAGTGGACACCTATCTGGAGTGAAGATTTGAAGAAAGATATGGAGGAAATAAAAGCCAATCTTGTTGAACGATTTGGTGAGGAACGGGCAGACCGTATAGCTAATTATAACCGTAATATTTTGATTTTCCCGAACCTAGTAATTAACGATATCATGGCTATTACTGCAAGAACGTTCTATCCTACATCTCCAGGTTATATGGAAGTTAGTGGTTATTCTTTAGCTCCTAAGGGAGAAAACGAGGAACATAGAATGGCTCGAAACAATAACTTCCTAGAATTCTTAGGCCCAGGTGGTTTTGCAACGCCGGACGATAATGAAGCATTGGAATTATGTCAAGAAGCATATACCAATAATCAAGAAGTGGAATGGAATGATATATCCAAAGGGATGGTTCGTGGGGAAGGAAACTCACTTGCAACCGATGAATTGCAAATGAGAAGCTTCTGGAGACAGTATAACAAAATCTTACAAGAATCCTTTAATAAGGAGGTTGTTGGACAGTGAGTGTAACACGACAAGATGTAGTTGATTTTCTTTATACGGAAGCGAAATTATTAGATGAATGGAAGCTGAATGAATGGGCTGAATTATTCACAGATGATGGGACGTACATGGTTCCTCCTATTGGTGAACCTGATGCAAGTCCAACGAAATCCATTTTCTATATTCATGATAGTAGAAGCCGATTGAAAGAACGGGCGGAAAGACTACTGAAAAAAGAAGCACATGTGGAGTATCCGCATTCTACTACGGTACGAAATCTCCACAATATTCTTGTTAGTAATTTAGATTCAGAAATTATTCAGGTGGAGTGCAACTTTACAACATATCGTACGAAACGGGAAGTTTTAGATAGTTTTGTCGGTAAACAAAAATATGAAATTGTAAATCAAGATGGGGCACTGGCAATCAAAAGTAAAAAGACTATCTTACACTTAGATAGTCTAAGACCCCAAGGGAAAATTAGCTTGATTTTATAAGTTTCCATATAGGTGGTGGATTATGAGTAACGAAGAAAAAGTATACGATATTACCATTATCGGTGGTGGCCCAGTTGGTATGTTTACAGCATTTTATGCGGGAATGCGCCAAGCAAGTGTGAAAATCATTGAGAGTATTCCAGAGTTGGGTGGCCAACTAGCAGCCGTTTATCCAGATAAATATGTGTATGATGTAGCGGGTTTTCCTAAGATTAAAGCATTGGATTTAGTGAACCAATTAAAGGAACAAATGAATCAATTTGAAAATGAAGTTTGTTTGAATGAAGAAGTACAACAAGTCATCAAAGATGAAGATATTTTTACCATCGAAACAAATCGTGGGATCCATTATTCGAAAACAATTATTATTACAGCAGGAAATGGAGCTTTTAAACCAAGGACGATGAAATTGGAAAACGAGGCACAATTTGAAGGGAAAAATCTCCATTATCAAATTAAGGATTTACAAGATTTTAAAGGTAAAAATGTTGCTATCTTCGGTGGTGGAGACTCTGCAGTAGATTGGGCTTTAATGTTAGAAGGAATTGCGGCCAATGTAAGTATTGTGCATCGTAGGGATCGCTTTAGAGCACACGAACATAGTGTGAATCAATTAAAGGAATCATCTGTTAATATTTTAACACCTTACGTACCAAAAGAGTTGATAGGTGAATCGAAAATCGAATCCATTCAACTAAAACAAACCAAGGGTGATGAGGTTATTAATCTAGAAGCTGATGATTATATCGTCAATTATGGCTTTGTTTCTAATTTAGGCCCAATAAATAACTGGGGATTAGAAATTGAAAATAATTCTATTGTTGTGAATTCCAAAGCTGAAACGAATATTCCAGGAATTTATGCTGTTGGGGATATTTCTACTTATCCTGGAAAGGTGAAATTAATGGCGACTGGCTTTGGAGAAGCCCCAGTTGCAGTCAGTAATGCGAAGGTTTACATGAACCCGAAAGAATCACTGCATGGTGCTCATAGTACATCGATTATGAGTAGAAGAGAAAAGGAAAAAAAGAAAAAAGAGGCAATTACCAATTAAGAGGAGGAAAAAGTGATGTCAAAAGTTCAAGAAAATATTCTAAGTTTAAGTGAGGAATCTGCACAAGTAAGGTTAGAGAATTTATTACGTACGGTGGCACATCTTGGCCATGTTGAAATTAGTGTAAATAATTTTGAAAAATCTGTATGGTTTTTTACCGAAGTATTGGGTCTTGTTTTAACAGAAACAGACGGGGATAGAGCTTACTTAAGAGCTTGGCAAGATTTTGATCATCATACCCTTGTATTAAAAGCGTCTAATGAATCAGAGGTTAACCGTATTGGTTGGCGAGTTAGCTCTAAGGAGTCACTTCAATTATTTGAAAAACAATTAAAAGAAATGAACATTGACTTTAATTGGGTAGAAGGCGGACAGAAAAAAGCACTAGGAGATGCGCTTCATTTTAAATCGCCATCAGGTATTCCTATTGAATTGTATTGGGAAAAAGAGAAATTTATCACAAATGATCCAGCGTTAACATCTAAATTACCAAGTCATCCAAGTAAATATCAAATGAGAGGGGTTTCTCCACGCCGTTTTGACCATGTCAATATTATGGTGAACGATGTGAAAAAAGAACAAGAGTGGTGGACTGATTTACTTGGCATTCATCATCGTTACTTTATCAAAAACAAAGAAGACGTTTTAGGTTCATGGTTAAGTAGAACGAATATCGCTCATGAAATAGCATTTATGAGAAATTCCAATCAAAACGGTGCATTATTCCATCACCTAGCATATTATCTTGATACTGGGGACGAATTGATCCGTGCGGCGAATATCATGGCAGAAAATGATATGAAGATTGAGTGGGGTCCTGGTAAACACGGTACGAGTGGTGCACAGTTTATCTATGTGTTCGAGCCATCTGGTCATCGTGTAGAAATTTGGACTGGTGGATTATTAATGTTTTCACCTGATTGGAAAGCAATCGAATGGGAGCCAGAAACAGGTCAACTTGGTCTAGAAATGTGGGGTAGTACGCCTCCAGAAACGTACTTTACTTATGGCGCGAAAATTGGAGAATAGTACGGAAGATAGGAGAGTTATTCCATGAAACACACTTTAAGAGTAGATTTTCATACGCATATAATCTCAGAGGATTTTCTGAATCTAGCAAAAAAATATAATGATGATCGTTGGCCCGTATTAGAACATACTTGTGATTGTGGAGCCAAAATAATGATTAAGGGAAAGAATTTTAGGGATATCACGAATCAAACATGGGATATAGAAGAGCGTTTGAAGGATATGGATAAAGAGGGGATTGATATCCAAGTTCTTTCTCCTATTCCCGTAACATTTAGTTACTGGGCTGAACCCGAACAAGGATTGGAAATGGCAAGATTCCAAAATGATTTCATTGCATCGATTGTAAAGGAATGTCCGGAACGATTTATTGGTTTAGGTACTGTGCCATTACAAAACGTGGATTTAGCTATCGAAGAAATGAAAAGAGCTGTTGATGAATTAGGATTAAAAGGTTTGGAAATTGGAAGTAATATAAATGGTAAAAATCTAGATGATGAATCATTGGATCGCTTTTTCCAAGCAGCAAATGACCTAGAGGTTCCACTCTTTGTTCATCCATGGGCAACACTTGGAAGAGAAAGGATGCCACGTCATAACTTTATGTATATGGTAGGCATGCCGTCTGAAACGGCTTTAGCTGCTGGAAGTATTATGATGAGTGGAATGTTAGATAAATATCCTAACTTGAAATTATGCTTTGCTCATGGTGGAGGTTCCCTTCCTTATCTATTACCAAGAATGGATAAAGGATGGAATGTATGGCCGCACATCAGAAAGACCGAGCACCCTCCTAGTCATTATGCGAAGAAATTATATTATGATTCATTGGTTTATGATGAAAATAACTTACAATTTATGATTGATAGATTCGGTGTGGATCATATTATTGCTGGATCAGATTACCCGTTTTTACTTCGTGAAGCTCCGTCTGGAAAAGTTGTCGATAAAGTAGAGAAGCTAAGTGATGAAGAAAAGGCGAAGATTCATGGTAAAAATGCAATAGAGTTTTTAAATCTGAATATAGAAGATTATGTACAACGAGAAATGGAGCGAACGGTGAAATAGCTTCCATAGATTCTACATTAGACAGAAGGAGAGGATTAGATGGCATTCGTCATACTAGAAGCATGTGGAAATGAAAAGGCTGCAGAATGTACACAAATTTGCCCAGTGGATTGCATTGAACAAGGGGAAGATCAATACTATATTGATCCAAATCTATGTATTGATTGTGGTGCTTGTGTAGCAGCTTGCCCAGTAGAGGCCATTGTAGATGAACATGACTTGACGGAAGAACAAGAAGAACAACTAGAGAAGGCCGAGGCTTTTTTCGGCTGAATATAGTCCTATAGTATATTGAGTAGAAATAAATGTAGTCCCCGTTGCATTTCTTAATGTAGCGGGGAATTTGTTTCAGAGGTAAGCAGGTATAATTAGAGTTTTTATGTTAGGGATGGTGGATAGTTATATATAAAGGGGGGAAATGGACATGCCACTATTGATGGTTGCACTAGGAGTTATTCTATTAATTGTTTTAATCACCGGATTCAAAGTAAATGCATTCATATCGTTGATTATTGTGTCGTTTGTTGTGGCACTGACATTAGGGATGCCACTAGGAGAAATCGCTAATTCTGTCGAAACAGGATTAGGTGGCACCTTAGGACATATTGCGTTAATCTTGGGTTTCGGAGCGATGATTGGTCGTTTGATTGCCGATGCGGGTGGAGCCTATCGTATTTCCATGACATTGATTGATAAATTTGGAAAAAGAAATGTTCAATGGGCCGTTGCCGTTGCTTCTTTTATTGTTGGAATTTCCTTGTTCTGGGATGTAGCCTTCATTCTATTAATTCCAATCGTCTATATGATTTCTAAGGAATTAAAAATCTCCATTACACACTTTGGTCTTACGATGGCAGGAGCTTTAGTTGTTGCTCATAGCTTTTTACCACCTCACCCAGGAATTACTGCCGTTACGGAAGAGTATGGGGCAGATATAGCGATGGTATTAGTGTATGGTATCATTATTGCCATTCCAACTATTATTATTGCTGGAGTTTGGTTTCCTAAAATAAACAGAAGGTGGATACCTAGTGCTTTTGAAAAGACAGGAAATAAGGAAGCGTTAGGAGAGCAAAAACAATGGAAACTGGAGGAAACACCTGGATTTGGTGTTAGTGTCTTAACAGCTATATTTCCGATTCTATTGATGTCTGCTTCAGCTTTTTTAGATATCTTTCAAAAAAAGCTTGGATTTGCAGATAATCTATTAATTGAAATGATACGTTTTGTTGGAGACGCTCCAATAGCTTTGTTATTTTCACTACTATTAGCTTTGTATACGATGGGAATTTCAAGGAAAATCCCAATGAAAGAATTAATGAATTCTGCTGGAGCATCCATCAACGCAATTGGGTTGTTAATATTAATTACCGGTGGCGGTGGTGCATTTAAACAGGTCATTATTGATGGCGGTGTTGGAGATTATATTGCTGGTCTGTTTGCTGATGTCTCTATTTCCCCAATCTTACTATCTTGGATTATTGCCGTAATATTACGTATTAGTTTAGGTTCAGGAACTGTTGCTGCTTTATCAACTGCAGGATTAGTTCTTCCCATGCTAAGTTCTTATCCTGATGCAAACTTAGCTCTAGTCGCTCTAGCAACTGGAGCCGGAACAGCCTTTGCATCACATGTGAATGATCCAGGCTTCTGGATGGTAAAAGAGTTTTTTGGTTTATCCATGAAAGAAACATTTGCCACTTATACCATACTTTCATCAGTAGCATCTATTGTTGGAATTATTCTCGTCCTATTAATGGATGCATCTGTCCTACTAGCTGGAGTTGCGATAGCTGCTATTATTGGCGCTGCAGTTATTATTCATATAAATGAAGGGCTTAGAAATAACAAGAAGCCTATTAAAAAAGTAAGTGCTTAATCTACTTTGTTTCTTTTTTGCAAAGGGTTGTTGCCTTATTGTGTAAGATAGATATGATCGAAGTAACTTACGAGAGAACATTGGTTCAGTGGTATGTTGATTTCCGCTCGCTGGACAGTCGTTTTCTGGTATTAATTTTTTATAGAATTGAAATACCAGTAAAGCGTTTGTGTATCGAAACAGCGGAGGAAATACACGAAGACTCCTGCGGGATGAAAAGCCTAGGTGAGACTCCGGAGAGCGTTAGCTCGGAGGAGGCTCATCAGTGCACGCGGAAAGCGTAGTGTATTTCCGTAGCGATTATAGAGCACTCTTAATTTAATCATTAAATTGTACTGCACATCACTCTTCTACTACGTCAAAAAGGCAACAAACGACACGATTAATAAAAATTACGAAATGGGGGACGAAAATGAAGAATATTACAGTACTTGGAGCAGGTGTTATGGGACATGGTGCTGCTCAATTATTTGCACAAGCAGGAAAGAATGTACGCATAAGAGCTAGACGTGAATCTTCTCTTGAAAAAGCAAGAGAGCTTATTACAAACAGCTTGAAGATTATGGTTGAAAAAGAAATGCTGACAGAAAGTGAGCTAGAGCAAACATTAAATCGAATCACTTATACAACAGATTTGCATGAAGCGATAGAAGGTACAGATTTTATTCTAGAATCTATTCCCGAAGTGCTTGAGACAAAATTAGAAACCTATGAAATTATTGAAAGCGTTGTATCTGAAAAAACGATTATATCATCGAATACTTCCACATTTCCACTGGAAGAATTAACAAAACAAGCGAAGCACCCAGAAAGGTTTATAATTACTCACTTCTTTAATCCACCACAACTTGTACCAATTGTGGAGATTGTTAAATTCGACAAAACAAGTGAAGATATCGTCCAATCAACGTATGATGTTATGAAAGAAATCGGAAAATCCCCAGTTGTTCTAAAAAAGGAGATAACAGGTTTTATCGTCAATCGTGTCCAAGTAGCTATGCTTCGCGAAGCATTCCACCTTATGGAGCAGGGGGTAGCTACGGCAGAAGATATTGATATCGCTATGAAGGGTAGCATGGGCTTTAAGTGGGCATTTTGTGGTCCAATGGAAAGTCAAGATTTAGCCGGTTTACAAACGACAAAAGCGATGGTAGGAAACATTATGCAAGATTTATCGAATACAAGAGAAGTTCCGTCCTTCTTAAAAGAAATGGTGGAAAAGGATGAGCTTGGTATTCGAACGAATGAAGGTTTTTATAAATATGATGACTATGGTGAAAATGCAATCCACACTCGTGACGATCATTTCCTAGATCTTCTAAAGTTAATGCAAGAAAAAGCAAACAAAGAAAATGGATTAATAAATTCTAAATAGTTGATAGTTTCGGGACGGTTCCTAATGCTTTGTTGTAGCATTTGGAACCGATCCTAGTATCTATTTTAGACATGTCGGTCACGTACAAAAGGGTGATTTTCCGTTAAGAAGTGAAAAAAACGCCTATATGAAACCGCCTATATGAATAATCTTTTTTATGCTATATCTTGTAGAACCTTTTTTAAGTTTTTCAATGAGAACTGAATCATTTTTTCATATAAATCTAATATGGATTCCCCGTATTGGTCATCAGAAACTGCCCACATTCCATTTAAGTCAACCCAAGTGGGAGCAGATCCTCTTGTAACTAGGTCGAAGTGGGGATCAATCAGTTCGTATTTATCTGGTAGGGGCTCCTTGGTTGCATAGGCATATAGATGTTGTATATGTGCGAGGACACCTTGAGCTGGTGTCTTAAAACTTGTACCTGGATTTTCAGGCCCAGTTGCACCTAAGCCACAGAAATTATTTTGTTCCGGTTGCACCACACCAGTAAATCTTAAAAAGTCTGTTTCATGCATAGCTTGGGAAAAAGCAATGTCTCCTCTGATACCATAATATTCTCCAAAGGTTAAATAGTAGTTTGCTATTTCAATGGCTTCGGAATTTATACTTTTCACGTATTGGTTCATTAGATTAGGTGATAGGAACGTTTCTCCTAAAATAGAATGCCCAGTTTCGAATTCGGTATTGTCCTGTTTAGCACTTTTGATAGCATCAAGAGACCCTTTTCCTTGGATGTGTGGGTCGAGACCAAGATTTTCCGCGTTTTCAAGTAGTTGTCTTTTGACCTCATCGGGTGTTAAGTTCTTATTTAATTCTAGTAATTGAGCACACACACCTGCACAAATTGGTGTAGCCATGGAGGTTCCGGACATGGTGGTGTAGTGTTGATTTATTCGCTTACTTCTAGAGGTTAAATCCAAATAGGAATAAGGGGACCTAAGTGATACAATGTCCACACCCGGGGCAAGAATATCTGGTTTCGTACGTCTGTCTGGTGTTGGACCCCGACTGGAAAAGTCTGCAACCCCATCATCCGAACGATTAGAAGTTTGTTTATCATCCAAAGCCCCAACCGTGATTACTTTCTCACTAATGCCTGGGGAAGCAATGGTTCCTTTTACCGGCCCTTCATTACCTGCAGCGACACATACGACCATGCCTTCTTTCCATGCTTCATTAACAGCCTCAACCATGGGATCATCTGTAGCTGATATGGCAGTTCCGCCCAATGATAAGGATAGAATTCGAATATTATATTTCTCTTTATTTTCGACACACCAATCTATTCCTGCAAGGATATTAGATAAAGCCCCTGCTCCCATCCAATTGAGAACTTTAACACCTACAATATTGGCTTTTGGAGCGGGTCCCGCATATTTTCCGTTAGATAAATATCCGTTCCCAGCTGCATCTCCAGCACAGTGAGTACCATGACCATTATCATCATAAGGACTTATTCTATCATTGACGAAATCCTTAAATCCAATCACTCTTTTGGTCGGCTGCATTAGGTCAGCACTTGGATATACCCCCGTATCAATTATCGCAATCGTAACATCTTCACCAGTCGCATTCTTTTCTTTTTGAAGTTCAGTTGCTCTTGTGGTATTACTTGCTGTGTCAAGCAATGCATTATATTCGCGGTCCAGGTAGACTTTTTCTATATCTTCACAGTTGGTACATAGATCGTCAAGGGCTTCAGCAGTTAACTTTCCACTTTGTAAAAAAAGACGAGGAAGTGATCTTTTTATCTCGCAGTGACTGTGGTTATTATTAATTTTATTTAATGTTTCCGTTCCATTTTCAAAACAAGTATCATCTTTTTTAAATTTCACTAGTACAGGAAAGGCGTTGGATTTTGCTCCTTGGCTTTTGGAGGCTTTACGTAATTCTCTCCGCAAAAATTCATCAATCAAAGGAGATTGTGAAAGTTTACTGGCAGAATCATCAAACATTAAAATTTGCCCCTTTCATTTATCATTTACTTACATGTTATGAAAGGTGAATGAATACTGTAGGGGCATTTATTAAGAAACTAGAAAAAATAGGAAGGATTTAAGTAGAATTACTTAGGAATTTACATCTATCACCTAATTAAATTTCAAGAATAACCGGGAAGTGCATTCACCAAAAACGTATAAATACCAAAGAAAGGCGGTTCATTCAATTGCTTTCTATCCGAAGAGGCATCTTATATTACTGGTGATGATATTGACATCAATGGTGGATCACACATGGATAAATCTAAAAAGATCTTAATGATTTGTACAGTAAAACTTTAAGGTAACCTTTATTTTTTGACTTTCTATGTTTCGTTTTTAATTATATAATTAATTTACTGAAATAATCATAGAGAGAAGTGAATCATGATACACTTGCTCACACCTGGAGAAGAAATAGTACAAATAGACAGTACTTCAGGTGGCTTAATTATTGTCGTTTCCCATGCTATAACACGACAAAGCAATTTAAAGGGATGAATAAAGATAAAAGAAGTAGGTAGAAGGTAACGAATGTAATAATGCCCTGGTATGGGACAAGGAAAAATTTAAAGCAGAAATCGAATATAGAATAGAAGTGTTAAATATAAATAACAGGAGGAAATTATTATGAGTCAAGCAGATCAATTAAAACAACTAGTTGGAAAAGAAGCAGTTAATTATATAAAAGATGGTATGAAAGTGGGATTAGGTTCTGGAACAACCATGTACTATGCTGTAAAAGCATTAGGTGAACGTGTGAAGCAGGGACTAACTGTTGTGGGGGTACCAACATCGAATAGAACTGCGGCATGGGCAAAAGAATTCGGTGTTCCTCTAACAGACTTTTCCGAAGTACAGGAATTAGATTTGGCTATTGATGGAGCAGATGAAGTGGATCCCAATTTGCAATTAATTAAAGGCGGAGGAGGTGCCTTACTTCGCGAAAAAGTAGTTGCTGATGCTGCAAAGGAATTTCTAGTTATTGTGGATAGTTCTAAACTAGTAGATCACCTTGGGAAATTCCTTCTACCAGTAGAAGTTGTGCCATTTGGTTGGGAAGTAACAGCACATAAAATTTCTCAATTCGGTTGTAAACCTGTAATGAGAAAAATAGATGGGGAAGTATTCGTTACGGATAATGGGAATTATATATTAGATTGTAATTTTGAACAAATTCTTGAACCACAAAAACTACACAATGAATTAATTGATTTAGTAGGTGTCGTGGAGACAGGACTATTTACCGATATGACATGGAAGGTCCTAGTTGGTAAGGATGGTAAGATTGAAGTGATTGATAAGTAGAGTGAAGAATTCACTTCACGATCTTGGAAATCCTGCAAAACAAACAGCGCAAGTAAGAAGGTTCTTACTTGCGCATCTTCATACATTATTCTCCTGAACCATAACTGATCAGGTTGGTGAAAATACGATATCCGCCTGGCACTTGGTTATCGATTTGGCGATAAAATACGAGGTTTGTATAGATATATGTTCCTTCTCCGTATTCTGTTAGTAGAATTCCGCCATCAAACGGTTCTTCTCCAGGGTCTTTCATTGTAACGAATGTTTCGTAGTTTTCATCCCAGTTCATTGGGAAGTATAGGCCTCTCTCTTGTACCCAGTTATCCCAGTCACTGTCTGTGATTTGGTTCGGATAATGGAACAGTCTATGATCTGGTTGGGTAACAGTAACTTCCGCATCTTCATCTGTCACACGCCATTCAATAGAAGGTTGCCCAATTTCTAACATGTATGGTGCGGAATTTTCAGCATCCCAGTTATCCCATGGTTTGTGATATTGAACAACCAAATGACCACCATTTTCTACATATTCTAGTAAACGTTCATTGTTTTGAACGAGATCTTCACGTGATAGATTTGCACGAATTCCTGTTATAATCGTGTCGTATTGTGATAAATCATCAGAAGTAAGGTCTTCCTCATCTAATTTCGTTATATCGAATCCAGCGTTTGTTAAGTAATCCGCAACTTTATCAAAGCCACTCTCAATATAACCAACTTTTAAATTATCTGGCTTCAACAATTCAAATGCTACGCCATCAATACTAGATGGATATTGGAAATACGAGTCATTAATATGGTCATAGGATATTTCTTGTACGGTTGTATCAAATTGTTTTCCATCAGATTCAGCAATTGCCGCAATCTCAAACTCGCCTTCTTCTATGTTAGAAGGAGGTGTTAATATAAAGGAAACTTCTTGTTCCTTGAATCGTTCGGAAAATACGACATCTCTTTGTTCAGGCTCACTATTCCATCCTTCTGGAAGGTTTAAGGAAATAGATGCTTGTTTTTTACCATTGAAGTAATTTTTAACCTTTACGGTAACGGGTATTTCATCCTGAACATCTGCTGTATTTACGGTTAGGTTTACTGGGTCAGGTGTAACACTCAATTCGGGTAGCACCGCAATGGAGTTGTCCAGTTCAACTATTTGTGTTGATTTTACGCCTCTTTCTTTAAAGCTGATTTTCACTTGGATTATCGGTTCTGCATAGGCTTTAAAGTATTCAGCATCGTCTGGTACAGTAACTGTATAAGTTACAGATGTTGATTCGCCCGGTTTCAAGTGTTTAAACGCATTATTACTGTTTACTTCCCAGTTTTCGGGAGTTACCAATGATGCATCAATATGATGTAATACCTTATCGCCATGGTTTGTAAGGTGAACCTCAACCTGCGTTTCTTCTCCTTGTGTTAATACATACGTATCCAAGGAAGTCTCTACTTCAAGGCTTGATGAAACAAAGCTTACTTGCTGTAACTGCTCTTCTTTAATTTCTAGTTTATGAAGTAAGTCATTTTTCGTAGCTGTATCTATATTTGCTTTTTTTATATGCCTGGAAATATTTTGTACTTGTCTTAAAGCACTTTGTGACTTTGGTAATATTGCTTGTCGGTTAGGGTAAAGCTCGATGATAGCATCTAAGTCTTGTTGGAGTTTTTCTAATTTGGTTTGAAGTCCCTTGTTTGATACAACTTCTGCCCACTCATAGAAGTCATACGGGATTCCTTCAAATAATTCTGTTTGATTCTCAGGGGTAGTAGAGTTGATTAGTTCTAGATGGAATTGTCTAGGTTCAACAGGAATATCATTTCCCATTCCTTGACTTTTGTGCATGTATCGGGATTCTTCCCCAAGCTGTGGATAGGACATGCCGTAAATTGGGTCATAATCGCCAATCTCAATGGATGTCGTAGCTGTTTCTTCAGACTCAGCAGGTAAATACAATTTTTTGATTTGCCATACATCTAGACCATTTTCCAATTGCTCAGGAAAAACAGTTGGATCTTGGGCATCTTCAAATGCACGTTGACTTAAAATGGTCATTGTGCGGTGATGTCCATGTTGACTGTCCACATTACGAAAAGATGGCATCACAATATCTGGTTGGTATGTTCGGATAAATTTAATTAAACGCTCGTATGCAACCTCTTCTCCCCATTTTTCCAGTGTTTCCTCTGGGGATTTGGAAAAACCAAAGTCATAAATCGCATCATTGGTTGTTTCACTTAAATGATAAGCTTTCACACCAGTAATTTTTGCGGCTTCAACCATCTCATTGGAGCGGATGATACCTAAAGCATTTCCTAATTCAGTTCCAATTTCATTTTGTCCACCTTCCCCACGATTCGCAATCATACTTGCAGTTTTTACTCCTAATCCTCGGGAAAGATAGGCCAGTAAATCACTTCGCTCATCATCTGGATGTGCTCCCGTATTTAGGAATGTTACCGTCGTATCAAGTGGCTTCACGACATTCCAAAGTTCTACATCATGCTTTTCTTTTTCTTCTGCCAATCCTGTCATGGGTAGGACTGTGACAATTAAGACAATGGAAAGAAACAAATAAAAAGCTTTCTTCATAAATATTTACCTCCAATAAATTTTTTGATTTCTTTTAAAAAAAATCCTCCTTTCCTTTGTTTAGTTAGTAAGCCTTACTAACTAAACAAACAAGTGGTATTTCTTTAATAAAATTAACATAGGATTTAAAAATGTAAATATTAAGAAAGTTCTATTTAATAATTTAGACATAGGTAAATGGTCACTATTACGACGGGCGAATTTTTGTTATATAAGTATAAATAATTTTCTTAAAATTTCCACTTTACATGGTGAGTGATTTCATTTAGAATAATATTAAAATTATGCTTAGTAAGTAAACTTTACTAACTATATTTTTAAAAGAAATGATTAAGGGGCTTTTGACATGCTGAAGGGAAATTCTACTTACATACAGCAAATGAATAAAAGGTTAATTTTACAATGCATTATTGAAGAAGAGACGGTTTCACGTGCATCTATTTCTAAAAAGCTATCACTCTCTAAGCCTACTGTGTCTTCTATTGTGGACCAATTAATAGAAGAGGAATGGGTCTATGAAACAGGTATTGGTGACGTTCCTGTAAACGGAGGAAGGCGTCCTGTCAATCTGAAATTTAACCGACAAAAGGGCTATATAGTAGGAGTGGATATTGGTGGGACGAAAGTAGCGATTGGAATCACAGATTTAAGTGGAAAAGTGTGTGACTTTACTGCGATACCTACACAGCAATATGAAGATGAGCACTTATTTGAGCAGATACAAAGGGAAGTAGAATCCTTAAGAGGCCGATTGAATTTAAGTGAGTCCAAGCTTTTAGGGATGGGTGTTGGTGTACCAGGTATTGTCAATGTGGATCATGGAATCGTGGTAGAAGCCCCTGCTTTAAAATGGGTGAACTATCCTATCCTTGAAAAGCTAAAAGAAAGATTTCCATTTCCCATTTTTGTTGATAATGACGTCAATATCAGCGTACTTGGTGAACACTGGAAGGGGATTGGTAGGAAAAAGGAAAACCTCGTATACATTGCGATTGGAACTGGAATAGGTAGTGGCATTATGATTAACGGCGACCTTTATCGTGGTAGTTCATATAGTGCTGGTGAGATGGGGTATATGGTAACGGACAGGGAATATGCGAAACATTATAACCCCATATTTGATGGGTATGGTTTTTTAGAAAGTGTTGCAGGTGGTTCTTCGATTGGTAGTCAACTCTCCAAGCAGTTAGGGAAAAAGGTAACAGCAAAAGAGGCATTTAATCTTTATCTGAAGAAAGATAAGGATGCAACAGAAGTAATTGATTTTGCTATTGAAAATTTATCGCTAGGGATTGCCAATTACATTTCTATATTAGATCCAGAATTAATTATTTTAGGGGGTGGTGTAAGTGAATCGTACCATGTTATTAGCGAAAAGATGCAAAACATCATACAACGATTCACGCCAAGAAAATGTGATGTGGTTCCAACAAATTTTGGTGTAGAGGCAGGGGTAATTGGTGCTGTCGCTCTTTTTATAAAAGAGTATGATGGCGTATTCAACATTTAAAAGAAAGGGGTAATTTTAGTGCAACGATTTATGAAAAATTGGCTATTTCTAATGATGCTTGGGCTTGTTCTTTTCCTTGCTGGCTGTATGGCTGGAGGCTCCGATGAAGAAACTAGTGGTGAAGCTACTGAAGGAGAAACAAATGAAGAAGCAGCTAGTTCAGAGGGAGAATCTAGTGACTTAGAAGATACAGTGGTTGTTTATTCCCCACATGGAAGTGATATTTTAGGAGAATTTGAAAAATTATTTGAAGAAGAATATGGAATTGATATGCAATTTCTAGATATGGGTTCTCAAGAAATCCTGGATCGTGTTCGCTCCGAAGCGAATAATGTGCAAGCAGACGTTTGGTGGGGGGCACCACAATTAAACTTTGATCAAGCAGCAGCGGATGGTTTACTTGCGGAATATAAACCATCATATGCAGATGCTTTAGATGAAATGTACCATCATGAAGATTGGATGTGGTCTGGAACATCCATTACACCAGAAGTCATTTTATATAATACGCAGGAAATTTCTGAAGAGGAAGCACCAAAAGACTGGGATGAGCTTATCGAGCCAAAATGGGAAGACGAACTGATTATCCGTTACCCATTGGCATCAGGTACGATGCGTACGATTTATTCCGCTATGATTTATAGAACATATAAAGATACTGAAGATCCACAAGCAGGTTATGACTGGTTGAAAAAATTAGACGAAAATACAAAAGAATACTCTGCTAATCCAGAAATTATGTATAACCAGGTAGCAAAAGGTGTCGGTAGCCTGTCTGTATGGAATATGCCGGACACTGTAATGCTAGCAGAAGAGAAGGGCTATCCATTTGATTATGTGATACCTGAGAGTGGCACACCTGTTTTAACAGAAGGGATTGCAATCTTAAATGATGCACCACATCCTAAAGCAGCGGAAGCTTTCTATGAATTTGTTAATACCAAAGAAGCTGCAAAATTATTGGCAGAAAAGTATTATCGCATACCTACACGTGAAGATGTAGAAGATTTACCAGCATGGATTACGGAAACAGAAATTAACCCAATGGAAATCGATTGGGAAGTGTTTGATGAAAAACAATCCGAGTGGATGGAATACTGGGATAACAATATTAAAAATACTGAAAAAGATTTAAGTGACCAATAGAGTATTATAGGTATTGAAAAGAGGTGAAAAGGACCAGGGTGTTTGGAGTGTCCTTTTCATCCAACCTTTATGAAGATTCTGTTAAAGGAGTTGTTGTTATGTCAACCGTTAATTTATCAACGATAACAAAACAATTTGGTCATGTAACAGCAGTCAAAGAATTAAATCTATTAATTAATGAAGGTGAATTTTTTACTTTTCTCGGTCCGAGTGGATGTGGTAAAACAACAACTCTTCGCATGATTGCTGGATTCTACTATCCTACGAAGGGGAAGGTTTTGTTTAATGATAAAGATATGACTACGGTACCACCGGAGAAAAGAAATACGGGCATGGTTTTCCAAAATTATGCATTATTCCCACATATGACTGTCTTTGAAAATGTGGCTTTTGGTTTAAAGGTAAGAAAGATGAATAAAAGTGAAACGAAAAAAAGAGTAGAAGATGTTCTGAAAAAAGTACGTTTGGAGCAATATATCGACAGACAAGTGAGTCAATTAAGTGGTGGACAGCAACAGCGTGTTGCATTAGCACGTGCATTAGTTATTGAGCCGGATATTCTCTTATTAGATGAACCACTTAGTAACTTGGATGCTAGACTACGAGATGAAATGCGTAATGAAATTTTGCGCTTGCAAAGGGATTATGGCATTACCACCATCTATGTTACCCATGACCAGGTAGAAGCCTTGACAATGAGTGATCGAATAGCGGTTTTTAATATGGGGGTATGCCAACAAGTCGGCACACCGACTGAAATCTATAATGAGCCCGTCAATGATTTTGTAGCTGAATTTATCGGGGAGACAAATCTACTTCCTATCACATTTGAAAATCAGACAGAGACCCAGAAGATTTACCGGAATGAAGATTTAGATACTTCTATTTTTGTAAACGATAACAAATTGAATATTGCTTCTTATGATGATTCAGATGAACTCGTTATGTCTATACGACCAGAAGCAGTTCAAATCGTTGAGGAAAAGGAGGAAATGGAAAATATACTCCAGGGAGAGGTTTCTCTTGTTCAATTTACAGGTGCATCTGTTCATACTTATGTAACACTTCAAGATGGTTTGATGATAAGAACAACGGATTTAAATGAAGGTCCAAGTACATATTTAAGTGAAGGTAAGAAGGTTACTGTACGGCTTCCAGCTGATCAAATACGCGTGATTCCAAAGGCAAGGACGTGATCACATGTTAAATGCTGAAAAAAGAAAAACCATTCTACTATTAATCCCTATTATTCTTGTTCTAGTCGGATATGTCTTATATCCGTCTATTGAAACCATGATTGAAAGTTTTAAAAAAGAGGGAACCTTTAGCTTACAGAATTATCAAGACTTTTTTGGAGAAAAAGCAGAAGCCAATTTAGAAGCATTATGGAATTCGGTTTGGATATCTCTATTATCCGTATTTTTTAGTGCGTTAATCGGTATTCCACTAGCCTACATTTTTAACCGGTATGATTTTCCTGGGAGGATATTTTTCTCACAGATTGCGATTATGCCTATTGTTTTGCCATCCCTAGTAGGTGTCATGGCTTTTATGTATTTATATGGAGAAGCTGGTTTAGTTCCGAATATCATGAAGGACTTATTTAACTTATCTGAGGTACCCTTTAGCATTGGCGGAATTTCTGGCATTCTCATTGTTCATGCCTATACGATGTACCCTTATTTTTATATGACGACATCTTCGGCATTAAATAATATCGATCCTTCCTTGGAGGAGTCTGCATATAATCTCGGTGCAAACCGATTTAGGGTGTTTAGGAAGGTTACTTTTCCATTGTTAACTCCCGGTATCGTTGCTGCATCTTTACTTGTTTTCATGGTATCGATGGCATCATTTAGTGCACCATTTTTATTAGCCGGGGGATTTCGTGTTTTAAGTTTGCAAATCTATTTTTCTAAAATTAATGGTGACTTAGAAATGGCAGCAACCCAATCTGTCGTCCTAACGATGGTTTCTATTTCCTTCTTACTATTTATGCGTTGGTATCAAAATCGAAAAGATTATCGTATGGCAAGTAAGGGAATAGGTGCCCATCGTAGTGAAGTTAGTAACCCATTATTAAAATGGGTGATGGTGACAATTGGAATCTTAGCTATGATTGTACTGTTATTGCCACACGCAACCTTACTTATTTTATCCCTTGTTCCAGAAGGTGGATGGACATGGCAAACGTATCCGCAGGTGTTCAATCTAGAAAACTATCGTTTACTGTTTGAAGATCCAAACATCTGGGATCCTGTTAGAAATAGTTTAATTATGTCCTTCATTGCTTGTATTGGTGTATTTGTATTTGGAATTATTACCTCCTATGCATTGGTTAAGCGTAAGTTTGTCGGGAAAAACCTATTGGATATTCTTGTGATGATCCCGTGGGTATTACCTGCAACGGTAGTCGGGATGAATATGGTGTTGGCATTTAATGAACCATCTGTATTTTCATTTGGTCAAGTATTAGTAGGTACCTTTTGGATTCTGCCACTGGCATACTTTATTAGGTTTATTCCATTAGTTGTTCGTTCGACAACTGCAGTATTAGAGCAAATGGATGATTCGATTGAGGAAGCCGCACAGAACTTGGGTGCCAAATGGTTCTATACATTTAGAAGAGTTGTTATTCCTATCATTTTACCTGGTGTGTTAAGTGGTACATTACTAGCTTTCGTGCAAGCGGTCGGTGAGTTCCCAACATCCGTACTACTCTATACATTAGGAAACCGACCGATATCCATTGAAATCATGAACCAATTACGGATGTTTAATATGGGGCAAGCAGCTGCCTATGGAATGATTCAGGTTGGATTAATAGCAATTGTCATGATTATTTCGAGTAAGTTCTTTAAAGTAAAAGCAGATAATGCATTGTAAATAATATTTGGATTGAGCTTTGTTGTATATTATCTCGTAATTGAAAGAAAATGCGCAGTAACTTTAA
The DNA here is from genome assembly GCF_900176885.1 of Oceanobacillus senegalensis. Taxonomy (GTDB): domain Bacteria; phylum Bacillota; class Bacilli; order Bacillales; family Amphibacillaceae; genus Oceanobacillus; species Oceanobacillus senegalensis. The sequence goes on along the minus strand of NZ_LT839648.1, from coordinate 2,474,820 downwards.
AAATCAATATAGTATAAATAATACCGATACGTAAATACATTATAGACGTGCTATTCACAGGACAAGGAAGGCTTCGTGAGCATGACATCTTCGCTAGAAAATNAATTTTTTACTTTTCTCGGTCCGAGTGGATGTGGTAAAACAACAACTCTTCGCATGATTGCTGGATTCTACTATCCTACGAAGGGGAAGGTTTTGTTTAATGATAAAGATATGACTACGGTACCACCGGAGAAAAGAAATACGGGCATGGTTTTCCAAAATTATGCATTATTCCCACATATGACTGTCTTTGAAAATGTGGCTTTTGGTTTAAAGGTAAGAAAGATGAATAAAAGTGAAACGAAAAAAAGAGTAGAAGATGTTCTGAAAAAAGTACGTTTGGAGCAATATATCGACAGACAAGTGAGTCAATTAAGTGGTGGACAGCAACAGCGTGTTGCATTAGCACGTGCATTAGTTATTGAGCCGGATATTCTCTTATTAGATGAACCACTTAGTAACTTGGATGCTAGACTACGAGATGAAATGCGTAATGAAATTTTGCGCTTGCAAAGGGATTATGGCATTACCACCATCTATGTTACCCATGACCAGGTAGAAGCCTTGACAATGAGTGATCGAATAGCGGTTTTTAATATGGGGGTATGCCAACAAGTCGGCACACCGACTGAAATCTATAATGAGCCCGTCAATGATTTTGTAGCTGAATTTATCGGGGAGACAAATCTACTTCCTATCACATTTGAAAATCAGACAGAGACCCAGAAGATTTACCGGAATGAAGATTTAGATACTTCTATTTTTGTAAACGATAACAAATTGAATATTGCTTCTTATGATGATTCAGATGAACTCGTTATGTCTATACGACCAGAAGCAGTTCAAATCGTTGAGGAAAAGGAGGAAATGGAAAATATACTCCAGGGAGAGGTTTCTCTTGTTCAATTTACAGGTGCATCTGTTCATACTTATGTAACACTTCAAGATGGTTTGATGATAAGAACAACGGATTTAAATGAAGGTCCAAGTACATATTTAAGTGAAGGTAAGAAGGTTACTGTACGGCTTCCAGCTGATCAAATACGCGTGATTCCAAAGGCAAGGACGTGATCACATGTTAAATGCTGAAAAAAGAAAAACCATTCTACTATTAATCCCTATTATTCTTGTTCTAGTCGGATATGTCTTATATCCGTCTATTGAAACCATGATTGAAAGTTTTAAAAAAGAGGGAACCTTTAGCTTACAGAATTATCAAGACTTTTTTGGAGAAAAAGCAGAAGCCAATTTAGAAGCATTATGGAATTCGGTTTGGATATCTCTATTATCCGTATTTTTTAGTGCGTTAATCGGTATTCCACTAGCCTACATTTTTAACCGGTATGATTTTCCTGGGAGGATATTTTTCTCACAGATTGCGATTATGCCTATTGTTTTGCCATCCCTAGTAGGTGTCATGGCTTTTATGTATTTATATGGAGAAGCTGGTTTAGTTCCGAATATCATGAAGGACTTATTTAACTTATCTGAGGTACCCTTTAGCATTGGCGGAATTTCTGGCATTCTCATTGTTCATGCCTATACGATGTACCCTTATTTTTATATGACGACATCTTCGGCATTAAATAATATCGATCCTTCCTTGGAGGAGTCTGCATATAATCTCGGTGCAAACCGATTTAGGGTGTTTAGGAAGGTTACTTTTCCATTGTTAACTCCCGGTATCGTTGCTGCATCTTTACTTGTTTTCATGGTATCGATGGCATCATTTAGTGCACCATTTTTATTAGCCGGGGGATTTCGTGTTTTAAGTTTGCAAATCTATTTTTCTAAAATTAATGGTGACTTAGAAATGGCAGCAACCCAATCTGTCGTCCTAACGATGGTTTCTATTTCCTTCTTACTATTTATGCGTTGGTATCAAAATCGAAAAGATTATCGTATGGCAAGTAAGGGAATAGGTGCCCATCGTAGTGAAGTTAGTAACCCATTATTAAAATGGGTGATGGTGACAATTGGAATCTTAGCTATGATTGTACTGTTATTGCCACACGCAACCTTACTTATTTTATCCCTTGTTCCAGAAGGTGGATGGACATGGCAAACGTATCCGCAGGTGTTCAATCTAGAAAACTATCGTTTACTGTTTGAAGATCCAAACATCTGGGATCCTGTTAGAAATAGTTTAATTATGTCCTTCATTGCTTGTATTGGTGTATTTGTATTTGGAATTATTACCTCCTATGCATTGGTTAAGCGTAAGTTTGTCGGGAAAAACCTATTGGATATTCTTGTGATGATCCCGTGGGTATTACCTGCAACGGTAGTCGGGATGAATATGGTGTTGGCATTTAATGAACCATCTGTATTTTCATTTGGTCAAGTATTAGTAGGTACCTTTTGGATTCTGCCACTGGCATACTTTATTAGGTTTATTCCATTAGTTGTTCGTTCGACAACTGCAGTATTAGAGCAAATGGATGATTCGATTGAGGAAGCCGCACAGAACTTGGGTGCCAAATGGTTCTATACATTTAGAAGAGTTGTTATTCCTATCATTTTACCTGGTGTGTTAAGTGGTACATTACTAGCTTTCGTGCAAGCGGTCGGTGAGTTCCCAACATCCGTACTACTCTATACATTAGGAAACCGACCGATATCCATTGAAATCATGAACCAATTACGGATGTTTAATATGGGGCAAGCAGCTGCCTATGGAATGATTCAGGTTGGATTAATAGCAATTGTCATGATTATTTCGAGTAAGTTCTTTAAAGTAAAAGCAGATAATGCATTGTAAATAATATTTGGATTGAGCTTTGTTGTATATTATCTCGTAATTGAAAGAAAATGCGCAGTAACTTTAAAAATCAATATAGTATAAATAATACCGATACGTAAATACATTATAGACGTGCTATTCACAGGACAAGGAAGGCTTCGTGAGCATGACATCTTCGTTAGAAAAGCGGATAGTATTTTCAAGGAGGCAACTGCACTCCATTCCAATTCACTATTCAATATGTGAATAAATTTTTGACATAAATAGAAGGTGTGTGATGTTTAGCACCAACCAGCGAAGGAAATACACGAAGACTCCAGTGGGATGAAAAGCCTAGGTGAGACTACGGAGAGCGTTAGCTCGGAGGAGGCTCAGCAGCTCCCACGGAAAGCGTAGTGTATTTCCGCAGCGGTATTTAAGCTCCAGATTTCAGGTGAAGTTACTGCGCATCTATAGATTTTGCGACAAATCAACAACCCTTTATAAAACAGTCTATATTAAAATGGAGGTGCTAAGTTATGGTGACAACTAAAGAAGAATTTGAATCGGTAGAGGGGAAGATCTTCCCTGGGAAAACTTATGCGGAAGAATTATTGAGACCTGTATTTTATGACCAAAAAGAACATCTCTTTGATTCGATGTTTCTGATTCATAAAGCCCATACGACAATGCTTCAGGAGCAGGGGATTTTAACCAAAGAAGAAGCGGAGAAAATTTTAGCTGGTGTGAAACAAGTAGAATCGATGGATCGAGAGGAATTGGAATATTCATCTCAGTATGAGGACCTATTTTTCTTAGTAGAGTCTAAGATTGGGGAAATTATTGGGGAAGAGTTGGCAGGCAAAATGCATATTGCCAAAAGCAGAAATGATATGGGTGAGTCAATGTATCGAATTGTTATCCGAGATTATCTGAAACAGACGATAGCAAATGCTGAAAAACTAGGGGAAGCCATTCTTTATCAGGCTGAACAGCATGTAGACACTATTATGCCAGCGCATACGCATACTCAACCCGCACAGCCAACAACTTTCGGCCATTATCTTGTTGCTATATTTGATAATGTACAACGAGATATTCATCGGTTAAAAGAAGCTTATCGAATTGTTAATCAATCTCCAATGGGAGCAGCAGCGATTACAACGACAGGTTTTCCCATTAACCGAGAACGAGTTGCAGAGCTCTTAGGATTTGATGGTCTTGTTGAAAATTCTTATGATGCCATTGCCACAGGAGATTATTTAGTGGAAGCGGCACAAGTATTGGTTAGTTTGATGATCAATATGGGAAGATGGATTCAGGAATTTTTACGAATGGCATCCAAAGAAGTTGGGTTAATTAAAGTATCAGATGCTTATGTACAAATTAGCAGCATCATGCCACAAAAAAGGAACCCTGTTTCATTGGAACATTCTCGTGCTATTAGTAGTAGTGCTGCAGCGGAGGGGCTTGCTGTTATCCATATGGTACATAATACACCTTATGGCGATATCAATGATACCGAAGATGACATGCAACCACATCTTTATGCAGGCTATCAAAAAGCAACGCGTGTATTACGCTTGATGCGGGCGGTAATACTTACGATGGAATTTAATAAGGACCGAGCTTATCAGCAAGCAAGAGAGAATATGATTACTATCACCGAACTGGCAGACGTTCTAGCTCGTGATTATGGTGTCTCTTTCCGTAAGGCTCACTCCAAGGCTAGTGTGATAGCGAAAAATGCAGATGCTGAGGGAAAACAATTATATGATATTCCGGTTAACCAGGTTAATGAATGGCTAGGTGATGTAAAATTATCTTATGAAGATTGGACTAAGATTGTAGACCCGACCTGTTTTGTAGAACGAAGAAATATTACTGGTGGACCTAACCCAGAGGTTGTAAGAGGGATGATTTGGGCGAGGAAATGAATTTAGCATGTGTTAAACTGGCTGTCCTCCTTGTTGAGGTTGTAAGATGCCTATATTAAGTAGTGTAGCAGAATATTCTTCCAAATTTACCCTTCCAAAGTGTTAACTTTTATGTTATGTTTATTATGAAAATTAAATATGATTATCGTTTCACTAGGGGAACCCTTGATAAGGGCTGAGAAAAAAGTAGTTTACTTTGAAACCCTTCTAACCTGAACAGGATTGTACCTGCGTAGGGAAGTGGTAAGCACGACAATGTATTTTTGAGATGTTATATAAATACAAAACCACTTTCCTATGGGAGAGTGGTTTTTTTATGCGAAAAAATGGTTATAGTTGGCTTTTATTTAAACGGTGACCCATTATTTCTTGTTGAGTTGTAATTGGAAAATTACCAATATTCAATCACTTATTCTGGCTAAAGTGGAAAGCTGATAAGAGTGAAGGAAAGCAAACCTACGTGACACGTGAAGTCCATTAGGGGGGATTACATGAAACTAATCGCTGTTACCGATGATAAACATTCTATAGAGAGGCTTGCTGAAACGATTATTGCTATAAAAGATAAGGTAGACTTTGTACAAATTCGTGAAAAGTCGAAATCTATTCGAGAAATTGTGACTTTACTGGATTTTTTACATACCGGTGGTGTGAAGAAAGAGAAAATCATCATCAATGATCGATTAGATGTGGCACTTCTTAAGGACATACCGAATCTCCATTTACCGGAGCATGGTCTACCGGTGAAAATAGTAAAACAACGTTACACACAAATACGGGTAGGTTCCAGTGTTCATTCGTTTGAGAAGGCAAAGGCTGCAGAAAGGGATGGGGCGGATTATGTGTTATACGGGCACTGTTTTGAAACCAATAGCAAAAAGGGAATACCGCCTAATGGAATCGAACCGATTTTACAAATGAAAAAGGAACTGAAGATTCCTGTCTATGCAATTGGTGGTATAACGTTAGACAAAATTCCGTTAATGAAGCAGGTGAAAACAGATGGGATTGCAGTAATGTCTAGTATTTTTCAATCAGACACTCCCAATTTGGTAAGTAAAAAATTCAGTGAGGCGATTCATAATGAAGCAAAGATATGAAGTAGTGGTAATCGGTGGAGGAATCATTGGCTGCTCGGTTGCTTACTATTTAGCGAAGGAAAAGGTTGATGTTGCCGTATTGGAAGGGGAAAGAATAGGAGAGAAAACAACGAGTGCTGCTGCCGGAATGCTTGGAGCACATTCAGAAAGCAATGACGATTCTCCTAGCTTTTTTCCATTCGCAAGGTCTAGTCAAAAGGAATATACCAAGTTAAAGGATGAGTTATATGAATATAGTGGTGTTGACTTAGGATATAGAAAGGGGGGGATTTTAAAGCTAACTTTTTCAGAAGAGGATAAACATGGTCTCCATTCCCTTCTAGAGCTGCCGTCAGTAGATTGGCTGGATAATAGAGAAGTAAAGAAAATGGAACCGACTGTATCCCCCAATGTGTTAGGTGCAGCTTACATGAAGGATGATGTTAGCGTTATCCCTACAAATGCATGTGAGAGTTTTGCCAAAAGTGCACAGATCCTTGGTGCATCCCTATTTGAAAACCATTACGTCTATGGTATCGAGAAGAAAGATGGCAACTATATTGTTCAAACAACGCAGGGGGATGTCGAAGCGAGGCATGTAGTTGTTGCTACTGGGGTTTTTAGCAATGGATTATTTAAAAACCTAGGAATAGCAGAAGAGCTTACACCGGTGAAAGGGGAAAGTATCATTGTCCGCTATGAAAAGCCAGTTTTAAGACATACGCTGTTTCATGATAGTTGTTACATCGTTCCTAGAAATAATGGAGAGCTGATTATTGGTGCAACGATGGTGGAGAATGATTGGAGTGATACGGTAAGCCTTCAGGGGGTAAATTTTTTAATTGACAAAGCAAAGGCCTTGCTCACGACCGTGCCGGAGTTGAAAATATCCGGTGTTACGGCGGGGTTAAGGCCAAGAACTTTTGATGGAGATCCTTTAATTGGGAGGCATCCAGAAGAGGATCGAATTTTCGTTGCTTGCGGTCATTATCGCAATGGAATATTACTTGCTCCGGCAACTGGTGAAATGATTCGTGATCTCATTGTTGGGAAGGAAGTTAATCCCGATTGGGTGGAGGCATTTCGTTTGAATCGCAGGCAGCGCACGATGGTTTAGGAGGTGAAAGGGTTGAATCTTCAGTTAAACGGAAAACAAGTAGAACTTCCAAAAGAAGTTGATTCAGTAGGAAAACTTTTGGGCCATTATAACTTACAATCTCGTATTGCTGTGGTAGAGGTAAATCAGGATATTGTTATAAAAGAAGATTATGAATCTAAGAAACTCTCGAATGGTGATGTCGTTGAAATTGTTCATTTTGTAGGAGGAGGATAAATATGTTAAAGATTGCTAATCAAACCTTTCAGTCACGCCTTTTATTAGGGACAGGAAAATATCCCTCATTTGATATTCAAAAAGAGGCTGTTGCTGTATCGGAAACAGAAATTTTAACGTTTGCGGTTAGAAGAATGGATATTTTTGAGGAAGGTCAACCCAATTTTCTAGAACAACTAGACTTAAGTAACTATACCCTGCTTCCAAATACAGCAGGGGCAAAAACAGCGGAGGAAGCTGTTCGAATCGCAAAACTGGCAAAGGCATCCGGTTTATGTGACATGATTAAGGTAGAGGTGATTGGAGACAACCGAACCCTTTTACCTGATCCGGTTGAAACATTAAAAGCGACGGAAATGTTACTTGAAGAAGGGTTTATTGTACTTCCATATACTTCAGATGATGTCGTGCTGGCCAAACGTTTGGAAGAGCTTGGTTCCCATGCGATTATGCCAGGTGCAAGCCCGATTGGTTCAGGAAAAGGGATTATTAATCCATTAAATTTACAATTTATTATCGAACAAACCAAGGTTCCTGTGATTGTGGATGCGGGAATCGGTTCTCCTAAGGATGTTACCTATGCGATGGAACTGGGGGCAGATGGTATTCTCCTTAATACGGCGGTTTCTGGTGCTAATGATCCTGTTAAAATGGCTAGAGCTGTTAAACTTGCGTTAGAAGCTGGTAGGTTAGGATATGAGGCAGGGCGTATTGAAGAAAAAGACTATGCAGTTGCGAGCAGTCCAACAACAGGGATGGTAGGATCGTGAACAGTCGTTACTCACGACAGGAACTATTTATTGGAAAAGAATCACAAAAAAGAGTACAGGATGGCAGCGCGTTCATCATGGGGGCAGGTGCCCTCGGTTCCAGTAGTGCGGAAATGCTAGCAAGGGCTGGTGTTGGAGAACTGACCATTGTGGACCGTGACTATGTGGAATGGAGTAATTTACAAAGGCAACAGCTTTACAGTGAGGAAGATGCTAGAAATAAGCTGCCTAAAGCAGTTGCAGCCAAAAATAGGCTGCAACAGATTAATAGTGAAATAACCATACATAGTCTTGTTAGCGATGTCCATGGTTTAAATATCGAACAAATGATAAAAGGGCATGATGTTATTGTTGATGCTACAGATAATTTTGAAACGAGACTAATCGTGAATGATGCAGCTGTCAAACTTGGTATTCCCTTTATTATGGGGGCCTGTGTTGCGAGTTATGGTACCATGTTTCCAGTTATTCCAGAACAAACACCCTGTCTCCATTGTTTATTAAACCATTTACCAATCGATGGGATGACCTGTGAAACTGTTGGTGTGATTAGCCCCATCGTTCAAATGGTTGCCGCAACACAAGTAACCCAAGTTTTAAAAATCTTATCAGGAGAACCTGTTAAACCGTTGCTTAAGTCACTGGATATTTGGAAGGATGAAAAAGCAGAAATCAATGTGATGCGTTTAAAAAATGAAGATTGTCCAACCTGTGGAAAGGAGCGAACCTATCCGTACCTGCAATTTGAGAATCAAACAAAATCCGATGTGTTATGCGGGAGGGACGCGGTACAGATTCGACCTGCTACAACACGGACATTTGAACTTTCTATCTTTTTAGAGGGCTTAAAAGGTACGGCTACCAAACCGGTTATCAATCCATTTTTACTATCTTGTGAGTTTGAGGATTATCGGATGGTTTTCTTCAAAGACGGGCGTGCTATTGTTCATGGTACGAATGATACCAAGGTAGCTCGATCGACGTATAATCGATTTTTGCAATTTTATGCCGAATAAAAGAATAATCACTTTATAACTGTCTTAGGTTATCTATCCCCAGTCCTATGCTGTATGTTTGAACAGTTGGGCTGGGGTTATTTGAGTGAAAGAGAGAATCTATTCGAATAGGAGGTTAAACGGATGAAACTCATTCCGGATATATCAAGCGAAAAACTCATACATCTTTACAAGCAAATGTGGCTTATTCGGCTTTTTGATGAAAGGTTAGAACAATTTTTTGCTAAAGGCCTTATGCATGGTACTACCCATTTATCGGTTGGGCAGGAAGCTACCGCTGTGGGAGCATGTGCTGTATTAAAAGATGCGGATAAAATAACGAGTACCCACCGAGGTCATGGTCATTCCATTGCTAAAGGGGCCTACGTGGATAAGATGATGGCTGAGATGTTTGGAAAAATAACAGGCTACTGTAAGGGGAAAGGAGGATCAATGCATATTGCTGACTTAGATCGTGGAAATTTAGGCGCGAATGGAATTGTTGGTGGTGGAATACCGTTAGCCGTTGGAGCAGCCCTTACTGCTCATATGAAGAAACTTAACTATGTTACGGTCTGTTTTTTTGGTGATGGTGCTACGAATGAAGGGAGTTTTCATGAGGCAGTTAATCTGGCGTCGATATGGGATTTACCCGTTGTGTTTTTCTGTGAGAATAATCAATATGGGATGTCTAGTTCAATATCTGAAATGGTAAATATTGAACATATTGCAGAACGGGCGCTTGCTTACGGAATTCCAAGTGTCATAGTAGATGGGAATGACCTAATCGAGGTAATGAATGAAACTTATAAAGCAACTGAACGAGCGCGTAAAGGAGGAGGGCCTACTTTGATAGAGGCTAAAACGTATCGATGGAAGGGACATTCAAAGAGTGATGGCTTGAAATATCGTACGCATGAAGAAGAAAGGGAATGGCGTAAAAAAGATCCTATCATCCGATTTGAAAAGGTGTTAGTGGAGGAAGGAATTTTAACAAAGAAAAAGGCAAAAGCACTCGTACTAGAAGCAAATCAAGAGATTGATGCTGCCGTAGAGTTTGCGAAGAATAGTCCGATGCCACCCAAAGATGAGCTGCTAACAGATGTTTATGCATAGGGGGGAGCACTTTTGAGAGAACTAACTTATCTTGAAGCAGTGAGAGAAACAATGAGTCAAGAAATGCGAAAAAATGATGATGTATTTTTAATGGGAGAAGATATTGGCGTATATGGTGGTGGCTTCGGTGTCACAAAGGGAATGATAGAAGAGTTCGGTCCAGAACGTGTGCGTAATACTCCAATTAGTGAGGTGGCAATTGCTGGAGTAGCGGTGGGTTCCGCTCTTACCGGAATGCGTCCCATTATAGAACTGCAATTCTCTGACTTTATCACGATTGCCATGGATCAACTGGTGAACCAAGCTGCTAAAATACGGTATATGTATGGTGGAAAAGGGAAGGTTCCATTGCTCTTAAGAACGCCTAGTGGATCTGGAACTGGAGCAGCTGCCCAGCATTCGCAAAGTTTAGAAGCATGGGTTGCTCATATTCCGGGATTAAAAGTGGTGCAGCCTTCTACAGCCTATGATGCAAAAGGATTATTAAAGGCAGCGATAGATGATGACAATCCGGTGATTTTTTACGAGCATAAGCTATTGTATAAAACAAAGAGCGAAGTGCCAGAAAAGCCCTATTGTATTCCATTAGGTAAAGCAGATATCAAACACAAAGGTATGGATGTAACGATCGTTGCTACCGCAATAATGGTACATCGAGCATTAGACGCTGCAGCTGAATTAGAAAAAGAAGGTATTCATGTCGAAGTAATTGATCCAAGAACACTTGTACCGTTGGACGAAGAAACCATCATTCAATCAGTGATGAAAACCCGTCACCTTGTCGTGGTTCATGAAGCAGTAAAACGAGGAGGATTTGGTGGAGAAATTGCTAGCATGGTTGCTGAAAGTGAAGCATTTTATCACCTGGCTGCGCCCATAAAACGCCTAGGTGGAGAAGCTGTTCCTGTTCCATTTAGTCCGGATTTAGAGAAAGCTGCCGTGCCACAGGTAGAAGATATTATTCAGGCAGTGAAGGAAGTATTGGTTGATGTAGTGGCTGTTAAGTGATAAGCAGGGTGATGGCTCATAGGGCGGTTGTTTATTTGGGATATTGGCTTTGTTTTGGTATACTAGTTATTAGTAGATGTTTATTAAGTATATAGTATCAAAAAGTATACTATAAGAGGGGGAGCAGATAGATTGGGTCATGTATGTGAGAAGCAGTACAATTGTGAAAAAGAACTTACATTAGAGGTGATTGGCGGTAAATGGAAAATGATCATCCTTTGGCATTTGGGGAAGGAAGGTACTATACGGTTTAATCAACTAAAAAGAATGATACCAGGGATTACCCAAAGGATGCTTGTTACACAACTCCGTGAACTGGAATCTGATTTGATCGTTCATAGGGAAGTCTATCCTGTCGTCCCACCCAAAGTGGAATATTCCTTAACGCCTCAAGGGAAAACGTTGATGCCTATCCTTGAACAGATGTATGACTGGGGAAGGTCTTATAAAGATTATTTAGAAGAATCGTTAACGCATGACATTGTGATAAAAGAAAGTGCTAGTAAATAGGTATAGTGCGAAGGTGCACTATACTTATTTTTTTGGCTTTTTTCGTATATATTGTTGCTTTTTAGCTCGCTGTTGAAGGAAAATGTGCAGTAACTCTAAAAATCAAGATAGTATGATACTGCTTATTCTCATTCTAAATATATTGCTTAAAGACTAACCCCCTTCAGAAACAGCTTTATTTTTTTACACAGTATACTATTTATCACTATATGAGTTTAAAGTGCGTACTTACATAATGGAAGAGTTAGGTTTATAGTGAATATATAATCAAATTCCAGGAAGGGGAAAGATGAATGAAATTACAATTAGCATTAGATCTTGTTAATACAGAGGAAGCAATTGAGTTAGTAAAAGAGGTAAAAGATCATATTGATATAGTCGAACTTGGTACACCTGTTATTAATAGAGAAGGTCTTCGTGCAGTAAAAGAAATGAAGGCAGCATTTCCTGAGCTTGAAGTGTTGGCAGATGAAAAAATCATGGATGCAGCAGCTTATGAAGTTGCTGGTGCGGCAGAAGCTGGGGCAGATATTGTAACAATCCTAGCTCAAGCGGAAGATACTTCTATTAAAGGCGCCATAGAAGAAGCGAAAAAACAGGGAATAGAAGTTTTAGTAGATATGATTGGGGTAAAAGATATCCAGTCTCGTGCAGAAGAATTAGACAAGCTTGGAGCTGATTATATTTGTGTCCATACAGGTTATGACTTGCAAGCGGAGGGGAAAGACTCATTTGCGGACCTTCGTAAGATTAAAGAAGTGGTTAAAAATGCTAAAACAGCAATAGCAGGTGGAATCAAACAAGAAACCCTACAAGAGGCAATTAATGCACAACCGGATTTAATTATCGTTGGTGGTGGAATTGCTAATCAGGAAAATAAAAATGAAGTAGCTAAAAGCATGAAAGAACAGATGGAACAAGGGGTTACTGTTTAATATGGAAGTAGAAACTTCTTATACAGGTACGATATTAAAGGAGCTTGAAAAGTCACTTCTCACCATAAATGATGAAGAATTGGAAGAATTAGCGGATGAAATCTTACAAGCAAAGAAAGTATTTGTGGCTGGCGCAGGTCGCTCTGGTTTAATGGCAAAGGCATTTGCGATGCGCATGATGCATATTGGTTTGGAAGCCTATGTGGTTGGAGAGACCGTGACACCTAATTTGGAAGAAGACGATTTACTTATCGTTGGTAGTGGTTCAGGTGGCACGAAAACACTTGCTGTCATGGCTGAAAAAGCGAAAAGCATTGGGGCAAAAGTTGCTTTAATAACGATTAACCCCGAATCGCCAATTGGTCATTTAGCTGATTTCAGCGTCAAAATTAATGCGCAAGCAAAAGATAATGGTGACAGTCAAAAATCGATACAACCGATGGGGTCATTATTTGAACAATCTCTTCTATTATTTTATGATGCGGTCATTTTAAAGTTGATGTCTGAAAAAGGGTTAACATCAGATACGATGTATGGTAGACATGCCAATTTAGAATAGAAACTAGCCTTAGGATAAGTAGATATTCCTACTATGCTAAGGCTTTTTCGCGGGATAAAATGATTCGGCAAAATTCGGGAAGTGCGGTGAATCGTATGTTCTTTTAAAGTTTCTTTAAGTTCAAGTATATCTGGAATGAAAATCAGAATACGACATACCTTTTAAAGGTATCTACAAAAAGCAAATTATCTCTAATTAGTTCGTTTCGATAAGACCATTCTAGGGCAATTTCTTTCTTTATCTGTTACCATTTGAGTAGGTTTAGAAAATAAGAATATTACAGGAAAGAAGGGAATTCATTGGGGAAGTCTCTGATTTATGGGCAGCTTATGTTGGTCATGGTTATGTGGGGATTTAATGTAATTGCCATTAAAGTGATTGTAGGAGAATTTGCTGCAGTTACCATTACGTCCTTCCGCATATTTTTAGCTGCAACGGTTGTAGTTTTAATTTTAGGCTTGAAAAAACAGATTCGTCTACCGAAGAAAAAGGAACTTCTATATATCTCCCTAATTTCGATAACAGGGGTTTTAGGACATCATTTCTTCCTATCAGTCGGATTGACACAAACAACGGCATCTAGTTCGGGTTTGATTTTAGGGTTAGTACCACTGTTTACCTCCATTCTGGCAAGTATCCTGTTAAAGGAACGTCTTTCGATAATGCGAATGGTAGGTATATTTTTTGGTCTTTTCGGGGTTTCATTAGTTATTCTTGTTGGAAATGGTGCTAGTTTCACGTTTAACCTCGGAGATATTTATATTTTTCTAGCTGTACTTACACAAGCAATCAGCTTCATTTATATAAAAAAGGCTACAGAAACCATGGGAGCAAGACTTGTAACAGGATATACGTTAATGTTAGGATCTTTTTTATTATTTTTACTAAGTATGATTATGGAGCCAAATGGCCTTTCTAGCTTGAAGGATGGAACTGCCCTTGGCTGGAGTGTATTTCTTGGTTCCGCTATACTTGCAACAGCAGTTGGCCAATTCCTTTACAATCATGCGATTCAATATATTGGTCCGGGAAAATCATCCATCTTTATGAATCTAACACCATTTTTCGCATTGATAGGCTCGTTTTTATTTTTAGGTGAAAAAATAACAATCGCCCATTTCTTAGGGTTTGTTTTCATTGTAACTGGGGTTATCCTAGGGTCGGGGATAGCAGACCGAATAAGGTATAGGAGGATGGTGAAAGAGCATGGGTGATGGGGATGGCTGAGGTTAGATAAAAAAGAGACTCGTAAACTCTTGATATAGGGATGGAGCGTTTATCCATCCCTATTAATAATCCATGATTAAGTAGAGGCTACTTATAATGTGATTAATAAGGCAAGAAGTAGGCCAAACTATTCAATTAATTAAAGAAATATTAAAGATACCACAAAATATTATTATAAATTAATATGTTCGCAGCCATGTAAATCATAAATTATAGTGAAAAAGAAAACTGGTGCCACATCCTCTATTCTAGCTATTCTATAAAGTTGTAGGGGAGACACCTGTTTTCTACCATTATCATTTCATCTAGATAATACTTTTATTGGCCTTAGGCAGTAGTTCTGGTGGTAATTGATTTTTTAGTCTCCATATAAAACTAATAGGTTTTTCTCCTGAATGGCTTACATAGTCGCACGTTCCTAAAAATGTAAATGGTGCTGTGTATCCATTTTCTTGTTTATATTCCCTAACAAATAAGGCTATTTTATGGTCTAATGACTTATGATTAATATACCTTTGTGCTGTTCTACTTGACTCCGTTAATGTACTCTGTGTTTGCCAATGAAATAATTCCTCATTTATTGCGTAATCTTCGTATAATGTTGATGGTGAAAAATCTTTCTCTGACTTGTTTAGCGTAGTAAAAAATATGTCTAATTTCTTATCTTTGAAATGTTTAACCCCTTCCCTAAATGCAGGGCACTTTTCTTCATTAAAATATCCTAACGCCGCCATTATTTGTTCCTTGGTATAAGTAGAGTGGACAGTTAAAGGTGTGATGAAATCAAACTCATTTTCAATTTCTATTGTTTTAATTGAATAGTAACTAAATTCTAGTATCTGAAGGATTTCCATTTGAATATGTTTATTTTCGAAAATTCTCTTTAAACCGTCATTAATTGTAGCCAAACCTTCTTTCGATGGCTCTTTTTTATAAAAAGAATAATATAACATATTTTCCATTAATTTTTCTTCTTTATTTTTTATATGATATTCTCCAGCTGTTTGAACATATTTAATGAAGAAGTCTAGAATTTTTTTTGAATTTAATGGAAATAATTTGTGAAACCTTTTAACTATTTTATCTTCGTTTTCACAGAAAAAATCTTGACTTAAACCAGCTTCAACCATCATGCGTTGGAATGAACGATTACCGTTTCTTCCATAAAAGTCATATAGAGATAAGTTGTTGTGATTTAGAAAATTAAATAAAGTAAGTTCTAATCCAGTGTCTTGTTCAAAAGTTTTCATTTTGTTAATTAAATTTTGTTTTGTATTTTTAGATGCCTTAATATTCCTAAGAACATATTCCTTTGCCTGTTTTTCCAGTAAGATAAAACTTCCTCTTGGTAAATCTGAAAATCCATTATCAACATAATACTCTATGGAATGTTTTGTTTTCCCAACTAGTGTGCGGAACTTTTCTTCAAAATTATATTTCTTATGGGCTTGTCCAATAAAGTCTAAAACAGTAAGACATTCTTTTCCCTCAGCTAGTCTTAATCCTCTCCCTAGTTGTTGAAGAAAGACAGTTAGACTATTAGTAGGACGTAAGAATAGAATAGTGTTGACGTCTGGTATATCAACACCCTCATTATAGAGGTCAGCGACGAAGATAAAACTTATCTTTCCTGCTGATAATTTACGTTGTGAACTTCTCCTTACTTCTTTGTCTGAATCCCCATGTAACGCTACGGCAGGGATATTTCTCTCATTAAAAACTTGCGCCATGTATTTAGCATGTTCTATTCCAGCACAGAATCCGAGTCCTTTGACATCATCTATATCTGTGACGTACTTATATAAACTATTAATTATTTGATTACTACGAATTCTATTATTCGTATATACATTTTCTAATTCTTTCAAGTCATAGCCTTTTCTGCTCCATTTAAGTGAAGACAAATCAACTGTGTCACTAACTCCAAAGTACTGAAATGGACTTAAAAGCTTTCTGTCAATAGCTTCCGTTAGCCTCATTTCAGAAGCAATCTTCCCGTCGAAATACTTTGTAATATCTTGTCCATCCATTCTTTCAGGAGTTGCTGTTAAACCCAACAGTATTTTAGGTTTGAAATAGCTTAATAAAGTTTGATATGAATTCGCTGCAGCATGATGGAATTCGTCTACTATAATAAAGTCATAAAAATCATCTGTTACCTTCTCATGTAAATTCATACTATTAAAGGATTGTATACTAACAAATAAGTGATCAAGTGAATTAGGAGTGCTACCTCCTACCAATAAATCACCAAAATTAAAGTCTTTTAGAATAGCTCTAAATGTATCTCTACTTTGCTTTAATATTTCCTCTCGATGTGCAACGAAAAGTAATTTCGTATTATTTGTGTTTTTTTGTATGAACTTTTTATAGTCGAAGGCTGAGATAACGGTTTTTCCTACACCGGTAGCTGCAACTAGTAAATTTCTATTTCTTCCAAAGACTTCCCTTTCAGCTTGTAAATTGTCTAACATTTCTTTTTGGTAGTGATAGGGCTGTATGTCTAATTTGAAGTGGATGTCGTTTTCTACTAGTTGTTTTTTCCTGCTTAATGCGTGTTTTAATTTTCTTTTACTTGCTTCCTCGTCACCTTTAAAATCTTTAAATTCACCATCATTCCAATAACTTTCAAAAGTCGCTTCAAATTTTCTAATGATATCCGGGGAATCCTTTTCTGTGACCTTCATATTCCATTCTAGTCCAGAGGTTAAGGCGGGATTTGAGAGATTGGATGACCCTATGTATGCTGTCGTAAAACCTGTTTCCCGTTTAAACATATATGCTTTTGCATGAAGGCGGGTACGATCTATATCATATGATATCTTTATCTCTGTGTTTTTCAATTTACTTAGTTCGATGATTGCCTTATAATCCGTTGCTTCCATATAGGAAGTCGTAATAACCCTAAGTTTTCCCCCGTTTTCTGTAAATGCTTTTAATTCTTCTATAATACAGCGAATACCACTCCACTTTACAAATGAAACTAGAAAATCAAGCTGATCAGATGATAATATTTCTTTTTTTAACTCACTAAGCATATCAGGCTCACTTTTAGAACCGGTAAAAAGAGTGCTTTCTGATATAGGGGTAACAGGCCGAATCGGTTTCTCTTTTTTTATCCCTTTAACTGAATTTATTTTGGAATAAATGGAATGGAGAACTTCTCCTTTATCATCAATCTGTAACCGTTCAAATTCTTCTTCATCTAATTGTTGGCTTAAAGTAATAATTAATTCATTACACGCTTTTATTTGTTTTAATAAAGCCTCTTTGTCGTTAGTTTCTTTGTCTCTTAGGTATTGAAGGGCTTTTCTTGTTACATTAGAGATATAAGAAGACAAAAACTTACGAGCTTCTTCTACATCTAAAGTTTCCTTTTCTAACTGGAAATCTTTTATATCAAATAAATCCAACTTTTCTTTCATCTTTATATTAATTATTTCCTCATAGATGCCCTCTTTCAAGATAGTCGCACCTCTTTCTAACACTTAATACTTATTAATTAATTTTTCGATAGTAGGAATGTCCGCTGGTGCCCAATCTAATGATGAAAGTTCTTCTTTTTTTAACCACTTTGTCTGTAAATGTTCGGTTAACTCGGGTTCTCCCGTTATTAGTTTGCATATATATGTGATTAGATGAACAATCCCAAACTCATATTCGTGTATGGTGTATGCAAATTTTTCCCTAACATCAACTTTACATTTTATTTCTTCCTTTATTTCTCGCTTTAATGCTTGCTCAGCAGTTTCTCCCTTTTCTATTTTTCCTCCAGGGAATTCCCACATATATGGTAGTGTCTTATTAGGCCCTCGTTGTGCACATAATATTTTACCTCTTTCAATAATTATTGCCCCTACTACGTGAATATTTTTTTTCATAATAACCTCCGGATCTCTTAGAAAGGTTACCTTTCCCCTTATTAATAATTTTATGTAATTCTAAAAATAAGGATACCATAATATCATAAATGATAAGCTAAATTCTATGAAGATATATAATGAAAATAGACCAAAAAATCTCCAAGAAATACTAAAAGGTTTAAAACCTTCTTCAATATTAAAGTGGTTCTAATCTTTTAAGGTAAATGAAATTATTGATTACTCTAACCCCGTTAGGTATATTCTATGTCTAGTGAAGACTAGATATTGTAATAGGGAAGTTTACAATGGTTCTATCAGTAAAAATAAGTTTAACTTAAAGATTTAAAGTAAGAGTGAAGGGTGAGAGCTTGTCCATAAAACATTTTACTATGAAGTAAAAATGCCTGAAAATCGAACGGAAGTTAAGGAATATCCCATGCTCCGGGGAATTGTTTCCATGAATGGCTATGTTCCATCGTTTATGAAAGAGAGATATCAAGTGAAGCCGGTCACATATTTGTCTGTTTTCTTAACAGATGGTGAGCTTGATCCTATTTTTCCACCAAAGGTTGGCCAGCAAAATTACGAGTTTTTTAAAGAAGAGGGTGCCTACGTCCTATATAAAACCTATGAAACGGAACATGAAATAGGTGAAGAAAATAAATTAGATGTTGTGGAGTGGCTGTTATCGAATTATCAATCTAGCCAACTTCTAAATAAATGATTGTTTTTTGCTGATTGAAAGGTAAAAGATTGATAAATAATATACAAAAAGTGCGGAGTAAAGAGAAATTACTACGCACTTTTGTATAATAAACCCTATAGAACCGTCCCTTAACGAGAAGTATAACCAGCATCTGCATGAATGGTTGTACCTGTCACGTAGGAAGATGCATCGGATGCTAGCCAAAGACTTGCTTGTGCAATTTCTCTTGGTTGACCGAAACGGTTTAGTAAGCTTAGTTGTGGAGCATATTCTTCTTCTGTTAAATTAAACTGTTCTAATGCACCACGTAACATAGGTGTATCAATAGCGCCTGGAGCCACAGAGTTCACGCGAATATTTTGTGAGCCATATTCTAATGCAGCGACTTTTGTCATTCCAACGACACCATGTTTGGCAGCAACATAAGCAATGTTTTTTGGTTGTGGACGGAAGCCACTTACAGAAGAAATATTAATAATGGATCCACCATTACCTTGTTTTTCCATCTGCTGTAATTCATATTTTAGACAGAGAGCTGTACCTGTTAAATCAACAGAGATTAAACGATCCCAATAATCTTCATCAAATTCGGCAGCCGGTTTGTCATCTGGAGTCAGTGCGGCGTTATTGACAGCTACGTCTAATTTTCCATACGTATCTGCTGCGAATTTCACCATAGCTTGTACTTGTTCGGATTTAGAAACATCTACTTTAACAAAAGCTGCTTCTCCACCAGCTTCTTTAATTTCATTTACGGTTTCATTCCCTTTTTCTTCATTAAAATCAGCTATTACAACTTTTGCTTTTGCTTCAGCAAATAGTTTCGCTGTTTCTTTCCCCATACCCATTGCAGCACCTGTAACAATGGCAACTTTATCCTCTAAAATTGGAAATGTCATTTCGTTTACCCCCTAAATTAATGTTTCTTCATCTTCACTATATACCTATCCGTTTTCCAAACTCAATAATCAACAAATGTTATTTTGTTCGTTTTTGTACAAATAAATACATTTTGTACGTTAAAGTTGAAGGATTTTGTCGAATCAATGATACTGAGGATGAGGTGAGTAAGGAATTGAAACAGTTTCTCGATAAGCGAGTTCAACGTTCTCAGTCAGACATTAAACAGGCTTTTTTAACATTGCTTTATCAAAAATACTTCGAAGACATAACAATATCCGAAATTGTAAGAGAAGCAAATTATAATCGAGGAACATTTTATGCCAATTTTAAATCGAAGGAAAATTTGCTAAATGAAGTAATTCAGGATGTATTAACTGAAATGATTGAGCAAATACGCAATCCTTATAAAGCGATTAATAAAGTGAATTTAAAAGAAATGGATATAGAAGATATTACCTTGTTTGGATACTTCAAGGAAAATGGGAATCTTTTCAAACTGTTATTAAGTAACCACATTCGTGTAGACTTTCGCCATCAAATGGCAAGGGCGATTGAAGATTTGTTCATCACGGAGTATCGATATGAATTAGAGGAGGGGACACAGCTTAATCCGAAATGGCTATACATTTACCGTGCCCACGGTGTTGCAGGGTTAATTATACGTTGGATTGAAGAAGACTTTTCAACATCTCCTGAATATATGTCCAAGCAAATTGTTGAGCTTATGGTAACGGCTACGGAGGTTTTTTATGTGAAAGAATAGGTTGTTTATAAGAAATAGCCCTCCCTCAATAAAAAAGGCGGTGGCTATTTCTTGTTTACCCTATATATTCATCACGAAGCTACATCAGCTTCTCTCAAACTAGCATACTCCTTCCTACCATATAACAGGTAATAAAGGATCATTGTAACGAGTACCAGTACCCCCATGATTATATAAAGATTTCGATATCCAGTTAATGGAATGATGAATCCAAGGAGATATGGTCCAAAGCCAAGTCCAGCATCAAGGGCGATAAAGTATGTTGACGTTGCTAATCCCACACGATGTGGTGGTGTTACCTTAACCGAAATTGCCTGTGTGGTTGATTGCATATTACCGAAACCGAATCCCATTAAGGCACCGGCTAATAATAGAAGGGTGCTGGTTTCTGTCATACTTAAAAGTAGTAGCCCTGCCCCAAATAGAAGAAAGGCTGGATACATGACCCAGTTTGCGCCTTTTACATCCATTAATCGTCCTGTAAAAGGTCGTGACACCAATATGGCTACGGCGTAGACTGCAAAAAAGAAACTTGCTGCATCGACCAAATTAATCTCAATGGCATAAAAATTAATAAATGATAGAACACTAGAATAGCAGATAGATACAATCACGACTACGATTCCAACTGGCAGTGCCCTTGGTTCGATAAAATGAGATAGTTTAAGTTTTTTTGATTCCGGGCTTTTTTCAGGCTTTTTCACAACGGGTACATGAATAAAAAATGAAATGATCAAGCTAATGATTCCTAATGCAAGACAAAATCCAAAAATGCTTTGATAGCTGGTATGCTGACTTAAATAAATTCCGACAAATGGACCAATGGCTGTTGCAAGGGTCACGCTCATACTAAAGAACCCGATACCTTCCCCTTTGCGACTCTCAGGTATTACCCCGGCTACAATTGTTCCTGTTGCCGTACTTGCCATACCTAATGCGATACCGTGTAAGAAACGGGTAATAAGTAGAACAGTGATTCCAGTATCGATAAAATAGAAAGCAGTAGTTAGAATGAAAAAAATGAGTCCAAAATAGAGCATTTTTTTGTTACCGATAGTGGTAATCAATCGTCCTAAAAATAGTCGTCCGATTAATGTTCCGATAATAAAAATACCGGTAATAAGTCCGCCTTGGCTCTCAGAAGCATTAAATTGCTCTACTGCATAGACAGCCATCGTTACGAGTAATAAATAAAAGACTAAGTATAAGAAAAAATTGGCAGACGATATGATAATAAAATCCTTCGTCCACAATTTCGGTTTTGATTGATTCACGTATACATCACCTTACTCTAAAATATTATTTCTTATTTTTTCCATAATACAAATGGTCTCTAGCTGTTCTTCTTTAGAGATTCCTTTTAAAATCTCTCTTTCTAATTGATTAATGGAGACACGTACACTTTCATAGATTTTCTTGCCCTTTTGCGTCAGCTGAATTCGTTTTTCTCGCTTATCCTTACCAGAAACACGCTCTACATACTCTAATTCTTCAAGGCGGTGAACCGTCCTTGTTATAGTGGGTTTTTCTACCCCCTGATAATGAGAAATTTCTACAGGTGTTGCAGGTCCATGGTTATATAGGGAATATAAAATCGTCCATTGAGCTCGGTGTAATTGATGCTTTTTTAACTGTGCATTTAGTTGATTTTCAAAAGGACGATATAGCAATATAAGCTGGTGAAAGAACTTTTGAGCGGTCAGCATAGGAATTCTCTCCTTAAAATAGTTACTCTAGGTAACTGTTATTTTAAGCTATTAGTTTAACATTTAATGTAGTGGGTGTCTAGGGATCGGATTTTTGCAATGTCAAATCAAGGAGATGTATTAATGGGAAAAAAGAAGCGAGGTCATTACTGTAAAGCATGTGGGAGATTTCGTCCAAATGAAAAGTTTAGTGGAAAGGTCATCGTCAGCATCTTTGTAAAGATTGCAAAAGGAAGGGTAGAAAAGCGGAAAAGCCATCGATAAAAAATTATGATAGAAAGTTGAATTACCTGTCAAAGTCTATTAAAAACTGATTGATTATGTACACACATTATTCAAGTTTCTTCTTATTCGAATGTCAGAAGGAGCCGCTTTATAAGAAGTGATGACTTCGAATCTGAACTATTTCGTGTACGGGTATCTTTCATTTGAATATTCCAAGAATCACGGAAGACTTTCATACTGGAAAACTAGTGGTTAATAAAGATATAAAGAAATGGTTACTGTGGCATAGGCTAAGTTCGACCATAAAAGACACTATTAAATAACAATCCCAGTTATAGTAGTACCTATTTTTACATATATATATGTTAGAAATGGTTTCTGAAAATTTCGTTTAATGAACATCCAGATTTTTTCATAGATTATGTAAGGAATAGATTTTTAAAACTGGGGGAGGAGAATAAATGACTAAAGAATTTGTACTAAATGAAGAAAATTTCGTAAGCTATCCACAACAGCCACATGGTGGGAAATTAGTGAATCGTGTTCTTACAGGGGAAGAATGCGAAGAGGCGATGGAAAGAGCGAAGAAGCTGCCAATGATCATGGTGGATTTGGAGGCTGTCATTACGCTGGAGATGATCGCTACTGGTGTGTTGTCTCCGAATGAAGGTTTTATGGTGGAGGAGGATTATAAGTCCGTTCTTACGGAAGGTCGTTTAAAAAATGGAGTCGTTTGGCCTGTTCCACTGAGCTTTGCGCCAATTGGTGACCGCAACAAGGAGATTATTAAAACCTTATCTGTCGGTGATGAAGTAGCCCTTGCAGATGAGACAAAAGAGCCTGTTGCCATCCTTAAATTAGATGATATTTTTCATTATGATCGGGATTTTCGTGCTTCTAATCTTTTCGGCACGACAGACCGCAGCCACCCTGGTGTCGATTCAATTTACCGGAGGATGGGGGATACGGCATTAGGTGGTCCGATTCAATTGCTTCGCCGAGTACATTGGGGTCCGTTTGAAAATATAAGAATGGAACCGAAAGATACGTGGAAGTTATTTTATGAGGAGAAGAAATTCCATTCGGTTGGCGGATTTATTACAGGTGCAAACCCTTTACACAGGGGACATGAGTATATTCACCGAAATGCCTTAGAAGAAATGGATGGTTTGTTTGTTCAGCCTCTTGTGGAAATGGCAAAACGGGAATACACAAGACATGAGTTCCGTATGCTATCCTACCGTAGTGTGTTAGATACCTATTACCCGAAAGATAGAACCATGCTCGCGCCATTACGGGTGACATATATTTTTGCAGGGCCTCGTGAGGCGGTTCTACATGCCCTAATTATGAAAAACTATGGCTGTACCCATGCCCTGATTGGCCGAGATCACGCAGGAATTGGCGATTTTTATGATAAATATGCAGCACATTCTATTTTTGATGAATTTACAGCGGATGAGTTAGGCATTGATATACGGCTTTTCCATGAGGTATTTTATTGTACGCGGTGTGATAGCCCGGCAACAGATCAAACCTGCCCACATGATGATCGGTATCGAATTAATATTTCTGGTACAGGAATTCGGGAGCTTTTGCGTTATGGTGTTCTACCACCGAAGGAAATTGTTCGACCAGAATCAGCACGAATTGCGATGCAAGGTGTACAACCAAAAGGGGTAGATGAGTATAATCAAGCAGTTAGACCGGTTGGAAAAACGATAAAAAGTATTTTCCCATACTACTTACATCGTTCTCGTTTAGGGGGACCTGAACGAAATGAAGCTCTTCAGGTAGAGGAACTAACGATTGAGGATTTAGAGACAGCGGTTATGGATGCTCGGTCGAATGCTGATCGAATTTATAAGGAAATCTTCAATGAATTTAGTTATGTAACGGATACCCTTCGTTCCGCACAGCCAGATTGGGTAGCCGATGCTCGAGAGTCTATGCATAAACAGCAGGAAATGGTTGTTGAGTATTTGGAGGAAAAAGTGAAACAGGCGCCAGAGAAAGCCTCGGATGAGTATATGTATCAAGATAGAGGGGAAGCCGAGCGTGAATTAGAGGTCGCGAATAAAATTTTCGATGATATTCCGTCGCCATTACGTGAAAAAGATCTCGACTATCGGACATGGAATCCAATGCCATATGACCGTTATCGAAGCTAGGGATATCTAGTTTTGCTTGAAAAATCTGTAAAACCTTGTGTGTAAGGTTTTGCAGGTTTTTTTGTTTAGGATACAGAAATAGACTCCTAATTTTGATTCATGAGAAACATTCTTCTGGGCATTTTAAACATGGGAGGCGATTTTATTATGGTTAACGAGGACTTCGATAAACTTAGTAAGTATCAAAAAAAGGAAAGAAGAAACTATCCTGGAGATAACAATCATGGAAAGGATTTAGATCCCAAAACAAATAATAAGAAGGTTTCCAATAGTAATCCAGGAGCAGAAGGGCGAGATGTTTGAGGAGGGAAAAGTCGAGTGGGGAAGGGTACTTCTTTACCTTTTTTACCGCTGATATAAATCTCTAATTGAAAATCTCTCTTAAATTGGCTCATTACCTAACATGGTGGTGAGTTTTTTGCCTTATGTGTGTGTTGAGAGGAAACTATTCCTCTTCAATCAGTTAACGCATATTTCCATTCTCTCTTCTCATAATAAAAGGAAAGGAGGGATTACACATGGCTAAACGTACAAAGAAGAATGATCCACAGCAAAAAAACAAGCAAGGGTTTGACTCTAGTAAGCAGGATACAGAGTTTTCTAAGGAAATTAGTGGAAGTGCCAAGGCGAATAAGGCACATAAAGAAAAAGCAAAACAAGCGAGAGCGGATCATTGGGAAATATAGCACGGCAAACTTCTGTCTAATTTAGTTATAAAGGAGAGAAATGCGATGACCAGTTCAAAAAGTCAAAAAGAGCGTCAATGGCGGGCACGTAAGAATGCAAAAAATCCACATGGTAAAGTAAAATCATTTGAACAACTAGCAAATGAAGCTGGGAAAGGGAGAAGTAAATAAAGTTTGTTACCTTAAAAAAAGGTGTCGCCTCCACTTAGGAGAGACACCTTTTTCACTGGACCGGAGCTAGTTGGAAACGTTCTTTTTCAAAAGTAACCATTATTCAAATACATATAACTAAAGTATTAGATTGTTTTGGAAACAAGCATCCTTTTGTATAAGGCGAAGATATGATTTGCTAGATTGTCTTTGCATAGGATAAAATTTGGATTTTTTCAACGGAAGAAGGAGTTGAATTAACGGATTTATAACTGGCGCACAGTGACAGGCTTTTGCCCTTATATAATCACCTAAATTTGCAAAACAGAATACACTGTTACTACAATGTTTGTATAGGGGGAGGGAAGGTCTTGAATTATTACTTTAATGAAGGATTTACTTACACGGTTCAGCCTGGAGATACGTATTCGATGTTGGCAAATCGCTTCTCGGTAACTCCAGAAAATCTTTATGCTGTGAATCCAGGAGTCAATCCTTATTTTTTGAATGTGGGTCAGCCATTATTCATTCCGTCTTCCAGATTTAGTCAAAACTTCCATCGACAAAAGGAATGTATAACTCCAAGAGAAGTAGAGCTAATGAGAGATGAACGGAGTTTATGGGAAGAACATGTTGCGTGGACACGAATGGCTATAATTAGCTTAACGTTTAATTTACCAGATGTTGATTTTGTAATTGCTCGCTTATTGCAAAATGCTACCCATATGGGAGACATGTTTCGTCCGATATATGGGGATGCTGCGGCAAGCACTTATGCAGACTTAATCAAGGAACATCTTCTTGTGGCAGCGGATCTAGTAAAGGCCGCTATCGCAGGAGACAGCCAAGCTGCAACAGAAGCTGAAGAATTGTGGTACCATAATGCGGATAAGATTGCGGAATTTCTTAGCAATATAAATCCATATTTGCAAGAAGAAAAAGTGAGGGATATGTTCTATACTCATTTAAATTTAACCAAACAAGAAGCTATAACAATGATAAACAAGGATTATCAAAAGGATATAGCTATCTATGATGAAATTGAAAAACAAGCAAGAGAGATGGCCGACATGATATCAGAAGCAATGATTAAATTATATCCGGACTTACAGAGATAGTGGTGGTATAAAGCAAATACAATTCAATCAGTTGGGCTCTTTCATCCTCCGCCTAAAATGACTCGTTTTTTAGGGAGGTATTACTGCTCCTTAACCTGCGATAAAGAAGCAAAAGGGCGGTTTTGATGTTGCTGCTGGAACCGTCCCGATTAAAGTATTGATTTAATTGTATAATTATGCGACTATGAGGATAGGTAAAAACTTAATAAAATAACACTAGGGGTGCTATTAAGCTGAGAGAGACGGTTGTCTTAACCCTAGAACCTGCACTAGATAATACTAGCGAAGGGAAGTGTTACATAAATCTATGATTCTTGTAAATATGGATTTGCCATATTCTATGGCGTATATATAAAATATGTAACCACTTCTGATTTAAAGAAGTGGTTTTTTATTTAGGAGGGGAAAATGGAAGATATATTACATCCGTTGATGATGGAAGTGGAAGAGAGAAAAGAAGAATTAGTTCATTTACTAGAAAAATTGATCTTATTCAAAACACCCGCACCGCCCGCTAGAAATACAGAAGAAGCACAAGAATTTATTGCGTCATTTTTAAAAGAAAAAGATTTCAAAATCGATAAATGGGATGTTTACCCAGGTGATCCCAATGTTGTTGGTGTTCTTAAAGGATCTCATTCTGATCAATATAGTAGTTTAATCATAAATGGTCATATAGATGTTGCAGAGGTAGATGAAGAGGAGGAATGGATAACCAATCCTTTTATACCCATTGTAAAGGATGGAACTATCATTGGAAGAGGAGCAGCGGATATGAAAGGTGGATTAGCAGGTGCACTATTTGCTATCCAATTATTACATGAAAATGGAATTCGTTTACCAGGTGATTTGACATTTCAGTCAGTCATTGGCGAGGAAGTCGGTGAAGCGGGAACACTCGAATGCTGTAAACGAAATTATTATGCGGACTTTGCACTGGTAGTGGATACAAGTAATTTACATATACAAGGCCAGGGAGGTGTTATTACTGGCTGGATTACCGTAAAAAGTAATAAAACATTTCATGATGGAACGCGAAGGAATATGATTCATGCTGGTGGAAAGCAATTTGGGGCAAGTGCGATAGAAAAGATGATGAAAATTATACAAGGATTACAAGAGCTTGAAAACCACTGGGCCGTTATGAAAGGATATCCCGGTTCTCCACCGGGGTCCAATACAATTAATCCAGCTGTTATTGAAGGGGGGAGACATGCTGCGTTTATTGCGGATGAATGCCGATTATGGATTACTGTTCATTTTTATCCCAATGAATCACACGCTCAAGTGGTTAAGGAGGTTGAAGAACATGTTCTAAATATAGCGAAAGCAGATCCGTGGTTAAAAGAGAACCCACCGATTTTTGAGTGGGGAGGTACATCTATGATTGAAGACCGAGGTGAAATTTTCCCTTCTTTAGAAGTAGACCCGGATAACAGAGCAGTACGTATATTAGCGACTTCGCATGAAAAGCTGTTACAAAAAGAGGCGGTTATGGATGTTTCCCCTACTGTAACAGATGGTGGCTGGTTTGGGAATGCGGGGATTCCAGCTGCTATTTATGGTCCTGGTAAGCTTCAGCATGCCCATGCCGTTAATGAACAATTATCTATTAACGAATTGGTCATATACACGAAGGTTCTACTAAGATTTATTTACACGTGGTGTCATTCGAAAAAAGAATCAAATTAGAATGGAGGAATGGAAATGAAATTTTCAGAACAGTTATATGAAAAATTACAACCGATATGGCGTAAAAATCATGCTCACCCTTTTGTTAAGGAAATGGGGGAAGGGACCTTAGATAAAGAAAAGTTTCGTTACTATATGATTCAGGATTATTTATATTTAATAGATTATTCCAAGTTATTTGCTTTGGGGGCAGTAAAAGCGGACAACATGGAGGATATGGGGAAATTTTCTGCTTTACTAGATTCTACAATAAATGGGGAGATGGAGCTTCATCGACAATATGCTGCTCGATTTGGGATTACCGAGGAAGAGCTAGAACAGGCAGAACCGTCACCTATTACACTAGCATATACACACTATATGCTGCATGCCGCACAAAATGGGACACTAGCAGATTTAGTTGCAGCTTTGCTTCCATGTGCGTGGAGTTATTGGGAAATAGGAAAGGAATTAAAGAAAATCCCTGGTGCTGCTGATCATGCGTTTTATGGAGAATGGATTACGATGTACAGTTCGGATGATTTCGGCAAGCATGCCCAGTGGTGTATTGACCTACTAGATAAATTGGCAGCTGATAAATCGGAAAAGGAACAGCAAAGGTTGGAGGAGATTTTTCTTAATACAACCCGATATGAATATATGTTTTGGGACATGGCATATAACCAAGCGATGTGGCCGACAGATGAATAGACCAGTACTATCCTTTCAAAATGTCACGTTTCACTACCCGAGTGGGGGTTCTTTAAAAGGACATCCAGTTCTCGAGGATATCCACTTTCAGGTAGCTGATGGAGAATTCGTGAGTATTATTGGTCCAAGTGGATCCGGTAAAAGTACGATATTTCGCTTGATTACGGGTCTTGAGCAACAAACGAATGGGGAAATTTATGTGAATGGAAAAAAGATGTCTAATCGATTAGGACAGGTTGGCTATATGCCCCAGCAGGATTTGTTGATGCCCTGGAGGACAGTAATGGAGAATGCGTTATTACCTTTAGAAATTAAAGGAATCAATAAGGAAGAGGCGATAGAAAAAGTAAGAAAGTTGTTAGGGGAATTTGGCTTAGAAGGTGTCGAGGATACCTTTCCAGGTCATTTATCCGGTGGCATGAAACAGAGGGTTTCCTTTTTGCGCAGTGTGTTAAGCGGCTCGAACATTTTATTATTGGACGAACCTTTCAGTGCATTGGATGCAATTACCCGCTTAAACATGCAAGAATGGTTACTTGGTCAATGGGAGAAGTGGAAGAAAACCATTCTATTTATTACCCATGATGTAGAAGAAGCCCTCTTTCTGTCCGATCGGATTTTCATCCTGGAACCAACACCAAATGCTTCTATTAGAGAGGTTAACGTTCCATTAGACCGGCCCCGAAATGTTCATGATTTATCAAGCCCGGAAGTGGTAAAAATGAAAAGCGATTTAATTGATATGTTGCGTTTGAAGGTGAGAACATGAGGAATTATTTATTTTCGATTTCCTTTGTTTTGCTCTTGCTTATCGTTTGGGAGATTAGCGCACAAATCTATAACAAAGCTTTCATATTACCGGCGCCAACAGATATTCTCTTTAAATTATGGGAATTAAAGGGGATTTTAGTGTTTGAGCATCTCCCAGCAACATTCATGATTATGGTGATTGGTCTTGCAATCTCTCTTTTCGTTGGGGTTGGTTTAGCCATTTGGATGAATAGGAGTCCACTTGCTGAGAAAACATTTTATCCGATTATTATTGCGTCACAGACGATTCCAATTATCGCATTAGCACCTATTTTTGTTTTATGGTTTGGTTATACGATTTGGAGTAAGGTACTTGTGACAGTATTAATTACATTCTTTCCGATTACGGTTAGCACGTTTGATGGATTACGTTCTTCGGATAAGAACGTAAGAGAATTGCTTTTGACGATGGGTGCATCGAAAAGGGATATATTCTTTAAATTGGATATTCCAACTGCCTTACCATCCTTTTTATCCGGTTTAAAGGTTGCTGTTACATTTTCCGTCATTGGTGCTGCGATTGGAGAGTGGCTTGGAGCACAGGCAGGACTTGGTTACTTTAGCCGACGAATGATGACCCAGTTTGATGGTGCAGCAGTCTTTGCACCAATTGTTCTATTATCGATGGTAGGAATTTTATTATTTTTATTGGTAACTAGCTTAGAACGGTACTTTTTAAAATGGAGGAACAGAGCATGAATAAACGTATTAGTATGATAATTGGTTTGGTCTTTTTAATGTTTTTAGTTGCTTGTAGTAATGATGGAGGTAGTACGGATGGCAATGAGGAAGTGAAAAGCGGGGAACTAAAAGAGGTAAGTATTATGTTGGATTGGTTTCCGAATGCTGTACATAGTTATTTATATGTAGCGCAGGAAAAGGGGTATTTTGAGGAAGAAGGAATTAAAGTTGATATTCAGTTTCCGACAAATTCCACGGATCCATTGAATTTGGTTGCAGCTAACAAGGTGACATTAGGTTTATATTACCAACCGGATGTCATTATGGCTCGTGCCAATGAGGATGTACCAGTTAAGTCTTTAGCATCCATCGTTCGCGCTCCGTTAAATTATACGGTTTTCATGAAAGAAAAGGGACTAGAAACACCAAAAGATTTAGAAGGAAAAACAGTGGGTTATCCAGGAATTCAATTGAATGAGGCATTACTTCAAACTATCGTAGAACATGATGGCGGTGACTTTAGCAAAGTAGAAATGATAGATGTCGGATTTGAACTTAATTCAGCGATTATTGCGGAAAATACCGATGCAGTGATTGGGGCTTTTATCAACCATGAGGTACCAGTATTAGAACAAAAAGGGTATGATGTAGATTATTTTAATCCAGTTGATTATGGGGTACCTGAATATAATGAAATTGTTCTTATTACAAGTGATGAAACATGGAAAAAAGAACAGGAAGCAATCGAATCTTTTTGGAAGGCCGCTGAAAAGGGCTTTCACTTTATGAAAGAAAATCCGGAAGAAGCATTGGAAATATTATTAAATAATCAGGATGAAGCTAACTTTCCATTAGATGAGGAAGTAGAAAAACAAAGTCTCGACGTATTATTGCCAAAAATGGAAGATGAGGGCCAAGCATTTGGTTCACAAGATGAAGAAACATGGGAAGAAGTCAGAGACTGGCTCTTAGATGCGGGGTTAATTGATACTTCGCCCGAGATAGGTGATATGATAGAACATTTGGAATAACGAATACACCAGTAGGCTTTATTGGTGTTCGAGGGACGATTCTATTTTGCACAGAACATAGTGCAGGAAGAACTGTCCCTTTAATTTTTCCTTAAGTTCTGATTCCATTAACACTGAATATATTTTTATTAAGGTAAAATATATTGGAGGTTACTTATGCAATATTATTATGGGAATCAGATGCCTTTACGTGTTTTAGATGAGGCGGAGTTTTGGAAACACCAAGAAGAGGAGCATACGGTTGTTATTCGAGAACTTGTAGGAAATCTAGAGCAGGAATATGTGAAAGCTTTAAAGGATTGGGAAGAGGAATTTGCTAATGCGCATCAACGAGTATTACGGTATATACAGACAGTAAAACGTTCAAATGGACATGTTTCTCAAACACTCTACCAAGATATTTTGCAGCTTGTTACTTTTTGCTTAGAACAGAGTGAAGCGTTTATTACGTTTTGCCGCAGAATTATGGAAGATAGCAATCCAATCAGCTCCAATCCAACAGCCAAAGTAGTTTTAAACCACATTATTGTGGAGTCAGAGTATTTTATTGGGGTTGCCCAGACGATTTTATACCAGTAGTAATTAAAAGGGACGGTTCTTTTGATACCGAATCATAAAAACCGTCCTCTTGGTTACCAATTATTTAGTTAGCCCCTTAGTGATAGAAGTCAATGTTTCGTTTATTTCAAAAATCTTGGCGCGGATGTCTTGGATACCAAAGCTTTTTAAGCGTTCCGAGTGCATCGTTAAGTAATTTTTAGCATCTTCTTTGGTTTCAAATAAGTAGATTCCTCCAGCTTCGTTATCTTCTGCATTTTCTGTCCAAATTTTTCGAATAAATCCTGGTTCTTCATTGATGCTTTTGGCTAGTTCCATAAATGCATTGGCCATTTCTTCGCCAAAAGGTCCATCCATTTTAAAATCAACCTGTAATAAATAGATCATATTTTACCTCCTAGAAATTTAATTTTATCGCAAATTAATGGGCAGTAATACCTCCCACCTCAAAAATGAATGAAAAACGAATCATTTTAGGAGGGGGAGGGCCTAGTGTCATACTCTTGTGGTATAAACTGCCTCTAAAAGCCCGATTTATTCGGGCCTACAGGACGTAGGTCACAGGAGGCGTTGCAACGGATGTTGTGGCTTTAGCCTTTGTTCCTCAGTGGGGGATGAGAGAAAAAACAACTGATTGAAGATTCACTTTACTTTCTTATAAAATATTTTTCACCGAGTAGCTCTTTTTCTTCATATGTTTCGTTCGCTAGTTGTTCTTCTATAAAGGCTGGAAGGTCGCTTTCCTCTACATCATACATTACTTCGATTTCTTTCGCGAACAGAAGTTTTTCTTTCCCTAGTAAGTTTGATAAAGAAGGTTGTTCTTTTGCTTTCGGTTCTTCTCCATTGAGAATTTGAGATAATCCAGTAACATAGTATTCCAATGGTCGACTTCCAACCATTTTCACTCCTTTATTTTCTTCATTGATCATAACAATGGTAGGGAACCCTCTAGCTCCTAATTTTGCTGCAAGGGCAAAATCCTTATTTAATAATTGATGTCCTATTTGTTTTTCGGATTCTTTTACAATGGCTTCTCCATCAAGTCCGAGTTTATTTAGGATATCTACTAAAATGGATTTCTCGCCAATATTTTCATTAAATGCAAAAAGAGCTTCTCTTGCACGGCGTAAATATTCAAATGCTTTTTCATCCCCGTGATTTTTTTGAATCACCTTATAGACACGAGATGGCGGGAAAGAAGACTGAATGGGATTGTCTATCATCAGTGAACCATCAATCGGCATACGTGAATGTTCTCCGACTTCCCTCCAGTGACCAGCAACATCCGCGGGTTTATAAATTCCGTTTGCCGGATCAATTGGACCATCATGCCACTTTTCTAATAAACCACCCATCACGGCATGGAAGTTGAAATAATGGCCGTACTGCTCCTTCAAACGGAGAAGAGTAGGTTCAAGTGCCCAGCAATGCGAGCAGATAGGGTCTGTTACATAGTATAAATCAATGGCTTTTTTTGGTTGATTGAAATCAATCATCTCCATTTCATTCTCTTCAGTTATACCACATACACCTGTTTCTAAATCACAACTCATGTTTTTATTACTCGTCATTTTACATTCTCCCTTTCCTAGTAATCTATTTGGAAGGATCTACATGTTCCCTATAAATGTATAGTAGTACATAAAGAAGATTATCGGTACCAATAGCTCATTGAATATGTTGTTTATACAACATATTGGAAAAAGTGTATAAAAAGTGGGGAGAGAGATGTTCATTTAGATACAGCATGAAAAGATTCCGCTTCATAAATATAAGAAAATGAGATAGATGATATTCGATAGACTTTAGAATTTAAAAATGCCAGTAGTTTAAAAAAGAGGACCCCATCGTTTTATTAGAAGTAAAGATACCGGTATTACTTGAAGACTTTTGTCTCTTTATAGATATGGAACGTTTTAACATAAGATGCGTAAAAGAAATATGGAACACTTAGGAAATGATAAATCAAAAAAGCTCTCTATCATTTTATGACAGAGAGCTAAAATAGTTATGCAATATAATCTTCTTTCTCTATATCGTTTACTTCTTTTGTTACATAGAATTTTCCTTTTGTAGAAATTGCTAATACGATGGTTAGGATTGCAGCTAATAATGATGCGAAGAATGCTGCGGTGCTTTGCAGAAATTCTCCCATAAATCCTAATGCAGCAATGGTTCCTAACACACTTGCAGTGATTAGCGAAACTACACCAACTGGATTCCATTTGTAAAGATTTTCTTGTCTTGCTTCATAATATCCTGGTCCAATTTTTAATATTTTCTTAACAATAATAGCATCTACTACTAAAATAGTTGCCCATGTCATCAGAAAGACCCCTTGGAAAGTCATAGCCAATTCGAGGTGGTTGACAATTCCACCAAGCATAAGTGCTATTGCTGCCACGCCAGTTACCACTACCCAAAAACGTCGACCTGGCGTAAACTTAAAGACATTTTCAAAAAAGGATGATAAGGATAAGGAACCACTATAAATGTTCGTTACGTTAATTCTGATCTGGGTTAACAGTGTGAATAAAGCTCCCCAAACACCAAGAAGTAACACGATATATACTCCTGGATTCGGTTCACCTAAGCGGACACCAAACCAGATTCCTAAACCACCCATAATACCAAAACAGAAAATCTGTGGAATAAATCCGATTGCAAAAATACCAATTTTCATATCTTTTGGTTTCAAGAAACGAGCATAATCGGATGCTAGTAATGGGGTTAATCCCATAATTCCGTGCTGCATACCAATACAAAGCAATAATGCTGTTCCTCCAACTTGAGCTTCTTCTGGCATAAATGACCAAAAGCTTCCTTCATAAAGGGAAGGTGTCGTTGCAGCCATAATAATAGCAGCAATTAGAAATACAAAAAATAATGGAAGGGACCATTTTTGTAACTTATCTAACTGTTTAATTCCGAACCAGTTTAGTGGAATAACAAGCGTACCAAAGATAAGAATCCAGATCCATTCCGGAATGTTAGGTAAAAATTCATGAACAGCGGAAACTAATATCATACCTTCCAGTGCACAATACATAATAAAATTAGTAGCATAAATAAATGATGTTAACGATGCACCAATATAACCAAATCCGCCCCCCCTAGATAATAGGTTAACGTTCATTCCTGATTTGGCGGAAAGGTATGCAATGAATGTACCTAATATTCCGGCAACAATAATAGCATATACGGCAGAAATGATAGCATTCATGGCTCCGAATTGAAGTGCCATAACACTTCCCATTTGAAAATAAAAAATAGCTGTAGCAATACCAAAGGTAATATTAGTAATACTCAGCCAACCCATGTTTCTCTTGTCACGTGGTACTCTGCCTAATGAATAATCATCCCCTGTATCCTCAGAGGAAGAATTTGAGGTCGTATTTTCTTTGCGTTCAATAGCCTCCATACGTAGAACAACTCCTTCTGTGTAAGATTTCACATGGTGGGTCGATTAATTTACGACCGCTAAGCGAATATTAGCTTTTAAAGCGTGACTGTTTATAACTATAGCAATTAAATGTCGATTAATCAAGTAGTGTATAAGGTCAAGAGTTGTCATTAAACTGTAATAATTCCACTATATCACCAGAATACTGCGTATATCTAAGTGATAATACTTTATTTACTTTAACGATAATGTCCAGAATAGTTAATAAAATTATTGTTGAAGACGGTCCTAATATGATTTGGATAATTCATTCATGTTATTTTTTTCCAACTATGGAAGGAGATATTTGTACATGGATGTGTCTGTATTTAAAGGGAAACGAGGTAATGAACATCCTAATTTGAAAGGTTTAATTATTTTCATTGTACACGTACCGACAATATAGTGGAAGTGGTGGAAGGAGATTAATAGTATGGCAATAGGACGATTTCTTTCAATTGAATATCATATTTAATAAATTTAAGAATACAGTTAATCAATGGTACATGCTAATCACTAAGAGTATCACTTATTTCCTTTTACCCATTAAAGGTGATGGTAAGCTTATTAAAAATTATTAAGTTGTGGAGGCCTATTATATGGATGTTGTTCTTATTTTTATTTTACTAATGGTTTTACTTTTACCATTTGTTGTTCAATCTATCGAACGAAATCTAGAAACCTTTTTATTTTTAATGGGTTTAATTACGGCGGTTGTAAGTGGCGTACTTAATAAACAATTATATTTTCATGCATTAGAGGCTCCTATATTTATCACGTTGGCTGTACTTATTACAGGGTTATTATTTAAGAGGTTGAAAAATCCGATCGAACGTGGAGTATTAAAAATTAGCAATCGTGTGGATACTCGTTTATTTCTTGCAATAATCATTATTATCTTAGGATTACTTTCTAGTATAATAACTGCTATTATTGCAGCAATTATCCTAGTATCTGTCGTAAGTATCTTGAATTTAGATAGAAAAACAGAAATTCAAACCGTTATTTTAGCATGTTTTGCAATTGGTTTAGGTGCCGTTCTTACCCCGATTGGTGAGCCTTTAGCAACGATTACAACGAATAAATTGAATGAAGAATTTTCTTATCTATTTGAATTAATTGGACTTGAGGTCATTGTTTCCGTTATTGTTATTGGCGTATTAGCTTACTTTACATTAAAACCAAAACAAGGTGACCGTAGCCTAGGGAATAACAATGAGGCGGAGAGCTACTCAGAAATCGTTATTCGCTCCTTTAAAATCTATCTATTTGTAATGGGGTTAACATTGCTAGGAGCGGGTTATGAGCCACTTGTTAATGAATATTTACTTGATTTACAGCCAGGGATATTGTACTGGATTAATATGATTTCTGCTATATTAGATAATGCGACATTAGCTGCTGCAGAAATTAGTCCGGCAATGGATACAGATACCCTTCGATTTTTATTATTAGGTCTTATCATCAGTGGTGGAATGCTCATCCCAGGAAATATTCCAAATATCATATCAGCAAACAAGCTTGGAATTTCTAGTAAAGAATGGGCGAAAATTGGGGCACCATTTGGTTTGGTAGTTATGGTTATATTTTTTGCCTACCTATTAATTCTCGGCTAAAACGTAGGTTAAATAAGCATCATATCGCTTTAATTTAATGTCTTGATTACTGGAGTAAATATTATGTTTGAAAATGGGAATCAACGGAAAAATAATCTGGTATAATTTTGTAGATTTAGTAACAATATAATGTTCCCTATTCCTGTTTAACTTCCCAGCTTCTGGATAAAATAATTAAAAATTATCTGTGAAAGGGAAGGGATATGATTGTGGCTGAAACGATATTAAAGTTACCAGGGTTAGAAGATAATTATAAGCCAGTAAGAGGTGAGACGCAGGAGGTTTTTGCTGCTTTTATTGGAGATGGTAATAAGAATTTCTTAGCTTTTATGCTTAATGAACGAACGGAAGAACCAGTAGAAATGTTAGCCTTAATACCAACCTTGAAACGTAATTATTTATATAAACATTTAAATGAAGAAATAGGCTTAAGTGTGCAGATAATTCAAAGGTCAGATAAGAGTTTTGATTTTAAATTTTCTTAATTCGTAAATTTTAAAGAGGATAGGGGTAGACATTCAGCAACCCCTATCCTCTTTTATGATCTATTGCGACGATGTCTTTCCTTACCTTTCATTTCGTTTAATTCTTGTTTATTCTTGTTCTTTTTCTTTTTGCCTTTATTCGTACTCAACGTAAAACCTCCTTTTAAGTCTAGTGTGAGCTAAAATTCGTGAAAAATGTATATGACTTTGTGAAGAGTTTTAGTTTGATTGTTGCTTTAAAAATTGGATATCTTCCTTCGATAATAATTGATTGTTCACTTTCATTTTTCTACCGTTTACACCTTCAAGTACGACTTGACCATTTACTAAATTCTCTTCTGCAAGAATACATGGAATCGTATATTCTACAAGCTTACCTTCGTTATCATAAAAAAAATAGCCTTCCTTATCGTCATTGATAAAGGAATTAATTTTCATATTTGGGGTTATAAATAGGGTTATTTTTTCGTTGTCATTCCACATAACTTTCACTAGGATTTTTTTCTTCATTTTCTTTTCAATTAGATTTTTAAAAACGCTTATTGAAAATCTTTCTTTCATTAATTTTCCTCCTAGGACGGTTCTTTTGATTTATTTTCTATTGGGTTATTTTTCTAAAATCAAATTTAAATGGGGGATGGTTAGAAATACTTTTAAATATACTACATTATTTTATACTGTACAATAGGACTCCACTATCTATAGTAAACAAAAATCAAAAGAATTAAAGACATCACAGTTGTTTTAGTGCAAGGATTGGTAAAAAGAGGAAAGAGGAATAGGAAGAGGGGAGAAAAAAGGCCTAGAAATTATGGGGACATTGATTTTGTTATGGCGACTACAAAATTAACAAAGGAAAGAATTCTTAATATAAAATTGGGAAGGGGAAAGCTCTAACGTACAAATTTGCTTCAATTGGTGTATTATGTGGAGAGATTTTATTAATAACCTTGGATGTTACTAATTTATATGTTCCTAATATATATTGCATTCATTGCGGGTTCTATTGGATTAGCGTATTCAGTAGGGACAAGGAAAACATCCTAAGCCCCTACTTGTATTGTTACTTAACGAGAGGTAAAATAAATTTCTTTAAGTCTACCAGCCGGGAGAATTCTGGTTTTTCATTTGTGCCTGCAATGATTAATGGTACATTTGATTCCTGTCGATGCAAGGAACCGTGGGCTGCTCCACTTAAGTGAAAAGGTGTAGACTGTGCTTTGAATTCACAGCCTGGTTTTGCATTAGCTACAATAAACCGACCTTCATGGGAGTTTAAAGAACCAAAAATCCTAGCTAAAGCATCCGGATAATCACCATAGGTTAGAAATTGATTTTTTGTTAACTGTAAATCTAAGATGTCTAAATTACCTTCCACTGTCCAAGATTGGTTATAAACATCTGTATAAGCTCCATCAGGTCGGAATGTTAATAATCCTCCTTTCACACCTGAAGCAACATGAATATTTTGCTCCTCCTTCCACGCTATCACATCTATTCTAGAATCTTTTCTAAGCTGTTTAACAAGTTTACTGAACGGAGTTTTTGTATGAAGAAGGTAAATATAAGCCATACGTTGGTTGACACATAGGGCAAGCTGGTCTTTTTCCGTAACTTTTTTATGAATACGGGAAATCCGATATTTTTTAAAGATTTTACGTAAATCAATTAAGTTTTTTCGATAGCTTGTACCAGTTGCTCCATGGCCATTATCACCAATGACCATCCACACATTATGACGAAGTGCCTCTTCCCAGCTTGAATACATATTGAGTATTTTTTGTATTTCTTGATCAATTTTTTTAATTAGTTTTATATCTGTTGGCCCTTTAAAATGAATTCTTGCATCCATATCTTGGAATATACAAAAAGTAAATCCTGGTAGCTTTTTTTTGCGAATTAGATAACGCAGTTCCTTGGCAGTATACTTATAGTTACCTGCTGCGATTTGAGTTGGCATACCACTAGCGCGCAATTTCGAAAATGCCCCTAGTGAAAATGTGGATGGTACGCTAGCTAACCACTCGCCATTCTCAAAATGAGTGAGGGAACTTAATATTTTAGGTGTCTTTAATCGCTGGACCTTGTTTCCGCGATACACAAATGAGTTGATGGATGCGGAGGAAATTCCGTTTTCTGCTAGGTCTTCATAAATGGTAGAGACGTCTTTACTCATATGTTCGTGGTTTAGACGATACAACATATTATGAATAGAATTTTTCCAACCGATTCGGAACGTCTCTCTTAAACCTGTCCCATAGTTGATAAATTGTTTAGTCCTTGTGTCAAACCAATGTAGGCCAGGAATCTGATGCTGATCCGGATACGTCCCAGTTAGTAAAGTACTGTCAATCGTTACAGACATGGTTGGAAAAGAGGTAACCATATCAGAAAAGTATGTACCGTTTTCCATCAAAAACTGGAGGGCCGGAGCACGACCTGTTTGGGTTGCAATCTCAAGCGCCAGAGGCATTAACGAATCAATATTAAGTAAAATTACAGGCTTTTGGGATGAATGATTCTGTTTCATTTTATTCCTCACATTTCTGATTTATAGAATACTATTTCATTTTTTAAATTGCACTAATGCTTGATTTGTATACATTGGTATGTTTTTAGATTTATTCTTAGTATCATTTAAATAAAGGAAAAACACTAATTGTATCCATCCATTGTTTTTAGATAATGCTGAGAGGGAATGTAGTAAAAATTTATCGCAGGTTAGGGGCAGTAATCCCCCTACCCCAAAAATGGAAGAAACATGAATCATTTTAGATGGGGGAGGGCCTTGTGTCATACCTTTGTGGTATAAATTTCCCCTAAATGCCCGATTCGTTGGGGCCTACAGGATGTAGGGCTCGGAAGGCGTTGCAACGGTTGTGATTTTAGCCTTTGTTCCAGTTGGGTGAAAGAAAACCCAAACTGAATGAAGATTCACTTTATGTGATCTTCTCATAACAAGTGAAGATATATGTTTGACTTTTAGTAGAAATAAAAGAACGACTCGTTTTGTATTTTCTACTCTACTTAACGAATCATTCTTTTATTATTCTATGAATCCGCTGGGCCGAAAAAGGCTCCAACCATTCCTCCTACTACATAACCGGCAGCTGCACCGACGTTACCAGCGATTTTTCCTCCAAGAAAACTACCTATGGCGGCCCCACTTATTGCTCCATTTCGAGAAAATCCTATTTCAATGGAATCGTCGCCAGTGCGAATAGAGCTTTGTAAATTAAATTTATCCATGAATCTAACCCTTTCCATTTACTATAGTAAAGTTATTGCCATCTTTTTTTAAAATAATACTATTTTCATAGGAAATTTGTTCGGTTTTGGTGTGCTAACGGATTAGAGGGGCGTTCTGATTAGTATGGCATATGTAAACTACCCATCATTAGACTAATAATAATTGAAACTACTGGTACATTACTATCCAATTAAAAAATGACTCATTGAAAATAGTAAACATTATAACAATGGATACAATGAAAATAATTACATCACCCTTGTAATACGATGTACATCGTATTACACTGTTGATAGAAGATAAATGGAGGTGAGTTGGATGGTGGATAAGGAAATGATGAAGGGAAGTATTGATTTATTACTGATGTCTTTAATTTCTCAGCGTGATTTATATGGCTATGAAATGACGAAAATCTTAAAAAAGCTCAGTAATGAAACATATGAGATGAGTGAGGGGACATTATACTCGGCTTTAAAGCGATTAGAAAGAAAACAATGGATAGAGTCCTATTGGAGTAACACCGAAAACGGTAGAAGGAAATATTACCATATAACAGAATCAGGTAGGAAAGAGTTAAAACGAAAGCAAGAGAACTGGAAACTGATTGAATCGCTGGTGCATAAAAGTTCGGAGGGACTAATATGACCAATGCGTTCGAGAAATTTGTGGAAAAAGCCGTACAACAAATAGAAGGGAATCAAGAGGAAAAGGATGACCTATATGAAGAACTAATGGTTCATTTAGAAATGTCTAAGAATGAATGGATGGAGCAAGGGCTTTCCGAGAAAGAAGCGGAAGCGAAGGCAATGGAGCACTTTGGGAATGAAGTAGAGGTGGGGGAACAAATTCAACAGGCTATGTTTCCTTTAAGAAAAGAAATGATGAGAGTTCTAGCCACTGTCTCGATTATTTTTTCTATAGCAATCTATTTGGTTCAGTTGTTCGATGAAGGAGATGCCTATATTTTATGGTTAGTCCTCTCTATGGTCGTAAGTACGTTTCTATTTATTTTTTCCATTCAATCATTTGCATTTTTGAACCGGCGTTTATGGATGAATAGTCTACTAGTTTTACATATCGCAATCTATTTGTTCGGTTTACTGTTGACAACTGGGATTATGGACACTGCCCTATCAACACCATTATTTATCACTGCCAGTTTCATTATTTTACTGGCTATTATTTTGATTTACAGAACAACCATTCATGACTATATGGAAAGTGATCACCCGTTACCTACACATGCTAAATGGCTACATATTCTTAATATGACAGCTGGGGTAGGTGTCATTGGCTTTGTCTTATTCTTTCTATGGGGGATATTGGTAATGACTGGTATGTTATCACCTTCCATGATTATTCCACTTATCCCATTGCTTGTATGGATTATTCTTTATATCATGCAAATGAATTTAATTCGTAAAAGGAGAAAGAAAGTAGCATTCATTCTAGCCATTTTTCCTCTTGCTATTATATTCATTATTCTTTGGTATTTCTCAGTCATTTTTACTGGTTTGTAAAGGGGGATATGATGAAGAAAAAGTGGATTGTTTCCATTGTAACTATCAGTGGATTAATAACCATCACGTTAATTGGATTAGGAATCATTTTTGATCAGGAAGAATATGAAAAAAGAGAAGGGTTTACTTCTATTTATGATGTAGCATCAGATGGAAGCATTGCCTATGTGTTTTATGAAAAGGGAAAGCCCGGCATTTATTTAGAAAATAATTCGAAAATCCAGTCTAATCCTATCGTACAATTGGAAGACACGCAAGAAATCTTGGATATCAGTTTTTCTGCAGATGAGAAAGAGCTTGCTTATGTTGTTGCTTATAAAAGTAAGGAAATAGATTTAAAGAGTGTAATTAAAGTTATAAATATAGAATCATCGAAAATGAAAGAGTTGGTTTCAGAGAAAGCTTTAGTGACAGAAATAGAATACCATCCGAAAAATGAAGATTTCATTTATTATTTGAAGGCCCAAACATTTGAAAATTATTCACCAATCGCAAGTGCACGCCCGCATGATTTCGATTTGTTCAGCTATCAGATTTCTAGTGGCGAAACAACAAAACATACAAACCTGAAAAAATATATGATGCAATCCTTACAAGTATCTAGCACAGAAAATAAAGCATATGTATCGATGTTTGATGATGAACATGCTGAAACAGCAGACGATATCTTTGCATCACATCAGCGTATTTTTGAAATTCCATTAGATAATCCCCATAGCTATCAAGTTGCAAGTTTAAAAGAAGGGAATAAGGATATTTATGATTTTACCCTAACACCGAATGAGGATGGATTTATCTTTCAAGCGGTAAATGAAACGGGAGATAACGGGATTTATCAGTATGAGCTTTTTCATTATAATCGAGAGACAGAAGAAGAGAAACAGATAACAGATTTGAAGGAGCATACCTCCAATCCAACCCTAGGACCAGATGGGAAAGTAATTTATTTTATGGTAGACAAACAATTTGGAAGTCGGGATAGCGACTATCACCTGTATAGAATGGATATCAACAATGGTGAAGTGGAAACGGTCCCAATAAGGCATGATTCATAGGGATTCATAAGATGGTTCTTGTGCCACGGTCTAGTTCGTTCAAAATAGATTCAGTAGTTATATGGTTTTAGGAAGGGGAGAATCACTATCGACTTTATATTATTTTCCTTATTCGTTGTGATTGGTTCTTGTTTGTTAATAGGGACAACGCGACAAGAGAGGAAATGGTTAGGCGGAATAGGCGGAATATTAGTTTTTATATTTATTGTTGGTGGTCAAATCATAAAAATTCAATCCGGTTTTTTTGAAGGTCGAACAACGGAATCGGCCCAACAGGTAGGAGAATGGGTTGTCCCATGGTATATTGTCTTAGGATTTTACCTTTTAGTGATGATCAATTATCGCTGGATTCAAGTAGCGTTAAAAAACGTATCATGGAAAAGGTGGCTTTTAATAAGTTTAGATATTCTATTTAGTCTCGTTTATTTATGGGGTGGATGGATTGGTTTATTCGTTGTCGCTTTTACTTATTTTCCATTTGCACCTTAATGAAAAGGAAGGGAGGATGGTCGGTTAAGAACCATCCTCCTAATACCATAGATTCCAAGGATATTCATTTGGTGGTTGCGACTGCACGCTAATTTCTTCTTTTTTGGTTGGGTGCTCGAATGCAAGTGTTTGTGACCATAAGGCAATTTGTTGTCCAGGCTTATTTACGTTTTGTCCATATTTTTGATCCCCATAAAGCGGACAGTTGCGAGAAGATAACTGGACGCGAATTTGGTGGGGTCTACCTGTGTGAAGTTTGATGGATAATAAACTTAATCCATTCTTTTCC
The DNA here is from genome assembly GCF_900176885.1 of Oceanobacillus senegalensis. Classification (GTDB taxonomy): domain Bacteria; phylum Bacillota; class Bacilli; order Bacillales; family Amphibacillaceae; genus Oceanobacillus; species Oceanobacillus senegalensis. The sequence continues at coordinate 2,430,685 of NZ_LT839648.1, read as the reverse complement.
CCAATAACTTCATATTCCAATAGCGCTTTTTTTGCCTTTTCATGAGTTGGTTCTACAACGTACACCGTGTTTTTGCTACGATCCTTAATAAGATAGTCTTCTAAAATATCGCGCTCTTTCTTTGGTTTTCCCCGAACTACTGCTAGATATCTCTTCTCCATGTTATTTCTCCGTATAACATCCGATAAACGGGAGGCTGCTTTCGATGTCTTGGCAAATACCATAACACCACCAACCGGGCGATCCAACCGGTGAACAAGCCCGAGATAAACATTTCCGGGTTTTTGGTAACGAATTTTTATATCCTTTTTCAAGTAAGAGAGTAAATCTAAATCTTTCGTTTGATCCTCTTGGACAGGTACATTCACTGGCTTTTCTACAAATAGCAAATGATTGTCCTCATAGAGAATAGGTACATCCATTTTTTATAATCTCCTTTGGTGGACTTCATTACTGCCTAATAGGATAACATACTTTTATAAACTTTTATAAATATGGTGACGGTGCTTAAGACATCAACCTAAAAAAACGCCGCCAGTTAATGTCGGATTAACGGTATCTAAAGCCTTTTTTTACGGCTGTTAAGGTACCTTTTGCTTTATGTGCAGCTGGATAGGTTTCTATCAATTTTTTCACAACTTTCCATGGCTTCATTCAAGGTACTGTACGCTGGATGGTAATTTCTACTTAAAGTAGTTAGACCATTAGCTGTTTTCATTCAGATCACCCATTCTCCTCCATACATAAATCGTTTATCTTTGAGAGATTCTAGATATATATGGGAAAAAGGGGGATCTAAACCATGGATTTATGTCCTTTATGTAATGGTATAGAGATGGTTATGATTTCATGTCCAAACTGTCAGTCAAACATGGATGATCATGGAAAAGTCATGGATTATTTCGATGACTATAGTGCCTATCTAGATATTGATATGGTGAAAATGGTTGATGGTGATACCAAGTCATTAGAAAACCATCAATGCTTACACTATTTTTATTGCACCAATTGCCAGCATGAAGAAACAAGAGCATTTAGGGACGGTTCTGATGTGACTAATTATTAATGCTTATGTTCGCATACGTGAACTGAAAGAACGTTAGGTGGGAAATTTGTAATTTGTACTTAACTTAACTTTCCGTAATGAAACTTTAAGAGGTTTGTATGATGTAATCAATGGCAGGCGGATTTTTGCATTCTTTTACAGATATACTTAAAAAAGAGTAAAGCGTATTCAACTCAATCACCTTATATTTTTCAATTATTAGTAACGTAGGGCATTTATTTAAATTAGAGTAAAAAACAGAATAGATAAATGGTGTTTAGGTTCAGTACTCACAATAGCGTAGTTGTTGGAGAATACTCTCACGACTACGCTATTGTTTTAACCAAGAACCATTCTCTGAATTGTTGCATAGGATGTAGTTGTAAAACCATGAAAGGGGGAAATAGGCAACATGTACTATATACCATATATGTATCCACATCCCTATTACGTGAGCAATCCATCTATGTACAACTATGGGAGATACTATCCAATGTATTGGCCACATCCACAAGGATGGGGGATAGAAAACCAATTTTTTTCGCGGCAAGAAGGTATGAATATGACGGATTTTGGAGGACATCCATTTGTTATTAATATAGAGGATGCAGCAGAGCAAAATGATACATTCCGAACCACTTTATGGACGGGGGATAATTTACAAGTAACGCTCATGAGTATAAGAGTTGGAGAAGATATTGGACTAGAAGTACATCCCGATGTGGACCAATTCCTACGCATTGAAGAGGGGGAAGGGCTAGTTCAAATGGGTGACAATAAAAATAAGTTGGATTTTGAAGAGAGTGTATACGAAGACTATGCTATCATGGTCCCAGCTGGAAAATGGCATAATCTAACTAACACAGGTAACACTCCACTGAAATTGTATACCATCTATGCACCTCCAGAACACCCATTTGGAACTGTTCATCATACGAAAGCAGAAGCCATGGAAAAAGAACATGATGCCTAAGGTCGGTTGCTATATCAACCCAATTCTATTTAAACTAAAAAACATATAATGTAAAAAATAATTTAGTTCAATGTTGAGTAAATAATAATGTAGGAAATTAGAGTAAAAGTAATTTCCTTTGTATGGGGTGGATAGAATGGCAGAAGTACTCCCGCCTACATCCTAAATTCATTTAATCTTTCATATGTCTCTTTTAAGAAGTCGTAAAATATTTTTTCGGTTGGTAGTAGTTCTCGGTGGGCTGGATAGATGATTCCAACGGTACGGGTAAGACTTGTATCTGCTAGTGGGACCATAACGGTGGATCTAGGCGTGTTATCTACTAAAGTCATTTCTGGCATGAGGGCAACACCTAATTCTGCAGATACCAATCCTTTTAATGCGTCAATATTTTCTCCTTCAAAAGATATTTTTGGAGAAAAACCAGCCTTATTACATGAACGAACGACCTGGTCACGGAATTTATGTCCTTCCGTTAATACTACGAATGGATCATCTTTTAGTTCTTGAAGATGAATGGAGGGTTTATTTGCTAATGGGTGCTGAAGTGGTAGTAGTACGACAATATTTTCACTGAACAAAGTCGTTCCATTTATTTTCTTCTCCTTATCTTTTTTTGGCATTGGTGATATCATGGCCAAGTTGAAATCACCATTAATAACCCCTTTAATTAAGTCTTGATGAAGGGCATTCGTCATTTGAAATTTTGCCTCCGGATATCTTGCACGGAAAGCAGAGATGATGGAAGGCAATGTATGTGCTGCCATACTATTAGGAAAGGCAATTCGGATTGTTCCCTTTTCTGGATCTAGATATTCTGTAACCTCTTTTTTTGCATCATCTAAGATATTGATTGCTTGCTTTACTCGTTCATAAAAGATTTTTCCAAGAGGGGTTAATTTTACCCTTCTTCCTTCTCTTATAAATAATTCGACCCCTAATTCATCCTCTAAATTGCCAATCTGTCTACTAACTGAAGATTGTGCTACATGAAGGGCATCAGCAGCTTCTGTCACATGTTCTCTTTCTGCAGCTTCCATAAAGTATTGTATCTGTCTAATTTCCATTTTTTGTATCACTCCTATGTTTAATGCATTTAAAGCATTGATTTAATCGATTATTTATATTGTAACTATCATTAAGAAAAGTATAAAATGAAAACATGACAAAAGACAGTAATTATAAAAATTTTTAATAATTTTTTAAAATATATTAGGGGATGATAAGAGTATGAAAGCACTTGAAGAAGTGAAAGCAACACAAGCAGAGCGTGCACAGGATTATGTGAAAAGCCTTTATGAGCAGGTTGTAGAACGTAATCCGAATGAAGTGGAGTTTCAACAAGCAGTAAAAGAGGTGCTCGATTCTTTAATTCCTGTCCTTGTGAAAAACCCAACATATATAAAACAGGCAGTTGTTGAAAGAATCATTGAGCCTGAACGTTTAATTAGCTTTAGAGTGCCATGGGTAGATGATGAAGGAAACGTGAAAGTGAACCGTGGTTTTCGTGTACAATTTAATAGTGCGATTGGTCCATATAAAGGAGGACTACGTTTCCATCCTTCTGTAAATGCTAGCATTATTAAATTTTTAGGATTTGAGCAAATCTTTAAAAATTCCTTAACCGGACAGCCAATCGGTGCCGGAAAAGGCGGATCTGATTTTGATCCTAAAGGTAAATCAGATATGGAAATCATGCGTTTCTGTCAAAGCTTTATGACAGAATTAAGTAAGCACATCGGACCAGATACGGACGTACCAGCTGGTGATATCGGTGTAGGGGCAAGAGAAATCGGCTATTTATTTGGACAGTATAAAAAATTAAAAGGTGCCTATGAAGCAGGAGTTTTAACTGGAAAAGGTCTCGGATATGGCGGAAGCTTAGGAAGAAAAGAAGCTACAGGTTATGGTACGGTATATTTTGTAGAAGAAATGCTTAAGGATAAAGGGTTAAGCTTTAAGGATAGTACAGTCGTAGTTTCAGGTTCAGGTAATGTATCCATTTACGCAATGGAAAAAGCGATGGAACTAGGAGCAAAAGTAATAGCATGTAGTGATTCCAGTGGTTATGTATTTGATCCAAATGGAATAGATCTTGATTTAGTCAAACGATTAAAAGAAGAAGAGAATAAACGTATTTATGAATATGTGAAAGAACGTCCAAAGGCTAGGTTTGAAGTAGGATGTGCAGGTATTTGGTCTATTCCTTGTGATATTGCTCTACCTTGTGCAACACAGAACGAGATCGACCAGGAAGCTGCAGAAACATTAATTTCAAATGGAATTAAAGCCATTGGTGAAGGGGCTAACATGCCTTCTTCACAGGAAGCAATTGATACCTTCTTAGAAAATAAAGTTTTATTCGCACCTGCAAAAGCAGCAAATGCTGGTGGAGTTGCGGTTTCTGCACTTGAAATGGCGCAAAATAGTTCAAGAGTTGCATGGACAAAAGAAGAGGTTAATGAAAAATTACAAAGTATTATGAAAGATATTTATCGTAAGACTACAGAAGCATCAGAAGAATATGGAGAGTCAGAAAATCTTGTATTAGGTGCTAATATAGCAGGATTCGTTAAAGTAGCAGATGCTATGATTGAACAAGGGGTAATTTAATATAGGTTCTAGGTGTTTTAAGGTAATGTCAGTTTTCCTCAGGAGTGGGGAACTGGCATTTTTTTGATGTTCCATTCTTTTTAATGTTGGAAAAAGGTTACTATACGTTAGTATTATCCCTCTCTGATTTGCTTTAATACATAAAAGCGTTCATGTAATAAAGAATTTTGTTGTTTTCTGATATATTGTAGCGTATAATTTAAGTAAGATACTTGAAAGTTCTAATAATAGTGGGGAAAGGGAAGGGATAAAATGTCAGATGTGAAATTATTTAGCGGGGAATCGTTACCATTGGAAATGCATAAAGCAAGGATAGTTCAGAAGATTAATCTCAAACCTGTTGACCGTCGTTTAGAGGCGATTAAAGAAGCGGGTTTTAATACCTTTTTATTAAAAACAGATGATGTATTTTTAGATATGTTAACAGACAGTGGTGTTAATGCAATGAGTGATAAACAGCAAGCTGCAATGTTACAGGCAGATGATAGTTATGCTGGTTCAGCTACATTTACAAAATTAGAAAATAAGGTTCAAGAAATTTTTGGTTCCACTTATTTTCTACCTGCCCACCAAGGAAGAGCTTGTGAGAATATTATTTCAAAGGCCTTTGTTCAGGAAAATACATACGTACCAATGAATTATCATTTTACGACGACAAAAACACATATCGAAATTAATGGAGGAAAAGTGGAGGAGCTTTATCTAGATGAGGCAATGGAGATAAAAAGCAGTCATCCATTTAAGGGGAATTTAGATATTGATAAGCTCCGTACTTTTATTGAAGAAAAAGGGGTAGAAAACATTTCGTTTGTTCGTTTAGAGGCAGGAACCAATTTAATTGGCGGACAACCTCACTCTCTTGAAAATTTGCAAGAAGTCCGTAAAGTTTGTGATGAGTATGGCCTTATGCTTGTTTATGATGCTAGTTTATTAGCTGACAATCTCCATTTTATCAAAACACGCGAAGAAAAATGCCAGGATATGAGTATTAGGGAAATAAGTAAAACAGTAGCTGATTTGACAGATATTTTCTATTTCTCAGCACGTAAACTTGGCTGTGCACGAGGTGGCGGGATATGTACGAATAATGCAGAACTTTATGCGAAAATGCGTGAGCTAGTTCCGCTATATGAAGGTTTCCTTACTTATGGTGGTATGTCTGTTAGAGAGATGGAAGCAATGGTTGTTGGTCTGGATGAAACGATGGATGAGGATATGATTAACCAAGGACCAAAGTTTATTGAATATATGGTGAGTGAACTAGAAAAACGGGGTGTTCCAGTAGTTACACCAGCAGGCGGTTTAGGATGTCATGTGAATGCTATGGAATTTGTAGACCACATTCCTCAAACTGAATATCCTTCAGGGGCTCTTGCAGCAGCATATTACATTATTAGTGGGGTAAGAGGTATGGAGCGTGGAACATTGTCAGAGAACCGTGACGAAGATGGAAATGAAACATTATCTAATATGGAGCTATTGCGCCTTGCAATGCCACGACGTGTTTACTCCCTTTCACATGTTGAATATGCGGTAGACCGAATCACATGGTTATATGAAAATCGAGAGTTAATTGGTGGATTACGCTTTGTTGATGAACCGAAAGTAATGCGTTTCTTTATTGGAAAATTAGAAGCAACATCGGACTGGCCAGAAAAATTAGTGAAGAAATTTAAAGAAGACTTAGAAACACTTAATAAGGAAGAAGAATTGGTGTTGAATTAAGGTAAGAATTCAAAAACAGGTTTTTTGTCTATGAAAATAGATAAAGGACCTGTTTTTATATACATCAAGAGCACCCAGATATGCTATGCTGTTTGTAATATACTTATAGTGGAAGGGTGATCGAGTATGCAATCATTAAAAGGAAAAAAGGCACTTATCACTGGTGCTAGTAGGGGGATTGGACGCGCTACGGTGTTAGAGCTTGCTAAAGAAGGGGTGGAACTAGGTTTAATAGCTACGTCCGAAAAAAGCTTCGATCCAATTCGGAAGGAATTAACGACATTAGGAGCAACCTTTGTAACAGCCGCTGCGGATGTGTCGAATGAAATACAGGTGAAAGCAGCGGTTCAAGATATAGAGAGTCAGCTTGGACCGATTGATATTCTTATTAATAATGCAGCAATAGGGGTGCGTGGTCCTTTTCTAGAAATTCCCAATGAAAAATGGAAAGAGGTTCTTGATGTCAATGTGATGGGCATCGTTTATGTAACCAAAGCTATATTACCAGGGATGATTGAAAGAAATCGTGGGGATATTATAAACATTTCCTCTATGTCCGGTTTAAAGGGAACAGAAGGATCTAGTGCATATAGTGCATCCAAATTTGCAGTTATAGGTTTGAGTGAATCTTTGATGCAGGAGGTGCGCCGGAATAATATTCGCGTTAGTGTGCTGACACCAAGTCTTGTTGAAACAGAATTTACTAGAGGAATAGGCTCTACTGAACGTGATCCGGAAAGATTTACCCAAGCAGAGGATTTAGCGGAGTATATGACAAGCCTTCTAAAACTTGAACAGCGATCCTTTATTAAAACATCAGCAATTTGGGCGACGAATCCATTTTAGCAGTTGAAAGTGAATCAAAAGAAAAAATGCCAGTCTCTAGGTAATATGGGAGACTGGCATTTTGTGGGGGAGAATGGTTCCTTGAGATCACGAACCGTCCCCGTTAAACCAAATTTAAAGTTCTCCCAAATGGGACATGAGGTTTAAAGTCATCCGGTATAAGCCAAGTGACTTTATAGTCGATTTTTAATTCTTCCCAAAAGTGCCCCGTAACATCCGTGATATAGAAAAGATTTTTAATGCCATTTTCTTGCCCCCATTCTAGTGCCTCTGTATAGGAAGCTCTTCCGTGGGTATGAAACGTTATGTTTTTAGCCGACTTTGTATTTGTAATTTCTCTGATTTTATAGTCGGCTAGAACCAAAGGGGTTTTTTCTCTTATTTCCTCAAACAAAGAAATAATATTACGTATGGTTTCGATTGGGTATTCATCGGTTGATATATCTATTGCAAGAGCAATTTTTTCATTTTCTGATTTGTTGATTAGTGTTAATAGTTGTTTTTGCCAATTCATGATAAACACCGTCCCCTATCCATAATATAGAACAATCGTATAACAATCGTATTATATGGAATAAACAACAAGCTAACAGTGGAAAAACATGGGGAAGCAATGTCTAGCACTAGTAAAGTGTACCATGAGAACTTCTTTTATTAATGAGAAAGTACAGATGATATATATACCAAGGATAGTTCTCTTGAAACGTGACTATAGGTTGCTTCAAAACTACATTTGGATCGGTGCAACTCCTGTTATGGAATAAAATTTCCTGTATCTAAAAACACCAATAAATAGGTGTTTTTAGATACAGAATGTTTGATTCTTACATTTATAGCATACCTTTATTTTTTATCTTGCCTATCTGGTTTAGCAACTTTTGGTTTTTCGTGTCTTTTCGCAATATCACGATTAGTTTGTAATGTTGAAGACCCTAGATTATTATTTAGGGTAGCTTCCTCATTTACTCTTTCATTTTTATTCATGTAAAATTCCCTCCAATTCGTAAGTATGATTATATTTCCCACTTCTCTTAAAAAAATTATCTTGTTGCATGAGCACCGTCCCTAGTAGTCCTTGAAAGCGATTAAGAGAAAATGTAAAATAAGATGAATAAGAGGAGGGACGGTAAGTGAATTATAATTTTCAGACACCACGCTATTTAGTTGTGATAGAGCAGATTAAAGGGAAGATAAAAGATGGTGAATTGGAACCGGGAGAACGTTTACCTTCTGAAACTGTCTTTGCAAAGGAACTAGGTGTTTCTCGGAATACACTTCGTGAAGCATTGCGGATATTAGAAGAGGAAAATATTATTATTAGAAAGCATGGGGTAGGGACCTTTGTTAATCAGAAGCCTGTTTTTACAGGTGGAATTGAGGAGTTATTCAGTATTACAGATATGATTGAAAGAGAAGGGAAAAAGCCAGGAACAGAAGTGTTATTTACAGGTTATGTTGATCCACATGGAGACGATGTTAAAGAATTGAATATGGATGAAGCGGAACAAGTTTTTCTAGTGAAGCGGGTTCGAACTGCGGATGGGAAACCGTTAGTCTATTGTATTGATAAAATCCCTGCAAATCTTTTAGAAAAAGGGTACAAACTTAATCAAGAATCGATATTGTCTTCATTAGAGGAAGCCGGAATTACGATTAGTCATGCAGAAGCAGAAATTAAAACAGTTGGCTATCATGAGGAAATATCAGAAATCATGAACTGTGATAAAGATACGCCTCTTCTTGTTTTACGCCAGATTCACTATGATTTAAATAATCGTCCCGTACTGTATTCTATTAACTTCTTTAAGTCCGATCAAATATCTTTTCATGTGATGCGAAAAAGAATAATATAAATTTCTGTGTGGCTTCCGGCATAAAAGCTAACCCTTTAAGCCGGAAGAGATTTGTCTATATATGGTTAGTTGAGAATATTCAATATGATCTCCCATAAATTTCAGGATGTTCACAATTTCTGTAGAAAAGTATTGACTTGTAGGACGTCTAACCTTAGAATAAGGTTGTAAATAATTGAAAAGGGTTACAACATGTTATAGTTGTTGGACGTCCTATCAATTTGAGTGAGTTTTTCGAAAATGGAGATGCTGGTTGGGCGTATAAATTCCCTTCACACATTCGTATTTTCGGACTTATACAGAATAAATCACGAAAGGTGAGAGTGAATAGACATGAATATCTTATGGGGGATATTTGGAATTTTCGTAGTTTTGGGGATTGCATTTCTTTTTTCGAGTCAAAAGAAGGCGATTAAGTTAAGAACCGTTTACGGGGGATTAGCTATTCAAATCATTTTTGCATTCATTGTGTTGAAATGGGAGACAGGAAAGGAAGCTTTACAATGGTTTACATTAAGGGTTCAGGACATCATAAATTATGCGAATGAAGGGATTAGCTTTTTATTCGGTTCTCTAGCAGATAGTGATCAATTTGGTTCTATTTTTGCTTTTCATGTTCTACCAGTTATTATCTTCTTCTCCTCTTTGATTTCGGTATTATATTATCTAGGTATTATGCAATGGTTTATCAAGATTATCGGTGGTGGGCTAGCTAAATTACTAGGCACGAGTAAAACCGAATCCATGTCCGCAGCTGCTAACATTTTTGTTGGACAAACCGAGGCCCCACTTGTTGTTCGACCATTTTTAGATAAAATGACGCAGTCAGAATTATTTGCTGTAATGACTGGTGGACTAGCATCTGTTGCAGGTTCTGTCTTAATTGGTTATTCCTTATTAGGGGTTCCGCTTGAATATTTATTAGCAGCAAGCTTTATGGCGGCACCAGCTGGATTGATTATGGCCAAGGTAATGATGCCAGAAACCGAGGAAAGTAAAGTTTCCGATGAAATTAAGCTTGAAAAGGACGAAGAAACAGTTAATGTTATTGATGCAGCTGCAAAAGGAGCATCAGACGGGTTGAAATTAGCGCTAAATGTTGGTGCGATGCTACTAGCATTTATTGCTTTAATTGCTTTGATTAATGGTGTTCTTGGAATTTTTGGAGGTATTACGTTAGAACAAATACTAGGTTACGTATTTGCACCTATAGCATTTGCTGTTGGTGTTCCATGGGAGGAAGCTATTCAAGCAGGAAGTTATATAGGACAAAAGCTTGTATTAAATGAGTTTGTTGCCTATGCATCATTTGCGCCTGAAATTGAAGTTTTATCAGAGAAAACGGTACTGGTGGTAAGTTTTGCATTATGTGGATTTGCGAACTTAAGCTCTATGGCAATTCTTCTTGGTGGTTTAGGTGGACTAGCTCCAAGTCGCCGAAGTGATATTGCTAGGCTTGGGTTAAAGGCTGTTGCAGCAGGGATGCTAGCTTCATTACTAAGTGCTTCCGTTGCAGGAATGTTCTTTTAATTGAGCTTTGGTGGATAGAATAGAGTAAATAATTTAAGACTAATATACTATTAGGTATAGGTAAAGGCATTTCCGAGGCAATAGAAAGGATGATGTATGATGAGAATGATTGATATTATTGAGAAAAAGCGTGATGGGTTTGAATTAACGAAAGAAGAAATTGATTTCGTGATTCAAGGCTATACAAATGGGGAGATTCCAGATTATCAGATGTCCGCTTTTGCTATGGCAATTTATTTTCAAGATATGACACAGGAAGAACGTGTTAATCTAACTCTGGCTATGGTTGAGTCGGGAGATCAAATTGATTTATCGGGTATAGCTGGAGTAAAAGTCGATAAGCATAGTACAGGTGGTGTTGGTGATACGACGACCCTTATTTTAGCGCCACTTGTTGCATCAGTTGGAGTACCGGTAGCAAAAATGTCGGGACGTGGTCTAGGGCATACTGGTGGTACAGTTGATAAATTAGAATCCATAAAAGGATTCCGAGTAGAATTAGATAGTAAAACATTTAATGAATTAGTAAATAAAAATAAAGTCGCTGTTGTTGGTCAAAGTGGAAACCTAACCCCGGCAGATAAAAAATTATATGGTCTTCGTGATGTAACAGCAACGGTGGATTCTATACCGCTTATTGCTAGTTCTATTATGAGTAAAAAAATTGCTTCTGGTGCAGATGCCATTGTATTAGATGTAAAAACAGGTTCTGGTGCCTTTATGAAAGATATTGAGGGAGCAAAAGAATTAGCACAAGCAATGGTACAAATTGGAAATGGTGCAGGTAGGAAAACAATTGCAGTCATATCTGATATGAATCAGCCATTAGGATATGCTATTGGAAATGCACTAGAGGTGAAAGAAGCAATTGACACATTACAAGGAAAAGGTCCAAAAGATCTTCAAGAATTATGTTTAACACTTGGTAGTCGAATGGTTTATTTGGGAGAACAAGCGGAATCTATTGAAGAAGCGAGAGAGAAATTAATCGATGTGATGAATTCTGGTAAAGCAATTGATACATTTAAAACCTTTCTTGATGCTCAGGGTGGAGATGTTTCTGTGGTTGACGATCCAAACAAACTGCCAAAAGCTGCTTATACCTTCGAAATAGAAGCAAAGCAAAGTGGATATATTTCCGAAATCACAGCAAATGAAATAGGGATTGCTGCAAGTATTTTAGGAGCAGGACGTGTTACGAAAGAATCCGAAATTGACCTTGCAGTGGGATTAGTTTTAAATAAAAAAGTCGGTGAAGCCGTACAAAAGGGCGAGTCGCTTGTTACGATTCATAGTAATCGAGAAGATGTCCAAGAGGTAGTGGATAAAATTTATCATTCATATACTATTTCTTCAGAGAAAGTGGATCAAAATCCATTAGTATATGATGTTATCTATTGAGGGGTCTAGTTTTTAGACCCTTTTTTGTATCTATAAATAAAGTAAGGGCTCAGCAGCCACCCACGGAAAGCGCAGTGTATTTCCGCACCTTTTTCGTATTAAGTTACTGCGCATTCTATATAAAACACGAAATAAAAATACCTTAAACAAAAAGGTTTTTCTAGACTTAAGAGGTTGGACGTCTTACAATATAGGTAGAGAGTTTTACAAGGAGGAACGACAATATGAACGAAAAGTTTAAACGAATATTTTTAATTGTTATGGATTCTGTTGGAATTGGTGAATCCCCTGATGCAGAAAAATTTGGCGATAAAGGTGCAGATACTTTAGGTCATATTGCAGAGCATATGAATGGTTTACACATGCCAAATATGGGATCACTTGGATTAAGTAATATTCGAGAAATAAAAGGAATTAAGCCAGCAGAAAAGGCGCTTGCTCACTATACGAAAATGCGAGAAGCTTCAGCTGGTAAGGATACGATGACAGGACATTGGGAAATTATGGGGCTGCATATTGATACACCATTCCGAACTTTTCCTGATGGATTTCCAGATAAAATCATTCATAAGTTGGAAGAAAAGACTGGTCGAAAAGTGATTGGTAACAAACCAGCATCTGGAACAGTTATCCTCGATGAATTAGGCGATGAGCATCTGAAGTCAGGAAGTTTGATTGTATACACTTCAGCAGATTCTGTGTTGCAAATTGCAGCGCATGAAGATGTGGTTCCATTAGAAGAACTTTACGGTATTTGTGAGTATGCTCGAGAATTGTTAAATGACCCTAAATATATGGTTGGACGTGTTATTGCTCGACCATTTATAGGGAAACCAGGAGCATTTGAGCGTACAGCGAACCGTCATGATTACGCACTGAAACCATTTGGACGTACTGTCATGAACGAATTAAAGGATGCTGATTACGATGTCCTTGCTATTGGAAAAATTTCTGATATTTATGATGGAGAAGGAGTAACGAAATCTTTAAGAACTGTATCTAATATGGATGGAATGGATAAGTTACTACAGACAATGGATATGGACTTTACAGGATTAAGTTTCTTAAATTTAGTTGACTTTGATGCGAAGTATGGTCATCGCCGTGATCCACAAGGGTATGGTGAAGCTTTACAGGAATATGATGCAAGATTACCAGAGGTTTTTGCCAAACTAAAAGAGGATGACTTGCTTATTATTACAGCAGATCATGGAAATGACCCAGTTCATCATGGCACTGACCATACAAGAGAATATGTTCCATTACTCATTCACCATAAAGGAATAAGGGAAGGTGTGGAATTATCTGTACGTTCAACATTTAGTGATATTGGTGAAACAGTAGCAGATAATTTTAATGTGAAAAGTCCACAAAATGGAAAAAGTTTTTTAAACGAGATAAAGTGAATTTTCAATTACAGCGAGTGAATTATGTGATAAAGGAGTAAGATAAATGAATGTGAATCAAATCAAAGAGGCTGCTATATATATTTCCGAAAAACTCAATGTCAAGCCACAGGTTGGTCTGATTTTAGGATCAGGGTTAGGGGTGTTAGCGGAAGAAATCGAGGATCCTGTAAAAATTAAATATGAAACTATTCCCGGTTTTCCGGTTTCAACGGTAGAAGGCCATGCTGGACAGCTTGTAATTGGTGAATTAAAAGGGATTACAGTACTAGCATTACAGGGTCGCTTTCATTACTATGAAGGCTATTCTCTAGAAAAAGTAACGTTCCCTGTTAGGGTGATGAAAGAATTAGGGATTGAGACCGTTGTTGTAACAAATGCTGCAGGTGGAGTGAATCAAACCTTTACACCAGGTGATTTAATGTTAATTACAGATCATATAAATAATGCTGGGGATAACCCATTAATCGGTCCCAATGATGAACGTATAGGTGTCAGATTTCCAGATATGTCCACAGCCTATACTGCTTCTTTACAGCAGCTTGTGCGAGAGGTTGCTAAAGATTTAAATATGGATTTAAAAGAGGGAGTCTACGTTTGGAATAGTGGTCCTAGCTACGAAACACCGGCTGAAATTCGCATGTTAGAAAAGTTAGGTGGGGATGCGGTGGGAATGTCAACGGTCCCTGAGGTTATTGTTGCAAGGCATGCTGAGATGGATGTTATTGGTATATCGTGTATTACCAATATGGCTGCTGGTATCTTGGATCAACCGCTCTCACATGAAGAGGTTATTGAAACAACGGAAAAAGCAAGAGAAGATTTTTTAAGTTTAGTAAAAGAAATTGTTGGAAGGTTGAAAAACTAAAGAGTAACCACTTTTCAAAGGGGGAAAACAGATGACAAATGTTAATATGTTTGAGGAAGCATTAAAAGCCAGAGATTTGGCTTACGTACCCTATTCAAAATTTAAGGTTGGGGCAGCATTACGGACGAAGGATGGGAAAGTTTATCATGGCTGTAATATTGAGAATGCAGCCTATTCCATGTGTAATTGTGCGGAGAGGACAGCATTATTTAAAGCATATTCAGAAGGGGATAAAGATTTTGATTTACTAGTTGTCGTAGCAGATACAGATCGTCCTGTACCCCCTTGTGGAGCTTGTCGTCAGGTAATTTCAGAATTATGTCCGAAAGATATGAAAATTATCTTAACGAATACTAAAAATGAACAACTAGAAACGACTGCAGAAGCATTATTACCAGGTGCATTTACTCCAGAGGATTTAGATAAGTAATCAGATGATTCTTTGAACAAAGTTGAAATGAATGATGAAATGGAAGAAGGAAAGGTGATTTAGATGGAAAATAAAAATATCGCAAAAATGATTGATCATACTGCATTAAAACCAGATACAACGAAAGAACAAATTACAAAACTTTGCCAAGAAGCGAAGGAGCACGGATTTTATTCTGTTTGTATTAATCCTGGTTGGGTCAGTGAAGCAACTATTCAGCTACAGGGGTCCGATGTAGAAGTGTGTACTGTAATTGGATTTCCGCTAGGTGCTACAACATCGAAAGTTAAAGCTTTAGAAACAACGGATGCCATTGAAAATGGTGCTACTGAAGTGGATATGGTCATCAATATCGGTAAACTAAAAGATGGTGACCTTGATTATGTAGAAAAGGATATTCAGGCAGTTGTCGATGCTGCAAAAGGGAAAGCACTTGTCAAAGTTATTATTGAAACATGCTTACTTACGGATGAGGAAAAAGAAACAGCCTGTAAGCTATCCGTTAAAGTAGGAGCTGATTATGTAAAAACATCAACAGGATTCTCCACTGGCGGCGCAACTGTTCAAGATATACAGCTTATGCGAAAAACAGTTGGTCCGGATATCGGTGTGAAAGCCTCAGGTGGTGTAAGAGATCGTGAAACAGTGCTAGCTATGGTTGAAGCAGGAGCAACTCGCATTGGAGCTAGTTCTGGTGTTGCCATCGTTTCAGGTGGAACAGGGGATAGTGCTTACTAGAACTTGCCATAGCTATTTGAATAGGATTACTATATAATATGTTTTTGGTCTATGAACGACTGGGTGGGTGAGGGATACTAAATGAAGAAGGAAATGTCGTGTTTAAAGAAAAAATAAATCAACTAACAGGAGTTTATGATAAAGGCTCAACCATTAAGCAAGAAATTCTTGCAGGTTGTGTATCCTTTTTTACAATTGTTTATATTATTGCTGTTAATTCAACCATCCTAGCAGATGCAGGAATGCCAATTGAAGCAGCAGTTTGGGCAACCATCTTAACCTCAGTTGCCGGTGGGTTGCTAATGGGGCTTTGGGGGAACTTGCCCCTTATTCTTGTTCCTGGCATGGGTGTAAATGCGATGTTTACGTATACATTCGTTCACTCAATGGGACTAAGTTGGCAGGAAGCACTTGCTGTCGTTTTTATCTCTGGGCTCCTTTTTGCAATCATAGCTTTTACTCGGTTATCAAAGGTTTTATCAACTGCTATTCCAGGATCGTTAAAGGATGCGATTAGTGTTGGTTTAGGTTTGTTTTTAGCCTTAATTGGTTTAGAAAAAAGCCAACTGATTGTCAAAGGGGAACATTCCTTAATTAGTCTAGGTGATATAAGTAGTCTTGAAGTTCTTGCCTTTTTACTAACATTCGTACTCGCAATTATTTTATTTGTACGAAATGTACCAGGGAATTTCTTAATTACGATTTTTGCTGGTACAGGGATTGCTTGGATGTTTGGGCTCGTTGACTTCAGTCAATTAAGTGCGGGTACTGAATCATCTGCGGCCTACAATTCGTTATTCGCGGGGTTATCCTTTGAAAGTATATCCTCCTTTACTTTCTGGACAGCTGTTTTTTCTCTTACAATGGTGTTAGTTTTTGAAAATATTGGCTTAATTAGTGGTCAATTATCAGAATTAAATCAGTCTGAAAAATATAGCAAAGCCTTCCGAGTTAGCTCTATTTCGGCTATCTTCAGTAGTATTTTTGGATCCAGTCCAACGGTTTCAACTGTAGAAACGGCTGCAGGAATTACAGCTGGCGGTCGAACTGGTATAACATCATTGACAAGTGGATTACTATTTTTAGTATCGATTTTCTTTATCCCTTTTGTCACAATTATACCAGGAAGTGCGATTGCACCCATTTTAATTATCATTGGGGGATTAATGCTACAAAATGTACGGAATATTAATCTCCAAGATTTATCAGAAGGAATTCCTGCATTTTTAATAATCATTATGATTCCATTCTCATACAGTATTGCAGATGGAATTGCATTTGGTTTCATTGCTTATCCAATTGTAAAAATAGTAGTTGGAAAAGCAAATCATGTTTCATTACCATTATATGTGATCGCAGGTTTATTCTTACTAAATTTCATATTGCATGGTGTTTAAAGTGGAAAAGAGGCTGGGAAAAAAGTATTTTCTCTAAGCAAAAGCCGAACGTTATTGGTGGATAAAAACCGCTGCGGAATATACTTCGCGCACCTTAGGGCGGCTGATGAGCCCCCTACGTGCTAACGCACTACGGTGTCTCACCTAGGCCTCTCATCCCGCAGGACAAGGAACGCTACTGCAGCAAAGCATCGCACGAAGAAAATTGCACTCTATTTTCGAGGAGTCTACGTATATTTCCTCCGCTAAGTAGTGCGTTGTTCGTCTTTTGAGTTAAGTATTTTAGTTATATCCCAGTCTCTTTTTAAGATATTAGGTGGTATTTTATTCGTAATCCTCATTTACTTTTCCTGATGGTATGGTTGATATAAGCCATTTTACAATGGGTATATCCTTTAATTGATTCCTATATTTGTCCTAATTAAAAATATCTTCAATTTATATAAAAATCTGCTATGATGTTAATTAGGATGTAATAGGGAAGGTGGGATAATCATTGAAGTATGTCCTACATTGGATTGTGTTTTTTGTTGGGCTTATGATTTTTAGTCTGGGAATTACAATGACTATTAATGTACAGCATTTGGGAATACACCCTTGGGATGTTTTGAATGTTGCATTATATGACAAGGTTGGTCTATCCATTGGGTCATGGGCTATTATTATTTCTGGTCTTTTAATTGTTATTTCATGGATATTGGATAAACGTTATATTAAAATTGGCACATTTTTTAATGCTGTCTTAATTGGGGTATTCGTTGATGTTTATATGTGGCTAGATTTTCTGCCAAAAGCGACTAATACTTGGACAGATGTAGTCGTAATTCTAATTGGTATTATCGTTATGGGCGTTGGCGGTGGTATTTACAATGCGGCTGGAGTTGGGTCGGGACCAAGGGATGGCTTTATGCTATCCATTTCCGATAAGACTGGTCAGTCAATTGGTCGAATACGTATTATCACTGAAAGCCTTGTTCTAGTAATTGGACTATTGCTTGGTGGCCCAGTCTTTGTCGTTACATTTATTTTTACGTTTATTCAAAGTCCAATCTTTCAATGGTCTTATTTGAAATTCGGAAATATGATTTCAAAAATTGATAAAAATTATTTAGAGAAACGCGCCGTATCATAAGTTTTAATCGGCCGCTTATGCTTTCGTTTGCTCCAGCTGTAGCTGGAGTTTTTTTTAGATAAATAGAACAAATCATTTTAGGGAATAATTAAAATGATTTGGAGGGATGATTGTATGGGCTTTATCGAAGCATTAAAAAAAGGGAATACCTCTTCAGGTGTGGCTGCACTGGGAAACACCGCGCTAGCAGGGGGAAAAGGGCTTGCAGCTGTGTTTAGTGGAAGTGGTACGATGTTTGCATCATCTATGCACTCGTTAGCAGATGCAGTTAATCAGGGTTTTGTTTATTTTGGAAGTGTACTAGCTGAAAGACCAGCTTCTGAAAAATTCCCGACCGGATTTGGTCGTGTTATTAATATTTTCTGCATGGTTGCTGTAATCGTTGTTACTATCATGGCCTATGAAACGATAAAAGAAGGATGGCATTTGCTCGTGGAACCAAAAGAATCGGAAGGATTTTGGGTGAACATGATAGTTTTAATTGCAGCATTTGTAGTTGATGGTGCGATTTTATTAAAAGCCATGAAGGAAATCGCTAAAGAAACTAGTGCGGATAAATCTGAGGGGGTTATTAAGAGTGCTTTCACCAATGTGAAGAATGCAGCCCCAGCAACACGTCTCGTTTTTTATGAGGATTTAGTTGCCACATCCAGTGCAGTGTTAGCCATTATTGGAATTCTATTAGCACAGTTTTTTGGTGTTTTAAGGGCAGATGGAGTTGCATCTATTATTATTGGACTTTTAATGCTATTTGTTGCCTTTCGTGTAGGATATGACAACATGATTGGGTTGATTGGTGTATCTGCTCCAGCGGAAGTTAAAGATAAAATTACAAAGTTATTACTTGAACGGGAAGAAGTGGTGGATATTGAGCATATTCGAATGATACAGGAAGGTAGACTTTATCATGTGGAGGGTTCCATTGAATTGAAGAAGGGGATTACTTTAACGGAAGCGGATGACATCAAATATAAAATGAAAGAACTATTATTAAGACAACCCGAAGTGGCAGATGTCATCCTAGCTACGATTGAAGATGAAGGTGTATTGGATAAGCAAGAGAAATAGCTTATAGCTTAAAAAATCACTTATGAAATCATTATAAGTGATTTTTTTATTTAATTTGGCCATCTTGACAATGGAGGTCAATCAAAAAATTAACATAATATTTATCGAAAATAAAATATAGTTTGTGTCTCACATCAAAAATCTAGAAATCATTAAGAAAAATTCAATTATTAGGTATATGAGAACCTCTAAAAAAAATTTTTGGATTCTGGTACGTTTTGGAATAATTTGCTAGAATAATAAAAACGATTGAAGGAGGTAAAATGATGATAGGAAGAAAAATGGATGATATCCTTTACATCCCTAGTCAAACACAGAAAGAATTATTTGTTATTTTAGATGAGATTTTTGAATTTGGAACGCATTATTATCGTAAAAAAATGGTCCAACAAGTTGAAAAAATGATTTTGAAAATGGATTTAGGTGACAGAGAGCAAGAAAATCAAACATTTTCACAACTCGTATATTGGGTCATTTTTTGCTGTCCATTTGGAATAGAAAATATAACCATTTACCAGCATTATTTACTTAGAAATAAGTTAAAGCTTCGCCGGAAAAATAGTGAGATTCAACTTGTTCTAGCCAAATGGCGGTGTTTAAATCCCGGATTCTACCTTGTTATAAAGAGTGATAGCTTACGTGGCCAAGTTTTGATTGTTCGGGATATCTTTGAAGGGAATCCTAAATGTGTTTGCCTATTTCATAAAAATCGCCAAGTCTTAAAACATGGAGATTTAATTACAGGGATGATGCTACCGATAGGGAATCATACATATACGGCATTAAACGGTCTCATTCAAGTGCCGAGTGAATCGGCGAATAGAATTACGCGTAACATTATTCCTTATTTTGAACAGGAAGCATCCTCTAGAGACTATCAATTTAATCCACATCTATATCCATCCTTACTTCACATTACACTTCAGGAAATGGAAAGAATAAAATGATTTCATCTTCCTCAAAACGCCAACAAGAAGTGGAAAAGGTTATTCAGTCTATTTCAAATGGTAAAATACGGATTATTTTCATGCAATGTAATGGAAAAGTTACCTCATAATCGTCTTTTTATATATTTGTATTGAAAAATAAAGCAAACGAAAGATATTAAGAGGAAATTTCAATTGTTGGCGTTTTCTTGATGCTTGCAAATTTCTATGGATATGATATGATGCGTAGGTCTTTGACGGAAAAAGCTAATAGCCAGCTTAAAAAATCTAATAGAAAGAGGGAAGCATTTGAAAACAGAACAGTTGAAGCAAGAGTGGTTTGGCAATGTTAAAGGAGACATACTTGCAGGTCTTGTCGTTGCGTTAGCGTTAATTCCTGAGGCCATTGCTTTTGCAATTATTGCTGGTGTCGATCCGATGGTAGGTTTGTATGCATCATTTTGTATCGCGGTTGTTATTGCCTTTGTTGGTGGTCGACCAGGTATGATTTCTGCAGCAACTGGAGCTACGGCAATGTTGATGGTCACACTAGTAGCAGATCATGGTCTACAGTATTTATTAGCAGCAACGATATTTGCAGGTATTCTGCAAATATTATTCGGTGTCTTTAAATTAGCTAATTTAATCAAATTTGTACCGCGCTCAGTGATGGTTGGATTTGTGAATGCATTAGCTGTCGTTATTTTTACTGCCCAGCTTACCCATTTTGTTGGTGAGACATGGGTAATGTATGCTCTAGTAGCATTAACATTAGTCATTATATATTTATTTCCCAAAATCACTACTGCTGTACCGTCTACACTTGTGGCGATAATCATAGTTACAGCAATTGCGATTTTTGGTGGACTTGGAGTAAAAACGGTTGGTGATCTAGGTTCTATTACACAACAATTACCAGTATTTTTGATTCCAGATATTCCATTAAACTTGGAAACTCTTATGATTATTTTTCCATACTCTTTATCACTTGCCATTGTTGGTTTACTAGAATCATTATTAACGGCAAATATTGTAGATGATATGACAGATACAGAGAGTGATAAAAACAAAGAGTCACGTGGACAAGGAATTGCCAATATCGTGTCCGGATTCTTTGGAGGTATGGCAGGATGTGCAATGATTGGTCAATCCGTAATCAACGTGAAATCTGGTGGAAGAGGACGTTTATCGGCGTTAGTGGCTGGTGTGTTTTTAATGTTCCTAATTGTTGTTTTAGGTGATTTAGTTGTTCAAATTCCGATGGCAGCATTAGTTGGTGTGATGTTCATGGTATCCATCAGTACATTTGATTGGTCATCAATAAAAACATTACACAAGATTCCACGTACAGATGCGGTTGTTATGGTTGTAACGGTAGCTATCGTGCTAGCAACAAATGATTTATCTAAAGGCGTACTAGCAGGTGTACTACTAAGTGCTATCTTTTTTGCGGCTAAGATTTCTAAGGTAAAGGTTACAGAATCATTAGATATGCGTAATCAAAAACGTATTTACAAAATAGAAGGTCAACTATTCTTTGCATCTGTAAATGATTTACCTAAGAAATTCAACTTTGCCGATACGGTGAAAGAGGTTGAAATTGATTTAACCGAAGCACATTTATGGGATGATTCCGCTATAGGCTTTTTAGATAAAATTGAAATGAAATTTGAGCAGAATGGTATAAATGTTAGTTATAGTGGATTAAATGCGGAAAGTAAACAACTGAAAAACAAAATCGGTGGGCTGACAAAAGCTTCCGGTCATTAATGGTTGAAAGACTGTCCTTCCATTGGGCAGTCTTTTTTTGATCTATAAATAATGTAGGAGGGGGAGATTATCGGAATTGAGCAAAGCTTTATCGGATTTCATGGTCTTTTTGTCTACCCATGTAGAAAGCCTAAGGGTCACCATTAATCCCATAGGCCCGCCCTTATTTTAAGGCTCCTTCAACAGGATAGTCTTCTAAGTTAATGTCAAGCTCTTTTCCCAATGCAAGATTAGCTAATTGTTGACCAACATATGGGCCAGTGGTTAAACCGGATGACCCAAGTCCATTTGCTAATAGCAGGTTGCTAAACCCTGGAAGTTCCCCAATTACCGGTAGAAACCCTGGTGTGAATGGTCTAAAACCAACTCTAGCTTCAAGAATGCTACTATCGCGAAGTCCAGGTGCCACATCTATAATCTTTGATAAGATGTCATACATTGCACCCACAGTGTTTCGATGGTCGAAACCGACATTGTCCTCGTGTGTGCTTCCGAGAACTAAATGATCATCAAAAGATAAAATATATTGATTAGTGGGTGGCATGACCACAGGCCATTTTGATGTATCTACATTAGGGATTTTAACATGAAGAATTTGCCCTTTTTGTGGTATAACATCAAATTCTACATTCAAAGGTTTAAGAAGCTCATTCATCCATGCGCCAGTTGTTGCAATAATTTGATCTGCTTCGTACATGTCTTTTCCAACTTTTACACCAGTTATGTAATCACCACTATGAAGGAGTGTAGCATTGCCATGAATTTGTGTTGCTCCATGTTTCATGGCACCACGAAGTAAAGCATTACGTATTTTTTTACCATTTACTCTAGCTCCACCACTAATATGAACAGCGCGGTATCCATTCGATAAAAGAGGGAACATTTCTTTTGTTTCTGTTTCATCTAGAATAGAGACTTCTCCGATTTCCGGTGCATCCTCCCTGCGTTTTATAGCACGTTCTTTCATACCGATTAGTTTTTTTTCATCTGTATGTAGACTAATCGCACCAACCTGGGCATATCCTGTGTCTGTTTCACCGTCTCCTCTAAGTGCTTTTACTAGTTGAGGATAGATTTTAGCTCCCCCTTTGGCTAACTGATACCATGCTTTGTTTCGACGCTGTGAAATCCATGGACAAATCATTCCTGCTGCTGCTTCAGTAGCTTGCCCTTCCTCATGACGGTCGACAATAATGACTTCTGCTCCGCTTTTTGCTAAATAGTAAGAAGTACTAGCACCTAAAATTCCCGTTCCAATTACGATATATTTTTTCATTACTACTCACACTCTTTTTCCGTATGTATTTATCCTTTATAAATTCCAATTATAACTATAAAAATAATCAAAGGAAATGTAAAATGATAGGTAAGAGAGGAAGGCTATTTTTTAAAGAATTGTTGTTTATAAATTTACAGAATGCGAAATAACTTGATGCAGATGTGCGTATTGATTTCCGCACCGGACAGTCGCTTTCTAAGGGAACGGTGTAGACAAGTTATTACGCACAATTCTTATAAATGCGTACGAAACAACAAAATATTAAAAAGAGCCAAGATACAAAAGGGGGAGAGAAGTTATTTTACAGAAAAATATAATAAGAATGGTTTTATTTTATGGTGGAATCGTTGTGATAATCCTTGGTTGTATTACTTCTTATATCAATGCAGAAAGTATTCATCATGTTGGTCCTTATGGAGAAGAAACCATATTTGAATGGCGCTTTTTCTTTTCATCCATTACTCAATATATTTTCCATGGTTTCATTCTAATTGGTTTTTCTGAACTACTAAAGCTATTAGAAGGATTAAATCACAGAAAAATCCAGGTAAATATACCGGAGTCAACAAATGATGAAATAAGTTCTACTTCGGTACCCTTTTCCAATTCAGTTGGAGACATTCCAATTCATGAATCATGGACAGTTGATTTAAAGGATCAGGAAAAGGTGAATGAACTATTTTCTGATCAAGCCATCTTGGAGATTAGTGCTTCAGGTTGTAAGGGATATTGCATTGTTAAGGTTCAGGATTTCGATGGGCCATTACAGCCCGAATTAAAGGTCGTAGATGTTCGAGGGGATGTTGCAGAAGAGATTAGAAATACGGAAGTTGTAAACAAGCTATTGGCATCCTTTCGTAATCCCTAATATTGAAGATAAAATCCCATTATGATAAAATTTTTAGATGGTAATTATTATTTCTGTATAAAATAAAAAATACATAGAAGGAGAATGGAACATGGCAAAGACACTTATTTTCGGTCATAAAAATCCAGATACCGATACAATCTGCTCCGCATTAGCTTATGCAGATCTTAAAGAAAAAATCGGTGAAGAAGCAGAAGCTGCTCGTTTAGGTGAAGTGAATAAAGAAACACAATTTGCTTTAGACTATTTCAAAGTGGATGCTCCACAATTCATTGAAAAAGTAGATGAGGGAGCTAATGTTATCTTAGTTGACCATAATGAATTTCAACAAAGTGTGGATAACATTAAGGATGCTAAGATTAAAGAGGTTATTGATCATCACCGTGTGTCCAATTTTGAAACGAAGGATCCATTATTCTTCCGTGCTGAACCAGTTGGATGTACAGCGACTATTTTGAATAAAATGTATAAGGAAAAAAATGTTGATCTTTCTAAAGAAATTGCAGGACTTTTACTTTCTGCGATTATTTCAGATTCTCTTTTACTTAAATCACCAACATGCACACAAGAAGATGTGAATGCAGCAAATGAACTTGCTAAAATTGCTGGGGTAGATTTAAATGAATATGGATTGGAAATGCTTCAAGCTGGCGCAGACCTAAGTGATAAATCTGCACTTGAGCTTGTAACGATGGATGCAAAAGAATTTAGTATGGGTTCGGCCAAAGTTGAAGTTGCGCAGGTAAACGCTGTGGATACCGGAAAGGTTTATGAAATTCAAGCGGATTTAGAAACAGAAATTAATAAAATCATTGATGAAAAAGGTTTAGATTTATTCCTATTCGTTGTAACTGACATTTTAAATAATGATTCTGAGGTATTAGCAATCGGGAATGGAAAAGATAAAGTAAATGCTGCGTATGGCGTAACATTAGATGAAAATAACCGTACTATATTAAAAGATGTTGTTTCTCGTAAAAAGCAAATCGTACCAGTACTTACAGAAGAATATACAAAATAAAGAACAAGTTACAAAAACAAGGCGAAAACTGCGTGATTACAGTTTTCGCCTTGTTCTTTATTTTTTCTATAACTATTGTAGTTCAGGATGGAGTTACTCTTCTCTATATAAAGTATAATCTATGCCTAATATCAAATACTAAAATAGGCGAAAGGAGGCATTATAAATGGGAGGAAAACCAAAAGGACCGAAGCAACAGGAACGACCTCGTTTGCCACAAAGTCCACAGCAACCACATGGTGAACCATTAAGCGGTTCAAAGAAAGTAAAAAATGCGAACCATTCAAGACAAAAGCATAATCCGCATCATGATATGTAGTGAGATTAAACAAGTATAGTATATAAAAAACACTTCCATTATGAAAAGTGGAAGTGTTTTTCTATGGATTACATAACCGGATAGATTTTCCGGGAAATGAACGTTTGGATAATCATAAACAACCCACCAACAGCCCAATAAAGAGGGAGTGCTGAAGGGGCGGATAGGGATATGACACCAATCATGATTGGGGAGATTAATCCCATCATGGCCATTTGTTGTTTCGTTTTCGGATCCATTCCTCTTAAGGAAACTCTAAATTGTACAAAGTAAATAATAACAGCAAGTATTGTCAATAAGATATCCATTTGTCCTAAATCAAACCACAGAAAAGAATGGGTAGCGATTTCTGGTGTTCGACGAATGGCGTAATAAAATGCAATTAAGATTGGAAGCTGCACAATGATTGGTAAACAACCACCGAGTGTTGCAAGTGGATTCATATGATGCTTTTGATAGAGCTGCATCATTTCCTGTTGCATTTTTGTACGCGATTCCGTATCCTTATTATCTTTATATTTTTCCTGTAATGCATCCATTTCTGGTTTGATCACCTTCATTTTTTCCTTCATATGATGACTGTTTTTCATCTGTTTAAGCATAAACGGCATTAATGCTAAACGAATTGCAATCGTAATGACAATAATGGATAGTCCATAATTGTCATGAAATATTCCAGCAATCCATATAATCAGCTGGGAAAATGGAAAGACAAAGTAATGGTCGAACCAGCCTGTTGAATTAGCGTCAATTGGTTCCATGGTTGTACCTTGGCACCCGGAAAGTATTAGTAAAAATAACATCCCTAAAATAATGCTATATTTTTTAATAAAGGTGAATACAGATGTTGATTCCATTGTTTTCCTCCTCGATTGTTTTGATTTATTAGGCTCGAGAAGGAATGTGCTTCTGTATCATCATCTGGTGCATCTATTCGTTTTGTTTTTGTTGTTATCCAGCTTCTAATTTCGGTAATCCTTGGAATGATGTCCTGTTTTGGCAAAAGCTGAATTTGAATTTCATGCCATCTTCTTATATAGACCTGGTTTTCATATGGTTGCACATTCATGTGAATTGAATCTAAATATAAAATAGACACTGCCAAACTGAGGTAAATATAAAGCGGGGAAAGGTCATTCATCATTTCGTATATGAATTCCAACAACATCTGTATTCACCTCCTATTTAAAATATTTTATAGATTACGTGTTAAAAGTTACCATTTCTTAGAAAAACCTAATACCTATCATACGTATTAATCGTATGATAGGTTTCATCTTTTAGCAATGAAAAAAGTAATTCAAATACAAAAATCAAGTTCCGAAATATTATAGAACTACTTTTGAATTAGTACGTATCATCCTATAAAGATAACGGTAGGGGGGAGAAAAGTATTTTGACTAATGAATTCATTCGATATGGGGTGCTCATATCGAAATGGATCGTTTGATTGGCTTTGGTTTACAATACGTTACTGGATTTAAGGAAACGCATCTACAAAATATCTAAAAAATAAATCACCGTCTGGATGATGCATTCACGTTTAGAAGTAGTCATTTTCATTATTAAAACACCTGTCTCCTTTTATTGTTTTAGTAAAACTAGGTAATTGCTTATACATCGTGATGACAACTGACATAGGTTAGTAGTGTACTAAATATAGAAAGGAGACTTTTAATGAGACGTCGTCGTCATGGACACGGACCACATTGCGGATGTCCGAAATGTATGTATCCAACGAAGGTTAATAACGTTCACACTTGTTCAGAAAGCTGTGTAGAACATGTACACCCATCCCATACTAATGTAATAAACCATCATACGGTGAAGAATTATCATACTTTCCCACATTCAACTTCCTATCAAAATGTAACAAATAGTGTAGATATTATGGGGCAACCATTTGAGGTACCAGGACCGGGGCCAGGATTTGGTCCAGGAGGAATGGGACCAGGAATGACACAAGGTTCAGGACAAATGCCAGGAGGAATGGGACCAGGAATGGCACAAGGCTCAGGACAAATGCCAGGAGGAATGGGACCAGGAATGGCACAAGGCTCAGGACAAATGCCAGGAGGAATGGGACCAGGAATGGCACAAGGTTCAGGACAAATGCCAGGAGGAATGGGACCGGGAATGGCACAAGGATTTGGGCAAATGCAAGGTGGTATGAACCCTGGATTTGGTGCACAGAATATGAACAGAGGACCAAGAAGATAATAGGTAGGAAAGAAAAGCTAGCAACATGATAAGTTGCTAGCTTTTCTTTTCGGTTTTATAATGAAGGGGAGAAAGAGGGATACATATGAAAATCTTAACGGTAACAGGATACAAGCCAATGGAATTAAGTATTTTCAAGGAAAACGACCCACGAATACCTTTTATAAAAGCTGCGATTGAAAAACGGCTCACTGGTTTTATTGAAGAGGGACTAGAGTGGGTTATTGTTACGGGACAAATGGGTGTGGAATTATGGACAGCAGAGATTGTTTTAGATTTAAAAGAGACCTATGATATTAATATTGCCATGATACCTCCTTTTGAAAACCAGGAAAGCCGTTGGCCAGATTCCTTGAAGGAAAAATATCAGGAGCTCAGCTTTGTTGTTGATTTTTATCAACCATTATATAAGGGAGATTATAAAGGACCTTATCAGTTTAGAGCTAAGAATATGTGGCTTATCGAAAAAACAGATGCATGCCTACTTTTGATGGATGAGGAAAATCCTGGAAGTAATAAATACTTCTATCAGGCAGCAAAAAATGTAGATAACTATGAAATAGTTGTGATAACCCCCACTGATTTAGAAGATGTTGTTGAGGAAATACGGATGTCTAATCCAAATTACTGGGACTAGAAGAATAAATCTTAGCTACACTGGTTCAAGGTAATAATCATTCCGCCTATTTTTGCATATATTTTATTAACCGGTATGTATTCAAAAGGAGGATAAAAGTCAACTAGAAACATCGGTTTGTCATTTTTACCGGACTTTTTGAACAACCCCTAACATAAAATAAAGGTGGAATGATGATGTATTACCCATATTTTTGGCCTTCTCTTGGTCAGAATCATCAGAGTCATTATCCGGGCCTTTCTGGTATTCATTCAAATCAACCTTCTATTCCAGTCTATACAATGCCTATGCTGCAGCCTAGCCCACATCTAAATAGTCAGGTGAATCTAAAACAAGGTCATTACCCTATCACTCCATTTTCCCGCCAGCAATATCCTAACCACCCGGGCGAATTGACCGTTACAGGAACAGCTAATCTTTCTGTTTCACCAGATTATGCAAGTGTTCTTCTTGCAGTAATAACAGAGAATGAATCGCTTCAAGAGGCTCAACAGGAAAATGCTAATCGTATGAACCAAGTTCTTCTTGCGCTCCAATCACTTGGTATTCCTAAAGAAAATATTCAGACGTCAACTCTTAATATCCTCCCAAGATATGACTATGTAGAAGGATCTCAGATTTTCAGGGGATATGAAGTGATAAATGAGATTCTTGTTATAATTCAAAATATTAATGAAATCGGAAATGTTATTGATACAGCGGTCGATGCGGGAATCAATCGGGTAACAAGTATCCAGTTTAATATAGAACAAGGATCTCGGTATTACCAACAAGTGCTGAAGCTTGCGTTGGAAAATGCAAGAGAAAAAGCTAATACTATTGCTGATACAATGGAAATTACTCTAAAAAGTGATCCAATTGTGATTACCGAACAATTGGTGCAAGATGAAAGCCCAGTTACTAATAAAGTATTAGCAGCTACACCGGAAAGTTTTACGACACCGATTGTATCCGGACAAATTCAAATAAGGGCAAAAATAAAGGTGATTTATAATTATTAAAAAGGGATTTGCCTCATGAAAAACGAATACTTTATATAAGAGAAAAGCTGAACCTCCATAAGAATCACTTAAAATAAAACATATTGGGGAGGAAATTGCATGGGGGAGTTTCCAAGACTTCAAACCAAGCGACTTCATCTTGTGCAAATTGATCATCGGTACAAGGATGAATTATTCGAAATTTTATCCATGGATGAAGTTACGAGGTATTACGGGAAAGATAATTTAGTGGATACTGAAGAAGCTTCAGAATTAATTGACCATTTTTATCGACTTTTTCATGAAAAACGAAGTATAAGATGGGGAATCATATGGAAGGAAAATAATCAATTCCTTGGAACTGTTGGCTTAAACAACTTGAATCTTTGGAATAAGAAAGCTGAAATTGGCTATGAATTACATCCTACGTATTGGAGAAGAGGAATCACTTTAGAGGCAGTGATTAAGGTACTAGATTATGGTTATCATGACTTAGATTTATACCGGATTGGTGCTCTCACCTTTCCACAAAACATAGCTTCTAATGAGCTTTTGAGAAAATTAGGTTTTAAACAAGAGGGGACGCTTCGGGGGTATTTACATCAAAATTATAAAGCACATGATGCACTCGTTCATTCGCTTTTAAGACCAGAATGGATAGGAAAAAGAAGGAGATTTATTAGATTTAGAGATAGGTTTCATATAGGATCCTTTTAAAAATGATTTTTCTTTCATCTTCGTTTATTTGCAGATAATTATTTTCAGGTATTAATAAAGGAATGAATAGGTAGAAGCCTATTCATTCCATAGGTAGTCCATCATATCGTTGGCAAATAAATTTGCGTCGATGGTACATGTTTCGGACTCAAGTCCGTATTGCAAACCGTAAAGATTCTCATCTGTATAATTTGCAGAATCGACTTCCCAGTAAAATTTTTATGGGGACCCTTCTCGATTGGCATCCTCACCATTTTTTTCTTCCTTATTTTCCTCATTTGCGGATTTTTTTTCATTACTTTCTTCGTTATTATTTTCTACACTAGCATTGTTTTCATTTTCCTTACCTTCATTGGATGAGTCAGAATCCTGATTATCTTCTTCTCTAGAATCGGATTGTTCTTTATTATCCGATGATTCTACTGTTGGTGTATCTTGTTTTTGTTCAGCATCATCGTCTTTTATCTGTGCATATTCGACATAGATTACGAGAAACGAAAGAGCTATTAAAATTCCAATACTATATAGTGTGAATTTGAATAAGCTTCTCATAAACTAAATAACCCTCCTCTCACACTTAATGCAGTATATTAAGGTGGTAGGGCTATTGTGCCTAAAAATGAGAATGGAATATTACTGAAATATACGAAGAGAGCACGCTCATTAGAAAATTTCATAGATAACTTTTGTATTTCCTAACTTGTAAACCGAAACTTTTTTTCATGGATTAAATAATGGTATAATATTACAAAATATTATAAAACCACATGAAGAGAAAAGGATGATATAAGTGGAATACGTCATTCGTCTCATGAAAAAGAAAGACATATCGGAGGTACAGCATGTAGCCAAAATTAGCTGGAATAGTACATATGAAGGAATCATCCCGGTAGACATTCAGAATAACTTTCTGAAGGATGCATACAGCTGTAAAACGATGAAACGAAGGTTAAAACATACTACTATTTTCGTAGCAGAAGTGGAAGGGAAAGTAGTTGGATTTGCTAACTATTCCCCTGTATCTAGAGATGGCTCAACCATTCTCGGTGCCATCTATATTTATCCGGAATATCAGGGTATGGGTATTGGATCTCACTTTTTACAGAAAGGTGTCGAAGAGCTTGGTGCAACGAAAATCCAATTAAATGTAGAAAAGAACAATCATATTGGGATGAGGTTTTACAAGAAAAAAGGATTCGAAGAGGTAGATGAATACGAAGATGAATTGGGTGGATATCCCATTCATTCCATCAAAATGGTACTTCATGTTCATGGTTCCGAATTTGAAAGTACTGAAAATAGAAACATAGGATCATAATCTTTTATTTGAGTGAATAAAGTAGTATATTGGCATTAATATAATTAGTTAGGATGTTTTCATGCGAAAAAGAGATCATTCATTTCGAAAAATGAGAATTGGTGGCAAGCTAGTTGTTGTAACATCAATAGGTTTATTAGTTATGGGTGCATTTTTACTTGTTGTTGCCGCCTATTTCTTTGGTTTTGTAGGTGTTTTTAATGTGTTTAATGTGCAGTATGAATCATTAGGAACCTTATTTTTATTTCTAATCTTCTTTTTTATTCTAGGATTTTTTACAAACTTATTTGCTCAAGCAAGTATTATTATTTCTACAGCCTATTATAAAGAGAAGAAAAAAATAATAACTTTGAAAATTATGTTTGAGACATTGTTTCTTTGGTTGGCGATTTTTATTGTGGACGAAATGATGGTTCGTATAACGGTTCCAGTTGAAACAGAGTTAATTGTATCGCTGATACTTGCATGTTCTAATTTAATTTTTGATGGAAAAAAGAAAATTAGAATAAAAATCCGAAGAAAAAAATAAAGTTCCATAATGCGGGATGGAGGTTAGCTCACTATATGACCTAAGTTTCATGGAGATACTAAGCAAATTGCTTTTCTCTCCATGTATATTTACTCGTTATGAGTTTTTAGAAAGCTGATTTCCATGGAAGGCTTTAATTAGAAATTCTCTCTCAGGTACATTCCATTTTTCATAACCTAACAGAAAGTTTTTATTATCATAATAAATTTCCTCAAAATCAACTGATATGGAGCCGTTATCCTCTAACGTAACGACGGCATAAGGTGCAATGGGTTTGTGATTACATCCTAAAGCACCTGGATTTAAGAAAGTTGTTCGTTCTCCCTTAAAAAAATGAAGCGGATGATGATGACCAAAGCAAATTAGGTCGGTATCCACTCCATTAAATAGCTGCTCTAGGTTAGGAAGACTAGGTTCAACAATTTCATGAAATGGATTTGCACTGATGTGTTGGTTGAGTTTTTGTGGTTCGATATAGTAATGCGAAAAGAAGCATTGTTGTCCGTTTATCGTTTTATGAATGGTTCTTGGCAATTGCTCTAATAGTGGAATATATTTAGGATTTAATCGATCACCAATCCACTTATGATGTTCACGAACTACTTGAAGGGCTTTGGGGTGTGGCTCGTCTTTCAACATAGCTAGTACCGACTCATCGTGATTTCCGGAAATAATAGAAATATCGTCTCTAGAAAATAATAACTCTAAAACTTCATTTGTATTATAACCAATCCCAATCAAATCTCCCAAACAGAAGAGATGATCTAGTTTCTTTTGATCAATATCATTGAGTACCGCTCTTAGTGCAGAAGCATTACCATGAATGTCTGTCATGACCGCAAATCTCATTATCAATTCCCCCTTTCTTTTATACTAGCAAAATTTTTCTATTATTTCATGAGTATGAATTGTGTAAATTTTTAGGTGAATAATCAAGAAAATAACAGTCTATCTGAAAAAAGAAGTGATAAATTCGATTATCTAAGAATAAATTTTTAAAATGACCACTTTAAAGAGGGGTGAAGGATGGTGATCTATGGTTTTATTGAGTCTATCGATATATCCCCATTTCGAGAAGAGGACGGGGTCTTTTTGAAAGAATACTTAGAGATTAATGGTGTGAAGCAGGGATTAATGATAGAAGGAGAAAATAGGAAAAATCCGGTACTATTATTTTTGCATGGTGGTCCAGGATTTCCTATCTACCCACTGGTAAGGGGAGAAAAATTGAATTTACATAAATATTTTACTGTTTGTTACTGGGATCAGCGCGGAACGGGTATGTCCTATTACAAACCATCGCTCCAACAGCCTCTTGCATTAGAACAGTTGAAGACAGATACGCTTGCTCTAACAAATTATCTGCTAGAGAAATTTGATAAAGAAAAAATATATATCATGGGGCATTCATGGGGTTCCTTTTTGGGAAGTATTATTGTGGGTAGCCACCCTGAATTTTTCCATGCTTATATTGGGACTGGTCAAGTAGGAGATCAAACGGAGTCAGAAAAGGAAACAAGAGACTTCTTATGGAGAATGGCCCAACATAGGGAAGATAAGCGAGCGATGGAGGAAATTCGGCATATTGAAGTTGATCAATTTTATTATAAAAATCAGGCATATGGGAAGCTGCGTGACAAGTATTTAATTCAATTTGGAGGAGGAATGATGCGGGAGAATTTTTCTAATGGAAAGCTTATGAAATATTATTTACGCTGTAAGGAATATAAGATGAAGGAAAGATTGAACGTTCTTCGTGGTGCCATGAATTCATTTCCCTTAATTCAAAATTTAGCAATGTCACAATTGATTCATCTCATACCAGAAATGAAGGTACCTATATTCATTCTCCAAGGAAAGTATGATTATGAAACAACACACAACCAAGCCAAGAAATACATAGATGAAGTAAAAGCACCAAGTAAACATTTCTATACCTTCGAAAACTCTGCCCATAGTCCATTCCTCGAAGAAAAACAACGATTTTATCACATTATTGAAAACGATATCCTAAAGATACCTAAAACTCCCCGGAATATGTCCGGTTTTGTAGAATAGAATATGCTGCATTTTCATCTTAAATATTGAGGAACGGAGTGTTACAATGAGGATGCTACAAATTTTGCTAGGAGAAATAATAAAGGATGTTTTGTAAACGAAATGGGTGAGTTAAAGTGAAGCGTTTATGTGCAGTGGTGATGATAAGTGTAATCTTGGTATTATCAGCGTGTTCGACTAAAGAGCCCCTTGAAGAAGAAGGGGATGCAGCTATTCAACCTGCAAAATTATCAAACTATGAAAAGAACCTTACACAAATTATGGCGATGGAAAACTTTGCTTATGATGTTAACATTCATGATGAAGAAGTTCGGGCAATAGAAACAACAATCGATTATTACAAAAATGGAGAACTTATGGGGACTTTTGCAGAATTAGAGTCTCATGTTAATGATGACAATTCAATAAGGACTGTTTTTCTACGGCAAAAATTAAACGAAAATGAGGAGAAATGGGTTTGTTCTCATATGGATGAAAATGGCCAAAGCAGTGGAATGCAAATGAAGGAATTCGAGGGAAGGGAAGAGCTGAATTCATCCGCTTGGGGAGGTCTTACTGAGCCAACTCCTCTATACATTGGAGAAAAACTGGTCATTGCATCTCTTGTTTTTTCTAATAAAAATGGTATTTCCATATATAGTGACTTATCAACGGAAGAGGCATTAAAGCAACAAACAGACTATGAACAGGTCTATATTATTTCGATTGAACTAAAATAACTAATTGGATAGAGGCTGAGACAAAAGTATTTTTTAAACACAAAACCCGAACGGTTGGTGCGAAAAGCCACTCCGGAAATATACTTCGCGCACCTTAGGGCGGCTGATGAGCCACCTTCGTGCTAACGCACTATGGTGTCTCACCTAGGCCTCTCATCCCGTAGGAATCTACGTATATTTTCTCCGCTAATTAGTGCATTGTTCGCTTTTTGAGTTAGACACATTAGTTATGTCTCAGCCTCTTTTTCGCTTTTTATGGCATTTCATCATTTTTTGGTCGGTTTTTAAATGCTTCGTGTGTTACAATGTCCTCTTCTTGCTCAAATTGACGATTATGTTCCTTTGCCTCCACTAGATTATCTTTAGGGAAATTACCCGGGTGACCTTTTCTTTTGTGGTTATATCCTTTACCGCGACTCATCGTACATTCTCTCCTTTCCATTTTTCCAACTTACTTTTCCCATCTAACCTGCAACCATTCAGTATAGAAAATGATTTATTTTTAAATAATTTATGAATATTGGAAAAATAACACATGACTTTAAAAGATTTCATGTTAAACTAACAAATAAGGTATTAGAAATAGAAACATTAATGAAAAAAAGAAATATATGAACAAACTTTTCCATTTTCTCTATATTAAAATAAGGAATACATTTGTAGCTGTAGTAAGGGGGATATGATGGATACGCTAAAGAGAAAAGTGTTATTCTTACAGATTAGTTCGATATTATTTTCTGTCCTAATCATCGCCTTAAGTAACACAGAAGCAAGAGATAGTTTATTATTCACCATTATCGTTGTAGTAACCGTCTTCATAGCCTTATACTGGAGTGCAATCGAGTACAAAATTAAAAAAAAGAGGAATAAATAACAATGATCGATTAAAATATATTCTCCCGGTTAAGTACGCTATTGGTAAGAACTGCCATATGTTTCTAAGGTGTAGTAAAACTTGAATTGGTTCATACTAAAAAGACCAATCGTAATTTTTCGCCATGTGTGGGATCCGTACAAAAAGATTTTAATTCTGTAAATAAGGATGAAATCATACAATGAAACTACCGGGATTAAAAGATGACTTTATGTTATTAACCGAAAGATCAGGAGGGTTTCGGATTTATTTGGGAAAGAGGCAAAGTAATATTCTGATCTTTCGGCCAATCGAGGAGCCACGAAAGGCAATAGATATTCTTTCGTGTATTTGTGAAGAAGAGAAGGGTTATTTATTCGACAAGCTAAATCATCAGAAGCAATTGGTAGTCTATATCCGTAAATTACCGTTGATGAAAAGCAGCTACACATTATTTTATCAATCGTTTGATGACGTTCTTCGTTTTATATTTCATTCAGCTTATTTTGAGCTATTAGAATTTTTGAAAGAAAAGACATCAAGTACCCAAACTTTTAACTATATGGTTGTAAAAGATGGTATGGTGAGGGAAGTGCCATATTTTTAAACAACAGAGATAGAGAAAGGTCTTTCATCATGAAAGGTTCATATATAAGGGAGTGTGGTTTAAGATTTGACGAATAAGAAAATAGCCTTTGTGACGGATAGTACTGCTTATTTAACGGAGGAGATGCGTTCTCATCCAGATGTATATGTGGTTCCAATCGTTGTTATTTCTGAAGGAAAACAGTATGAGGACGGGGTGGATTTAACAAGCAAACAACTATATGAAATCATCTGCAATGTTAAAGAGGTACCGAAAACATCTCAGCCAAATGTCGGAAAATTCTATGAGTTATACGAGAAATTGAAAAGGGATTATGACCATGCAATAGCTATTCATGTCTCATCCAAATTAAGTGGTACCATTTCTAGTTCTATAGCTGGTAAAGATCAAGCGGGATTTGATGTAGAAGTGATAGATTCTCATTCTCTATCGTTTGCAATAACAGATTTGATTGCGAAAGGATTAAAATTAAGGAATGAAGGAAAAGAGGTTAGATTTATAGCTGAGGAACTACGTCTTCTGGCGAAGAATTCTATGAATTTAATTGTTTTAGGTAGTCTTGAGCAATTATACAAAGGTGGGAGGATGTCAGGAACTTCTTTTTTACTCGGTAATTTTCTTAATATAAAACCTATTTTATCAATTGATTCAAATGGTGAATTAAATTTAGTGGAGCGTATTCGTTCAGAAAAGAAAGCGATTACTAAAATAATAAGTCTTCTCCAAGAATCGTGCGAAAGGAATCCAGTAAAACGAATAAATATTGTGCATGGGAATGTACGAGAAAAAGCAATGTCATTAAAAAAAAGGATAAATAAGGAACTTCCGGGAATCGAAACAGTGATAGGAGAGATTAGTACTTCTTTAGCTGTTCATGGAGGAGAAGGTACCATAGGTGTGTTTTGGAATATAAAGGAGTAGCACTGCTTTTTCGGCAGGCTTTTTTTCTGTTTTTGACTTTGTATCCGTTTTGTTTATTTTTATTTTTATTTTTAAAAGGTTTGCTTATCATTTTATCCTAATTACTCTATAATAGTAGAAGTAAACGCAAATTTTGTACAATTTTAAAGGTAGGAGTATACACCATGAATTATGATGAAGCATTAGATTATATTCACAGTCCAAAATATCATGGGATGAGGCTGGGTCTGGATAATATACGTGAACTGATGACGAAACTTGGAAATCCACAAAAAAGGTTGAAATTTATACATATAGCCGGAACGAATGGAAAAGGTTCTGTTGCCTCTTATCTTAGTCATATTTTAACAAAGGCTGGATACAAAACAGGATTATTCACGTCCCCTTATATTGAACGATTTAATGAGAGAATTCAAGTGAATCATGAGGAAATTCCGGATCAGTCCCTTGGAAATATTACAAAGCTAGTAAAAGAAAAAGTTGAGTCTATGCGGGAGGCCCCAACAGAATTTGAAATCATTACAGCCATTGCATTAACCTATTTTCATAAGATGGATTGTGATATTGTTGTTCTAGAAGTAGGCTTAGGGGGGAAATTGGATTCTACGAATGTTATTGGTCCACCGCTTATGTCAGTCATAACACCTATAGGCTATGATCATCAAGCAATTCTCGGAGAAACATTAACAGAAATTGCAGGAGAGAAAGCAGGCATTATTAAGGAAGGTAGTACGACTGTTCTTTATCCACAGGATAAAGAGGCAGAGGAAGTTATTGTCCAAACGGCTCTTTTAAAAAATAATGAAGTGATTAAGCCAGATTTACGTTCTTTAACTCCCGTTCTTTCTGATTTAAATGGTCAGGTTTTCCATTATCAAACCTATAAAAATCTAAAAATTCGTTTACTTGGTCATCATCAACTGAAAAATGCTGCTGTAGTGGTTGAAGCTGTTCAACTATTGAATAAATTGCGTTTTCCTGTTAGTGAAGAGGCTTTACGAGATGGACTAGCCGAAACCAAGTGGCCTGGGAGATTTGAAGTAATTAGTAAACAACCAACCATTGTAATTGATGGTGCACATAATATTGACAGTATTCGAGCATTAGTAGATAATTTAACAAAGCATTTTTCTAACAGAAGAATCGTTGCAATTCTTGGTATCTTAAGAGATAAGGATGCCCGGCAAATGGTGGAAGCGGTGTTACCTGTCATCGATTCCTTTATAACGGTAACTCCGGATAATCCAAGAGCAATGGATGCTGGTAATTTAGCGGGATATATAGAAGAATATGGTGTACCGACAATAGCTAGTGATTCCTATGATCAAGCGATTCAAATGGCAATAAAACAAGTAAATAACCATGATGTGATTTGTGCATTTGGATCCCTTTACTATATCGGTGCTATTCGAAGCAGAATAACATCAGGGAAATTTTTTATAAACAGAAATGAGGCATTGAACGATGGATAAAGAAAAAATTGCATCAGCGGTCAGAATGATTTTAGAAGCAATTGGAGATGACCCAGATAGACAAGGATTGGAAGATACCCCTGAGCGGGTTGCAAAGATGTATGAGGAAGTATTTGCTGGATTATCTAAGGATCCAGCAATACATTGCAAAACCGTGTTTGAAGAACAGCATGAGGAAATGGTGCTAGTAAAGGATATTCCATTTTCCTCAATGTGTGAGCATCATTTAGTTCCATTTATTGGAAAAGCCCATGTTGCTTATATACCACAGAATGGTCGAGTTATCGGTCTAAGTAAAATGGCGAGAATTGTGGATGATATTAGTAAAAGGCCACAGTTGCAGGAGCGAATCACAAAGTCAGTAGCAGATTTGCTGATGGAGGAGTTAGACCCTGTCGGTGTGATGGTCATACTAGAAGCAGAGCATATGTGCATGAGTATTCGCGGTGTGAAAAAACAAGGATCAAACACCGTAACGAGTGCTGTACGGGGATCCTTCAGATCGAATAGTAAGTCTAGGAATGAAGTTTTATCATTAATTAAAATGTAAGTATGTTCGTTATGGGGGGAGGTTCATTTGAATAAATCAGAACTGCGTCAAACTATTATTACTAGTTTAAAAGCTTTGTCAAAGAAAGAAAAAGAGCAAATTGAAAGTCATCTCATAAAGAACTTAACGGCATCAGATTGGTGGAAGGAATCACAAACGATAGGAATTACTGTATCTCATGGATTTGAATGGGAGACTAGGACAATAATAGAACAAGGCTGGAAACAGGGTAAAACGATTTGTGTACCTAAATGCATACCAAAGGAAAGAAAAATGGATTTTTATCGATTGGACAATTTTGGGCAACTGGAGGCAGTTTATCATAATTTAATGGAGCCAATACCAGAGGAAACAGACATAGTTGATAAAAATGATATCGGGTTATTGGTTGTTCCTGGAATTGTTTTTGATGGGAAAGGCTATCGTATTGGCTTCGGTGGAGGATATTATGACCGGTTTCTAGCAGATTTCCCAAATATTACCGTATCATTGGTAAGTACGCTTCAACTAGTTGAGCAGGTTCCAGTTGATGAACATGATCTACCTGTGCAGAATTTAATTATTGTATAATAGGGACGGTTCTCTTGCTTCCATTTTATGTAAAAGAAGCGTGAGACCGTCTCTATTTATTTGGGTTTTCATTTCTGTCATTGCTTGCTCATTTGTCAAAGTGCTTGGCCTTAGAGTTGCTACTGGAGCTTTTTTGGAAAACTCATTTAAACCATTACAAGCTATCTTATGAAACATCTCTGTATAGGTATGATGTATCGTTTCCATTGTCTTGGATGAAGTAGAACCGTCCTTATTCATCTGGTAAAATAAATATATAAATAGGTGATTAGAATTGAGGAGAAGCAATGCAACTGATAATTAAAAAAATGACAGAAAAGTATGCCGTTGATGTGCTCTGCTGGAAATATGAAAAGCCATATAATTTCTATAATAATGTCCTGACAAGTGGTGCCATTATGGAATTATTAACGTATAAATATTTTGTTGTGCTCGATAAGTATAATGATTTGATAGGGTATTTTTGTATTGGCAGGCCGGCACAAATTCCTGACGGCGAACTAAATGGAGTATATAAAGAGGATTGTATCGATGTTGGAATTGGTATGAAACCAAGACTGACTGGAAAGGGAAAGGGACATATCTTCTTTTCTCGGATTCTTCGTTTTATACAAGAAAAGCATCCAGATAAGGACATTCGTTTAACAGTAGCTACATTTAATGAACGTGCTATTCGTCTTTATAAAAAATTGGGATTTGTGGAAGATGCTAGTTTTTATAGTAAAGAAATGGAGTTTATTACAATGAAAAGAAAAAGGGAGATGAGATGAGTAGATGTGTGATGTTTAGCTAGGATGATAGGCACCTCAAAAGAGGCACCTAATATAATTAATCAAGATGTGCGAACTTTAGATTAGTATCTATTTGACCATGGATTTGTTTGGTAGTTTCGTCATCCCCCTGTAGCCATTTTTCAAAGTTAAAAATAATCGGTTCTTGGTCACCGCCAAGGGCAAACCATACTTTCTTTTCCTTTGGAAGGTAGGCAGAAGTGTGAATAGTTCCAGCCCAATTTTTATATTCCATGGAGAACACACCTTTATCTGTGTCATTCATCATTCGGAATGCACGATAGATATCTGTTGCATCCTCTTGCTGTGTCATTATCGCCTCTAATCTATCTTCAGAATCCTTTAAATACCGTTTGTTTTCGTCTTTTTGAAGTTCGAAATGATTGGTGCACATATTGGACTCGCGCACTTGGACAGATCTTGGACTTGCTTCAACAATTTTCGTTACACCATCTGTATCTAACAGGACATAACTGAATGAATGCCTGTGTGGTATTTCTTTCAATAAATCAATAGCTTCACCCACATTTGCGCAGGTTTCAAGGATAATTCTACCTATCATATGGCAAATAAATCCGTCCTTAGGTTTTTTACGATGAATGGAATTATACCCCATTACTAGGCCACATTCATTCATACCATCCATTCTTCCAGTAATTCGCTGTTGTGGTCCAACTACAGCATAACCACTATCACTCGGTCCGAAAAAGCTAAATCTTCCTTCATATGTTTTGGGATGGTAATCGTAATTACGAACCATAAAATCTGTACTGGTATAAATAGAACAGCCACTTTTTTCTGGTTCAATACGGTATCCGCTATAATCCCTTAAGATATTCTCCATCGGCTCGTTTAATGCGTCACGTAAACCGAGAAGCTCTTCCCAAATCCCGGGAGCAAATTTTAATAGCATTGATTTTGTTTCCTGTTCATTTACTGAAAAGCGAGGTCTTCTTAGTTTCCAAGCCTTTTTTCGATTTTTAACAATAAGGGAGTCCTTTAACTGCATTCCTTGCATGTGTCCGAAATCATAATGATTGCCGCGAAATTGAATAATGTCACTATAAATTTTCCTCATTTTTCCCATCCTTTTATTTCACTCCAGTTTCATTTTACATGTAATTTTCCCCAATGAAAATGATTTCGTGTAAAAGGATGGAGACAGGGATTATAACATTTTTGATAAAAGGTTATCCTAATTGTGTACAAATAATGAAAACTATCATGAGGCGATGATTTTTTTCGAGAAATGGTTTAAAATCGTTTTGGTATTAAATTTAGGAGGCCAACTAACATGATAAAAACAGTATTTGAATTAGAACCGCTCGCACGTCCATCCTGTGTTTCAACCATTGAAAATACATTAAACAATACAGAAGGAATATACTCCGCAAATGTATCGTTTAGTTCTAAAATGGTAGAAACTCAATACAATGAAAATAAAATTGAAGCGAAGCAAATTGAGGAAATGATTAATGACTTAGGATTTCCTGTATTATTTGCTAAAACTTCGTGATTGATATAAAGGAAAAGGCACATCTACCCATATAATGGGAATGTGTCTTTTGTTTCTTTCCATCCTTTTTTATTCCATAATAAAAATAAACAATAATAAGTAATTGACATGGTAAATGGTAAATGGTAAAGAAAGGTTGATATAAATGGAGAAATATCGGATCAATCCTAGTAAAGGTTTGGAGTTTGGACTATATACCTTAGGAGATCATATACCAGACCCCCATACTGGAGAGCGAATCTCTGCAGAACAGCGCATACATGAAATCATTGAGCTAGCCCAGCTTGCTGAGCAGGCAGGTATAGACTTTTTTAGTGTAGGGGAAAGTCATCAGGAATATTTTACAACACAAGCACATTCGGTTGTCCTGTCTGCTATTGCTCAAGCAACGGAAAAAATTAAAATTGCTAGTTCTTCTACTATTATCAGTACATCGGATCCAGTACGCGTGTATGAGGATTTCGCTACGATTGATTTAATTTCCAAAGGACGGGCGGAAATTATTGCTGGACGTGCATCTAGAATTGGTCTCTTTGATTTATTAGGTTATGATATTCGTGATTATGAGGAATTATATGAGGAGAAATTTGATTTATTATTACAAATAAATAAGCAGCAAGTCGTTAATTGGGAGGGGCAGTTTCGTGCACCACTGAAAAATGCCA
Source organism: Oceanobacillus senegalensis (assembly GCF_900176885.1). GTDB lineage: Bacteria > Bacillota > Bacilli > Bacillales > Amphibacillaceae > Oceanobacillus > Oceanobacillus senegalensis. Next base: position 2,388,354 of record NZ_LT839648.1, on the reverse strand, counting down.
AAATACTTCCTAGGCCCAAAAATGGATTCTTACCCATTTGGCGAGCAGTAGGTGGACATCCGTCAAGTGCGATTAAGGCAGGTATTGCAGGCGTTCCCATGTTTTTAGCTACGTTAGGTGGACCAGCCACAAGTTTCAAAAGGTCAATCGATGCCTATCGTGAAGCGGCAAAGAAGAGCGGGAATGATCCAGAACAATTACCGGTAGCAACGGCAGGGTTCTTCTATGCTGCAGAAACAACACAACAGGCGCAAAAAGAAACATATTCCCACATTAATGAGGGTATGAAGCTAACCAATGGACAAGGCTTTCCAAAGCAGCATTTTGCCCAAGGTGCTCATCCGAAAGATGTGATGAATATCGGAAGCCCTCAAGAAATTATTGAAAAGATTCTCTATCAGCATGAAATATTTGGTCATCAGCGTTATATTGCGCAAATGGATTTTGGTGGTGTATCCTATAATAGATTGAAGAGAAATATTGATATCATTGGATCTGAAATATTACCCGCTATCAAGAAATATACAGCAAAATAGGAGATGGAGAATTTGAAATTAGTAGGATTGTCTGGTTCGATAGTTGGCTCTAAGACTAGAACCGCAATGAATGTTGTGAAGAATGTACTTACAGATAAATATCCCGAAGTAGATGCAACCTTCATCGATTTAGCAGAATTGGATTTCCAGTTTAGTGATGGACGTCATTATTTAGAATATGAGGGAGATACCAAATATGTAGCTCAATCCCTTATGGAGGCAGATGCTATTATAATTGGTACACCTATTTTTCAAGCATCTATACCAGCTACATTGAAAAATGTTTTTGATTTACTTCCTGAAAAGGCATTTCGAAATAAAGTGGTTAGTATCATTGTCACCGCTGGTTCATCGAAGCATTATTTAATTCCTGAACAGCAATTAAAACCCATTTTATCATATATGAAAGCACAAATTGTTCAATCCTATGTATTCATAGAGGGGCAAGATTTCCATCGAAAAGAAATTATTAATGATGATGTATTATTCCGGATGGAACGTTTGCTTGAGGATACGATTATCTTAACAGAAACATACACAAAAGTCCGGGAAGCTAAAGAAGCGGAGTATGACTTTTAATTATAGATAGTAAAAACGTTCAGTCCTATTTAAGGGATGAACGTTTTTGTGTATTTTTCTTCTATGTAAGTTCATTTTAAACGATTAAATCGCTCCACAAGGAAATCTATAAAATATCTACTGGAGATGGGTAGTGTCTTATTATTTGTAAAGGCAATACCGATTGTTCGCATAATCGGTGGGGATATTTTTTTCGTTACTAATTGATAGTTCATTCGGTTTAATACTAATTCAGGTAATATGGAAATCCCTAACCCATTTTCCACCATTGCCATAATAGTATAGTCATCGTGAATTTTGTATTGGATATTTGGATATACATGGTTTTCTTTAAAAAATTCTAATGGTTCACTTAGTTCTCCTTCATCAAGTAAAATAAATGGTTCATTCGATAATTCTTTTAATGTAACACTTTCCTTTTGGGCGAGAGGATGTTCGCTTGGTATAACTGCTAACATTTCATCTTGTTGTAAAGGTATTGTTTCTAGATCGGATACCGCTTCAGGATTGACGAAACCAAAATCAACACTACCTTCTTTGATATATTGGATAATGCTCGTATATTCTCCTTGCTGTAGCTGAAAGTGAACAGAAGGGTAGGTTTTTTTAAAATCCTTGATTAGTACTGGTAACCAATTGCTTGATACGCTAGAAAAGGTACCAATTCGTATATTCCCCGTTTCTAGACCTTGCATTTCTTTACTTTTCTTCATCAATTCTCTATAGGCATAACAAACTTTTTTAATGTATGGAAGAAATTGCTCTCCATCAGATGTCAAATGAACCCCTTTACGGGAACGGGAAATTAATGTGGTCGATAGTTCTTCTTCTATCGCTTGTATCATTTGACTTACTGCAGATTGCGTGTAACCTAATGCGTCTGCAGCCTTTGTAAAACTTCCTTTTTCGATTACCTTTAATAAGATTTCATATCGATTCATTAGGTACCTCCATAATATTAGAAATACTAATATATGTATCATAAAAATTAATTTTACTAATGTCAATTTGTCTGTTAAAATCAATTCAATTTAATGCTACAAGAGAGGGGGAAACTTGTATATGGGATCAAATTTTGTGGAATGGCGAAAAGGGATATTTAATGGTCTACCCATTGCACTAGGTTATCTAGCTGTTTCCTTTAGTTTCGGGATAATTGCTGAGCAAGCGGGGCTTCATATTTTAGAGTCTGTTATTATGTCGTTTACAAATTTTACATCTGCTGGGCAATTTGCTGGTCTTACTTTGATTGCAACATCGGCTTTATTAGTAGAAATGGCACTAACACAACTTATCATTAATTCTAGGTATTTTCTTATGTCCGCAGCTTTATCTCAGAAAATTGACCCTAATACTCCATTAAGACACCGAATGATTATGGCTTTCGGAATAACTGATGAAGTATTTGGGGTATCGATGGCAGTGAAAGGAAAATTAAATCCTTTTTATACATATGGGATAATCAGTGTTGCTTTACCTGGATGGACATTAGGTACATTTTTGGGAGCGTATTTAGGAGATGTATTACCTACTAGCATCACCAGTGCCTTAAGTATTGCACTTTATGGGATGTTGTTAGCTGTTATTCTACCTCCTGCTAGAGGCAACAAAATATTGTTTAATCTAATTGTTATTTCCATGCTAGGAAGTTTTTTAGTTGATGTCGTACCATATCTACAAAATATTTCAACTGGTGTAAAAATTATTTTATTAACCTTTATTATTGCTGGAATTGCGGCAGCACTGTTTCCGATAGGGGAGGATGCTCATGAGTAGTATTTATCTTTATTTAGTTGTGATGGCGGTTGTTACCTATCTTGTTCGGTTATTGCCGCTAACATTAATTCGCAAGGAAATAAAAAATACGTACATTCGATCGTTTCTATATTATGTACCTTATGTAACGTTAGCCGTGATGATATTTCCCGCAATTCTTGATTCCACTGCATCAACCGTATCAGGATTGGTTGGTTTTCTTGTTGCGGTAATACTTGCTTATTCTGGTAGGAGTTTATTTACCGTATCTATTTTTGCATGCCTATCCGTTTACATAGTTGAGTTAGTGATTTAACTTTCATTCTATCTAGATTGTGCATCAAACGAAAAATAGCCTTTCTAGAAGGAGGTACCAATTACTAAGAAAACTAGTAAATTTACCCATTATGTGAAACAAACGTCACTTGATATAGAATGGTTTATTTGAAATAATAGAGAAAGAAATGAAAATAGAAACTTAGATACATATGGAGGAATAGAGATATGAAAATTGTTGCCATGGTTGGGAGTAACCGTAGAGAGTCCTATAACATGATGTTGACTAAATATATGCAAAATAGATATGCAGATAAAGTAGAAATTGAGATTCTACCAATTCATGAACTACCATTTTACAATCAGGATGATGAGTTAAACCCACCAGAAATCGTAAATATCTTACGTGAAAAAATTAAAGAAAGTGATGGAGTTTTATTTGCTACACCAGAATACAATGCATCTATCCCAGCTGTATTGAAAAATGCGATTGATTGGTTCTCTAGAGTGGAGGCTGTATTAGTAAATAAACCAGCGATGATTGTTGGAGCATCAATGGGTGCATTGGGTACAGTAAAAGCTCAATTACAATTACGGCAGATTTTAAATGCAGTTAATGTGTCAACGATGACATTACCAGGAAATGAAGTATATGTTGGATCTGTTCATGAAAAAGTGGATGAAGAAGGAAACCTAACAGATGAAGCTACAGTGGAATTCATTGATTCCGTAATGGATAATTTTGTTAACTGGGTAGAAAAATCAGTTAATTATGCAAGTGCATATTAATTGGGAATATTATATATTAGCAAACTCGTTCTCTTAAAATGAGGGCGAGTTTTTTATTTGCTCGAGCTAAAGCAACTGCACGGATCTAAGACTAATTCTCACAACATCATTATTTACAAGGCACCTTAGAATCATCCAAATAAAATAGTACGGAAAATCTAGCTCGGACCTTGATTCACTACTTTAGACCTAAAGTAAATATGGTTTCTTAGACTCGTTTTTCCTCCATCATCTAGTCTTTGTGATTCACCGAGAGTATACTTTACTTGAATGAAAATTTTAATAAATTGTTATTAAAAATATAGTGATGGAGGCTAAATGGTGAAGAGTTGGATACATATCGTATTCGTCGTCGTATCAATTATTCTTCTTGGAGGCTGTTCAATGGGGAATGCAACGACTTATCCAGCTGAAATGAATCCAGAAGATTTACCAGATGTCAAAGCATTTCAGGATGAGTTTACAAGGGAATTCCTACAATCGACGGAAGAAACGAGACCAGGCTATTATCCCTTCCTTTCTGGCAAAGGTGCCTATACTATGGATTTTCCAGCCAATGGGTTAATGGATGAAAGGAGCTACTCTAACAGTCAAGGTTTTGAAGGCTATTTAGTTGGTGTAGAAGTGGAAGAAAATAAGGGGTATTTATTGGATATGAATTATATTTCTTATACTAAGTTAGGAAATGAAGAACGAAACCTCGAGCAATTAGAAGAACGTTCAGGACAGGAACTGGATTTTGAAAAAATAGAGTTAGATGGTCGAACGCTATATATCGCACAACTTGATTATGAATATGAATCGACTGGTTATGCCGGATATCTTCAAAATCTATCCGATAGTGGAGGCATTCAAATTTTTTATACCCAAGATTGTTCAGGTGGAGACAAGGTGTGCCAAGAAAAAATGCAACAAGAGAGGGAAAGTGTAGTTGCTTGGATAAAGTCCATCCAATTCGAAAAAAAAGAGAAAGAAAGCGAATGATGTGAAATGAGTGAGAAAATAGCAACCACTCATGAATTCCGTTTAAGGCTTATCGATTTAGAATATAAGATTAATAGAAACTTGTTCTTTTAACATGGGAACGGTTTTTTTATTTGTATAATTTAGAGATACTAAAGTGTATTTCTCGCAGCATGTCACAATAGAATCCCCACTATGAAACGAGTGAAATAAGAACTAGAACTCCCCCAACTTCAACACTTTAGACCTAAAGTGAACATGGTTTCTTTGACTCATTTTCCCTCCTTCATCTAGTCTTTGTGAATCACCGAGAGTATACTTTATTTGAATGAAAATTTTTATAAAAGGTTATTAAAATATAGTAATGGAGGCTAAATGGTGAAGAGTTGGATACATATCGTATTCGTCGTCGTATCTATTATTTTACTAGGAGGCTGTTCAATGGGGAATGCAACGACTCATCCAGCTGAAATGGATCCAGAAGATTTACCAGATGTCAAAGCGTTTCAGGATGAATTTACAAGGGAATTTCTAGAATCGACCGAAGAAACGAGACCAGGCTTTTACCCCTTCCTTTCTGGCAAAGGTGCCTATACTATGGATTTTCCTGCCAATGGGTTAATCGATGAAAGAGGCTATTCTAATAGCCAAGGATTCGAAGGCTATCTAGTTGGTGTAGAAGAGGAAGAAAATAAGGGGTACCTCCTTAATGTGAGTTATTATTCTTATAATAGGATAGGAAAGGAAAAACGTAATCTAGAGCAATTAGAAGAGCGTTCAGGTGAGCAATTGGAATTCGAAAAAATAGAATTAGATGGACGAACGCTTTATATTGCCCCACTTGATAATAATGAATATGGAGAGATTGGCTATGCTGGATATCTCCAAAACCTATCTAATAGTGGAGGAATTCAAATTTTTTATAAACTAGCTTGTTCAGGTAGCGACAAGGAATGTCAAGAAAAACTAGAGCAAGAAAAGCCAAGTGTTGTTGCTTGGATGAAATCTATCCACTTTGAAAAAAAAGAGAAAGAAAGCGAATGATGTGAAATGGGTGAGACAATTGCTACCATTGATGAATTCCGTTTAAGGCTTATCGATTTAGAGTATAAGGATTTATCAAAAGAAGAAATGACCCAAGAGATAGAAAGAATTTATTTGGAAGAGTATGGAAAAGAACTGGAAGCAGAAATTAATATATTTCATTCATCTGAGTCTTCTGAACTTAAAGGTGATGATTCAGGCTATGATGGGACAGCTATTCAATTTGTATCTAAGGAGCAGGAAATTAATGAGGTATACATTATTTCCCAGGGAACACAGGATATGGTGGATTGGCAATACAATATGAAAGCTATGTTTGCAGGTCTAGATTATTCTCAGACAAGAGCTACTGACTTATTCGTCGAGGATGCTCTTGAAGAATTCCAAATAAACCGAGAAGGTGACCATGCAGAAAATATTCCTGTTATTGGCCTATCTCACTCATTAGCACATAATAATAATGCAACAGCTGAATTAGTCTATGATACCTTTGATAAAGTCTACAGTGTCAATGGGGCCCAAACGAATTACTATCAGCTTTTTTACGCTGACGACAAATTTAGACAAGCTGTACGTCAAGAATTTTCCATTTCAATGTATAATTCCATGGCAGTCCATGACTTAAATCCTGAGAAACTTCAAACCTTTGCAGAAGAGTATTATAGCGATAAGGCAGAAAACATCCATCAATTAATATCAAGGGATGATCCATTATATGCCGTAAGTGGAACAAGAGGCTTTTTTACCCTCGGGGAAGTAAATTACATTGATACCAATCCAGATTATCCTGGTCTTCGGGAAGCTATGGATGATATCCCAGATGATGTTATTAAGGATTTCCAAGACTTGGCTATTCGATTTACCATTGCTTCTAATAATGGAGGGACGGATGCGGCACTTCATGAATTGCTTGGTGTAGATGTAGGGGTGTTAGAGGAATTAGATGGAGCTACGGACTATATAGGATTTTATATGACAGAAGCAGATGAAATGCTTGCTAATGTGAATAAAAAATTACCCGGCATCATGGAACAAGTTCATACGGTCACAAACAATGCAGATGTAATCTTTGGAAGATTAATGGATGCTGGATATATAACTGAGGAACAAAAAGAAGAGCTCGTTGAAGTAGTTGGTGACATTGAGCATGAATTAAACGGAATTGTTGAGACAATAGATCATATGGAAGGGCTAAGAGGGAATGGGTACTTCTTCGCGCAAATAGGTGGAGATGCTGCAGGATATTTTAAAATTAAAAACCATTATGAGGCTATTCTTTCTTACTTTGAAGTACTTAGAAAAGAGGAATATCTTGAGATTCTTGAAATAATCGGAGAAAGTCATGGTATCCCAGAGATGTTGCATGGTCTTTCTGATAAAGATAAATCCTATGTTGGTACAGATATGGTCTTACATACAACAAGTGGTGGAAAAGACATTCGGGTGAATTTGTCTGCATCTTTAAGGATGTATACAGAAGGCAAGCTGATCCTACAAGAGAAGCAAGAAGAGATTGCTAGACTAGCTAACGCAGCAGAAAGTGAAATAGAGGGCTGTTTTGATGAGGAAAAATTGGAAGTCATTAGTAAAATTAATGACATAGAAGCAAATCCAGGAACATATCGACAATTTTTAAGAAATCATATGTATTTTCCTCGACTAAATAAAACGATCCGCAGAATTAATGTGCATGAGGAATTTTATCCTTTGCATAATGCAGATTTACATACAGAATTGACAGCTTTACAAGAAAGTGTAACATTCGGTTATACGTATCTGGAGAAGTACCGTAAAGCCATTGAAGGATTATTTAATGAAGATGAACGTATTTCCACTATGTTTGATTTGGCAGACCAATTATTTGGTACGGACCAAACTTAGTTAGGAGGATATTCATGGGAGATTACCATTCGATAACCGTAACGGAACAAATTTTAGAAAGTAAGGATCTTACCCATAAAAAGGCGATACTTTTAAAATATAAGAATCGGTTAGGTGAATTGGATCAATCGCTTTATAATTTAGTGAATAATATTATTATCGGTGAAGATCAAAAAGGGGAAGTTGTGGATGCTATGTGGCTAGAAACCATTCTGTATATGTTTCGGAATCGTGGTATCTTGTCACAGTTAGAAACACGAATCAATGGAGCTGTGGATGAACTGGATACGCAGGTAGACGATATGAAAACACAGCAAATGACGATTACATACGAAGATACTCCATCGGCATGAAACTATTCCTGTATGTATCATGGGATATGCTTAATATTCCTGCCGAACTATAATGGGGAGATAATAGACTTTTAGACTATTGAGGTTATCCATAAAATAGTCTATTATCCTAGTAATTGTAAAAAATACTTAGGATATAATGCTCATTTTTTTTAATATTCTGTATCTATATAGAAATAGCCTAGTATTTCATCTATAATAACAATGAAGATTTACTTATAATTAGTTATGGAGGTCATATTACATGTCTGGGATGATTAGATTAAGTCCAGAAGAACTAGAAAGTATTGCCAAACGTTATGGTGTAGAAAGCGGTAACGTAATGAACATTGTTGGAAATTTAGATGGTCTTATGGAAACATTACACCAAGTATGGGAAGGTAATGCCAAAGAAGCATTCCACGGCCAGTATGAAGAGCTAAGACCATCCTTCTTGAGAATGGTGGAACTTCTAGAAGATATTAATAGACAATTAGCTTCTACAGCACAAACACTAAGAGAAACGGATGCGAATATTGCAAGTCAAATCCGCGGATAAACAAAGAAACGGTAAAATGGTGCCGCAGTTCATTAACTTGCTGGCACTTTTTTATTTGAAGCAATAGCATGACTTTTGATGCATGATGATAGGCAAATATATATAGTAAGCGAATATTAATGCTTAAAATAAAGAATTGTATATCAACATCTAGACTAGAAGAAGGAGGAAGGAGTTAATGTACATCCAAGTAACGGTTGAACTAAATAACTACAAGAGACCTCCGATTGAGTTAAGGCTATCGAACCAGCATCCTATCAAAAAGCTCATCGATATTACGTGGCGTACGGTAAAAATGAACGAAAATCCTAAAGAAGGATATTGGATCCGGGTAAAAAATAAGGATGCTGTTTTCACTGGAACAAAGACATTAGAAGAATGTGGAATAACCACTGGAGATTGTGTGGAAATTTTATAGGTTGAGATATTGAAAATAGGAGAACCATCGAATGTCATTTCTACTGGGTACAAGGGAACAGAAGGAGGGGAAACAATGAGTGAGACGACTTATCTAGAATCCAAGCTAGAGGCTAAGCTTGTTCATGAGAAGGAATATATTGATATTATTTTTCACCGTGCAAAGGTAAAGCTAGTGGATGAATTAGAAATCCATTTACTGAATTCGATGAATCCTGAATTCCGAAAAGAAATTATAGTAACAGATGATCAGTTAATTATTCGTCTGATTCCTCCACATACATATGTATCCTTATACCAAATCTATAAGAAAAGTAATCAGGAAAAATGGCAACTTGTCTATAATTTAGTTCAGAAGATACGGAGTCATTCTACTAAACGATTGAAGCTGTTTATTAGTCCAGAGAACTTGATGTATGACCAAGGTCTAATGCCACATTTTCTTCATTACGGAGTAAAGGAAAGTATTCCACCATATGAGGATGACGGGGAGCGGATATGGAATGAGACAAAAGCTACGATAGCTACTATTGTGGATCAAACGAATACCTTTGATTCTTATTTGTCCCATTCTGAAACGATAGAGCTATCAACTGTAACAAAAGAAATCATGCAGGCAGAATCCTTTGATCAATTAATAGATATTATTAATGACCAACTCAACAAAGATGCTGAATTTCAACAAACCATTATGGGTGTTCCAAAAAAGAAATGGAATATTCAAAGGTATAGTTTGTTGGCATTGGGGATTTTGCTGATACCTGCTGCATTTTTAACAGTTTATGGTTTTTTCTTCAAAATTCCGGAGACAGAGGCCTATGTAGAGAGTAATCGGCATTTTCTACAAAATCAATTTAGTTCTGTTGTCGAAACCCTCCAAGGATATGATGAGGAGGACATGCCATATAGTGTTCAATATCAACTAGCAACATCCTATGTCATGAATGAATCGCTAACAGAAGAACAGCGTACCAATGTTGAAAATACGATTACACTACAATCGGATGATCGTTATTTTCTTTATTGGATTGATATTGGACGAGGTGATTATGAGGAAGCTATTGACACAGCTAGATTGTTAGAAGACAGAGATTTAATTATTTATGGTTTATTAAAAAATCGTGAAGCCGTTAAAGCGGATGAAAGCTTAAGTGGGGATGAAAGAGAACAAGAACTTGAATCAATTCAACGGGAAATCGATGAGTATGTAGAGGAAATGGAGGAAGAACAAAAGGCACAAGAACAAGCAGAAGAAGAAATAGAACAAACTACCTCTAGTGCACCAGCCTCAAATAATTCCGATAAGCAAAGAGAAGAAGTTGAGAAAGCAGATGAAGAGGACAAGGAACAAAAGGAAAAACATTCTTCAGAGGAAAAAAATAAGCAAGGAGAAGAAGAGGCGGAGGAATCACAAAAGGATAATTCGACAAAGGATAAACAAGAAGAGAAATAGAAAAAAGGAGGTGTTCACTTGGGTCAATTATACTTCTTCTATGCAGACACATATCAACCGTATGAAACGACTGAAGGAGAAACCATTTCTGTTGGTAACAGGATAAGTAATACGATTACCATTCACCAATTTTCAGTAGATCCTAGCTATGAATTTCAACACGAAGCGAATGGCTATACGATTTATCAGGAAGGTACGTCTATTGGTCATATAAAAGACGGACAATCCCTTGATATCCATATTGGAACCAACAAACTAACCGTCTATTATTCTTCTATATCTAACGATGAGAAAATCTATTACATAGGTAATGAACAGGAAATATATTTTCCTGATGAATCGGATAAACAGGCTTTCTCATTGATGAAGCAGAAAGACAAATGGTTCCTCCACCCATTGCATCAGGATATCTTTTTAAATGGTGAAAGAATCAACGGAAAAACAGAAATTAAACTGGGAGATGTTATTTTCCATCCATTTTCTACGGTAACGTTACCGGAGGAGGATATGGTTTCTGTCCATGGAGATGATATTTCTTATTTAATAGAGATAAAAAAACCAACATCCGTCATGAAGGAAAAATACCCAGAATATCGTAGAACACCGCGAATGATTTATGAGCAGCCAGATGATAAGGTATCCTTTTCTTTTCCTACAGAAGAATCGGATGATTATGGTAGAAGCTTATGGCTGATTATTGCACCACCATTAGTGATGCTCATAGTAATGGGGATTGTCACGATGATTAGACCGCGGGGAATCTTTATCATCATATCGATTGCCATGTTTGGTACGACATTGATAACGTCCACCGTTCAGTATTTTAAGGAACGTAAAGGTCAGAAGCAACGAAAAGAAAAGCGAAGAAGATTGTATACAAGATATTTAGAGGATAAACGGGAAGAATTACAGCAGCTTTCACAGAGGCAGCGTGAGATTCTATACTATCATTTTCCTTCCTTTGAGCGAATGAAGTATTTGGTAAATGAAATAAGTGAACGAATTTGGGAACGAACTCGAATGAGTAATGACTTTCTTCAATTTCGTGTAGGGAGGGCGAATATTCCTTCAAGCTATGAGGTTTCTGTTCAAAGTAGAGATTTGTCCAATCAAGAGATTGATGATTTGTTGGAAAAGTCACAGGAGCTTGTTTCCTATTATAGACAGGTGAAAGATGCCCCATTGGTTATTGATTTATCCAAGGGAACCATGGGGATGGTCGGAAAGGAATCTGTTGTAAAAAAAGAAATTCAACAAATGGTTGGCCAACTTAGTTTTTTCCAAAGCTATCATGATATTCGGTTTGTTGCGATTTTTGATGAAGAGGAGTATTCATCCTGGGAATGGATGAAGTGGCTGCCACATTTCCAGCTACCCCATCTATATGCAAGAGGGTTTGTTTATAATGAACAGACAAGGGATCAGCTACTTTCCTCGATTTATGAAATATTAAAAGAACGTTCTTTGGATGAAGAAAGAGCTAAAAAGATATACACGCCGCATTTTGTATTCATAATTACAAATCGGCAGCTCATTTCGGAGCATGCTATATTAGAATTTTTAGAGGGCGAGCACCCAAATATCGGAATTTCAACTATTTTTGCAGCAGATACGAAAGAAAGCTTGTCGGAAAATATTCATACACTAGTTCGTTATATTGATGAAACACAGGGAGATATTTTAATAGAAAATCAATTGGCAGTACATAAGCCTTTTCAGCTAGATAAACATGAAGACGTTGGGAAGGAGCGATTCGCTCGTACATTAAGATCACTGGACCATCAATTAGGAATGAGTAACTCAATCCCTGATAGTGTTAGCTTTATGGAAATGTTTCAGACCAATCAGGTTGCAAACTTAAATATTCAAGACAAGTGGCAGAAAAATCAATCCTCTAGATCGCTTGCGGTACCAGTGGGATTTAAGGGAAGAGAGGATCTTGTATACCTTAACCTACATGAGAAAGCTCATGGACCACATGGTTTGTTAGCGGGGACAACTGGATCTGGTAAAAGTGAATTTTTACAGACAGTAATTTTGTCACTTGCTGTCCATTTTCATCCATACGAGGTAGCTTTCTTATTGATTGACTATAAAGGTGGAGGGATGGCACAGCCATTTAAAGGGCTGCCACACTTATTAGGGACAATTACTAATATTGAAGGAAGTAAAAACTTTAGTAAACGAGCCCTTGCTTCGATTAAAAGTGAGCTTAAACGTAGGCAGCGCTTATTTGATCAACATGAAGTCAATCATATTAACGATTATACTGAGCTATTTAAGGAAGGAGAGGCATCTCAACCCCTTCCACATTTATTCTTGATTTCGGATGAGTTCGCTGAATTAAAGAGTGAAGAACCTGATTTTATTCGGGAACTAGTCAGTGCAGCTAGAATCGGGAGAAGCTTAGGTGTTCACTTAATTCTAGCAACACAGAAACCAGGTGGAGTCATTGATGACCAAATTTGGAGTAATGCTAGATTTAAAGTTGCACTTAAAGTTCAGGATGCTACCGATAGTAATGAAATTTTGAAAAATACGGATGCAGCCAAAATTACGGTGACAGGTCGTGGATATTTACAGGTAGGGAATAACGAAGTGTATGAGTTATTTCAATCTGCCTGGAGTGGTGCTCCATATGCAAAGGACTCATTTGCTACAGAGGATGAGGTAGCTCTTGTAACAGATTTGGGATTAATACCTCTATCTGACGTCGAAGCAGAGGGAAGCGAGAAAAAAGGTCGAATAACGGAAATTGAAGCAGTTGTGGAGGAAATTAATTCTGTACAGGAAAAAATGAGCATAGAGAAACTTCCAAGTCCATGGCTACCACCGTTGTCCGAGCGGATAATTGTTGATAATACTATAGAATATCTACCAGAACAATTCCCAATTGGCTTGGTAGATGAGCCAGAGGAGCAGCGTCAGACGGTTTATAACTATGAAGTGATGGAGGATGGCAATGTTGGTATTTTCGGTTCCTCTGGATACGGAAAATCAACCACCTTACTAACATTACTCATGCAATTTGCTAGAAGAAACAGTCCAAGGTCCTTCCATTATTATATTTTTGATTTTGGTAATGGAGCACTTCTACCATTACAGCAGCTACCACATACCGGTGATTACTTCCGGTCTGACGATGGGAGAAAGATAGAAAAATTCCTTCGCTTTATTTCTGAGGAAATGGAGAAACGGAAGGAGTTATTCCGTGACCAGGAAGTAAGCACAATTAATATGTATAATAGTATTGCAAAAGTGAAGCTGCCTTATATTTTTATTGCTATCGATAACTTTGATTTAGTGAAAGAAGAAATGCTAGAAATAGAGAATCGATTTACACAAATTGCTAGGGATGGACAATCGTTAGGTATTTATACGATTCTAACTGCGACTCGAACCAATGCTGTGAAGCACGCTCTCATGAGTACCCTGAAAACAAAAATTGTTCATTATTTGATGGATACGTCCGAGAAATTCGCTGTTGTAGGCAGAACATCCTATGAAACGGAAGCGATTCCTGGAAGAGTTTATATTAAAAAGGAAGATGCCTCCCTTGCTCAAATATATTTACCAGTAGCAGGCGACAATGATGTGGAAGTCTTAGATAATTTAAAAGCTGCTGTTCAAGAATTGAAAGAGAAATATCATGATTCATTGAAGCCAGCAGCTATACCTATGCTTCCTAAGAGACTTAATCGGATGATGTTTTATCAAAACTATCACATTCAAAACTCTCCAACTAAACTTGCTATTGGTTTAGATGAGGATACGGTGCAACCAATTTATATAGATTGGCGAACACATAAACATTGGCTCATTGTTGGTGATGCGCAAAAAGGAAAAACCAATATTTTGAAACTACTCATTCATGGCCTAAGTGAACATACGGATGCAACTATCGGTTTATTTGACTCCGTTAACCGATCCTTAGTTGAATATGCAGATGATGAAAAAATAACCTATTTAGAAACAAAAGAACATTTGAATGATTGGATTGGAAATGTGGAGGAAGAATTAGCGAAACGAAAAGTGAAATATGTACAAGCATCTAGAAATAGGAAGGCTTCTGAACTGAACTTTTCTCCAATTGTTCTTATGGTAGATGGAATGGGGAATTTTCAGCAGAATGTCGATACACTAATGCAACCTAAACTAGCTGATTTAGTGAAAAACTCTCAGCATCTAGGCTTCCATATTATTGCATCGGGAGCTGCTAATGAATTTACCAAAGGATTTGATCCGTTCACTAATGAAATGAAACAAATTAAGCAAGCTATTCTATTAATGAAAAAATCAGACCAAAATTTATTAACCTTACCATATACCCGAAACGAGCAAGAAATACAAGTAGGTTTTGGGTATTACGTTGAAAATGGAAAGGCGAAGAAAATACAAATTCCACACTTTGAAGTAGAAAGGATGGTTAGCCTATGAATGAAGAAAAGAAATTTCCAATAGGGATTATATTGAAGTTACTTGTTGTATTGGCACTTCCTCTTCTGCTATTTCGTTATGTAGATGTACAGC
Organism: Oceanobacillus senegalensis; assembly: GCF_900176885.1. Taxonomy (GTDB): domain Bacteria; phylum Bacillota; class Bacilli; order Bacillales; family Amphibacillaceae; genus Oceanobacillus; species Oceanobacillus senegalensis. The sequence continues at coordinate 2,373,240 of NZ_LT839648.1, read as the reverse complement.
CCGCTACAGGTGGTACAAGTGGTTTTAGCCAGGGTAATCAAACGACAGTAAAAGATATTGCTGTTGTCAATGAAGATCTTGGTTATCAACTTGAAGAAAAGAAGGTTTCATTTGGGCAGGACATTGCAATGCTTCTTAATGATCAAATCAAACAGGACGATTATGAATGGACGGTTGTAAATCGAAGTACAGCAGAGCAAGGACTCAGTAATCAAACATATAATGCTGTAATGTATGTTCCGTCCGATTTTTCTGAGAATGTCTTAACTTTCACAGAGGAAAATCCGAAAAAAGCAGCAGTAAATTATGTTGTACAGCCGAATTTAGAGGCGAAGGATAGGGAAAATGTTCATCGAATCATGGCTAATGCTAAGAATATTATTAATCAGGAAATGTCGATGAATTATTGGAGCTATGTTTCTCAAGAGATTAATCATTTGAAGGAGCAATTTGATACAATCCTAGAGAAAGAGATTGAATTTCAAGAAGAAATGTCTTCTTTCTACGCTTCTGAATCATTAGCAGAAAAAATCAACCAACATAAAAATAATTTAGAAGGAATTTTGAGTAGTACCGAGCAAGCAAATGAAATCTCAACGAATGGTTCCAGTAGTATGGAGGAAGTAGAAGCAGAGATAAATACCTTCGTAAAGGCGTTAGAGGACTATAAAGAAACGCAACAACAGCAAAAAGGCCTTCTAGATGAGTTTCAATTAGAAAATCAGGAAGCAATTCAAACTGGTGTCGAACGATATCAGGAAGCCCTAGCATTAAGTACGAATTTAACGAAGGAACAAATCCAGGGCTTTCAAACACCAGTTTATTTTCAACAAGAGGTTATCCAAAAAGATATTCAGGGATTTCAAAAAAGCTACCAAAATGTTTTTGATCAATTATTAGAAGCGAAATACGGTAGTACAGACGAAAACGGGGAACATCTTAAAAATGGCTTTGTTCATTGGCAAGAAAATGGTGAAACAGAAATTCGTAGTCAGCTTTTAAAAATGAATGAAGTACTTCTCCAAACATATCATGATGCCCTTATTGAAGAAACAAAGACAGACATATATAGAATAGCTAATAAAATTCATGATATAGAACCTTCGGAAGAGGATGACCATCCTTCCTTACCAGAGGAGCAGACAGTAGATGTGGATGAGTTAACGGATCATGTGAAAGAATTAAGCACATCGATTTATTCTTTAAAAAATGTAGTGAGTGATACGGAGACAACGGTGAATCAGGAGTCTCCGTCAAATAACGAGAAGAAACCTACTAATGAAGAAAAGTCTATAACAGAAAATAATCCATCTGATTCAAATTCAACTGATGAGAATACGGAAATAGAAAAAGAAGGGTCAAATGAGTTGAATGAAGCGGAATCCACTCCAGAATCTGCGGAGAATGAGACGGTAGTAGCTCAACCTACTGAGGAGAAGCAGGAAGAATCGTCCAAACCGGAAAGTGAATCAGATGACAAGGAACAATTAGAAGAAACATCGAATCCAGAAAGTAATGTTGAACAGTCTAAAAAGCCAACAAACCCAAATTGGTCTGATGTTTTAGAAGACCTTGATCAATTAGAAGAAACGGTAAATGACCTACCAGATACAGAGTCACAGAAAGAATATGCAGAGGAACTACAAAACGCATATGATAAATTATCAAACATTGAAGATCAAATCTTTGAATCTGTTGTCGAACGAATTGTTACTACACAAGTTAGCATCATCGATAGTAAATCGTTGTCTCCTCGTGAAAAAGAGGCATTAACGAATCATTTCCTTGATGCGAAGAGGATTGAGGATAAAGATGTTGCATTATTAATGGATTATTTCAAGGAATTAACAGCTCTAGATCAAGCCCTTGATCGGAGAGATTCTATTAATCTTGTTTTGGTTCGGAAACTTTTAGCCGACGATGAAATGCAATCTGAGATTAATGATTTACTAGATATTAATACACCGTACACGAAGGAACTTCAAGACATGTTTACGGTACTTTTGGATGATGGTGAAGACATAGGGGAAATGACATTACTTGAACAACGATTTAACAAGTTGGTTAAAGACACGAACGAATTTTTAGAAGAGTATAATTCCCAAATTTTAGAAGAACAGAATAAGATTCTAAAACATATTGACTTATTAACTTCTACAGCAAGTCAGATAACCGAGCAACTTCAGGTAGTAAATGCCGAAACCTTTGAATGGGAAGAATCTTCATCAGTAGAATACTTAGATGGACAATTAGTGGTTAATGTGCAACAGATTAGTGCTTCTAGTCTGGAGCAGTTAGCTGATTTAACCTCATCACTAGAGGAAAGTCAGACCAATATTACGAATGCTACAGAGGATCTTCAAGCTCAGGTAAATCGGGTGCAACAGGAATCAGAAAATCTAAATGATAGGTGGTCTACGAATGTTGCATCAACTAGTATGATTAGGGAAGACATTTATGAAATTTTGGATAATACCTTGATTGATGGTCAGGAAAATCCTGTGGTTTACAATCATTTAGCTAGCCCAGTTCAGGTGGCCGGACAAATGAATGGTAAGGTCTTATCACAAACCGAAGAACGAGTACCACCAGTTGTGCTATTTGTGATTATATTAGTTAGTGGATTACTAATCGGCTTTATCAGTCATTATTATCGTAATGTTTCCTATCTCATACAGGGTGCATTATTCGGATTGATGAATTTAGCAGTTGGGTTAATCATTAGTATTTACGGATTAAATATGTATGGTCTTGATAATGCTCAAGCAATTCAGTGGTCTATCTTCACAATTCTATTGCTATTCGTTTGTTCAAACGTTGTACGAGCCGGTTTATTTATTGGTCCATTTATCGGATGGATGGTAAGTATAGCAACCATTATGTTTTTCATTTCACCATTATTGAATATTGTGTTGCCAGAATTTAATTTTGCAAATCCAGTGTCAAATGCGTATCTGTCTATTCAATATGGTTTAGATACTCCGGTCATTTTAACGATGGTGATTCTAATTGGTATCGTGCTACTCTTATCTGTATTTATTTACATGCTCCAAAATATACGAAATAAAGCAGTGGTGGATGAGCATGACGAAAAAGCTTCTTAATATTACCTTAAATATTACCTTAATCATACTATTTTTAGTTCTTCCACCTATCCATGCTGAGGAATCAAATAAAAAGGTAGAGCCTAATATTTACGAGGAAAATAGGATTGAGCTTAATCGGAATTTTCAGGAGGAGGTAAGCGAGAAGCAACCACTTCCAGAAGAACAAAAAAACCTAACCTTTGAAAAGAAAAATAAAAGCCCTTCAGACCAGCTGGAAGAGAAATTATTCTTATCAACAAAAGAAGAAACCAATACAATTGCTACAAAAGCAGAACAATTACAATTATTTTCACACGAGGAAAAGCAGGTAGAAAGGATGACTGAAAACAATCAATCTTCCAGCGATTTTTCAGGTGTAATGATTATGCTGTTCGCTATCGTTCTAATCGTCATTGCTGCAATGTTTTTCCTGATTATTCCACGATTAAAACAAACTCACAACCATTAGTGTTGTGGGTTTGTTTGTTTTTATTGTTGTTTTTCAAAATACTGATATAGATTTCTCCGTTATTGCGTGCGTTGGTATTGATCTCATCATGCTATAGGTAGGATCCCAGAAAATCAGGAGGAACACCAATAAACATGAAGAAGTGCTAATCTAAAAATTTTAGAATTTCTTTTCACTATACACCAAAAACAATAATCTACATTTTTTGTATATAAATGGGAATGCTACCAAATGTAAAAAACTACATAGGAGGGTGTTATATAATGAGGAAATTTTTATGGATGATTTTGATGGCAGTTTTTATGATAGGAGTCGTTAATCAAGCACCAAGTGTATCAGCTAATATGGACTTTAATCCGGTCTGGGACATTAAAGAAAAGAAAGAAGAGAAAGAAGAGGAAAGTCATCATAAAGGACATCATTTTAAAAGTGATGCTATCGTAAAATTACATGCTAAGGAACTAGGAATTGAAATAGAAGGAAAAGATATAGAGACATTAAAAAAAGAGGTTCATGAGGCATGGATTAAAAATGCAGCGAAAGATCTAGGAATTGATATAGAGGGTAAAGACATACATGCACTTAAGGAAGAAGTACACAAAGCAAAAATAATGAATAAAGCAGATGAACTTGGAATTACAACAGAAGACAAAAATTTGAAAACCTTAAAAGAGGAAGTATTCCAGGCAAAACTTATTCAAAAAGCAGGTACTTTAGGAATAGAAACAGAAGGTAAAGATACGAAAGAATTAAAAAAAGAAATCATGAATACAAAACTTCAGATGGAGGCTGATGCTTTAGGGATTGACTCGGAAGGAAAAAAACTACGAGATCTTGCATTAGAGATTCATGATACTAAAGTGATGCAGTCGGCAGAAAAATTAGGAATCGATACAGACGGAAAAGATTCTGAGGAAATCTTAGATAGAATTGTAACGGATTATTATATGGAGGCGAAAGAACAAAAAGTATATCCTTTTGAAGCTGAAGTACATTAAGACGACATTTACGGAGTAACAAATATTATAGATACAGCCATTTAAGATGGGGGAAAACACACTGAAAATAGAACAGTGTGTTTTTTTGTCTCATGAAATGAAAAATAGAACGTGGTTACTGCTAATATACCGTATGAGTAAGCATATTACTTGAAAAAATCCATAAATCAAAACGATTGTCATATTTTGTCTAACTTCATGACGTTATTTGGTGAAACAGAAGTATTTTATAGTTATTCCTATTATATATAAGTATTCCACGATTAATCAGTGCAAAACGAAAACAAATAACGATATATTCAAAAATATAACTAAAAACTAAATTTTCTAAATAGTACATTACCTGATATGATTAACTTGTACTAGACTTTTTTCTTAGAAATAAGAATTTCAAGGGGGCTAATTAATGGGTACAAAGAAATGGAAGGTAGGCTTTCTGTTTATCTCACTGACTCTTATTTTCTTACTTGCTGCATGTGGAACTAGTGAGGAAACCAGTTTAGAGAATGAAGGAACGACAACAGAAGAAACAAGCTCTGATGAGGAAGCAAGTTCAAATGAAGGGCAATTAGAGGATACATACACCGTTGTAAGTGATACATCATTTGTACCTTTTGAATTCCGAGATGAAAACGGAGAATATACTGGGTTTGATATTGAATTAATTAAAGCAATTGCAGAGGAAGCCGGTTTCGAAATCGAGTTAGAAACAACTAACTTTGATGGAATTATTCCAGGACTACAAACAGGACAATTTGATATTGCAATTGCAGGTATCAGTATAACGGAGGAAAGGAAAAAGGTTATTGATTATAGTGATCCATACTATGAATCTGGATTAGCAATTGGAGTTCCTATAGACAATGACGAGATTAAAGGAATTGAAGATTTAGAGGGGAAAACGATAGCAACTCGTCTAGGATCTACTAGTTCCGCATATATTAAAGAAAATATCGAAGGTGCTGAACCAAATGAATATGAACAGCTCGATCAAGCATATTTAGCTGTAGAAAATGGAAGTGCGGATGCGGTTCTTTATGATGCACCAAATGTGAAATATTACATTCAAACGGAAGGTAAGGACAGTTTGAAGGTAGTTGGTGATCTTTATCAAGCAGAGGACTATGGTATTGCCATTACAAAAGGTAATGAGGAATTAGTGACAGCAATTAATGATGCTCTAGCAACATTAAGAGAAAATGGAACATATGATGAGATCTATGAAAAATGGTTTGGTACAGATTCAGAATCGTAATTTTATAGATTGACTTTAAGAGGTATTCTTCGATAAAAATAAATCAAATAAGAGGTTGGGACATAACGTAAGTGTTTAACTCAAAAAACGAACAAATCACTACTTAATGAAGTATATTTCCGGAGGGTTTTATGCACCAATCATGTTCGGGTTTTGCATTGAGAAAATACTTTTGTCCCAGTCTCTTATTTTACTTTACGAGGTGAAAGTATGATAGGGAGATTTAATTGGGCTGGTGTAGTTGAATTTATACCGCAAATCATGACGGGTCTTTATTATACATTATTAATTTCTGTGGTAGGTCTTTTAATTGGTTTTATATTAGGTGCCATTTTTGGTCTAGGAAGAATATCCAAGAATAAACTTTTTTATGGAATTTCTTCTGTTTATATTGAAGTGGTGCGCGGGACACCTGTGTTGGTACAAGCTATTTGGATTTTCTTTGCCCTTCCATTAATAACTGGATATAATATGGAATCTGTGATGGCAGGTATAGTTGTTATTGCCATCAATTCCGGTGCATATATTGCCGAAATTGTACGTGGTGCGGTTCAATCCATTGACAAAGGTCAGGTGGAAGCAGGGAGATCACTTGGATTAACCCACAATCAAACCATGCTTTATATTGTATGGCCTCAAGCATTCAAGCGAATGATTCCTCCGTTAGGCAATCAGTTTATTATCAGTATTAAAGATACATCACTTCTTTCCGTTATTCTCGTTCCAGAGCTTATGTTCCAAGGAAGATTGATTGCATCAAATCATTTTAATGCGGTTGAAATCTATACAACAGTTGCTATTTTCTACTTATTTATTACCTTAACATTATCTTATGTATTACGTATCATGGAAAGAAGGTTGGATGTTCAATGATAAGAGTTGAAAATTTGCATAAAAAGTTTGGGAATAATGAGGTTTTAAAAGGAATACATTGCGAAATAGAGTCCCAAGAGGTAGTATGTGTGATTGGTCCCAGTGGATCTGGAAAAAGTACTTTCCTTCGTTGCCTAAATATGCTAGAAAGTATTACTAGTGGTGATGTTATAGTGGATGGCTTTAATTTGAAGGATCCAAAAACAGATATTAATATGGTGCGAACGGAAGTAGGGATGGTGTTCCAGCAGTTTAATTTATTCCCACACAAATCTGTCATTGAAAATATCATGTTAGCACCGGAAAAGGTTCGTAAAATATCGAAAAATGAAGCACGTGATCGAGGCGTAAAGCTACTCGAGAAGGTTGGTTTAGCAGAAAAAGCTGACCAATTTCCAGCTCAATTGTCAGGTGGTCAGCAGCAACGTGTGGCTATTGCGAGAGCATTAGCAATGGAACCAAAATTAATGTTATTTGATGAACCAACCTCTGCACTCGATCCAGAATTAGTAGGAGAAGTATTAGGGGTAATGAAACAATTGGCTCATGAAGGGATGACCATGGTAGTAGTTACACATGAAATGGGATTTGCTCGAGAAGTAGCGGATCGTGTCCTATTTATGGATGAGGGAATAATTATGGAAGAAGGGGATCCTGAGCAAATTTTCACTAATCCAAAATCTGAGAGAACAAAGGAATTTCTACACAAAGTATTATCCTAACTAAGGAACTAATGACTTCCATTAGCCTTGGAACTAATTATGTGATATTCTTAATGAGCGATGAGCTGATTTGTGTAAGTCGAAAAATTGATAAAACGTGAATGTGAACACGGAGATTTTTCGCCACAAATAATCGAAAGACGTCTATAGTTGATATAGGCGTCTTTTTGTATGCCATATTTCTGCTTTTAAACGTATAGTTAGCTCCGCATTTGAAGTAAAATGCGGTAACATGTCTGCTAGGAAGTAGTCTTCTTCCGAGGTTGCTCCAGCGGAAATCAACTGGGCTCCAATATGCCAATTACTGCGAATACTATCTAACACAATAGAGTTTTAAAGAAGAAACTATTCTTCCATGTCCTCGTTATAAAAATAGCCAGAATGGTTTTGATCAAACTCAATTTGATATGTACAGATACCTGATTTTGCTTCTTTACGCTCCGTAATTTTTCCGACTTTATTTTCAAATCGTTTTAAATAAAAGTAATCCTCAGCTTCCAATTTTTGTTTTAACTCGTCATTTACTTTTTTATTCGAACTTTTTCCCCGACTTTCCATTTCTTATCGTTTTGATGATGAAAAAAAGTTTCTTGATCTTTAGTAATTTTCACGTTTAATACCTCCTAACGTTTATAATCCCCAATTCATTTTCAACATATCCTTAAGCGCCCTTACGTTATCCGCACCAATTTGGTCGGATACTTTTTCCTCGATAGTTGCTTTTAATGCTTCATTTTTTTCGTAACAATCTTCACCAAGTCTGGTTAGACGTACGCATTTATGCTTTTTATTATTTTTTACATTATTAATTTCAACAATCCCTTTAGCCTCGAGTTGTTTAATAAATTTGTGAGTAGCTTGCCTAGATATATCTACATTCTTTGAGATTTCGGAAATTGTTGGTTGTTTTTTATAGGTTCTAGCGATAATAAACCACTCGGAATTTGATAAGTAAATGTCACTACTATCATTCCATAATTTTTCTGCAATTTTGCGGAGTTGAACATGTCTTTCACTAAGACTATCAATTAAATCTAAGTTATGTAATTCGTTTTCCATGAATTTCACTCCTCATTTCTATTCGCTCCTTACTATACAGAAACGTTGCTTAAATTGTCAACTAAATTGACGATTAAATAAATATATAGTATAATTACCATTGTAAACTTAGTTGACGATTATGTGATGGGAGCAAATACGATGATGTTTAAGACTGGTGACTTAGTTATATATTCTGTGCATGGTTTGTGTGTAATTGACGATATTTGTGAAAGAACTATTCATGGAGAGACGAAAACCTATTATGTCTTACACCCGACAAATGATTCACAATTAAAAATTAGTGTTCCAGTTGAAAGTAAAAAGGCTATTATTCTAAAAACGCTAAATAAAGAAGAAGCAGAGGATATTTTACAATTATTTAAACGACCTGGTGTTGAATGGATTGATGACGTTAGACAACGAAATAAACAATATTCTAGTCTTGTGAAAACAGGAGAACGTAGGAAAATTGCCATGGTTGCTCGTACATTAATACAAAAAGATAATGAGGCTAAACAAAATAAGAAGCGATTATATGACCAAGATCAGAAGTTACTATCCAATATACAAGAAAATCTATTCAAAGAATTAGCTTCGGCGTTGGATACATCACCTGAAGAAATACAAGCAAAAGTCAAGGAATTGATTTCCCAAGCTACTTCATTTACACAATAGGTAATCTACAGAACTCGTTCTTAACAAGTCCGAACGAGTTCTATTTTTATGTGATCCCAATATTTTTTATATTGTAAATATTTTAAAATAAGTCTTGCCTTTTATAAAAAAATTTTGATATAGTAAATAAACCGGTCGATTGTGGAGGTGTACGACGGAACTTTTTAATCGCTAATAATTGAAAATTTGGCTGAGCCAAGTTAGCGGATAAAATAAAAGGGATCCAATGATGTCCGTAGAAAGTAATGGAGGATTCGATTGGTCTAATTAAAAGGAGTATTTTAATGAGTAAACAAATACAAGTTAAATATCCAAGGACAATGGCATTTATCTTAATGTTGGGTGCATTTCTTGGATTATTTGGAGAAACAGCTTTAAATATGGCTTTAACAAATATTATGGAGGATTTTTCAGTAACGGCTGCAACTGCACAGTGGTTGACAACAGGATATTTATTAGTATTAGCGATTTTGGTACCAATCACTGCATTATTAATGAAATGGTTTACGACAAGGCAATTAGTTATTGGAGGACTTATTATTTCTCTTTTAGGGGCGATTTTAGCAGCATTGTCTCCTAGTTTTCCTATTTTGTTAGCAGGTCGTTTAGTACAAGCGATTGGAACAGGTCTTTTACTACCGGTTATGACGACGGTTCTATTAATTATTTTCCCTGTTTATAAACGTGGAGTAGTAATGGGGATTATGGGTCTTGTTATTACATTAGCACCAGCATTAGGACCAACGCTTTCTGGAGTCATTATTAGTACGTTAGGTTGGCCATATATATTCTGGATAAGTTCTATTTTGTATGTATTATTAACACTCTTTGCTGCGGCTAAGATTACAAATGTTTCGGAAATTACGAAACCTAAAATTGATTACTTATCTGCACTATTATCAACTATCGGTTTTGGTGGATTAATCTATGCCTTAAGCACGATGGCAGAAGAAGCTTTTTCATCTCCTAAAGTATGGGTACCGTTACTCATAGGGATTGTCGCTCTTATCTTATTCGGTATTCGACAATCTGGAATGGATCAACCAATGGTTAATTTACGAGTCTTTAAGTATCCAATGTTCACATTAGGAACATTGATGATGTTCCTCGGTATTTTAATTATTTTATCAACAGCTATTTTATTACCACTATATTTAAAAGGTGCATTATTATTTAGTGCAGCGGTAGCAGGTTTATTATTACTTCCCGGTAATGCTGTCAATTTCATTATGTCGCCGATTGTGGGATCACTATTTGATAAGTGGGGAGCACGTATATTTGTTATTACAGGTTCGGTAATCGTAGTTATTGGGAATTTGATGTTTATGACCGTTATTTCCGCAACAACTCCTGCTTGGCAAATTATCGTCGCATTTATGATTTTATTCTTTGGTCTGACAATGGTATTAATGCCATCACAAACCAATGCACTCAATCAGTTACCAAGAGAGTTATATGCCGATGGTTCTGCAGCTATGAATACATTGAACCAGGTAGCAGGTGCAGCAGGAACAGCAATCGCAATAACAGTATTTACGGCTGGTCAAAGTAGTTTTGCAGCTGGCGTTCATGACGCACCTAGTCAAGAAGTATTAGCAGCTGGAATTCAATATGCGTTTTACTTTATTACAGGAATTTCAGTACTTAATTTAATTTGTTCTTTCTTTGTAAAAAAACCGATTGAAGTAAAGGAAAAATTACCAGAACCAGTGAAAGCAACGAAACCTGTGCGGAACTAATAGAATCCTTATAAAAATGTTAAGTTGCCCTGAGTGATACAAGAGGATATTCCCTCATTTTAAAGTATCTTTTCTTAAATCTAAAACGAATGGCTGAGACGATTGGTAAAAGTGTACTAACTTTTATGGATCGTTTCTTTTTTTGTTCTTATGATGAAATAATATTTTTCAAAATACTGTGTATAATATCTCCTCTACTAAGAACACCTATGACACGGCCGACTCTATTGACTACTGGGAGTTTTTTGAAACGATGACGGGATAGTAAACGAATGGTTTTTTCAAATTCTTCATCAGGTGTTACGAATTGAATATTTCTTTTGGTCATAATTTCTCTTACTGGTGTGTCTAACTTTTCCTTTAATACTTCTTCCATATCACCATCTTCTATAATATAAACAAGTCCAGCGATACCCACAGGTTTTGGAGCTAGATAACGCAATACATCTCCATCTGATACGATACCTACTAGATGGTTCTTTTCATCAACAACTGGTACACCGCCAATTTGATTTGTGTTCAGTATAGTTAATAGTTCCTTGACCGTATTGGAAGGTTTTACAGTAAAAACGTTCATAATCATCAAGTCTCTTACTTTCATTAAACACACACTCTCTCTATATATTGTAACCGCATACAATACCTATAACTTTATTTTAACATGAATGGAAAAATCTTTGTTATTTTAAGTTTGTCCATTTCATGTACAAAATCTATAACCCCTCTTTAGTTGTCGGTGGGTAGAATTTCTGTTCATTAAAACGGTACGCCGATTATTCTGGTTTACGCCATCCACATTAAAACTAGTCACAAGCCGCCCTTTCTCATAATATATTATCAAGAAGAGATTATTTTAGCATTTATTAGAACAGTAGCTATCTCCTTGCATTGTATGAAGGGGGAATTTGTCAAGCTAGTTTGCAATGACTAAATATTTTTTCAAGTGAAGCATGAATATATAGGGGGAATACAAATGTATCCATATTATTCATATTATCCATATACACCATACATCCATCCAAATTTTTTATCGTATTACGGACTGCGTAATCAAAACCACTATTTCCATCGCCAGCAGCCAGTTACTGGACAGGTAACTTGGACGGAGGGCGGAGAACTAACGAAGTGTGAGATTCCTTGGTCGTTCAATGAATATATGACGGCCGCTGTTGGGGAGGATTCACCTTATGGTTGCGGTGATTCCATTAAGATAAAGAATATTTCGGCGCCATATGGAAGAGAGGTTATTGTAACCGTTGTTGATGAAGTAGCGGGTTATCCACCGAACCGGATAAACATTCATCGACGAGCATTTGAAGCTCTGGGTGTTAATCCGAATATTGGAGTGTTAAATGTTGAAATCACTCCAACCCCAGAATTAGAACAGGAACGGTGGGGAAAATATTTATTAGAAGTAACCCAAGTGGCATATCCAAGTTATCGCGTAACGGAATATCGCACCGTAGGAAAATCAAGAATTTCCGAATCTCAGATAAAGGAAACCTATGAATTTGTATTACAATCAGCTCAAGAGAAAATAAAGGTACAGGGCAATGTAGTTTATAATCCAAATACAGATAGGGTTTACTCCTTTGATATTAAGGAAGTTTAGCATGGATTTTTATCCATGCTTTTTACATTAGGTAATCTAATTTGTAAAATTACATATTAATGTTGGGAAAGAAGAAACTAAAGAAAAATGTATCGGCACGAGGAAATTTTAAGGTTATGCTTTTAAATTAGGACGAATTCATTTTTCATGGTAATATGGATAAGTTACCATCTAAAAGGTACAAGTAAATGAAGGAATTTATTTAGGAAAGAAGGAAATAAAAATGGTTAACTCCTCTGAGACACCATCCCCAGAAACGATAAATAAAGTTCCGATAATGATTGTTTTAATTTCCGGAGCATTTGTTACTATATTAAATCAAACATTATTAGGGACCGCATTGCCTCATATAATGAGAGACTTACAACTAGAAGAAAACACAGTACAGTGGCTCCAATCCATTTTTATGCTTGTAAATGGGATCATGATTCCAGTTACAGCATTTTTAATTGGAAAATTTACCACAAGACGTTTGTTCCTTACAGCTATGTTTTTGTTTGCTTTAGGAACGTTGTTTGGTGCAATAGCTCCAAATTTTACGGTTTTACTTACCGGTAGAATTTTTCAGGCAGCAGGAGCAGGTATCATGATGCCGCTCATGCAAACGATTATGCTCATTATATTTCCTGTAGAAAAGCGTGGGTCGGTCATGGGGATGTTTGGTCTAGTTATTGCTTTTGCTCCTGCGATTGGTCCAACTTTATCCGGTTATATTGTAGAACATGCGCCATGGCGAGCTTTGTTTTACATGATCTTGCCAATAGCTATTATCGATATAATAATTGCATATTTTATTCTTAAAAACGTAACCAAGCAAACGAATCCAAAAATTGATGTTCTATCCATCATTTTATCAACGTTAGGATTTGGAGGTATTTTGTACGGATTTAGTGCAGCTGGAAGTTCAGGTTGGACTAGTTTAGAAGTGGTTATGACCTTAATTTTGGGGGGAATCACTTTAATTTGGTTTATTACAAGGCAGTCAAAATTGGAACAGCCGATTTTGGAATTTAAAGTTTTCAAGTATAAGATTTTTACGATAACTACCATCCTTGGTATGGTAACTTTTCTATCGATGATTGGCGCTGCGCTTGTTCTACCATTATATATGCAAAATATGCTTGGTTTTACAGCATTTGAATCAGGATTAGTTCTATTACCAGGTGCTATCGTTATGGGATTAATGAATCCTATAACAGGAAGATTATTTGATAAATATGGGGCAAGATGGCTTGCGATTATCGGATTGTCTCTACTCGTTGTGACAACATTTATGCTTGCTTTCCTAACGGATGAGACATCTTTCACCTATATTGCTACGGTAAACGCATTAAGAATGTTTGGTATCGCCATGACAATGATGCCTGTGACAACGGCAGGATTAAACGTTTTGCCAATGGATTTAATTCCACATGGAACAGCAGTTAATAATACTTTCCGTCAAGTTTCAGGTGCAATTGGTACAGCGCTGCCTATTACGATTATGACTACTACTGCTATTCCTGAGAATGGGGTAAATGGCTTAATTCATGGTGTAAATATGTCCTTTATTTTTTCCGGTATACTGGCTATTATTGCCTTAGTTATTTCGTTTTTTATTAGAGACAGAAACTCAAGCCAGGGTGTAAAAATAAAAACAAGATAAAGTGAATCTTGAATCTTCAATCCGTGGGGGTTCTTTCATCCCCTGCCTAAAAATGATTCGTTCTCCCCTATTTTTGAGGTGCGGGTATTACTGCCCCTTAACCTAAGATAAAAAAGACGAGAATGGTTATATTGATTAGACCATTCTCGTCTTTTTTTATTTATGGGGAAATGGTATTTCGATTGATATCGGTTTTCAATACAACGTATCTAACCATCCAAGAAAATCAAAATTATGGAACATCAGTAGGCCGAACAATAACCTCATTCACATTGACATGTTCCGGCTGATTTACTGCATAAAAAACAGATTCCGCAACGTCTTTGCTCTCTAAGGGTGTTACTTGTGGCCCACTTGTAAGCATATCGATTGCTTCCTGATCTGTAATGGTTTCAGCCAATTCAGTAGCAGTAAATCCTGGTGAAATGGAAGTTGTACGGATATTTGTTTTTGCTAATTCTTTTCCTAGCCCTTCCATAATGATACGTGCAGCAAATTTCGTTGCTGAATAGACTGTTTCCGCTGGGGTAACTTCATGACCTGCAACGGATGACGTTGTAATAATATGTCCTTCATTTCGTTGAAGCATATGGGGGAGTACTGCATCAATTCCGTATAATACTCCTTTGATGTTCACATCAATCATTCTTTCCCACTCTTGAACCTTACCATTTTTCATAAAGCTTAACGGCATTAATCCAGCATTATTAAATAACACATCAACCTGGTTAAATTCCTTTATAGAAAAGTCAATTAAATCTTTCACCTCTGATTGTGAGGTAACATCTGTTGGTTTCATTCTGACATTTCCATCATACGTTTGTAAACGTTCCTGAATTGTTTCAAGACGATCCGTTCTTCTCGCTGCGAGGACAACATTTGCCCCTTCCTTTAAGAATCGCTCTGCCGTTGCTTCACCGATTCCACTACTTGCCCCTGTGATCACAATCGTTTTTTCTTTCCAATCCAATGAAAACACCTCATTTATTTCTTTATAAGCTTTATTATTCCTTTTGTGACAGGGTTTAATCTTATCATTAAAAAGAAGAAACCTTAAGCGATTTATGAACGCATAAGGTTTCTCATTCTAGCGATTTAGCTATTTATTGCAACATTGTGTTTGTTATATGCACCGTGCATGACTGGTCCAACATATTCATTTAGTTTCCATCCATGTTTAATTGCTGCATTAACAAATGCTTTAGCATTAGCTACCGAATCTTTAACAGATTTTCCGTTTGCTAGGTTTGCTGTAACTGCAGCTGCAAATGTGCATCCAGCACCATGGTTATAGGTAGTATCAACTTTATCTCCTTCAAGGATAGTGAATTCTTTTCCATCATAGAAAAGATCGATTGCTTTTTCGTGATCTAATGCTTTGCCACCTTTAATAACGACATTTTTTGCACCTAATTCATGAATCTTAGCTGCCGCTTCTTTCATTCCGTTAATATCTTTGATTGGACCGCTTGATCCAGCTAATTGCCATGCCTCAAAAAGGTTTGGAGTTGTTACAAGTGCTTGCGGTAAAAGTAATTCACGCATTGCATCTGTATTTTCAGGTTGTAATACTTCATCTTCTCCTTTACAAACCATTACAGGATCAAGCACGTACCTATCTAAATTAGCCTCTTTGAATTTTTTTGCCCCAAGCTCAATGATATCCACTGTACCAAGCATTCCAGATTTTGCTGCATCAATACCAACAGACAGAGCAGTTTCTAATTGCTTTTCAACAAGTTCTACGTCAATGCTTGATACATTATGATGCCAGCCTTCTGGATCCATTGTTACGATACTCGTTAAAGCAGTCATTCCATAAGTATCATGCTCCTGGAAGGTTTTAAGGTCGGCAGCAATACCTGCACCGCCACTTGTATCAGACCCTGCTAGTGTGAGTGTTTTCTTCATTGTCATGTTGACTCCCCCTTAGACTGTCTCATCTATAAAATCATAGTTAATAACTATGAAATAGAAACATTTATGTTTAAACTATATACTTTTTTAAAACTAGTGTAAAGATGATAGCGTGAATTAAATGAATATTTCCTAATTGGTAAATTGTAGTTGTCATACCATTACTCAGGAGCCACTTATTCGACTTACTTATATATTTTTTATAATTAGCTAATCCTAATAAAAAAAGGAGCGATAGTATGGATAAACATTATGGAACTATTGATCGGTTAAATGAGGTGATGGGAAGTGTTACACATTCTAATGAATTAATTGCACAAGCTATTCAAAAATACGCATCAGATCCAGTATTATACGAAGAGGCACTAAAGCAAGCAACAAAGGAATTAACACATGTTCAATCCGTAATTGATCAATCTATGTTTTCCGTTTAGATAGAGAAAGAGAGGTAGAGGCTCCATCATTCTACTTCTCTTTTTTATTTTATAAATATGAATATAATCTGTAAAAAGATAGAAATTAGCTCCTTTAACTATATTCTGTTACATATCATTTATACTTTACCAGTCTATTACAATAATTCATAATAATAATAATTACATTAAAGTTTTATATCCTAGAAGAAAGGATGGTATAAATGAAAAATCCAAATTTAGAATCTAACTGGCTTATAGGTGCAGGCATTGATGATATACAAAAAAGGCTCGCAATTTTTGAGATATCTTCCAAAGAAGTGGTCATGATGTATTTACATCGATGCTACTCTGGGTGTACGTACACTGAAAGATGTTATACATAAAAATAATGCAATTGGGGAAAGAGCACTAAAATATGGCCAAAGAATATTTTTACAGGTAGAAAAAACAAGTGGAAATTTAACTGACCCAGACTATCTAATGAGTTTATTACATGATACCTATGCATCTTGCAATCAAGGAATTGATGCAGTTCTTGAAGAAAATAATTTAGATGCCATTGTTTTTCCGGATAATGATGGTGCAATCATCCCAGATAAACCAGGTTATCCATCTATAACCGTTCCAGCAGGCTATACGAGTGAAGGGGAACCGGTTGGAATAACATTTACAGGAACTGCATATCATGAACCGCTTCTTATTGAACTAGTTTATTCCTATGAACAAGGGACAGATCATCGAGTGTCAACCAAACTAGAGGATAGATGAAAAGGTAAACCGATGTTAAGGAGAAATGAAATAGTATCATATAAAGGGTGATATATTTAAATTATATAGGGGTAGTCTATTCTATATAATTGTAAATAATCAGATAGTTATGTTATTTTAAGGATAGTATCATGAAACTTTCACCTTGTCAGTCTTTCTATCATTCATGATGAATTAGGAGACGATTTATGCAGAAAACAGATGAAAAGAAACAATGGACACAGAAAAATCTTGACAAGCTAAAAGGTATATTTCCTGAGGCTTTTATCGGAAATAAGCTTGTTGTGGAGAAATTATTACAATTAGTAGGAGAAGAAACGGATTTAACAAATGAGAAATATGAATTTAATTGGTATGGTAAAGCAGAAGCCATCCGCTTGATAGAGGAACCCCCCACGAAGATATTCCAACCCAACTTGGAGAAAAGCATGAACTGGGAATCAACCAATAATCTTTATATTGAAGGCGAGAATCTAGAAGTGCTACGTCTTCTTCAACAGTCTCATGAAGGAAAAATAAAAATGATTTACATTGATCCGCCGTATAATACAGGGATGGAATTTATTTATAATGATAATTTCCGTGGACGTGTTAATACGTTTAATGATCTTCAGCCTATTAAACACGTTTCGGAAAGGCTTCATTCTAATTGGTTGAACTTTATGTATCCGAGACTCATGCTAGCACGGAAGCTATTGACCGAGGATGGTATGATATTTATAAGTATAAGTGATAAAGAGTTATATAATTTGAAAAAAATATGTGATGAAATTTTTGGAGAAGAGAATTTTGTATCGACATTTATATGGGAGAAGAAAAAGAAGCCTTCTTTTCTAGATCGTAATGTCGGTTGTGTCACAGAATATATTTTAGCATTTTCTAAAAACAACGAAAAGTCTCAGGCATTATCCATTGAAAAAACAACAATAGGAAAGAAGTACCCAATTAACAATGCAGGAAATGCTTTACGTGTTCTTACATTTCCTGAAGGGTCAGTAAAATTTTCTCTTTCGGATGGTATCGTTCAAAAACAGGAGATGTCTGCTGGGAAGATTATTACAGAGCTTTTGGATGATGTCGTAATAAAGAATGGTAGAAATCAAAATGCTTTTCGACTAAAAGGGGAATGGAGATATTCGCAGGAAAGAGTCGATGAGATCATCAGAAATGGAGAGGAAATTGTTATCAGTAAGGTACCTTTTCGTCCGAATCATGTGAAAAAAGGCGGAGAAGTAAAAAAGATGAAGAATTTATTTTCGATTCCTGGGTACGGTTTTCCAACATATGAAGATGCGGATAAACAGATTACCGAGTTATTTGGAAAGAAGGTATTTGATTATGCTAAGCCAGAAATGTTAATTCGTCGTTTAATTCAATCACTATTATATCAGGATGAGGAAGCTATTATCCTAGATTTTTTCTCCGGTTCTGCGACAACAGGAGAATCAGTTTGGCGATTGAATCAAGAATTTCACAAAAATCACCGCTTCATTCTTGTGCAGCATCCCGAGGAAATTAATCAGAAAACAGTCGCATACCAAGAAGGATTTCGGACGATTAGTGAATTAGGATGGGAGCGGTTAAAACGGAGTCGAGAGAGGATATTACAAGAAGGGAATCCGGAGAATCAAGATATTGGTTTTATTTTTTTAGAATTAAAGGATGACTAATTTTTCAAAATTTCATTTGGTATATATGATAAAAGAGGAGGGCTTAATAATATGGACGTATTTCAAGCGATTAAAGAAAGAAGAGAGATTACCAAATACTTATCTAAAGAAATTCCAGAGGATACCCTGAAAAAGGTGGAGGATGCGGGTTATTATGCACCGACAGGAAATAATCTGCCTTCTAAAAATTTAATTGTTGTGAAGAATAGGGATACATTGAATCAGCTAGCAGAGACTACACCATATATGAAGTGGTTATATGATGCACCTGCAGCAATAGCTATTACTGGAAATCCGGAAGTAAGTAAGTATTGGCTTCAGGATGCATCCATCGCTTGTGCGTTTATTTGGCTTGAAGCGGTGGAGGTTGGACTTGGCTCTGCATTCGGTGCTGTTTATCACGCGGAAGATCAAGAAGAATCTCAAAAACGAGAGAATCATGTACGGAAACTATTAAATATCCCAAATAACCGGAGAGTTGTTGCTGTATTGGGATTAGGCTATCCAGATGAAAAACTAGAACCAAAAAACCATATTCCGAGAGAAGAAATTGTATCCTATGAATCTTTTTCTTAAAACTCGTACTAAAAAGAAGTAGCAGGGGGAATGGACCACTACTTCTTTTTTGGTATTGGGAAGCTTTGGTGTTATCAAATAAATATCTAGATATTCCCAATCCAAATACCTATTGCAAAAAGTAATCCCAATTGCCCAATGATGTTTACTAGCCCAACCCATGGAACTTAATTCATCTGTTCGCGGTGCGTCCTTTCTTAATGACCAGCGTAGTTTTACGGCGATAGGAAAAGCAATCCATGCAATGATGGCGGTTACAGGAATAGAACTGGAGATGATTAGAAACAGTAGAAACATGTAATCTATGACGAGTAGGATAGTTAGTGCTTGTATCGCTTTCTTTCTTCCTAATCGAATCGCGACGGTCTTACGAAAATTCATGTCTTTTTTTATGTTACGAATATTGTTTGTAAATACCATAGTAGAGATTAGGAGTGCATATACAATTGCAACAGATAAAATAGAATAATCAATGGGATGTCAATCAAAATAATCATTAAATAAGTTTGCAGAGGCTTGCATAACACCTAATCCGATAAGTGTAAAAAAGTGGTGTGTGCTCTTCATAAGTTGAATGAGAAATTTCCTTTGATTATTTAGTGATATACTTAGAGAGGCAGGGAATACACCCCAACCAATAAACATGATGCCACCTGCCCATAACACGCCTAACGTAATATGGATAATGAGAAGGATTTGTCGCATTTATGATCCTCCTTTCTATAATTTAAGTTTACTATGTTCTCATATATTGACTGTGAGGTACATCACAGTAATTCATAAAAAATGATTAATTGTGAACAATACGTCAAAGGTTTAGAATTAGGAACGGTGGGTATTCTAACAAAAAGATGTATGGTTTATCGCAGGTTAAGGGGCAGTAATACCCCCACCTCAAAAATGGAGAAAAACATTAATCATTTTAGGTGGGGGAGGGCCTTGAGTCATACCCTTGTGGTATAAACTGCCCCTAAAAGCCCGATTCGTTCATCTAACAATCAGTGGGGATGAAAGAAAACCCTCCACTGATTGAGATTCACTTTATTTGAATTGTATCAATGAAATGGAGGAAACAGTGTTGGCTGATGTAAAACATGATATTATCGAAACAATTGCAGTTCTTTCTGAATCACCAAAGGGGTGGACAAAAGAATTAAATCTCATAAGTTGGAATGGAAGAGAACCAAAATATGATCTTCGAGATTGGGCTCCAAATAAGGATAAAATGGGTAAAGGTGTTACATTGACAAAAGAAGAGTTACTAACATTACAGGGAATTTTAGCAGATTGGGAATAGTTTATTTATATTTTTTATAAAAAATACTTGCCTTTATGTAATAAGATATGATATTATTAAATGGTCGTAGAGATGAGGGATATTAGCTCAGTTGGTAGAGCAGCTGACTCTTAATCAGCGGGTCGTAGGTTCGATTCCTACATGTCCCATCAATAAAAGCGAGGATAAGCTAGCTATTTAGCTTATCCTCGCTTTTTTATGTTATGGATTTTATTAACAAATTATTTTAGTCATTTATTCACTAGTAATCCTCTTTGCTACCTTCTTTTATAGAAGCTGTTGCTGAAAGATCATCTTCTTCCACTCGTTCGAATCCTTTATCCAGCTGTCCAGCATTCTCAATATCTCCAGAAGTTTTATATCCAGCAATTTCTGTATTGGACGTTGTTCCGTATAATCCCATACCACCAAGCTTTACATTTATCTTTTCATTTGCTTTCTTATTACTTTTCTTTGCCACTTATTCCACCTCCTATCGATAATTTATCCAATGAAGGTGAAAATATAATGATGAAATGGAGATTTTTAATCCATATTAAAAGTAAATTGTTTTTCCCTTAAGAATTCCCCATTTTTAAATGTACGTTCGTAAAATTGAACATGGTTAGACTGATCAATGAGAAGAACTGTTGATGACCTTGTTCCATATTCCGGGGATTGGATAAAGAGTGGTGATAACATTCGTTCCATTTCTATACCTATTCCTGTGTCCGGTAATTGATCATCTGGGGCTTTTTCTGAATCAGAAATAATCTTAAACAAAGCATCTGGATTGATTTCTTTATGTTGGTTGACATACTCCTCAAGCTTTTGTTTTCCTTTAACTACTTTAGGCCATGGAGTGTCTAGAGTATGATTGCTTAGACCATGGGTACCAGGAGAGATAGATTGTATTTCGTCTAAAATATTATTGTAATGGTATAATTGCTCAGCATTTCCAACAATAATATTGAATCCAGCATACTGTTTTTTTTCTTTTTGTAAGCAATTAAGAAAACTTTTTGGTGATGTGTTTTCAGCTAAGTAATAACGTACAATTTCCCCTCGTGATATTTTTCTGTTTTCAGTAAGGCTAGGATCCCGGTAATTGGTTAATGCAGCAAATCTTCCTCCCCTTGTGACACCAAACCAAGTTCCCATTTGCATCAGGTCTCGACCGGCAAGTATGTTAGGCTCGTCCTTCCAAAAGGAAGCAGGTGCAGTTGGACGTTTATAAAATTCATCGCGATTAGCTGCAATAATTAGCTTATATTTTGGATGACTTTGAAAATGAAAATTAATTAGGCACATCCTTTTCCCTCCCCTTTTGTCATATTATACGGGGACCATTTAGTTTATACAAAGAATATATTTGAAAAGATTTTATCTTTTAAGAGGAAGGAAAGCCCATCGGCACACAAATAGCTTTTGTGACAAATCCTTAATAAAAGTAGCCATTGAGAAGGATAATAAAGTAAAATCATCATTTCCCTATTGACATATCTCATAATCCTATCCATAATATTATACAATAGAAATATTGGAACGTTTAATGAAGGACTAGTATGTGATTGCTTGTAGTGTCAGAGAGCGGAATTTGGCGAGCTGGGAGATTCCGTCACGTACAAATTACAGAACCTACCTTTAATAGTCCTATGCTAAAAACATAGGCGCCTCTTCAGCGTTATCAGAAGAAAAGTGGGATGGATCAACATCCAAAAATGGTGGTACCGCGGAAGCAAAGCTCTTTCGTCCTTTTAGTAGAAGGATGAAAGAGCTTTTTTTTATAGAAAAAAAAGAAATCAGACTTCGTAAAAAATAAAAATCATGTAGGAGCAATGTGAAATGGCAAAAGAACGAATTGTAGTTAAAATCGGTAGTAGCTCATTAACAAATGACAAAGGTGAAATTGATCAGGAAAAACTGGATGATCATGTACGTGCAATTTCTGCTTTAAAACAACAAAATCATGAAGTAATTCTCGTTTCGTCAGGTGCTGTTGCTGCTGGATTTAAAAAATTGGGCTATTCATCAAGGCCGGTTACACTTAAAGGTAAACAGGCAGCTGCCGCTGTAGGGCAAAGTCTTTTAATTCAAACCTATTTAGAAAAGTTTCTTGCTTATGATGTAACAGCTTCTTTGATTCTACTAACACGTTCAGACTTTTCTGATCGGGAAAGATATCGAAATGCTTTTGCCACCTTAAGTGAACTTCTTGATCGAGGAATATTACCAATTATTAATGAAAATGATACGGTGTCGGTGGATGAATTAACATTTGGTGATAATGATATGTTATCTGCTTTAGTAGGTGGATTTGTCCATGCTGACCGCTTAATAATTTTAACAGATATTAATGGAATATATGATGGCAATCCTCGAACCAATCCAAATGCGAAGAAATTTGACTATCTAGAAAACATTACGGAAACCATGTTAGCTGCAGCAGATTCAAATGGATCGAAGGTAGGAACAGGTGGAATGAAGTCCAAATTGCTTGCTGCAAAAACAGCATTATCCTTAGGTGTTCCTGTATTTATAGGTCAAGGAGAAGGTAAAAATAAGCTACTTGAAGTTATAAATGGAAAAGGGAACGGAACCTATATTGCCAATCAAGGATTAAGCTGGGTTAATACCAAAAAGCAATGGATTGCCCTGCATTCTGAAACTGCGGGAAAAATATTCGTTGATCAGGGGGCAGAGGAAGCCATTCTCTATCAAGGAGGAAGTCTACTTTCGGCGGGGGTTTTCAAAGTAAAGGGAATGTTTGAAAAAGGTGATGTAGTTGAGGTTTTAAGTACAAATGGGTTCCTCGGAAAAGGACAAGTAAAATGTTCTTCTCATGAACTAAACAATCAGATAGAACAACATACGTTATCTAAACGAGCTATAGAAGTAATCCACCGTGATGATTGGGTGGAATCACAAAAAATAGGGGAGGAAATCAAATGAGTGAAGTACAATTAAAGGGGAAAAAGGCACAAGAAGCTAGTTTTCAAATGACAGCTTTGACTACGGAAGAAAAGAATGATGCATTGCGTCTGATTTCTGAGCAAATCGTCGCAGATTCCGATATGATTCTAACCGAAAATCAAAAGGATTTGGAACAAGGAAAAGAAAAAGGTCTTTCAGAAGCTATTTTGGATCGTATTCTTTTAAACCATGACCGTATTGAAGGGATGGCAGAGGGGATTAGACAGGTAATAAACTTAGAGGATCCGATTGGAGAGGTACTAGAGAGAATAAAAAAAGAAAATGGGCTATTTGTCGAAAAGAGAAGAGTTCCGATTGGCGTCGTTGGTATGATTTATGAAGCAAGACCGAATGTAACAATCGATGCTGCAACACTTTCATTAAAAACGGGAAATGCAGTTATTTTAAGAGGAAGCTCTTCTGCCAGGTTTTCGAATATGGCGCTTGTTCAATCGATTCATCAAGCATTAGAAAAAAGTTCCGTACCAAAGGATGCAGTACAGTTAATAGAGGATACGAATCGTGAAACAGCCAAAGAACTCTTCCGCCTGAACGAGTACTTAGATGTTCTTATCCCAAGAGGTGGAAAAAATTTAATCGATACTGTGATTAGAGAATCAACAGTCCCAGTTATTGAAACTGGTGCTGGGAATTGCCATGTGTATATTGATGAATCGGCAGAAAATGAAATGGCTGAACAGATTGTTTTAAATGCGAAATTACAGCGTCCATCTGTATGTAATGCAATTGAGTCCGTATTGATACATGAAGATTGGTTTAATGAAAATGGCGTCAACCTCTTGGAGAAACTCCATGAAAATAAGGTTGAAGTCTATGGTGATGAGAAAGTGAAGTCTGTGTTTTCTCAAGCCGAATTAGCTACGGAAGAAGACTGGGCAACTGAATATTTAGGACTGACTATCAGTGTAAAAGTCATTTCCAGTGTTGAGGAAGCGATCAAGCATATTAACACATATGGTACAAGACATTCGGAAGCAATCGTTACAGAGAATGAAAAGCATGCAGCTATGTTCCAGCAAGGGGTTGATGCAGCAGCGGTTTACCATAATGTTTCAACAAGATTCACAGATGGCTTTGAGTTCGGATATGGTGCTGAAATCGGAATCAGTACACAAAAACTACATGCTAGAGGACCAATGGGATTACCAGTACTAACATCAAGCAAATTCTTTATCAAAGGAAATGGGCAAATAAGAGATTAAGTAAAAAGCTATCACTATGTGGTAGCTTTTGCTGTCAAATTACCTTTTATTTAATGCACTTAGATCCAACTAGACAGTCTTCTAGGTTATAGCTTTTCGTATAGAAGATGTGTATGATTGTTTTAGTTTGGGAAAAATAACATAAATGAAATTTCGTAAAAAGGATGGATTGGATGGAATTTACTGTTAAATGGAATGAAAAGATGGCTTTTTCTGGAATGACGCCATCTGGCCATGAACTAAAAATGGATGCAGCAGAGGCAATTGGTGGAGAAAATTCTGGTGCTAGGCCTACAGAGTTTTTACTAAATGCTGTTGCTGGGTGTACTGGGATTGATATTATCTCTATTTTAAAAAAGATGCGTTTGGAGCCGACCGCATTTCAAATGGATGTAAAAGGTGAACGAGCAGATGATCACCCGAAGCGCTTCACAAAAATACACATCCATTATGCATTAGATGGTGATTTACCGGAGGATAAGGTGGAACGAGCGATTAACCTATCTAAGGATAAATACTGCTCCGTTTCTCACTCATTAAACGCAGAAATCACAGTGAGCTATTCCCTTAATGGGGCGGATGAGAAAAAACTATAAAAAAATCCGGGCTTTGCTATAAAGCATTGCTCGGATTTTTCGTTATTTACCAGACCTTCAGAATGTCTGTAGGGGCGCCTATGCTTTCGTTTTTATTCTCCGAAAACATCTTTCCATTCATCTTTTTTAGCAAGCATTTCGTTTGCTAATTCTTTTGCACCTTCTAAGCTATGGCTAGCTGCCCAACCACATTGTACTTCATTACATGCAGGTACTTCTTCTGCTTTTAATACATCCTCTAAAGTTTTTTCAACCGTATCTAAAATTTCATCGTAATTATCATGATTTAATACAGTTAAATAGAAACCTGTTTGGCAACCCATCGGACTTAGATCAACAACAGTATTATGGTGATTTCTAATTAATTCAGCCATTAAATGTTCAAGGGAATGAAGAGCTGGCATTTCCATATGTGATTTATTAGGCTGTTTAAAGCGTAGGTCATATTTATGAATAATATCGCCATTTGCACCTTCAGTAACTCCCGCTAGGCGAATATATGGAGCTTGTACTTTTGTATGATCAAGATTAAAGCTTTCAACGTTCATTTTTTTAGTCATTCCATTTCACTCCTAAACTATGAAATAATAATACTAACTTAAATAGTAACATATTAAAAAGGTTCTGTAATGTAGGTAATTTTGGAAATGACAAGGGAGTGAAGTATTGTTAACCACCTCGTCAGATGGGATGATTTCCATTATAATAGGGTCATATAATTGGTAGGGGGCAATAGTCGTGACAATTCCATTAAACAGAATGGTAGTTAGAAAACTTCGTATGCGTCTTAAAAATCCTTTTAAAACAAGTTTTGGTACAATGAAGGACAAAGAATTTTTCATAATAGAAGCAATGGATTCACAAGGCAATAAGGGGTATGGAGAATCTGTAGCTTTTTCCATCCCATGGTATACCGAAGAAACAGTAAAAACAACATTTCATATGATAGAAGACTTTTTTATTCCCATTTTGAAAGAAAGTGTTATTGATCATCCAGATGATGTCTCAGACCTATTTCACTCCATTCGAGGAAACAATATGGCCAAGGCTGCTGTAGAAGGAGCGATATGGGATTTATATGCCAAACGAAAAGGATTATCACTAGCGGAAGCGCTTGGTGGAGAGAAAAAGGAAATTGATGTTGGAATTAGTATTGGGATACAACCCACGATAAAGGGTCTGATACACACGATTGAACAAAGCCTTAAAGAAGGATATAAACGAATAAAATTAAAAATTAAGCCTGGTGAAGATGTCCATGTTTTGCAGAAGGTGCGGGAGAGATTTCCGGACACTCCGATTATGGCTGATGCGAACTCTGCATACACTTTAGGCGATATGCAACAATTAAAAGCGTTAGATGATTTAAATTTAATGATGATTGAACAACCATTGGGACATGATGATATTGTTGACCATGCGAAACTTCAAAATGAAATCGATACGGCAATATGTTTAGATGAAAGTATTCATTCTCTTGATGATGTGAGAAAAGCTTATGAATTGGGAAGTTGTAAAATTATTAATCTAAAAATTGGTCGTGTCGGTGGGCTATCCGAGGCAAGGCGTATTCATGACTTTTGTCGGGAACATGGTATAGCGCTATGGTGTGGCGGTATGTTGGAAGCTGGTGTCGGACGAGCACATAATATTGCCATAACAACATTGCCACAGTTTGTGTTGCCTGGCGATACAGCGGGATCCTCCAAATATTGGGAAAGGGACATTGTTAAACCGGAAGTCATCACAGAGCATGGTGTGATAAAAATACCGGACAAACCAGGAATAGGTTATGAGATAAATGAAGAAGTGATGGATGGATATACGGAATGGGTTAAAGTGTATAAGTTTGATTAGGTTGAAGGTTTCTAAATTCTACATTATCTGAAAAAAGCGAGCAACCCTGCAGTTGCTCGCTTATTATTTATCCCCAAATTTCTTTTGAGATATCTACAATATATTTCAATTTTTCCCACTGCTCTTCCTCGGTTAAAATATTCCCATGGTGAGTAGATGCAAATCCGCATTGTGGGCTTATGCATAACTGTTCTAATGGCACATATTTTGTTGCTTCTTCGACACGCGCTTTAATGTTTTCCTTATCCTCTAGTTTTCCATTTTTAGAAGTGAATACGCCCAATACAACTTGTGGGCCACCATTTGGAATGTGTTCTAGTGGTTGGAAATTACCTGAACGATCATCATCATATTCTAGAAAGAATCCATTTACTTTTTCCTTAGCAAATAAGGTTGGAGCAATTTTGGCATAACTTCCTTCAAATGCCCATTTTGAGCGGTAGTTACCTCGGCAAAGGTGGGTGGTTATAATTAAATCTTCAGGTTTATCTTCTAAAACACCATTAGCGACACGTAATGCTAAATCAATAAGCTCTTCACGAGCATATCCACTATCATTAAATGGTATTTCTGGTGCATTTAGTCCAGCAATATAAACATCATCTAATTGTAGGTAACGACAACCAGCATCGTAGAAAGCTTTGATAGCATCACGATATGCTTGGATAATATCATTTGCATATTCTTCAATGTCAGGATAAATTTCTAAGTTGCGAATTCCTGCATTAAATAATTGGTTAGGACTTGGGATTGTTTGCTTCGGTATAGCGCGATCACCAACGATGTTTTTAAATTCGATAAAATCCTTTACATGTGGATGATCTTGGTTAAAGGAAATTTTCCCGATAACACGAACATCATATCTTTCTGTTTCTTCCCCTTTAAAAGCAAATCCGTGTTCCGGTATATATCCCTCCACTCCATTTAGATGTTCTAAGAAATCAGTATGCCAGAATCTGCGTCTGAATTCCCCATCTGTCACGGCTTGAAGCCCTACTTCAATTTGCTTGTCAACAATTCGTTTGATTTCTTCTGTTTCAATTTCATGTAGTTTTGATGCTGTTATGTTCCCTTCTTGAAAATCCTTTCTAGCTTTGTGAATCCTTTCTGGGCGTAATAAACTTCCTACATGATCAGCTCGAAAAGGCGCTTTTACTAGTGTTTTAGTCATTTAAATTCTCCTCCAAAAATTTTTAATTAGAAAACCCTCTCCTTAAGATAAGAAGAGGGTTAGACAATTATAATGACTAGTTACTCTTCTTATCTTCTAGCATGTTGCTACTGGAATTGGCACAGTACTATAATAGTCCGCTGCCGAGGCTTCTAAGGGCCAGTCCCTCCACCTCTCTTGATAAGAACATTGACGTTATATTAAATTTAGAGATAACTATACATCCTAAATTGTTGGTTGTCAATATAATAGAGTAAAATTTTTAAAGAAATGATTTATGTTGCAAACGAATGAAGGAAAGTTAGAATAATAAATAGAAAGTAATCTTTTAAAGGGGTCAATTTATGTTTACCAAAATGACGGATGATATTTATAAACTAGTTGTACAATTTCCATTTGGGATGGGTAATGTTAATAGTTATTTAATAGAGGGAACGAATGGCTATACAGTTATTGATACAGGGACCAATCAACAAGAAGCTATTGATATTTGGGAAGAAGTATTAAAATCAGGCATAAAGGTTGAAAAGGTCGTTCTAACTCATACACATGAGGATCATATTGGGTTAGCTAGATGGTTTCAGGAAGTAGTAGGCGTTCCTGTTATTGTATCAAAGGAAGGGTTGGAGGTGATGGAAAGAAGACGTAACCTTTCTCTAGAGCAGTTTAACCAACTGATTAAAAAATACGGTGGTGACGAATTATCTAAAGGTTCACGAGGAGAAATATCTATATTCGACTTCACTCCGGACGAACTTTTTGAAGAAACTCAACCCATCAAGCTTGGGGATTATCTGTATGAAACTATTTGGACACCTGGTCATGCGGAAGACCAGTATTGTTTTTACAATCAAGAGAAAGGAACCATGATTGTGGGAGACCATGTATTGAAAGAGGTCTCACCTGTTATTGGATTATGGTCTGGGGTAGAATTTAACCCACTAAAGGATTATTTTAGTTCATTGGATAAAGTAGAAAATTATTTACCTAAAATTTCTTTACCAGGACATGGCGAACCTATTTTTGATTTACAGCAACGAGTGGTGGAAATTAGAGAAAAGCATCAATATCGTTTAGAACAGATTTATCATATGGTGGAAAATGAACCGAAAACAGTTACTCAAGTATGTGAAGAAATATATGGAGAGAATTATCAAATTAGTGCATTTATGGCTATTATTACCCGGTTTATTTACCTAGAAGATATCGGTCATGTTGAACGACGTGTCATGGAAGGTGAAATTAACTTTCTGGCTATAGAAAAATAAATATACGGCGAAATATATCAATAAAATATTAAAATCTGCCAATTAGGATAGGATGACCATCTACGGTGTCAGGTGATGGATATATATTGGAAAAATTGCTATAGGAGTTTAGATATGCATAATTCAGATATTTTTCTTGCTAGTTTTAATCGAATTGAAAAAGGGCTAAGATCCTTACTTATACATAAAAAAGATGTTGGATTTTCAAGAGCTGTAAAGATATTGAGAAAATCGAATCCTATTGTAAAGCAGTATAGTGACGATCTATTAGAATTTGCGGAACTAAGAAATGCAATTATTCATGACCGAACAAATGCAAGCTATGTTATTGCTGAACCGCATGAAAAAGTGGTAGAAAAAATGGCAAAGATAGAAAAGGAACTAACTCATCCCAGACGTGTTTTTCAAGTTTTTTATCGTAACGTTTGTACCTTTCAATTGGATGCACCTATTAAAAAGTTATTAAATGCTATATATATAAATGATTTTTCGAAGTTTCCTATTTATCGTGGGAGAGAATTTAAAGGGCTTATTACACAAAAGGGGATAACGAACTGGTTAGCTAATCAAGCCAGTGAGGATAATAAAAATATCATGGAAACAAAACTAGAAGCCGTGTTAGAATATGAAGAACCTCATAATTATAAATTTATTTCCGGTAATAGCTCTGTCTTTGAGGCATTAGAAATGTTTAAGGAGCAGATTGGAAATGGCCAACGCCTTGAAGCGCTTCTAATAACAAAGAATGGAGAACCTACTGAAAAACTTGATGGTATTATTACTAACTGGGATATTATGAAGGTTAAACCATAATAATTCATGGAATAAAACAGAAAGAAGAGGAATTATAGTTAGATGAAATTTATTTCTATCGATTTTGAAACTGCGAATGAAAAGCGTCACAGTCCTTGTGCGATTGGTATTGTGGTGGCTAATGAGAAGGAAATAGTGGATGAGTTTTATAGTTTGATTAATCCGATGACGTCATTTAGCACATTAAATACCTATATTCATGGTATACAGGAAAAGGATGTTATGGATGCTCCGACATTTCCGGAGTTATGGCCAAAATTAAGGGAATATATTTGGGGCGAGCTTGTCATAGCTCATAATGCTAGTTTTGATATGAGCGTTATTCGTAACACATTAGATCATTATCAGCTCTCATATCCGCAATTAGATTACCTCTGTACTGTTAAACTATCACAAAAAGTTTGGCCTGATTTAGAGAATCATAAGTTAAATACTCTAGCGGCATTTCACGGTTTCGAATTAGAACACCATCATGCATTAGAGGATGCCCGAGTGGCTGCAAGAATCATGATGAAATTATTCGAGAAATATGAAACAAGCTCAGTGGATACCATTTTAGAACATTTTCATATGGCAAAAGGAAAAATTTATGAACGGGGATATGTTCCACCAAAAGTGAAACGAGCAAGGAAAAAGAGAAAGTTATATATCAAGTAAGAGTACATGAAAAGATGTGCTCTTTTTTGTTTTAAAGAAAAATACTAACAATGTAATATATAATATTTCCAGCCTTAACACAGTTTAAGGGCATCCATTGCAGAGATAGGATTACTGGTATCAGCCTATGCTTTTTTACCAATGTTATTAGCAATTAAAATAGGAAAAGTTTTAGATAGGATTGGAGCAAAGAAGCTGACTTCATTTGGTACAATTGGAATGATTATATCCGTTAGCATTCCAATGTTCTTTCCATCCTATTACGCATTACTTTTTACACAGTTAGGTATGGGATGCTCAGTTATTTGTTGTTTGATATCTATGCAGAAAACAATAGGTAATTTGGATGGTAATCGTGATAAATTGATTGCATTATTTGTCTTAATGGGCTCTGTAGGTGAACTAATAGGACCGATGCAATCTAGTTTTATTTATGAATTACTTGGGATTAAAAGTGCATTTGGAGTAAGTGTAGCAGTGCTCCTTTTTGTTATATGCATAGTAATTATGTTGCCAAAATCCTTTTGGGGGAAGTTGGAGGCATCTAAAACAGTTGATGTTGATAGTACTTTCTCTTTACTCAAAAATAGAAACTTACTTAAAGCAATGATTATTTCTGGTTTAGTATTAAGTTCCAAAGATTTATTTGTGGCATATTTCCCCGTGATGGGTACAAATATTGGATTAAGACCAAGTACTATTGGAATTATTATATCAGTCTGCGCTGCATCGGCAGTGTTTATTAGATTGCTACAATTTCCACTAGTTCACCGTTTTGGCAGAGGAAAAGTACTTACAGTAACTTTACTTATAAGCGCAGTAAGTTTTACACTAATACCACTATTTTCTGAAATTTATGTTCTTCTAATAATTAGTGTGTTGTTGGGTCTAGGCTTGGGGTTAGGTCAACCGCTTAGTCTAGTATATGCAATGAATGTTAGTGAATCTAAGAGACATGGTGCCGTTATTTTTACGGGTACATTCTTTACGAGAATAATAGAAGAGAAGGGAGAAGAAGTTGATATTAAAAAAGTTAAACAAAGCTAGCGCTAAGGGGCTTGGATTAAATATGATACTAAAACAGGGGAAGGTCGAAATTTTGTTAGTTGTTAAAGAAATATATAACAAGTCTAATTTATAAAAGTTCTTTTCTAATTAAACCATTAGTCGTTAATGTAATGTTGCTATGTTATATTTTCTGAATTAAAATAAAATAAGGAATATTCAACTGGATAAAACATTCATTTTCGATAAGGAGTGGTGAGATGAAGATTAATGAAAATGTGGAGCTAGAGAGGTTGTTAGAACGTGTAAGGAGAAACACACTTGGGGACCTTTTATCTCGTACGACGGATCGATACTCGAATAAAGCTGCAATAACATACCATGGTCGAACATTAACGTATAAAGAATTGGATAACCTAGTCAATCAAACGGCACATGGATTTATATCAGATGGGATGAAAAAAGGAGATATGGTAACAGTCATGTCTAAAAATAGCTTAGACTTTGTTGTTACCAATTTTGCTTTAGCTCGTGTGGGAGCGGTTATGATTCCGATTAATTATATGTTAACAGTTGCAGATGTACAGTATATTTTAGAGCATGCCGGTGCGAATGGACTAGTTGCTTCAGCAGAATATGCTCCTGTTTTAGATGAAGCTGTAGGGGATCTAGACATATCATTCCGATATCTAATGGATGTTCCTGCACCAAATAGTAAAGAGCTATCTTCATGGAAGCCCCTCGTAGTGGTTAGTGAAGGACAATCAACTGAAACTATCGATGTTGACATAGCAGACGATGATTTGGCACATGTTTTATATACAAGTGGTACGGAGTCAAGGCCTAAGGGAGTTATGCTTACACATAAAAGTATTATCAGCGAATATGTTAGCACGATTGTAGATGCGAACATAGAAGAAAGAGATGTAGCTATCCATGCATTACCGTTTTATCATAGTGCGCAATTACATGTGTTTTTAGGACCAAGTGTTTATGTCGGTTCACGTGGGGTTATATTAGATTCAGCTAATCCAGAAGACATACTTAGGACGATTGAAGTAGAAAAAGTAACATCCCTATTCTGTCCACCAACAGTTTGGATTGGGCTTTTAAGACATCCGGATTTTGATAAACGTGATTTATCTTCTTTACGGAAAGGGTACTATGGTGCAGCTATTATGCCACGTGAAATAATTAAAGAATTAAGTGAACGCTTGCCACAAGTTGGGCTTTGGAATTGTTATGGGCAAACAGAGGTTGCCCCCCTTGTAACAGTACTTAAGCCAGAAGAACAGTTAACAAAATTAGGGTCTGCTGGCTTACCTGTTCTAAATTGTCAAACAAAAATTGTTGATGACAACGATAATGAAGTAGCTAGGGGAGAAATTGGTGAGATTGTTCATCGTACACCACATGCTATGAAAGGGTATCTGCATGATTTAGAAAAAACAGCGCAAGTTTTTCGTAATGGCTGGTTTCACAGTGGAGATTTAGGGGTGATGGATGAGGAAGGATACATTACAATTATTGACCGGAAAAAGGATATGATTAATACAGGCGGCGTCAATGTTTCAAGTCGGGAAGTTGAGGAAGCCATTTATGAAATGGCGGGAGTTTCAGAGGTTGCGGTTATCGGTATTCCTGATGCATATTGGATAGAGGCCATTACCGCTATTATCGTACCAAAAGACGGATATGACATATCTATAAAAGATGTTCGTGACTTTTGTAAACAGAAATTATCTAAATTTAAAATACCTAAGTATTATGAAATAACAAAGCAATTACCTAAAAATCCAAGCGGGAAAGTATTGAAACGGACGTTAAGAGATAAGTATGAGGGATTAGCTAACAAATAATCTGTTTTTATATACGTTTTTTATGGTAGATAGTCTTTTTTATGTTCACAAACTTTATACGATAATTAGTGCGTAAAAATATTGCTACGGAATTACACTGTGCTTTCATGGGTGGCCGAAATTACTGCACCTAATTTCTCTACTGTGAAGATAAATAACAAATTATAAGTGGGGCGAACCATATTTGGTTACGCTCTTTTTATATTTCTTATATCAATTAAGCATACATTAAAATGATTTAGTAATACTAAATATTGGAGGTGTTCATATGACAGATAAAAAACGAAGTAAAAAAAGAGTAAATTCAAGTGTTAACCCCCAAGGATTGACGGAGGATGTAGCAGATCAGCAACCTAAATCACAATTAGAACAACGTGCGAAAAAGAAAAATACAAAGATTTGAATGCAAAGAGGTGAGCTGACATCGATAATACTCTAAAATATCTGCGTGAATCTTTGTCCAATTATAGCGAAAATGAGCTTTGTCAGATTATCGTTAAAAAGATGGAGCAGAATCAATATGGAAGTGAAGAGCAATTCGTGGAGGACCTTGAAGATGACGAAATTACTTACTTAGATAACGTCCTTGAAAATGAGTTAAACTATGCTAAGAATGTTCAAAATGATGAACGTGTTCAACAATTAACGGAGATTTTCGAGCTGTTATTTTAACACTTGGTAGAAATTTACTATTGTAATATCAGATGAGAAAGTGTACTATATAAGTACAAGCTGCATTGTACGTATTTAATTTAAGTTTTAACCTCTAAGTAGATAATAGGGAGTTTTACATCGGAATCCTAATGCCGGGCCGT
The DNA here is from genome assembly GCF_900176885.1 of Oceanobacillus senegalensis. Lineage (GTDB taxonomy): Bacteria > Bacillota > Bacilli > Bacillales > Amphibacillaceae > Oceanobacillus > Oceanobacillus senegalensis. The sequence goes on along the minus strand of NZ_LT839648.1, from coordinate 2,338,265 downwards.
CAAAGTAGCGGAAGGCAGGAAGATTTCTGCGAACACCCACTTTGTGAAGTGGTGGTTTAAAACTTTTTATTATATAAATACGGCAAATGTGGCCTGTACTACATAGTTTATAATCAAGACCAGCTTCTTTGTTAGAAGCTGGTCTTTTAATTTAATATTAATATAGTGTTCTCGCAGATTAAGGGGCAGTAATACCCCCACCTTAAAAATAGAGGAAATCATTTTATGTGGAGATAAACGAAAATGTTTTCAATACAATATACGAATGATAAAACATTTTTTTTATTTAATGTTCGGGTTGTAATTTAGGAAATCCGTGTTATACTAATGACATCATCTTAATTGAATACTGTTTTCATATAATCGCAAGAATATGGCTTGCAAGTTTCTACCGGTTTACCGTAAATAAACCGACTATGAAAAGCAGATAATGATAGATTGTATCTTTTGTGCTTCTTTCATTATATTTTGGCTTGGTGAAAGCCCGAAAGATATGCTTCTTCATAGTAGAAGCATATCTTTCGGGCTTTTTTCTATGAATTTCAGTTTTTAAGATTTAATTGGAAAGGGGTTTATGATGAAAGCACTAAAACATAAAATCATACAAGAAGGTAATGTGTTATCTGAATCGGTATTAAAGGTTGATTCCTTTTTAAATCATCAAATAGATCCAGTTTTAATGCAGCAAATTGGGGAAGAGTTTGCAAGTCGCTTTGAGAATGCTGGGATTACAAAAATACTAACATTAGAATCTTCAGGAATTGCTCCTTCAATGATGACGGGATTAAGGTTGGGTGTACCGGCAGTGTTTGCGAGAAAGAGGAAATCCCTAACTTTAATCGATGATTTATATTCAGCAAAAGTCCATTCCTTTACAAAAAATGAAACAAATGAGATTTCCATTTCAAAGGATTATATAACAAGTGATGACACCGTATTAGTAATTGATGATTTTCTAGCTAATGGAGAGGCTGCTAAAGGATTGATTGATATTGTTTATCAAGCAGGCGCAAATTTAGCTGGAGTTGGAATTGTCATTGAAAAAGGATTCCAATCCGGTGGAGATTCTATGAGGAATGAAGGGATTCGAGTAGAATCATTGGTAATTATTGAGTCATTAGAAAATGGAAAAGTAACGTTCAGAGAGGAGAAGACAACAATATGAAAACGACAGCGTTAGGAATCCAACATGTGCTCGCGATGTATGCAGGTGCCATACTAGTTCCACTTATTGTAGGTGGTGCATTAGGATTAACATCTGAGCAATTAACATATTTAGTTGCCATTGATATTTTCATGTGTGGGGTAGCCACGATTCTTCAAGTACTCAGCAATCGCTATTTTGGAATAGGATTACCTGTTGTACTAGGATGTACATTTACAGCGGTTGGTCCGATGATAGCAATCGGTGGGCAATATGGCATTTCAGCTATCTATGGATCTATTATTGTTTCAGGATTATTCGTTATGTTAATTAGTACAGTTTTTGGCAAAATGGTACGTTTTTTTCCACCAATTGTTACAGGTAGTGTTGTCACCATTATTGGGATTACCCTTATTCCTGTTGCCATTAATAATTTAGGTGGCGGGCAAGGTGCTAGCGATTTTGGTTCTGCTGCCAATCTATTACTTGGATTTGGAACGTTATTATTTATTATTTTGATCTATCGATTTACCACTGGTTTTACTCGTTCTATCTCGATTTTACTCGGATTAATTGTTGGTACTATTGTTGCAGTTTTCATGGGTAAGGTTGATTTTAGTGTGGTAGCAGATGCTTCTTATTTCCATATGGTTCAACCATTTTACTTTGGTATGCCAACCTTTGAATGGTCCGCCATTATAACGATGATTTTAGTAGCAATGGTTTCCTTAGTAGAATCAACCGGTGTATATTTTGCATTGGGTGACATTACAAAGAGAGAGCTTTCAGAAGAAGATTTATCTAAAGGATATCGTGCAGAAGGTCTTGCGGTATTTTTAGGAGGAATTTTTAACGCATTTCAATATACTGCTTTTTCGCAAAATGTGGGACTTATTCAGTTAACAGGGGTGAAATCTCGTAAGGTTATTTTGGTAGCTGGTGGTATCTTAGTAGGGTTAGGGCTAGTTCCTAAAATCGCTGCACTAACAACTATTATTCCAACTTCTGTATTAGGAGGAGCAATGATTGCCATGTTTGGTATGGTTATTTCACAGGGAATTAAGATGCTTGGAAAAGTTATAAATGATTCCTCAGCAAATTCTCTGATTGTTGCTTGTTCAGTTGGTATGGGGCTTGGTGTTACTGTTGTACCAGAATTATTTGCAATTTTACCCTCAGGTGTACAAATTTTAACAAGTAATGGTATTGTTGCAGGAAGTGTTACAGCGATTGTGTTAAATATTGTTTTTAACATGAAACCAGAAAGAAAAGTAGAGAAAGTGAATCAAGATATTGTTGTCTTAAAAGAAAAAGAAGCATAATAAAAAGGCATCACCATTTTAATTGGTGATGCCTTTTTGTATGGATAACAGATAGTTTAGTAGTTTTCTCCAGATGCTTTCGTCATCGCTATTGCTATTCCCTAGGTTACGAAAGAAGACGTAACACTATGCAATACTATTCCTACTATCACTAAAGCCATTCCGATAAAAGATAATATACTTGGCATTGGCAGGCTAAGGAAAATTATCTCACCAATTCATGCAAAAATAACCTCTCCAGACCGACTGGGTCGCTTCAACTCCTGCAAGTTTACTTTTATTTCATCTGTCTGTAACTACTGCTGCTAAAGTATACGTCTGGCTGTGTAGTGCTGTCACTTTTATCGATATTTTCGGTTTCATGTTTAACATATTTCAAAGCTCAAAAGCATAATGTTTAGTATATACTACCGATAGTTGGTTTTTAATCAGGCTAGGAAAGCATAAAATTAAAGTACTAAGTATAAGAAATACATTCGCTAAAGAGCGAGCAAATACAACTTTTTATAAAGGGCGGTTTAACAAATTCAAAAGTCTTAAAAATATGATAAATTTCATTTTAAAGAAGGATGATAGTGTTTTATACCGAAATATATAATATAAACATCATTTGAATTTAATTGTTAGAGAGGGGGGATAGGAATTGGAAAGTCTATCAGGAGGCTTTTTGATTTTCTTCATTGTTTTACTAGCACTTATTTTAGTAAGCGGTCTTGTATATTGGGTGATTAGAAGATTTAGTGGATTTGCTGCACCGGCAATCATATTACCACTTTTATTGCCATTGGTATCATTGGTATACACGGCACAGAGGGAAAGCGGTAATGCGTTTTCTTATTTGAAATCACAATTTGCGGCAGCTGATTGGGTTGCTGTTTTACTCATTATTGGTTATGCATATATTGCCACATGGTTTTTTGTAGTAGTGGCGGATTTATTAGTGAAGCTTTATAGATATCCTCCTGTTAATAAGAAGTGTCTAGAAATGTGGGAAAAGATACAACCTCATTGGAATAAAACAGCAAACTATATAAAGAGTCGTACAGATATCGTTAAAGAAAAGTATAGGGAAATGGTGAAAATAATAAAGAGAAAGCTCCCATTTAAAAAACAAAGTGATCAGGAAGCTTAAATGGTTTCGAAAAATAGAAAATTAGAAAGATAGAGTTTCAGAATATGTTTCTGGAACTCTATTTTCTTTCATGAGAAATAGTTAGAAATACCCTTATTAAGTTTAGCGCTTATGGTTCCTATTTAAAATAAGATACTCTTTTTAAAACAACACAAGCCGGTATGGCAATAATAATTCCTAATATGTTTTGAACAAGATCACCAGGAATCGAAGCTAAGGGCATGATCCAATTACCATAGAGTATGCTTTCCCCAATGTAATATACAGCTACCATAAAAGGAATCGAAATGATCGTTGCGATTAAATTGAAAGCAATACTAGTACCTTTGCGACCGCTTGACCAAGCGATTTTACCGACGATATATCCTTGTAACCCACGGGAGACTATAGTTATTGGTGTCCATAACACCCAACCTCCAATTAAATCAAATAACCCCATTCCTATTGCACCAGCAAGTGCTCCCTTTTTAGGACCGAATAAAATAGATGCAATAAAAAGCATGGCTGTTCCCAGATGAACTAACCCACCATTTGCTGCAATTGGTAGCCTAATATTCAGAAAAACGGTAGAAACGAAAACTAGTGCAATTAACATAGATGTAAGAATTAAATCAAACGTTTTTTGATGTGGCTTGGAATAACTTTGCGTATTCGACATATCTATAAACCTTCCTAACGATTTGAATTTATAAATGACTTTATCAAAAGATTGATACCATTAAAAGTGTCAATTTAATAAAAAAGAATGGGGTCAGTTGGCGGACGATTCATAGATGGATTTTTTGTGCAGGAGTGAGCCTTCTATAATCCTTTTAACCATCCTTTTTTTTTTGTGGTAAAATGGATAAAGTTCAAGGGGATAGATTAATGGGAGGTTAGTATGAAAAAAGTTGCTGTCATAGAAGATTTATCATCTTTTGGAAAATGTTCATTAACTGCAGCGATTCCGGTCTTGTCGGTAATGGGTGTGCAGGCATGTCCTTTACCTACTGCGGTTTTGTCTGCGCAAACCGAATATCCGAGTTTTTACTATGAAGATTTGACATCAAAAATGAAATATTTCATGGAGGAATGGAGCAAACAACAAGAATCTTTTGATGGAATTCTAACCGGTTTCGTTATGGGACGAGAACAAATTGAAAATATCTTTCATTTTTTAGATGAATTTTATACAAAAGAAACAACTTTACTGGTTGATCCGGTAATGGGAGATAATGGAGAAGTCTATAAAATATTCACCGGTGCATTGCTAGAACAAATGAAGGAATTGGTGAAGTGTGCAGATGTGATTACTCCAAATGTTACGGAGTGTTGTTTATTAACCGGATTATCTTATGAAAAATTACATAGCTATTCAAACGAAACAGATTATTTTCATGCGTTGGAAGAGGCTGGACATACTTTGCAACATAAAACAGGAGCTAAAGTGATTATTACGGGAGTGAATCCAACGTCAATGGATGCAGATAAGCATTTAATTGGTAATATATATTTGGACGGTGATAAAACCTTTTTTAATGCGATGGATTATAATGGAAAAAGTTATTCTGGTACTGGTGATTTATTTGCATCTATCATTATGGGGGGGTTGTTGCGTGGAGACGACCTGGATAAATCTGTCCGGTTAGCAGAGGAATTTCTGACAACTGCTATCAATGATACTTCCCTGGAGCAAATACCTACAATTGAAGGGATTCATTTCGAAAAATATTTGCGAATGTTATTATAAGAAAAAGTTCGGTCATTAGAGTTTGCTTACTTATCATAATGGAAAATCTCGTAAATAATTTATTGGATATTTATAAAACAGACAGAAATTTATTTTTTTCTGTCTGTTTTTCACGTTTTGTTATACATTTTTATTGAAAATACATTTTCTTTAAACTCATTTTACAGATACATATTATTAATAGTTATTAAGAAGTAGCAATTAAAGTTGGGAATAAATATATGAAGGAGAATTAGTACGATGAGTGAAAAAATCTATTCTTTTCCACCTGTGCTTCCTGATGTTCCTAAAGTCCTTATCCTTGGTTCTATGCCAAGCGTTCAATCAATTGAGAAAAAGCAGTATTATGGAAATCCCCGAAATCATTTTTGGCCTATTCTATTTGAATTGTTTCAAGAGGATCCTATTGAAGATTATGGTAGGAAAGTGGAATTTATTAAAAAACATAAAATTGCGCTTTGGGATTCGATTGGTGCTTGTTTCCGAGAAGGTAGTTTGGATGCAGATATAAAAGAAGATGTTCCGAATGATATTGTTGGCTTAATCAAAGCGCATCCTTCCATAAGGTTGATTGCATGTAATGGAACTAAATCCTATGAAACATTTAGGAAAAATTTCGATATGCATGAACTTCTTCACGTTCATGTAAAAAAATTACCCTCCACAAGCCCTATCCCAGGAAGGTATAACAAAAGCTTTGCAGAAAAGGTTGAGGCCTGGAGTGTTATTTTAAAGTATATGGATGTTAGCTAGATGATTGTAGGTTGAAATGCATCATTAAATTGATATGGAAATGGGAGAGAAAATGCGATATATATCTATTGTTGCTATGTTGGAGCATGGGGGGCGTTCTAAAGGTGACTGGTCGGAGTGGAAATTACATGCACCAATTAATTGGAACAAATATTTTCTAATATATTGTCAATATATTGTTATATCTGGGTGCGATACACGGCTTTCTAATCTTGTATACTTAATAGAGATGGTTCTAAAGGTACGTTTTCGAACCTCCTTTTTTGAATAACGCTTATGAAGAAGTTCTAACGATTAGGAAGTTGGTGGGGACATGTTAGAAATTATTTTAGATGAATTTCATGCTTCAACATTATGGAATGGTGGCATTTTTATCTACACTGCATTTGCGGTCATTATTTACTTTTTTCTGTTACCGTCATCGAAACATCATTCCATATGGCGAATCATTGCATTTTTAGCAGGGATACTTGCTGTATATGTTTCTTTGGGTAGTCCATTAAACATCATTGGAAGAATCAAATTTAGTACTCATATAATACAACTCGTCCTCTTGTTATTGATTGCGCCACCATTGTTAATCATTGGATTTAAAATGGAAATTATCGAACGAATACGCAAAAAGGCTATTGTTGAAAAAATCATTGCAATCATTACAAAACCTATAATAGCTGTTAGTTTATTTTACGTTCTATTTTACGTATACCACATCCCGTTTGTATTTAATTCTATAAGATTGGATCTATTTTTAAATTACCTAGCCATGCTGGTACTTTTCATTGCTGCTATTTTAGTCTGGATCCCATTAATAAGGCCGAATAGACTATTTGGTAAACGCAGATGGCTATATGGACTCGTTCATATTATTCTATTCATACCATATGGTGCCATTCTCTTGGCAGCAAATGTAGGGCTATATTCGCTTTATACGGATATCGACCTTTTCATGTCGTCCATCATTGTCTGTTTACCAGATGCAGAATACCTGACACCGGAATTCTATCAATCTTTATTACCTTTTGACCCGGTCCAAGAGCAGAAAACTGGCGGAATCTATCTATTAATAAGTCAGGTAGTTATTTTTACTTTAAGTACTTTATTATCAAGTAGAAAGCGGTCAGCCATACCGTAATACAGGCAAAATACTGTACCTCATAGCTGTTTTCTACGCTTTGAGGTATTTTTTTCGTTAGGACAGTAAAAACATAATAATAAAATTTAAAAATTCGTTGTACTAAAAAGTCAAAGGTTCCAACTATAAGTAAAACGAACAAAAAGGAAAGAGTAGAATTGTAATAAACTACCATCCGTTATTGCCTTTTACTAGACTTTAATTCTAGTATAATAGAACTAGAGAGTGGGAAGAGAAAGGGGACTGATTAGTGAAGAAATTATGGTTGCGGATTTTTGTTGGTTTAATTATTATCTTAGCAGTAGCTAATTTTGCTATTGGCTATTATTTATATGATTTAGCAATAGAAAGAAATGTAAAAGATTTCTTAAATGGAAATAAAGATTTAGAAGTGTCAGCTGAGGCCATGGAAGTTTTCACTGCAGGTAGCTGGCGTGATTGGGTGAGAAATCAAGACTTTGAGGAATGGGAATTAACATCTTTTGATGGTCTTACCTTAAAGGGTTATTTCCTTGAAGCGAAAGAGCCGACAAATAAAACCGTAGTATTCGCTCATGGTTATTTGGGACGTGCTAGTGATATGGGGTTATTTGGACAATACTATTATAAAGACCTAGGATATAATATGTTTACTGCCGATATGAGAGGTCATGGAGAAAGTGAAGGAGATTATATTGGTTTTGGATGGCATGATCGCTTAGATTTAATTGATTGGGTCAATCGTATCATTGATGAGCTGGGAGAAGATACGGAAATTGTTCTTCACGGTGTATCGATGGGAGCAGCTACAGTGTTAATGGCTAGTGGAGAAGAACTTCCAGCAAATGTAAAAGCAATAGTTGCGGACAGTCCCTATTCTAATGTCTATGATTTATTTGCTTATCAACTTAATCGGATGTTTAAACTGCCGGAAATTCCGATTTTGCCAACAACAGGGCTTGTTACTGACTGGAAGGCAGGTTATAACTTCAAAGAAGCGTCTGCTTTAAAACAAGTGAAAAAAGCAGAGGTCCCTATTTTATACATTCACGGGAGTGATGATACATTTGTTCCTACAGCCATGACAAAGAGATTAGTGGAACATACGAAAAGTGAAACAGAGCTATTGCTTGTAGAAGGTGCGAGTCATGGTGAATCCATTGTTCTTAAGCCTAAGATGTATATGAATAAGTTGACTAGCTTTTTAAATAAATATGTTCAGTAAACAGACGATTCTTTTGTTTTGATTTAAACAATCGAAACAAAAGAATCGTTTTTTAGAATTTTAATGCATAAATATAAATTTTTTTTTATAAATATACTTGCATAAATAGTTATATAAATCTATAATAATGAATAATTCAAAAAATCGAAAGGAAGTAAAAACATTGAAGAATGTAGCGATTATAGGTGGAACGGGTTATGGTGCTATTGAATTAATTCGGTTACTTCAAACGCATGAATTTATGCATGTAAAACAAATTATTTCTCATTCTCAGCACGGTGAACAAATTGCAACTATTTATCCACATTTAACTAAATTTTTTAACAATCCAATGGAAGAATTAGATATTGAGAGATTAAAAGAAGAAGTGGATATTGTTTTTTTAGCAACTCCAGCCGGAGTCGCGAAGGATTTGGTACCAAAATTTCAGGAATCACATTTACAATGTATTGATTTGTCCGGTGATTTGCGACTATCATCACAAGAACAATATGAAAAATGGTACAAAAAAGATGCTGCACCTCAAGCAACATTGGATGAAGCCGTTTATGGATTGTCGGAGATTTATAAAGAACAAATTAAAAATGCAAAAATCCTCTCAAACCCAGGGTGTTTCCCAACTTCGGCTTTACTTGGGATGATTCCAGCAGTTGAACATCGTATCATATCGACAGAAACTATTATTATTGATGGGAAAACGGGCGTTTCCGGTGCAGGTGGAAAACAATCTCCAATGACTCATTATTCGGGAACGAACGAAAATGTGAAACCGTATAAGATTGGTATGCATCAGCATATCCCAGAGATTGATCAGTACTTATCTGGTATTGCAAATAAACCGGTAACTACAACATTTACAACCCATCTGATTCCAATGACACGTGGCTTGATTTGTACGATGTATGGACGTTTGGAAAAAGAGATGACAACAGCCGAAGTGATTAATATGTACCAATTTTATTATGAATCACACCCATTTATTCGAATCGTAGAAGCAGGTAGTTTTCCAACAACGAAGGAAGTATATGGAAGTAATTTTTGTGATATAGGCTTACATGTTGATGAAAGAACAAATCAATTAATCGTTGTGTCTGCTATTGATAATTTAGTAAAAGGAGCGGCAGGGCAGGCGATACAGAATGCAAATCTTATGAATGGCTGGGATGAAGAACACGGGCTTTATCAAATCCCAATTTATCCATAATGGAAGGGTGAAGCAAGTTGATGATTACAAAAGAAAAGACAACCCAACTTCTCAAAAATGGGCATGTTACTAGTCCAAAAGGATTTACAGCAGGTGGCGTTCATTGTGGATTAAGAAAAAGAAGATTAGATTTTGGCTGGCTTCATTCCGATGTTCCAGCAGCTGCGGCAGGTGTTTATACATTGAATGCATTCCAGGCCGCACCACTCCAAGTAACGAAAAAAAGTTTAGAAAAAGAACATTTAATTCAGACCATTGTTGTTAATTCCGCAAATGCTAATTCCTTTACTGGAGAACAAGGGATAAAGGACGCCCTGGAAATGCAAAAGATGGCAGCAGAAAAAATGAATGTTCACACAGATCATGTTGCTGTTGCATCGACAGGAATTATTGGTGAAATGCTACCTATGGAAAAGATCCACAAAGGAATGCAATCCATGGGAAATGATAAATTACATTCTGCCGAAAACTTTGAACAGGCGATTTTAACAACAGATATGGTTACGAAACATGTTGCGGTACAAACAGAAATTGATGGGAAAACGATTACGATTGGTGGTGCTGCTAAGGGATCTGGAATGATTCATCCGAATATGGCTACCATGCTTGGATTTATGACAACAGATGCTGCAGTTGATCCCAATAGCCTGCAACACGCGCTAAGAGAAATTACTGATCAATCTTTTAATATGATCACAGTGGATGGCGATTCTAGTACGAATGATATGGTGCTTGTATTAGCTAATGGCAAGCAAGAAAACAATCTTTTAAATGAAAACCATGCACAATGGGATCAGTTTGTGAATGCACTGAAATTAGTTAGTGAAGAGCTAGCAAAGAAAATAGCTAGAGATGGGGAAGGCGCAACAAAGTTGGTTGAAGTGAATACAATTGGTGCTCCATCTGAAATTGCAGCAAAACAAGTATCGAAAGCTGTTATTTCTTCTAACTTAGTAAAAACAGCCATATACGGTGCAGATCCAAATTGGGGACGGATTGTATGTGCAGTTGGATATAGTGAACAGCCTATTGAAACGGACAAAATTTGTATTTCGATTGGAGATATCGAGGTTGTTAAGGAGGGTCATGTCGCCTACTTTGATGAATCGGAAGCGAGTGAATACTTACAAGAGGAGACAGTAGTCATTCATATTGACTTGAAAAATGGTAGTCATCAAGCAACAGCTTGGGGCTGCGATTTGACTTATGATTACGTAAAAATAAATGCTTCATATCGTACGTGAGGTGAGGAGAATGGATACGGTTGTATTAAAAATTGGCGGAAGTGTCATGGAGAAGTTGCCTGATAGCTTTTTCCAGTCTATTTATGAACTAAAGCAATCCGAAATTTGTAATCCAATAATAGTTCATGGCGGGGGACCTGAAATCAATCAAGCTCTGAAACAGGCCCAAGTTGAAAGTCCATTTGTTGAAGGGTTACGAGTGACAACGGAAGAAGTTCTAAAAATTGCGGAGATGGTAATGAGTGGAACGATTAATAAAAGAATTGTTACAAAAATTACGAAAGCTGGAGGAACAGCCTTTGGTATGAGTGGTGTCGATGGATCATTACTGGAGGCTGAGCCAGTTGATTCTTCAGGAAAATTAGGGTTCGTTGGTAAGGTGAAGAAGGTGAATGAAAACTGGCTTAACCTAATTATGAATAATGATGGGATTCCAGTTGTATCTCCTATTGGGATTGATGGATCAGGTGTGCGCTATAACATTAACGGTGATATGGCTGCGGCAGCTGTGGCAAGTGCTACAAAGGGAAGGCTGATTTTTGTTAGTGATATCCCAGGCGTGATGGAAACAATAGAAGATAAACAAGTCATTCATTCGAAATTAACGAAAGACAAAATCGATTCGATGATTGAGTCTGGTGTGATATATGGAGGGATGATTCCAAAAGTTCGCTCAGCTATTAACGCACTGTCAGGTGGTGTTAAAGAAACGGTTATTATTAATGGTTTAGCCCCTGAAGATTTGAAGGAATATTTAAATGGAAAAGTGGTCGGAACGAAAATAGTGAAGGGAGAGGTGCAACATGCCTAATACAGTAGAAACGAATGAAACCAAAATTATGAATACATACAAACGATTCCCACTAACACTTGTTAGAGGAAAAGGAAGCAACGTGTGGGATGACGAAGGAAAAAAATATTTAGATTATTCCTCAGGTATCGCAACGTGTAATCTTGGGCATGTTCCTTCTATGGTAAAAGAGAAAATAAATGAACAATTCGAATCACTTTGGCATTGTTCCAATCTCTATCACATACCAAATCAAGAAAAGCTTGCATCTCTATTGACGAAAAATAGTTTATTTGATCAAGTATTTTTCTGTAATAGTGGTGCAGAGGCAAACGAAGCTGCAATTAAAATCGCAAAAAAATATGCTAAGGATCAAGGAAATCCCGAACGTGTTGAAATAGTTACATTTAAACAATCCTTTCATGGGCGTACAGGGATTACGATGGCTGCAACTGGTCAGGAAAAAATACATCAAGGATTTACCCCACTAACTCCAGGATTTCGTTACCTTCCATATAATGACGTTGCTACATTAAAAGAAGTAAACAATGGGAAAACCACTGCTGTCCTGTTGGAGCTTATTCAAGGGGAGGGAGGCGTCTTCCCAGCGACTAAAAATTGGATAAAAGAGCTAGAAAAAGTTTGTAAGGAAAACGATATTCTTCTCATGTTGGATGAAGTTCAAACTGGTATGGGGAGAACGGGTACGCTATTTGCTCATGAACAATATGGAATTGAACCAGATGTTATAACCCTGGCAAAAGGACTTGGCTCGGGGTTCCCAATTGGAGCTATGCTGGCAAAGGCATCTGTCGCACAATCCTTTCAACCGGGTACACATGGAAGTACGTTTGGAGGAAATCCAATGTCTACTAGCGCAGGAGTTGCTACCGTTGAGTTCCTGACACAAAACGATTTTCTAGCAGAGGTTCAGGAAAAAAGTGCATGGCTTAGAGTAGAATTGGAAAAACTCGAGCAGTCACATCAAGTTATTGAGGAAGTAAGAGGGCTAGGTCTTTTAATTGGAATTCAGCTATGCGAAGAAGCGGGAACATGGATTAATAGACTGAGAAATCAAGGTATTTTAGTACTTGCAGCCGGTGCAAATGTGCTTAGAGTTTTACCTCCATTAACGACAACCAAAGATGAATTGGAGTATTTTGTAGAGGTGTTTCAAGGGCTATTAAGTGAAACGGAGGGGATGACATCATGACAAAGGGGTATCTCGTATTAGAGACGGGAGAAAAGTTCACTGGGGATTGGTTAGGGCCAGAAATAGAATCTGAGGGTGAAGTTGTGTTTAATACGAGCATGACTGGATATCAGGCGATGCTGACTGATCCGTCATATGCTGGTCAAATTTTAACATTTAGTTTTCCTATTATTGGAAACAATGGAGTGAATGAAACGGGAAACGAAAGTGAAAAAGTTTCTCTTTCCGGTGTCATTTTAAACGACCTTTGTGATGAGTCAAGTCATTATCAATCAACTGCAACATTAGGAGATGTCCTAAAAGAGAAGAATGTTTCAGGCTTAGTGAATGTAGATACAAGATCTCTGGTTAAAGCCATTCGTAAGCATAAATCCGTAAAGGGGAAAATTGTCAAGGTAAAGGACAACATTGGTGAATGGAAGGAAGCAGATACACTTTCTCTAGTTAAAGAAGTATCGGTTCAAAAGTCGGAAACGTATGGAAATGGTGCTTACCATGTAGTGCTAGTTGATTTTGGATATAAAAGCTCGATCCTACAAGCATTATTAAAGGAAAATTGTAAAGTTACCATTGTTCCTTATCATACAACATTTGCTGAGATTGAACTACTTCATCCGGATGGAATTTTACTTAGTAATGGTCCAGGAAATCCAAAGGAATTAGAGGAATTTCTCCCAACAGTACGCCAATTAACGGAAAAATATCCGACACTTGGAATCAGCCTTGGACATCAATTGATTGCACTAGCGTACGGAGCGAAAACAAAAAGACTATCTGTTGGTCATCGTGGGGATAATCACCCTGTAAAAGATATACATTCAGGTAAAGTAAGTATGACTTCACAAAATCATGGATATGTCGTTGTAGAGGATAGTATAGACACGGAGGAATTTGAAGTGTTGTATAAAAATGTTAATGATCAATCTGTCGAGGGAATGAAACATATTCAACTTCCTGTTCTGTCGGTACAATTTCATCCTGAAGCACACCCGGGACCTACTGATACCGAATATATTTATATTGATTTTATTCATCAGGTGATTACTTCGGGAGGGAATAAATATGTCGAAGCATAATCCATTAAAAAAGGTTATAGTAATCGGGTCTGGTCCAATCGTTATCGGGCAAGCAGCAGAATTTGATTATGCAGGTACACAAGCCTGTCTTGCATTAAAAGAAGAGGGAATAGAAGTCGTACTTGTAAACAATAACCCTGCAACGATTATGACAGATGAATCCATTGCTGATCATGTATACATGGAGCCTCTTACTGTCCCTTCTTTGGCAAAAATAATAGCCAAGGAAAAACCAGATGGGCTCATCGGAACACTTGGAGGGCAAACAGGATTAAATTTGACAGTCCAGCTGCATGAAAAAGGAATTCTCGACAAATATGGTGTGAAACTTCTAGGTAGTTCGGTTTCTTCTATTCAAAAAGGAGAAGACCGTGATAAATTCCGTAAGCTTATGATTGATATTGATGAGCCAATCGCAGAATCTAAAATTGTAGAATCGATGGAAGATGGTCTAGAATTTATTAAAGAAATTGGCTATCCGGTTATACTACGACCTGCCTATACATTAGGTGGAGAAGGTGGCGGTTTTGCCTATAATGAAGAAGAATTTATTACTCTATTAAACAATGGATTAAAACTAAGCCCAATACATCAAGTGTTAGTGGAAAAGAGTATAAAAGGCTGGAAAGAAATAGAATTTGAAGTGATGCGTGATGAAAATGACACATGTGTCATTATATGTAGTATGGAAAATATGGATCCTGTTGGAGTACATACGGGAGATTCCATAGTTGTTGCACCAGCACAAACCCTTTCTGATACAGAATATCAAATGCTACGTACCTCTTCATTAAAAGTAATTCGTGCATTAAAAGTTGTTGGCGGATGTAATATCCAATTTGCTCTTCATCCAGAATCAAATGAATATTGCATTATTGAGGTAAACCCAAGGGTTAGTAGATCCTCCGCATTAGCCTCCAAAGCAACAGGCTATCCCATTGCTAGGATAGCAGCCAAATGTGCAATTGGCCACCATTTAGATGAAATTTTAAATCCAATTACTGGTAATACATATGCATCATTTGAGCCAGTTGTGGACTATATCGTTGTCAAGCTTCCACGCTTTCCATTTGATAAATTTACGGAAGCAGACAGGACGCTCGGTACACAAATGAAAGCAACAGGGGAAGTTATGGCGATTGATCGTACTTTCGAAGCGGCATTAAATAAAGCTATCCGCTCCTTAGAAATGAATGTATATAGTTTAAATTGGCCTGGAATGAATGAAAAAACAACCAATGAAATAATAGAGCTACTGTCTGTTCCGAATGATTTACGTCTATTTGCTATTGCAGAAGCATTTAATCGTGGATTAGGTTTGGATAAAATCATTCAACTTACTAATATTAATTATTGGTTTTTACGAAAAATCGAAAGGATTCTAGAATGTGAGAAAAACCTTTATTCGTATAACTGGCCAAATGTTCCTGATGACTTACTGCGTATGGCGAAGCGCTTTAACATAAGTGATAACCGTATTGCTGAATTGGTAGGAACGAGTAGTAGAACCTTACGTAAACATTATAAGGAAATAGGTTTAGAATCGGGGTATAAATTAGTAGATACATGTGCTGGAGAATTTGATGCAGTTACACCTTATTATTACTCCACTTGGAATGGAAATGACGAGGTTGAATTGGATAAGGAGTCCAAGAAAATTCTCGTATTAGGTTCAGGTCCTATTCGAATAGGGCAAGGGGTAGAATTTGATTATTGCTCTGTACATGCTACCTGGGCAGTGAAAGAAATGGGATATGAAGCTGTGGTAATGAACAATAATCCCGAAACCGTTAGTACGGATTATTCGATTGCAGACCGCCTCTACTTTGAACCATTGGCTCTTGAGGATGTACTTGCAGTAATTGAAAAAGAGCAAGTTGAGGGTGTGCTCATTCAGTTTGGTGGACAAACGGCAATTAATTTAGCAAATGATTTAAAAGAAGAAGGGATCCATGTTTTTGGTACATTACCTGAACATATTGATCAGATGGAGGATAGGGAACAGTTTTATGAGGTATTAAATCGATTAAATATACCTCACATTGAAGGCCATATTGTACACTCTTTAGATGAACTCTCTGAATCCGCATATGAACTTGGATTTCCAGTTTTAATACGTCCTTCTTATGTAATTGGAGGGCAATCGATGTTTATATGCAATAGTGAAAAGGAATTATATGGTTATGTATCACGTATCCAGAAAGATACCAATGATTACTGCTGGCCATTGCTGATAGATCAATACTTACCAGGAATAGAATGTGAGATTGATGTCATCAGTGATGGAAGGGATATCGTGGTTCCAGGAATTTTTGAGCATATTGAAAAAGCAGGGGTCCATTCCGGTGACAGTATGAGTGTATTTCCTCCGGTATCCTTGTCGGATGAAATAAAGGATAGATTGGTAGAAATTGCTCGTCAGATTAGCCAAACCGTTCCGATTGTTGGTATGATGAATATTCAGTTTGTCATTCATGATGATACTATTTACGTTTTAGAAGTTAATCCGAGATCATCGAGAACAATCCCAATCATGAGTAAGACTACAGGTATTCCGATGATTGAATGGGCCGTAAAGACTCAACTTGGGGAAGAATTAAAACAGATAACGGATGAATTTAATCTTCTGACAGAACCTAGTTATTATACAGTGAAGGCACCTGTGTTCTCTGCAAGTAAGTTAAAAGGAGTCGACCATGTACTAGGCCCAGAAATGAAATCTACCGGAGAAATTATTGGAATAGGCTTCTCTGAAAATGAAGCATTACGAAAAGTATCATCTTATATGGGGAATTTACAACAAGTAAAACAGATCTTTGTTTCTATTTCGGACCGATTAAAGGAAGAGAGTGTGCCACTTGTTCGTCAATTTATGGAGTTAGGTACAACCATTATAGCAACAGAAGGAACTGCTAAATTTCTAGAATCGAAAGACATTTCGGTAAAACAAACGTTACGTAGTAAGAATGAATTGCTCCATTATTGGCAAAGTAATGCACCGGATGTTGTATTAAATATAGCGAATCAGGGAAGAGAAAAAGAGAAAATCGGCTTTTTTATTCGTGAATTAGCAGTACGTTATCAAACACCATATTTTACAAGTTTGGAAACACTTCAAGCTATGTTTGATTGCTATAACAGCAAAGAAGAAAGTGAAGAACGCACACTTTCCTTACAAGCTTATCTAGATAGTCAAAAAGTAATAATATAGTTTATACGAGGGTGATGAGCCCTCGTTTTTTGTCTTGATAGTGGGTCTATAAAGTAGAGAGGAATGCTGCTAAATCAGGAGGACCGCCGATAAGTAAAAAGGAAAACAAGTAGTAGTTTGAGATTAGGATGGAGTGGAGTGTCACCAATGACTAGGGAACCAAGGTTAACCAGAAAAAGAGTAACCATACCAAATGGTCACTCTTCATTATTAGGCTTGTATAGGGTTTTTGATGTTAGCATCCTTTTCATATGCTGCTAGTAGTTGTTTTGTGATGTTACCTGGTCTTCCGTTTCCAATGGTTGTTTTATCTACTTGAACAACAGATAAAACTTCTGATGTACTACTCGTTAGGAACATTTCATCCGCACTGGATATGTCATCTAAGGTAAATGCTTCCTCTATTAACGGAATATTTAGGTCCGTCGTAAAGCGTTCAACGGCCATCCTTACACAACCATGAAGAATATTATTTTTAGTTGGATGGGTATAAACTTTTCCATCTTTAACTAAATATACATTGGAACTACTGCACTCTGTAACCTTTCCTTCTCTGTGTAAAATAGCTTCATAGCAACCGTTCTCTTTTGCTTCTTGCTTTGCCAAGACGTTTGGGAGTAAGTTTAAACTTTTTATAAAACAATTTTCCCAGCGAACATCACGTTGAGTAATGGTTTTTACACCGTTTGTAAGGTGATCTAAATTACGTGGTAGATCATTTAAATAAGCGTATATATTTGATTTTACTCCCACTGGAAAGGCGTGGTCACGAGGTGCTGAACCACGAGTTGCTTGAATGTATAGTTTACCATCTGTTTTCATATCATTTTTGGTTAGTAATTCTAGCAATAAATCTTTCATTTCTTGTTTCGTATATGGAAGTTCTAATTTAATAGCATCAGCTGATCGGAATAAACGATCAACATGCTCTTCGAATAAATAGTAGCTTCCTTGATAAATACGAATCACTTCATATATACCGTCACCAAATTGTAGACCACGTTCTTCAAAAGGATATTTTAAGAGGTCTTTATGCATAAATTTAGATTCTGTTAAAGTAATAGGATAAACAGTCATTTTTTTCCCTCCCTGAATAAGTCTAGTGTATATCGATTGTCTAGCATTGTAAATGGTATTTTCCTAAATTTCTAAATAAATAAAAACGACAGCAAAAAGCAAATAAAACAAAATAAGTGTAAAAAAATGTAGAAAATCCCCTTGAATTATTAAAACTTACTTGCTATAATTAATTTTGTTACCAAATAAAGTAGTGATATAATTAATATTTCCTATGCGGGTGTAGTTTAGTGGTAAAACCTCAGCCACGAGCGTTACTTCCACCGAATAAGCTACGAGTTGCCCCGAAGCACGAACCATCTTTGAAAAAGCTAGCAGATGGAGGGGCATGTTGTTCGTGATATTGTAAATTGAATGATTATATTTCCTATGCGGGTGTAGTTTAGTGGTAAAACCTCAGCCACGAGCGTTACTTCCACCGAATAAGCTACGAGTTGCCCCGAAGCACGAATCATCCCTGAAAAGGCTAGCAGATGGAGGGGCATGTTGTTCGTGGTATTTTAAAATAAATGATTATATTTCCCATGCGGGTGTAGTTTAGTGGTAAAACCTCAGCCACGAGCGTCACTTCCACCGAATAAGCTACGAGTTGCCCCGAAGCACGAATCATCTTTGAAAAAGCTAGCAGATGGAGGGGCATGTTGTTCGTGATATTGTAAATTGAATAATTATATTTCTGATGCGGGTGTAGTTTAGTGGTAAAACCTCAGCCTTCCAAGCTGATGTCGAGGGTTCAATTCCCTTCACCCGCTCCATACATAAGTCACAAGCGCAGTGTTTTGTAGAATTGGCTACGAAGCGTTGCGTTTTTATTTTTCAATAAAACTTCTAATATATTCCTTCACTTGAATTTACTATTTCCCCCGTAGTATTCTAATAGAATAAACCACAAGAAATTTGAGGGATATTTTATGAACAAACTTATTCAACAACTAAAACAATTAGATAATAAAGGATATAAAGGATATAAAGGGATACAAGGGAAGTATCAATATCCTAATTTTTCCTTATTTATAGATTATGTTCAAGGAGATCCGTTTGCAACGCCTTCCAAGATACGGATTGTGATTTTCAATAAAAAACGGCCTATTCATGATGAGTGGCTAAAAACGAAGCAACGAAAAGTAGCAGTTGAAGATGCTTTTGCACGGGCGGTGGGACAGGCAATCGATAGGGATCATACCTTTATTAAGGGATCTGGAAAAAGTGGCCAAATTCTTTTTGATAGTCCAGGA
This sequence comes from Oceanobacillus senegalensis, assembly GCF_900176885.1. Lineage (GTDB taxonomy): Bacteria > Bacillota > Bacilli > Bacillales > Amphibacillaceae > Oceanobacillus > Oceanobacillus senegalensis. The sequence goes on along the minus strand of NZ_LT839648.1, from coordinate 2,318,799 downwards.
CAAGAAGTTTTGGAGCGGAGTGCGATTCAAATTACTCCAGAAACGATAACGGTATGTATGTCTGTAGGGCTTCCTGCTAATGGAAGAAGAATTAATGGCAGAGAGGCAGAGAAACTTTTTTCAAAAGCTATTCCTTCTATTGTAAAGCAGTCTGTATTTACGGTAAGTGATTATGAGTTAGAAAAAGCTTTTAAGTTGGCTGACCAGCAGGAAGCCATTCGTAACGAAATGAAAGCAAATAATTGGATTGCTTTTATTGCAAATGGTTCTATTTTACCGAGAGAAAGTGGGATTAGTAATCGGCCATTAGAGAATGCGGTACCTTTCCATAGTCCATCAGAAAATGAAGTAGAGATTCCTTTGCCACATCAATCAGAATCAATCAAAGGAATGGCAATCCAAAAAGGCATTACCTTAATTGTTGGCGGGGGATATCATGGGAAAAGTACTTTCCTTGAAGCGGTTGAGCGTGGTGTCTATTCTCATACAAGAGGAGATGGTCGTGAGTTTGTTTTAACAGACCCGGACGCTGTGAAAATTCGTGCAGAGGATGGAAGAAAAATAAGTGGTGTGAACATCTCACCATTTATTAATAATTTGCCACATGGGCAGGAAACATCTTTTTTCACTACAGACAATGCTAGTGGAAGTACATCACAAGCGGCAAATGTGATGGAAGCATTGGAAATTGGTGCCTCCACATTACTTATTGATGAAGACACAAGTGCAACCAATTTTATGATTCGTGATCACAGGATGCAACAATTGGTGAAAAGCGAAAAAGAACCTATTACACCGTTCATTGATAAGATAAAACAAATGTATACACAGCTAGATGTATCTTCTATTCTTGTAATGGGTGGTTCCGGCGATTACTTTGCTGTGGCGGATACCGTGATCATGATGGATGAATACATTCCGCATAATGTAACAGAAAAAGCGATGCAGATTATGAAAAAAGACCCTCTAGAGCGTGATGAAGTAATTAGTGAAAGATTTGGGCAAATCACCAATCGCTATTTTCAGCAACAATCCTTACAGACTACTAAAGGCAAACGTAGCAAAACCCAAGCAAAAGGATTGTATAAAATCATCATGGGAAAAAATGATATATCCTTTGAATATACGGAACAGCTTGTTGATGCATCCCAAACACGTATGATTGCAGAAATTATTCAGTATTTAGATCGAAAAAAGAGTTTAGGAAATATCTCTTTAAATGATTTAATGGAGAAAATTGAGGAGCAATTTGATAAAGATGGTCTTGCTTCATTTACGATATTTAATGATCAGCATCCAGGGGACCTTGCTAGACCAAGGAAATATGAAATTGCTGCTGTATTTAACCGGATGCGTACTGGAAAAGTTAAGAGTAAATAAGAAGGAGGGGATAGGAGTGCGTACGGAAGAATTACAACAAGAAATTAGGGACTACGCGAAGGAAATTGGCATTGATAAGATTGGTTTTGCAACTGCAGATGTTTTTAGCGAGCTTAAGGAACGCTTACGCCGTCAACAAGAATTAAATTATCAGTCCGGATTTGAAAAAGGGACAAATGAAGAACGTACGGAGCCAAAACGTTTGCTTCCAGAAGCACAATCCATCATATCGATTGCTCTCGCATATCCTTCCCGAATGAAAAATGCTCCAAGGAGTACGAAAGAAGAACGTCGCGGATTATTTGCTAGAGCATCATGGGGATTGGATTATCACGATGTATTGCGTGACCGGTTAGCAAAGCTATCTGAATTTATTAAAGAAAGAGTACCAGATGCTATTAATAAAATCATGGTTGATACAGGAGAATTATCTGACCGAGCAGTTGCAGAGCGAGCTGGGATAGGTTTTAGTGGTAAAAATACATCCATTATTACACCTGAATTTGGGTCTTTTGTGTACCTTGGTGAAATGATGACTAATATTCCATTTATACCGGATGCCCCTGTAGAGGATAGCTGTGGTGATTGTAGAAAATGTTTAGATGCTTGTCCAACTGGAGCATTAGTTGGTGATGGTGGTCAATTAAATGCTCAGCGTTGCATTGCTTTTCTAACTCAAACGAAGGGATTTTTAGAGGATGAATATCGGTTTAAACTTGGGAACCGAGTATATGGCTGTGATACATGTCAGCAGGTTTGTCCGAAGAATAAAGGAATGGATTTTCACACGCATCCAGAATTTGAACCAGACCCTGAAGTATCGAAACCGAAGCTTATTCCAATGCTTCGAATCTCCAATCGTGAATTTAAAGAGAAGTTTGGTACAATTTCTGGTTCATGGCGAGGGAAAAAGCCGCTACAACGTAATGCTTTGATTGCTCTTGCACATTATAAAGATAAAACAGCTATAGAGGAAATAATAGAAGTCATGAAAAATGACCCCCGTCCTGTTATTCGTGGTACAGCGGCATGGTCATTAGGGAAAATAGGTACAGAAGAGGCGTTTGTTGCCATTCGAGAAGCGATGGAAAACGAAAAGGATGAACAGGTTTTGTTTGAAATGGAGAAAGGGCTAGAATTTGAAAAGTCCACAAATCCGCATTAATGTTAGGTGATAATATGGAACTTTATTATGATGAAATAAAATCTTCTTTAGGTATGCTTACTATTATTGGTAATGGAGAAAAAACGATTCGGATTGACTTTGGAGCAATGGAAGATATAGAGGAATCCGTATATAAGTGGGCATATCGATATTTTGATAAGCCAACATTTATGAAAAGTCCAGAATCTGTTTTACAGGCAACGACGGAATTAAATCGCTATTTTCACCACGAGATACAAACTTTTTCAATAGAGCTTGAATTCTATGGCACTCCCTTTCAAAAGGCAGTGTGGCAGGCTTTATATAATTTCATACCATATGGCACGACCAAGTCCTATAAGGATATTGCTAATAAAATAGGCAATCCAAAGGCAGTACGAGCGGTAGGAGGAGCAGTTAATAAAAATCCATTATCTATCGTTGTACCATGTCATCGGGTAATTGGTGCTAATGGACAGATGGTAGGTTACAATGGTGGACTGGATAAGAAAGAATTTCTATTAAATCATGAAAATAATGATAATCGAAACGATGTTAAGGAATGAAAAGGCAATTCTTATTAGCTATGCTTTATCTATTATATTATTAATATCTGGGCTCATTTTTAAGTAACTATGCGTTATATGGTAATTTTTCTATTAGGTATTGGTCTAGTTGCCGTTATAATTCGTGTACTGTTTCGTGGTGTATTACTTAGTGGACCTGAGCATAGAGTTAATTTTTATACAGAAACAAAAGAAGACCATCATAGGCGGGGAAGTGTGATGACGATGATAGGTATTTTTGCACTTCCTACTTTAGTAGCGGCAGCCTTTTTATTATTACTTTAATGATGTTAACCAAGCCTTCTCTCCATATATATGTTGCATGGAGGGATTTTTTTATGGAAAAAATAAAACAATGGTGGATTGATTTTTTTCAGAATGAAAGAAATGAAGATGATTGGTGGTCGCGAAAGAAACAACTGTGGGAAAATAGAGATGGAGAGATTGTACGTACACAAGGAAAAGGAGAAGTTTTTCAAAAGGTACGGTATGATCAAGAGACACACTATAAGTATTTCTTCCATACCTCTTTCTTAGTGAAACAAGGGGAGCATTTTCATTTAGAGGAATCCGTAGTCCCTTACCAATTTCGAATGGTTGATGGAGAAGTGGTAGAGCATGAGGAAATAAAAAAGGATTTTTCAAGGGATGAAATGCGGATACTAGATATGGATGACCTTCGTAATGGTAACTCAGAGCGTTTCGCATATGATCGTCGGGCAGCAGTTCAGTATGCAGAACGATGGTGGAATAGTTATAATCCAGAATTTCGAACCTTCGACGTGGATTGCACGAATTATGTCTCACAATGCTTATACGCTGGTGGGGCGCCAATGCGAGGTGCACCGGTAAGAGAACGTGGCTGGTGGTATTCCGGAGATAGCTGGAGTTTTAGCTGGGCTGTTGCCCATTCACTAAGATGGTATTTAAGTGGATCGACAGAAGGTTTAAAGGGAAAAGAAGTAGATAGTCCCGAAGATTTATTACCGGGGGATATAATTTGTTATGATTTCCAAGGTGATGGCAGATGGGATCATAATACAATTGTTGTTAGTAAGGATGGTTATGGAATGCCCCTAGTTAATGCCCATACCGATAATAGTAGGCATCGGTATTGGTCATATGAAGATTCAACGGCATATACACCGGATATTCAATATAAATTTTTTCGAATCGGTGAATAAAAGTGATATAATAATACTGTATTAAATGTAGGTGTTCAGGTGAAACATAAACTTGAACACGTCCAGTATGGTTAGGAGAATGAAAAAGTGAGTTTACATGTCGTATTATTTCAACCAGAGATTCCAGCAAATACAGGAAATATTGGGAGAACATGCTTAGCTACAGATACAACCCTCCATTTGATTCATCCGCTAGGCTTTTCCACTGATGATAAGATGCTTCGTCGTGCAGGATTGGATTATTGGAAAAACGTAGATGTTCGTGAGTATAACTCAATGGAAGAGCTATATGAAAGATATCCATCTGGCGAGTTTTATTATATAGAGAACTTTGGAACAAAGCATTATACAGATTATGATTTCAGTAATACAGATAAGGATATATTTTTTGTATTTGGAAGAGAGACAAATGGAATTCCAAAGGATTTGCTTGTTGGCAAAGAAGATCACTGTTTGCGTATCCACATGAACGATAAGGTTCGTTCTTTAAATTTATCAAACACAGCAGCGATAATTATTTACGAGGCACTAAGACAGCAAAACTTTCCACAATTAACATAAAAAACCGTCATGTTAGAGCATGACGGTTTTTTAGTTAGTTTATTTTGGTTTAACGTAGGTCGTTAACCGTTCGCTTTCGCTTTTTTATCTAGCTCAAGCGACCAACGACTAGCGTAACTTCCTTCACCTCCGTACGATAAGTCAACATCAACTCGCTTTATCTCCTTCGGCTCAGTCCAGTTCGTACGTCGTTAACCGGCCGCTTTCGCTTTCCTATTTACTGGTTATCCTTTGGTACTCCTGGTTTTGATTCGTATCCGGAGCAAAAGATTGCTACAAGAAAAGCTAAAGTTACACCTAAAATTAATGCTAACCCCATATGTATACCTCCTTTTGATTATACAATTGACACCCCTATTACATTATAGTATAAATCAAAATGGTTTCTATGTTAACTAATAATGGTAATTCTGATATAATATCGAAAAAATATTAAAGTTTTCGTGAATATAGGGTGTAATTACGATAATTCATTTTCTTTACAAATATCAGGTATATATATTGTTTATGCATTAAAAATGAGGTATATTATTTGGTAAGGGCAATATATAAAACATTAACCGTTTACATGAAACGGGTAAAGTATTTTATGGGGGTAATCATCGTGGTAGTAGGATTGGAAGAGTCCACTAGGAGATTTTGGGAGCAGTTTTATGGCCCTAATATGGGGTACGTCGAACAGCAATACGAATTATACAAACAAGATCCAGAAACTGTCGAACCTTCCATTAGAGGAATCTTCGATAAATATGGTGCGCCTGAATGGCTATTTCAGGATAATGAAAATAATGAGAAAACAGCGGCATCAGTAGTGTCGCCAAATCTAGATGTCCAAAAGCTTACCTCAGCATTCAAACTTGTTGAGGCTATTCGTCGTTACGGTCATTTAGAAGCTAATATATACCCAGTAGGACAACATAGAAACCCAAAAGCAAGTGAAATTGATCCAGAAACTTATGGATTAACAGAAGAAGACTTGAGGAATTTACCTGCTTCTTGGATTTGGGATAAGGCTCCAGCTGATGTGAAAAATGGATTAGATGTATTTAAAACACTTAAAAAATATTATACAGGTACAATGACGTATGAATATGATCATGTTAATAATGATGATGAAAGAAAATGGTTATTTGAATTAATTGAATCTGGTAATGCTAGATTAGAATTATCTAAAGATGAAAGAAAAGAATTACTAGAAAGCCTAGCGAAAGTGGAAGGCTTTGAAACGTTCTTACACAAAACATTTGTTGGTCAGAAGCGTTTCTCTATTCAAGGGTTAGAAGTAATGGTACCGATGCTCGAAGAACTTGTTAAGTATGGTAAGGAAGATAAAGTAGAAGACATAATGATGGGAATGGCACATAGAGGTCGTCTAGCTGTTCTTGCGCAAGTATTAGGAAAGCCATACGATAAGATTTTTTCTGAGTTTCACTATTCACCGAATAAAGAATTAATTCCATCTGAGGGTTCACGAGGGATTAATTATGGTTGGACTGGAGATGTGAAATATCATTTCGGAGCACAAAAAGAAGTAAAAGACGGAAGCGATATAACTAGAGTTAGACTTGCACATAATCCTTCTCACTTAGAATTTGTTAACCCAATTGTTGAAGGTTTTACAAGAGCCGCACAAGATAGTCGTGACGAAAAAGGGTTACCAAAACGTGATGTGAATAAAGCATTCAGTGTTCTGATTCATGGGGATGCTGCCTTTATCGGAGAAGGTGTAGTTGCTGAAACGCTAAACCTTAGTGGATTGCCTGGCTATAATACGGGTGGTACTGTTCATATTATAGCTAATAACCTATTAGGTTATACAACTGACAGAGAAGATGGTCGTTCAACACGATATGCAAGTGATTTGGCGAAAGGTTTCGAAATTCCGATTATTCGTGTTAATGCAGACGATCCTATTTCTTGTGTATCTGCTGTGAAGATAGCTTATGAATATCGTAAAAAATTCAATAAAGATTTCTTAATAGACTTAGTTGGATATCGTCGCTATGGTCATAATGAAATGGATGAACCAAGGACCACACAGCCGAGATTATACCAAGATATTGACCAACATCCTTCTGTGACTAATGTTTATGCTCAATCACTTGAGAAAAATGGTTACATTGAATCAAGTGAGTTCAAAAAAATCACAGAAAAAGTGGAGAAGGGTTTTCGTGATATTTATAATGGAATGATTGAAAATGAAGATATAGATTTAGAACCTCCATATATGCCGGAAATTTTAAAAAATGGATTAAATAAGTTTGATACTGCAGTAGATTTAGATACATTAAAAGCATTGAATAAAAACTTATTAAAACGACCTGATGGATTTAAAGGATTTAAAAAAACAGAACGAGTTCTAAAACGTCGTGAGAATGCGTTAGAACAAGGCAATAAGGCTGACTGGGGAACAGGAGAAGCTTTAGCATATGCATCCATCCTAAAAGAAGGTATTCCGATTCGTATAACTGGTCAGGATACAGAACGTGGTACATTCGCTCATCGTCACATGGTGCTAAACGATGTGCAAACTGGTGAGAAATATTGTCCATTACATGGTATTGAAGATGCAAATGCATCCTTTGAAATTCGTAATAGTCCACTTTCAGAAGTCGGAGTGCTAGGATTTGAGTACGGATATAGCATTCAATCACCGGAAACACTTGTTATTTGGGAAGCTCAATTTGGAGATTTTGCCAATGTTGCACAGGTAATGTTTGACCAATTTATCTCCTCTGCTCGTGCCAAGTGGGGTGACAAATCAAATCTAGCTATGTTGTTACCACATGGCTATGAAGGACAGGGGCCAGAACATTCTAGTGCACGCCTAGAAAGATTTTTACAAATGGCGGCAGAAAACAACTGGATTATTGCTTACCCGTCATCATCTGCACAATTCTTCCATTTAATGCGCAGACAGGCGAAATTAGGTGAAGATAATATAGCTAGACCACTTATTGTAATGACACCGAAGAGTAGCATGATTCGTAATCCAAGAATGGCATCTACTGCTGAAGAATTTACAGATGTTAGCTTCCAGACTTTAAGAAATCAACCAAATTTAAAAGTTAATAAAACAGCAAAACGTCTCCTAATCGGAAGTGGAAAGATTATGGTTGATTTAGAAGAAGCAATGGATAATTCTGAAGAAAACTTTGATTGGTTACGTGTATTACGACTTGAACAAATTTATCCATTCCCTAAAAAGGAATTAGAAAATATATTAAAAGAACTTCCAGAACTTGAGGAAATTGTTTGGATTCAGGAAGAACCAAAAAATATGGGTGCATGGGATTTTGTAGATGATTACTTAAGAGAACTTATGAAGGATGGACAAAAATTACGTTACATTGGCCGTCCAGATCGCTCGGCACCAGCAGTTGGTTTACCTAGTATTCATAAATATGAACAAAATGAAATTTTACAACAAGCTATTAACCCTGAAGGAGGAAATTCCAGTGCAAGAAATTAAAATTCCAGAACTCGCAGAATCCATCACAGAAGGTACTATTGCAGAATGGCTAGTAAAAAAAGGTGATAAAGTTGAAAAAGGAGATGCAATTGTAGAATTAGAGACAGATAAAGTAAATGTTGAGGTGAACTCCGACTTTTCAGGCGTTATTACTGAAATTCTTCAAGATGAAGGTGATGACGTGGCAGTTGGTGACGTCATCGGTAAAATAGATGAAAATGGTACTGCCGGATCTGTTGCACCTGCAGAAGAAGCGCCTAAGAAAGATGAGGCTAAAGCTGGGGCAGAAGAATCGAAACCAGAATCTACTGAAACGGAAGAATCAAACAATACTAATGTAGACGTTATTGCAACACCTGCAGCAAGAAAACGTGCTCGTGAGTTAAATATCGATTTGAGTGCAGTAAGTCCACGTGATCCATTAGGTCGTGTTCGTCCAGATGATGTAGAGGCAGCAGCACAGGCAGCATCTGCGCCAAAGCAAGAAAAGCCTGCTAAGAAAGAAAATCCAGCACCAGCTAAAAAGGAATTTGACAAACCGGTGGAGCGTGTGAAAATGACACGTCGACGTCAAACGATAGCGAAAAACCTAGTTTCCGTTCAACAAGAATCTGCCATGTTAACCACTTTCAATGAAGTAGATATGTCAGCAATTATGAATTTACGGAAACAGAGAAAAGATAAATTCCTTGAAAAACATGGCGTGAAACTTGGATTTATGTCATTCTTTACAAAGGCAGTAGTAGGCGCATTGAAAGAATTCCCACTACTTAATGCGGAAATTCAAGGTAATGAGCTAGTTATTAAAAAATTCTATGATATTGGTATTGCTGTATCAACGGATGATGGATTAGTGGTACCGGTAGTACGTGATGCGGACCGCTTAACGTTTGCGGGAATCGAACAAGAAATTGCTAATCTTGGTAAAAAAGCACGTGATAATAAGCTAGGATTAAGTGACCTACAAGGTGGAACATTCTCTATCACAAATGGTGGTATTTTTGGTTCCATGATGTCCACACCAATTCTAAATGCGCCACAAGTTGGTATCCTGGGTATGCATAGCATTCAAAAACGTGCAGTAGTTATGCCAGACGATTCCATTGAAGTTCGTCCAATGATGTATTTAGCAGTATCTTATGATCATCGTATTGTTGATGGTAAGGAAGCAGTAAGTTTCCTAGTTCGTATTAAAGAAATGCTAGAAGATCCTGAAACATTATTATTAGAAGGTTAAATTGTTCATATAAAAAACCTCGTATCAGACCAAACGGTCAATACGGGGTTTTTATTTTGTCTTTTTGAATGTTTCTTTAGTACACTTTGTTGGTTTTTATTACGCAGTAGAAAGATGAAGCACACTAACTCGGTCGATTTTTTAGCTGACTGCTTTTTAATTGACATTAGTTTCCACTACATTCAGTCGCGAACCTATGGGCATGGTTTGAACCTCCATAGCGGAAGACCACCGCTTCGGAGTGTTTAGGCGCATGCTATTCCCACAGGACAAGGAAGACCAGGTCAGTATTACATCTTCGTTAGAAAATTGATTTTTATTTTCAAGGAGTAGACTTCTCCTCCTTCCAATAACCATTATTATAGTTAGAATAATAATAGAAGAATAATGCGCAGAAATAGCGGAGGAAATACACGGAGACTCCTGTGGGACGAAAAGCCTAGGTGAGTCTCTGGAGAGCGTTAGCTCGGAGGAGGCTCAGCAGCACCCACGGAAAGCGTAGTGTATTTCCGTAGCAGTATTAGTACACCAGTCATCTGTGACAGGTTACTGCACATTCTATACTACTTGTGCATAAACAACAATTGTTTAGAAAACAGCCCTTTTAAGGAGAATACATAGTAAATTTAATAGCTTTTACTAACGGATAATCGAAAAAACTTGAGTTTTGTCATGAAATCTTATATTTTGTTATAAAATTTAATAATAAATTATTGAAAAAAGGTGAAAAAACGAATATCATAGTAAACGTTGTGTTAAAAATCCGGAAAGTAAGGTGTTTGTAATGGAGAAATTATTTAAATTAAGACAGCAACACACAAATATCCGAACGGAGCTTACGGCAGGTATTACAACATTCCTTACCATGGCATATATTCTAGTTGTGAATCCTGCGATTTTGTCTGGTGCAGGTGTTCCTTTTGAACAAGTATTTATGGCTACCGTTATAGCATCCGTTGTTGGTACATTATTAATGGGCTTTTTAGCTAATTATCCTATAGCAATTGCACCAGGAATGGGCTTGAATGCTTATTTTGCAAGTATTGTAGCAACTCAGGGATTATCTTATCAGGTTGTTTTTGGTGCTGTTTTTCTAGCAGGTCTCTTATTTATATTATTAACATTTACGAATTTAAGGGAAACATTAATCTTTGCCATTCCAGATACCTTAAAATATGGGATTACTTCGGGAATTGGTCTTTTTATTGCATTTGTCGGTTTGAGAAATTCAGGTATTGTTGTGCCCAATGAAGCTAATATAGTCGGATTAGGTGATTTAACTGACCCAATGATTATACTGTCTATTGTTGGTTTATTTATTACCTTAGTACTGTATATTTTAAAGGTTCAAGGAGCATTATTTTTTGGAATGGTTCTAACTGGAATTATTGCATTTTTTACTGGTCAACTACATTTTGATGGTGTAGTATCAACACCTCCGACCCCGGTTTTTTTCGATTTGGATCTTGCTGGAGTGTTTTCTAACGGTCTTTATGCTGTTATTTTTGCCTTTTTATTAGTAACCCTTTTTGATACGACAGGTACGATGATTGGTGTTGCTGAGCAAGCAGGGTTTATAAAGAATGGTAAAATGCCACGTTCTAAAGAAGCGTTGTTAGCTGATGCAACAGCAACAACAGTTGGGTCCATGTTTGGCACTAGCCCTTCTACTGCATATATTGAGTCAAGTTCTGGAGTTGCAGCGGGTGGAAGAACTGGTTTGACATCTGTTGTAGTTGCAATACTATTCATTGTATCTATTTTCTTCACTCCTATTATCGAAGTGATTGCAGGAGTTCCCGCAATCACAGCTCCTATTCTAATTATTGTTGGAAGTTTTATGATGGAGGGATTAGCTAAAATAAATTGGAGACAATTTGATGAAGCATTCCCAGCATTTGCGGTTATCCTAATGATGCCTTTTACATCAAGTATTGCTACAGGAATTGCTGTTGGATTTATATCTTATCCATTACTGAAATTAGTAAGCGGAAAAGGGAAGGACGTCCATTGGATAATCTATTTGTTTGGATTCATTTTCCTCATACAAATGGTATTTTTCCCAATGCATTAAAGGAACGGTACTAATGTGCGCTCGTGAGAATGAAATTATCCATTTGGATGATACTGTGATACTTTTGCCTCAGTAAATAGATACCATTTGTATTTGTTTACTTGAGGCAGTTTTTAATTCAAGAAGAAACAACCGGAGAGAAGATTCTCTATTTTTGGTTGTCCACCAAATTCTGTTCAAGATTTATATTAATACATAAGATTATGGGGTATAACTAAAATGTTAACTTACATCAAAATAGGGAGGATTATTTGTGGATATTATTCTAGGTATTATAGCAATCATCGTAGTACTAGGGCTTGCATACTTGTTTTCAAATGATAAAAAGCAAATAAATTATAAAGGCCTTGGCGTTATGTTACTGCTTCAAATTTTGACAACTTGGTTTATGTTAAATACGGGTATTGGTGCAGCGATTATTAATTGGATTTCTGCGATGTTTAATAAGCTAATCGAATTCGGTACGGTGGGTATAAATTTTGTGTTAGGAGGATTTACATTACAAGAAGGTGGTGTATTCTTCTTTAATGTACTACTGTTAATCATTTTCTTTGCAACACTACTCCAAGTACTTACTTATTTACGAATTTTACCATTAACCATTAAATATATTGGTGGATTCCTTTCTAAAATTACTGGTGTCCCAAGAATAGAATCATTTAACGCAGTAAATAGTATCTTTTTTGGTCAATCAGAGGCTCTTATTGCTATACGATCGCAATTTCACTATATAGATGCCAATCGATTATTTATCGTTTGTGCCTCAGCAATGAGCTCGGTTTCCGCTTCCATTGTTGGATCCTATATCTTAATGTTACCGGCGGAATATATTTTAGTTGCATTGCCGTTGAATATGTTTAGCGCACTAATTGTATCTTCTATTATGGCACCAGTTAAAGTTCCAAGAGAAAAGGATAAGGTTGATATTAAAAATGTATCAGATGATAAAAGTGTTTTTGAAGCGATGGGGAATGGTGCTTTAGAAGGCGGAAAAATTGCACTCATTGTAGCTGCCATGTTAATCACATTTATTGCATCATTAGAATTGGTTAACTGGCTGGTACAATTAGTATTTGCTGATTTAACCTTACAAGAAATTTTAGGTTATATTTTTGCACCTTTTGGGATTCTTATGGGGATTCCAATGAACGAAGTGGTAGATGCGGGTGCAATTATGGGTACAAAAATTGTAACCAATGAATTTGTAGCTATGCTTGAATTTCAGCCTATGCTAGAGTATATGTCTGAAAAAACGATTGCTGTTGTAACGGTCTTTTTAACAAGTTTTGCAAACTTCTCTTCCATTGGTATCATTGCGGGATCCGTAAAGGGGATTGATAGTGAAAAGGCATCTATTGTTTCCGGATTTGGAATGAAATTATTATTTAATGCTATCCTAACATCTATTCTTTCTGCAACGTTTGCCGGATTATTTATTAGCTAGATCATATTGATAATATTTGGAGCTATTGAAACATTCTAACGTTGTTGTTTTTAGCATACATCCATTCATGAAGATAAGAAAAACTCATCAGCATATCCATCTGATGAGTTTCGTTATTGTGTAGCTGTTTCTTTTTTCTTATACCTATTTTGTAATACAAATAGTCTCCATAAAAGGGCGATGGCTCCTGTACTTAAGCCAACTGTAATTCCAACCCAGTAGCCAAACGCTTCAAGTGATGTATAATTTGCTAACAACCATCCTGACGGGAGACCGATAAGCCAGTAGGAAACAAGGGCAATGATAAGTGTGATGTTTACATCCTTATATCCTCTTAGTGCACCTTGAATTGGTGCGCCAAAGGCATCTGCTAGTTGGTAAAAAATCGCAAAAATGATAAACTGTGTTGTTAATTCAATGACTACAGGGTTTGTATTATATAAAGTAGCAACAGGTTCCCTTAAGAAATATAGTACCGACCCATTTAAGATTGCGATAAAAATTGATCCACTGATTCCTATATATGCATATGTTCTAGCTTCTTTGTACCGATTGGCACCAATTTCAAAGCCAATCGGTATGGTTAGTGCCATACCAACACTTAATGGAATCATGTACAGTAAGGATGCAAAATTCATGGCAGCCTGATGTGCTGCAATTGTATACGTTGTGTATACACTCATTAAAATCGTTACAGCAGAAAATATACTCGTTTCAAAAAACATCGCAAAACCGATGGGTGCCCCAATTTTTAACTGTTCCAACCAGCTTTTAAATTGTGGCTTTGTCCAGTTTGAGAAAATCTTATATTCACGGAATGGTTGCAGTTTATGAACGATGGATAGACTAATTAAACAAACCACCCAATAGGTAAGCGCTGTTGCAATACCTGCACCAATTCCTCCAAGTGCCGGAATCCCAAGCTTTCCGAAGATAAAAATATAATTGAAAAAGAGATTAATTGGTAATGAAATGAGAATAGTCATCATTGAGATACGTGTTTGCCCAAGTGCATCTATAAAATTTCGAAGGGAACTATAGATAAACAATGGAATAATTCCTATCCCTAAGGTAATAAGATAGTATTTAGCAATATGTTGAACTTCTGATTCCAAATCCATTAATCGCAAAATAGGATCTAACACTATTCCACCGAGAATCATGACGATAATTCCAAGTGCTATAGATAAATAGATGCTTTGCTGAATTTTTTTTGGAACCAGATGATTTGCCTTGGCACCTGTAATATGGGCTATAATAGGAGTAATTGCTAAAAGGATACCATTTATTGCTGTAAGTACGGGTACCCAAAGACTTGATCCAATGGCAACGCCAGCTAAATCTGCGGCACTAGCTCTTCCAGACATGACGGTATCAAAAAAATTCATTAAATAGATACCGATTTGTGTTATAAGAATGGGTACCAAGATAACAGCAAATAATTTCAGTTTTTCACGCAATGTTGTAGTTTCATACATAAAAACCGCTTCCTTTTAGTGTATTCTGCAAAACCAAAATAATGGGAGCATAAAGCATATTATAACGTTAATTACCTAATTGGGGAAGGAAGGACGTACATAAATGAATAGAAAAAGAATCTTATTTACCGGTGGTGGAACGGCAGGACATGTTATTGTCAATCTCGCCCTTATTCCTTATTATCGAGAAAAAGGTTGGGAGATTGACTATATCGGATCATATAATGGGATTGAACGTGATTTAATCGGACAAATGTATGGTGTTACATATCATCCTATTTCTACTGGTAAATTGCGTAGGTACCTATCGAAAGAAAATATGAAGGATCCATTTAAAGTGTTGAAAGGAACAATGCAGGCTTATAACATTATTGGAAAACGGAAGCCCTCTGTCATCTTTTCGAAGGGCGGATTTGTATCTGTTCCTGTAGTAGCAGCGGCAAAACTAAGAAGAGTGCCCGCGGTTATTCACGAATCAGATTATACGCCAGGTCTTGCCAATAAATTATCTATTCCATTTGCAAGGAAGGTCATTGCAACCTTTCCTGAAACCATGAAATATCTGCCAGAAGAAAAATCAGAATATGTGGGAGCAGTGATTCGTGAGGAATTGTTTCAAGGGGATAGAGAGAAAGGCTTAGCATATGCAGGGTTATCCAAAGGAAAGCCTGTGTTACTGATTATGGGTGGTAGTGGTGGCTCGCAAAAAATTAATGACACGGTAAGAGAAAGTCTATCAGAGCTTTTAAATAACTTTCAAATCATTCATATTTGTGGGAAAGGTAAATTAGATGACACCTACCAAAAAAAAGGGTATGTTCAATTTGAGTATATCCACGATGAATTAAAGGATATTTTTGCTGCAACGGATTATGTATTATCACGCGCAGGTTCTAATGCTATTTTTGAATTTTTAGCATTACGAATCCCTATGCTATTAATTCCTTTATCTAGGGAAGCGAGTAGGGGAGACCAAATTATTAATGCAGAGTCCTTTGCAAGTAAAAACTATGCACGTGTATTGGAAGAAGAGAATTTAACAAATGAGCAATTAGTTCGGGAATTAAATCGCCTGAAGGAATATGCACCAGTCATGTTAGATAAAATGAAAGAATATCATAGTGAAAAATCACGTGACAGAGTCATTGAAATCTTAAAAGAAGTTAGCCTGTAAAATATCTTTTATAAAATGCAAGCACAAGGGAATCCAATTCTCTTGTGCTTGATCATTCTCTTCAAGTATCCCCACATATTATTTAATTGTTCCATAATTCATCAATTCAACATGAACATGAAAGTTAACATGAATATTAGGAAATTTTTCCCGCCATTCTTTTTCGGTCAATTTCCCATCTTTTGTATTTGCGCGATATAGTTTACCATAACCAAATGGGTCGGATTTCGCATCTTGTGTTTGTTTTAAAAGTTCTTCATATTCAGCTTTTACTTCCTTCTCCATTTCCCTTTCAAAGATATCTGCAACATGCGAATTTTTAATACTCACCGTTTCGGTTGCCTCCATTAGGTCTACTTTCAAATGGATGTCAGTATGATATGTTAGGTTTTTAACATCTTTTACTTTGGTTTTGCTATTTCCCTTTACTACCCTTAAATGGAAGGATATTTCATCATTATTATCGTTTTTACTGTTTCCTTTATCTCTTCCTCCATATTCTACAATATATTTCTTAAATGGCTCACGAGGTAATGTAATTTGCATCGGGGTGTTAGCTAATTTGTTTCGGAAAAGGTTTATTAATGTACCTTGATGTAAGGTGATATCGGCAACATAGCGGTATCCTTGAAATAAAGCAATACCTACTATCCTAGGTTCATTTTCTCTTAAACCAACAATTGGTAATATCCCATCTTGACCGATTGTTTCCGTCCTTCTTGTAAAATCATGTACAACAATGGGAACCATTTTTCCTTCTTCCACTTCCTTATTAATAAGTGTATCAAGGTAGTTCCCGATTGTTTTTGATTTTGAAGAATCACTATGAAATATTTCTTTCGCTGTTGTTTCACTAACCAAAAGTTTCATGGTATCGGATGCTAGAGCATCACGTACGGATGAACTTAAATAAGGGGCAATCCCTTGCTGTGCCACTTCCTTACCAAATATCTCTATATTTAACTGACCCTCAACAAGTTCATAGGCTGTTCTGTATGATGCCTCTTCACGGGCCCCCTTTAGTGTATCGCCAATTCCTGTGAGCGTTGTATATAAATCATCAGATTGCGGATCAAAACGGATTACATTTAATGTTTTCTCCAATCGGTTATCTTCGGTAAAGTCTATTCCACGTCCACTGATAACTGCCAATTCTTCTATCGTTTGTTCTGGTATACACCCTGTTAATAAATAAGAAAGGACAAATAAAATCCCAATGTATTTACTACGCATGTTTGTTACTCCCTTTTTTTCTGTGCCATCTTTTTTTAAACAATACAATAGGTAATAGTAGAAATGGATAGACATAGACGATCCATAATCCAAATTGAGCGGATAGGTCAATTATTTTTTGAACACGAAAATGTTCATCAGCGAAAATAGATCCGAATAGTAGAATACCTGAACCAATATATAAGGTTGTTTTTTGTTGAACATTATAAAGTCGTTTCATTCCATAGGTCATAGCCCACATGAGTAGAATCATATTTGGGATCACAACCATCATCCATTCGGCAACAACGATATAATCAAATCGCTCGATAAATGTCAAATTTTGCGTTTTAAATAAACCTAGTACAGCCCATTCTCTTCTTAAGATTTGGTAATAACTATAATATCCGATAACTAACATAGTAACTAAAAAAACGAGGAAGGTTGTCCACCCAACAGCCAGAAAGCTTGGAAGTTTTAATTTTTGCTTGTTTGAAATAAATGGATAAATGACTAGGAGGATTTCAAATCCCATAAAGGTATAAGCGCTTAGTTGAGCCCCTTTCAATATTTCGGTAAACGAAGATACAAACATTGGTTGAAAATGAGTAATATCTATATACAAAGCAGGTTGAATTAGTAAGAAAAAAATCCAATGAGAGGTAAAAAAGAAAAGGACACAAACTCCGACAATGACGCGAATTCCTCCTTTAACACTATAAATAAGTAATGATAAGAGTAGGACCCCCAACGAAAAATTACTAATAGTAGGAAAGATAAAGACCCTTATAACTTCCATATACGTGATGAGAACAGAGAATAAGGTTAAACCAAAATAAAGGATATAAACAGAACCCAGAATCTTACCTAACCATTTTCCAAAAATATCCACTTGAATACCATAAATATCAGCATTTTTATATTGTTTAAGTATCGCTAGCATAACGATAATAACAGCAACAATATAAAGGAAGGCAATGAGGATGGAAATCCAAGAATCTTGCAGGGCTTCTTGATAAACGATTCTTGGAAATCCCATAATCCCTACCCCTAGTTGAATGGAACTTAAAACAAAAAACAAATAAAAAGCACGTATTTGTAGGTTTTTCTTCATTTTCACATTAATATCCATACATCCACCTACTCATCAATATCTTTTTTCTTGGTAGACTTCTCTTTTCTGTAACGGATTAAATCTTTAGGACGGTAAGACTTAAAGCGCTTGTTTTGATAGCTGGCTGGTAATCGGAAAAAAACTTTATTAAAATCTTCCCACACAATTGGATACAGTGGGGAAAGATAGGGTCTACCAAGAGATGTTAGCCTTAATAAATGGATAATGAGAAAACTTACTCCATATATGAGCCCGACTAGACCAAGTAGTCCTCCTAGTATAATCAAAGGAAATCGGATGACTCTTGCCGTAGTACCCATTAAATAATTCGGTGCAGTAAAAGATGCTAAGGCACTTAAGGCGACAAATATAATTAGCACATTACTTGTAATCCCTGCTTGCACGGCAGCAGTTCCAACGACAACACCACCAACAATACCAATCGTTTGACCAATTTTAGTTGGTAACCTTGCACCAGACTCTCGTAATAATTCAATCATAAGCTCTAGGAACAAAGCTTCGAGTATAGGAGGAAATGGCACAGCAGCCCTTGACTCTCCTAGATTAATTAATAATGGAGTTGGAATGATTTCATAATGAAATGTAACGGCAGCCACATAAAGTGGAGTGAAAACCGTTGAGAGAAAAAAGGAGATAAACCGTAAAAGTCTCAAAAAACTACCAACATTCCACCGCATGTACAGGTCTTCCGTAGATTCAAAAAAACTAAAAAAAGTAGTCGGAGCAATGAGTGCGGTTGGACTGTTTTCCACTAATACCCCGATTCTTCCTCTGTTAATATCATAGCTGAACCGATCCGGTAATTCGGTTGTCAAAAACTGTGGAAATATAGTCAGGGACGAATCCTCTAAATACTGTAATAAAACAGAACTATCATCTACCACATCAATTTCTAATTCCTCTAACCTTTGTCTAAACGTGTTAATATCGGTCTTATTGGCAACGGATTTTAAGTAAATAAGACGGACTTCACGAGGCTCCCTCTCTCCAATCATGTATTTCTCTAATACAAGATCTTTTGACCTAATGGTCCAGCGAATAATATTTAGATTGGTCACCATGGATTCGGTAAAACCAATTTTTGGACCTAGTACTACCGATTCTGTTTCGGATTGTTGTAAGGCACGCTTTTCCTTTTTGGATATTAAGTACTCAACGACCGTATTTTCTCCTTCAATATAGATAAATACGCCGCCAATTAAAAGTTTTTTCAGAATATCATTTAGCTTTTCAACAGTTTTACCACTACCTAAAGGGATATTATTTAAAATACTTTGATTTGTCCATTCCAACTTTTCATCTAGTAATGGCTCTAATAAAAATTCCTCTACTTTATCCCCTTCGACTTGGTAAGCAATATAAAACACAATCACCTTTTTATTTTGTTTTTCATATATGGAGATGCTAAGATCGGGATTACTCGGAAATTCCGATTTTAATATTTTCTCAAATTCCTCTATTTTTAATGGGAAGATATTTCGATTTTTATTAAATTGACTTCTTTTCATAATGAGATCCTCCGCATAGTCAAGCGTTATTGGTTTAGTATGCGAAGAATAAGCAAAAATATGATAAGACATCTTCATTTGACTTAGAACGTATGGTATGTTAATTGATAAAGGTTAGTAAGTAAGTGAAGTAATATATTAAATTGTTGTATAACGGAATGTTTCAAATTTTTCCGTTTTAGTGGCTTGACATTTTATTAAATATTAGTTATTCTTATAGGTATAAATTTTAGTCATAGTATTCTTTAGCATCAATTCAATTCATCTTGAGTTTATGAAAAAGTAATTCTATTTGAACTAGTTGTATTTACATCGTGCTAATATAGTTTATAATGGTAGACTTTTAAAAAATATTTTATTAGTTAAAAGTAAACCGACAATTTTCTTAGTTAATGGGAAAAACCATTAATTATAAAATTGTCGGTTTTTTTATTTTCCTTAAGAAAGCAAACTAGTTAAAGAATTANTAAAAAAGAAAAGGACACAAACTCCGACAATGACGCGAATTCCTCCTTTAACACTATAAATAAGTAATGATAAGAGTAGGACCCCCAACGAAAAATTACTAATAGTAGGAAAGATAAAGACCCTTATAACTTCCATATACGTGATGAGAACAGAGAATAAGGTTAAACCAAAATAAAGGATATAAACAGAACCCAGAATCTTACCTAACCATTTTCCAAAAATATCCACTTGAATACCATAAATATCAGCATTTTTATATTGTTTAAGTATCGCTAGCATAACGATAATAACAGCAACAATATAAAGGAAGGCAATGAGGATGGAAATCCAAGAATCTTGCAGGGCTTCTTGATAAACGATTCTTGGAAATCCCATAATCCCTACCCCTAGTTGAATGGAACTTAAAACAAAAAACAAATAAAAAGCACGTATTTGTAGGTTTTTCTTCATTTTCACATTAATATCCATACATCCACCTACTCATCAATATCTTTTTTCTTGGTAGACTTCTCTTTTCTGTAACGGATTAAATCTTTAGGACGGTAAGACTTAAAGCGCTTGTTTTGATAGCTGGCTGGTAATCGGAAAAAAACTTTATTAAAATCTTCCCACACAATTGGATACAGTGGGGAAAGATAGGGTCTACCAAGAGATGTTAGCCTTAATAAATGGATAATGAGAAAACTTACTCCATATATGAGCCCGACTAGACCAAGTAGTCCTCCTAGTATAATCAAAGGAAATCGGATGACTCTTGCCGTAGTACCCATTAAATAATTCGGTGCAGTAAAAGATGCTAAGGCACTTAAGGCGACAAATATAATTAGCACATTACTTGTAATCCCTGCTTGCACGGCAGCAGTTCCAACGACAACACCACCAACAATACCAATCGTTTGACCAATTTTAGTTGGTAACCTTGCACCAGACTCTCGTAATAATTCAATCATAAGCTCTAGGAACAAAGCTTCGAGTATAGGAGGAAATGGCACAGCAGCCCTTGACTCTCCTAGATTAATTAATAATGGAGTTGGAATGATTTCATAATGAAATGTAACGGCAGCCACATAAAGTGGAGTGAAAACCGTTGAGAGAAAAAAGGAGATAAACCGTAAAAGTCTCAAAAAACTACCAACATTCCACCGCATGTACAGGTCTTCCGTAGATTCAAAAAAACTAAAAAAAGTAGTCGGAGCAATGAGTGCGGTTGGACTGTTTTCCACTAATACCCCGATTCTTCCTCTGTTAATATCATAGCTGAACCGATCCGGTAATTCGGTTGTCAAAAACTGTGGAAATATAGTCAGGGACGAATCCTCTAAATACTGTAATAAAACAGAACTATCATCTACCACATCAATTTCTAATTCCTCTAACCTTTGTCTAAACGTGTTAATATCGGTCTTATTGGCAACGGATTTTAAGTAAATAAGACGGACTTCACGAGGCTCCCTCTCTCCAATCATGTATTTCTCTAATACAAGATCTTTTGACCTAATGGTCCAGCGAATAATATTTAGATTGGTCACCATGGATTCGGTAAAACCAATTTTTGGACCTAGTACTACCGATTCTGTTTCGGATTGTTGTAAGGCACGCTTTTCCTTTTTGGATATTAAGTACTCAACGACCGTATTTTCTCCTTCAATATAGATAAATACGCCGCCAATTAAAAGTTTTTTCAGAATATCATTTAGCTTTTCAACAGTTTTACCACTACCTAAAGGGATATTATTTAAAATACTTTGATTTGTCCATTCCAACTTTTCATCTAGTAATGGCTCTAATAAAAATTCCTCTACTTTATCCCCTTCGACTTGGTAAGCAATATAAAACACAATCACCTTTTTATTTTGTTTTTCATATATGGAGATGCTAAGATCGGGATTACTCGGAAATTCCGATTTTAATATTTTCTCAAATTCCTCTATTTTTAATGGGAAGATATTTCGATTTTTATTAAATTGACTTCTTTTCATAATGAGATCCTCCGCATAGTCAAGCGTTATTGGTTTAGTATGCGAAGAATAAGCAAAAATATGATAAGACATCTTCATTTGACTTAGAACGTATGGTATGTTAATTGATAAAGGTTAGTAAGTAAGTGAAGTAATATATTAAATTGTTGTATAACGGAATGTTTCAAATTTTTCCGTTTTAGTGGCTTGACATTTTATTAAATATTAGTTATTCTTATAGGTATAAATTTTAGTCATAGTATTCTTTAGCATCAATTCAATTCATCTTGAGTTTATGAAAAAGTAATTCTATTTGAACTAGTTGTATTTACATCGTGCTAATATAGTTTATAATGGTAGACTTTTAAAAAATATTTTATTAGTTAAAAGTAAACCGACAATTTTCTTAGTTAATGGGAAAAACCATTAATTATAAAATTGTCGGTTTTTTTATTTTCCTTAAGAAAGCAAACTAGTTAAAGAATTAGGCTCTAAAATATATGTTGGGGTTTTAATAAAATTTAAGCATAAAAAAACACGCAAGCTCCTATATCCTTTAAACTTGAATTGACGAGAAACAAGTGGATAGGAGTTGCGTGTATATGTATTTTAACATGAAATTACCTGGATTAGAAGAAATGAAAATAACGAAAACAGAGGAGATAGAGGGATCCTTTCATATTCATGTTCAGTTGCCAAAAAAACCTCATAAATGCCCTTCTTGTGGGGAGATAACAGAGCGTATTCATGATTATCGAGTGCAAAAAATTCAGCATTTAAAATTGTTTGAACGTAGAACCTATATTTTTTATCGTAAGCGTCGTTATAGGTGTGAGTGTGGAAAGAGGTTTGTAGAAAACAATAATATTGTCTATCGTTATCAGCGACATACGGTGGAATGGAATCAGGCGTTAGGTTTTCGAGTGATAAAGGGGAAGAATTTCAAGGATACTGCTGCCCAATTTCATACGTCATCCAATACAGCTATGCGACGTTTTGATAACGTATCAGCTGGTAAATTACGTGAGGTTAAAGCTCTGCCACGGGTAATAGCGATCGATGAATATAAGGGCGATACAAATAAAGGTAAATATCAAACCATTATCGGTAATGGTGAGACAGGTGAGCCTTTGGATATTCTTCCTGATCGGTCCGTAAAAACGGTGAAAAAGTATCTACAGGAAAAGGGAGAAAAAGTAGAAATAGTCATTATGGATATGAGTCATAGCTTTAAATCAGCTGTTCAACAAGCATTGGGGAATCCTATTATTATAGCGGATCGATTTCATTTCTGTCGTTATATTTATTGGGCACTCGAACGTGTGCGAAGACGAGTTCAAAAAGAATTCCACCCTTATGATCGTAAAAAGTGCAAGCGAATGAAGCATGTATTTTATAAGCATTATGAAGCCCTTAGCGCAAAACAACATTGGTACTTAGAAAGATATTTAGGGTTATCAGAAGATTTGAGAACAGCTTATGGGTTAAAAGAATCTTATCGAACTTGGTTTGAAGAAGCAAAGAAAATAGGAAAAGATAATATGAAAGAGGTTAAAGAAGGGCTGTATCAGTTTTATACGCAAGTAAAAGATGCGGGTTTAGAGGAATTTGAAAAAGCGATACAGACGCTACAAAATTGGCAACCTGAAATATTGAACAGCTTTGCCTTTGGGTATAGTAATGGGTTTATTGAAGGATTGAATAATCAAACAAAGGTTATCAAGAGAAATGCCTTTGGATTCAAGAGATATGATCGATTGAGATTAAGGGTATTATTACACCATCAATTTAAATCCGTAGCCAATTCAATAGGTTAAAGGGGTAGGAGCTAATAGCCCCACCCCAACATTTGACTTAGAACCAAGAATTAGAAAGTACATCGATTTTAGCTAGTGTTAATGCGAAAAACCATGTTTTCCACTATCAATTAGGAGGGGGTTTGTAATGCAAGGTTCATTGGAATATACAGTGTTTCCAATATTACTTTTGATTTCGTTCTCACTGTCTACCGTAAGCGGCTTATCTTTATTGAATCCAAAAGTCCCGCTTAAATATGTTCGGTTACATATAGGGGTTATTGCTTTATCACCGATAATAGCTTTATTTGCGCTATTTTTCAGCCATAATAAAGAACTGTTAATGGGTCCCTTGAGCTTTAATACATTATCTTGGTTAGTTGTGTTTTTTGTTCAAATTATAGGTCTGATTGTACAACGTTATGCAGTTTATTATTTGCTCGGTGATACTAAATATCGAAATTATTTTTTGTTATTAACCCTTTTAACAGTGTCCGGTTCAGTTGCGTGGCTGAGTAATGATGGTCGTATGCTACTGGTTTCATGGGGGCTTGTACTAGTTGTCTTGTTTAATCTTATTCGATTAAATTCTGATTGGGAGGTTGCTAGAAAGGCTGCACAATTAAGTGGGAAGGTATTTGCACTCAGTTGGTTATTTCTTTTTGTTACAATACTATGGTTATCCATAACTACTGGTAACTGGCAATTATCAACTGTTTTAAGTGAAAACAATCTAATACAGCTTGCTTTATGGGAAAAGACAGGAATCGGTTTACTCCTTATAGGATCGGTTATTATTCCCGCAGCACAATGGCCATTTCACAATTGGCTGTTAAGCACTGTGGTAACTCCTACTCCAGTCTCTGCAGTAATGCATGCCGGGATTGTGAATGCGGGTGGAATTATATTAACCAATTTTGCGCCTTTATTTAAAGGTACTGCTGCTCCATTTATTTTATTAATAATTGCTAGTATTTCTGTTCTAATAGGAACGGGAATAATGTTAGTTCAAGTTGATTATAAACGCCAATTAGTTGGTTCAACGATTGCACAAATGGGATTTATGTTGATTCAATGTGCATTAGGAGCTTATGTAGCAGCTATTACACATGCAGTCTTACATGGCATGTTTAAATCTACTTTATTCTTAAGATCTGGAACCATTATCCATCATGAACATCCACATATTGAAAGAAATACTAATTCTCATAGATATATGGCAATACTCGGTATGGCTTTGGGGATTTTAATAGGGGTTGGATACTGGAAGTTTGCCTCTTGGCAAGGATACCATCTAATAAGCGCCATTATCATTGGCTGGTCTTTTAAAGTTGCTTGGAATCAACTCCTACTAGTTAAAGGTCGATTTGGTAGTTTAATAGGTGTTTTAATGGTAGTCTTTGCCGGTGTATTTTTTATGATTACCCATAAACTATTTGGAAGTTTGTTGGCAGAAAGTGTACATATGGTAAATCAACCTACAAATGCAGCAATTATTTATATGGTAATCCTTTTGTTATTTGCCGGTGTAATGGGAATATGGTTAACGTATCGCCAATCATCAAAATTATACACCATCATTTACCTCTGGTTGGTACGATTAGGCGAACCTAACTATAACTCTATTGAAAGTCATCCATACTATTTGACTCGATTACTATCTAAAGGAGGTCCAATGAAGTGGAAGCAACATTAGTTAGAAGTCCGCAAGTTGATTTAAAAAAGATGGTTGATTTAGCATGTGAAGTTATTGCTCCATATGGTCCCATCGATACGTTTGCTGCAAGAAATCCGTGGGATGGGATGGGAAATAAACCATTTGAAGAGGTTGCTCGTTATTTACAGGAAATACGTGGTATCGATATGTTACCTGACGATTCTAGCATTCAATTGGCACGGAACCAAGGGAAAATTGATTTAAATTTCCTTGGAGAAAGTATTCTTGAATGGTTAGATAAAGAATCTCTTCATATTCCGCAAGATGTTCAACAGAAATATTGTTGGTCCCGGTTATTTAATGAGAAACAGCAACTATCTTATAACAAGTCAGATTTGGAAAATACAGTAAAACGTTTTAGTTCTCTTAACTTGAATCATGATGATTCTATTGTAAAAAACCATAGCCAATGGTTAGTCAATTTAGGAGATAGCACAGTAGAGAATGAACTAAACTATCAAATGATTAAGTGGTGTAAGCTTTTCTTGGACAAGTCCCAGGCACTATGGTCCATGCCTTTTCGTAAAGAAGGTTTTTACCAAGCCTGGAAAAGCCTAGTTATACATGATCCAACGATTGAATCCTCAGTTCGTAAGCAATTTAAAGGGATTCCACAAGATGCTGAACAAGCGTTGACGGATGCATTGAATTCTCTTCATATTTCACAAGATGATGTTAAAGGGTATCTAGAATCCCATTTACTTGCATTACCTGGATGGGCAGGAATGATGCTTTGGTATTCACAACAACAATCGAATGCTAAAGAGTTAGTAATGGAATATTTGGCTGTTCGAATCACATTAGAAAGTGTGTTAGTGAAGCCATATCTACCTCTACCTACAATGAGGAAGGAAGATAACCTCATTGAAAGCCTGATCCTTTCATGGCTACATTGGGGTAATATGCCAATAAACGAATGGTCACAGCTATCTTCCTCGGAACAAGAAGATAGGTTAGTATTAGCAAATAGGTTTGATCTAATTGTTCAACGCAATCTTTGGCTCCAAGCGTGGGAAAAAACGTATGAAAAGCATTTAAAAGAGAAGGTATTATCTAAATATAAAAAGGGTTACAATGATAGGGCTATTTCAGCGCAATTTGTATTTTGTATTGATGTACGATCTGAGCCTTTTCGACGTGAATTGGAGAAAGCAGGACCTTTTGAGACATTTGGAACAGCTGGATTTTTTGGTTTACCAATAGAAACTTGTGAACTAGGAAGTCACCATACTCATGAATCGTTACCGGTTATGAATAAACCCAAGGTAAGGGTAAAGGAAACGATAGCGGACTCTGAGTTAAATCAATATACCGTACGGAAAGAAGCTATTGGTTTACCAAGTTCTAGTTTTAAAGTACTGAAGCAAGATTTACTTTCCAGCTTGATGTTACCTGAAATTAGTGGTCCTTGGTTAACGTTAAAAACACTAGCACAAAGTTTTATGCCAAATTATACTGACAATGCCATGCGAACGTTTAAAGAAAAGGGTTTACGTAAGCCTAACGTTAAGCTCACACTTAATCACATAGATAATCCGATGAAGGAGAGTGAGGAATTACCTATTGGATTTACGAAAGAAGAGCGTGTGTCATATGTTTATCAAGCTTTAAAAACGATGGGACTAACAGATAACTTTGCTCCCCTCGTAGTAATATGTGGACATGGCAGTCGTAGTGTCAATAATCCATATGCATCATCATTAGACTGTGGTGCTTGTGGAGGTGCCTCAAGTGAATTTAATGCAAGGGTTTTGGCATCTTTATGTAATCTTCCGCAAGTTAGGGAGGGGTTAAAAGATCTTGATATTCAGGTCCCAAACGAAACGGTGTTTGTTGCTGCAGAGCATATTACATCCATGGATGAATTACGTTGGCTTTACGTTCCGGATCTTTCGGAGAGTGCAAAAGAATCTTTTGAACAGATCCAAACCATTTTGCCGGTAGTTAGTGATGAAGCGAGTGCTGAACGTGTCCCTAAATTACCAAAGGTAGATATGTCGTTATCAAATAAAAACTCGGAGGCTAAGCGGCGAAGTGCAGATTGGAGTGAGGTGCGGCCGGAATGGGGATTGGCAAGGAATGCCGCTTTTATCATCGGGAAACGGGAGCTTACAAAAAATTGTAATTTGGATGGAAGAGTCTTTCTTCAGAATTATAATTGGGAGCAAGATAGAAATGGTGATATATTGTCTAGCATTATTCAGGGCCCCGTAACAGTTGCACAATGGATTAACCTCCAATACTATGCTTCCACTGTAGTTCCTCATTATTATGGTAGTGGTAATAAAACAACGCAGACTATAACAGGTGGAATAGGAGTAATGCAAGGGAATGGAAGTGATTTATTAACCGGTCTACCATGGCAATCAGTGATGCAATCTGATACAGAAGCTTATCATGAACCAATACGTTTGTTAGTAATGATTCAATCACCACGATCATATATCGTACGTTTGTTAGATGAAAATCCTTTATTTTATCAAAAAGTACAAAATGAATGGATTCGCCTAGCTTCCCTTGACCCGAATGGAAAATGGGAAAGTTGGTCTTAAGACTCCCACTGAGGGCGATTGCGTGTGAGGTTCATGCATTCTATATATTTTTTAAACAAATAACAATCTCTGGGAAAATTGCCTAAAAATAAATTTTTGAGCAACTAAATAAAAAATAGATGAAAGAAGGGATAGTTGATGGATAAGGGTAAATCGAAAGGAGCCCTGGAAGCCGAAATTAGTAAATCATTAACACATTGGGAGAAAAATTTTCTAGGTCGTGGATCGATTGCTGTTAAATCGGATATATTACGAGATCTAATTATTGTCACGTTAAAAGGAATATTAACTCCCGCTGAACATTCATTATGTGACAATAAAGATGGGTTGCTATCTATAAAAAGGTATCGAAATAGTCTCGTAGAATCAGGTGTCGATCAATTAAAGGAAATGATACTAACCATTACCGGAATGGAAGTATCTAGTTTTTATACGGATATTAGTACAAACTCAGGGGAGAGAATGATGATATTTAAGTTAACGGAGGACCTACAAAGTAAGTTATCCTAACTACTTTACATCGTTAATTCATACAAGAGGTGATATGGTTGAATACAAATAAGTCAAAAAAGATATTATTTATAACTGGAATGAACCCCAAAATGAAAGATTTGATTGAACGGGAAATGAAACATTTTAATTTGGAAAAGGCCATCATTCTACAACGGTATCAAGCGGAAATGTTACAGCCGTTTGGTGACTTCATGAGAGATATATTGTTTGCTGTTTATCAAGAAAATATCGATACTATTTACATTGTTGAGGATAGTAATAGTTTTACACGTGAAAAGGTTAATAAGGAATTACAAGAGAAAATAGAGGCAACTCATTCAACTCACATGGCGGATGACAAAAGAAAGAGTTTAATCAATTGGTTAATAGGGAATCAAGACGCTAAAATGCAAGATATGGTAAAAGTTATCCAAGAATATCCTTTCATGCCATCTAACGTGGTTGTAAAGAAATTGTATATAGATAAGAATGAAATGAAACTAGTTGCGCTGCAGAATAATTAACTTGTCTATTCCTTGTGAGGTGCAATATTTTAACTGTTTTATCATGTAATATGGAACGAATGGGTGACCTAAATGATTAAAATTAGGTAAAAAACGCCTGGATTTTATTTATCCAAGCGTTTTTTAGTAAATCTTTTATTGTTCTAATGATATTTGTTTATTTATCTCTCGTAACAATATCCACTTTTCCTGTCCCAGGATCTATTACCAGTCCATGGACCTTGATATCTTTTGGTAAAAGCGGATGATTACGAATAATGTCAACACTTTGAGATACAGATTCTTCTACCGTTTCAAAGCCATGGAATTCGTCATGAAAGTCGATTCCAGAATGTTTTAATGTGTCTATGGTTTCCTGGTCTATCCCTCGATTAGTCATGTTTTCCGTCAATGCATCAATATCAACTTGTGACATTCCACAATCATGGTGTCCGATAACGATGACTTCTTCAGCCTTTAAAGAGTAAATGGCTACCAATATACTTTTCATGATGCTATCAAATGGTTTACGAATAATGGCACCAGCATTTTTTACCATTTTCACATCACCATTTTGAATATTAAGTGCTCTATGTAGTAACTCAACCAGACGAGATTCCATACAGGTAAATACTACCATACGTTTGTTTGGATATTTATCTGTTTTGTAGGCTTCATACTCTTTGTTTTCTACAAACAGCTTGTTAAATTCTAGCATTTCATCCAAATGCATTAAATCAACTCCAATCCATGTTCCATTTTTCAGATATTAACCTTATTGTGCGACTAACTTATCAATATGTCAATTTGTTTTTTTAAGATAAATTTACTGAATTGTAGTAGTTCAGTGAATTCTCACTGTTATAAAAAATATGTTGTGTTAAAAGAATTTGCTTCGTAAGCAACTATTCTATTCGGAAGCTTTACGTTTTGTAATCATATTTACACAATTATGTGTGTTTGTAACTTCCATTATAATAACCTAAATCGTGGTACAATAAAAGAAAAAGAATAGACGGAACATTAATCAATTAATGGAACAAAATATACGAAAAGTGAAAGTGACTGTTTAGAACCTTTTTTATGAGGTGACGCATGGATAAAAGAGAGCATAATAAACCAGATGTTATTGATGAAGATTTATATGAAGAATTTGATGAAGAGGAACTGTATGAATTAGTTCAAGAGGAAAAGAAAAAAGCTATCGAAAGGGCTGAGCAACGCAAGAATAATCCTACAAGACGCCCTTTCCCGAAATGGATTTTTTGGATTATTGCAGTTGCAATGGTGATAAATGTATTAGCACTTATTCCACAAACCTACTCCATACCAGCAATTGAATTTTTAAAGACATCGGCAAGCTTAACGTTAGATGAAGATATCCAAGCGTATAAGCAAGCTGTGGTTGTTGTCGAGACTGAAAATAGTAAAGGGACAGGTTTTGCTATTTCTAGTGATGGAGCCATTTTGACCAATCATCATGTTATTGAAGATAAAAGAAACCTTACCGTTGCATTTCCTGACCATGGTTTATTTGAAGCAGAGGTAGTTAAATCTGAGCCATCTATTGACTTAGCAGTATTACAAGTCGATGGAGAGGAACTACCACATTTAACTTTGGCTGAAAGTCCGGCATTTGAACAGGATCAGGCGATTCAATTTATAGGAAATCCATTACGATTTAATGGAATAGCAAATGAAGGTAATATAATAGGACCCACTAAATTGGATGGCTGGGAAGAGCAGGTTATCATGATTGAAGCACCTGTTTATCGCGGAAATAGTGGTAGCCCCATAATAAATGAACAAGGCAATGTTATTGGTGTAATCTTCGCAACTTTAAACCATGACCAGCATGGGAAGGTAGGGTTATTTGTACCAATTGATTTATATTTCAAGTATGTAAAAAAATGACGGATTAAAAAAATATAGTAATAGTTATTTAAAGAAAATGTAATGCAATTGAGATAGCCACAGTTTAGTAGGTTGCGTTATGATAGAACTATGCTGAAAAAGTATATATTATGACGAAAAAAGTCTAATCAAAGATGGTGAAATCATCATGTTAGTAATATTTTACAGATATAAAAAAAATAATAGATTTAAAACTGCACCCAAAAAGATGAGTCATCAATCGAAAACTATAATAGATCAGGTGGATTTAATAGAATGATCAATTCGTTAGAAGATAAACCACTAGAGGAAATGATTATCTCAGCACAAAATGGCGACATAAGTGTTCTTAACCATTTACTTCGAACCTACCAACCTTTTATAGCAAAATGTGTCTCCGAGGTTTGTAAACGATATATTAATCCTAGAACAGATGATGAGTTCAGTATTGGATTATCCGCGTTTAATGAGGCTATCAACTCTTACTCTCCGGAAAAGGGAAGTTCATTTTTACCTTTTGCGAAGCTAGTGATTAAACGTAAAATTATTGATTATATCAGAGCAAACCAAAGAGGAATCAAGGCAGTATCATTAGATGAAACCTATGATGATGTTCAAATGGAAAATCCAATGGAGATACGGATAGCAAAAGAAAAATATAGGGAAAGACAGGATGTTTTAAAACTAACCGAAGAAATTTTCGATTTCAAACAGAAACTGTCAGAATTTAAATTAAGCTTTGAAGAGCTTACAAAAGTTTCTCCCAAACATAGGGATGCCCGTGATTCTGCGGTAAGAGTTGCGAGAGTATTGTATGAAGAAGAGAATCTAAGGGAATATGTTTTTAAGAAGAAGAAAATCCCTATGAAGCATCTTGCTAACAAGGTAGACGTGAGTAAAAAAACGTTAGAACGTAATCGAAAATTTATATTAGCTATTTTTATTGTACTGAGTGAGGAGTTTATTTATTTAAAGGACTATCTTAAGGGTGTGGGTCAGTGAAAAAGGGAATCATACTTGAAAAGCATCGGAACTATACTATTTTTTTAACCAAGGATGGAGAGTTTGTTAAAGGATATGTAACGGACGATAGGCAAATAGGGGAAGAGGTTGTCTTTGAACCACTAAAAGAGAAAAAGAAAACTCCCCACTTTCCCATGAAGGGAAAACATATAGTGCCTCGCATGATAACACTTGCTTGTATATGTATTTTATTAATGCTTCCTTTTTACTTTATTCCAGGTACAAAGGAAGCATATGCTTATGTGACAGTAGATATTAACCCAAGTGTTGAAATCGAAATTGATAAAAACTGTTTGGTCCGGGATATCCAGCCATTAAATGATGATGCAAAAGTTATAATTGAACAGCTTAGAGATTATCAAGGTGAAAAAGTGGAAATCGTTATTCAACAAGTTTTGGAACAAAGCGAAGAATTTGAACTAATTAATAGGGATAAGAATGTCCTTGTAGGCTTTAGCTTTACCAGTGATGAAAAGTTAGCCGAAGATAAGAAAGTCATACAAGAGATGGAAAAACTTTTTCAAACTAGTGAACCGGATTGGAACATAGCAGCATTCTATGTGCCAAATAATATTCGCAAATTGGCATTGGAAAAAAATACATCGATGAATAAATTAATGGTTTCGGCGGTAACGAGTGATCAATCCAATCATAACAAAGAATATCATGCCTTTGATGATAATGAATTAAAGATTATTCATGCCTTTTATAATAAAGAGGAAGAAACAAAAGATAATGATGAAGAAATTATAGATAATGAAGAGGAAGTTATAAAAAATGATGATAAAAAATTAAAACCGGAAAAAGTCGATAAAAATGTGGAAAAAGTTGAGGTAGAGAATCATGATGATACTACAAATGAAGAGGAAATAGATAGACCAGAACCAGATAATATTTCAGCTATTCAAGAAAAGCAGAAGACAAACGATGAATCTTCTACCAATACAGTAAAAAATAAAGATACGGATACGGATAAGGATGAAAGAAATTCAGGTGAGCTAAAAAAGAGAAAAAGTCATTCGAATGAACCAAATAAAGTAAAAGAAAAAAAACATCCCAGCGAACTAAAGAAAAAGAATGGGGAATTGAATTCGAATGGGAAGAATAAAAGTAATAACGGCAATCTTAATGAAAGAAACAAGAAGCATAATCATGGAAAATCACATAATAATGGCAACCATGGCAATCATGGAAAAGGTAATAATGGCAACGAAAAGCCAGGCAATCAGGGCAATAATGGAAACTCGAACGGAAATCACCGTGGGTATGCTCAATAAAAAAGGAAAAGCAGCAAAATAGCTACTTTTCCTTTTTTTATTACCTCTAAATATTCATGGTAAATGCAGGAGTTTGTTTCATTGCATGGTCGATATAATATAGAAGGTTATCATGGGACTCCATGATTTTTCTTTGGTCCAGTGAATAATTATAGGAATGTAAAAATTGTTGAATTTTCTTGGAAAGTAAATCATCATTGGTGCGAACCATTAAAACAAGTAAATCATCCCATTGTCCCCAAAGCGTATAGTATAGTGCTTTGTCATAATCTGGAACCATTTTCCCCCTCCTTAATCAATCATTCAAGGGTTCTTTTATATTGTCCCCATTTTTACTATTACATGTGTAAAACTTTAATGGTGTGTTTACCATAATTAGGTTTAGGGCTAGTGACATAATTAAAATCTAATGAAACATACTATGTGCAGGTTCAAATTAAAAGGAGGTTAATTAATTGAAGAAACAACTTATCACTGGAGCAGTTATCGTATCCTTGGCATTGGCAGGTTGTCAAGGAGCAAATGAAGGGGCAAGCCCGAATAATGCTGATCGTATTGATCATCCTCGTTATGGTACGAATACTGGAGACGGTATGACGAATGTCCGTAACTACACGATGGAACGAGATGCTGATCGACTACAGAACCGTGATTTTCGAGATATTAATAACCGAACCAATGATGATTTGAACCGTACGAACAATAATTTTTATAATCGCATGGATAACGATGCAGATACCAATAATAATAATACCAATCATGTTCGTGACAATCGTAATGAAAACCGATATCATGTAGCGGAAGAGGCAGCTGATCGCATTTCTGATCGAGTGAAGGAAATTGACAATGTTTATGTTTTAACAACGAATAATAATGCCTATGTTGCTGCTGAACTCGATACAGACAGAAATGATGACAATAATCGAAATCCGGAGAGGAACAATCAGAACAGATTTGATGATCGATTATCGGATGACGTTAAAGGCAAGATTTCTGATATTGTAAAATCTGTGGATAATGATATTGATAATGTATATATATCGACCAATCCGGATTTCTTCGATTTAGCAAATAACTATGTAGATGATGTAGACCGTGGTGAGCCGGTTGAAGGATTCTTTGATCAATTTGGTAACATGATTGAGCGTATTTTCCCTCAAAATCGATAAAATCAAGGCGAGTGACTCTTAGTGGGCCACTCGCTTTTTTTAAAATACAAGTTTATTTCAGTTGATGTTTTGAATGTCAACGGTGTTGTATTTTTCTAACTAGACTCTTGTTTTTCCGATTTATTTAGGATTCTACATGTATTATGCTAAAATAACTTTGGATATTGAATTTGGAGGTAATGATATGAGTGAGAAGGCTTTAGCATATTTACAAGAACATCGCGAGAGATTAGTATCAAAACTGAGTGATTTTTTATCGATACCAAGTGTTAGTACAGATAGTGCTTATAAGGAGGATATCCATAACGCAGCAGATTTTCTTGTTACATATTTAAAAGATATTCAATTTGAAAATGTAGAGAAGCAGGATACAGCCGGACATCCTATCGTTTATGCGGAATATAATGGGGCTGGACTTGAGGCTCCAACTGTTCTTTTTTATGGTCATTATGATGTACAACCTGTTGACCCTATTGATCAATGGGATAGTGATCCATTTAAACCAGAGATTAGGGATGGAAGATTATATGCACGTGGATCCAGTGATGATAAGGGACAGGTGTTTATGCATCTTGCTGTATTCGAAGCCTATATGAAAACAGAAGGAAAACTTCCTCTCAACATTAAAGTATGTATTGAGGGAGAAGAAGAAATAGGTAGCGAAAACTTATATGAGAGATTACAATCAAAAAAAGAACAATTCCAAGCAGATTTTGCTGTTATTTCTGATTCTGGAATGGTGGCCAAAAACCAGCCAACTATTTTGTATGGATTAAAAGGCTTTACGGGAATTGAAATAACTGTAACAGGACCGGATCATGATTTACATTCTGGAATGTATGGTGGTGCTGTTCGAAATCCAATTATGGCATTAAATCATATTTTGGCCTCTATGAAGAATATTGATGAAGTCATTACTGTAGATGGCTTTTATGATGATGTTGAACCTTTAACAAAAGAGGAACGGAAACGAATGGCAGACGTTCCTAGTGAAGACTATGTAACGTCAACTGGAATTCCAGAAACCGTTTCCGAGAAGGGATATACGGCACAGGAACATACTATGGCAAGACCAACCTTTGAAATCAATGGAATGTATGGTGGTTATCAAGGAGAAGGTACAAAGACAATTATTCCATCATCGGCAACAGCAAAGATTACTTGTCGATTGGTTCCTGGTCAGGATCCGGAAAAAATTCAAGCATTACTTGAAAAACATGTGCAGAAGGTTGCTCCAAAAGGCGTAACAGTTAAAGTGAAGAAAGAAAAATTATCTGCAAAAGCCTATAAAGTTGAACCGAATCATCCACTAATTACAAAGGCTGCAGAAAGCTATACAAAAGCATTTGGAAAAGAAACGGTATTCATACGAATGGGTGGATCGATACCAGTAGTAGAGTGGATAGAAGCAATTTATGATATACCTATCGTCTTATTAGGATTTGGTACGCCAGATGACCGTCTTCATTCACCAAATGAAAGTTTCCCACTAGATAGTTTTGATAAGGGGATGGAAACTTTAGTATATTACTGGGAAAAGGTACGTGAGAACTAAAAAAGGAGTTTTTGAAATGACAAAATTCGCCATTGTAACAGGTGAATCTAAGGGACTTGGTGAAGGAATTGCAACATTGTTTTTAGAATCAGGTGTGAGTGTTATAGGTATTTCTAGAAGTGAAAACCATCAATTACCAGTTATTGCTGAAAAAAATAATCAGCTTTATAAACATTTTCGTTGCGATTTAAGTGACCCAAATGAAGTACAAAATACGTTTAACAATATGAAGGATTTTATTGCCTCGGAAAAGGAATTAACGAATGTTTTTTTAGTGAATAATGCTGCAGCAGTTAAACCAATTAATCAAGCGATGAATATAAAAAGCGAGGATCTTGTTCGTCATGTTCAGATTAACATGGTTGCACCTATGTTGTTAACGAACTTATTTTTAAATGAGGCAAATGCTATGGATGTTCCCGCCATTGCTGTAATGGTTACTTCAGGAGCAGCTGAGCGTCCAATTTATGGATGGAGTGCATACTGTTCTACGAAAGCTAGTATGAATATGTATACTAAAACAGTTGCATTGGAACAAGAGGAGTTAGAGACAGGCAATAAGGTTATTGCCTTTAATCCAGGTGTTATGGATACAGAAATGCAGGAAACCATTCGTTCCAGTACGAAGGAGCAATTTTCCGATGTAGAACGTTATCAAGATCTGAAAGAAAACAGTCAGCTAAACCCACCAAAAACTGTTGCAAGTGTGTTGATTGATATTTTAAATGATGAGGATGTTGGTAACGGTAAGGTCTATAACGTGAAAAATTATCTATAAGAGGTTATTCAAAAAGTCAGGTAAAAATTGACACCCGTATCAAGGGACCTTCGACTAAGTAACGTACGTTCTGTGACGACTCCGAAGTCACCATATCCTGTGGAAACTCGTTGGCTTACTTTTCCGCGTCTCATGTACTATTCATGTACATTCCAGTGCTCAAAGCTATGCCGCACCGAACTTTCGACGCAAAGGATGTGCTAGTGTCGGCGCTCTTTACAAATGTTTTCGGTGGGACGAGTAATCGCAGTCCCGGGGCGTAGACCTTAGCCGATCGTTCTTTTTATCTTTCTTTTTAAACACTTTCTATAAAAACTTAGGTAAATACCCTCCCATTTTCCAGCTTTTTGAATATAGTAAATTAGCTTGAAATAAGGAGGGGGAAGGTTATGGGTAAAGAAGGTGGAGTAGGTTACGGCTCAGGTTTTGCACTGTTAGTCGTACTATTTATTTTATTAATTATCATTGGTACTGCATACACAGGCGGTTATGGAGGATATTAGTAAATAAGGAAAATGCAGTGGAGAGCTCCACTGCATTTTTTTAATTAGGCTGTTTTGGTATATATTTTGTGTCGCAGTAGAAAGATGATGTGCAATAAGCTGTCATTTGAGCAAAAATACCGCTGCGGAAATACACTGCGCTTTCCGTGGGCGGCTGCTGAGCCCTCCTCGTGCTACGCACTCCGGGGTTTCACCTAGGCCTCTGCTCCCACTGGAGTCTCCGTATATTTCCTCCGCTATTTTCGTGCATAACCGCTCTACCCGGAGCGGAAATCAACGTAAACAACATTACTACCGCATTCTATCTATTTTGTGCATAACAACAATCCTTTACAAAACACCCTTAAATATACTGCTGATGCTTCTCTCTTTGCTTTCTTTCTAGTAAGCCCTGTACAATACCTGTTGCTATTCCTATACAGAGTATCAATATTACTGCAAGGAGATAGATTTCTTGAATGAAATGAATGTTCCAGAGAATAAGACCAATCATACCGAAAACTCCTGCAGTAAATATAAGAGACAGAAATCCTATCAAACGCATTCTAAATAGTTCCTGTTCATCTGTCCAGTTTAACTTGGGTTCTATAAAATCCAAATAAACACCGAGTGTACTTGTATACCAGCTACCAGTGATACTGAGAAACAACCATAGTAAAATAATTTCTAAAGAGACATTTAGGTAGATAATGATAATAGCTAAAATTCCTATTGTCAGAAAGTCAATAATAGTGGACACAGCTATTTTACTTGTTAATATTTGTCTTGGATGTAGCGGTAAAAATAAATTACTTGACCAATTTTTACCTTCCCGTGATATAGAAGTATAGGATGTTGGGTTTGCTCCAACACTAAATATAGTTGCAAGAAATAAAATAAGCAAAATTTGTTTATCGGTAAAACTTTCCGATAAACTAAACAGGGAAGTACTACCAAAATCAAGCATAAAAATAATCATGATAAAAAACGGCCCAAATAAACTTTGAATAACACATTGCATAAGAAACGTTGGTGTTCGAAATATAATTCGTAATTCTTTTTTCATGTAAGTGAACCAAATTGGTTTTAGCTTCAGGTTCTTACTCATATTTTTATTTGAAACTGATTTTTTATTGCCAGTATTTATACCTAATGCCCCTTTTAGATAAAGTAGTTGACCAAGCCAAATAAACAGTGCGAAGGCTATGAAGCAAACCATTACGTATAATAATAGGGTGAGAATTCCTACCCAGGAGCTGGCCTCAGTAAGAACTTTTGTATTCAAATATGCAGGTGGGTAGAATCCCGTCAACCACATTAATAAACCATCTTGTTCTTGAACGAATGATAGCGTGTTTTCCATCATAGCTTCATTATCTGTATTTATGCGTACAAACACATTTATCCCAATAATAAATAAAAAGCTTGAAATCCCAGCTATCAGTTTTGACCGGTCTTTATTTTTAGCGATATTGACAAATCGCATGATAAACATAACAAGCACTGCAGCAAGTGAAAAAGGAACAATGGGTAGAAATAGGAGACTAATACATCCATATACATAAAACAGGAAGGATGCTTCACTTATGTTCCCATAGAAATAGAAAAAGGGTATGTATAAAGCACCTGTTGTGATATAAAGATAGATAAAAGGATTTACCGCTTTACTTACTAATAGTTGATAAGGCTGGAAAGGAAATGGAATAAATGATTCCATGTCCTCTGCAAAATAAAATGTACCTAAGACAGTGATAATGCTTATAAAGAATAATAGAAAATGTAAGCTTAAAAATAACAACCCCAAGACAATTGATTCTTGCCCCATTGGTTCAAAGGTTGTATATAGGCTGTATACTAGGCTACGTAAGACATCCATGTATATAATAAGTATTGGTAATAAGAATAAGAAGGCAATAATATACAATATGGTATGAGAAGCCTTACGATCTGGGTTCCGATATTGCATTTTTAACATCGTTTTAGCTAGTAGCATTGTTTTAAGCATCGTTTGTCAACTCCAAAAATACTTTTTCCAAAGAGTCATAGGATGGGTATTGTTCACTTAATTCTTTTAAACTTCCGTAAAATAATAATTCCCCATGGTTAATGATAGCTATCTCATCTACTAATTGTTCAACTACCTCTAAACCATGACTGGAAAAGAAAACAGTGTTACCTCTTTGTTTATTTTCGCGCATCATTTCTTTTAAAATAAATGATGATTTGGGGTCAAGTCCTGTTAGCGGCTCATCCAATATCCAAATGGGAGGGTCGTGAAGTAATACACCTGTTACAATAATTTTTTGCCTCATCCCATGTGAATAGGTTTGAATATAGTCATGTAAAGCTTCATATATGGAAAATTGTTTCGTTATTTTTTCAATGCGTTCCTGTCGTATTTCAGATGGAATGTTAAAGATATCCCCAATAAAGTTTAGATACTCGATTCCTTTTAGCCTCAGGAACATATCAGGGCGATCTGGAACAAGTCCAAAACATCTTTTGGCTTCTATTGGCTGTTTCTCTATGTCATAACCATTTAGTGTTATGCTACCTTCATCAATAGGGAGGATACCGGTCATCATTTTTATGGTCGTTGATTTACCTGCACCATTAGGCCCAATAAAACCAATAATTTTCCCTTTTGGAATAGAAAGATTTAGGTTATCGATAACTCGTTTGTTCGAATAAAATTTAGACACATTCTGTATGTTAATCATTGTAAACCTCCTTTAAAGATTGTCGTTCCCCTTTAAAACAATTGCACTGCAGGATGGAATGGAATATGATAAAATTTATAAGGTTAATACTATTTTACGAGATAATTACCTGTATTGTATATAGAATATTCATTTTTAGCTAGAGAAAGGAAGAGGCTATTGATTACTAGAAAAAGTAAACGTGAGATTGAAAAAATGCAGGCAGCAGGTGATCTGCTTGTCCAAACCCACAAAGAAATTGCAAAAATGATCAAACCAGGTATAACAACATTGGAAATAGATTCATTTGTGGAAGATTTTTTAGTGAAGCATGGAGCAACTCCAGAGCAGAAAGGATATAGTGGCTATCCTTATGCTATTTGTGCTTCGATTAATGATGAAATCTGCCATGGTTTCCCACGTGAAGAGAAATTGCAGGATGGGGATATAGTCACCATTGATATGGTCGTAAATTTAGATGGCGGACTCGCGGATTCTGCTTGGACCTATGCTGTAGGAAATGTAGATGAAAAAGGGAAACGATTAATGGAAGTAACTAAAGAATCCCTTTATAAGGGGATTGAGCAAGCTAAAGTAGGTAATCGTATTGGGGATATTGGTCATGCTATCCAGACTTATGCAGAAGGAGAAGGCTTTTCTGTTGTTCGTGACTTTACAGGACATGGAATTGGACCAACCCTTCATGAAGATCCACATATTCCCCACTTTGGATTACCCAATAAAGGGTTACGCTTGAAAGAGGGAATGGTCATTACGATTGAACCGATGATTAATGAGGGAGCATGGCAAAGTAAAATGGACTCTAATAACTGGACAGCTAGAACGGTTGACCAAGGACGTTCTGCTCAGTATGAACATACCCTTGTGATTACCAAGGATGGCCCACATATAATAACTGACCAAGACAAAGAATAATAAAATCAAAGCTCTTAGAAATTCAAATTAGGGTTAATTCTAAGAGCTTTATTATAGTAATAGACGACTGAAAATTAGTTATTTTTAAATAGGGGTAATGTATATAATCACGTTGCAGTAGAAAGCTCCAAATTTCGTGTGAAGTTATTTTGCATTTTAAAATTAAGCATATAAGACAGTTTAATTACAATTATTTACATATATGAGGGGAGAGAGGTTTTTTGAGAGTTGTTTCAATTTGTCCTAGTAATACGGAGGTTCTTGGTTACTTAGGGAAAACAGATTTATTAGTTGGCGTTGATAACTATTCAGATTGGCCGTTATCTGTAAAAGATTTACCTAGAGTTGGACCTGATTTATCCATTGATATGGATAAGGTGGCAGATTTAAATCCAGACCTCGTTATTGCTTCGTTAAGTGTTCCGGGGATGGAGAAGAATATCGAAGCACTAAAAGAAAGGAATTTGCCTTACATTGTTTTAAATCCTAATTCACTAGAAGAGATTGCTGATGATATTCAAATCGTTGGGGAGGCAATTGGATTTAGAGAGCTAGGACAAATTAAATCAGACGAATTTCGATCTAAAGTAAAAAATTATCGACAACAATCGCAAGGAATAAACAATAAACCAACTTTATATTGGGAATGGTGGCCAAAACCTATTTTTACACCAGGAGGACTCAATTGGTTAACGGAAATAAGCGAACTAGCAGGTGGAGAAAACATCTTTGCATCTGAAGAGGTTGCAAGCTTTCGAACGGATTGGGAGGATGTGAAAACTCGTAATCCGGATCATATATGTATGGTATGGGTAGGGGTAAAAGAAGAAAAGATGAATCCAGAATTAGTGATAAAACGCCCAGGCTGGAAGGAAAATATGAAGGCCATACAAGAAGGTAACATTCATGTGTTAGAGGAGTCCCTCTTCTGCCGACCATCCCCAAGACTACTAGAGGGGCTAGAAAAATTAGCGGCTGTTTTAAATAAATGATTGATTTTGTCCAGTGGTTTTACCAGATTAATTATTACTTTAGTGAATAAAAATAATTGTCGAATTGGATGTTGACAGGTTATACGTAAGTTAATATATAAATATTCTCCTGAAGGGAAGTAGCCGTACAGTAGAATCTCATTTTGAAGTGTATTTACTCCCGATTCTGCTTGCAAGGATATCGTTTTAGCAAGACCTTTACTGTTTTGAGTATAGGTCTATTAATTTGCTTGGGTGTTACTATGGACTAATCTTTTTTAGAAGGGTCCGCTAGCAGTTAACTTATGCACCATAAATCCTCCTAACGTAAATAATTTCATTATTTTGGTAAACTATAAATAACAGAAGATGGGGCAGAGGCAAAAGTATTTTTTCAAAACAAAACTAAGTTGGTGCGAAAAGCCGTCTCGGAAATATACTTTACGCAGCATAGGGCGGCTGTAGAACCAACTTAGGATTATGATGTTGGCCGAGAAAGCGTTACCAAAAAAGGTTTTCGATGGGTGAGTAACCGCAGTCCCAGGACGTGGCGTTCTTAGCCTTCGTTGCACTACGTGTCACTTAGGCTTCGTATCTCGTAGGAATAGGAACGTTTTAACAGCGAAACACACGCAGAAAAAGTGGTTTCCTTTTTTAAAGGAGCCTACTTAATCCGTGTATTGTTCGTCTTTTGAGTTACATACATTAATTATATCCCAGCCTCATATTAGCGAAGCCATTTTGGAGGGAATATTTTTGACAGTTGCTATATTAATACTAATCATCCTGATTATACTTAATGCATTTTTTGCAGCATCTGAAATTGCATTAATCGGACTCAACGATAATAAAATTAAAAAAATGGCCGATACCGGGGATAAAAAAGCGATAATGCTGTATAACTTGATATCAGAGCCCAGTCGGTTTTTAAGTACTATTCAAATTGGTATAACATTGGCCGGTTTTTTAGCAAGTGCTTTTGCTGCTGACTTCTTTGCGGGACCACTTGCTAATGCCGTCTATGAGTTAGGGGTTCCTCTTTCCCTTGATGTGTTGAAAACCATCTCAGTTATTGTGATTACCATCACTTTATCCTATTTTACATTAGTGTTTGGAGAACTTGTTCCAAAACAGATTGCATTGCAGAAAGCTGAATTTATCGCTAATATTGCCGTCAAACCATTAACACTATTATTTAAATTAACATTACCAATCGTTAAATTACTAACATTTTCTACCAACACGGTAGTTCGTTTGTTTGGAGTGGATCCAAATGCACAGAATGAAGAAGCGACTGAAGATGAAATTAGAATGATGATTGATATTGGTGAAGAACGTGGAAACATTAAGGATACGGAGAAATTAATGATTAATAACATATTTGAATTTAATGATAAAGATGTAACAGATATTATTACACATCGAACAGATATGTCAGTCCTGTCCATTGATGCTAGTTTAGATGAGACATTAAATATGGTTAATGAATTTGGATATACTAGGTTCCCTGTATTTGAAGGTGATATGGACAACATTGTTGGTATCCTTCATGTAAAAGACATGTTTCATTATATAAAAAATGAACGACAATC
Organism: Oceanobacillus senegalensis; assembly: GCF_900176885.1. Classification (GTDB taxonomy): domain Bacteria; phylum Bacillota; class Bacilli; order Bacillales; family Amphibacillaceae; genus Oceanobacillus; species Oceanobacillus senegalensis. Next base: position 2,275,369 of record NZ_LT839648.1, on the reverse strand, counting down.
CTTTCATTTAAAAGATATTATTCGTGAACCGCATTTTGTTTTGGAAACGTTTAGTATCGATGTATTACTCACGAATATGCAGCAAAAAAACATTCATATTGCTATTGTTTTAGATGAATATGGTGGAACGGAGGGGCTAGTTACTATTGAGGATGTAATCGAAGAAATCGTTGGAGAAATTTTTAGTGAAAGCATTAAATCTGAAGTGAATGAAGAAGAAATGAAACAAATTAAACCAAACGAATATGAAATTGACGGAACATTTAACCTTTGGAAGCTTGAAGATGCATTGGATACAGAATTTCCTTCAGATGACTTTGACACAGTAAGTGGATTTCTTATTGATCAAATTGGATATATACCTACCAAAGAAGAACGTCCAGTTATAAACTATAAAAACTTTCATTTTGAAGTTATAGAAGTAGGAGACTTTAGAATCGAGAAAGTTATCCTCCGCATTAATGATAACAAAAAGAAACAATAAACATAGGACGTAATTCAAATCACAAAGGTGCTGGGACATAGCTTGAGTGCTTAACTCCAAAACGAACAATGTTTCAAGGTAGTTTTATGCATTAATCATGTTCGAATATTGCCGAGAAAATACTAATGTCCCAGTCTCTTTGCATTTAAATATAATTGTATGCTATTAGTTATGTGATTTGTCTTTTTCTCCACGGTAAGTGCTAGTGAAGCCGTTTTTTTGTCTTATTATTTTTGTTTTGCTCCAATGGATTTTCCGCCAAATAAAATAGTTATAATTGGGCTAAGCAGGCAAAAGAAAGCAAATGGCAGATATGCTAATACTGAAACCCCAAGGACATCAGCAATAAATACACCACAAACACTCCAAGGGACTAGTGGATTGATAACAGTTCCAGCATCTTCTAATGTTCTCGATAATGCCTTTTTGGAAAGTCCTGCTTTTTGATACATTCCCTTAAAAGTTTCTCCAGTTAATAAAATGGATAAATACTGCTCCCCAATGGAAACATTTACCCCTATAGCGGTAATAGCTGTAGAAACAATGGTTGCTCGAATGCTCTTAACTTTATCCTGAATAGCTCCAAGTAAACTTGGAATAATTCCAGTTACAAACAACAATCCACCAAAGCTTAATGCTAAGATAACTAAGGATATCGTAAATAGCATACTGTTTATGCCACCTTTCGTCAGTAGTTCATTCACAGGTTCAAATCCCGTTGTACCGGTATAGCCATTAAACCAAATAGACCAGATTTCTGACCAGGTAAAGGAGTTAATGAACCATGCCAAGAATGTTGCAACTAAACTACTAATCGTTAAGGCAATAAATGCTGGAACCCGAAAAACGGTACAGAAAATAAGAATGATTAGAGGTATCCAGGATGTCCAGTAAATAAGATTGGAGGAAACCAATGCTTCTTGGTAATTTTGGATATTGGCCATATTAGCTGTTTTTTCTGGTGATAATAGTACAAAAATAATAAATGAGAGAAGAAAAGCTGGTACAGTAGTTAAACTAATATGTTTAATATGATCAAATAAGTCCACTCCAACAATAGTAGAAGAAAGGTTTGTTGTATCTGATAAAGGTGACATTTTATCTCCAAAAAAGGCACCGGACACGATTGCTCCAGCTGTAATCGCTAATGATATGTCCATGGCATTTGCCATTCCAATAAAAGCTACACCGATTGTGGCGGTAGTGGTCAAGGAACTCCCCAGAGACACTCCAATAATTGCTGTTACAGCAAAAACAATTGCAAAAAACCATGATTCTCCTATTAAGAAGAAACCTGTATGAATCAAAGCGGGAATCGTCCCACTAATCATCCAACTACTAATTAAAATACCAATAAGGAAAAATAAGAAAATTGCTCCCATACCAGATTTTGCACCAGCAACCATTGCTTCTTCCAAATCCTTATAAGAGATCTTCTTGAGGAATCCAAACGCAATAAGTAAGAAAATCCCTATCAGAATGGGGATATGTGGCTTCGTTCCTATCACGATAATAAAAAAACTAATGAGACTAATAATGAATAGAAAAAAGAAGAATGATTCCATCCATGATGGAAGATGTTTTGGTTGAATTGGAAACATAAAAAGAACCTCCCCGATGTTTTTTCTTAGAAGATATGGTACGTACGACTTCTAGATAAATAAAAAAAGCCCATCCCCAAAAGGGACGAAGCTTCACTCCGCGGTACCACCCTGATTGATAAAAGTATGACTTCCATCCACTTGTATTGTTATAATCCCTGCATATAAAGCGGATGTTACTAACCGTCTGGTTCCGCTTTTCTATAGAATGTGTATTTCAATTATATACTGCCAAAGTTTTCACCAATCACTTTGTCTCTAATTGCTGCTTGAATATAATCTACTGTTCATTCTTGGATTTATATTATGTAATTGTATGATAGTATTGAATATACATTTATCGTTCATGTTTTGTCAATAGATGATTTTTCCAAAGAATATATCTTCTAAAACATATGAATATCCGTTATAATTATTGCAATTTAAAAAATGTTAGAGGGGAGAATAATATGGGAACTGGAGCGGGGCTAAAACCGGTGCTAGAGCAATATGAATCGCAGCGTATACATATGTTTAAACGAGGAATCATTACTGGTGTTCCTATTATGCTTGGATATATCCCGGTTGCACTTACATATGGTGTACTTGCAAGACAAGCAGGACTTTCAATATGGGAACTCACCCTAATGAGTATACTAGTTTTTGCTGGTGCATCCCAATTTATGGGGGCAAATATGATTGCACTTGGAGCAGGTGTAGTGGAAATTGTCATCGCAACCTTTGTATTGAACTTTCGTCATTTTGTTATGAGTCTTTCGTTTATGAATCAATTAAGAGGGGTTGCCTTTAAATTTAAGTTACCACTTGCCTCTGGTCTAACGGATGAAACGTTTGCAGTTTCTTCCATTCACAGTGGTGAAGCAAAACAAAAAAATGGTGCCTATTATTATGTAGGAATTACTATAGTAGCATATCTTTCATGGGTAATAGGATCCTTGTTGGGTGGAGTATTAGGCGAGGTGATTCCAGAAAGATTGAGCCAAAGCATGGGAATTGCATTATATGCTATGTTTATTGGATTACTTATACCGTCCGTAAAGAAAAATGTAAAAGTAGCATTAATTGCTGTTGTCGCAATGTTAATTAATTTTTTATGTGTTCAGATTGGGTTGAGTTCAGGATGGGCAATTGTTGTCGGCACTATTCTTGGAGGATTCGGAGGAGTTTATTTGTTGAAGGAGAATGAAAAATGACCATTTTACTTATTATAATAGGAATGTCTTTAGTAACAATGATCCCGAGAATTATCCCTGCATTTGTCGTCGATAAGCTACCGCTTTGGCCCTGGGTGCATCGGTGGTTAAACGCTATTCCCTATGCAGCATTAGGGGCACTTATTTTCCCAGGAATTTTATCAGTCGTACCAGACCAACCTATTGTTGGGCTGATTGGTGGAATTGTCGCTATTTTACTCGCGTTATTCGGTTTAAATGTTGTCTTAGTCGTAATTGGAGCAATTATTACAGTATACCTGATGACGTTGTGAGTTTTTTAGAGTAAGGATAATAACTAGTAAATAAATTTTCCTAGGGATTTTTTTATCGAAGGTTAGGAGGCAGTAATACCCCACCTCAAAAATGGAGGAATCATTTTAGGTGGGGAAGAAAGAAAATCCTCACTGGTGGAAGAATCACTTTATAGTGCTTATGAAGACAAATAATCCTCTTAAGACCTGAAACCTGCTTTAAAAAATAAAAAGACAGCTAACGAAAGTTTTTATGATTACGCTCGCTGTCTTTTTTGTAGACTTTAATCTTTAAATGGCTCTATATGAATGTGTGCATGATTAATCCTATATTTGTTATATAAATATTTCTCTATGTTTTCTGTAATCCGATGGCTTTGTTCTACATTCAAATGCGGGTCTACTAGAATAGTTACTTCAAGGAGGGCTTGGTTCCCATGTACGCGTCCTTTTACGTCAACAACCTTTTTCACTTCATCAACTTTTCCAATGCTTGATTTAATTTCTAATAGCTTAGATTCCTCAAATCCATCTGTCAGTGTTAATGTAGCATCTCTAAAGATATCCCATGCCGTCTTACAAATGATTATACCTACAATAAAGGCGGCTAAAGGATCTAACCAAAATAGACCAAATTGTGCACCGATTATACCTACGAAAGCGCCAATACTTACGAGAGCATCGGATTTATTATCTTGTGCAGCAGCATTTAATGAACTACTTTCAATTTTTCTTGCTAGTTTAACATTGTAACGGTACACAAAAAACATAATAATTGCTGCACCTAACGCAGTCCAAGCTGTTAATAGCTCAGGAGGCTCGGAAGCTTCTGCATTCATTATCTTTTGTAGGGTATCTAAAATAACCTGTATACCAATATACATCATGACAAATGCAGCAAATAAGGATGCGATTGTCTCAACACGATAATGCCCATAAGGATGATCCTTATCAGGAGGTTTTCTTGATAACTTTAACCCAACCAAGACGGCAACTGAAGCAATGACGTCTGTTACATTATTAAGTCCGTCCGCATGTAGTGCATCCGAATTTCCATAATGGGCGATGAAAAGCTTGATTATGGATAAAGAAATATAGGAGACAATGCTAATCCAAGCCCCTTTTTCACCCTGTTTCAAGTTATCCGAATAATCCATTGAATATCCTCCAGTTTCCCAATCATAGCAAAGTAACTGTATAGCTATCATAGTCTATCAAATAAAAATCATAAGGTCTAGAAAAACGTAAAAGGGTAAATGTTTATAAAACTTTATAAAAATCATAGAGTATTTTAGGTTCAAATGAGTTGCGTTTTTTTTGAAAATTTAGGATAATGGTTAAAAGGAACTAAAGGGGGAAATCTCATATGAAAAAACATAAAGTAGTTTATCGTTTTTGTCGTTATGAAGGTACAGCATTTTATGCAAGAAAAGAAATCCCTTATGAATTCAGTTTCCAAGCTCAATTAATTTTAGATGAAATATGCTTTAATTGGAATAAACAAAAATTATTAGATAATATCCACTATTCTTTGGAAAAAGGTAATAAAGAGGATTTTATTACTTATAGTCAAAGCTATCAAGAATATGTATGGGAATCATAAATTTTAGATGAAGCTCCGCCTGTTAATGGGTGGAGCTTTTATAGATTTTAGGCTTATTTTATTGTTTTTATACTTTCTGTAAAAAATTTTAAATATACATAATAGTAACAGGTGCTTTTGATATACTCTATGGTGGAATGGGGGTGAAGGATTGAACAATAAAGAGAAAAAGAAAATACAACGAAGCTGGATGTTGTATGATTTTGGGAATTCAGCATTTGCTACCATCATCATGGCTGCCGTTTTCCCCGTGTATTATTCTACCGTTGCGGCAGCAGGATTGGATGAGACGACAGCAACAAGCTATTGGGGCTATTCACAATCGATAGCCGTATTAATTGTTGCGGTATTGGCTCCATTATTAGGTGCAATTAGTGATTTCACTTCAGCAAAGAAGAAATTTCTTCAGTTTTTTGCATTTATGGGAATCATTGCAAGTATTTTTTTAGCTTTTGTCGGTGAGGGTGACTATTTATTGGCATCGGTTTTATTTATTGTTGGCTCAATCGGATTTTCCGGTGCTAATGTTTTTTATGATTCAATTTTACCAGAAATCGCTGATAGAAATGAAATGGATAAAGTGTCATCTAGCGGGTTTGCCTACGGTTATATCGGTGGAGGAATTTTACTTCTCATAAATATAGTATTGATCTTAAATCCAGGATGGTTTGGAATTGCTAGCACAACCATAGCAACCCAAATTTCATTTGTTACAGTTGGATTATGGTGGTTTATCTTTTCTATCCCTTTAATCAAAAATGTAAAAGAAGAAAAAAAGAATGTTGGTAAAAGAGATAAACCATACGCAATAATTGGCTTTATAAGAATTAAAAATACTATAAAAGATATAAGACGTTATAAACAATTAATGATTTTTTTATTTGCATTCTGGTTATATAATGATGGAATTTCAACAATTATTAGGATGGCAACGGTATATGGAAGTTCAATCGGAATTAATAGTAATGATTTAATCGTTGCTTTACTTATTACTCAATTTGTAGGAATACCTTTTACTTTTTGCTTTGGGTGGTTAGCGACAAAGATAACTGCTAAAAAAGCCCTTTATGTGACGTTATTTACGTATTTAGGTATCGTTATCATCGGCTACTATATGAGTTCTGCTCTTCACTTTTTCATATTAGCTATTTGTGTAGGGATGGTTCAAGGTGGAGCACAAGCAATAAGTAGGTCTATTTTTGGTAGTATGGTACCGGATAATAAACAAGCTGAGTTCTTTGGTTTTTATGGCATATCATCCAAATTTGCAGCAGTAATGGGTCCATTTGCATTTGCGTTTATTGGACAAGTGACTGGAAATGGGAGGTTCGGTATATTATCCCTTATCGTATTTTTCGTCGCAGGAATGGTTATTTTACGCTATGTGGATATTGAAAAAGGGATTCAGGAAGCTAAGATTTAATAAATAAATTCTGTTCCTTCGCATTTTCCTTCCATTGTAAAATGAAATACGAACTAAATGGCATGGAAAATAAAAAAAGGCGGGAATTAATGATGATTCGTCTTCCCGCCCCAAATGGCATACATTCTATACCACAAAACAAACATGTTAAACAATAGGATCACAATATTGGTTTTGGGTATGAATGGATAGTGGCTTGCCAGTATCATAGGAAATATTGCCAATCAATTCTTCAAGCCTTTGTTTGGCATATACCTCGTTATGATTATTTTCCCAAAAGTGACCAAGCTCGGTTAATATTTCAATGGCCTCTATACGACTTTGATTGTATAAGTCAATAAAGCTTAAATTTGAAGATTCCTTCGTTGCGGAATGATACCATGTTCGATGATTTAAATTTAAATAATCTTTCTCATCCTTAATAGGTTGATGTGAATATGGTGTAACGAAGGAGTTTAAAACAATGTGTTTCCATCCATATGGATCAGATAAAAGCTTTAAAGCAAGCATCATATCTTTATATGCTTTATTAATGTAATATGTAGTACTTTTTAGTCTTGGATAATGTTTGTTCATCGTTTTGTGTAATAATTCTAGGATTTCAGTATTTAAATTTCTACCAATATCAATTTCTTTATATACTTGTGTTTTCCATGTTTTAATATGATGATACTTTTCCATCATCAAAGTATCAATAGTGACTTCTAACTTTTGATGATTCCTACCTTCATATCCAGCATGATAATGGATGTAAGGATGTGTATTTCTGTCTAAAATATGATGAGTTAAAAAACCTACAACGAATGCTTGTACAGACCTCTTCTTGGTTTTGGCCTCTGTAAGTAAGTCCATGAGGAAGTTTCCGCATTTTTCCGTATGCATAACTTTCCCTGCATCGGCTAAAGCTTTATTTTTTTTCCAAGGCCAAAAATTGATATAGTAAAAAGGATCCGGTCCTTGAGCACCTAGTTTTAAAAAGGATTCATTTTCAGTTGTTAGAAATGGTTGATTTACTGCATCCACGACTTCCTCGCAAAAAAGTATATGTGTCCATACATTAGGCACAATGAAATCCCCCTTGCTTTATTAAAAAATAATCTAAGTACTTATCAAGATTATTTATAATCCGTTTTCCGCCCTATTTTTTATTTTACTATCTATTATATAGGAAATACGAAGAGAAATGGTGAAATTAAATTGAACAAAACTGGGTATTTTAATAATTATTTTTATCGCAGGTTAAGGGGCAAACATAGCCCTACCTCAAAAATGGAGGTAAAACGAATCGTTTCGGGTGGGAAGAAAGACCCCCCGACTGATTGAAGATTCACTTTATAAAACAATCTCTTTTAGGAATTTTCCTCTTGAATAAGTATTTTGTATTCTATTATTTATGAAATTTGTTACAATATAGGAGTAAATATGATGACATAGGGAGGAAATCAGGATGGAATTTCGTGTAGAAAGAGATACATTAGGGGAAATCAATGTACCTGCAGATAAATACTGGGGGGCACAAACTCAAAGAAGTAAGCAAAACTTTCCAATCGGCGAAGAACTGATGCCACAAGAAGTTGTCAAAGCTTTTGCTATTTTAAAGAAAAGCGCTGCTAAAGCAAATAGTGATTTAGGGCTACTAGAAAACAAAAAAGCAGAAGCTATTGCATTTGCTGCGGATCAAATCATTGAAGGAAAAGTAGATGAACATTTTCCACTTGTTGTATGGCAAACAGGTAGTGGTACACAGTCTAATATGAATGTGAACGAAGTAATTGCTTATGTTGGTAATCAATATTTGGAGGAACAAAATAGTGATTTAAAGCTTCATCCTAATGATGATGTGAATAAATCTCAAAGCTCTAATGATACATATCCAACAGCTATGCACATTGCTTTTGTATTAAAATTAGAGGATTATGTTTTACCTTCAGTGGAAACGTTGAAGAATACATTAAAAACAAAAATGGATGCGTTTTCTGATATTGTAAAAATCGGACGTACTCACCTCCAAGATGCGACACCATTAACCTTAGGGCAAGAAATTAGTGGCTGGCATCGTATGCTAGAAAAATCAGAAACAATGATTAAGGAAAGTGTACACCATGTAAAAGAATTGGCAATTGGTGGAACCGCTGTTGGGACGGGATTAAATGCACATCCGGAATTCTCTGAACGTGTATGTGAAGCAATTAGTGAATTTACTGGAAAAGAGTTTGTATCTGCGCCAAATAAATTTCATTCATTAACGAGTCATGATGAATCCGTTTATGCTCATGGTGCTTTAAAAGGACTAGCAGCAGATTTAATGAAAATTGCTAATGATGTTCGTTGGTTAGCAAGCGGTCCACGTTGCGGAATTGGAGAAATTACCATACCAGCAAATGAACCGGGAAGTTCTATCATGCCAGGTAAAGTGAACCCAACTCAAAGTGAAGCTGTAACAATGGTTGCTGCTCAGGTAATGGGGAATGATGCGACAATTGGATTTGCGGCAAGTCAAGGTAACTTTGAATTAAACGTATTTAAACCAGTTATTGCTTATAACTTCCTACAATCTTGTCAATTACTAGCGGATAGTATCCTATCCTTTGATGAGCGCTGTGCGAAGGGTATTGAGCCTAATCAAGAGCAAATTGAGAAAAACTTAAATGATTCATTAATGCTTGTTACAGCATTAAATCCACATATCGGATACGAAAATGCAGCGAAAATAGCGAAAAAAGCATTTGCTGATAACTCGACATTAAAAGAAACAGCAGTTGAATTAGGTCTACTAACTGCTGAGGAATTTGATGAATATGTGAAACCGGAAGAAATGACCTATCCGAAATAAGCGATCATTTAATCTTAAAATAAAAAAACAAAAAACCTCGTTACACGTTAGTGTGACGGGGTTTTCATTGTAATTAGGAAGAATTGGGACAACATCTACATTTTACCAGTAGAATTTTGTTATAAGTTTTACGATATCAACAGACAATAGAAGTACAACACAACAAGGAGGTGAAACAACATGGCAAATAACAACAGCAACAATTCAAACCAATTGCTAGTTCCTGGCGTATCTCAAGCTTTAGACCAAATGAAAGTAGAAATCGCATCTGAATTTGGTGTAAACTTAGGAGCAGACACAACTTCTCGTGCTAACGGTTCTGTAGGTGGGGAAATCACAAAACGATTAGTACGTACTGCGCAACAACAATTAAACGGCACACAACAATAATATAATCTATGGATAAGAGGGGAGCTCAAAAGGCTTCTCTCTTTTTAATATGGTACATTGTTCAGTGACTCATTATTGATTAAAAGTAATTAGAAAGTATATCCAAAAATGATATATTTTACAAATGAAATTTTGTTATAGGATTTCCGATATCGACAGACAATAGGAATACACCACAAAAGGAGGTAATAAATAATGGCAAACAATAATAGTAACAATTCCAACCAATTACTAGTCCCTGGTGTAGCACAAGCACTAGATCAAATGAAGGTAGAAATCGCATCTGAATTTGGTGTGAATTTAGGAGCAGACACAACTTCCCGTGCTAACGGTTCTGTAGGTGGAGAAATTACAAAACGATTAGTAAGAACAGCACAACAACAATTAAATGGCACACAACAATAAAATAAATGATGGTTACAAGGGAGGTCTTATAGGACTTCCCTCTTTTTATTATACGTTATAAGAGTAGCCTACTTTTTCGTATTTAATACATTGTTTTGTAAGAAAAAATACTTATTCTTAATTGAAAAATTATCCATAGGTGAAATATTTTCCTATGAAATAGGCTTATAAAATGGAGAGTATCGATAAACAATAGAAATATACCACAAAGAGGAGGTAATAAATGATGGCAAATAATAATAGTAACAATTCCAATCAATTACTAGTTCCTGGAGTGGCACAAGCACTAGATCAAATGAAAATAGAAATTGCTTCTGAATTCGGTGTGAACTTAGGAGCAGACACAACTTCTCGTGCTAACGGTTCTGTAGGTGGGGAAATCACAAAACGATTAGTAAGAACAGCACAACAACAATTAAATGGCACACAACAATAAAATAAATGATGGATATGAGGGAAGTCTTAAAAGGCTTCCCTCTGATTTAGTCTATTTTTCAAAAGAAACCTTATTTCATTTTAATACGTGATTTTGTATTGGAATCAAAAAAATGTAGTTTACCCATATTGAAGGTTAATTTAATGTTATCTCCAGCTCTTTTATTTAATGCAGAATCCATGATAGCAATAAATTCTTGGTCCCCCAATTTAAAATAAATGTTGGAAAATCCCCCCAATAATTCTACTTTATTGATAGTAGTGGAGTATGAATTACCAGTTGACGCTATATTTTGTACGATATCTTCAGGGCGTATACCCAAAATAACTTCCTTATTGCCATATCCTTTTTCATGTAAGGAATGAATAATGGGTCTAGGAAGTTCTATGAGGTCATGATTTGTTTGGAAAAAATTATTCATAATTTTGCCCTTCATGAAGTTCATGGAAGGAGAACCAATAAATCCCGCAACAAAGATATTCTCCGGATAATCATAAACATCTTTTGGTTTTCCGATTTGCTGAATAACCCCGTCTTTCATTACTACAAGCCTTGATGCCATGGTCATCGCTTCTGTTTGATCATGGGTAACGTAAATAGTGGTTGTTTGAAGACGTTCATGTAGTTTTTGAATTTCAGCACGCATTTGAATGCGTAATTTGGCATCTAAATTAGATAATGGCTCATCCATTAAATATACCCTTGGATTTCGAACAATGGCTCGACCAAGAGCGACACGCTGACGTTGTCCACCAGAAAGAGCTTTGGGCTTTCGGTTCAAAAGTGATTCTATATTTAGGATGGCAGCGGTTTGTTGGACCTGTAGATCTATTTGATGCTGACTTATTTTTCTTAGTCTTAATCCAAAAGCGAGGTTATCATAGACAGTCATATGAGGGTATAAAGCATAATTTTGAAAAACCATTGCAATGTCACGATCTTTAGCAGAAACATGATTCATTCTTACATCATCAATATATAATTCACCATCGGTAATTTCCTCCAGTCCTGCGATCATCCGTAATGTAGTAGATTTTCCGCATCCTGAAGGTCCGACTAATACAATGAACTCTCCTTCTTGTATATGTAGGTTAAATTTATCAACTGCGATAACATTTTTGTTATAGACTTTTTTGATGTTCTCTAATAGTAATTTTGCCAATTGTTAAACACCTTCTCATTCATTCCATATCTATTTACCAGGTTATACCGATGAATCTCTTTTTCATCTTATATACACATTTTGTGTGTAAATGAAATCCATTTCATTTTTTAGTATACATTAATATCCTCGTCTGTTATAGTGGACTAGAGTAGAAATCAAGGAGGTAACGTTGTGGCCAATATTCATGACAGTGCATACGATTTAGAGAAAGCAATACGAGAAAGTGAAGAGTTCCAAAACTTAAAATCTGCATATGAGGCAGTAATGAATAATCCTCAAGCAAAAGAAATGTTTGACAGTTTCCGTGATACACAAATGCAATTACAAGAGAAACAAATGCAAGGTTTAGATATTACAGAAGAAGAGGTTGAAAAAGCTCGTTCTATTGTTGAACAAGTTCAGCAACATACTGAAATTTCTAGGTTAATGGAAGAGGAACAACGCTTAAACTTAGTAATTAATGATATTAGTCAAATTATTACGCAGCCATTAGAGGAATTATATGGCGATCCGGATAATAGACAATAACTAAATTAGAAAAATACTTACATATAAAGGCGACTTCCTAATGGTGAAGTCGCTTTTGTTTTTATCGGTGGAATAATACTAATTTTGCTTGTGGTGACACACAACGGTGTGTATGTTCACTATACCCTTTTTCGTCTAGTAGTTTTTGTCCTATTGTTTTTGCTTCTTCATTATTATCAGCGGAAAATGTTTCATCCATCAATTTTTTTCCACTTTTATCAAAAACCGTTAATACATAATTTGGCATGATAATCCCCTCCCTTAGAATATAGATTTATCTTTTTTATTCGGCTGTTTTCGTAAACTATATTCCTTTTAATAAGTACTTAATATTGTATTCTAAAAATTACTATAAATCAAATTGTTTGAAAAATAAATGCATAAATATGTAAAGTAGAATTTACCAAAAAAGTCCTCCTGTGGTCTTTTCTTTTTACTATAGAAAAATTTATAACAGAACGTGCATTCTGTTTATAGATTTGCTAGAATTGGGGTAATACGAACAAATAGGTGAAAAGTAGGTGTCATTATGACAAAGGAAGTATCCTTTATCCACGTAGCGGACTTACATTTAGACAGTCCATTTAAAGGGCTTGCACATACTCCAGAACATATTTTTGAAGAAATACGGGAGAGCACGTTTTTGGCATTGGATAAATTGGTTACAGTAGCTATACAAAAAGAAGTAGATTTTGTTCTTATGGTTGGAGACTTATTTGACAATGAAAAGCAGAGTTTGAAGGGACAAATACGGCTGCGACGAGCATTTGAAGAATTAGGACGTCAAGGGATAAATGTGTATCTTTCATATGGAAACCATGATTATATAAATGGAAACATTCTTCCTGTAACATATCCAGAAAATGTTTATATTTTTCCTGATGAAAATGTATCACATTTTACATTTATGAAAGATAATCTATCGCTAGCAAATATTTATGGATTTAGTTATGAAAATCGTGCTGTATTGGAAGAAAAAGCAAAAGAATATCGAGTAACAGATCCCGAGATACCATTTCATATTGCAACATTGCACGGCAGCATTCGTAGCAATACAGAGCATGATGTGTATGCACCATTTCAATTGTCTGACCTAGAGAGGGAGCCATTCCATTACTGGGCATTGGGACATATACATAAACGGGAAGTCATGAAAGAAAATCCACCAATTGTTTATCCGGGAAATATACAAGGAAGAAATCGAAAAGAAATCGGACCAAAAGGTTGTTACCATGTCGTTTTAAGGGAAAATCATACATCGATGTTGTTTGTTCCTTTACACTCTTTTATGATTTCCCGATTAAGAGTGGATGTTTCAGAATGTGATAATTTGCATCAGGTGGAGGTAATTATTCAAGAAGCACTAGAGGAACAAGAAAATGAGAAGCAGTTAATTGACCTTTATTTAACAAGTAACCACTCTATTTTAAAAGAGTGGGAGCAAGAAAAACTAGTGGCAGACTTAATAGAGTTAATTAATGAAACAAAAACATTTGAACCAATCTGGAAATACATATTTCGTGTTACCGTTGAGGTAAATGGAAAGTCCATCGATGCCGAATTAAAAAAAGGTAACCATTTTGCAGGTGAGTTGATTAGACAATTGGATAATGCTACTATACAAGAATTTACACAGGAATTGTACCATCATAAGCAAGCAAGGAAATATTTGAAGCAATTGACACCAGAAGATGAGGAGCGAATCAAACGAAAAGCAAAAGAAATGATATTAACTGATTTACTAAAGGGGGGAATCCAGTGAAATTAAGCAGGGCTATTATCTATGGTTTTGGTAAGTGGGTTGACGATGAGATAGATTTTTCAGATAGTATTTGTATCTATGGAGAAAATGAATCTGGAAAATCTACCATTCACCAATTTATCCTCTTCATGTTATTTGGAATGCCACCGAAACAGCGAGAATTTTATCGACCTAAAACAGGAGCACAGATTGGTGGAAGGTTAATGATTTCTGATGTTGATGGTGATTTTATAATTGAACGTTTGGATACCATTCGGAATGGCAATGCACGTTGTTTTACTCCAGATGGCGCAGAGCACGATGAATCTTGGTTAAAAGAACGCCTAAAAGGTATGACCATAGAATCCTATCAATCCATCTATTCGTTTTCTGCACTAGATTTACATACGATTACGAAAATGAAGGAAGAGGATTTGGGCGAGATACTCCTAGGAATTGGCCTATCCGGTTCTACAGAGATACATGCAGTGGAAAAAAAATTAGATCAACGTCTAGGGGATTTATTTAAACCTTATGGGAGAAAACCAGTAATCAATCAACAGTTGGAAAAGCTAGATAAACATTTTTCCTCATTGCAGGAGTTTAAGGCAAATGAGGGAACATACCGCATAAAAAAAGAGGAAGAGGAAGCGTTAGATTCCAAATTAAATAATTTAAAGGATAGTTTAACCAAAGACAAAAAACATTTGATAGAACTTGAAAAGCAGCTACAAGCACTGCCATTCCTTCAAGATTATGAAATGTATCAATCTCGTTTAAATAATTATGAAGTTGACTCTACTTTTCCAGAAAACGGTGTGAATCGATTAGAGGAACTGAAGCAGTCCTTTATTCCCTTTAAAAGTGAGTTAGCTATTTTAAATGAAAATCAAGAAAAATATGAACAAAAAATACTACAGATTAAAGAACAGCAAATGGAAAGCCCTGTTTACGAAAAAGCAGAAGCACTTTTAAAATTAAAACTACGGTATACAGAATATAAGAACGAATTGGATCGGGTAGAAGCGACGTTAAACCAAAAACAGGCCAAATTAGAATCGGAAATAAATCGCTTGAATGTAGGGTTAAAAAGGGAACATTTAGCTCAAATGTCATTTCCATTTCATTTAGAAAAATTATGGGTACAATTAAAAGAAAAATCGGATCAGCTAAAAAGGGAATGGGAAGAAATAAAGACAGAAGAAAATCAGTTAAAACAAGCTAGAAACTATATATTTAATGAGATACAAGAACTTGAAGAACAATTATTGCCAGAAAATGAAGTACAGATGCTTCGCTCAGAAATATCCAACCATCAAGAACAATACTTGTTGGAGAAACTACATTCGGAGGCAAATCTTCAGCGAAAAGGATGGAGAGAAAAACGATTAAAAAAGGAAAAACAAATGACTGTTTTCCTAATTATCTCCATGTTAATTGCTGCAGCAGCAGGAGGACTTGCAATTTTTTCCGATAATTCTCTGTTCTTCGATTTAATGGTTATTATTTTAGTTATCGGTTTTGGACAGTGGATGTGGGGTAAATATCACCTGAAAGAAATGGATCACATGATTGGTATGGAAAGTGGTTCTCATGCAGAGCGGATAGTTTCAAAGAGTGAAATCTCTAAAATAGAGGAACAACTTGCGTATCAGAATCAACTATTATCGGAACTAAGTAATCTTGAGGAACGGTTAAAGGATAATGATAAGATTCGATTACATAATAATGATCGTGCAAAAGCTATTGCCGTAAAAAAGGAAAAACTACATGAACAAGTAGAAATACAAAGGAAAAACTATCCATTTTTAAGAAATGTCGATATCACTTATTGGCAGGAATTATTTCATGCAATTAAATACCTTTTGGAGCTTCATCAAGAAATTTCTGAGGTAATCCATAATGTTGAACATTTACATCAACAAATAGGTCATTACCAGACGGAATTGAATCAATTCTTTAAAGAAAGGGGTTGGGATGTACCAGAACAAATTGAAGCACAATTGGAATTATTGGAAAGCCAAGTTAAGAAGCAACAGGAGTTAGAAAGAACTTTGTATCAATATACTGAGGAATTAACGGATAATCACAATTCTCGGGAAGAAGTAATCCAAAAAATTAGGGCGTATGAAAATGAAATGAAAGGATTATTTCATATTGCAAATGTAACAAATGAAGAAGAATACTACTTAAAAGCAAAATGTCAAGAAGAGGAAAGGGAATGGAAAGAAGCATTAGAAAGGACAATTTTACAGTTGGAAAGAATTTTGCCTAAAGGGGAATGGAGGAAATTAATAGAAAAAGAATTAGATGAAAAGACGCTAGAGTGGGAAATTGATGTGGTAAAAAGAGACATTCAGCAGAAGGAAAATGAACTAGACATAGTGAATCAACAACTTGCAGATAGCCATGCATCCCTTTCCCTGTTGGAATCGTCGAACTCCTACTCTACTAGTTTGCATCAATTTGAAATGGAACAAGATGAACTAAATAAATTAGCGGAGGAATGGGCGGTATTAAAAACAGCAAAAGAGGTCTTATTGAAAACAAAACGTGCTTATAGAGAAAACTACTTATCGCGGGTAGTAGATAAGACATCTACATATTTTTGTAAATTAACCGGTAACAAATATAGCCGTGTATATGCCCCGGCTGAAAAAGAATATTTTCAAGTTGAGTCGGAAAATGGAGTCCGCTATATGGTTCATGAACTTTCAAAAGGAACTATAGACCAATTATATATTTCGCTAAGATTAGCAATTAGTGAAGCAATGAGTGAACATCATCGTTTGCCATTTATTGTAGATGATGCCTTTATTCATTTCGACTCTATACGTACTACCCGAATGGTAGAAATTATGGAAGAAATATCTACACGACAGCAGGTAATTCTTTTTACGTGTAAGGATCAGGTCACAAATGCAGTTGATTCTATGAATGTATTGCGATTATCACAAGCCCAGGAACAGTTGAAATAATAAATGTTGTAACTGGTGTAAGGTTGAATTACTGCTGAAGCAGTGTTTTTTTATGTAAAGGAAAGGAAGGTGTTGAAAGAAAAGAAGATCACAAAAGTTTGCATTTTACCTTGGGTCATGAACCTTTAAACCTGAATTCGCATAAATAAGCAATTAATGATACAATATTTTCAAATTCTATGTAGGTGGAGGCGACGTTCATTGGCGGAAGATAGGGATATTAAAAACTGGGAAAAACATGAAGAAACAATTGAAAAGTTTATCCAAGTCATTGCTAAAAATATGAACTTGTACGGGATAACACCTTCCATAGGTAGGCTATATGGTGTTTTGTATTTTAATGATCAGCCAATGACCTTAGATGATATGCGTGATGCCTTATCAATGAGTAAAACAAGTATGTCTACAGGTGTACGTGCGTTAGCAGATATGAAAATGGTGGAGTCTACATTTAGGAAAGGAGTGAGAAAGGATCTATATCAATCTGAAGAAGATTGGTATAAATCCTTTACCTCTCTATTTGGTATTCGTTGGAGAAAACAGACTGAAACCAATATTGAAGAGGCGGACGAAACGATAGAAATCTTAGAAAAGATGTATAATGAAACCGCAGACATGGCATTAAGGGAAAAATTGGAACATGATTTGGAAAAACTAAAAGATGCCAAAGATTATTACTTGTGGTTGATGGAATTCATTAGAGTTGTTGAATCTGGAGAGATATTTAATTACATACCTAGAAAAGGGAAATAAACAAGGAAATAACTAGCCTAAAAATAATTTAAAAATGGTTCCAATCATCGTTGTTTGATGATTGGAACCATTTTTTTGGATTATTTTCATTATTAATTGTTTGATTTTTAGTTTATGACAGTATACTTTCTTACGTTTACTGTAAAATTGATTTCCTTAGCTATTGTGATTCCTACATATTTAGATGACATCAATATACGAATAAGCTCGAGTTTAATAAATTCTTTTCGTACTCATCTATTTTTATCATTAGCTATAGATAAATAGGTAGATGTGGTCCAGGAAGCAACAGGATTAGATGTTCGTTCATAAAAGGGAAAGGCGATTTATCTTCAGGTAAAAAATGTATATTACGTTCTCATCAAATTTTAATCTTACTCTCACCTTTCTATAAACTTCTATGGATATAGTATAAATATAGAAATGAAAAGGAGGAAGAAACATGAAAAAAATGTTAATAACTGGAATCGTTTCAGCAGGAATTATATTGGGTGGTACTACAATAGTTGGAGCATCTATGAATGGTAATAATGAGGTGATTATGAAAGACGAGGCTATGAAATCGGAAGAAGCGGTGAAAACAAAAGATGTGGCATCGAAATATTTTCTTTCAGTGGAAAAGGCGAAGGAAATTGCTTTATCCGAACAAGATGGCCATATCGATAGTATCGATTTAGAAAATGAAGATGGGTATTCTTATTATGAAGTAGAAATTGAAAACAGGGATGCGGATTATGAAATGTACATCGAAGCATTTACTGGGGAGGTATTAAAAGTAGATTCTGATGATAACGATAATCATGAAGAAAACAAAGCATTAGAAAATATCATTTCAGTAGAAGAGGCAAAGGAAATCGCGATAGATAAATTTAGTGGTAAGGTAATGAAAATAGAATTGGATGAAGACGATAATCGTTATGAATATGATATTGAACTTAAAACAAAAGATGGCAAAGTGGAAATGACAATAGATGCCGTTACAGAAGATATATTAGAATTAGAGATTGAAGATTAAATCCGAGGAATTTCTCCCTTTGTTTGCATATGATGTTTGATACATGGTCTGTATAATAATATGGATAAAAAAACTGGAAGATCATCCTTCCAGTTTTTTTATCATTTTATTCTTTCTGTGTTTTCGTATCTACTATCCAAGTAGTCCACAATATGAATAATATAACCTTCAATCGTTTGTGGAGACCTAACGGCAGAACCCCATTCTGGTAAACCATGATGACATAAAATACAATGAGACATTAGATGAATGATTTCCAAGGATAGTTGAATATTTTCAGCTTCAATGACTTTAGTGAGGAATAAGACACCATATGGAATATGGCCGACCATAACGCCGAGTTCATCCATTGTAATTCCTGCTTGTTTTCGGTGTTCGAAATTTAGTTCTGTCGCAGTTGGGAATAGAAATTGAAAAGCTTCAAAAGTTTTCCCTGCATGATCATATTCTAGTATTTTACCAATATCGTGAAATAGAATACTAGTCATGATTAAATCATAGTTAGGCGTAGTATCCTTGTACTGCATCATTCCATAAAACATTTTATATAGATGATCGATTGTGTCTTTCCAAACAAGTGGTTGTGAGTTTTCATCATTTTGAATTTGTGCCCACAATTCATTTTTGTGTGCTTTTTCTACAATATGAATTAGTTTCATGGTAGCTTTAAAAGGATCTTCCTGAAATTTAAGTACATATCTTGCAAAACGCATTAACCCAACAGTATGTTTTAATAATCCACCTAGATAATTGTGATGATATCCCATAGCTGCTGGACGGATTCGGAATTGATTCCAAAAACGAGTCATGGCACTAAAACTGATGTCACGATATGGCTGCTCTAGTTCAGATAGGTAAGAAAAAAGTTCAATGGTAATCCATTCTAAATCCTGCTTGGTATATGGCAAGAGAGAAAATGGATTGATATCTTCTTCACAAGGGATTAGCTGATCTACAGTTAATGACTTAAATCCATTAAATTCATCCACTCTGCCAGAAACATCAAAAACAGTATGCTTTTCTAATTCCGGTAGAAGTCGATCTACTGCACCTTGATTATCCCAGACTTTAGCATTAATAATTCCTGCATTATTACTAAAACGTATTTTCAAAAATTGTTTGTTTGTTTTAGTGAGTTGTACCTGATAATCATTAACAAGGAGACGTACATGTATTCGATTGCCTTGTGTTTCATTTTCTAAGTTAAATTGTTCATCTCCTTGTGGAAGTTCTGGTACAGGGAACTGTTGTAAAATTTTTTCTCTTTCGTCCTCGGAAAGGTTATAGGTTATTGGTACTTGCTTATAAAAATAGAACTGTGTATTTGTCATATAATCACTCCAATAGGAAAGAATTGGCATTGGATTAAAGTTTTAACCTGCCGTAATATATATGAAAAACTTAGCTTTCGCCAATTTTTCTATGTAGAATCTTTCTTTATGAACATTGTATCTTAATTTAAGTCTGATTACTTATGTTTTGATGGTAAAGCGATATTATGGAGTAATATTTCTTGTCCAATGCTCATATATATTTGGATAGATAGTAGTGGACAAGGGAGGCTAAGTCATGATAGCTGGTGTACCATGGTGGGTTGTGGCTGTTATTTTACTTATTTTCTTTAGTGGCTATATGTCATTTCGGGCAATGGTTGCAGAGAAAAGATTAGAGCAACAATATGCAGAGCGGGAAGGAAAGGTTTTTATTGATCGTATGCAAAAGGAAAAAGAAGAAAGAGAAAAAAGAAGAGAACAATCTTCATAAAATAAAACGAGGTTGTCTAATTGGCAACCTCGTTTTATATATAATCTATTTTTCATTTTGCTCTTGATCTTGCTCTTGCTTTTGACCTTGTTTTTGTTCTTGTTCTTTAAATAAATCCTTGAATTCATCTATTTTTACGTTCACATCAGCATCTTGAATCATAGTGTTGACTTTCTCTTGTAAAGCAGCTTGGTCAACCTTTTCTGATACAAGCTGACGACGAATATCCTCTTTTACATCCTCGTATTCGCCAATTTCTTTTTCAACATCACGCACATCATTTACCTTAATAATGTGATATCCAAATTCTGATTCAACCGGATCACTAATTTCACCAGGTTCCATGCTATAAGCAGCATCTTCAAATGCAGGTACCATTTGGCCAGCAGAGAAATAACCTAAATTACCGCCGTTTTGTGCAGATCCATCTGTTGAGTATTCGGCAGCTAAATCTGCAAAGTCTTCCCCTTCATCTAATTTTTGTTTTACTTCTTTGGCTGTTTCTTCATCTTTTACTAAAATATGCTGTGCATCAATCTCAACTTTTTGACGTTCATAACGTTCCTTGATTTCTTCTTCTGAAATCTCAATATCCTCAGAAGCTGCTTGTTCCTGCAGTAAAGAAATGTTGATTATGTTACGAAGTGCTTCTTCACCACCAAATTGTTGTTGAACAAGCATATCAAAGGAATCACCATACATTTCCTTCATATTTTCAATTTCCTTATCAATATCTTCTTCAGTTACCTCGTATTTATCTTCTAATACCTTAACGGTTACCAATTCTTGAAGGACACCTTCACCGTATCGGTTTTTGAGTTCTTCGTAAAATTCCTCTTTTGTAACGTCCCCAGCGCTAGTTTCAACCACTACTTCTGGTTCTGAATTACAAGCTGTTAATGTTAATACACTAGCAGATAAAGCTAGGGCAGCAGCAAATTTTTTCATTTAAAAACACTCCTAATCTGTACAAACTTCTTTTTACAAAGATAAATATAACACATTTGTATACCTAAATAATAGTGAGAGCCAGAATTACCGTGAAATTCACTTAATTATGCCACATTTATAATGAGAAAGCTTTGACAAAATAAATAGCTTTTATGCTGATTCTTTAGTTTTCGAAGCATTATTTACATAAAACCTGATTAAATAAACGACTGTATATACTATTTATTTTGTCTAGCAACAAACTTTCAGGAGCAAGTCAAAATAAAAAAACGAATCTGGGATCTGTCCAGATTCGTTAGTTTGCTTTTAGTAGAATATCTAATCCATCATTAGCATTTTGGATAAATGCCTTTTTAGGTGCACGTTTAATTTGAACTAGATACCAAAAATCAATATACGATACACCGACATGAATACAAGTAAATAGTAATGAATACAGATAATATTCCGCATATAAATAAGTAGTTATCATCCCAGGCATTGTTATGAATACCGTTGGTGATAAAAGAACAATAATGAGAATATTTTTATTCATATGCGATTTTGTATAATAAGTGAAAATAGGTACATATTTCATTTTTAGTTTATAGTTTATTTTAACTCTTTTTTTCATCATGATTAATGGTAAAATATGGATAAAGGAATGTATCGTCGGTAAAAAGCAAAGGGAAATTACAAATGGTATAAACCCTGCTTCATGGGAACGATTGGGACCATGATATATGGAAAAAGGAACGTAAAATATAATGAAAGTTAGTATGCTTAGAAAAAAAGATGTGAGAATAATACGATTCAATCCAATTTCTTTTCTTAGTTTTATTGTTTTCCAGCAGTTCATGCTTATTCACTCCCATGCTTTTATAGTTTACACGTCTCCATAACACTTCAGAAATAATAGTACGTTTTGGATAAAAAATCAATAGGTTTTTCATTTATTTATTGTGAAATATGATTTACATTTTATTTATATCAAAGGTTAAGGGGCAGTAATACCCTCACATCAAAAATGGAGGAAAAACCAACCCTTTTTGGTGGGGATGAGTAGGGAATATGTAATTATGTACGGTAGGGAAATATGGACATGCAGGAATTTTATATATTCATGAAGAAGATTTAATTAAAGAGGTTTTTGAATACATACTTTTAGCATAAATATCAGGACATTAAAGAGAATAATGGGGGTCTTTAGCGTTGAAGAATATAAGGATGGATCATTCTTCTTCATTTCATATCCGATTAATTTCTAAAATTATAGACATCGATCAGTATCCATTTATTAAGATGATCATTGAAAAAAATATGACAGAAGAAGAATACGAAGAATTAATGGAATTTCTTAGTGACCTTAATTTAACATATAAGCAACAAAAAGAAGAAGGCCTTATTGATTTTACTTCATTACTTATTCAATTTGCAGGAATGCTTAATGAAAAGTTAGACCCCGATGAGACAATCTTGGCATTAAAAAAAGAAGGATATTATCCTTCTTTAATGTCTGAGTTTACCAGAATCATTAATGATTGGTCCAAATATCGGAGAAAGTAACCCTATTCCTTATTAATGCGCTGAAATAATGCCTCCAATTCCTTATGGAAATCAATGATCTCCCTCAACCTTTCTGCCGTATGTAGCAGTTCGGTTGATGGATAATGCTGTATTGGTCCCTCATCTAACTGATGTTGAATGTCCTCAAGTGACCTTTTTTGATAAATCATAGCGTCCTTCCACTTTTTCAGATAAAAATCCATGAAGCTTTTATATAGAGGTGAGTTCGCTTTATATAAGTCCTTTCGTACACCTTTTTTCCAGACGCGTGTAACTAAATTTAAATCTAGTAGACTACGAATATTTGTACTCATAGATGTTTTACTTTTTCCTAAAGCTTCCCCCATGTCATCTAGTGTAAGTGCATTCCCGGAAAGATATAAATAAGAAAATAAACGTGATTCCATCGGATTTAATCCGAACATTTCCACTGTCTTCGTGAATTCAATCATGATATTTTGCATGATTTTTTCATTTTCTGTTATACTCATAAATTCAACCATTCCCCTCTCTATTAACCCTACAACAATTAGCAGATATTGAAAAATGTATCATTGCATAGTATTTTTAAGTATTTTTAAGGAATTTAAAGGAAAAATGTCGTATTTTACGTACAGTTTAAACTGTACGTAAAATATATACTTAAATAACGGTATTTAATGTTTGTGTAAAATGAACAATTAGGTATATAGTATTAAAGTAGCGAATTACTGTTTCGAAATTGTTTTTGGTGATCATCTTTAACTTTGGTAAAACATGTAAGTCATATTTTATTTGTGAAAGTTCAATCTAAATTGTAAGGAAAGAGGTGAAAGATGTGCCAATTATTGAAGTAGAAAAACTAACTAAGGTATTTGGTAAAAATGTAAAGCAAGCTTTAAAACGTTTAGATGAAGGAAAGTCTAAAGAAGAAATATTAAAGGAAACTGGTAGTACGGTAGGGGTAAATCAAGCCTCATTCTCCGTGGAACCCGGTGAAATTTTCGTTATAATGGGTTTATCAGGAAGTGGTAAATCTACATTAGTTCGGTTAATTAATAGGTTAATCGAGCCAACTTCAGGCACAATCTTAATAGACGGAGAAGATTTATCTAAAATGGATAAATCTGCTTTGAGAAATGTTCGACGAGAAAAATTAAGTATGGTGTTTCAGAAATTTGGTTTGTTTCCACATCGAACAATTCTAGAAAATGCAGAATACGGTCTAGAAGTACAAAATGTTCCAAAAGAGGAACGTCAAAAAAAGGCTAAAGAAGCTCTTGAATTAGTAGGACTAGGTGGTTATATCCATCAATTACCAGGACAGCTATCAGGTGGGATGCAGCAACGAGTGGGACTTGCGCGAGCACTTGCTAATGATCCAAAGGTTTTACTAATGGATGAAGCCTTTTCTGCCCTTGACCCATTAATTCGAAAAGAAATGCAGGATGAATTAATGGATTTACAAACATCTATGCAAAAAACAATTTTATTTATTACCCACGATTTAGATGAAGCATTACGTTTAGGGGATCGAATTGCCTTAATGAAAGATGGATCCATTGTTCAAATTGGTACACCGGAGGAAATATTGGTCAACCCAGCAAATGATTATGTTGAGAAATTTGTGGAGGATGTTGATGTCTCCAAAGTATTAACAGCTCAGCATATTATGAAACGTCCAGAAACAATTAATATTGAAAAACATGGACCACGTGTAGCATTAGAGCGCATGCGTGAAGAAGGACTTTCTAGTATTTTCGTTATCGATAGCAAAAGAAACCTAAAAGGATATATCACCGCTGAAGATGCTTCAGAGGCACATAAAAAGGAAATTAAAAATCTAGATGATATTATTCAGAAAGACATGCCAATTGTCGAGAAAGATACGGCATTGAATGATATTTTCACCATTATTTATGACTCATCAGTACCAGTAACGGTTGTAGAAGATGGAAAATTAGTAGGTATCATTGTTCGTGGCTCCGTAATTGCAGCACTTGCTGGTGAGAGTGAGGTGAACATAGAAAATGCTTAATACCGTATTAGACTTTGTTCCTGAGATCCCGATAGCTGAAGGGACAGAGTGGTTTACAGATAAAATAACAGATATTTTTTCATTCCTATTTGATCCGATAAATACCCATTTTGGCAATTTTATGGAATTTGTTGCGGAAGAGGTATTGATAAATATACCTCCAGTTATATTTATCATTGCTGTCGCGCTAATTGCCTTCTTTGTTTCAGGCAAAAGATTTGGACTTCCTGCATTTTCTATTGTCGGCCTTTGGTTAATTTATAATCAAGGACATTGGGAAGACTTAATGAACACTGTTACGTTAGTGTTACTTGCAAGTATATTATGTGTAATTATTGGTGTACCGATTGGTATATTAATGTCGAAAAGTAAAATTGCAAATGCAATCATTACTCCGATATTGGACTTTATGCAGACGATGCCAGCATTCGTTTATTTAATCCCGGCAGTTGCGTTTTTCGGTATTGGTATGGTACCAGGTGTGTTTGCTTCGTTAATCTTTGCAACACCACCTACAGTCCGCTTTACAAACCTAGGTATACGACAAGTATCCGAAGAATTAGTTGAAGCGGCAGATGCTTTCGGTAGTACCGGAACTCAAAAATTATTTAAAGTTGAATTACCGATGGCCAAATCAACCATTATGGCAGGTATAAACCAGACGGTCATGTTAGCACTATCGATGGTTGTTATAGCATCCATGATTGGGGCACCTGGTCTAGGTAGGGAAGTACTATCCTCATTACAACGTGCACAGGTTGGTACAGGTTTTGTAGCAGGACTTGGTATTGTTATATTAGCAATTATAATTGACCGTATTACACAAAATATGAATAAGAAGAAGGAAGACTAAATGTGATGGTATCTTTTCTTTAGGAAAAGTTCTCATATAAAAAGAAATATTTTAAGAAGGGGAGTTATTTAGTTATGGCTAAATTAGGTTGGAAACGTCTTGGTATTGCTGCCGGACTTTCATTATCATTATTTGCAGCAGGCTGTGGAGCTGCCGAAGAAGAAACGGATACAGGTTCTGAGGAAGGTACAGAGGAATCAGCATCCATTGACGGTCAAGAACTTGAACTAACTTATGTAGAATGGGATACAGAAATCGCATCGACTAATGTTATTGGAAAAGTACTGGAAGACTTAGGTTATGATGTTGAATTAACTCCACTTGATAATGCGGTTATGTGGGAAGCAGTAGCTAGTGGGGAAGTAGATGGTATGGTAGCTGCATGGATGCCAGGAACACACGCTGCTCAATACGAGGAATATGGTGATCAAATGGTTGATCTTGGACCGAACCTAGAAGGTGCTAAAATTGGAATGGTTGTTCCATCATACATGGATGTAGATTCCATTGCTGATTTGACGGACGAAGCAGATCAAACGATCACAGGTATTGAGCCTGGTGCAGGTGTTGTTGCTGCTACTGAACGAGCTTTAGAAGAATATGAAAACTTAGCTGATTGGGAATTAAAAACTTCTTCAAGTGGTGCGATGGCAACAGCCTTAGGTCAAGCTTATGAGAATGAAGAGGAAATTGTTGTAACTGGTTGGTCTCCTCACTGGAAATTTGGTAAGTATGACCTTAAATATTTAGAAGATCCTAAAGGAACGTATGGTGAAGCAGAAGTGATTAAAACAATGGTTCGTGAAGGATTAGAAGAAGATGCTCCAGAAGCATACCAAGTATTGGATAATTTCTATTGGGAAACAGCTGATATGGAAGAAGTAATGGTAGCTATCCAAGACGGTGCGGATCCAGCTGATGCAGCTGCTGACTGGGTGGAAGCAAATCCAGATAAAGTTGCTGAATGGACAGAAGGTATCAAATAATAAAATAGAACTTTAATAAAAGCTGATATGTTTTATATCAGCTTTTTTTGTCTTGGGAAACTGCAAAAGTTAAAACATTAGGTAGGTGTTGCTGTCGCATTTGAAATTATTACAAATGGAGAGAGCATCGAAAAAAATAATAGTTATGAATACAAAAAGCTTTCTCGTTATGAGAAAGCTTTTGTCTTAAGTTGTTTCTTGATTTTGTTTTTTAACTTTTTCTTCTAAATCTTTTAAACTGCTTTCAATTTGCTCGAGATAGGTGTGGATGTTTTCTTGATGAGGTTCAACGGTTTGTTTCCAATCCTCAACAGACTGTTTAATATCTTGTGTCAAATCTTTAATAAGGACTGCACTTTCCTTAGAGGTTTCAGTAAGTTGATTTTTAAGACGTAATCCATCTTCTTTTAAATGATAAAACAGTTCTCGTAAATCAACACTTTGATCTTTTACTCGATTGCGTAACTCTCTCCCTGATGATGGTGTAGTTAATAATGCAACAGAAGCACTGACAGCTCCACCAACAATAAGCCCAAATACAAGTGATTTTGCTCTAGACATGTATATTCGCTCCTTTCCTAACTATTTTATTATACCATTTCCTTCCACCTTACTACTAGCAATCGTGTGTAAATAAGTATAGGAGTATACACGTTAAAAACTATTGATATGTCTAGCGTAAAAAACCTCTGACAGGTTATGCCAGAGGATCTTTTTTCTATAAATTGAATCCTATATAGCTGTAGCAAATTTTGTTCGTTTCATAATGGATTGAACGATTGGAAAAACAACTACCATAATGACTGTATTAACTAGTGCTGCTGGTAAGATGGCCGTTGTAAACAACACGATAAATCCACCTTCGCCTAATCCAGCGATTAATGCTACAACCGTTGCAAAAATAGATCCGCTAATTAGTGTCCCTATAAAAGTTAGTGCTGGTGCATTAATCGTATTCTTCACTTTATTTTGTAAGAGTAAGAACAATGCTAGAATAACAAATGCAGTAATGGATTTGTCAATCAAGTTAGCAATTTGTCCTCCAGGTGCTTGAGTAGTTAGTGCTGATATTATTCCGGATACTAGTGCAAGTAGTAAAACATATTTTGCTTTTGGAAATAAGAAAATACCTAGAAACATCATGGATAATAGCATATCTGGTTTTACTCCAAATACAAAACCTGGTACAACCGCATGCAATACGGTACCGATTCCTACAAATAAGGACAACGTAATTAAAATACGAATATTCATTTTTAACTCTCCTCGTCTCTGCTTTTCTTTTCTATTTATTCCCAACTGTACACTATTTGTCAGCTGCGGAATGTACTGATATTATAACAGAATTTTCATTGAATAAAAAGTCCTAATTTTAAATTTCAGTCTCTTCTGATTTCTGATATGCTGAATAGATTGGAGACTCCCCCGTTATGACACATTATTTAATGTTTTGATTAATCTCGGCAGCAATCTCTTGTAGTTTATCAGGTGTATAATCATCTGTATGAGTCGTCCAATTTGGCGAATATCCATCACCTTCACCGTAACGTGGAATTAAGTGAATATGTAAGTGGAATACGGATTGTTCAGCGTCTGCCCCGTTATTATTCAATAAGTTCATACCGAGGGGGTTATAGGCCTCTTTAATGGCGTTAGCAACTTTAGGAATTCGTTCAAATAGCTCCTTTGAAACTTCTGCTGGTGTTTCAAAGATGTTTTTAGTATGCGTTTTTGGAATAACTAGTGTATGTCCCTTTGTAACCTGGGAAATATCCAAAAATGCATACACGTAATCATCTTCGTAAACTTTTGCTGAAGGAAGGTCACCATTGATAATTTTACAAAAAATGCAATCTTCATGACCCATAAATTAACACACTCCTTTGTCTGATTAACATTATTCTATATAGGTTAAGGGCCGAAAGTAAAGTAATTAGTTTAATATTTGTTGTAACAGAAGAATAGACCCTATCCGCCTTCCGAGCGAATGGGTCTATTCTGTATGAAGAAACGAGGTCGGTAAAACTAATGATCGGGGACCTGTAAACTTACGTTAAATCGAATTTAACTTTTGTTTACAAAAACCTTTTTGTCAGCATCTCAGGGGTGAGATGGGTTCTGGCAAAAGGGTTTTCAGTCATTAGAACGCCAACACGAACACCTCATTTGTGTGGTATTGGTTCACAAAACATAAGATTAGTTATCGTTCACTAACACCTCATTTGTGTTTAATTAATAACACGAAATTACATTAGTAACTCGATCACTAACACCTCATTTGTGATTCACACGTTAGAGTGTTTGTTGCACCCCGTTTCTTCACTACGTATTATGGACCGGATATTACGTTCATATACAATAATTTTTAAGTAAAAGGAAGGATGATGTAGAAAAAAGAATAAACCCTATTCGCCTCCCAAGCGAAAGGGTCTATTCCATATGAAGAAACGAGGTGGTAAGACTAATGAGTGGGGACCGTAAACTACGTTAAATTGAATTTAACTTCTGTTTACAAAAACCTTTTTGTCAGCATCTCAGGGATGAGATGGGTTCTGGCAAAAGGGTTTTCAGTCATTAGAACGCCAACACGAACACCTCATTTGTGTGGTATTGGTTCACAAAACGTTAGATTAGTTATCGTTCACTAACACCTCATTTGTGTTTAATTAATAACACGAAATTACATTAGTAACTCGATCACTAACACCTCATTTGTGATTCACACGCTAGAGTGTTTGTTGCACCCCGTTTCTTCACTACCTATTATGAACTGTATTTTAGGTTCTTATACCATATTTTACGGAATTGGTGCCTACATACTGTTACGCAAATGATTTACTAGTTGTCGATATTTGACTGACAGTTTATTTTGGAAATGATAGGTAAAAATGATAAAATCAAAGGTAGTGTAGAGGAGGAATAGACTTGGATTCATTGCTACATATAGATAATCTTTATGGAGGATATACTCATAAAAATGTGTTACATGGTATTTCTTTTGACGTTCGGCCCAAAGAAATTGTTGGGTTAATAGGTTTAAACGGGGCGGGGAAGAGTACAACCATCAAGCATGTTATAGGTTTGATGCAACCAAAAAAAGGTACGATTAAAGTGAATGGAAAAACATTTAAAGAAAATCCGACAACCTATCGCAATCAAATGGCCTATATCCCTGAAATGCCGATACTCTATGATGAACTCACACTTTATGAGCATTTACGATTGACTGCAATGGCTTATGGAATAGATGAAAACGTTTTTGAAAAAAGACTTCCACCACTATTAAAAGAGTTTCGTTTAGAGAAAAAATTAAATTGGTTTCCTGTCCATTTTTCTAAAGGAATGCGTCAAAAAGTAATGATCATGTGTGCATTTTTAATTGAACCACCTTTATATATTGTGGACGAGCCTTTTGTTGGACTAGATCCTTTAGGTATTCAATCATATTTGCAGTTAATGAATGAAATGAAAAATAATGGTTCTGGCGTTTTAATGTCCACCCACATTTTAGCAACAGCTGAGCGCTACTGTGATCGTTTTGTGATTTTACATGAAGGAACAATACGAGTAATGGGGACATTGGACGAATTACGCGAGTCCTTTAATATGTCTAATGCTACATTAGATGATTTATATGTACAGCTAACAAAGGAAGATAGCCATGTTTGATTCTCATTCCTTTTATAAGCAACGCTTATCTGCCCATATGAAAGAATTAGGGAGGTATTTGCGTTATATCTTAAATGGACACATGCTTATTGTGATTTTCTTTTTAATATCCACATTGGCAGTGTATTACCAGCAATGGTTAAAACAATTGCCTGATCACTTCCCGACTGCTATTATTATTGGTCTTTTGTTCGGTTTAGTAGCTAGTTACAGTCCTGTAAGAACTCTATTAAAGGAACCAGACCTCGTTTTTATCATCGTAGCAGAAGATCGTATGGGTGCTTATTTCCGTCATTCCATTACTTATAGTTTTGTTATACAGCTATATTTAATTTTTTTACTTGCAGCAGCATTAGGTCCATTATATTTTTCTATGTATGAGGAAAGGTCTGGAAGTACATATTTACTGACACTTCTCTTATTACTCATTCTAAAATTAGGGAATCTTATTGCAAATTGGTGGATGCTTAAGGTTAGAGATAAAAAAAGTCGAAAAATGGATATTCTTGCTCGTTCTTTATTAAACATTGCCTTTTTTTATTTCTTAGTAAGAGGAGATGTGCTGTTTGCTGGAATTATCGCGTTATTATTTGTGTTCATTTTCTTTTACGATTATTCCGTTTCCAAAAAATATGTGGGAGTTAATTGGGATCTTCTTATTGAAAAGGATCAACATCGATTACAAGCTTTTTATCGTTTTGCTAACATGTTTGCAGACGTACCCCACTTAAAAGCTCGTGTAAAAAAACGGCAATGGCTAGTCAATTTGGTTACTAGAGGAATTCCTCATCAGAAAAAGTACAGTTACGATTATTTATATCGTATTACCTTTGTTCGTAGCGGGGAATACATTGGTATGTATTTTCGATTAATAGTCATGGGTGGGCTTTTTATCTATTTGGTTCCAAACATGTGGATAAAGGTAGTATTTAGCATCTTGTTTATCTATTTAAGTGTGTTTCAAATGATGGCATTATACCATCATCATCGTACCAATATGTGGTTGGACCTCTATCCGATTGAACAAAGAGATAGAAAACAATCCATGATAAAAATCCTATATCAGTTAAGCTTTTTTCAAACCGCAATTTTTGCATTACTATTTGTGCTTACTCAAGAATACTTAGGATTTATACTTGCATTAGTAGGAGGAATCTTATTTAGTGTAGTCTTTATCCATGGTTATGTTAAAGCAAAACTTGCCTAAAAAAAGAGGGGAGACTTCCCCTTCTTTTTAGGCTACTTTTCGTTTTTTGTTTATAATACGTAGTGTATTTCCATAGCATTATTTACGCATCATCTCATTTTCTTGAGAGCAGCTTTCCCTTGTATTTTGATATACAAAGTACGCACCAATAAGTGTTTTAGCTGCAATAGGCATTGCTCGCTCATCAAAATCAAATTTAGGATGGTGATGTGGGTATGGATTCGCCTGTTTTTGTGCCCCGGTAAAGAAAAATGCGCCTGGTTTTTTCATTGTGTAATATGCAAAATCTTCACCGGCCATAAATGGTTTGACATTCTTATCCACCGTATGTATTTCCTCAATGGATTGACTTGCTTCAACAACCAGTTTAGCCTCTTTTTCGTGATTAACTAATGGAGGATAACCTTTAAAATAATCAAATTCATAGGCGGCATCACTAGCTATACAAACCCCATTAGTAATTCTTTCTATTTCCCTTATAATTTTCTCTTGTATACCTAAATTAAAATGTCTAACTGTTCCTACGATTTTCGCAGAATCTGCTATCACATTAAAGGCATCACCTGCGTGAAACGAGCCAACTGTGATTACTCCTGATTCCAATGGATCGATTCTTCTACTTATTATTTGTTGGAAATCCGTGACTAACTGGGAAGCAATAACAATCGCATCTTTTGTTTCATGTGGGTATGCACCATGACCACCCTTTCCTTTAATAATGATTTCAAATCGATCTGCACCGGCCATAATAACGTCATTTGATATTTGTAATTTTCCTAAAGGGGTAGTTGACCAAAGATGTGTACCAAATACTGCGTCCACGTGATTAATCGCACCTGATTCTATAATTGGTTTCGCTCCACCTGGCGCATATTCCTCTGCATGCTGATGCAGGAATTCAATGGTTCCAGGGAGCTCATCTTGATACTTTTTCATTACTTTAGCAAGTATTAATAGAGTTGCTGTATGACCATCGTGACCACATGCATGCATGACACCATCCACTTTTGATTTATATTCAACATCCTTCTCATCTTGAATTGGTAATCCATCAAAATCAGCTCTAAGGGCAATCGTTTTACCAGGTTTACCCCCTTTTAGTGTCGCGATAACTCCATTTCCACCGACATTGGTTCGATAGGGAATACCTAATTCTTTATAGAAGTTAGCAATATATTTCGCTGTATTTGTTTCTTGGAAGGACAGTTCTGGATACTGATGAAGGTATCTCCGAATTTCTACCATTTCTGGAAATAATTCTTCAATTTCTTTATGTACTTGTTTAAGCAAGCTAAATCCCCACCTTTAAGACATTTTTCATAATTATATCATTTATCGAATAACTTTACGGAGATATACTACGATAATCGTATTTTTTCATAGCTCTTTATGTATCGTTTGTTACTTTTTTCACGGCAGAAGTTCCAATAATAATGAAAAAATACTTCGTTTTGAGAGTGAATGATAATGATATGGAGTAAATTTTGGTATACTACATCTAAGGAATTTAGGACAAGGGAGACTTTCATTTTGCGAAATGTACTATGGTCTTTTTTTGTAGTGGTATTATTTACTATAGGTATTTGGATAATACAAATTATCAATGGATATGTTCCATTTATTGATCAATGGACAAGAAATTTAGCAGAAAGTTTAGGTCATACAAATTTCTATACGATCTTTTTGATGATTACGAATCTTGGTTCTAGACACTTTCTTGTTCCCATCGTCATTGTGATGGCTATTACTCTAGGGGTTCTTTATAAAAATCTTCTTTTACCAGTATTATTTTCAGGAGGAACCTTATTAACTTATGAATTAAATAAATGGATAAAAGATTTGATTCAACGTGAAAGACCAACTATTCTAGAACAAGCAAATGCCATAGGGAATAGCTTTCCATCAGGACATGCAATGATATCAATGGTTTGCTATGGATTATTTGCCTACTTTTTAGCGAGAAAAATAAAGTCAAGAGGAATCTCTTTGGCCATACAATTTATTTTTTCTTTCATTGTTTTTTTAATTGGTATAAGTAGGTATATTATTAATGTTCATTATTTGACCGATGTTTTTGCAGGATTCACCCTTGGATTTATATGTTTAATTGGCTTGATCTATCTTTATGAAAAACTTACCCAATGGAGCGTTGATAAAAATAATTCGTAAATTTGTCATCGTTATTTTTAGTAATCTTATTGTAAATTGTAAATTTTGTCGTGTATAATACACGTTATAACATGGAGGTAAAGAATTCCAATAGAGAGGAAATAACGTAGTGGTGAAATTAACCAAACGGGCTGAAAACCTATTACTGCTAATATGGATTCAGGCATTTGTTGCAATGACAGGTAGTTTGTTCTATTCTGAAATTATGGGGTATCTTCCTTGTGAGCTATGTTGGTATCAGCGTATCCTTATGTATCCGCTTGTAGTTATTTATGGTATAGCAGCCATAAAGAAAGAAATAAATATGGCACTTCCTGGGATTATATTGAGCGGAATCGGTATGTTAGTTTCGGCCTACCATTATCTAATTCAGAAAGTCCCTGCACTTCAGGAGATAGGAGGTTCCTGTACAGGTGGAGTACCGTGTAACGTTGTTTATGTAAATTATTTTGGTTTTATTACCATACCATTTTTGGCATTAATGGCATTTATAATAATATTTGTATTGCATCTAGCTCTATTAAAGGAACTAGCTAAGGAAAAAGGAGGAGTCAATAATGGGTAAGAAAATGCTCGCAATTGTTGGAGTTATTGCTGTATTAGTGATTGCGCTATTTTTTGTTGTACAATATCAAAATAATCAGGCATTAAAAGGTGCGGATAATCCATATGGAACAACTGATTTGGAACAGGCTACCATTGATCAATTGGATGATCCGAATTATAAAAATCAAATCTTGCCAGATGAACTAAGCGAACGATTAGAAAATGGGGAAGATGTTACCGTGTATTTCTATAGTCCAACATGTGTCTATTGTCAAAACACGACACCATATCTCGTACCATTGGCGGAAGAGAATGGGATAGATATGAAGAAATACAATCTATTAGAATTTGGCGAAGAAGGTATACCTTATCAAATACAATCAACACCTACTTTGGTTCACTTTGAAAATGGGGAAGAAGTCGGTCGGATTGTTGGACAAAGATCAGAAGAAGAGTTTCAAGCATTCTTTGATGAATATGTTTTAAATTAAGAAAGTCAAGTTAACTGGAAACTATTCTAGTTAACTTGACTTTTCTGCTTCATCCTTATGCATATGATATGAGGTGGTAAAAGGAATATCTCCATGGTATGCAGATTTCTTGCTTGCAAGAATTTGCAAGGTTTTATCATAGTTGTCAGACCTTTTCCATATTTCATAAGCGGAAACAGTATTCCAATGAATCAGTACAACATATTTATTTCCTTTTGTAGGACGAAGAAAGCGAAATGCATTCGAACCTGGTAATACCTGTTGGAGATTACT
This sequence comes from Oceanobacillus senegalensis, assembly GCF_900176885.1. Lineage (GTDB taxonomy): Bacteria > Bacillota > Bacilli > Bacillales > Amphibacillaceae > Oceanobacillus > Oceanobacillus senegalensis. Next base: position 2,240,078 of record NZ_LT839648.1, on the reverse strand, counting down.
TTTTATTCGATCCTCATAGGCTGCTTGATTTTCTTCTGTAATAGGAATGGTGCTCATAATAACATAGCCCTCTTGGATTAGGTCTCCTGCCTCTTTAAGAACTTCATATGATCTTCCGGAACTAAAAATACTTTTTTTATTCCTGTCTTCGTAATAGGCTAGCGCACCACCACTACCTGTCATGAAGTAGAATGTCATCTGAGGATGAGATTCTGTTAGCTTTTTCAGGAAGTCTAGTGTTCCATTTGTCATATGGGCATGCATCAAATCAACCTCCCTAAACCTTTCCTGTTATTATAATACCCTAAAATCTAAAAAGAAATGAGTAGTAATGAAAAAAACATGAATTTGCATACTTAAATTATACCAAATTATAATAATTATTATATAAAATTTATTTTCCTTTTCTGTTGTCAAAAAATGTCGTATAATAATCACTGTAATCTAGTTTATTGGTAAATAAAAAAGAGTAGAACTGCAGAGAAAGTGGGTCTTTACTATATAAAATATAAAGTACAGAATTCGATAAATTAAATTAGTAATTCAAACGGTTGCGGGAATGGTTCATTTCAATTATGATGTGGCGGGTATCGTATCGTTGGATTCATTGGTGTCAGCCAGTGTTAGGATAGTCATTATTTCCCTGGCAATATGGAGAGTGTTGAGGGAATTTTTGTCATGATAGAGCAGAAAACTAGAAAAATAGTCGATTGCTTGTATGATGTTTACCGGTATCGCTTTTATATCATGAAATTAGTCAATTTCATGACAAAAATTGATTATTACTACACTTTTTAATTTGTTAACCTTATAGTAGTGATAGTATTACTAACCAAAGGATGGAAAATATGTCTAAAAAACTGAATGAAACAATTATTAGAGCCTACAATGGTGAAGAAACAGATTATATTCCGGCGTGGTTTATGCGCCAAGCTGGAAGGTCCCAGCCGGAATACCGTAAACTTAAAGAAAAATATTCTTTATTTGAAATTACACATCAGCCGGAACTTTGTGCCTATGTTACAAGGCTGCCGGTTGAAAATTATGGTACAGATGCGGCTATTTTATATAAGGATATTATGAGTCCACTACCTGCACTTGGAATTGATGTGGAAATTAAATCTGGTATTGGTCCAGTCATTCATAATCCAATTAGAAACTTTCAAGATGTGGAAAACTTAGGAGAAATCAACCCTAAAGCAGATGTTCCTTACGTGTTGGATACGATTCGTCTTTTAACGGAAGAACAACTTGAAGTTCCGTTAATTGGTTTTAGTGGTGCGCCATTCACACTTGCTAGCTACATGATTGAGGGTGGGCCATCTAAAAATTACGGTAAAACCAAAGCATTAATGTATCGTGAACCTGAAACTTGGTTTCTTTTAATGGATAAGTTAGCAGATATGATTATTACCTATGTAGAGGCTCAGGTTGAGGCAGGCGCTAGAGCTATTCAAATATTTGATTCATGGGTAGGCGCTCTGGATGCTCCGGATTATCGTGTATTTATTAAGCCTGTCATGACAAGAATATTTTCTGAACTCCGTCATTTACAGGTTCCATTAATTATTTTCGGTGTCGGTGCAAGACATCTACTGCTTGAATGGAATGATTTACCAGTTGATGTTATTGGTCTTGACTGGAGAACCTCTATTAAGGAAGCACATGAAATGGGTGTAACAAAGGTAGTACAAGGAAATCTTGATCCATCTATTTTATTAACGAACTGGGAAACAATAGAAAATCGTGTCAAAGCCATTTTAGATGAGGGCATGGAACGAGGGAAATATGTCTTCAATCTTGGTCATGGAGTTACACCGGAAGTGCAACCAGCAACATTAAAAGAATTAACTAATTTTATTCATGAATATACAAACAGATAGATATTTTACAAAGAGGTGCATGAAAAAGTGAGTAAAAAGAAATTAGGATTATTAGTAATGGCATATGGTACACCATATAAAGAAGAGGATATTGAACCTTATTATACCCATATTCGTCATGGTAGAAAGCCTGAGCCAGAAGCACTTCAGGATTTAAAAGATCGATATAAAGCAATTGGTGGTACATCACCGTTAGCAAAAATTACGGAGGAACAAACTAAAGCATTAGAGGAAGCATTGAACTCTAGTCAGGATGAGTACGAGTATAAAGCATATATCGGATTAAAACATATCCATCCTTTTATTGAAGATACTGTACAAGAAATGGCGAAGGATGGAATTAAAGACGCAGTGTCAATTGTTCTAGCTCCGCATTATTCTACATTTAGTGTGAAATCATATAATGATCGTGCTGTAAGTGAGGGTGAAAAACAGGGGGTTTCCATTAAACCTGTTCAGAGCTGGTATAACGAACCTGGATTTATTAAATTCTGGGCTGATGGAATTAAAGAAGTTTATGAAGGTATGTCAGATGAGGAACGAGAAAAAGCTGTTCTTATTGTTTCTGCACATAGCCTACCAGAGAAAATTTTACAAAATGGAGATCCATATCCTAACCAATTAAAAGAAACAGCTGACATGGTCTCAAGGGAATCCGGGGTTACTAATTATGCTTTAGGTTGGCAAAGTGAAGGAAATACACCTGATCCGTGGCTTGGACCAGATGTACAAGATTTAACACGTGATTTATATGAGGACGGCTACCGTTCATTTGTATATGCACCTGTAGGATTCGTAGCGGATCATTTAGAGGTATTATACGATAATGATTATGAATGTAAGGTAGTATGTGATGAGTTAGGCGTTCCGTATTATCGTCCTGAAATGCCTAATTCACATCCACAATTTATTAATACACTTGCCGAAGTTGTATTAAATGTAACAAAGAGTGAAGCGTAATGAATAAAAGAAATATCGTTATCGTAGGTGGCGGAATTACCGGATTGTCCGCTGCCTACTATTTACAAAAGACAATGAAGGAAAAGCATCTACCATATCGTATTAAACTCGTTGAGGCAAGTGACCGCTTAGGTGGAAAGATTCAATCAATTAAAAAAGATGGTTATACAATTGAAAAAGGACCGGACTCATTATTAGTAAGAAAGCCAGCTGCTGTAAATCTAGTAAACGAACTAGGACTGGAAGAAAAGGTCATTCGTAATGCAACAGGTCAATCTTATATTTTAGCCAATAATAAACTACATAAATTGCCAAAGGGAACCTTTATGGGAATTCCAAAAGAAGTGGGCCCTTTATTATCATCTGGACTCATTTCATCAAAAGGAAAGTTATGTGCATTACGTGATTTATTTTTACCAAAGAGTAAACCATTGGAAGATCAGTCGTTAGGTGCATTTATGCGTCATCGTTTTGGAAATGAGATTGTTGATAGTCAAATCTCTCCACTATTGTCTGGTATCCATTCAGGTGATATTGATGATATGAGCCTCATGGCAACTTATCCAAATTTTTATCATTTAGAACAGAAATATGGCAGTTTGATGAAAGGGCTTCAAAAAACCATGCCAAAATCTAATAAAAAGAAGATGAAAAATAAGACAAGTATGTTCTTCTCTTTTGAAAATGGATTAGAAACACTTGTTCATCGTCTTGTAGAAGAAATGGATAAGAATATTTTTTCTGTAAATACAGCGGTGGATCATATTGAGAAAAAAGAACAGGGATATCATGTACTTTTAAGCAATGGAATGGTGGAAAAGGCAGACGCTGTTATTATAGCAACACAGCACGACGCTGTTCCACGTATGCTTAGTCAATATGATTTCATGAAAAAACTATATGACATACCTGCAGTTTCCTCAGCAAATGTTGTATTAGCCTTTGACAAGTCTGCTATCAAAAATGATATTGATGGGACTGGTTTTCAAGTATCAAGAAATAGTGACAAATATCGGATTACAGCATGTACTTGGACGAATAAAAAATGGCCAACAACGACACCGAAAGGGAAGGTGTTATTACGCAGTTATGTAGGGAAACCGAGCGATCAATCCATTGTTGACTATTCTGATGAGGAAATTACAGAAATTGTTTTGAAAGATTTGAAGAAAATCATGAAAATAAAAGGGAAACCCGAATTTTCTCTTGTGACAAGATGGAGAGACTCTCGCCCACAGTACAATGTAGGTCATTTAGAGCTGGTGAATTCAGTCCGACAAAGTGTGGGTGATTTGCTACCAGGTCTTTATTTAGTGGGTAGTTCCTATGACGGAGCTGGAATCCCAGATTGTATTGCGAAAGGAGAACAAGCAGCAGCGGATGTAATAGAATTCCTAAATTAAGCAAAGTATGAACCAACTTTAAGCATTATTATGTTTGGAGTTGGTTTTTTAATGAGATAATAAAGGTGGATCGAGTACGAAAGTTTAACGTAAGCCCGTAATTTGGGGCGATATGTGTAATAACACTAAGGGGATTTGGACACAAAAAAATACAACTGTTCTACAGCTGTATTATAATAAGAGAATGAAGAGTAAATTTTTCATGGCATATCAAAATGAATGGAGTTTTGTTGTATAACAAGTTAATTGAAATCTTTTCAAATCACTTATCGTGCTGGATGATCACATTCGTCGCAGATGTTTCCGTAACAATCAGCCTTTTCGAAGATTTCTCCACCACATTGTCTACATTTTTTCTTAGGTAAGTTTCTAAAAAATTCGATTACGTTGATCATGAATGTTTCCTCCTTGTTCTTGTTATAATACAATTATATGCAACAGTTTCTTGGTTGTCAATACTGTTGTATAACATTTTTGAAAAAAAGGTGTGATTTATTTGAAATTAACAATTATCGGTTATTGGGGTGGCTTCCCTGCAACGGATGGAGCAACTTCATCCTATTTACTGGAGAAGGGGGATTTTTCACTATTAATAGACGTTGGCAGCGGTTCATTATCAAAACTACAAAAATACAAACAAGTGTCCGAATTGGATGCTGTTATTGTATCCCATTACCATCATGATCATGTGGCAGACATCGGTGTTTTACAATATGCTAAACTGATTCATTATTATGTAACTGGAAATGATGCGGTTTTGCCAATTTATGGGCATAAAGAAGATGTAAACGGATTTCAATCCCTGGCCCATAGTTATACAAAGGGAATAGCCTATGACCCAAGTGAATCATTAATTATTGGACCTTTTTCTATTTCATTTTTAAAAACTAGTCATCCTGTTTCTTGTTATGGTTTCCGTATAACAGATGGGGAATCTGTTATTGTTTATACAGCAGATACGAGTTATAAAGAGGAGTGGGAGGCTTTTTCAAAAGATGCAGACTTGCTTATAACAGATTGTAATTACTATGCAGGACAAGATGGATCAAAGGCCGGGCATATGAATAGTGTGGAAGCCGGTAAAATTGCTGCACAAGCTTCCGTAAAAAGCCTTGTATTATCACATTTACCTCAATATGGGAACCAAGAGCAACTAATTGCAGAAGCTAAGGAACAGTTTGATGGTCAGGTTTTGTTAGCCAAAGAAGGAGTAGTGTGGGAAGCCTAATGATAAAAAGTTACGCAAATAAATGTTATAATTAGTTGGATTAAACATAAATAATGAACATAATTTGGGAGGCATAAGATATGAAATTTATTGATAATAAAGGAATTACCGATCCAATGGTCAATTTGGCTATTGAGGAATATATTTTAGAAAACTTCGGTGAAACGGATACATTTCTATTGTTCTACATAAACAAACCATCCATCATTATCGGTAGAAATCAAAATACTATAGAAGAAATTAATACGGATTATGTGGATGAAAAAGGAATCAAAGTTGTTCGTCGTCTTTCTGGTGGTGGAGCCGTTTATCATGATGAACAAAACCTAAACTTTAGCTTCATCACCAAAGATGATGGAGAGAGCTTCCAAAACTTTGCTAAGTTCTTAAAACCTATTGTTAAAGTTTTAAATGATCTAGGAGTTCCTGCTGAAGTTCAAGGGCGAAATGATATGGCTGTAGAAGGACGTAAAATTTCGGGTAATGCCATGTTCTCAACAAAAGGAAGAATGTTTAGTCATGGAACATTAATGCTTGATTCTCAGCTTGAAGAGGTTACTAATGCATTAAAAGTGAAAAAAGAAAAAATTGAGTCCAAGGGAATCAAGTCAATCCGCAGTCGTGTTGCTAATATTTCAGAATTTCTTGATGAGAAAATCACCATGCAGGAATTTAAAGAAGCTATTCTTAAAAGTATTTTCGAAGTAGATGACGTAAAGGATGTTCCAGAATATGAATTGACAGAGGAAGACTGGCAAAACATTCATGAGATATCTATAAATAGATATCAAAAATGGGAATGGAATTACGGGAAATCACCATCATATAATGTTCAAGAATCGCATAAATTCCCTGCAGGTTTAGTGGATGTTCGTCTTGATGTACAAAAAGGGGTAATAAACAACTGCGCGATATACGGGGACTTCTTCGGTATCGGTGATGTAAAAGAATTAGAAGAAAAATTAGCAGGCGTCAGACATGAGAAGAATGCCATTGAAGAAGCTCTAAAAGATGTAGAAGTGCCACATTACTTAGGTAAAATTTCAAAAGAAGACTTTATAAGCTTACTTTATTAAATACAAAAGCGCAAGCGCCATTGCCGGCATAGAATACCACGTCATAGGATGAAGGTTACTCGTCCAACTGAAATCATTTGTCTAGGGCGTTTGTATTAGCATGTCCTGTAAGTCGAAGTTGGGCGTGACAATTTCACCATAACCCATAAGATACAGTTCACCAATGAGGTGGACTGTTTTTTTCATGAGATTACGAAACATTTGATGATAGCGCCTACGGTTGAAAATTAAAATCATTTATAATATAATTAAAGATAATTGTAAAAATTCAGATTTCCCATTGTGGGTTAATGTTGCGCCTTTATCCTTTGTTTCAGTGGGAAGTGAAAGAATACCTCCCATTAATGGAAGAAACACTTTATATTATGTGGTATGAGTGACTGTTCATTCATTACTAAGAAATTGTTCCACACTCTAACAATATTTTAAAGATTTTTTGGTATGAAATGAATGCCCATTAGGTAAAATAAGGAAGAGGAGATGATGGATATGGATAAAAATAAAAACCCTGAATTGGAAACATTCACGATATTGAATCCTGATTTTTCAGTTAAAAATCAGGAAATAGGTAAAGAAAAGGTACATGTAGAAGTAGAAAAAGAGGAATCTGAAAGTACTGATTCACAAGATTGATGATAATTATTTTTGATAATTTCCTCTTTTTACTTTCCTTTTTATGCAAATTTTGGTAAATTATCTGTAAGCCACTTTCTTTTCATTTTCTAAAATGGAAAGAAGGTTATTACATGGTAGATTATTTTGATACCCCGAATTACGAGATACACCCACTTACTTTGGCAATACTTTCATATCGCGACTTAGATGAAAATCTTGTTTCGAAAGTGATAGAAGAAGATGTAGAGTATATTGTCGAGAAACCTCCACACCAAGTCATCAATGAAGCCTGTAAGTATTTTGGATCAAGCCTCAAAGGGAGGCAGGACGGGACTAGGGATATATGTGGCATTACCCATAAAACACCTATTTCTGTTGACCCCTCTAGTGGAATGTATTTTTTTCCAACAAGTTCACCTAAAAATAAAAAGTGCTCTTGGATTGCTCATTCCCACATAAGTAAACTGAGAAAGGTAACAAACCATCTTACAGAAATTACTTTTAAAAGTGGAAAGGCTCTGAATTTAGATGTTTCGTATGGAATATTAATTAATCAAGTACAACGAACAGCACAATTTCGTTATATGTTGAATAAAAGGCTTAAGTCTTTGCAGCAGCAGAAGCCTGAGATGGTTGCAGAGCCTTTTTCATTAGATTTCTAATAATTTCTTCTACTTCTTTTCGTATGACAGGATTAAAATAATTCCGCTTTTCTTCCCTTCCTTGACAAAGAAAGAGAAAAGAGGAAAAGGAATCGTTTTTATTTAGACGAACAACCTGAATCTTTCTGTCCTCCATTACTTTCCGAAGTCTTCTACGTTCATTTCTTGCCAAAGAAGCCATTTTTTCAAGAAGTTCAAGATACGGTTCATTGATTTTAAATTTTCCGTTTTGAAAATGGGCAATATCTTGTTTTATGACGACCATTGCCATGGAAAGGAAAAGGAACCTTGTTGCAATTTTTAATTCATCCTCATGAAGATAACGCATAAAAAACCTCCTAAAAGGAACATTTGTTCTATTATATGATATAATAAGCTAAAAATACAACATTAATAAATATTTTTTAGTAAAATGAAAAGACAGTGGCACTCATCATGAGATAAAATAAATATTAGAAAGAATGAAATGGTTAATAATAGAGGATGTTCAAATAGTCCGGTAAAAATCTTAGCCGACAGGTTCTTTTTAACCTACTAATGGAACACACACTAATAGAACAAAATAGATTTTGTACATAATGAGGAGTATTTTTTACATGTATATCATGAATATAAACTTTTCTAATTGGCAAGTAATGCTCGAAAAAGAGGGTGTAGAGGAATTTATTCTTCAATTATTGGACCAATATGAAGGACTTGGGCCCCTTCCCGGCATTTTGCTCCCATTTATAGAAGCGTTCCTGCCGTTTTTACCGTTAATTGTATTTGTTATCGGGAATGCAGCTGCTTATGGATTATTAGAAGGATTTCTACTTTCGTGGATTGGGGCAAGTGTTGGTGCAATTATCGTTTTTATCATCATTCGTCAACTAAGAACCAGAAAATGGGTGGAAAAGATACGAAAAAACAAGCAAATCAGTGCGGTTACTACTTGGGTAGAAAAGCATGGGTTTGGTCCATTGTTCTTGCTTCTAGCTTTTCCGTTTTCCCCATCTTCCATTATAAATGTGGTAGCAGGTTTATCTAAAATAAGCATACAACAGTTTATCTTAGCAGTGCTCCTTGGTAAGTCGGTGATGATTTTTTCCATATCTTATGTTGGATCGAGTATTATGGAATTCGCTGAGAATCCATTGAAAACCATTATTGTTCTTATCATCATTGGGTTATTCTGGTTGATTGGTAAATTGATTGAAAAGCGATTTGAAAAAAAAGTGGAGCGAGAACAGAAATCTAATGTTGAGGAATAGATACCAATAAAGGAATTCTACAATATTTCAGTAACAACCCCTATATAGAGCTTCTATCTTTTAGATAGGGGCTCTGATTAAATTAGACATAGTATAAAAAGAATGGAGGATATAACATGGGACTCCGCTTTATTTTGGGAAGATCAGGGACTGGGAAAAGTGGAAGAGTTTTAGATGAAATAAAAGAAAAGCAGCTACAAAGCCCTTTAGGGAAATCTATTTTTTATATTGTCCCAGATCAAATGACGTTCCAACAAGAATATACGTTATTTAATGATCAAGAGATTCAGGGTAGCATTAGAGCACAAGTTGTCAGTTTTTCTAGACTAGCATGGCGCATCCTACAAGAAACTGGTGGTGCAACAAAGCAATTTATTAGTTCTGTAGGGATTCAAATGATGCTGCGTAAAATAATTGAAGAAAGACAAGGTGATTGGAAAACCTTTAATAAGGTTTTAGAAAAACAAGGTTTTCTGAAACAATTAGAAGAAATGATTGCTGAATTTAAGCGATATCAAGTTTCTCCGGAAGTACTAAAGGCACAAATTGAACATATGAAGCAGTTTGTACATAAAGAACCTGGGGAAGAAGTACTCACTCAAAAATTAGAAGATTTACTTTATATTTATGACAGGTTAGTCCTAGCATTACAGGGGCACTACATTGATAATGAAGATCAACTCCAATTACTTGCTGAAAAAATGAAGGAATCTAAGCTTTTACAGGGTGCTGAAATCTATCTGGATGGCTTTCACAGCTTTACACCACAGGAGCTAGAGGTAGTCGCAGAATTAATGCGACTATCTAAAACGGTTACCGTCACACTAACATTGGACGATCCGGTTAGGGAAGTAAATGAACTAGATCTTTTTTATCAAACAACAGAAACCTATCATGTCTTACAACAAATAGCAGTTGAAAATCAAATTACTACCGATGAAACAATAATAATGGAACCAGAGAATGGAAAATTTCGTAACCGACCATACTTTGCCCATTTAGAACAGCATTTTGATACGAGACCAGCACCTGCTTATAACGGAGAAGCCCATCTTCAATTAGCAGAGGCGGTTCATCCCAGAGCGGAAGTAGAAGGAGCGGCACAGGAAATTCTTAGGCTTGTACGTGAAGAAAAGTATCGTTTCCAGGATATTGCTGTATTTGTCAGACAAACTGAAATGTATCAGGATTTGATTCATACCATTTTTGATGATCACGGTATTCCTGTTTTTATTGATGAGAAACGGACAATGCTTAATCATCCGCTAATTGAATTGATTCGCTCATGTTTAGATATTGTTGAAGGAAATTGGCGATATGAGGCGGTATTCCGTGTGTTAAAAACAGGATTTATACGTCCTTCAGATGAGGAGTATCCACTCTCCAATGATGCTATCGATGAACTAGAAAATTATGTCCTCGAATATGGTATCCGATCTAGGGAGCGTTGGTTTAGTGAGAAGGAATGGAAGTTTCAACGTTTTCGTGGTTTTGATCAAGCTGCACAGACTAACCGCGAAATGGAAACCCAGAAGCGGATAAATCGTTACCGTTCTCAAGTAGTACAAGTATTACAATCATTTGATGAGGGTATTCGCAGTGCGAAAACAGTTAAAGAGTTATCTGAAATAGTATATTTACTACTTGAAAAACTTCAGGTTCCAAATCGTTTGGAAAAGATGCGTATGTATTATGATGAGCAAGGTCAATTGGAAAAAGGAAGAGAGCAAGATCAAGTTTGGAACGCTGTTATCCAGTTATTAGATGAGATTGTTGAAATGGCTGGGGAAGAGGAAATGTCCCTCACAACCTTCCGTTCCGCTCTTGATGCTGGATTTGAAACGTTAACCTTCTCACATGTTCCCCCAAGTATTGATCATGTCATAATAGGGTCCATTGATCGTTCACGTATAAGTGGTATCAAATGTACCTTTTTACTAGGAGTAAATGATGGTGTATGGCCAATGAAACCACCTGCTGAAGGGATGATTAATGAGGAAGAACGTGAAAGACTAGCCTTTCAGGGGATTCAGTTAGCAGATAGCAGTAAGCGTATGCTCCTTAATGATTGGTTTTATATGTACCTAGCATTTACCGCTGCAAAGGACCGGTTATGGGTAAGTTATCCGTTAAGTGATGAAGAAGGAAAGGCAAAACTTCCATCACAGCTCATAAAGCGGATGGAGGACTTATTTCCATCAAATTCGAAACGTCTACTTTTACAGGATCCGGATGAATTATATGAAGCGGAGCGATTTATTACTACGCCTGTTAAAACAAAATCTGCTCTTACTGTACAGCTTTCACGTACACAAAAGGGATATCCAATTCAGCCAGTTTGGTGGCAAGTATTAAATTGGTATATAAAAAATGAACCAAAAAATAGTACAACCTATAAAGTTCTACAAAGCTTGTATTATCAAAATAATCCAGTTGATTTAGAAGAGAATACAGTAAAAGAGCTTTATCCAAAGGAAATTAAGGCTAGTGTGAGTAGGCTAGAATCCTATTACAGATGCTCTTACCAGCATTTTGCCAAATATAGCTTAGGATTAGATGAGCGTAAAACTTACAAATTAGATGCACCGGATATTGGCATGCTTTTCCATGAAGCACTTAAAATTATTACAGAATGGATACAAAAGGAAGGTAGAGATTTTTCGGCAATCACTCAGAAGGATGCAAATTCCTATGCGAGTAAAGCAGTAGGAAACTTAGCACCAATATTACAACATCAAATTTTGCATAGTACAAATCGACATCAGTATATTAGTCAAAAGTTACAAGAGGTTATTGCAAGAGCAACATTTATTTTAAGTGAGCAAGCAAGAATGAGTCATTTTTCACCAGTAGGGCTAGAATTAGGGTTTGGTGTGGGGGAAAAGCTTCCACCACTTTCGATGAAACTTCCAAATGGTTATAAGCTACTACTTCGGGGAAGAATTGACCGTGTGGATAAGGCAATAAGTACGGATGAGCTTTATTTACGAATTATTGATTATAAATCGAGTGACAAAGGGTTAAATCTAGTGGATGTATATTATGGACTTGCACTGCAAATGCTTGCATATCTGGACGTTGTTTTAACCCATTCCGAAGCATGGCTACAGCAAAAAGCAACACCTGCAGGAGTACTTTATTTTCATGTGCATAACCCAATGATTACTAGAGATAATAATTTGGATTCTAATCAAATTGATACAGAGCTCTTTAAGAAATTTAAGATGAAAGGACTTTTACTGTCTGATGAAGAGATAGTCCAAATGATGGATGTTTCCATGGAGGATGCATCAGGTCTAAAACGCAGTGATATAATCCCAGCAGCAATTAAAAAGAACGGTGGATTCAGTAAAAAAGAATCTAAGGTGGCAGAGCGGGAAACATTTACTAAACTACAAGGCCACATCCATTATTTAATGGAAAAAGCAGGGTTAGATATCACATCAGGTAGAGTGCATCTGAATCCATTTCAAAGTAAAAACCAAGTTGCATGTACATATTGTCCATTTCTTTCCGTTTGTCAATTTGATCCTACTTTGGAAGAAAATGATTACCATAAATTAAAAGATATGAAAGACGATGAAATACTAGAAAAAATAAGTGAGGAGGGGCAATTGGATGGTTAGTTGGACAAAAGAACAGGAAGAGGCAATATATACGGATGGTAGTGATATCCTTGTTGCTGCAGCTGCAGGGTCAGGGAAAACGGCAGTCCTTGTTGAACGGATTATCCAAAAGCTGTTGAAGAAAGACCAACCAGTAGACATTGACTCCTTACTTGTTGTTACATTTACAAATGCTGCTGCACAGGAAATGCGAAATAGAGTAGGGGTGGCATTAGAAGAGGCGTTAGAGCAAAATCCAACATCCCTTCATCTGAAAAAGCAGATTTCCTTATTACAGAAAGCATCTATATCCACGTTGCATTCATTCTGTTTAGATGTTGTTAGAAAGTACTATTATTTGCTCGATATTGATCCAGGATTTCGAATCGCTGATGATATGGAAGCAGACATCATTAAACAGGAAGTAATGGATGATTTATTTGAGGAATGGTATGGCCATGAGGGAGAAGAAAGAGATAAATTCTATGCAGTGGTAGACCGGTTTTCCAGTGATCGTAGTGATGTTGAAGTGGAAAAAGTCATTTATGACCTATACGATTTTTCGGTTAAAAATCCTTGGCCTGAACTATGGTTGGATAGATTGGGTGAGACTTATGATGTTCCAGAGGACTGGGAGGAAGAGGACCTAGCATGGTTAGATCTCCTAAAGCGAGAAGTTATGGAACAATTTTCAGCTATGGAGCAAGAAATGCAGCTTGCCTTAGATTTAACAAGGGAGAGTGACGGTCCACACTATTATGCAAAAACCATTGAAGCAGATCAATTATTATTACAAAATGCCAAGGCTCATTTTCAAACATGGGAATCCTTACAAGCATTTATGATAGATGAAGATAACACGTTTCAAAAGCTTTCTGGAAGAAAAGGTAAAGGGGAAATAATTGACGATACGAAAATTAAGCAGTTTAAGAAATTAAGAGAAGGCTATAAAAAGAAATGGAATGACACCCTAAAGAATAAGTGGTTTAGTAGGGACCTTTCAAGCCATATGGAAGATATGAAAGAGATGGCACCCATTATTAAACATTTAACAAAATTGGTGAAACAATTTGATATACGATTCAAGGAACAAAAACGAGAGAGAGGTCTGGTTGACTTTTCAGATATTGAGCACTACTGTTTACAGTTATTAATAGAAGAGGGATCGACGCAAACGAATTTAATTCCATCCAAGGTCGCGATAGAATTTCAAAATCAGTTTAGTGAAGTACTTGTCGATGAGTATCAGGATACCAACCTTGTTCAGGAAACGATATTATCCTTAATTAGTGATCAAGAGGGTCCTGGAAATAGGTTTATGGTTGGGGACGTAAAGCAAAGTATTTATCGCTTCCGACATGCTGAGCCGTCTTTGTTTATTCAAAAATATAAACAGTTTGCCAATGAAGGTGTGACTGGTAAACGGATTGACTTAGCAAGGAATTTTAGAAGTCGTGAACATGTTTTAATCGGTGCCAATTATATATTCAGACAAATCCTAGACGAAGCATTAGGTGAAATTGATTATGATGATAAGGCTGAATTAATCTATGGAAATAAAATGTATGATGAATTGGAGTTTCCTGAACCAAATCCAGAGCTTTTAATTATTGATCGTGATAAAGAGGAAGCAAAGGAAAATGATACAGAGGATGCAGAAGATTTCCAGGACCTTGAAAAAGCTCAGGTTGAAGCGAGAGCATATGCCGAGAAAATAAATGGTTGGATTGGTAAAGAAGATGGTCAAAGTCCATTACAGGTGTTTGATAAAGGGACGGGGATGCAGCGCGATATTCAATATCGTGATATCGTTATTTTACTACGTTCTATGACATGGGCACCAACGATTGCGGATGAATTAAAAAATCAAGGGATCCCAGTATATGCTGAGCTTTCAACTGGATATTTTGAGGCCATCGAAGTCAAGATTATGATAAGCCTACTTAAAACAATTGATAATCCGAGACAGGATATTCCGCTGGCATCGGTATTAAAATCCCCAATTGTCGGATTAACTGAAGATGAATTAGCTAAGGTTCGGTTGGCTGATAAATACAATTCGTATTATGAGGCACTAAAGAAATATAAGGAACAGGAATCCAATGAAACGGCAGAAAAAATAGCTGAATTTTTACAGCAATTAAATCAATTCCGTTTGGCTTCTAGACAAGGTGCATTATCCGAATTGATTTGGGATATTTATCAAGAAACAGGATATTATGATTTTGTTGGAGGAATACCAGGGGGCAGGCAACGTCAAGCGAATTTACGCGCACTATACGACCGTGCGAGGGGATATGAATCTACATCATTCCGAGGACTATTTCGATTTTTACGCTTTATCGAACGGATGGAAGAACGTGGTGATGATTTAGGTGCAGCGCGGGCATTAAGTGAACAAGAAGATGTGGTTCGGATTATGACCATCCATAAAAGTAAGGGACTGGAATTTCCTGTAGTCATTATGGGGGCGATGGATAAACAATTTAATATGCAGGATCTTAAGGGCAAGTATTTAGCTCATAAGGATTTAGGTTTTGCGAGCAAATATATTGATCCTATTAAACGAATTACATACCCTACATTGTTTTTCCATGCACTATACGTAGAGACAAAGCGGGAATTGCTAGCGGAGGAAATGCGTGTTCTATACGTAGCCTTAACAAGGCCGAAAGAAAAGTTAGTGATGGTTGGTAATGTAGATTCCATCAAGAAAAAATTGGAAAAGTGGCAGAAGATGGTTGATCACTCGGAGTGGATTCTACCTGCATATTTTCGTTCTGATGCAAACTCCTATCTCGATTGGGTCGGTCCAGCATTGATGCGTCACCATGGCAGTACTATATTACGTTCTAAAGAATTAAAGGATGCGGTTTTAAAGGAAATACAGATTGACCCTTCAGAATGGGATATTTCCGTTGTGCATGCTAGTGATTACACGAATCTCGAGGAACCATCAAATAAAACAGAAGCACAATTAAAAGAAAAATTAATGAAATGGGCTCCTATTAATATAGAGGATGAAGAACTAGAAAGAGAAGTGAATGAAAAACTATTCTACCAATATCCGTATCAACAGGCAGTAACCTCTCGAGCTAAACAATCGGTTACAGAAATTAAGCGACAACGTGAAATCAAGGATGAGTATAGTGCAGATCAACTTGTTAAAGATTTTCGTGCGCCGATTATTAAGCGTCCGAAATTTATGCAAAAAGAAAAAATTATAACCGCTGCTGAAAAAGGTACTGCCATGCACACCGTCATGCAACACTTACCGCTTGCGAAGAAGTTGAGTTCATTCGAAATTGAGGAGGAGCTGGAAAAGCTTGTAGAGAAAGAAATTTTAACAAGGCAAGAACAGCAAGTTATTGATATTCCAGCAATTGAGCAATTTTATGAAACAGACGTCGCTTCTGAAATGATAAAAGAATCATCCATAATTCGTCGCGAGGTACCATTTAGCTTAACCGTTTCAGCTAGTGAGGTATATGCAACTTGGTCAGGTGACGAAGAGCGTGTGCTTGTCCAAGGTGTCATTGACTGCCTAATCCCACGAGAAAATGGTTGGGTTATTTTAGATTATAAGACAGATGCAATCACGGAAGACCTTACAGACAGTTTGAAGGATAAATTAATTAGAAGATATGAAACACAAATGAATTTGTACCGCCATGCTATTGAACAAATCTGGAAGCAACCGGTAATAGGGACGTATTTGTATTTCTTTTCAAAGCAGCTATTAGTGGAAGTTCCAGGGAAAACAGAATAGAGTTAGCTAACTAGCTCTAGGAATTTATCGCAGGTTAAGGGGCAGTAATACCCCCATCTCAAAAATGGAGGAAACATGAATCATTTTAGGTGGGGGAAGGCCTTGTGTCATACCCTTGTGGTATAAACTGCCCCTAAAAGCCCGAATTTAACAATCAGTGGGGGATGAAAGAAAACCCCCACTGATTGAGGTTCACTTTATGGTGTATTTGCGAATTTGAAGAATCAATCCTTCTTGGATGTTATAAAAAAGATGACATAAATAATAGCATGCAGAAGGAATTCCTATTACGCATGCTATTATTTATGTCTTTAAACTTCTTATGCATTTCCAGTTTGCGTTTGATCGGCTAAATCTGGGTCTAATGTGCGAGTAGTGCTATATCCATTGTTTGTATTGATAAAATCTCCGGTATTTAATCCTCCTGACCCAGCATTAGTTTTGGAAGTGCTCTTTGGCGACAAGTAGAATGCATCCCCAAAATTAATAACCCCACCGCCAACATTGTTTATTTTGATAGGTCCAACAATCGATGGCATTTTAACACCTACTTTATCACGTGATTAACTGGCTGACCGACAAAAATGCCGCGTCCTTTAGCATTGTCGGCACTAGATAACCCCCTGTTCAAGAGTTTGAGATATTTCAAGAAATATAAGTGGGGGCGGGCAGCCAATAAACTCCTGATTTACTTTATATTCACTATATTGTTAAACTATGAAAGAATGTAATATGTTGTTAACCTTCATCTTCATCTTCGTCTTCTTCTAGTATAATCCGGAAGTGTTTTATTCTTGCTTCAGATGAAATGTGGTTAATATTACCTACTTGGAAAATAGATGAAGTACTTAAGGCTAATAAATATACTTGCTTGACATGAATGGTAGGGTTGTGATGAAAGGTTATTTTTTGTACGTTTGAAGTTGGTTGGTAATCTGGCCAGTTAGCTTTTCTTTGGAAAATTGGAAAATTCTCGAACTTTAAATCACCTTGAAAGGTTTCCCCTTCTTTTTGGACTGCGATTCCTTTCATCTTAGGTTGTACTTGATGTGTATCGCCAAGATTGAGAATGGAGCTGCTTGAGATAGCGGTCACATTTATTTGAGTCACGTCGGATGTACGCTTTTGCAATCATTTCACCCCAAATTATCTTGTAGTAATTCCGAAGAGTGGTACTAAGTTTCCAACCTTATAGCTCTCAGGTGGCGTGTCAAAAAAAGATGATAGTACGATTGATTCATTATCTCCGATTAAAAACACGGAGGAGGCTCCAACGCTGTCAATTTCTACTTTTTCAACACAAAGCCCCCAATTATGAACTTCCATAATCATCTATTATTCTCCCCTCCAGTTATTTATATATTGAGATAAGGAATGGTGAATTTCTTCCTTAATTTGTTCATCAATGTAATTTCTGAATTCTTCATCATTTGTTATAGATTGGTTATTTTTTGCTTGCTCATTATAATAAGTTATTCGCTCAGGGAGTTGTTTTTGAATATCCTGTAGTAAGAGTATTTCATGGGAATCATCAATTTTTTTGTTATAATTTTTAGCAATATCCCTGATGATAGATGGTCCTTCCTTTTGGAACCAGGATTGTAATTCTGAAGCTAATTGTTGATGCAATGGTGTTGTTTTATTTACTGGGACAGCCTGGTTTGAGTGTCCTAATGCTAAGTCATCCATATTTTGTATATCTTCAGGGGTGAGGCCAATATGCAATGAACCGGATAGGGTTTCAATCTTTAATTGATCAAATTTATATTCTATCCTTTCAATATTCGTGCTGTTATGGTCCTGTTGTTTAGCCTCAAGTGCTTGGATTCGTTCCTCTAGTTCTTTGATTTTAGCATCCTGATATTGGATGTATTGTTGGATTTCATGCATGTATTGACTCCAATTGTTGCCATACATAAAGAGTGCCCCCTGTCTTAAGAGTCTTTTATTCTTAAAGTCCCATGTTATTATATGAGTAGACTCTATCTTATATGTGATTCTTAACAGCATTAGACAGTTGCCTATATCAGTCTATGCAAAAATGTGCTGTACGTGTTTTCATTGAGGAGAGAGAGGGACAAGGGGCGGATCAACAATATCTTGAGGAATTGCCTGTTCGGCTAATTCTGTAAAACCACCAGTATTATGGATGTCGGATTGGGATTGTATGCTTCCAGTACTACCTATTTGTACGACAGATGAATTCGTAATGGATCCAATCTTTAATAAATGGATATTTATGGTTTGGTGAATAGTAATGTTCATCGTATCACCCCAACTAATTTACAGGCTGATCCAATTTATCTGTATCATTTATATACGTATAGGAATCGTTAACATTTATTCGAATTCCACTACCGGTATTGAAGGATCCGCCTCCTGCATATGTTTTTGCATTACTGATTGGTGCCATCGAATAAACATCTCCAATATTAAAAATGCTTGAAGAGGATACGCTAGTTACTTTAACTGCTCCAACTTTTGCAGGCATACAAAATCCTCCTTTGCTATAGTTTATGTTGTATCCTAGAAATGTTGAAAAGTAATTAACTTTTCATATTCTCTAATTAAAATAAGGGATTGGATTTTTAGAAAGGAAAAGGTATGAATGAATAATGATGTTTCCCCTATACAAGAAGGTAAGCGTCTTGAATGGATTGATGCAGCAAGAGGGTTTGCTATATTCGGAATTTTTATTGTTAATATTGGTGCATTTGGTGCTCCGTACTTTTTATACGGGGGACAGATGGAGATATGGATGTCTGATATTAGTCAGTGGACACTTGAAATAATTGATATATTTTTCCAGGCAAGTTTTTATACATTATTCTCCATACTGTTTGGATTTGGGATACAAATGATGAAAGAACGGACTTTTGTAAAGGGGATACCGGTTTATCCATTCCTAGTTAGAAGGTTAACTATTTTGTTTGCCATGGGAGCGATTCATGCCTTTCTAATATGGCATGGGGATATTCTTTTAACATATGGGTTTGTTGGTATTATCTTATTGTTATTTTTGAAGCTTGAAGCAAGAACAAAGCTGATTGTTGGTTTCATATTACTAAGTGGAAATGTTGTCTTTATAACATTCCTGTCCTATTTATCAAGAAATTATTTAAGTATTGGAAATGAAGCTAGAATTGACCAAGCCTTTTCCAATTATCAAAGCAACAGTTTATCCATAATTTGGATGCAAAACTATCAAGATTGGATGTATTCCAACACTCCTTTAACTATTTTCTTTTTAACTCTTGTATTGTTACCTCTTTTTTTATTTGGAATGTTTTTGGCAGAGAAGAGATGGCTACATGAACCAAATAAACATAAATCTATTTTATGGAAACTGTGGACTATTTCATTCGTTTTATTTATTGGGTTAAAACTTGGCCCTTACCTATTGGGAAATCCGAGGTGGTTTTCCTTTGCCCAGGATAATGTAGGTGGGACGTTTTCCGCATTATTCTATATTATTTCTATAACTTTGATTGCAGGAAATAAAAAGGGACAAAAAATCATTAAGCCGTTTACGTATGTTGGAAGAATGGCATTGTCGAATTATATTTTCCAATCGATTATTTGTTTTATCCTCTTTTATGGTATTGGCTTTGGTTTATATGGAAAAGTTAGTCCCCTTTTGGGAGTATTAATGGTTTTTATTATTTATACCTGTCAGATTCTTATTAGTAAATGGTGGGTGAGTAGATTTCGTTTTGGACCACTTGAATGGATATGGAGGAGTCTAACCTATTGGTATCGACAACCACTTCGGAAATAAGTTTTAAAAGGACAACATTTAAAATATATCTAGTTAGTTAACAAATGACCTTTTAAATTTAACATGTTATGATATCGATAGTAAATTTCTTGAAATTAAAAGGGAGGATACATAATGACACACATGCACATTACTTCTTGGGTATTAGGCTTTATTTTATTTATAGTAGTGATCGCTCTGCAAAATCAAGGGAAAGCAAAGCCCGCAAAAATCGTTCAGATGATTTTAAGACTTGATTACTTATTTATTTTGTATACTGGTGGAGATTTATTAGGAGGTTACTTTGCAAGTATCCAGATGCCATTATTTGCTGAGGCGATAACCAAAGCAATAGCCGGAATTTGGTTAATTGCTGTTATGGAAATGATATTGGTTAAAAAAGCTAAAGCAAAACCTGCAAAGGCTGGGTGGATTCAATTTGTGATTGCACTCATTATTGTCTTAGTATTAGGCTTTATTCGTCTACCTATGTAATTGCTGTCGAAGGCTAATTGACAGTAAAATTAAATTTTACTTTATCGGATCATGAAAAAAGGTTGCCTAAATTTGGGCAACCTTTTCCTTTTTCAAGTAGTGAAAAAAATTGTGGAGGTATAGTTTTGTCTAGCTTCAATGTATAGGACAGATGCAATTTTTGTATTAAAAAGTGAATCCTTTTTAACAATATTGGAATTCATGTTGACTATTTCCTTGATTGGTTAATAATAGAAGCAGTAACACATTTTGTTGGTGGGGGAACGTTTAATGAAAAAATTAATAAGTATAGTTTCAATTATTAGTATCTTTTTTCTTGGATGGAATCCAGCTACATTGTATGCAGCAGAAGAAGAAATCCAGGAAGAGTTTATTTATTCTATTTTAATTGACCGGTATAACAATGGCGATCACTCCAATGATGAAGGGGTTAACACGGATGATCCGCTAGCCTATCATGGTGGTGATTTTCAGGGTATTATTGATAAATTAGATGATTTAGTTGAAGTAGGAGTTACAACCATTTCACTTTCACCAATCATGAATAACTCAGAAAAAGGCTACCATGGTTATTGGGTCGAGGACTTTTATGAAGTAGAAGAACAGTTCGGTACGTTAGAAGAATTTAATTTATTAATAGAAGAAGCACATAAACGAAATATTAAAGTAGTAATGGAATTTATGGCGAATTATGTGTCACCTAATCATCCATTTGTACAGGATTCTGAAAAAGAAAACTGGATTCTAGATAATCAAGAAATAGAGGGACCAAAATGGACAAGTGGAGCAAAGGCTCTAAATCTTGATAATACAGAAGTACAAGAATATATAACAGATGTTGCAAAATATTGGATGGAAGAAACAGATATTGATGGATTACATTTTCAGGCTATTGATCAAATACCAATAGATTTTTTGGAGGCCTTAACAAGTCAAATTAGGGAAGAAAATCCTGGCTTCTATTTACTTGGAGATACATTGATTACGGATGAAAATTCGGAAGTGATACTAGAAAATACAGAGATTCAAGTAATCGATAACCCTCCTTTAACAGAAGTGATGGTAGAGACTTTTTCAAAGGTCAATCAAGATGTATTGAATATTTATGAAGTATGGGAATCTAGTAATAATCAGGTACCATTGTTAGCAATGGATGATATGTACTCGAAGCGATTCACGCAAGAATTAGCTGAAGGGGGACGAAATGCACTTACAGCGTGGAAATTGGCGTTAACTTATATGTTCACAACCCCAGGAATACCATCTATTTACCAAGGGTCCGAAATCCCGATGTATGGCGCTAATGCAGAAGAAGCGCAACAATTAGTACGATTTAATAGTGGAGATTCAGATTTACAGGAATTCTATCATCAAATTTCATCACTAAGGAAGCAGTTTCCTGCATTGCAATTTGGAGATTTTGAATTAGTTGGTTCTAGTAATGCAATGAGTGTATTTCGCCGTTCCTATAACGGAGAAACGTTTTATATTGCAATAAATAATAGTAGTGAGTCACAGGATTTAGCTGTAACAAATTTAGACTCTGGTTTGCAATTAAGAGGTTATCTCGGTGATAATCTTGTACGTGAAAATGATGAGGGAGTATACCGTATTGGTTTAGCTCGTGAGACTGCAGAAGTATACCATGTACAGCCAAATACTGGTTTGAATTGGACATTTATTAGCTTTGTTGGTGGTGTATTTTTAATCTTTATTGTGGGTGTCATTTATTTAAGCATGAAACAAAGAAAGCGTGAAATAGGATAAGTCCTTTTCCTATATAATTCCTATTTTAACAATGGAAAGGTGGAGGTGTAGTGGAATGTTAGGCTTAATCGTTTTCACATTAGCTGCATGCGTAACGCTTAGTTCTATTATTTTAAGTGAGGTTTGGAGTTAAAAAAATAGTGAGGTTGGGACATAATCAAAGTGTTTAATGCGAAAGAGTAGTCCCAGCCTCGTATTTTTTGTTGCCCTTAGAAAAACTATTTTTGATTAATAAAAAGAAGGTATCATGTCAGATACCAATCATATCCTAAACAAATTTTGCAAAATGTAGAAGCACTAGAAAAAGTACGTTAAAAACTGTAGTGATACTGCTTTATTGGTCGTTCTTCAATATACTCAAAAGCGGATACTGCTCCTTTCTTATGTAGATAGGTAAAAATATGGCGATAATCTTTAATATTGATTTCGCCAGCAATGTATTTGTATTGGAAATAGTCAAGTAAATTATTCACGGAATCTGGAGTGTGGTTTCGTTCGGTGATAAACATATCTACTAAATCATGTATGAGCATGGTTATTCCCCCTTAAAAGATAACTTTCTCGTTATATATTTGTATATATATGATGAGAAATTTTTAATCATGCTTTTTTTGAAGAAAAAGTAGTTTAAACTACTAAAAGATAGGGTATAGTATTTTATTTACTGTATACATTAGAAAACAAAAAAGCTTGCTTTCTAATTAATATCTTAGATGTAAAGCAAGCTTTTTGGATTTATTTATCAGGTTTATTAGAAAAGAATAAAGCGATAGTTCCAGGACCAGCATGTGCACCAATAGCTGCTCCAACCATTTCGATGACAATATTTTCTTCACGTACGTTAAACTTTTCCTGTAACATGGATGCTAATTGTTCAGCACGCTCGCGGTCATCCCCATGACTGATACCAATGACTTGATTTGTAAGGTCTGCACTTCTTTCTCCCATTAAATCAAGCATTCTACCAAGTACCTTTTTGGAACCACGAATTTTTTCAAGGGGGATTAGCTTTCCGTCCTCCACGTGAAGAAGTGGTTTTATTTTAAGTAGAGATCCGACGAAGGCTGCCGTTTTGCTAACTCTACCACCACGATATAAATATTCTAAATCGTCAACTGTAAAAATATGCTCCATGTGTTCAGCATGAAATTTTATGTCATCCATGATTTCTTGGAGTGAAGCACCTTTTTTTGCTTGTTTTGCGGCATGTAAAACAACTAAACCATGGCCAAGCGAAGCACATTTCGTATCTAATACATGTATAGGAGCATCAGGATATTTTTCTTTAACTTCTTTTTCTACCATTTTAGCGGTTTGAAAGGTCCCAGATAATTGAGAAGAAAATGCAATGTATACTAATGGTTGATTTATCTCAGCATAGGAGGTAAAGACCCGTTTAAACGTTTGTGGAGATACCTGGGAAGTCTTAGGTGTTTTCCCCTCTCTCATAGAATCATATACCGTTTTAGGTTCAATTGTTTTTCCATCCTCATATTCTATTTCATCTAAATTTACTGTTAAGGGTACCATTTCAATATCAAATTCGTTATAATGTTCTTCGGTTAAATCACATGCAGAATCCGTGAGTATTTTAATTGTCATATATTTTCACCTGCAATCAATAGTTTCATCTCTTTCATTTTAAGTGTATAGTGATACAGAAAATTAGTCAAAGTTTAGGATATCTTTGATCTTCCTATTTTCATTTAGTGATTGATTATGGAAGTGTAATTAATTAAACGGATTTAATGGATGTTTAGAAAATGAACTAAGGAGAGTTTGCTATGTTTATGGTTGAGGCAAAACGTATTTTTATTGTTATCCTAGGGGGATTATTAAATGCGATATCGCTGAACTTCTTTCTAATCGAAGCGAATGTGTATGCAAGTGGATTCACCGGTGCTGCACAAATAATCGCGAGCATATTTAATGATTTTCTAGGGATTGGTTTAAGTACAGGGATTATTTTATTCTTACTAAATGTCCCCGTTTTGATATTAGGGTGGTTTAAAGTTGGAAAAGGGTTTACAATTTATAGTATTGTATCGGTTGTGTTTTCCACTCTTTTTCTTGAAATTTTACCTGTAATGGGTTTGTCTGATGATATAATCCTAAATGCTGTTTTTGGTGGGGTTTTAGCCGGAGTAGGTATTGGACTTACCTTAAAGCATGGGGCGTCTACAGGTGGAATGGATATTGTTGCTATGATTTTGTCCCGAATGAAGGATAAGCCAATAGGTAATTACTTTTTAATTATGAACAGTGTAATCATTGTATTAGCTGGAATACTTTATGAGCCAGAAAATGCGTTGTATACGATGTTAACCCTTTACGTATCAACGAGAGTAATTGATGCTCTCCATACTCGTCATGAAAAAGTAACAGCCATGATTATTACACATAAAGCGGAAGAATTGCAAAAGGCTATTCATAATCGTTTAGTCAGAGGAATAACGATACTTCCAGCTGTAGGAGCGTATACAAAAACAGATAAGAATATGCTATACCTAGTAGTTACAAGGTATGAGTTATATGATTTGGAATCCATTATTTATGACGTTGATCCCGAGGCTTTTACAAATATAGTAGATACGGCAGGGATTTATGGATTCTTTAGACGTGATTGAAAATCGGAGGGAGAAGATATGAAATATTTTCTTTTAATTTGTTGTATGGCCATTCTATTAGTTGGTTGTAATAACGTTGATGAAGAAGCAGCTACGTTTGAATTAAGAAATGTGGATGTAAATGTAGATAACAAGAAAGTACATGTAACAGCAGAAGCAAACGTATCCGGTTCAGAAATTTATTATCGAATGGAACAGGGGGAAGAAGTTTTAAAAGAAGAACAAAAAGTGGAAGTAGACAAAGATACATGGGTTGACATCGAAATTAAATCAATTATTACGGAGCGAGTAGGGAAGAGTGAGGAACCTCCAGTCATTGTAATCTATTCAAAAGATGGAAAAGGTAAAATGTTAAATCCGAACTATATACCGATTGATATCCAAAGTTAAATAATAAAAAAGAAGAGCTAATAAAGCATTGAAATTTACTGGCTTTTTAGCTCTGCTTTTGTTATGTATAATTCTATATTACAAAATTTAATACCCGTATTTTTCCATAATTTCTGTTACTTTAGGTGTAAGGCTATCCCACTCCACATCAAATTGTTTATTAATGGTAATAAAATTTTGATATCCAAAAACATTATCTACACCATCTATTTTCATTAAGTCGTTTAATATTGCATGCTCACTTGTATCACCAGGCATAACGGAAACACTTGAAGTTCCTTCGAAAATAATACTATCTGTTGTAAATTTCATGGCATTTGGGTTTGGAGTACTTTCTACTCGAATACTCATAATTCATTCCACCTTCTTCTTTCATTGTTATCTCTATATTAGCAGATTCTGAGGTTGGAATAAAGTAACATCCCCACCCTTATAACAAGGATGAGGATAGGTGCTTAGGAAAATTCCCGAACTCACCGTAAGCAATATGCAGAGGTTATTTTAATTGGTTTTGCTGTTTTAATTGCTGCTCAAGCTGTTGTAATTGCTGTTTTTCTTCAGGAGAAGCTTCAGCATATGCTGATTGAATTGCATTCTGTGCAGCTTGTTTTTCGGCTTCATTGGTACCATTCATTTTCATTAAGTTATTAACCGCATTCTTTGCTTGTTGGAATAAATTGTTTTGCAATTAAAACCCTCCTAATGTGTCTGTATCATTCTTTTCTCTGTTTCGTTCGGACAATGTGGAACGATAGGGGAATCTTTCAGCATGCTTTCTAACGGAGTCAGCCCCTTGCTGTATAAATCGTTTTGATTTACTTCTTTTTCCCAAACTAATTCCTCCTTCAGAGATTCAGAATCAATTGGAAAACCTGAAATTTTGTCCTAACTCCAAACTCATGCTCAAAAAGTAAAAGTGAACGCTTTTGAAACGTTCACTAATAGTATGACTGATAATTAAATTTATAAGCATGGTAAACTATACCGATTTTATGTTCAATTGCAAATAATTTTCTAAGAATTCTCCAACACCATCTTGTTCATTTGTATTGGTGACATGATTAGCAATTTGCTTTAATTCATTAATTCCATTTTCCATTGCTACGCCAACACCAGCATAATCAATCATTTCTAAATCATTATCTTCATCACCGAATGCGATAATATGATCTTTAGGTATATTAAAGTAGTGGGCAATTTTCTGTAGGCCGACCGCTTTATTCATACCTTTTTTAACAATCTCAATGACATTATAAGGTGCACCCCATTTTCTATGTTCAATCAATTCGGCATGATATTCTGTTAAATGATTCCGTAATCTTAAAATATCCTCTTCTTTTGGATAAATAAGAAGGGAAGTCGGATCCTCTTTTAATTTATGTTTTAGGTTTCCAATGGTAATTGGTGTATCATCTTTTGACTCGTGAAAGATCTCTAATATCTTTTCATCGTACTGATCAAGGTATACATTGTCCATAATTTCAGCAAGAATATTATGGACTTCTAAATCATAACACGCATCAATAATTTGCCTGGCGGTGCGTATAGGCATTGGGTTATGGAGAACATCCCATTTTCTATCTGTAGGATGATGGATAAGAGCTCCGTTAAAATTTACCATCGGTGTATCTAACTGAAGTTCATGATAATAACCAATGCTTGCACGATGTGGTCTACCCGTTGCAATGACCACGATATGACCTTCTTGAATCGCAGTTTGGACAGTACACTTTGTACGGGGACTAATTACCTTTTGATCTGTTAATAGCGTTCCATCTAAATCTAAAGCAATTAAATGTCTTTTTTTCATCACATTCACCTCATATGCCCTAAGTTTATAGTGCAAAACCTTACATGTAAAGTTATTTTTTGTTAAAAGCTTGTTAAAGTTGTAAATAATTAGTTAAGATAGTACATGTATGCTTGAAAAGATGAATTCCCTTTAAAATAGAACTATTATAATGGCAAGGAGAGACGCAAAATGATTGGCGTATTGAAAAAAGAAATAAATCAAATACCTAGCTTAATCGTAGTAGATTTAGTGGAGGAAAAACAAAAATTACCACTTATCATATATCAACACGGATTTACTAGTGCAAAGGAACATAACCTAGATTTAGCCTATTTACTTGCTGAGAAAGGCTTTCGCGTAATCCTTCCTGATAGTTTACATCATGGAGAACGGGAAAATGGTATTTCACAACTTAATCGAACCATTGCTTTCTGGGATATTGTAATGCAAAATTTAAAAGACATTCAATCCATCAAAGAATACTTTGAGGATAATGAATTAATTTTAGATGAACGAATTGGGCTTGCAGGCACTAGCATGGGGGGAATAACAACTTCAGCTGCATTAACACAATTCTCTTGGATTAATGTTGCAGCAATTTTGATGGGATCGCCGAAAATTTCCATGTTTGCCAAAACGTTAGTGGATAATTACCGTAAAATGGTAAACCTTCCAATCACAGATGAAATGCTAAATCAACTGTATGATCAGCTTAAGTCCATTGATTTATCATTAAAGGTTGAAAAATTAAATAATCGCCCGTTGTTTTTTTGGCATGGAGAAAATGATTCAGTTGTACCGTTTGATCATTCCTATAGCTTTTATGTAGAAGCAAAAAAACAATATAAACAACAAGAGCATATTCGTTACGTAAAAGAAGTAAATCGTGATCATAAGGTGAGCCGTCCAGCAAAATTGGAAACAGTAAAATGGTTTGAAACGTACCTGTAAAAAAAATTTCCCAACATTCTTAGGTGTGATTTATATCATTTGAAAATATGTGAAAGTATGTTTAAATATAAGAAAGGTATAAAAGGGAGGTTAATGGAATGGATGAAGCTTTAAAAGAAAATCTTATGGGGGCATTAGAGAATGTAATTGACCCTGAATTAGGCATAGATATTGTTAACTTAGGGTTGGTATATGATGCTGAATTAAATGACGAAGGTCTTTGTACAGTTACGATGACACTTACAGCAATGGGTTGTCCACTATCCGCGCATATTGAGCGTGATGTGAAATTTGCGCTATCCGATATCCCTGAAGTAAAAGAGACGGAAGTTAATATTGTTTGGAACCCACCTTGGTCCAAAGAAAAAATGTCTCGCTATGCTAAAATCGCTTTGGGAATTCCAGATTGATAAAAAACTACCATAAAAAAGCACTTGCGAATTCGTAATGATTGCGTAAGTGCTTTTTTATGGCTGTTTTCTATTTATAACTGTTATTTCATTAATAGTGCGTGATTATCGCTACAGAAATACACTACGTTTTCCACTGCAGGTGAGCAAACTTAAGCCAACACGATGTCGTGTTCACATAATGCAAGTGTCCAAAGCGGAAATCCACACGTGCAGAATTCAAATT
Source organism: Oceanobacillus senegalensis (assembly GCF_900176885.1). Taxonomy (GTDB): domain Bacteria; phylum Bacillota; class Bacilli; order Bacillales; family Amphibacillaceae; genus Oceanobacillus; species Oceanobacillus senegalensis. Next base: position 2,211,212 of record NZ_LT839648.1, on the reverse strand, counting down.
ACACAGTTAATGTTTGCATTTGAAGGTTAAAAATAAGAAATTACAGGAAAATGTATTTTTATTTATTTTAACATGTATAGAAAGATGTTTTTAAGGGAAAATAAACTTATATATAGTCCAAAATGGGCTTATTAAGAATTATTAAAGATATGGAGGAATTTTTCTTGAACAGAGGTACTGTAAAATGGTTTAACGCAGATAAAGGCTTTGGCTTTATCGAAGTAGAAGGTGGAGACGATGTTTTCGTACATTATTCTGCTATTCAAGGAGAAGGATTTAAGACATTAGATGAAGGACAAGAGGTTACGTTCGAAATAGTGGAAGGTGACCGTGGCCCACAAGCATCTAATGTTGAAAAGTCATAAATGAAAATGAAAAGCTCTTCTCGAAGTTATGAGAAGAGCTTTTTTGTTACAAGAATAAAATAACGAGTAAACCGACAACGACACAGTAGTAGGAGAAGTATTTTAAGTTTCCCCTAGCCATGATATTCATAAACCATTTTAATGCAAAATAGGTTGCGACGAATGAGGCAAGGAACGCTATTAAATTAGGGATAAGCATTGTCTGAAATTCGCTTGAACCAACCATTTCTGGGACCTCTAAGATAGTTGTTCCAAGGCTAACTGGAATGTATAGTAAAAATGAAAAGCGTAATGCAGTTTCTTGTTTCATGCCGACTAGCATGGAAGCAACAATAGTTGATCCGGAGCGGCTGATTCCAGGTGTTACAGCAATGGTCTGCGCTAATCCAACAATGATAGCATCTTTTGTTGTTAAATCTCCATCATTCTTTCGTCCACGCATATTTCTAATGATCCATACTGCAGCAGCTGTAATAAGTAAAGTATACCCAACAACAACTGGATTGCTTAATGCTGCTCCAATTGCATCTCCGAATAACACACCAACTACCCCAACTGGAATAGTTGCGATAACAAGGTAGACGATAAACATAAAATCGCTTTTTGCTGTCTCTTCTTTCTTGAAAAGATAGAGGGCACCATTTTTTATTAGTCTGATAATATCTTCTCGATAAATTAAAAGAACTGCAAGTAATGAAGCGAAGTTTACAAAGATTTCGAATGATAGTCCTTCTTTTTCAATTCCAAATAACTCTCTAAAAATAACAAGATGTCCACTTGATGAAATTGGAATAGGTTCTGTAACACCTTGTACCAGTCCTAAAAATAAATATTGAATTAATGTGGTAAGTTTCTCAAAAAAATCCATTGGTTTCTCTCCTTAATCTACATCTAGCTCTAGTTCTCGATATTCATCGGATTTACATAAATCGTTAGTATTACCTTGTATTTCATTAAATAGTTGATTTTCTTATAGTCACCATCCTATAGGCTAATGAATAGCTTAGTTGGTGAGGAGGTTTTAGAAAATGAAAAAACATTATCAAAATCATCATCATATATATGATTTATGTAAAAAGCATATGCATTCATATGTACTTGCAGAAACAACAGATGGAACAAAGTTTGATGGGATTGTTACAGGTTTAGACGATGAATATGTTTATTTTGCACTACCGATAGATTCAACCCAAGAAATGGGATATGATGGATACCAGTCTGGGATGGGCCATATGCACAATTATCCACAATATCCGGGAATGTATAGTAACATGCGAAATCAAGATGGAATGGACGGTCAGGTGCAAGATCAACATCGCCAATTCGGTTATGGATTTCCAGGCTATGGTTTTCCGGGATATGGATACCCAGGCTATGGTTATTGGTATGGCAGACCACCTAGAAGGTTTAGAAGACTAGTTCTTCCGTTAGCTGCCTTAGTTGCACTTAGTACATTACCTTGGTATTAATAACGAAACCCTTGCCAGTCCTTGTCGGCAAGGGTTTAAACTTACGTATTTAATACTTATCGGTTAGAATTCCATCGCCTAATAGAAATGTTGCTACTGAAAGAATACCTGCAAGGACCAGCATGTCAAAAAGAACAAATGGATCCCCACCCATACTTGTAAGTACATAAGAGATAGCCCCACTAATTAGTACAGCCCATATAATAGAAACTATGTATCGCACCGTTTACACCTCACATTTTACTATTCAATTTCATAAGCATGTATAGATTTCTTACATTCTTACGTATAGTTTACCAAAATAGAAGATAAAGGAAAAGGATTAATTCGTCCTATATTCTTGGATTCTTAGAAAAACTTAAACTTGACCGTTCTTCAGTGAAGCAACTTCATGTATTACCTCGTGATTCGCTATTTCATGTATTCCATGCAGAGGAGTGTAAACTACACGATATACTAAAAAAGGTTTTCGTCCTAAAAAGGGTGACCAAAAGGCTTTTTCCTTAAGCATGGGATTTAAAAAATTTTAATTTCCTAACGATAATAAAGGAGGATAATGATGTCTGTACTCGTTGTAAATTGTAATCAATGGATTGGTTTTCATGTTGTAAATGAGCTTTTAGATAATCAGCATGAGGTAGATGGAGTTATAGATAGGAACATTTCAGATGATTTATCTATGTTTTTTGGGAGAAACAGTTCGTTTTCTTTCGTTTCGGGTAAAGAGAGGAAAATATATAGTACATGTATAATAATAGGGCATAATAAAGAAATAGATGTTCCTCATGCAGAACGAATATTCGTTATTAATTCAGATGAAGAAACGATACATTCTTTAAATGAGAATACCGTTCATATACAGGCATTATTATTTGGAGAATGGATGCCTATGAATCAAAATGGCTTCTATCACGATGGAAAACTACTTTCTTTCGATTCAAAAGAGTTTAAAGAGGATGCTATATATATCCATGACTTTACTTCAGCACTCGTTCAATGGGTAAACTCTTCCAAATTACCTAATGAAAAGGAAATGAAGGTGAATAGAAATGATATAGAAAATGGTATCTATATGAATGATAAAAATTTCATTACAAAAAAGAAAGACAATGTATTAACTCATTATGAACGATATAAAAATTTTTACCCTCAAAATTAGAAAATCATTGTCTAGATGGGTATAATGGGACTATGAAAAGAATGTAGAGAAGTGCATTAAAGATTGGAGTGCCTTTTTTGAGATCGTTCAATAAAATACTCTACCTTATCTCCTTTTTATTTTTCTTAACTGGATGCAGTTATTTCGAATCGGGGAATATTCAAAATGTAGGCATGCTGGTTGATAGTACGATTGAAGGAAATGCATGGAATGAAAGTGGTTATCGAGGACTACAGCAAATCGGTGAAACTTTTGAAACGGATATATTTTATAAAGAAAATATTAATACCGAGGAAGAAATACGAGTAGCGGTTGATGAATTTGTTCAGGATGGTGTTAACCTAATTTTCGGACATAGCAGTAAGTACGGGGATTATTTCTTAGATATCGCTCGTTTTTACCCTGACGTACATTTTGTATATTTTAATGGTAGCCTTCATAGTGAAAATGTAACAAGTCTTAATTTTAATAGTCATGCCATGGGATTTTTTGGTGGAATGGTTGCTGGTGAAATGACGAATACGAATAAGGTTGGAGTCATCGCTTCTTTTCTATGGCAACCGGAAATAGAAGGTTTTTATGAAGGGGTTAAATATCAAAATCCAAATGCTGTTGTAGAAATTGATTATATTAAAAGTTGGAATGATTTAAAAACTGCGATTTCATTGTATGAATCCATGAAAAAAGAAGGAGTGGATGTGTTTTATCCCACAGGAGATTCATTTAGTGAAGAGATTATTAGACTGGCAGCTAAGGACAATCTATATGTAATAGGTTATGTGGAAGATCAATTAGAACTAGCACCAAATACCGTATTGACAAGTACGATACAACGTGTAGACAAGTTGTATGAAATTACTGCTGAACAATTTAATAAAGGAAAGCTGAAAGGAGATATACTTACCTTTGACTTTCAGGATGAAGTTATTACCATGGGAGAGTTTAATCAACGTATTTCAGAACAATTTCGTAACGAGTTAGATGAAACGGTTGAGGAGTATATTGATACAAATCTCTTACCGAATGAGAAATAAAATTTGCTTTTTCTTGCTATCTACCCTTATATATATTAAAATTAGTACCAAGTCATAAGAATTGATTTTAATAACGTATATACCTTCTATTAAGGAGCGGTTAACAATGAGTGTTGGTTTTTTAGGAATAGGGCATTATGTCCCACCAAAAGTTATAACAAATAATGATTTAGAAAAAATGGTAGATACAAGTGATGAATGGATTCGTACAAGAACAGGAATTGAAGAAAGACGAATAGCAGAAGATGATATGGATACTTCTGATATGGCTTATAACGCTGCATTACAAGCATTAGAAGATGCAAAATTAGAACCAGAAGAAATTGATTTAATTTTAGTAGCAACTGTAACTCCAGACACACCATTTCCATCTGTGGCCTGTATGCTTCAAGAAAAGCTTGGAGCTATTAATGCTGCCGCAATGGATGTTAGTGCAGCTTGCTCAGGGTTTATGTATGCTGTCGCAACTGCGAAACAATTTATCGAATCAAAAGTATATAAACATGTACTAATAGTAGGTGTAGAAAAGCTATCTAAAATTACCGATTGGTCTGATCGCAGTACATGTGTCCTTTTCGGAGATGGAGCAGGTTCAGCGGTATTAGGAGAGGTATCTGAGGGTAGAGGAATTTTGTCTTATGAATTAGGTTCAGACGGTACAGGAGGAAAACATCTTTATCAAAAAGCTGATGGTTATTTAGCTATGAATGGTCGAGAGGTCTTTAAATTTGCTGTACGGAAAATGCCGGAAGCTTCTGTTCATGTAATTGAAAAAGCAGGATTACAAAAAGAAGATGTAGATTATTTGATTCCTCATCAAGCAAATATTCGAATCATGGAGGCTGCTAGACAGCGACTAGGAATTTCAGAAGACAGAATGAATCAATCCATTAAAAAATATGGAAATACATCTGCTGCATCCATTCCAATTGCATTGTCAGAGTCAGTTCAGGAAGGGAAGATTAAGGAAGATGATAATGTTGTTCTTGTTGGCTTTGGTGGTGGATTAACTTGGGGTTCAATAGCATTACGTTGGGGCAAATAATGAATGGAATTTGGAAGGAGGATATAGTATGGAGCAAAAGCGAGTAGTTATTACAGGTTTAGGCGCAGTAACCCCTGTTGGAAATAATGTAGAGTCCATGTGGGAAAGTATTGTAACTGGTAAATCAGGAATTGATTTTGTAACTAAAATTGATAAAGAGAAGTATCCTGCAAAAGTGGCAGCCGAAATAAAAGATTTTGAACCAAAAGATTATATGGAGAAAAAAGATGCAAGAAAAATGGATCCATTTACGCAATATGCTGTTGCAGCAGCAAAAATGGCAGTGGAAGATGCAAAATTAGATATCAATGACGATAATCGTGATCGTGTTGGTGTATGGATTGGATCTGGAATTGGTGGTATGAAAACATGGGAAGAGCAACATACCATTTTAATGAATAAAGGACCACGCCGTGTAAGTCCGTTTTTCGTTCCAATGATGATACCAGATATGGCTGCTGGTCAAGTATCCATCCAATTGGGTGCAAGAGGAATCAACTCATGTACAGTTACCGCTTGTGCGTCTGGAGCGAATTCTATTGGAGATGCCTATAAAGCCGTACAAAGAGGGGATGTTGACTATATCATTACTGGCGGAACAGAAGCACCTATCTCTGACATGGCCTTTGCTGGATTTTCGTCCTCTAAAGCATTATCTACAAACGATGATCCCAAAACGGCAAGTCGTCCGTTTGATAAAAATCGTGATGGTTTTGTGATGGGTGAGGGCGCTGGTATTTTAGTAATGGAATCCTTGGATAAAGCATTAGAACGTGGAGCTCATATTTATGGTGAAATCGTCGGGTATGGTGCAACAGGTGATGCTTACCACATTACAGCACCGGCTGAAAATGGTGAGGGAGCGACACGTGCTATGCAACATGCCATCTCAGATGCCGGGATTTCCGCAGAAGAAATAGATTATGTCAATGCCCATGGTACAAGTACAGCGTTAAACGATAAATATGAAACACAGGCTATTAAAGCTGTTTTTGATGAGCATGCTAACAAACTTCCGATCTCTTCTACAAAGTCAATGACTGGACATTTACTTGGAGCTGCAGGTGGTATCGAAGCGGTTATCTCATTACTAGCAATAAATAAAAGTATCATCCCACCAACGATTAATTATGAAACCCCAGACGAAGACTGTGATCTGGACTATGTACCGAACGAGGCAAGGGAACAGCAGGTAAATATGGTCATGAGTAACTCACTAGGCTTTGGTGGACATAACGTATCCTTGATTTTCAAAAAATATAACGGATAAAGAATGAGAAAACTGATCAGCTATTGTTGGCTGATCAGTTTTTTTGTTTTTTCTAAAGAATTGTTGCCTTATGCTTTACTTGAAGGAAACTCAGCATCACTGGATGGTGTAGGTATTTCCCTAGCGTTATAATGGACTAAATGTCGATGCACATAAATTTTAAAGGCATGTCCAATCATGGACAAGCATAAATATAGATTAAAAGTGGACAAGTGTAGGTGGCAATATGGGTTATATATTTATATTTATGCTTGGATTTGGACTAGCTGTTACTGGTGGAGTTACCTTAATTGCTTATTTGAACTTTTTGCCCGCTGGCTTGACTTGGGCTGATTATTTTATATTTGTTAGCGGAAGGATAGAATGCTATTTTCTCCCATTCGGCTTTTTACTGATGGCTTTAGTACTTTTACGATACCCGAACAACCCATAATCGTATAACAAAATCTAAGGGCGCCCGTTTAGCACCGTACGGGGGTGCAGGGAAGTCTCGCCGGAGCTGAACGCGACTTTTTTTGCTTACAAAAGGAATAGCGCTTAAATTTTTATACTTTCTTACCTAGTCTATTATGAAAAGAATATTTTTTCGCAATGCTGGTCATAATGTATGGTAAGTTACAATAATTTGTTCAGCTGAAACAAGATAAATGAATAACATGTTGAAAAAAAGGAATGAAGTTATAAGTTTTATTAAAGCGAGGGTTGTTTATGTTATATTTGCATGATGTTTGGGTGAATTGGTTTGAAGGTGAAGAAAATGGCTATAATGTATGTTATTTTCATGAATGGCGTAAAGATGATGGTATTGAACTATTAGATCAAGTCCCGCTTATCTACATAACATCTGGATTGTTTGAATACATTGAAAATGATATGCATGACTTGCCTGAGGATTTACTTGATACCATTCATAAACGTGCCTATATACGTAAAGGGCATGAAAGGTCTGTTGTAGAGTATGCTTGTGTGGTTACGAATGGTGAAGATATTATTGCATTTGACACAATCGGTTATCAAATACCAATTCGAAAAAGTAGATTAATACCTAGACAAGAACAATTGGTCTACGACATGATTAAAAAAACAAAACCTCAATCATTTGGATTTGAAGATGAAAGCTATCAAAAAGAGTATCATCTACTGTCAATGGAACCTGAATTAGTATTCGGTTTAACTAGAAAAGAACGTCAATTAAAGCAGTTAATGATGATTGCAATGGACCAACTACGTACCACGAATAACCTAGAGGAATTGCGTTATTGGCTTACAGAATGGGACCCTAAACAATACCCATATATTCGTTATATGAATGAGGAGAAAGTCTGGAATACACTTTACAATGGTGTGAAGGAAGGCTGGAGTCAAGCACATGAAGATTTATGTGGGAAATTAATTAAAGGTCAGCCGTTTCTTGAAAAAATGTGGGAAGCGGAGAATGGTCAGGAACAAAATACATCTAACCAAAAATAACTAGACATTCAACATAGAGATAGTTGAATCCCATGGAGAAATAAGTATTACATTAATAATTTATTTAACTATATAAAAGGCATTCTGATCAAATCAGAATGCCTTTTATTGCTCTGTAGAAAATATATCATTTTTTCTTTTTCTTCACACGTCCTAATCCCATAGCTTTTTTCGCTTTTCTCAATGTTTTATTTGCTTGGAAGGAAGCTTTATCTGCTCCTTGATCTAAAATATCATCTAAAACATCAGAGTCAATTAGTTCCGCATACTTTTCTTGAATAGGTTGTAGTAAGGAAATTACTGCATTAGCAACGTCTTGTTTAAATTCGCCATAACCTTTCCCTTCGTATTTCATTTCTAATGACTCGATGGATTCTCCAGAACAACTAGAATAAATATTTAGCAGGTTTGAAATTCCTGGTTTGTTTTCTTTATCATATTTAACAATACCTTCAGAATCTGTCACCGCACTCTTCATTTTTTTCTCTATTCGGTTTGGTTCATCTAGCATAGAGATAAAGGCTTTTACATTTTCATCAGATTTACTCATTTTTTTCGTTGGATCTTGTAAGGACATAATTCGAGCTCCCACTTTAGGAATACGAATTTGCGGAATAGTAAATATATCATTGTATCGATTGTTAAATCGTTGTGCCAAGTCACGAGTTAATTCTATATGTTGCTTTTGATCATCTCCAACAGGTACGATGTTGGATTGATAAAGCAAAATATCAGCAGCCATTAAGGATGGATAGGTAAGTAATGCAGATGAAACCGCTTCTTTTCCTTTAGATTTATCTTTATACTGTGTCATTCGTTCCAATTCACCAACATAATTTATGGATTGTAGCATCCAGCCTAATTGCGTATGTGCTGGTACCTCGGATTGAATGAACAAGGTCGCTTTTTCTGGGTCTATACCAGAAGCAAGGTAAAGTGCAGCAAGAGAACGAATGTTATTTCGTAACTTTAAACGGTCTTGTGGAACAGTAATCGCATGCTCGTCCACAATACAGAAATAACATTCATACTCATCTTGCAACTCTACAAATTGTTTTATTGCTCCTAAGTAATTCCCTAGGGTTAATGTTCCACTTGGTTGAATACCTGAAAAGATTTTTTCCACTTTTTTCACTCCATTTTCTGGTTTGTAAATTCTTTGGCAATTATTGATAAGCAGGACAAATAACAAAGCTTTCACTAGATATGTCTTCGTTGTAACCTCCATTTACAAGCGAATACTTATCAGCAATCCATTAGATAGCATTGTACTACCCGATGTGGACATATTTTATACCTTCTTTATCTATACTGGTTCGTATATAGGCTGCATCTAATTTCAAATGGAGACCTCCTTTCAAACCAATAAATCAGGTGTAACGCCTTCTGTATTATAAGTTATAACCTTTCAAAGACGTTTATATATGTATAAAATTAAAGTAATGAATATGGCTGGCTTTCGTACGAACTCATTTATAGAAATTTCTTTTGTCCATATACAGAATTATAGCATAGACATGCCACAGTCGATAAATCAATTATACTACTTTTTTCTTTTCCAAATAAAGAGTGAGTTGGGTGTATGTATGTTGCATGTTAGATTCATTAGGAGCAAATGCTTTTGCATTTGTTTCCATCTTAAAAAAGGCATTCCATCCTATATCCATTTAGGTTTTTAGGACAGAAGCCTTTTTTATGATGAAGTAATTAATTGCACTTAAGATGGAGAACGTGAACAATAAAAAACTATCATCTATTTTATCTTTCATTTTATTACAATGTTTTTGGAGATCAAATAATTTGTTTACCGGGGGGATATCAAATCATTTGTAAGTGACTCGTTAAAGTATAAAATTCTTAAATTGTATAAAAGAAAAGTTACGACCACAACGCGCTAGAGCTGTAGCAAGACTACCTTCATCGAATGACCCCATAAAGAAGTTTTGCCGATTGGTTTGAACCAGAGGCTTAGTCGCACTTATACCCCTGAGTTGAAAGTCAACATCAACTAAAAATTAGAGGGAAGACTTACTAAGAACAGGCTAGCGCTCAGGACCTATGACTGGAGATAACATACACGTACTGAATTTTATTTAAAAAGAATTATTCACTAAATTTTATTTAAAGAATAAATTCATATAATTTTATTTAAAGAATGATACATATAAATTTATTTCAAGCAGCAACCTCTGCTTTTTCTTTTAATGGTCTTGGATGATGAATTAATGACAATTGGTTTTTTTCGTTTTAATGAATTGGAATGACTTTTCATCTTCTGTTTTGCTTTCAAAACATCACTCCTTTTCTAAGTGATAGTATATTATATTGTAGTTCTCTTCCAAATGTACGGGCTATTACAATGTTTTTAAGCAAAAATAACGTTCCGTATAATTGGATCCTTGAATTTGATACCATTTCGTTTTAGGAGGGCATGTTTTATAAGAAGTAATTACCATTGCTACCTTATTATCTGGATGGTTCCTTATATCATAGCTTGAAGGAACAGGTGCTGTGAATGGATGAGTGTGGTATATCGCTAATACCTGCTCCTCTCGTTGTTCAATTTGTCGTATAACACGCTCAACGGTATCTTTTTTTACAAAAAAACGGTTTACTGATTTCCAACTATTTTTTAAAGGCCACAAAGAATATACATGATTTTCCCTTCCCGATAATAAACCACATGCTTCATATGGAAAATTTTCTCTTCCATATTCAACCATTTGATCATATATAATTTGGGGAATAACCATTTCATTGTTTGACATATTAACTTTTCCAGAAGAATGATAAAAATGATGCTAAATCACTTTTAGGCTTTGATCCGGGCGCTTTATCCTTGTTTTTGACATTTTTGTCTTCAGATTTCGTAGGTGTTACATTATTGTTTTGAGGATCATTCTCCTGCGTATTAGTTTTAGTTGTATTTTCATTTAAAGACTTTTCAAAATGGTCACTATTCTGCTGCGTACTAGTTTTAGTTGTATTTTTATTTAAAGAATCTTCAAAATGGTCACTATTCTCCTGTGTATTAGTTTTAGTAGTATTTTCATTTAAAGACTTTTCAAAATGGTCACTATTCTGCTGCGTACTAGTTTTAGTTGTATTTTTATTTAAAGAATCTTCAATATGGTCACTATTCTCCTGCGTATTAGTTTTAGTTGTATTTTCATTTAAAGACTTTTCAATATGGTCACTATTCTCCTGCGTACTAGTTTTAGTTGTATTTTCATTTAAAGATTTTTCAATATGATCACTATTCTTCTGGGTACTAGTTTTAGTTGCATTTTCATTTAATGATTCAATATGATCATCATCGTTGTATGTCATGTTTTTAGCAATCTCTTCTTTTGGTTTTGGTTGGGTAAGGTGGTTGTCGGTTGATTGGGGTTTTATTTGTGTTTTTCCTAGTTCATTAGCATTTAAAGGACTCTCCATATGAGTTTCAGTGGCTTTGTTATCAAATGGTTGTTTTTGAGTTTTTTCATGATGGTCTGGATGGATTCCACCAAGTTTATTTGATTTTTCTTCCGTATTTGAGTAAATTTCGGTCTGTGTATCGGAATGGTTTGGAAGTGGATGTTCTTGCTTTTCTTGATTTAAAACTTTGGAAGTGTTTTCTTTTGTATTATTATATTTTTTCATATTATTTTTACTTTGGGGGGTGGATGTACGTGTGATAATATTTCTGTTTAAATCCAATCGAGAATTCTGAAACGATGTTGTTCGTTTTCTCGATTGATTCGTACTTTGAAAGGAAGATGGTTGCTGTCTGACTGTAATACGATTTTGATTAGGAATTTGCTCTATGTTATTTGAAGCGTTTAACATATTTCGCAATTGACTATACTCGGATGATTTTGGTGAGTTCAGTGAATTCACTTTTTCTTTTAATTGTATGAATTCTTCATTCTGCTGGTCAATTTGATGTTTAATTTTTGTTAAATAATCATTTGTTTTATTCATTACGGAATTCATCTTTTTAAATAGATCATTAAACCGTATGTGCTCCAGTTCGCCTTTTATTTCATCGACCTCTTGTCTTAGTTGATATAGCGAATAATTCATTGTCTGAAGCTGTACGGCAATCTCTTGTTCCTTTTGTAAACTCATTTGTTCTTGATAAACTTCTTTCATAGCCATCATTTCTCCTTTTACTTGGGAAAATTCTAACTTCAAATCATATAACTCGCTCTTCCACTTAGCATCTTTCGTTCCGTTATCTGAATTAGCATTTCTTATTGTTTTTCTATAAATCTCTATTTCTCGTTTTAATTTTTCAATGTCCTCAGAGTTATATAATCTATATGGATACATTTCTATTCACCCTTTTTATAGCACATTAATATACTATTGATGAATCATGAATTTGTGATAAACGTGGAACAGTAATTTAAATTAATAATGTGCATTTGTTGGTTAATTGCTGTTCCGTTTATATTCATCTTATGCATGGCTCATTCATTTTAAGCTAAGGAATGCCGTATGGATTTGGATGAATGTCATTGGACATTAATTTAGAACAAAAAATAATAATTCCGCTCTTTTATTAAAACGGTTTTTCCTTTTGTTGCATAGCCTATGGATGAGAAATAATTTTATTTTGGAGGTGTTTGCAAAATGCAAGCAAATAATTTAACGGGGGGTCAGGAGCTTCTTTGTATTAATACAGAGAAGGTCTATGACTGGGTTTTAAATGAAGCAACATTTGATCTGAGTTTAACTGACTTGGAACTACCGCTTAATCCAGTTACTGGTGATCAATTAGAATGTGATGACCTTGATCTGGATAGCGTTACTTGTGAGGTTGCACCTACGGAAGTTGATCCATTTGTAATTTTGGATCGAGAAGATCAAGAGTTTGAAATTGATGGAGCGATTGTAACATTACAGCTGGTAAACATTCGCAAAAACTTCGAAGTAACAATATTTGCAAATTTAGCAGCGGACCTTGGTGGCGCGAATGTTGAAATAGGTACGGTAGAATTCACTCGTTGTGAACAAGTAATTCTTTGTGCACCAGATGGTACTGATATTGATGTAACGTATACGGACTTAGATTGCTTTGTTTGTACAGCTACATGTGATGTTGGAACAACTACTGATATTGATGAATTAGACGTAACAGTTACTGTACGTCTATGCCAAAGCATCCAATCCACTTTTGATGTAACGCTTGAAATTGTTGCTGACTTCTGTCAACCAAGAGATATACTAGAACTACCACCATGTCCTGCACCAACCATTCCACCACAATGCCCTGTTGTGTTTCCTGTCAATGGAAATGGTGATAACGCATAATCGTTTAGCATAGTGATGAAGAGAGAGAATTTTTTTCTCTCTCTTTATTTTTCTGTGGGGGTGAATGATTGATGGAAAGAATAACGGACATTCGTAAAAAAATGGCAGATTGGCATAAAATGAATACCTCTTATTTAAATGAAATAAAAACAATGGTTTCGGAAATAAAAACAGCAAATAATCTTCATGTTATTAGTTACTTTACCTATACCTTTCATATTTTTCATGAGAAAGGATATGAAAATCTGTGTCTTGGTTCTTATCATATTCGTAACATCGGACAAAAACAACTTACGAATCCGATTATTTGTATAAAAATTTCCCCAGAGGCACTATTTGATTTTTCCGGTAAATATCTATATAAAGACTCCAAGCAAAAAGTTCAATTATCAAACGCATGGGAACGATTAAACGAGCCAACCGATAAACAAGAATTTTGGTTGAAACCTACCCATAAGAACACACTGGATCCTTCTGAAACATTAACTTTTTCCAATTTCCAAGTAAAATGGCTCCCGAAATCTTCATATAAAGGCAGCATACAAGGATTTACATATGGCGATGAATTACAGGAGGGAATGAATGCACTTAACCAGATTAATATAAATGGGAAAATAGTAGAGGAGGAGCAAAAAGAAGATGAATAAGAACGGAAATAATGAGGACCAACAATTGCTAATCAAACAATTCATTCAGGATTATATGAAAGACTACACAGAGCGATTGACCAATGATTATCGTGAAAAGGACGATCATAGTTTCATTTTTTTAGAAGGCAACACATTGTACCTGTTATTAACCTATATGTTAAATCACCTGGAAAATAAGGGTGAAAACGGTAATAAAGAAGAATTTCAATTAATAGATTTAGAGGATATTTCATCAACTATTGATTCGATGATAATGGAAAGCAAGGAAACATTCGAGGAAATATTAGATGATTTGAGGGGGAAGGTTTAATCTAATCGAACGTTTGAAGAAAGACGTAAATAAGGCGAGTAAATACTTGCCTTATTTACTTGTTTCACAATAGAAATTAAATGCATTCTGTTTAGGGAAGATACACTGAATAAGAAGAGGTGTATAAAGGTGAACAAAAACAAAGGATTGTTATACTTACCAGTTGAAGTAAAGGTCAGAGAGATGGATTCCAAGTTACTATTAGCTTACTATGCGGTTAAGGAAGGTTATCAAGTGATTATAGGGGATCATTATATGGTTGAACTAGCATCCGAGGAATATCCTAATGGTATTTTCTTTTCAAAGGGGTATCCACATGGTTTTAGGAAAAGGGTTATCACGCATGCAAAAGATAACGGACATATAATAGTGGAGTTAGATGAAGAAGGATTGCTGATAAACGAAGAAAAATACTTTCGAGATAGAATGAGGCGGGAGATGCTTCAATTCGTTACCCATGAGTATTGTTGGGGGAAATATCAGAAGGAAGCTATTACAAGGACCTATCCTGAATACGAAGAAAAGTATCATGTTGTGGGTAATCCAAGATTGGACCTATTAACTTCTAAATTTAGGAGTATGTATGAGGAAGGTTCTAATAGATTAATAGATGAATATGGCGAGTTTATATTAATAAATACAAGATTTTCTAAATATAACACTGCAAGGGGGATGAAAGATAATCCGCATTTTAAAGATATAAAAAAGTTATATTATCTTTTCCTAGACATGATAAAAGAAACGTGTGAGAAATTCCCGGATACGATGTTTATTGTAAGGCCTCATCCAGGCGAAAACTTTCAATCTTATAAACAAGCGCTTGCTGATTACAATAATGTAAAAGTAATTCATGAAGGGAATATTATTAAGTGGCTTTTAGCTGCCAAGGTAGTCATACACAATGGATGTACATCAGGTATCGAAGCATATTTATTAGAAAAACCATTAATTTCTTATGATCCACCTATATCTAATAAGAAGAGTGTGAGCCTTCCGAATAAACTGGGGATTAAAGCCACTTCTATTGCTGAACTCCATGCTACGTTGGAAGAAGTTCGATTGAAAAAAGATTTGCAAAGAAATGATAAGGGGTTTGTGAATGAAAAGGGGTTATTTGATTATTTGGAATGGTCAAATGACAGTTTTTCATGTGAAAACATTCTTCAACGATTTAATTCATTACATGTACCATCAAAGGCATCTGAGTTTTTTAATTTACCAAATAAATCATTCCGGATAAAAGGAAAAAAGAGAAAGAAAAGAATTTTTTCTTTGACTCAAGAAGAAATAGAAGATTTTTTCTTAAAATTAGATGCAATAGAAGGGACAAAAAGGGATTTTGTTATAAAAAAATTAGGAAATAACCTATTTACTATTCACAAGTTTTAACTGGGAAAATGGAGCTGTAGAGCATGCTTTGCTTAGGTTAAATTAGCATCTCTACAGCATCCTATTGTTTAAAACATGACAATCCATCCAATCTAATTATGGCTATCTTTTGTTTTTTGAACTTGAAGTTCGTGTAATGATATTTTTATTTATTAAACTTTGGGGATTCTGGAAGGTCCTGGAATTCCCCTTCATTGCGATTGTACTTTGGGTATTGCGAAAATTTTGATTATTGGAGAGTGGTTGTCTAGAACCATGTTGATTCATTCCATTTTGGTAAAAGGGATCAGGGTTCACTCGATTGAAAGATTGAAGCATTCTTTGTAATTGACGGTATTCGGATGGTTTTGGTGTTGCCTGTTTAGGTGCTTTTTCATCCAACTGCTGTTTCATCTCGGTAAATTCTTCTTTTTGAGAGTCAATGTCATTTTTTACTATAGTTAAATGATCATTCGTCATACTTAAGACATCATTCATCATTTGATACATTTCAGATATATGCATGCTATCAATTTGTTCTCTAAGCATCCGCACCTCGTGTTTTAATTGGTAAATGGAATCATGCATGTTTTGAATTTGGGTGTATATATCATTTCTATGTTCATGATTTAGATAACCATTCCTTTGTTCTTGATAGTTCTCTTCCATACCCTTCGTTCCTCCTTTGTTTGAAAACCTCGTTATGCGTTTTCCTAAGTTTGCCAGTTTATTTAATTCTTTACCACCTGTATTGAACCAATTAATATATATTATTATGGAAAATTAAATTCGTGATAATTATGTATTATTTGTTGTTGGCTACGATTTAGATAGAAATGAAAACGTATTTTTTTACGTCAGAAAATTTTCCGCTATTTCACTAGGACATTTTTACAAAGGTTGCATAATCTATGGGTGAGGATAACTTTTATCTGGAGGTGTTTGCAAAATGCAAGCAAATAATTTAACGGGGGGTCAGGAGCTTCTTTGTATTAATACAGAGAAGGTCTATGATTGGGTTTTAAATGAAGCAACATTTGATCTGAGTTTAACTGACTTGGAACTACCGGTTAATCCAGTTACTGGTGATCAATTAGAGTGTGATGATATTGACCTAAATAGTGTTACTTGTGAGGTTGCACCTACGGATGTTGACCCGATTGAAATTCTAGATCGGGAAGATCAAGAGTTTGAAATAGACGGTGCACTTGTAACATTACAGCTGGTAAACATTCGCAAAAACTTCGAGGTAACAATCTTTGCAAATTTAGCAGCAGACCTTGGTGGCGCGAATGTTGAAATAGGTACAGTAGAATTCACTCGTTGTGAACAAGTAATTCTTTGTGCACCAGATGGTACTGATATTGATGTAACGTATACGGACTTAGATTGCTTTGTTTGTACAGCTACATGTGATGTTGGAACAACTACAGACATTGATGAATTAGATGTAACGGTTACTGTACGTCTATGCCAAAGCATCCAATCCACTTTTGATGTAACACTTGAAATTGTTGCTGACTTCTGCCAACCAAGAGATATGCTTCCTATCCCACCATGTCCTGCA
The DNA here is from genome assembly GCF_900176885.1 of Oceanobacillus senegalensis. Lineage (GTDB taxonomy): Bacteria > Bacillota > Bacilli > Bacillales > Amphibacillaceae > Oceanobacillus > Oceanobacillus senegalensis. The sequence continues at coordinate 2,194,204 of NZ_LT839648.1, read as the reverse complement.
CCAACCATTCCACCACAATGCCCTGTTGTGTTTCCTGTCAATGGAAATGACAATGGAAATAATGGTGGTAATGGAGCTTAAGAATAAAGAGGGGGGAGGATCCCCCTCTTTATTTTTCATTTAACATATTCGTTATCTTAAAGTCTAGCATAGTAGAATATCAAGTTTTTAAAGAAAGAATAAGATATTATTCGTTATAAAGATGCTGGAGCTTTTGATTAGGTATATACAATAGATTTCGTACCCTCTTTTTATAAATAGGCTTTGGAAATAGGTGGCGGTCTTTAACTAATCGTGTCCATCTTAATATACATATATGGAATCTTTAAGAATAAAATTTATCCTTATTTAAAGTGCTAAACCACGAATTAGGAATGAGGGAACTGTTGTGTATTTCAAAAATAGAAACATATTGGTTATTGGTGGTACGGGAACAATCGGTAAGTGTATCGTTAAACATTTACTGAAAGAAAATCCAAAAGTTATAAAGATATTTAGTCGAGATGAATATAAACAACAACAACTAAAAGATGAACTAGGTGATAGAAAAAACTTACGCTTTATAATAGGTGATGTTCGTGACTATGATTGTCTATTTAAAGCTATGCGAGAGGTTGATTTTGTATTCCATTTAGCAGCGATGAAGCAAGTCGATACTTGTGAGTACAATCCGTACGAAGCGGTTAAAACAAATGTTCAGGGAACGCATAATGTTATTGAAGCTGCTATTGACCAAAATGTTAGAAAAGTAGTTTTCACAAGTTCAGATAAGGCTATTTCTCCCACGAATACGTATGGTTCAACAAAACTTCTTGGCGAAAGGTTAATCTCAGCAACTGAATACAACAGAACGGAAGACCAAACCGTTTTTGCAAGTGTACGGTTCGGCAATGTGATGGGGTCAAGAGGTTCCGTTATTCCTCTTTTTAAAGAGCAAATAAAGAAGAATAAGAGAGTTACTGTTACAGATAAGAATATGACACGCTTTATGATGACATTGACTCAGGCAACACAGTTGACAATAAATGCGCTTAAAGATGCTAAGGGTGGAGAGATTTTTGTATTAAAAATGCCAGTAATAAATATAGGGGACTTAGCTGATATTTTGATAGAAGAAACATGTAAAAAATATCACATAAAGAGTAAAGAAGTCGTTAAAGAAGTAATTGGACTAAGGCCAGGAGAGAAAATGTATGAAGAATTGATGACAGTAGATGAGGCTAGATTGGCTTGGGAATTACCTGATATGTATGTTTTACCAGGAACGGAAACAAGGAGTTATAGAAATGCTAAAAAAGCAAGCACAAGAACGTATAGTTCAATGGATGAATCACCGTTAAATAGAAATGAATTACGTTTATTACTAAAAAAAGCAGGGTTAATTTAATTATCAGTTAGGAGGTTATTATGGATACTTTTTTAAAGAATTTTAGGTCGTTACAATTAGACTTTATCCGTGATTTTAAGGAGTTGAAATATAAGGGTTTTTCATTACCTCATTTAAGCAATTTTCGCAGCATCATTTTACGTAATGAACCATTGATGAATGAATTAAATCATCCGAATTTTATTAGAAAGGTAAAAAATCAGGTTAATGACGAAACAGAATTTCAAAAAGAATTTAATACATTTGTAAATGCACACGAAAAAAGGCAACTGGTCAAAAAGAAACCTGGAAAAGTTGTAGTACATTTAGACAAATTGCTCCGCTTATCACCAAAAACGATAAACAGTTTTGATGGGTCCCAAACAATTTTTCTTGAAACGAGAAAACAACCGAAGCGATTAAAACAATCAAATAGCAAGATAAATAAAGGAAATCAAACGAAATCAAATAAGAAAGTGAAAAGACCGTTAGCGAACAAAAATAAAACGAAAAAAAAAGCAGTATCTCTAGATACGATGAAGGTAAGCGCGGTGAAAAAGAAGGATGTTCATAGAAAGAGACCAGTGCTTAAAAAGAAAAGGACTAGTTATAATTTAAATAATTATGTAGTGGATACAAGAGTTGCAGTAACGAAAGTACAGAATCAGGCGAGATTAATATTTAAAAGATTGAAGAAACACCATCTATATAAAGATAAGGAATTTCAAAATTGGCTTTTAAATACCATCAAAACAGTCATCAACTATATTGAAATGACTATAAATTTTCTCAATGATGTATCACCTTCTTGTATTATTGTATCAACTACTCATAGTATAGTAAATCGTGTTTTGACAGTGGTTGCTTCCGAAAAAGGAATTCCTACTATTTGTATGCAACATGGAATTATTTCGAGTGAAATTGGATATATACCAAAAATTGCAACGATTGATGCTGTATATGGTCATTTTGAGAGAAACTGGTATATAAAAAGAGGGGCTCCCATTCACTCTGTTGAAATTATCGGACATCCTCGATTTGATCAAATATCCACACGCTCTAAAATAACACGAAAAACATTCGAAAAAAAATTGGGTTTATCCTCAAATAGGAAAACAATCATGATTGCAGTCAGGAATAATGATGATATAGATAAATGGCAGACATTTATTCAAAGAGTTTCAAGAAAAATAAATCTTAATATCTTAATTAAAAACTATCCAAGTAAGACACCGCATGTACTAACCAAAAAGTTTCCATTTGTTCACTCAACACAAGACTATCATATATATGACATATTCCCAAACGTTGATGCTGTCATAGCTTATTCATCGACAGTAGGTTTAGAAGCAATGATTGCCGGTAAACCTGTGTTTATTTTGAACAAAAGTTTTCCAGGCCATACAGGTTATTATAATAGGTTAGGAGATTTGGTTCAAACAGACCCACGAGTGTTAGCTACACAAATGATAAAGTATTTTAAAAATCGCCAATTTAGAGTGTATACAGAGAATAAACGGAAGAAGTTTCTGAACTACGCTTATCCTGGTTTAAGCAATTCAGAGAAACGATTAAAGAACTTGATTAATAGGTTGACGGGATAAAAATATGGATGAGGAGGACATGGATGAATACGTATGTAAGGAACTATTGGTCTTTATACCTTGACTTTATTCGCGATTTTGAAAAGTTAAAATATAAAGGTTTTTCCCTATCCTATATTGTTCATTTTCCTAGCTTAATTAGACACCATACTGAGGTTTGGAATGCGTTATATCATGAAAAATTTATGGAACGATTAAAAAGTACAGTAAATAATCAAAAAACAATTCAAGGCATTTTTAATAAATATGTTCAGTCCCATCAAAAGAAGCAAATAGTCAAAAAAAAACACGGAAAAGTAATGATACATCTCGATGGAGTACTTCGATTACCCCCACGTACTTTTTATGATTATTTTAATAAACGATCCATGATTATCAGCTCGGGTGTCAAACGAAAATCTAGTAGTCCATCAACCATGTACAATATTCCAGTCAAATATTTAAATGATTATAAAATGGATACAAAAAAAGCAATCTTTCAATTGCAAAAACAAGCAAAATCTTTGTTTTATATATACAGAGGCCATCATCTGTACAAGGACAAAACATTCCAATCTTTATTGTTAAAAAAAATTAAACAATTGGTAAATGGTATTGAACAGTCTCATCTTTTATTAGATGAGGTTTCTACGTCATGTGTTATTGTATCGACTACCCACAGTTATATCAACCGGATATTAGTTTTAGTAGCTGCAGAAAAAGGTATCCCTTCTATTTGTGTGCAGCACGGAATCATTGGAAATGAGTTCGGCTTTATACCTAAAATCGCAACGGTGGATGCGGTTTATGGTCAGTTTGAGGTAGATTGGTATAAGCAGAGGGGGGCATTAAATGGTTCTTGTGAAATTATTGGGCATCCGAGATTTGACCAAGCATTTCAGCCACCTACCATATCAAAGAATACATTTTTTAAACAATTAGGGCTTGATAAATCGAAAAAAACATTATTGATTGCTGTTAGAGGAAATAAAAACATTGATAAATGGCGAATGTTAATCAAAACCGTCACCAAACAGGTTGATTTAAATATATTGATTAAGGACTACCCTGTTAAAACTCCTCACCAGTTAACTCGAGAATTTTCATTTGTTCATTCAACACAGTCGTTCAATTTGTATGATATTCTTCCTCAAGTTGATTGCGTTGTTACTTATCCATCGACAGTAGGGTTAGAAGCCATGATTGCAAACAGAGCGGTATTCATATTGCATAGAAATATACCGAATTATTCAGGGTATTATAATAACTTAGGGGAATTAGTTCAATTAAACCCTCAAAATTTAGGTAATTTAATTATTAACTACTTCAACGATTCTAATTGGGTGAGGTATTTCAAAAAAGAACGGGAAAAATTCCTTCAATATGCTTATCCGGATATGAAGAAGTCAGGGGAACGTTTGAAACAGTTAATTGATAGGCTAACGAACTAGTTAGAAGAAGGTGATGTACACGAACGTAGAAATTTATTGGTTTTTGTTCCTTGACTTCGTTTAATTTTTCTGAAAAATGAATTATAAAGGCTTTCCCTCTTTTATATCATTTATTGCTTCATCAGAAATAATTAAAACCTTTCGCATGCAGGAATTTTTAAATGGATGTTTTTATTGATTGATTCTTTGATGATCAAATAATAAGATTCTAACATCTTGATACATAGATAGTTTTTTCTGAAAACTGCGCCATGCCTTTTTCAACCATTTTCTAAAGAATAAAAGACTTTCTAAATTGGTATCCATCTTACCAAATATTAACATGATGGTTCAGATTCTATCATAAATTATATAGATTGGGTTTCATGTACCAAGCTTTTATGGAACGACCGTTTTGTGAAACAAGGGGAAGAAAAATACGGGAATGTAAATGTTGATATAATCAGATGAATTGGGCCTTGTGTCATATCCTTGTGGTAAAAACTGCCCTGACCCTAAAAGCCGATCCGTTCGGGTCTACAGGACGTAGGTCTCAGGAGGCGTTGCAACGGATGTTGTGACTTTAGCCTTTGTTCCTTTGTTTCAGTGGGGAAGAAAGAAAACCGCCACTGATTGAGATTCACTTTATAGCTACAGTGACTTCTTATAGTAAAACCTAAATTGTTAAAATTTTAAATGCTGGAGGAGAGAGCTATGAATTCCATTTATAGTGAGCAAGAACTAAGAGAGATGGGTCTTAAAAGTGTAGGAAAAGGCGTTAAAGTTAGTAGAAAATGCAGTATTTACAAACCAGAAACTATTTCTATTGGTAATGATTCAAGGATTGATGATTTTTGCATTTTGGTCGGTGGTGAAAAAGGAGTAAATATAGGCTCGAATGTTCACATTGCCTCTTTTTGTCTTTTAGGAGGGAAGGGCGGTATAACTATAAAAGACTTTGCAGGTGTATCATCCAGAACTGCTATTTATACTGCGACTGATGATTATTTAGGAGGAAGTTTAACCGGTCCTACAGTTCCTAATAAATATTTAAATGTAACAACAGGAGAAGTAATTTTAAATAAACATGTTATCATCGGAACGAATTCAACGGTATTACCTAATATCACTATTGGGGAAGGAAGTGCTATAGGAGCTCACAGCTTGGTAACAGATAGTTTAGATCCATGGGGTGTCTATGTTGGTGTGCCTGTAAGAAAAACAAAAGAACGTAAAAGAGATTTATTAGTATTAGAAGAAGCATTCTTAAAAGAAATTTCTATAGAACAGTCAAAGGACTGAAAGCTTGCTTCTTTTTGGTTTACGTTTAGCTAATGGTAACAGGGAGGAACGAAATTATTGTCCATTATAAAAAGGATACGATTCCTAGATTAGTATGGGAATTGTATCCTTTTGAATTTTTTAGTGACAGAGATAACTTTGATTGAGGGTAGGTTTACCAATGCAATAGGTCTTATTTGTTTTTCGGAGTGCTGATCTAGCTTTTCCAAAGACAAAATAGCTGAAATTTTTTATCGTAAATGACTAGTCCCATTCAACCATTATTCAGTAAAATTTGCTTTCAGCAATCACTTTTTGTAAATGTACAACCGTTGTCGGATCTTCTAAACCTGTAATATCACTGGATACCGTTCCAGATACTACGATTTCTTTTAATAAACGGCGCATAATTTTTCCACTAACTGTTTTCGGTAACACATTGGTAAAAATAATTGTCTTTGGTCTGGCAATCTTGCCAATTTGTTTTATGATATTATCATTTATTCGTTTTTCTAATTTTGCAGTACCATTAAAACCATCACTTAGACGGACAAATACTAAAGGAATTTCTCCTTTTATTTCATCAGGAATCCCGATAATAGCACATTCAGAAACGCCCTCACACTCAAGTACAGCACTTTCCATTTCCATCGTACTTAATCGATGTCCTGCTACATTAAATACATCATCAGAACGACCAACTACCCATATATAACCATCATCATCTATCAATGCAAGATCGCTAGTATAATAACTACCATCGACTTGGCTAAAATAGGATTTGTAATATCGCTCTGGCTCTTTCCATAGTGTGCGGCACAACATAGGAAATGGTTTTCTTATGATTAAGTTTCCTAATTGAGAGGGTTTAACCGGATTGCCTTCTTCATCAACAACATCAAAAACAGCACCTAAAAATGGAATACCTGAAGATCCCGGTTTCATTGGAGTCAACCAAGCTGCTCCAGCAATCGGTGATCCAGCTGTTTCAGTTTGGCCCCAAGTGTTATTGATGTATACCTTTTTCTTTCCTAACACTTCATATACCCAATGCCATGTTTCCGTATCAAAGGGTTCTCCGACAAGTGAAATGACATCAAGACAAGATAAGTCAAATTTCTCCAAGGGTTTTTCGCCCATACTTTTTAACATTCTTAAAGCAGTTGGAGCAGTAAATAATTTATTTACCCGATACGTTTCAATAATTTGATAAAAACGATCTTTTGTAGGATAATCAATTGCCCCTTCATAGACAATTGTTGTTACACCATTAGCCAACGCACCGGTTATCCCCCAAATATGCATAGTTAACCAGCCGATATCAGCGGTACACCAGAAAACGTCATCATTATGGTGATCCATATGATATTTGGCATATGTGTAATTTTGAGTTACAAAAGCCATCCCGGAATGCAGAACACCTTTAGGTTTTCCAGTCGTGCCACTTGTATAAAAGACAATACCACTCTCATTGGCTTCTAATCTTTCGGGTTCACAAACGATACTAGCATTTTTTGTCAGTTCCTGCCACCAGTAATCACGTCCTTCTTTCATTTGAACTTCTGAATCTAAACGGTTTACAATAATAACTGCTTCAACGGATGGAATTGTAGGTATAACATTATCAACTTTATCTTTTAAACGATTGATTTTAGCTCGCCGTTTTGTTGCATCTGCGGTTACTACTACCTTGGGCTTGAAACTAATAAGTCGATCTGCTAATGATTTTTCGGAGTAACCTGAGAAAATAGTGTTATAAATAGCACCTATCCGAAAACAAGCTAATACGGCAATAATTGCTTCGGCCAGATTTGGTAGAAAAATAGCAACACAATCACCTTTTTTTACACCAAATGATCGAAGAACATTTGCAAATCGATTTACTTCAGAAAGCAGCATATTATACGTGTAAAATTTCGTATCGCCATTTTCACCCTCCCAAATGAGAGCTGTTCGATTACCAGCTCCATTATCTATGTGCCGGTCGATTAAATTAATGCATGGGTTACTAATACCGTCTACAAAAAAACGAAAATCAGGGAGTTTTCCACTAATGGTTTCATTCCATGGTTTATACCATACAAGCTCACGAGCTACACTATCCCAAAATTCTGCAGGATTTTCTTGAGAGTGACGAAGGAGTTCTTGAAAAGCCTCTGTGCTTCCAATAGAGGTAGAACGTACTTTTTCTTTTTTTGGGTGTATGATTTTACTAGTTGAAACAACCTGTGAAAATCTACTAACATCCATGTGAATTCTCCTTTTAAATTTTTTATTTTAGAATCTATATTAAAAATTTAATAACCAATTTGTTTTAGAATCATTATTCGACGAATTCCAAATGTTCCTTTCCATCAATAGTAATACCACCTAACTATTTTTCTGCCTTTATTTAATTTATTAAACTGTTCATGACCAATAAATTATAGTAATGAAGATTAATTGATACTATATTTTAAAATACTAGATTGTCAGCTTATTAATTAAATCTATTAATCGTTTCCCAGATCGTTTATTAACAGGGTATGCATAAGGAAGAAATTTTTCTCTTTTCTTTTTTGCGTAATTTTCCCATCTGGGATCTTTAAAATAATCAATTATTAATTGTCCTAATTTTCGGGGGTCGTCTTGAACCATTTTATCTAGAACATTAAAATAACCTATAAAGTGGGGGGACCTAATACAAGATAAATTGACAGGTAAACTACCGTTTCGATAATCTACTTCATTTAAAAATTCTTTGTTTAGAATAAATGCAGGTTTATTTGCTAGCATAGCCTCAAGGCACACTGTGGATGGATATGAAACAACCGCATTAACATTAGGAAGTATGTCGTAAAGGTGAAGGTTATAATTTTTTGTATCAATGACAAATGGAAATTCCTTTGACAATGTATTGGTTTCTCTCCCTGGATAGTCTCTAATTAAGATATTTAAACTGTATTTGTCTGAAATGGTTTTTATTAAAAGTTTCCATTCCTCCATGTCATATTGTTCTCTTACAGTAACTAGTAATGTTTTCTTACTTGCGTCTAATCCCAATCGTTTGTAGAATTTTGATCGTGACATCGGGGTTCTCGTAATGAGCTGATCAAATTTTGGATGACCGATTACTTCGAGGGATTCCTCAGGTACCCCCATTTTTATATACCAATCTTTTTCAAAATTCCCATATACAGCATCAATGGTTGCAATTTTCGGTATATATGTTTTTCCAATAAGTCCATGCTGCATAGATATGGTAGGAATCCCCTTTTCTGCAGCAGCCAAAGCCAGTACACGATTAAGGGAATGTGGAGACGATATAACCAAACAGGAAACGGATACTTTATCGAGAAAATTTTTAGCCTCTTCAATCCAGTTTATTATTTGGGGGATATGAGATAATAACGCACGTTGAAAGTATTCCTCTCCGTAAAGGGGGTGTTTATTATAAGATTTTAAGATTGACTTTGCTTTATTTTGAAGCTGTTGTGCCGCTTTTTTCGTGTCAACTGAATAATTGGGGAGATAATCGACAGGTAAATGATCAATCCCTATCATTTCAATAACACTTGGTACATGTTTAATTCTAGTATTTGGTGTAATGTTCCTATTTTTGTGGGAATTTCCCCTTACGGTAATTGTATTCGTTAGGGATTTAACTATTGCTTTTTTTTTGCTCGTTAATCTCTTATTTGAGGGATTGCCTTTAACTGCGCTTATTAATAATGTCCTAGTCGGGTCAAAATAATTTTTGAAAGTTTCCTTGGGAAATCGGAGATGTCCGTCTACATGCAAAACCACCTTTCCTTGTTTATTTTTGACTAATGATTTTTTCGTGTGCCTCTGAACAAACTTACTAAATTCCTTTTGGATTTCTTGCAAATCATTTACTTGATTATTTAATTGCTGTGCCAATTTTTTATCAAATAATAAATTATTCCATTGTTTTTTACTGGTATTAACTAATTTTGGGAAAATGGAAAAATACGGAATAGAAAAACCTCTATACGTCAGTTCCTTAAAATCTTTAAGAAAATTAAGGTATAAGGACCAATAATTTTTATCAAAAGTATTCATGATATTCTCCTACCCTTCTGTACTTTTAAAAAACCAAGGCGATACTATCGCAATATTGTCTAAATAACTGAACTATTTACTATCGTTAAATTTAATAACATTTAAATAGTAATATATATATTCAGAAAGGAATAACCAGTTAAAGACTTCAACCCACCTTCGAGATTAAATGTCTTCAAATAGTGGAATACCTCTGCTTATAACAATTTATACAGTAATAGATAAAATAAATATCCCTTTAGGCTACTGTAGAAAGCTTTATCACGGATGAGACAGTTTTCAGTGATGTAACCTTAATCAAAATTGCCCTAATACGTTTGTCCATATTTCCTCATTTTTAAAAGAAGAAGTTAGAAAGGATGAAAAGTTTGGTCTGAAATGAAGGATCACTCATTACCCGTAGTGAAAAGGGAATAAATCCTTAGCATATGAAGAGGAGCTGCTTCAGAATATGAAGCAGCGGAAATTTTTAACTATTAAATGAGAATTTATTATCATGACCATATCTTATAAATATTATACACCCTTGACATTATAGGTGGTAGAATGTCAAATTACTTGTCAGCACTAGCATCTAAAAGTAGAAACACCAATCATGTAAACTACAAGTATTAAAATGTTTGGCAAATAATGAATTTTGAGAATGGATGGAGTGACAGTTAATATGTTTTTTCGGTTATCATGTGGCTTGTAAAACAGGTGGTAAACAGCGGGTATATCTTGTTTATTCATTATGATGTGAATCACGAACCTATCTCTATGAAGTGGAGGGTAAATGAAAAAATGAAGTCTATTTATATTTCATTAATATTTTCACAAGTTCAAAGTCTAATGCTGAGTCAATATCTATAGAGTTTTTTTGGTCCATAACATATGCAAAGCTCCCTTTTTTATAAAAACTTTTATGCTGCAAAAAATGTTCCAACTCACTTAGATATATTGCACCATTAACCCTATAATACGCAGGTAGTTCTTGTCTTCTTTTGTTAAATTCGTCGGATATGAAATGACTCATATCCAATGATTCATTTAACGTATTCATGATAAGGGGAGAATGTTTCGTTTTGCATACACTAACTACGGATAAAGCCTTTTTTTCAATTAATAAGTTTACGGCTTTTTTTATATCATTAGCATCTCTTAGTGGAGATGTAGGTTGTAATAAAACAAAGTAATCATAGCTCAGGTTCCTCTTTTTTAATTCATTAATGGTGTGAATGATTGTATCAATACTGTTTGAACTGTCAGATGCCAGTTCCGTGGGTCTTAAAAAGGGGACTGTTGCACCATGTTCTATAGATATTTGTGCATATTTTTCAGAATCCGTTGATACTACTATGTCATCAAATATCCTGCTTTGAGTAGCCGCTTCAATTGTATAAGCTATCATCGGTTTCCCGTTCAAGTTTTTAATATTTTTATCTTTCAGTCCCTTTGAACCGCTGCGTGCCGGTATAATTGCTAAAAACTTTTTCTTATTTAACATAATCCCAACCCACCTGCCTTTACATTCACGTGTCGTAAAATCGCTTTTTAATATTTATTTGACTTTCCAATGCTTCCTTAATTTTAATGATGATTTTATCAGAAACGTTTCCATCACCGTATGGGTTATTGATATTTTTAATTTTTCCGCTGAATTTAATGCGTAAAGCTTTCCTTACACTATTCATTATATCTTCCTTATTTGGACTGCAATCAAGGATAGAGTCAGCCTGAATTCTTCCCTTTTGCCTATCACCAATATTTACAGTCGGCACTTCAAAAAAAGGGGCTTCTACAATGCCACTGGACGAGTTGCCAATTACCACATCAGCATATTTCATTGTGCTTAAATACAGTAATTGTCCCATCGAGGTAAATTTTACTGCTTTTTCTTTATTATCATTTACATATTTATCAATCATCTGATTAATTATTCTTCCGTCCGTATCCGAATTCGACTTCGTAAAAATAATCTTCATATCTTCTAAATTATCCAATGCACGGATAAGATTTCTAAACTGTCTTTCAGTTGTATTACTTTCCAAAGTAACAGGATGAAAAGTAACCAATGCTATGTTTCCATTCAACTTTAATCCGATAGCTTCTTCTACCTCTTGTTTCGATAGTAATTTTAATGTTTTAATGTTTTCAACACCAATAGCTCCAACATTAAAAACCCTTAAAGGATCTTCACCAAGTTGTATCACTCTTTTGCTGTATGCTTCTGTACTAGTAAAATGCAAATAACTCATTTTCGTTATCGAATGGCGGAAGGCCTCATCAATAGCTCCTTCCGTTGTTTCTCCGCCATATAAATGTGCTATTGGTATTCTCATAACGGAAGCTGCACTGACTGCTGAAAAAACTTCATATCGATCACCTAATACAATAATCATATCGGGTTCTATTCGTGCAAAACATTCTGCGAAACTAATCATTGCCAATCCCATTGATTTGGAAATACCAATAGGTGTATCAGAGCTCATCAAAATTTCTAATTTTTCATCTATTTTAAATCCATCAGCTTCAATTTCCTTGTGGGTCAAACCGAATTCTGGGGACAAATGCATACCTGTAACGATTAACTTGAGTTCCAACTGTTCATCGTGTTTCACTTTCCTTATTAATGGTTTTAAAAGACCGTATTCTGCCCTCGTACCAGTAATAATGCAAATCCTTTTCATAGTTCAATCAACTCGTCTTTATAAAAATCTCTTTTGGCCTTTTTGCCGATTAATGTATCCCAGAAAACCGGCGAAATTCCATCACCAGGCCTTTTAATGTCTAAGTTGTCTTCTGTAAATCTTTCACCTTTATTAATTTTAGTATTCGCAACGATACTTTTTCTTGCTATTTTTATATTTTTTACTTCCGATTTTGATGGCCTTTTAACACCATCTCCCAACGCTTTCTCAATATTTCTTACGGCCATTACCATTGACCTAAATTCAAAGGGTTCTAAACTTGATTGGTGATCGGGTCCATCCATATTTTTGTCCAATGTAAAGTGTTTTTCAATAATTTTGGCACCTAATGAAACTGCAGCCACTGGAATCTCTATTCCTAATGTGTGATCTGAATAACCGACTTCAACTTTAAAACCATTTTTGATTGTATTCATTGCAGTAAGATTCACATCTTCCATTGGCGTCGGATACTCTGTATTACAGTGAAGAACCGTAATGTCAGTCGTTCCTTCATCTCTTAAAATCTTTAAGGCAAATTCTATTTCCCCCATTGTTGCCATTCCCGTAGATAAAATAACTTTCATTCCTAACTGACCGATTTTTCGAAGGTATGGAACATTATTAATTTCTCCGGAAGGGATTTTAAAAATCTTTAACCCCAGTTTTGAAAGTAAATCGATGCTATCCAAATCGAAAGGGGAGGAAAGGAACAGGATATTTTTTGTTTTGCAGTATTCTATCAACTCTTGGTGTTCTTTATTATTAAGCTCCAATTTTTTTACCATTTGATACTGATTTTCTACCTTATCCGTATTTTCTTTTTGATAGTCGGCTTTTTCTGCGTATTTTGTTAGTACCTGGTTTGTTTTAAAAGTTTGAAATTTCACAGCATCCGCTCCAGCCTTACTGGCCTCGTCAACTAGTTTCTTAGCCAATTTCAAGCTGCCATTATGGTTTACTCCTGCTTCTGCAATTATAAATGTTCTATTCAATACTTACACCACCTTGTAGGGCTTTATAAGTTTACTGCCAATACTTTAAATCTTTGAGGGAACCAATGACATTGTTACAGTGGCCACCACGTCAATATCTATTAAAATAGTATTATTCATTTCTAATACCTAATTTTTCTATCATGATTTCCATTTCTTTAAATTGCCCCATATCTAACCAGGAATTTTCTTGGATCGGATATACCCCCACTTTTTCACCTTTATCAATATAGTGACTTATTAACTCCGTAATATGGTAAAACGTATTGTCCGGTATATCATTTAAACAATCAGGTTCTAAGATGTACATTCCTGTATTTACTAAATAATCATACTCTGGTTTTTCCATCATTCCTTTAACGACGCTGTTTTTATCTATTTCAATAACCCCATAAGGAATCGTATAGTGTTTAAGTGAACTTATTAACGTTATTTTATTATTGTTTTCTTTATGATATTTCAACATTCCAGAGTAATTACCCTCAATTAAAATATCACAATTACTTACAAAGAAAGTATCCTTTATAATGCCTTTAAGCAAATGTAGGCTTCCCGCTGTACCCAATGGCTTTTCTTCTTCTACATAATTTATTTGATATGGTTTTTCCTTCTCATCAAAATACGCTTTAATCATGTTCTTTTTGTAATTAACGGTCATATAATAATTACTGCAACCATATTCATAAAATCTATTGATAATCCTTTCAACAATAGGTATATCTCCAATAGGTATTAATGGCTTTGGCAGAATTTTAGTATAAGGTGCTAATCTCGTTCCTTTTCCACCAGCCATGATAACTACTGGATTATTGAGTTTTTTGTAATAATTTAATTTACGATTAAACTTTTCGTTCCAATAAATGATATCTACAACATTATGATTCTTATTCAGAACAGGAATTGCTTCTATCATTTTTTCGTTCAATATTTCTTTTGCCCTTATGACATCTTTTTCAAAAATAAATATCGGTGATTTATTCATAGCCAATTCAACATTCTCGTTTAAATCGCCGTTATCTAAAATCCACCTTCTAATATCTCCATCCGTAATAATTCCTTGTAATTTTTCATCCTTCATAACTAATAATATTTTCTTAGCTGTCTTATCAAGTTTCTCTAGTGCATCTCTTATTGAAAGTTCTTTACTGATAAATAAATCTTTTAAACTCATGACATCTCCTCATTTCGTTTATTAGGACTCCAGCTTTCCTAAAACATCTGTAACTTTTAAAACTTCAACCCTCCTTAGGCTAGAACTACATGGAATATTTAATATGAATTGCACATATTTTTTTGCTTTTTCTATTGCATAAGCTTGATTATTAACATATGGTTTCTGTTCATGGATTAACCCCCATATTGGCCGGGTTTGAATACCGTTTTCAGCTAGTTTTACTAGTAGTTGATCCCTATCTATACCGTATGCTTTCTTATCTATAACTAAAGAATAGAACCAATAATTTGGCCTTGTGCCTGCTTTAAAATCTAAGAGGGAAAGACCTTTTATTCTTTTAATATTCTCCTGGTAGGTTTGATAATTAATTTTTTTTATATGAATAAAATTTTCTAGCTGCTCTAATTGGGCTACTCCCATGGCAGCCTGAATATTTGTCATCCGGTAGTTATATCCTATGTCATTATGAACATAATAAAGTGGATCGTCCTTTGCCTGTGTTGAGAGGTATTTAGCTTTTTCTACTATTTCTTTATCCTTAGCAACTAGCATACCTCCGCCACCAGTAGTAATGATTTTATTCCCGTTAAACGAATAAACTCCAAAGTCACCAATAGTTCCAGCAAACCTTCCCTTAAATTTTCCAGAAGTATAATAAGTGCCCAGTGCTTCGGTAGCGTCCTCTATTACTTTTAACTTATATTTTTTTGCTATTTCCATTATTTTTTCCATATTAGCCATATTTCCAAAAACATGAACGACAACTATTGTCTTTATTAGCTTATTCGTCTTTTTGTTTATTAATCCGTTATCCGTTATCCAACATTCCTTTTGGAAAAATATTTCTAATTTCTTAACATCAATCGTGAGGGAATCATCACAATCCATAAATACAGGTTCTGCTCCAAGGTACTTTACCGGGTTTACGGCAGCAATAAATGTTAATGAAGGTACGATAACTTCATGAGAACTTTTCACTCCAGAAAGAAGTAAAGCGAGATGAAGACCAGCAGTACCACTTTGACATGCTACGGACTGGTCGACCTTTAGGTAATTTGCAAAATCAGTTTCAAACCTCTTTATGAAATCACCCCCAGTCGATACCCACCCCTCTTTCAATGCTTTGGTGACATAATTTAGTTCATTTCCTTTTAAATTTGGTATAGATAAAGGTATCATGGTTGAATTTCTCCTTAAATATTATAAATATCCGTTTTGTATTGATCTAAATTATTCTCTAACCACTCAATCGTCTCTTTTAATCCCATTTCTAATGTGTACTTTGGTTTCCAACCTGTTAGTTTTCGAATTTTTTCATTAGACCCTAAGAGCCTATTGACTTCACTATTTTTCGGTCTTATTCTTTCTTCTTCCGTTATGATTGTAGCGTTTGGATTTATTTGTTTTATTAATTCCTTAGCTAGCTTTCCAATAGAGATTTCCTGTTGTGTAGCAATATTAATTTCTTCGCCTATGGTTTTGTTTTCTTTTGCAATTTCAATAAATCCCCGTACAGTGTCTTTCACATAATTAAAGTCTCTAGTAGGGGTTAATGATCCTAATTTTAACTCCTTTTTACCAGCTAATAGTTGAGTAATAATGGTAGGTATTACCGCTCTAGCAGATTGTCTTGGACCATAGGTATTAAACGGCCTTACAATGGTCAATGGGACATTAAAAGATTTATAGAACGATTCAGCAATTCGGTCAGCTCCAATTTTCGTTGCAGAATATGGTGATTGACCTTGGTACGGATGACTCTCATCAATTGGGACATATTGTGCAGTCCCGTATACTTCGGATGTGGAAGTTATCAATACTCGATTTGTATTGAGATTACGTGAAGCCTGTAAAATATTTAGTGTACCTTTAATATTGGTGTCTACATAAGAGTCTGGTGAATGGTAACTAAATGGTATGGCGATAAGTGCAGCCAAATGATACACTTCATCCACGTCGTTCATAGCCTTTCTTACCCCATTTGGATCCCGGATGTCACCTGTAAAAACATCAATCTCACTTTTGATATCAGCTGGTAATGTATCTAACCATCCCCATGAGTTAAAGGAATTATAAAATACAAACGCCTTTACGTTATGACCTTCTCTTACTAATTCCTCCGTAAGATGTGAACCTATAAATCCATCTGCACCTGTGATCAATACGTTTGACATGAATGTTTGCACCCCTCAATGTAATATGAAGCTCTAAGGTATTCTATGCAAATAGATATCTTTTTTGCATAGGATACGAATGGAATTTTGAGCACTATATGAAACCAACATTAAAACAACCTAGGATGTTTACATCAAGCCTTCTAGAGATTTTAGGAAAATCACGACACATCCTATCCCGAGTGATTCATTCTCACTTGGTACTTCTGATATTTATGAATATATTCGATGTTATGAAAATAAGATGCTATGAGAGGGTTTAGAAAGGGTGAAGGCTTTGAA
The DNA here is from genome assembly GCF_900176885.1 of Oceanobacillus senegalensis. GTDB lineage: Bacteria > Bacillota > Bacilli > Bacillales > Amphibacillaceae > Oceanobacillus > Oceanobacillus senegalensis. Next base: position 2,177,188 of record NZ_LT839648.1, on the reverse strand, counting down.
TATCCTTGTAACTGGCGGAGCGGGTTTTATTGGAAGGTGGGTAGTTGACCGACTCTTAAAGGATGGTCATTACGTATGGGTGTTGGATGATTTATCAAATGGTAATTTAGAAAACCTTGTAGACTTACAGAACCATAAAAATTATCAGGATTTTGTTAATGGGGATATAAAAGACATCCGTGTTCTAAATCATTTGTTTTTTAAAAAATTTGATGTTTGTTATCACTTAGCTGCAAGTATTAATGTACAAGATAGTATAGATAACCCAGGGAAAACGTTTAATAATGACGTAATTGGAACTTTTAATGTATTGGAGCAATGTAAGAGGCATCATGTAAAACTTGTATTTATGAGTACTTGTATGGTTTATGAACGCGCCTATAGTGATGATGGGATAAGTGAGATGAATAGCGTTAAGCCTGCCTCACCATATGCTGGATCGAAACTAGCTGCAGAAAATATGGTTTTATCTTACTACTATGCTTATGATCTTCCTGTAACAGTTATTCGACCATTTAATACGTATGGACCATTTCAGAAAACAGATGGGGAAGGCGGCGTTGTGGCTATTTTCATAAATAACATGTTGGAGGATAAACCATTAAAGATTTACGGAGATGGAACACAAACACGAGATCTTCTTTATGTAGAAGACTGTGCTCGTTTTGTTGTTGAATCAGGGTATTCAGATAAAGTTAATGGAGAAGTGATAAATGCTGGACTTGGAAAAGATATTAGTATTAATGAACTAGCTAAGCTAATTGTGAAAGATGAAACAAAGATAAAACATGTTACTCATATACATCCCCAGAGTGAAATACCCAAATTACTATGTGATTACAGTAAAGCTAAAGCATTATTAGGGTGGGAACCGGAGTATCGTTTGGAAGAAGGAATTAAAAAAACGGAAACCTGGATTAAATCAACGAATCTATTATAAAGGTGTAATCAAAAATGACTAAGAATAAACATCTAGCACTCTATGGTGGTAAACCGGTACGCAATGCTTATTTGCCATATGGCAGACAATGGATTGATGAGGAAGATATAAAAGCAGTTACTAAAGTGTTGCAAAGTGAATTTATTACCACAGGACCTATGATTACTGAATTTGAGAAGGCTATTCGTGATTTTGTTGGAACGAAGTATGCCATTGCATTTTCAAGTGGAACAGCTGCACTACATGCTGCTTGCTTCGCAGCTGGGATAACTGAAAATGATGAAGTGATAACAACATCGATGACATTTGCAGCAAGCTCTAATTGTATCTTATATCTGGGAGCAACTCCAGTATTTGCAGATATCGACCCAAAAACTTTTACTATCTCTCCTGAAGCAATTAAGCCCCTCATTAATGAAAATACGAAAGCAATTATAACGGTAGATTATACAGGAACACCAGCGGAATATGATGAAATACTTTCTTTAGCACAAGAGCATGGATTGATTGTTATTGACGATGCTGCCCATGCATTAGGTGCTACTTATAAACAAAGGTATATAGGTTCTATTGCTGATTTGACTATGTTTAGCTTTCATCCTGTAAAGCATATAACGACGGGTGAAGGTGGTATCATTACGACGGATAATCATCAATTTTACGAAAAATTAGTTGGATTTAGAAACCATGGTATTACTCGTGATCCCCAGAAAATCATTGGAAAGCATGAGCCATGGTATTATGAAATGCAAGAGATTGGTTTGAATTATCGTATGACGGATATACAGGCAGCACTTGGCTTAAGTCAAATGAAAAAAATAGGCTACTTTCTTGTAAAGCGTAGGGAATATGCAAAAAAGTATACCGAAGCATTTAAAGATTTAGAAGGTGTAATCACGCCAACAGAACAAAAGTATTCTGATTCAAGCTGGCATTTATATATCATCCGGCTAGACTTGAGTAAGTTAAGAGTAGATCGAAATGCCATTTTTAAGGCGTTGCAAAAGGAAAATATCGGTGTAAACGTACACTACATTCCCGTATATTTACATCCTTATTATCAGCAACTGGGTTATAAAATTGGTTTATGTCCGAATGCAGAAAGTTTATATGAAGAAATAATTACCCTTCCATTGTTTCCAAAAATGTCTGAAGAGGATTTAAACGATGTCATAAAAGGCGTGAGAAAAGTTATTTCTTATTATTTGATAAATTGAGGTGGTGAAATGAAAGTCGTTGCAATCATCCAGGCTCGAATGGGGTCTACAAGGCTTCCGGGAAAAACTCTTAAACCCGTTCTTGAAAAACCCCTGTTAGCCTATCAACTGGAACGTGTACAAAATTCGCAGTATTTAGATGAAGTTTTAGTAGCTACTACCAATAAGAGGATTGATAATCAGATTATATCCTTGTGTCAATCATTGAAAGTAGCATATTTTAGAGGACCAGAAGATGATGTATTAAAGCGGTATTACTTAGCGGCAAAACAGGTAAAGGCAGATATCGTTATTCGCTTAACAGCTGACTGTCCTTTAATTGATCCGTCACAGATTGATACTATTGTTAAATATTTTCTAGATAATCAGAAGTTACAATATGTTTCTAACACCTTAAATCGAACATTTCCAAGAGGAATGGATATTGAGGTGTTTTCTTTTCAGATTTTAAAAGAAGCACATGAAAAAGCAAAGACAAAGAAAGAACGAGAACATGTAACCATTTATATGACAAAAATTTTAAAATCATTTCAAATCTATAATGTGACATATCGCAAAGATTATAGTCATTATCGGTGGACGGTTGATACGATGGATGACTTTATACTCATTAAGAAAATTGTGGAAGAATTATATCCCAAAAAGCAACACTTTACATTAGAAGATATTATACAGCTTATGGAAAAAAACTCCAATTGGCAGTTGATCAATCAACATGTCGAGCAGAAAAAAGATTGAAAGCGTGAGCGTATGAATGTTTTTATACGAACGGATGCATCAAAGGATATAGGAACTGGGCATGTTATGCGAAGCCTGGTCCTGGCAGAGGACCTCAAGAAGGAAAATGTAAAAGTTACGTTTATTTGCCGGCTATTACCAGGTAATTTAATGGGCTATATAAAGAAACATGGATTTAACGTATTGTCATTACCAACACCTGAAGATGTGCCTTTAGATTACTATAATTGGTTTAAAAACAATTGGAAGAAGGATGTACATCAAACGATTCAAACTATATCAGATCAATACGAAATTGATTGGTTTATTATTGATCATTATGCAATTGATAAAAAATGGGAACAAAAGATAAGACCATATGTGAGAAAAATAATGATTATTGATGATTTAGCAAACCGTTCGCACGATTGTGATTTACTATTAGACCAAAATCTATATCGTGATATGAGACAACGTTATATCAAGCTTACTCCAGAAAAAACAACACTTTTATTAGGTGGGAGGTATTTTTTATTAAGGAGAGAGTTTAGAGATATAACCAACATGAAAAGAAGCACAAGTGTTAAACGAATATTGATTTCTTTTGGTGGGAGTGATCCTACAAATGAAACGATGAAAGCATTAAAGGCAATTAAACTTCTGAAACGAACAGATATTTCTGTCGATGTAGTTATTGGAGTCTCAAATTCAAATGTTGCTACTATCAAGCAATTTTGCGAACAAACACCACATGTCAACCTTTATGTTCAAGTTAATAACATCTCAGAGCTAATGATAAAAGCAGATATAGGAATTGGTGCAGGTGGGAGTACAACATGGGAAAGGTGTTACGTTGGGTTGCCAACCATAACAATTGAAGTAGCTGATAACCAAAAGGAAATATTATCCTATTTATCTGAGAGAGGGGCAGTTTATCACCTGGGTAGCAGTAAGGGTGTTCAGGAAAAAGACATAGCAAGAGTACTCGAGGAGATAATCAAATGTCCAGATAAGCTTAGAGAAATGAGCGATACATCTAAAAATATAATGAAAGACTATGAAAGCGGGGCTGTTGCAAAACAATTAATTAAGGGAGAATAGCCATGGCTAAGATAGAACAGTTTCAATTAAAGCCTGTTTGTTTTGATGAATTACAGGTTATATTAAACTGGCGCAATTCAGAAAGGATTAAATCATGGATGTACACGGATCATCAAATTTCTTGGAAGGAACATGTAGAATGGTTTCATAACGTGCAAGAAGATCCAAGCAAACGTGTTTTGGTTTTACATGGTAAAGGCAGGCCTTTAGGTGTTGTTAATTTTACCGACATTCAAAAAAGAAATGCACGTTGTTACTGGGGATTTTATATTGGGGATGAAAAGGCACCAAAAGGTTCTGGTACGATTATGGGAATACTTGCACTGGATAAGATTTTTCATGAAATGCAGATAAACAAAGTTTGCTCGGAAGTGATTGCTACAAATCAAGCAAGCTATCGTTTCCATCAGAAATTCGGATTTGAAATGGAGGGAAGGCTCAAAAATCATATTTGGAAGAACCAACATTACTTAGATGTCATTCAGATGGCACTCTTCGCAAATAAATGGAAGCACCATAGGTTGAATCTTTTAAAGGATTTGGAAGGGTGATGGAAGTGAAAGAAATAACACTGGAAAAACAGTTTATTGGAAAAAATCACTCACCATTTATTATAGCCGAAATGAGTGGTAATCATAATCAATCACTAGATAGGGCCTTGGAAATTGTTGAAGAAGCAGCAAAGGCAGGAGTGAATGCATTAAAAATTCAAACATATAAAGCGGATACTATGACGATAAATACTACCAAGGATGATTTTAAAATTTCGGATTCTGGTCCATGGACAAACAAATCATTATACGAGCTCTATCAGGAAGCATATACACCATGGGATTGGCATCAGCCTATTTTTGAACGATGTAGAGAATTGGGAATAATTGGTTTTAGCTCTCCATTTGATGAAACAGCTGTAGACTTTTTAGAAACGTTGAATGTACCTTGTTATAAAATTGCTTCTTTTGAGTGCACAGATATACCTTTAATTCGCAAGGTTGCAAAAACAAAAAAGCCTATGATTATTTCTACAGGAATGTGTTCTGCTAGTGAAATAGAGGAGACGGTTCAAACGGCAAGAATGGAAGGATGCAAGGATTTAATTTTATTAAAGTGTACCAGCACCTACCCCGCTTCTCCAGAAAATACAAATATATTAACAATTCCACACATGAAAGATTTATTTCAATGCCAAATTGGCTTATCTGATCATACAATGGGGAATGGCGTAGCTGTAGCGAGTGTTGCGTTAGGGGCTACTATTATCGAGAAACACTTCACACTTTCTAGGGCGGACGGGGGAGTTGATGCCAGTTTCTCTTTAGAACCTGACGAAATGGAAGCATTAGTAACGGAAACGAAAAGAGCCTGGCAATCTCTTGGATCAGTTCATTATGGTGCAACGAAGGCGGAAAAATCCTCCAAAAAATATCGACGGTCTTTATACATTATGGAAGATATGAAATCAGGAGATGTGTTTACAAAACAGAACTTAGCCGTCATTCGACCGGGTTATGGGTTAGCTCCTAAATACTATGATATTTTGTTGGGGAAAAAAGTGAAACAGGACGTAAAAAAGGGAACAGCTGTTTCTTGGGATCTTATATAAAAACAGAAGAACCTTTGATTCTCTTTTGAATCAAAGGTTCTTTAATTTACTCCTGACCTACTTATAATTAGTACGATAAAAACCGATACTCTAATAGACAAGCACTTACTGGACGTTATGATTTCATATTATGCTGAGATGTTTATGCTCTGCTTTTATATAAATGATAGAGGGGGCTTTCCTAATGAAGGATGAATTAATGAAAATGCTTGAAGAACGGGAAGATGAGATGATTGAAATTCGTCGGTATCTACATGAACATCCTGAACTTTCTTTTAAAGAAGAAAAAACTGCTACGTATATCGCTGATTTTTATAAAGGTAAAGATGTTGAAATAGAAACGAATGTTGGAAATGGCTACGGTATCATTGTAACGATTAGGGGGGATTTGGAAGGCAAAACTATTGGACTTCGTGCTGATTTCGATGCTTTGCCAATTAATGAGGAAGCAGATGTGCCGTATAAGTCAAAAAATGCAGGCGTCATGCATGCGTGTGCACATGATGCCCATACAGCATATTTGTTAATTTTGGCTGACTGTCTTCTTCAACTAAAGGATCAAATGAAGGGTACCATAAAAATTATTCATCAACATGCAGAGGAACAGCCCCCTGGTGGTGCGAAAAGTATTGTGGATTCAGGTAAACTTGATGATTTAGAGGCTATTTTTGGCATTCACATGTTACCAATGGCCAAAGCTGGAACGGTTGGCTATCATAGTGGATATTCCTTTAATGGACGAACCTATTTTAAATTAAAAATCCAAGGTATTGGGGGACATGGATCATCTCCACATAAAGCAAACGATGCCATTGTTGCAGGAGCTTATTTTGTTACAACTGTACAAACTATTGTTAGTCGCCGAGTAAATCCACTGGATGCTGGTGTTGTAACAATCGGTTCATTTGACGGTAAAGGCAGTTTTAACGTGATTAAAGATAGTATTGAAATAGAGGGGGATATTCGCTATTCGAATGAAGAGGCACAGAAAGTAATTAATAGGGAGTTCAAAAGAATTGTGAAAGGGTTGGAAGGAGTATTCGGTGTAACTTGCGAACTTACGTATACAGCTGACTATCCTCCTTTATATAATGATCCTGAATTAACTACATTTGTTGCAGACACTTTAGATGGCACTCAAGATAAAGATATCAAAGAAGTAAAGGAATTTCCTAAAATGTCACCGTCTGATGACTTTGCATATTATTTGGAGGAGTTCCCTGGCACTTATTTCTATATTGGTTGTACACCAAAAGGAGTGGAGGAGCCTTATTTTAACCACCATCCAAAATTTGATATTGATGAAGATGCCATTCTTATTGCTGCTAAATCAGTGGGACAAGTTGTTTGTAGTTATTTAGACCAAGCTAAATAGCTGGTATTAGTACTATTTATTACTGTCGTCTATTCCCTTATTTAGGATATCCCTGGTAATACCGAATTACGTAAATATTTATTTTTGAAATTGGAAAAATAGATATGAGGTATGAATTGGAGGAGGGTTATTTTGGAAAAGGAGATAAATTACGGTAGTGATTACAAATATATTCCTACTACATCGGTAGGAAGTGGAGTGGGAATGGATGTATTACCAGATCTATTCTGCCATACCGTTCAAATTGTCAACATTTGTTTAGTTGGAAATCCGGAATCAAAGGAATTTGTATTAGTTGATGCAGGAATGCCTAAGTCTGCTGACGAAATTATCTCAGTTACGGAAGAAAGATATGGTGAAAATGCACGACCGAAAGCAATTATTTTAACGCATGGTCATTTTGATCATGTCGGAGCTGTCATTGAATTGGTTAAACATTGGGAGGTTCCTGTCTACGCACATGAATTAGAGCTGCCCTTTTTAACAGGACAAAAAAATTATCCAGAACCAGATCCAACCGTAGAAGGTGGCATGGTAGCAAAAATGTCCCCAATGTTTCCGAATGAACCCATTAATTTAGGAAATAAAGTAGAAATGCTTCCATCTGATGGTTCTGTTCCTCACATGCCTGATTTTCGTTGGATTCATACACCTGGTCATACACCAGGACATGTATCATTTTTTAGAGAAAACGATAGAACATTAATAGCGGGAGATGCGTTTGTTACCGTCAAACAAGATTCTCTTTACAAGGTATTGACACAGGAGCAGGAAATAAACGGACCACCAAGATATCTTACAACTGACTGGAAAGCTGCAAAGCAATCGGTTATTAAATTAGAAGAATTGAATCCTAATATTGCAGTAACTGGACATGGGTTACCGATGTCTGGAGAATTATTATCAAAGAGCTTAGAAACTTTGGTTCAAGATTTCGATAGTATTGCAATTCCCGATTATGGGAAGTATATAAATAAAAAATTACATTAAAGTAATTTAAAAGCCTGTCTTATCAACAAAAATAAGCAGGCTTTTTGCATGGTAAGGGCTAAAACAGGACTTGTGTGATGCTTACTTTTGAAGCTTGCTTGTCATGAATAATTAACGAAAAACGTCTTCAAACTATGTGAAAAACGAGATACATATTACAACATACATTAAGAAGGTGATTCATATTCAAGAATACATTTTGTTAGCCATAATAACTGTTATTGTATTGGGGATTTTTTCACAATGGCTAGCATGGAGAATTCAGTGGCCTTCCATTGTTATCATGTCTATTGCTGGATTACTTATTGGTCCGGTTTTTGGTTTGATTAATCCGAAAGAGGCACTGGGTGATTTGTACAGTCCCATCATTTCACTAGCTGTAGCGGTTATTCTCTTTGAAGGAAGTACAAGCTTAGATATTCGAGAAGTAAGAGGTATATCGAAGTCTGTATTTCGAGTAGTTACTTTTGGTGCTTTTTTAGCTTGGATAGGGGGTTCTTTAGCAGCACATTATATTGCAGGACTTAGTCTAGAAATATCCTTTATTATCGGGGGGTTATTTGTTGTTACAGGGCCAACCGTCATCATACCTTTATTAAGACAAGCAAAATTAAAGCCAAGAACTGCTGCCGTCCTTAAATGGGAAGGAATCATTGTAGATCCCATAGGTCCATTACTTGCTTTATTTGCTTATGAAATCATCAAGGTGATAGGCCGTACTTCTTTTCATATCAGTGATCTAATTCCATTCTTTCTAGGATGTGTTTTGGCTTTCCTACTTGGTCTAGGAATTGGTTTATTTGTAAGCCTTTTAGTAAGTAAAGGTTGGTTTCCAGAATACTTAAAATCACCAATTATTTTGTCATTTGTTTTTATTTGTTTTAGTATTGCAGAGGTTATTATGCATGAAACAGGAATGCTTGCTGTGACAGTGATGGGATTAACTTTAGCTCGAACAGGAAGATATGTTCGTTCCATTAGTAGTGTAGGACATTTTATTGAAAATATTTCCGTCCTATTAACTTCAACGGTCTTTATTTTACTCACTGCTTCTTTAACTAGAGAAACCATCTTAGATATATTTAGCTGGCCAATTATTAGCTTTGTATTAGCTATGTTATTTTTGGTGCGCCCACTTTCTATTTTTATCTCGACTATAAATACGGAACTGACCTTACAAGAAAAAACATTAATTGGATGGATTGCTCCAAGAGGAATTGTCGCTTTAACCGTTTCTGGTTATTTTGCAGAAATGTTATTGAATGACGGGTATCAGGGTGCTTCCATTTTGACTGCTTTAACCTTTGCACTTGTGTTTATTACGGTATGTGTACATGGATTTTCACTTGGGCCGATTGCCAGAAAATTGGACCTAGCAAATACAAATCCACCAGGAGTGTTAATCGTTGGAGCAAGTAGCTTTGCGGTTGCATTTGCTGAACAGCTAAAGAATCTAGGGACACCTGTTCTAATTAGTGACAACTCCAATGAACGCTTGCTACCTGCAAAAGATTTAGAAATTCCGACATACCGTGGAGAGATACTAGAAGAACATTCCGAATTTGAAATTGATTTAACTCCATATGAAAGTATATTAGCGATGACGGGAGATACCGCTTATAATGCTTTGGTATGTCAATCCTATGTACCTGAATTTGGATATAATAATACGTTTGCCTTACCGGTATACGGAAATGCTGAATCCAATGATGTTCCCTTATCGTTACATGCCCGTATTCTCTTTGGAGAAGAAGCAGTCTTTACGGAATTGAATCGAAAAATAAACATCGGCCATACGATTGAGGCGATAGAAATCAGTGCTAAGCAAACGGCCATAAAAAATGAACTCCATACGAAAGGAATCATTCCTTTATGTGTACGTAAAAAAAATCGTCAAATTGAATTTATTACCTTACAAGAAAAAATTACGTTAGAGGAAGGCAATCACCTTATTGTGCTAGTTGAACCAAAGTAAAGCTTTTTAACATTCTAAATGAATTCCTATTGGAAACATAGCCTTAAATTACATATTATATTCATCACGAACAACCATAAAATATACTTAAAGATGATTATAATATGATTAATTTTAAGGAGATGGATAAAATGGGAAGAAAAATCCTATGGTTTGTAAGCTTCATCATGGCGATTCTCCTTGTTATGCTGTCTCTACCTATGGATATTGGGAGTGAAGCAATAGCGGCTGTAGCTTCCCATTCTAAAAGGGATATAGGAATAAACGTAATGGGGGCAGAAAACAAAAATCAACGTTTTATGTCTGATTCAGCCTATACTTTTGAATATCCAGATGCGGTAAGAGGTATTTATGTTACTGGTCATTCTGCTGGATCCAGTCGATTCCATTCATTGGTAGAATTAGTGGGGTCAACGGATTTGAATACAATGGTTATTGATGTAAAAGACGATCATGGTAACTTAACATTTCAAGTTCCTCCCGATTCCCCTTATGCCGACATTGCAAAAAATTATATTGATGATCCAAAAGGCATGATGAAAACATTAGAAGAGAAAAACATCTATCCTATTGCAAGAATTGTTGTTTTTAAAGATTCTGTGCTCGCACAAAAAAGGCCAGATTTATCCTTTAAAGAAAATGGAGAAATATGGAGAAATGGAAATGGAGAAGCTTTCGTTAATCCTTTTCTACGAGAAGTTTGGGAATATAATGTAGGAATTGCAAAAATGGCTGCTAAAACCGGGTTTAAAGAAATACAATTCGACTATGTTCGATTTCCTGAAGGATTTGAAAAAATGGATAACGAATTAGATTATTCCATGGGGGATTATAAAGATATTAATATGAATAATATTAAAAAACGTGTGGAAGCTGTAACAAATTTTGTAGGGTATGCTAAAGATGAATTAATGAGTTATGGTGTAGATGTTTCTGTTGACATTTTTGGTTATGCAGCTACCATGGAGGAAACGCCAGGAATTGGACAGAACTTTTCAAGGATTTCCAGTCAGGTTGATGTAATTTCATCTATGATCTATCCAAGTCATTGGTCTGAGAACTATTTCGGAATTAGGTTACCTGATACGGAACCATATCGTCTGATTAGTTCGTATGCCAAGGTAGAAAATGAAGTTTTGGAAGCGTTGGAGAATCCACCAACATCCAGACCTTGGATTCAAGATTTTGAGGCACCTTGGCTGTATACCGGACAGACAAAGGAATATGGGAAAAAGGAAGTAGAGGCGCAAATTAAAGCGTTATATGAGAATGGGATTAATGAATTTTTACTATGGAATGCGGCTAATAATTATACCAAAAACGTGGACTATTTAGTCGGAAAAAATAAAACCTGACCGTTTTAGCTGAAATGGTTACAGGAATTGGAAGATATAGAGTGGATTTCATGTAAATAGGAGGTCAGCTCTATTAACTTAACTTCATTGTTCAAAATGGAATATAATGTCTATTTTTCATGTTTATCGCTGTTTTTCAAATTGTTTATCGTTGGTTATACTAAAAAGGTAAAAAGTTTTGGATTGCCTGTTTAGATACGGGACAAAAACAAAAGGGGTAGTTTAATGAATTGGTACGATAAGTTAAAAAAGTACTTTCCGATTGAAGAAATGAAGTCAAAAAAACACATGGAGTTATTGTTAGAGGAAAAAGGGGACGTTTACCATAAAGATGAAAGTCCGACACATGTATTAATGTACGCCGAATTCGAAACATTTATTTTTATAGATTATATTTGGGTATCCAGTGAAACTCGAGGTCAAGGAATTGGTCATCAATTAATTGAAAAGCTTAAGGCAAAGAATAAACCGATTATTCTTGAAGTTGAACCCATTGATTATGATGATTCTGATACAGAAAAAAGGTTACATTTTTATCAGAGAGAGGGTTTTACTCATGCACAGTCTATAGGCTATAATCGCAGGTCATTAGCTACAAATGAAGAAACACCAATGGAAATTTTGTATTGGTCACCTACCGATGATTCAGAAGAAGTAATTTATAAGCAGATGAAGAGAATGTACGAAGATATTCACACGTATAAAGATGAAGAAATATATGGGAAATCCTATCAGCCCGCAAAAGAAGTATTAAGTTATGATGAGAATCGTAATTCTGAAGATATACTGGGAAATTTAGAGACGAAAGGTTAAAGATGAGCAGTGCGTTTATTACGTACTGCTTTCAACTGTTTGGTTTAAAATATAGACTAAATTATAAGAAGAGGCATTTTAAAATTTATAACATTTTTCAATTTGGGGGGTTTAGATGAAAAAGGATAAGGGTATATTTATATAGTAAATAAGAACTTTCTATGAACTAATAAAAATTACCTTATATTTCTAAATTACCCTCTACCTTTTACTTGACAAGTGTAGTATACTAATACATAAAGGTTATTTAAACTTATTTTAATTTAATAATGAAATAAGTTTTCAAAAGTTACATGGAAATCTTATATTCTTAATAGAATGAGGAGTGAAGTAACATGGTTACACTTTATACCTCACCAAGTTGTACATCTTGCAGAAAAGCAAAAGCATGGTTAGAAAAACATAACATACCATATAAAGAGCGTAATATATTCTCTGACCCTTTAACATTGGATGAGATTAAAGAAATATTACGAATGACTGAAGATGGAACTGATGAGATTATTTCAACACGTTCTAAGGTTTTTCAAAAATTAGATGTAAATATTGAACAGCTTCCAATGAAGGAACTATTCCATTTAATTCAGAAAAACCCTGGTTTGTTAAGGAGACCGATTATACTTGATGAGAAGCGTCTTCAAGTTGGTTATAACGAAGATGAGATTCGTAGGTTTCTTCCTAGAACAGTCCGAACCTTTCAATTACGAGAAGCACAAAGAATGGTTAATTAATCGAAAGTGTGTTTGAACAATCTCTATATTGATTTAATATAAGAAAAACGCAGAATACTTTTATTCTGCGTTTTTATTCTAATATCCTGTATTTTCCTAGTTTATATGTCGTGACAAAAATGCGTGAATGGTTTAGAATACAATACTAACTATCCTTATAATATTTTTCGTTTGTCATGGTGAAAAGATATGGTGGGAAATGAAGAAGAAAATATTTTATAAATTCTGGGCATATTAATTTCCAACTTACCGTACACTATCATACAATGGAAGTAACACCTGAAGAATGAATGGTTAGATAGTAATTGCTAAAAGAAGAAATATTTTTATCAATGCATATAGATTATGGTGAAGTAGTCTCTCCACCTAACTGTTTATACTTTAAAGTTAAGAAAATGAAGTTAAACATTTTTTCTAATAAGAAGGGAGAGAAAGAAAAAATGGATATAGAAAGAATTAATGAGAATACCGTTAAATTTTACATTTCGTATTTAGATATTGAGGATCTGGGGTTTGAGCGAGAGGAAATCTGGTATGACCGAGAAAGAAGTGAACAGCTTTTCTGGCAAATGATGGATGAAGTCAACTATAAAGAAGATTTTAATGTGGATGGTCCATTATGGATTCAAGTTCAAGCACTGGAAAAAGGGTTAGAGATAATTGTAACAAAAGCCAAAATCACTAAAAATGGTGAACTTCATACACATGATGGGTTAATTGATGAGCATTTTGAAGATAAAATTGAAGACTTATTGGAAGATAAGTTTGGTAAAAATGTTCCAGATACCGATGAAGATATGATTGAAGATGCATTATGGATTATTACAGAATTCAACAATTTTGAGGATGCCATTCAATTAAGTCATTATTTCCAGGATGATACAGACAGTGTAGATGAAACGCTATACTCATATAATAATAAATACTACTTATTAATGGAATTTTCTCCAGACTTGTTAGATGATCACTTGCAAGAGGATTTAATTAGTCAGGTGCTAGAGTTTTCAAATGATTCGGATATGTCAATACATGTTCTAGAAGAATATGGAAAGAAACTTTTTGAATACAATGCATTTGAACAAATAAAATCATACTTTCCTGCTCAAGTATAGACACTCGTTATTATATGGGTGTCTATTTATTTTGCTCCATTTCGTATTTCTTTACATAAAATGCAGAAAATGTTTTTTGTTTAAGAAGACGATCGTCCTTCGCTCTAATTAATCAACAAATAAAGTAGCATTAGCCCAGCTACGGGAAATACACGAAAAGTGTAGAGTATGTCTTTCGCGGTATTTACCACTAATTCTCGTATTAAGTTAGTGAACATGCTATAGACGTTTTGTCAAAAACAATAATTTTTTAGAAAGCAGCAGATAAAATATGTAGAGTATGCAGGAAAATGCAAATTATTGTCGAATATAGGGAGGAGGTGATATATGATATGTTGCAAGCAAAATTGGAAAACGGGAATTTGATAACGCTTATTCATTTAAAAAGAAATGAGGTTCATAGATTAAAAGATAAAAAAATAAAATTTTATTGTCCTGTGTGCCACCATCCCGTTCTGATAAAGGCAGGTCCGAAAACTATTCCTCACTTTGCTCATTATAAAAGTGAAAAATGTTCATCGTTTGATGGTGGGGAAGGAACCTATCATGAACAAGGAAAATGGCTATTATATCAATGGTTGAAGCGTCAAGGGTTATCCGCTTTCTTGGAAGAATACATTCCAGATATTGGACAACGCCCGGATATCTTGTTAGTTCTAAATAAGAAAAGAATAGCATTAGAATATCAATGTGCACGTATACCTTTAAACGTTATTCAAAAGCGAAATGAAGGGTATTTATCAGCCGGCATCACACCTATTTGGGTATTAGGTGCCAATCATTTTTGTAGAGAAGCATCATACCATTTTAAAATCAATGCATTTACACAACAATTTATCCATCGCTTTTCTTCTAATCTGCCACCAGTATTATATTACTTTTGTCCATATACACGGCAATTTACTACTCTACAAGACTTATATTTCACTAAAACGAATCGAGCAATTGGGAAAATGGAAATAAAGAAAATAAATGAACATCCTTTCCAACATTTATTTAAGTATAAAAGGTTCTTAAATCATGAATTACTATACCTTTGGCAAAAAGAGAAGAAACGCTTTCGTCTAAGGCCTAGTAAAAAAGTTTATGGAAAAGAACTAGCATGGTATCAATGGTTATATCTAAAAGGGAGTCACGTTGAATACCTACCATCCATTGTATATCTACCAATTTCTTCTCAATATCGGATGAAGACATCGTTATGGGATTGGCAAAGTAGATTGTGTCTAGAATTGCTTAAGCCAATGTCCATTGGTAAAGTATTCTCCATCCAAACAGTTGAATCATTACTTAAAAAACACCTCCAGCCAAGAACAACTTTCCCTTTAATTAATTCTAATGACCACCCAATCAAACAATATTTCCAACACTTAACTCAAATTGGTATATTATGCATTCATTCAAAGCATACGTATATTAAGGTAAAGGATTTTGAAAAATATTCAAATATAGAAGAGGCGTTAAAAGGAGATAATGTGCTAATGGATGAACTAATTCGATTGAATAAAAACAAAATACAAGCATGATTTGTCCTACTTTCGTAATACTAAATAGCTAAGGGAATTATTTTGGAAGGAATTTTTTCCAAAATCTAGAACTATAATGAGTAATGAAATAAAAGGAGGAATTGTAATGGCACAATCTGCTAAAGAATTACCAAAGCGGGAAGAATTACCAGAAGAAAAAACTTGGAGACTAGAGGATATTTTCGAAACGGATGATCAATGGAAAACAGAATTTAACAAATTACAAGAAGATATACCAGAAATTAAGAAATATCAAGGGAAATTGTCCGAATCAGCAGATATGCTATATGAATTATTAAAAATGCAGGACCAATTATCTGAACGGCTAGGAAAACTATATACATATGCGCATATGCGCTATGATCAAGATACGACAAATTCCTTTTACCAGGCTTTAAATGCACAAGCTGAGAATGTTCTTACATTAGCATCTAGTAGCATGAGCTTTATTGTACCAGAAATTTTAGCAATGGATGAAGATAAGATAGATACTTTTCTAAACGAAAAAGAAGAATTGCAATTATATAAAAAGGTATTAGATGAAATTACACGTCAACGTCCCCATGTATTGAGTCAAAAAGAGGAAGCTTTATTAGCTGAAGCTTCAGAGGCGTTATCAACTGGTTCACAAACATTTGGAATGCTTAATAATGCAGATTTAACTTTTCCATCTATAAAGGACGAGAATGGGGAAGAAGTGGATGTAACACATGGACGCTACAGTCGGTTTATGGAATCCAAGGATCGTAGGGTTCGTGAAGATGCATTTAAAGCTATGTATGAAACGTATGGCAAGTTTAAAAATACATTTGCATCAACACTCAGTGGTACAGTAAAAACACATAATTTCTCTGCAAAAGTAAGGAATTATGAATCTGCTCGCCAATCAGCATTAGATAACAACAATATTCCAGAGAAGGTATATGATAATCTAGTGGAAGCTGTAAATGAAAAACTACCTTTAATGCATCGTTACATTGAGCTTCGTAAGAAAGTTTTAAACGTTGATGAACTCCACATGTATGATATATATACCCCTCTTGTAAAAGATGTGGAGATGGAAATAAACTATGAACAAGCAAAGGATTATGTTCTTAAAGGGTTAGCACCACTCGGTGAAGATTATGGTAAGGTATTAAAAGAGGGCTTTGAGAATCGGTGGATTGATGTGGAAGAAAATAAAGGGAAGCGTAGTGGAGCATATTCATCTGGCGCCTATGGAACCAACCCATATATTTTATTGAACTGGCAAGATAATATTAATAATACATTTACTTTGGCGCATGAGTTAGGGCATTCTCTACACAGTTATTATACAAGAAAACATCAGCCATTCCGCTATGGAAATTATTCCATATTTGTAGCAGAAGTTGCTTCCACATGTAATGAAGCTTTACTAAATGATTATTTATTAAAAAATCTTAGCGATGAGAAAGAAAAATTATATATTTTAAATCATTTTTTAGAAGGCTTTCGTGGTACAGTGTTCCGTCAAACAATGTTTGCGGAGTTTGAACATGATATTCATGTTAGAGGACAAAATGGTGAGGCATTAACAGCTGATAAGTTAACAGAGATTTATTATAACCTTAATAAGAAATATTACGGTGATGCAATTGTTTCAGATGAAGAGATTGGTTTAGAATGGGCGAGAATTCCTCACTTTTATTATAATTATTATGTTTATCAGTATGCAACAGGATATTCCGCAGCCACTTCTCTAGCTAATCAAATTCTGTCAGAAGGGGATAATGCTGTCGATCGCTATCTAGAGTTCTTGAAAGCTGGGAGCAGTGATTATCCAATTGAAGTATTGAAAAAAGCCGGAGTTGATATGACATCCAAACAGCCAATAATGGGTGCATTAGAAGTATTTGAAGAGAAGTTGAATGAGTTTGAAAAATTGTTATTAGGTTAATAAATTAATAAGGGAGCAGTGTTAATCTGTTCCCTTTAACTATGTCAAATATTGCCTAGAAATTGAACATTTTGTGAAACTATGAACAACATCCTTGCATGATGTGTGTGCACTTGCTATTATATACATGTAAGTTAATTACACAAACAAATACCCCTTTTGTTTGATCATGAAACTTTCTCCCATCCCCCCTTTGTATTTATACAAAGAAGACGGATTAAAGAATATGCGCTGCCCCGCATATTCTTTTTTATTTGTTCTTTCAAAAATTTATCCAAATTACATGTTGTATTTTACTCGGTGTTGTCCATTTTCCTTCTAATACATAAAATAATGATATTCGCTTTTTAAAGATATTGAAGTTGATAGGGGAATGAAGTCGGTTTTGTGAAAATTACTACAATTTAAGAGGGAAGTAATAGCTCAACCCAAAAATGGAGGAATAACTGTCCCAAAAAGCATGATTTGTTTATCTAATAATCAGTGGGGGATGAAAGAAAACCCCACTGATTGAGATTTATTTTATAATTGTAGTTTTTGATTGTTTACGTAACTGCCTTTCTAAATTAAGAACAAATAACTGAATTAAAATCCAATGAATTTTTTGTGAACAAATGAACATATTACTTGTACAAACGTAAACATGTTGCTATGATATATCTGTAAGTTAATTACACTTATAAATACCCCTTTTATTTAATCTTGAAACTTTTTCCCACCCCCCTTTATTTAAATAGAGACGGAAGAAAAGGATATGCGCTGCCCGCATATCCTTTTTCGCTTTTCTAGGTATGAAATTATTAACTATATCTACGATGCACAAGACGTGCTAGTATAGTTGTTGTGATAAATAGTTTTCCTCGGGACGGTAACCGCATTTCTAGGACGTGATGTGTTAGCTTGTGAGAGCGATTCTGCTTTAGTTATTTACCTCATACGTCTTCTATAAGTGTTTTGATTGGTAAATGAATAGATGGTTAAATAGATAGATATAAACAAGAAGGGGAGTGTAACATAAAGTGGAACTAATTGCATAAGTCCTAAGACATTCATAAAAAAGGCAAAAATTGTTATAATTAGAAATAGAAACGGATAAGTTTGTTGCATCATACTTTCACTCCTGTTTCAAAATGTAATGAATTCTCTTTGAAAGATAAAAATCCGGTGTTATGAACATGATAAAATAATCATGTTCAAATTTGGACGTCCAAGTTACTGAAGCCCTCCACAAGATTTCGGCAGCCGAGTAATGGCAGTCCCACCATGTTCATACTACATTTATATGGTTTAAAATCAAAATTAGAATTGAACATTTTGTGAAAATATGAACAAAAGTATTGCGAGATTAGGTCATCATTGTTAATATATACGTGTAAGTTAATTACACAAACAAATACCCCTTTTGTTTGATCATGAAACTTTCTCCCATCCCCCTTTGTATTTATACAAAGACGGAATAAAGGATATGCGCTGCCCCGCATATCCTTCTTTTATATCTAATTGATTTTGTATGTTGGAAAATAACAAATCGAAACGAAATTTATAGGAAACAAATCTAATTTGTCAATCCTCATTCTTAATATCCACCCAATAAAAAAAGCTTTTTTATAAAGGCTAACCAAGGTATTTCCAGAAGGTTCCTTGCTGACTGGAAATCTTATCTACTTTTTGTTTGAATTGGAGTTTCTTCATTTCTTTTTCTGTCTTGGATATGGACCAATCATATACAATGGAAATTTCCTTACTTCCAACCACCTCAAAATTCTGTATAAATTCTTCTAATGGAGGTTTTGCGGATGGGATAGGTGTATTTTTTAATGTTTCTCGTAAAATAAATTCATAAACCTCGTAAGAATAAACACCTGAAATTTTTATCCCTTGGTCATCATTAGAATGATTAAAAAACACGATAGTTGGAATATCTTCAATTTCCATCTCATGTGTTAATTGTACATCACGCTGGAACGCCTTCTTGGCTGATGATGAATAAAGGTCTTCAGTAAATTCTTCAATATCGAGATTTGCTTGTTTAGCGATATCAATTAATATTTCTTCCTTTGAGATATTGCGTTTTCTTAAATATAGGTTTTCTTGTAGTTTTCGTAAAAAGGCTTTTCCTGATTTCTTACCTTGAATCTCAGCAGCTTTTATGGCAAGAGAAACAATCCAAGGACTGTTTATTGACTTTTCTATTTGATTTAACGTTTGTTCTGATTGTCTAGTTAACTTTTTAAAGTTATTTTTTGATCTACAAAGGCTTTCACGATTTATTGCGATACTTACAATTGGCCTAGTAGTGAAAAATCGCCCATATTCTAATGTAAGCTTTTTTAAATATGGATCAAAATACCAGCAATCTGGGCAAAGCGGGTCGATAAAGACATACATTTCAATCGGTTTTGGATTAAAGTTTTGATAGTTGCAGCTTTCCGATGTGTTTGTATTATTGAAGTTACTAAGCCCAATTTGATTCCAACTCACATCGAATTCTCCTTTCTATCAATCTAGTCTATTCATCATGTGATTGGCTGTTAGGGTCAATTTTTCATAGATAACTGTTTGGTAGGGTTCCTCAATTTCTGCTTCTTTTAACGCTTCCTTCATACAATGAAGCCATGCATCTCTTCTCGTTGGTGTAATAGGGAAGGGGAGGTGGCGTCTCCTTAGCATCGGGTGTCCCCGATCTTGTTCATATAATCTTGGACCACCGAAAAACTGAGTTAGAAATAATTTCTGTTTTCTTGCTGTCTCGGTTAAATCCTCTGGGAATATTGGAATTAAGTCAGGATGTTTTCCTACGCGTTTGTAAAACGAGGTAACAAGTCTTTCTATCGTTTCAAAACCACCAATTGCATCATAAATATTACCATGCTTTACTTCTTTCATATTTATCTCCTTGTATTTAAATTCTAAATTTGTTACATAATAAAATTTTTAAAATTTTGTTGCTTTTACTTTGCTGTAGCTAAAAGCAACGATTTTATAAAATTAGCCTTCATACAAGATAGGCAGTGTAATCTGTTTGCCCTTATTTTACAGTGTACTATCTATGTGGGCAAACAATCTGATTTGGTGTATGTGAAAATACCTATTTTGGTAACGAATCGAAAAATCTTTCTATTTTATTAGGAGTATTTTTAATTGTAATGTTACATTCCTCCAATAAGGAATGAAACGTATCTATCCCAGTTTTTCTATCGCTTGCTTCTAGTTCAAATTCAAAATCCTCTTTATCATTGTAAATACTGTAATCTAATACAATGAAACAATTGCGGTGGGTAACTTCTCGTCTTTCTGTGATTAGTTTTCCGAAATAAATTAAATCCTTTGGTTCGATACCTAAGTTAGTTAATTGCTTTGTTGTTTCGGGTTTAGGGATAATATTTCCTTTGGTCCATTGAAGTGCTTCTTCTTTTGATAATTCATCATGGGTTTCCAATAATCCCAATTCATGAGGCTCTTTTAAAGTCAATCGGTATTTTGCAGCCTTTTCTCTTATTCGTAGTGCACAACCTTTATCTTTTAAGGAAAGTGTCTCTGTCTCAAAATAAAAATTAGTTTGTTTAACACTATATTCAGGAAATGGTAATTTATCCAGTAAATGTTTGAATTCTTCTTTTGTTAATAAATTTTTATATTCAATTTCGATTTCTTGTGCCATCATATTGCCTCCATTGTATTAAAAAAGATATTATTGATTGATTATGGCGAAACTCTATTTATTTTGCAATGAAAATCAATTCGGCTAGTATGTTAAAATAATATAGGCTATAATTTGATTGACTGAAACGTGGGAGAGTGTTGTTATGAATTGGGAAGCTTTACTAGCTCCTTATAAACAAGTAGTTGAAGAATTAAAAGTGAAATTAAAAGGGACTCGTTCACAATTCGAATATGACTCGAGCCATTCTCCAATAGAGTTTGTTACAGGAAGGGTTAAGCCAGTCCCAAGTATTTTAGAAAAAGCAAAAAGTCGGGAAATTCCTTTAGAGAATATAGAAACAGAAATATATGATATTGCAGGTGTAAGAGTTGTATGTCAGTTTGTTGATGATATCTATACAATTGTTAAAATGCTTCGCAGGCGAAATGATTTTAAAGTAATTGAAGAAAAAGATTATATAACAAATAAAAAGCCAAGTGGCTATCGCTCTTATCATATGATTATTGAATATCCGGTTGAAATGGTTCAAGGAAGAAAATTTGTTTTGGCAGAAATTCAAATTAGAACGTTAGCTATGAATTTCTGGGCGACAAATGAGCATTCGCTTAATTATAAATATAGTGGTAGTATCCCAACGGAAATAAAAGAAAGACTTCAACGTGCTTCGGAAGCGGCTTTTAAGTTGGATGAAGAAATGTCAATGATTAAGCATGAAATTCAAGAAGCACAACGGATGTTCCGGCGAAAATTTTAGATGATAGAATAACTGTCTTTACAAATAGGGGAGGCTATAGTTGTGAATTTTAAAATCATATCTAAAGGTGACAAACGTTCTAATAAAATCAAATCAACGATGAAGCAGTATTTACTTGATTTTGATTTGGTGTACAACCAAGAAGAACCAGATTTGGTTATATCTGTTGGTGGTGATGGAACATTTCTTGAAGCATTCCATCGCTATATACACCGATTGGATAAGACCGCTTTTATCGGAGTTCATACAGGCCACTTAGGCTTTTATGCGGATTATACACCAGATGAACTAGAGAAACTCGTGATTGAAATTGCAAAAACTCCTTTTCAAATTGTGGAATATCCAATACTTGAAGTCATTATCCGTGGAAATTCAAGTGAAAAGGAAGATAGGGTTCTTGCTTTAAATGAATCAATGATTAAGACAGCTGAGGGATCAGTAGTATTTGATGTGAAAATTAAAGGTGAGCATTTTGAAACATTTCGTGGAGATGGAATCTGTATTTCAACACCATCAGGTAGTACTGCATATAACAAAGCCTTAGGTGGCGCTATTATCCATCCATCCATTGAGGCTATTCAATTAACAGAAATGGCTTCAATTAATAATCGGGTATTCCGTACTATTGGTTCCCCACTCATCCTTCCAAAACATCATACGTGCTTATTGGAGCCGATGAAAGAAGGGAAAAGCTTCTTAATCGCTATTGATCATTTCACAAGAACGTATGATGATGTAAAATCAATTCAATGTCGAGTTGCTAAGGAAAGAGTTCGGTTTGCTAGGTTCCGGCAATTTCCGTTCTGGGATAGGGTTCGTGATTCATTTGTTGCTGAAGGGGAACAAAGAATGGAGTGAGGTTAATATTTCATGAAATGGATCATTCAAAATGAACATGATGGTATGATGATTCGAGATTATTTACGCATCGTCCACGGTTTTTCTAGAAGAATTCTTATTATGGTGAAGGAAGCAGGGGGGATTAAAGTTAATGATATTCCCCAAACGGTTCGCTATTACTTGAAGAAAGGAGATTTGCTACAAATTACCTTTCCAAAAGAGAGCATTGGTTTGCATATGAAAGCTGAGGAAATGGATATATCGATTGTGTATGAGGATGAAGCTGTTCTAGTCGTCGATAAGCCAGCTGGGATTGCAACGATTCCTTCATTAAATCACCCTACAGGAACCGTAGCAAATGGGATACTAGGATATTATGTAAAACATAATATCCCATATACCGTACATGTAGTCACTAGGTTGGATAGGGATACATCTGGTTTATTATTAATTGCGAAGAATCGGTATAGTCATTCGCTTATGGCGAAATCCCAAAAGGAAGGAAAAGTCAAGCGTAGATATAAGGCAATTGTCGAAGGAAGTATGGAGAGAATGACGGGAACGATTAATGCACCGATTGATCGAAAGGAAAATTCGATTATCGAACGAACTGTCAGAGAGACGGGTAAACGGGCGGTGACTCATTTTCAGGTTGAAAAATGGTTAACAAGCCATACATACGTGAATATTCAGCTTGAAACTGGCAGAACACATCAAATACGTGTTCATTTCTCCTATTTAAATCATCCGCTAGCCGGAGATGATCTGTATGGAGGAACTAAGAGGGATATAAATAGACAGGCTCTTCATTGTTCCATGCTATCCTTCGAGCATCCGTTTACAAAGAAAGTAATCGATTTAGATTCACCATTACCAGATGATATGGCTGGATTCATTGAAAATTTTAATCAAATGAATTAAATTTTTCTTCTACTAGTGGTTGTTTGGATTCAACAGCCACTGTTTTTTCTTCTGGTAATTGGAATGCCGTTAAAGCATTTCCAAAAACACAACCAGTATCAATATTGATTGTTTTATTTATTATTCTAGCCTCTTTCACGGGGGTATGACCATATACAATCCAATGGCTTCCCTTATAATGTTTTGCCCAATCACGTCGAATAGGACGGCCATCTGGATGGGTGGCTCCGGTTACATCCCCATATAAAACAAAGGATTTCACTTTTTTATCGCTACGTCCTATGTAAGCTTCCTTAATTCCAGCATGAGCAATGACTGCAGAAACCTCTGGAATTTCTAAATATAACGGTGCCTTGTCATAAAGAGTCATGAATTGTTTTCGTATAATTTTTTGCTCACGAGTCGAAAGTACCTCGTATTCAGCAACCGTTGTTTCCAGGCCATGCTTTTGTTGAACATTATTTCCTAAAAAGAACCGGTATAATTTGTTACAATGGTTACCTGGAACATATTTTGCTTTTTGTTCCTCTATGACCATTCGATAAACAAGTTGTATCACCGCTATGGAGTTTGGACCGCGATCTGTCAAATCACCGACAAATACGGGGATTCTATCATTGGGGTGAACATATGCACCGTTTTGGTAATGGTATCCTAATTTTTGAAAAAGCATATGAAGCTCTTCTATACAACCGTGGATATCACCAATTACATCAATTTTCATTTTTTCATCCACCTTTTGTTGAAAAATAGAGATTGCAGTTTTTTTACATATCTAATTATGATAGTCACGTATTTATTAAGTATACGAACACCAAATGCGTTTTTATCTATAATAATTGTATACAACAAAATTGTTTTTATACGTTATGATGGTTTACCTGTTGCGAAGGGTAATCGTCATTTTTTGCAAGCAATGAGTCGAGTTTACTATTGAACAGGCTTTCGTTCACTAATATCATGGAAATAAAATGGGGAATAGATGAGTGAATTGTTCTTTAAAGAAAGGAAGTATCCCTATGGAAGAGAAACAAAATATATACGAAAGAGCGTACGAAGAACAGTATAAAGCACATTGGGATAAAGTTTATCAAGCCTTGAATCGGGAACTAACCGATGCGTTTCGAAATGAATTTCTAGATTTGCATCCATATGACCAGGCATTGTTTTTTATTGATCAAGAAAAAGAAAATCGCATGCGA
The DNA here is from genome assembly GCF_900176885.1 of Oceanobacillus senegalensis. Classification (GTDB taxonomy): domain Bacteria; phylum Bacillota; class Bacilli; order Bacillales; family Amphibacillaceae; genus Oceanobacillus; species Oceanobacillus senegalensis. Next base: position 2,152,434 of record NZ_LT839648.1, on the reverse strand, counting down.
ATCTATTCTTACTTATCTCCGGCTGAGCTTGCTGAACTGATGATTAATATTGAATTTGAAAATATACCAGAATATTTTAAAGAGATGAATCCTCGTCTTGGTGCAATGGTCATTTCAGAAATGCCTGCTGATGACGCAGTTGATATTTTGAATGAAATGGATAAGGAAGAAGTAGTTAGCTTCTTAACCATTATGGAAAAAGATGCTGCAGAGGAAATCAAGCACTTATTGCATTATGAGGAAAAAACAGCTGGTAGTATCATGACAACCGAATATATTGCATTATTTAAAACACAAACAACGGAAGAGGCAATGCAGCAATTAAAACAGCAAGCTCCTGATGCAGAAACGATTTATTATTTATATGTTCTTGATGATGATAAGAGATTAGTGGGAGTTTTATCTTTACGCGATTTAATTGTCGCCAAAGAGGAAACAAAAATTGAAGAGGTTATGAGTGAAAAAGTGGTTGCTGTCTCGGTAGCAAGAGATCAAGAAGAAGTTGCTTTGACATTCCGTGATTATGATTTACTTGCACTCCCTGTAGTTGATTTTCAAAATCATTTATTAGGAATTATAACAGTTGATGATATTCTGGACGTTATGGAAGAAGAAGCAAGTGAAGACTTCTCTAAATTGGCCGGTATATCTGAAGCGGATAGACCTAATGATACAGCGATGGAAGCGGCTAAAAAAAGACTACCATGGTTAATTGTCCTTCTGTTTTTAGGCATTTTTACTGCAAGTCTAATTGGACAATTTGAAGAAACGTTGGATCAAGTTGCCGTACTTGCCATTTTTATCCCCCTTATTGCAGGGATGGCAGGAAATACAGGTACTCAGGCATTGGCGGTAGCTGTACGTGGGCTCTCCAATGGTGACTATGAAAATGAAGGAAAACTGAAACTCATCCTACGTGAGGCTACAACTGGATTCATTACTGGTTCAGTATGTGGAATAGTAATCTCAACCGTAATTTTTTTCTGGAAGGGTGATTTATTTCTCGGAATTATTGTAGGAGTTTCTATCATGGCTTCCCTTATCGTCGCAACATTAGCTGGTTCACTAGTGCCTATCTTAATGGATCGCTTAAAAATAGACCCTGCAGTTGCTTCAGGTCCATTTATTACAACCATTAATGACATCATTTCTATCTTAATTTATTTTGGAATGGCGACAACATTTATGCAATATTTAATATGATTTGGGATTCGTTTAAAGCACCTCCTGTAGGGGTGCTTTTTGTGATTATTGGAATTCAGGAAATCGATTATCAGCCAAAAGAGAAGAATAAATCAACTGAAGAGGAGTAACATATATCAACCGCAGCATAAAGAATTCAAGGGGTCACACATAAATAACTAGGCGTATAACACACTTCAATAATGGGCTACATATACTAGGTTAGTGAATTATTTATAAAGGAGAGGTTTTGATGGCTAAGAAAAAATTTGCTAATGATCCATTACTTTTTATACATCAGCCAAGTGTTAGTACGCCAAAAGCTCCAATGCAGGACAGTTATATTTCTCCTAAGAGACAAAAGAAAAATAAATCTGTGGAACAACCATCCGATACATCTGAGCCAGCTAAAGAAATCCCAAAAAGGAGATACTCTGCTAAAAAGGTTTTAAATGAAGAACCCCCATCGGAAAAAGAGGAAAAAAAAGAGGAGAAGCATGATGTACCATTAAACCAGCGAAAACAATTTAAGGATATGTCAGTAAGAGAACGTATCCATTATTTCTTGGATACTTCGGAGTATGCTCCAAAGGTTAAATGTGAGATAAAAACGGAAAAGAAGTCATATCGAGGTTTTATTATGGATTTTAAAGATGAAATGGTTTTTGTCCAAGTTGGCAGAAAAATGATCGAGATTTCATTTGAAGATATTTATTCAGTTCGTTTATTAGGATTTTAACCAATTATTATTTAAAAAGCACCATGATTTCCATGGTGCTTTTTGCGTTTACAGTTTTAGCAATTACTGCATCCTTTAGTCATTATTAAATACGCTGATTGCTGGTAGACATGTTATATGGCAGAAGCAATCTAGGTCAACAGTGATGCATATTCCAGTTGCTAGAAGATTGTGTGTTGATTGGTCTGTAGGGTCTTTCATTTCATTGTACCCACATGTTTCCCCATCTTTTAGTAATAGTTCTAAAACCGCACAATTATCGTCATCAACGGATTTAACACGGAAAATGAAGCTTGATACAATGTGGCCAATACCGAATCTACCGTTATCAACTTCTCTTTCTGCTCCGAAACCTTTGAATGGTTTGCAGTCCCCTTTACAATATAAAATCACTGGTACTGTATCTAAGCCATTAGAAGGCTCTGATTCACCTAATAAATCAGCAATTGATTGTTCACAACTAGTATCACAGCAATTTTCTACGATATCATTTTGTGCATCCACGATATCCTTTAAAATATCTGCAACACAATTACCTGTATTAAAGTCTTTTCCACAACCCATGATTTATGTCTCCTTTCATAACTTAGGTTAACTTTCCCTATTAGAATATGTTAGACCACAGTGTTGGTGTGGGCATTTATCAATGTTTCACTAGAAAATACCCATTTCTTCCTCGAGTACGACTTGAATTGAAGTTCTAAGTTTCGTCTTGAGTCTGCGCTTCATAAACTATGGTAAAGTCTGTTGAAAGGAAATGAGTATGAAGGAAAAGGACAAAGAATTACAGGAAAATTTGCGGATTATTGAAAAGCATTTAGAAAAAAATGAAAAGTGGTTTCAACGACCAGAAAAGAAGATGAAGATATTTGAAAAAAATGCTACAACATGGAATAAGGAATTTTTAGAGAACATTAGAGATATCGAGAAAGTAATGAAGGATTTAGAGAAAATGTTTGATGAATAGAGAAAATTTTGATATTAATAGAGGAAAGGATAAACTTTATAATAGAACGTAAAAAAGACTAAAGAAAAATGCAGTAAATTAGGGGGGAGCTGGGATAGGGTATATAATGCCAATAAATCATTACCTACACAGTTATCAGCAAATGCGAGTACGAGCAAATAAGCAAGCAAAACCAGTCCACAAACCATTCAAGGTAGTATTAGATAGAAAGCATCAGAATGTTAAGAAACAATATGAACGACTAAATGGGAGAATGTCTTTATCTGCAGAAAAATCAACACTGGAGTCTGGATTTAGGAAAGATAATTTATTTTCATACAACCATTTAAATGGGATATTATTCGATATCCCATTTTTGATGGTTGCGGTTAATGAACGGTAATACAAATAAATCCTGTCCTTTATTATATTCCACATAAAAAACTTCTTCTATTTTATCAAAGCCTTGTTCTCTTAACTGTTCGAAAAGCCATTCTTCTGTAAGGTTTTTCTCTTTCAAGTTATCATAAATAATTTCACCATCGTTCACAAGTGTGATGGGGAGGGTCACATCCTGAGGGGCCAACTTCATATCTTTTCTTGTTGGTGTTTGATAATCAGATTTTTTCATAATGGATAGTGATCCGTTCGCTTCTAATATACCGAATTCGACTTCTTGAATGGAGAAAACGTCTTTCATTCGTAATAGTTGTTGGAGCTGATTGACATCAAGTTTATTTTTTTCCATCGTATCTCGAATGAGTTTTCCATTATGAATCACTATGGAAGGGAAACCTTCAATAAGGTGGCGTGTTCGTTTTACTTTCTGCGTAATAATTTCCGAGGTATACATTAAAGTTCCGTATATGAGAACAACAAAGCCAATTTTTAAGATTCCAGCATTTTCATCAAATAAGGCATTCCCTACAAGTTCCCCAAGTAATAGTGCGGAGATAAAATCAAATGGTGTAATTTGTGAGATTTGTGTTTTTCCTAGTATTTTTGTAATAATGAACAGGCAAAAAAAACCAAATATGGTCTCAACAAAGATAGATAAGTAATCATTCATTTTTGTATCCCCTTATAAAACGAATTTATTATTTAGTCTATCCATAGGGCGAAAAGCAATACAATAAGTAACTTTATTTGAAAGTTAAAAAGCGTCACAACTGTGTGACGCTTGTACTTAAAATTCTTTAATCATAGTGATGTGTGGGATTCCTGCATCCATAAATTCTCTAGAAACTGTTTCATACCCAAGCTTCTTATAGAAGTCCTCTGCGTGGATTTGGGCATTAAGTTTAGATTTTTTATATCCTTTTTCTTTAATAACATCCTCCATCGCAAGAATCAACTGTTTTCCATAGGACTTTCCTCGATAATCCTTCAGGACGCAAATTCTTTCCAATTTTCCATATTCCTCAACAAATCGCAGTCGACTTGCCGCTATCGCCTGATTATCTTCATAACCAATAAAGTGGGTAGCTACTTTGTCATATTCATCCAGTTCTTCTTCAGCTGGAACCTTTTGTTCATTTACAAACACGACCATTCGTACGTGATAGGCATCTTCTAATTCTTCTTGTGTTTCTACAATTTTTACGTTCATACCTTTTCCTTTCCAAAGACAAATGTTTCATGTACTGTCCACGAATTATTATCTAATTGATACAGTAATTGAAAACGGTCAATTTTATCCTCAAATTTAAATTTACTCATTTTTAATGTTCCAAATACATCGGAATATTCATCGTCTGCTAATTGTTGTGCAATCGTAATATGTGGTACAAATGCATGTTTAGAGTTATTCTCAAATTTTCCTTCATGCATTTTTTGTTGCAAATCAATAAGATCTTGAATGGGTTCGATTTTAAAATAAATCGTATTCGTAACAGGGGCAAATGTACTCACTTTGTTGATATTAATAGTAAAAGGTTTCGTATCATTTGCAATATGTTTTAATTCTGTTATTAGTTCCCCTAGCTGATCTTCATCTGTATGGAATGATTCCTTTAATGTTATGTGTGGTGGAATTAAAGAATAGTGCGGATCATATCGCTTTCGGTATGAATTAGCCTCATCTTGTATAGACTTAGAAGGAAAAATTGCAATACCATATTTCATTTACATAACCTCCTACTGAATTTTAGAATCTCTCTTTTACATTTAGTATAACAAAAAAATCTAATATGTTTCGGAAAACATGGATGTTAATGTTCTAGGCATCTCCTTTTGCCAATACTTCCAAGTATGGTTGCCATCTTCTAATTCATGATACGTATAGCTTGCACCTTTGTTAGTTAGAAGTTGATTCAACTTGCGACTTGGTGTTAATAAGTCTTCCACTTTTCCATCTGAAAGCGTGGCATTATCCTCTTTAGTACCAATGGTATGATAAATATCAATGGAAGATAAATCGACTTTCGTTTCTTTTACTAAGTTTAACATTACCTCATCAATATAAGGGGAGTGCATAATAACCTTGCCGAAAGTATTCGGATATCTCAGTGCGGTTGCTAATGCAAATGAACCAGCAAGTGAATCACCCATAATTGCTCTAGTTTTCCCAAGAAGTAATGTTGGAATAATCTCATCTATTAAAGGAATCACTTCATTCACTACGAATTTCGTGTATGCTTCATACTGTTCCCCACTTGGATGATACTTTTTTCTTCGATCCTGCCTATCCTTATAATGAATACCGATAAAGACAGTATTCGTAATTTCTTCTGATTCGTGTAGTCTATCACTAAATGTTGCAATTCTCCCCATCTGGAAATAATCATTTCCATCTTGCATAAGACAAATATTGTACTTATAAAGCGGAGAGAAGCTTTCTGGTTTATAAATCTTGATTTGCTTCGTTTCATTTAAATACGAACTGTTGATTTCTTTATTAATCATCGTACCTTTTCGTCCCATAGTTATCCCCCAAGTTAAATAAGAATTCGCTAAATTATTTTATCTTATGTTTTAGCATATCATGTCTATTTCGAACAATCTAATTTGCTGTATTCATTAGTTGTTTTCTGTATAACTGATAATACAGACCTTGTTGTTGGATAAGCTCGTGATGGTTTCCTTGTTCGATGATGTTACCGTGTTCAAGCATAATAATTTTATCTGCTTCTTGTATCGTGTTTAAACGATGGGCAATGACAAAGCTAGTACAATTCTTCATGAGTCGCTTTAAGGCATCTTGAATTTTTATCTCTGTAATGGTATCGATATTACTAGTTGCCTCATCTAGAATAAGTATGGTGGGCTTTTTAATGATTGCTCGAGCGATTGTCAGAAGCTGTTTTTGCCCCTGAGAAATCCCAGCACCTTCTTGATCCAGTACAGTATCATAGCCGTCTTTTAAACTGGAAATAAAATCATGGGCGTTAGCATTTTTTGCAGCTTGTATAATTTCCTCCTCCGTAGCATCTAGTTTTCCATAACGAATATTTTCCCGAATGGTTCCTTGAAATAAAAAGGAATCCTGTAATACAAACGCAATCTGCCTTCGTAAGCTAGATCGTTTAATGTTCTTGATATCCGTACCATCTAAAGTGATTTTTCCATTATCATAGTTGTAGAATCTTGAAATTAGGTTGATAATCGTAGTTTTACCGGCTCCTGTATGACCAACAAATGCAATCGTTTCACCAGGATTTGCCTGAAAACTAATATCTACTAGAATCGGTGTATTTTCATATGCGAAAGATACATGATCAAAAACCACCTGACCTTGTACGGAATGGATGGCTGTTGTTTGTATTTCATCACTTTCTTCAATTGTTTCATCTAAAACCTGGAAGACACGCTCTGCTCCAGCAATCGCAGATAGAAGCATATTAAATTGATTTGACAATTCATTTAAAGGTCTAGTAAATTGTCTCGCATATTCTGTGAAAATTACAATTACCCCAACTGTAACTAAACCTGTATTAATCGATAAGATTCCACCAAGGAAGGCGATGAAACCAAAACTTAAAAAATTTAATGCATTCATAACCTTTGGTGTAAAGCCTGCAATTGTTTGTGCCCAAAATCCAGTGTTTTTTAGACTGTTGTTACGGTATTCAAATTCCTGGATCACACGTTCTTCTTGTGAGTAGGTTTTAACGACATGTTGTCCAGAAATAATTTCCTCAACATATCCATTTATTTCACCAATGTCTCGTTGCTGCATTTTATATAACCGACCTGTTCGTTTGGTTATCCATCTCATAGCTAAGAACATCAAAGGGATAATGACCATTGTAACCATGGTTAAAATAGGACTTAAAGTTAGCATGACAATCACGGTCCCAATTAAGGTTAAGACACTGGAAAATATTTGAATAACGGATGTATTTAGCACCATATTGATATTATCTATGTCGTTTGTTAGTCGACTCATAAGATCTCCATGCTGGCGTTTATCAAAGTAGGAGATAGGGAGACGATGGAACTGTTTGAATAAGCTCCCACGTAAATCTTTGACTGTGTTTTGTGCAACACCAATCATCCAATAGTTTTGTAAGAACATGGATAAGGAATGAAAAAGATAAATCGTGACCAATCCGATTAAAAGATAAGCAAGTCCAGAAACTTCTCTTGTAACAATAAAGTCATCAATGGCCATCCCTACCATATAAGGTCCAAGCAATGTAAGTCCAGAAGTTAATGTTACCATCAATATAACAAGTAATAATTTTCCTTTTTCTCTTGCAAGGTACGACCAAATCCGGATTAACGTACCTCTCATATCTTTAGCACGTTTTTTATTTACTGGATCAATGGTGTCAAGTGGAATCTTTTTATGTTGGAAGGGTGCTTTTATTTCATTACTAGACATGTGCATACTCCTTCCCAAACTGTGATTTAATAATTTGCCGATACAAATTTGAGTGTTGCAAAAGTTCATTATGGGTCCCGATATCCTGTATCTTTCCTTCGTCAAGAAGTAAAATTTGATCCGCATCCATAGCTGTAGAGATTTTCTGTGTGATAATAAATAATGTGCAATGGTAAGATTTTATAGCATCTAATAGATTGGATTCTGTTTCCAAATCAAGTGCACTCGTACTATCATCAAGCATAAGGATTTTTGGTTTACGTATAAGGGCTCGAGCGATAGAAATTCTTTGTTTTTGTCCACCAGATAAATTGACTCCTTTTTGACCAACTTTGGTGTTATATTGGTCTGGCAATTCCATGATTGTCTCATGGATCTGAGCGTTTTTGGCTGCTTGGATGACCTCCTCCATGGAAGCCTCCTTTTTTCCCCAGGCGATATTATTGGAAATGGTCCCTGAAAAAAGCAATGGTGTCTGTGGAACATAACCAATTCCATTTCTTAGATTTGTATATGGGTAGGACTGAATGGGATAATTATCAATATAAATTTCACCACTTGTTGTATCGTATAATCTTGGCATTAATTGAAAGAGTGAAGTTTTACCTGAACCCGTCGCACCAATGATAGATAATTTTTCTCCAGCTCGTACCGTAAAAGATAACTCATCTAAAGCCTTCTCTTGAGTATCTGGATATTGAAAGGATACATGCCGATATTCTACCTTTCCGTTTGCAATCATGATTGATTGTTCTGCTTTGTCGGTAGACTTTATACTAACGGATAACACTTCATTTACTCTTTCGGAGGAAGCTTTTGTCCGAGATATAGCCATAATAATAAAGGAGAACATCGAAATCATCATCGAAACACGTAGAGCATAATTGATAATTGTAACAACTTCACCAACATTTGTATTTCCTGCAAAAATTTGAGTATTTCCAAACCATATAATAAAGACAAGACTAAGATTCATAATGAAAAATAAAACAGGGGTAGATGCTTCAACAAAGCGAAATGTATTTTTTGTTGAATTTGCTAAATCGTTATTTGCCTTTTCAAAGCGTTCTTCTTCAAAGTTTCTCCGTGTAAAAGCTTTAATAAGTCTCATCCCTGTTAGATTCTCTTGCATCACTCGATTAACACCGTCAACATTTTCTTGTACCTTTTTAAACATTTTACCAGCAAATGTAAAGACAACAAATAATAAGAAAAGAAGTAATGGGACAGATACGAAGAAAATTAGTGCTAATCTAGCATTTACGACAAAGGCCATGGTAATCCCGCCTATAACCATTAATGGGGCTTTGGCAGCGATTCGAAGCCCCATAAAAACCATGTTTTGTATTTGCCTGATATCATTCGTGAAGCGAGTGATAAGGCTAGAGGTAGGATATTGATTTAAATTTTTATAGGAAAAATCTTGTATTTTTTCGAAAAGCTTTTGTCGTAGGTCATATCCGAATGAAAAACTTACATGAGAGGAATAAAATGAATTTAGAATCCCTATTATAAATGAGAGGAAGGCAAGTCCGATCATCAAGCTTCCCCACTTCATAATTCCTTCTAAATCTTGATTCATTACCCCTTCATTTATCATCAGTCCAAGGAAATAAGGGAGAAGTAGCTCAATACCTATTTCCATGAACATGAATAATAATGCAAGGGTTGCAGATATTTTATATGGCTTTATAAATGTTAAGATATTTCTCACATTATGACTCCTTCAATATTAAAAGAATATGGTTTTTATAAATAAGGTCTTCTAAAGATATGTGATATTATTTGGATATTTTTAGTGAATTTTCCTACTATTATAATCTTAGCTAAGTTTTTTATCCAGTTTTTTATTTTTGTTTATTGTAGGTTAAGTTTATGAAATAGTATTATTCATATTCCGTTTGATGCAATTTAATAGTAGTGGATTCCTATTCTAATCAGTTGTAAATAAGTAATTTAATTATGTTGGGGGTATAGTATGGATATGGTTTTAATTACATGCAGGTCAGGGCGAAGACAAGATTGAACTTATGGAACACTTAAAGGTAGCACTAAGAATTCATAGACCGGTTATAAGCTAGGTTTCCCCATCTTTTTGTCTAAAACCGTACGTTAACTGAGATTCCTTCATTTATATACGTGAAATTGAGGAGAAAACTTTGACATATACCATAAAATAAGGTACATTATTTTATGGACGAACGTTCCTTAGGTAATTGGAATGAAATATTCGTATTTTAGGAGTGTTTTCATGGAAAATGTATTTGATTATGAAGATATACAATTGATTCCCGCAAAATGCGTGGTTAAAAGTCGTTCAGAGTGTGATACAAAAGTAACATTGGGTGAACGTACATTCAAAATGCCAGTCGTTCCTGCTAATATGCAGACAATTATAGATGAAAAGATAGCATTATATTTAGCTGAAAACGGATATTTTTACATTATGCATCGATTTGAACCAGAAAAACGAATCGATTTTATAAAAGATATGAATGCGCGTGGATTATATTCATCCATTAGTGTTGGCGTGAAAGAAGAAGAATATCGCTTCATCGAACAATTAGTGGATGAAAAACTTATTCCTGATTATATTACAATTGACATCGCACACGGTCATTCTGATGCGGTAATAAGTATGATTAAGCATATAAAAGAACATGTACCGGAAAGTTTTGTAATAGCAGGGAATGTTGGAACACCAGAAGCGGTTAGAGAATTAGAAAATGCAGGTGCTGATGCAACAAAAGTAGGTATTGGACCTGGAAAGGTATGTATTACTAAAATTAAAACTGGATTTGGTACAGGTGGATGGCAATTAGCTGCATTAAGATGGTGTGCTAAAGCAGCAAGCAAACCGATTATTGCTGATGGTGGAATTCGTACACATGGTGATATTGCAAAATCCATTCGTTTTGGGGCAACGATGGTTATGATTGGTTCTCTATTTGCAGGTCATGAAGAATCTCCAGGTGAAACAGTTGAAAAAGATGGTAAACTATATAAGGAATACTTTGGTTCAGCTTCTGAGTTCCAAAAAGGAGAAAAGAAAAACGTCGAAGGTAAGAAAATGTATGTAGATTACAAGGGCTCTCTACAAGAAACGTTAACGGAGATGGAACAAGATTTACAGTCTTCCATTTCATATGCTGGTGGAAGAGAATTGAATGCCATTCGCAATGTTGATTATGTTGTTGTAAAAAATTCTATTTTTAATGGTGATAAGGTTTATTAGAGAAAAAGGGTATCCCGATTTTATGGGATACCCTTTTTGATTATTTTATTTTGGAAACATAGATTTGAAGTGGTCATCCATTTGGAAGTTCCCGTTTCGATAATCTCAGGTTACAGGTTGATATCCGTCGCTTTCTAGTTGATATATGCTCTGCTTTGGTTGATATTCTCTTCTATGGTTGAAATAGATAAAAATAATCGGCCGGTTTTGTCTGGTTTCTTTTCTTTATCATGTAAATCGATGTACGAAACGTTCATCATATCCAAGCCGTTCGGAAGCATCCTTCCCAGCTTCTATCACTTTTCTTCCTATCTCAGGAATTTTATAATCCTTCATTCGTTGGATGGGGCCAACAACGGTAATGGCAGAAACCACCTTTCCAGTATGATCTCGTATGGGGGCGGCTACTGACCTTGTTCCTATCGTTAATTCCTCTGTGCTAACAGAGTATCCCTTTTGACGGATGACTTCCAGTTCGTTTCGTAATTCGTCTGGATTAGTGATACTGTTTTGTGTATGGGCAACCAATCCGTTCTCTATCACTTTATCGACAGTGTCATCTTCTGAATAAGCAAGAAGGACTTTTCCGGAGCTTGTGCTATAAGAAGGATTTCTTCTACCAACATGGGTAAGGATACGCACCGGGTGATGACATTCTTCTTTATGAATATAAATGGTATCTAGTCCATCCATGATAGCTAAATGAGCGGTTTCCCCAGTATCATTTACTAGTTTGTTTAGGACCGGTGCGGCCTCTGTATGGATTTCCAAATTATTAGTAACAATTCCTCCTAATGTAAGTACGGATAATCCTAAACGGTACTCATTTGTTTTTTTATCTTTAATGACAAACCCTTCACTAGCTAGTGTTGATAGAAGTCTACTAACCGTACTTTTTGCTAAACCTAATGATTCGGAAAGCTCACTAACCTTTTTGGAAGGTTCAAATGTTGAAAAACTTTTTAAGATTCTTAGTGAGTTTCTAACAGATGACAGAATTTGTGGTGATTTTTTATTTTTCGACATGGTACCACCTCGTAAAAAAAATATGTTCTATATAAAGGAACGTTAGATAAATAGAATTTGTATAGCTATATATATAATGTATACGATTTTGGTAACGCTTGCAACGAAATAATTCAAAAATAATTTAAAAATTTCTATAAATTGTTCCGCATAGAGGAACAACGCTCTTTTATAAATTTTTTGTCGTTCCTATAATAGAATTGTAACTTAAAAGATACTAAGAAATAAATTTAAGTTATGAAGAGAATTTTTAAAGAAATGTATCTCGAAAGCGATGAATACGCTTTCGGAAATGAAATACTTAAGGAGGAATTTAGTATGCAAACAACAGAAACTAAAAGTAAAGTAAAGCCAATTAATTGTTCACATTATATCAATGGAAAATATGTACCTTCTACAAATGGGAAAACTTTTGAGAATGTAAATCCGGCAACAGAAGAGGTACTAGGGACGGTAGCAGAAGGTGGAAAAGAAGAAGTAGATGAGGCAGTGAAGGCCGCAAAAAAAGCGTTAAAAGGCGAATGGGCAAATATGCCAGTACGAAAACGCTCTGCAATTCTTCGTAAAATTGGTGATCTAATTTTAGAAAGACAAGATGAGTTAGCAGCACTTGAAACACTTGATACAGGAAAACCATTATGGTTATCAACAAGTGTAGATACTGATCGCGCTGCATATAACTTTCATTTCTTCGCTGATTACATGACAACAGTTGGAAATGAATCCTATCAACAGGATGACATTGCGATTCACTATGCGGTAAGACGCCCAACTGGTGTGGTTGGTTTAATCAATCCATGGAATCTTCCGTTATTACTTATGACATGGAAGTTAGCTCCAGCTCTTGCAGCAGGAAATACAGTAGTTATGAAGCCATCTGAAGTAACACCTATGACAGCAACGATATTAGCAGAAATTTGTACAGAGGCAGGCGTACCGGATGGGGTAGTTAACATGGTTCATGGTTTTGGTGAAACAGGTGCAGCCATTACGTCCCATGAGGATGTGGATGCTGTTGCATTTACAGGTGAAACGATTACAGGTAGTGCGATTATGAAATCTGCAGCACCAACCTTGAAGAAATTATCCTTTGAACTAGGTGGAAAGAACCCTAATGTTATATTTGCAGATGCCAACTTAGATGATACGATTGCAACCACTTTGAAATCTAGCTTTATCAACCAAGGAGAAGTTTGCTTATGTGGTTCAAGAATTTATGTAGAGCGATCCATTTATGATGAATTCCTTGATAAATTCGTTGCAAAAACGAAGGAATTAAAAGTAGGGGATCCATTTAATGAAGATACAAATGTCGGCGCATTAGTTAGTGAGGAACACTATAATAAAGTACTTAGCTACTTAGATATTGCGAAAGAAGAAGGTGGTACCTTCTTAACAGGTGGAAAAACGGCAGATAACATGGACAAAGGATTCTACGTTGAGCCAACAATAATCACTGGCTTAGGAAAAGATTCAAGATGTGTACGTGAAGAAATTTTTGGTCCGGTTGTTACGGTTATACCTTTTGATACAGAAGAAGAAGTAATGGAGCAAGTGAATGATACGCATTATGGTTTAAGTGCAAGTGTATGGTCAAGTGATATTAAGCGTGCAACTCGTGTTGCGAGTCAAATTGAAGCAGGTATGGTTTGGATTAACACTTGGTTCTTACGCGACCTTCGTACACCATTTGGTGGAATGAAACACAGTGGAATAGGAAGAGAAGGTGGAGCACATAGCTTTGACTTCTACTCTGAACTAACCAATATAACTGTCAAGCTTTAAAAAGAGAGATAAGAAGGCTATGAAATAAATAATAGATTGACGTATTTGGGAGGAGAAACATGGATAAAGGTTTAATTAAAGAACTAGCAAATTATGTACACCAGGCAGAAAAAGATAAACGAGAAATTACCAAAATTACATCTGAGTTATATCCTGATCTTTCCATTGATGATGCTTATTTAGTTCAAGAAGAGCTAATTCAACAAAAATTGGAAGAAGGACATAAAATTATTGGGCCAAAAATGGGAATCACTAGTGAAGCAAAAATGAAACAGATGAATGTAGATGACCCAATATATGGATATGTATTTGACTATATGATAGAGAAGGAAAACGACTCGATTTCCGTATCAGACTATATTCATCCTAAAGTAGAACCTGAAATTGGTTTTATTCTATCACGAGATCTGGAAGGACCGAATATTACAGCATTAGATGTTCTTGCTGCAACAGAATATGTATTCCCAGCTATTGAAATTATTGATAGTCGGTATGAAAACTTTAATTTCACATTACCAGACGTTATTGCGGATAATACCTCTGCTGCGGGAGCTGTTTTTGGTAAAACTATAAGAAGACCAGAATCACTAGAACTAGATGTAGTTGGTGTGACATTAAGCGTAAATGGAGAGATAAGGTCACTAGGAGCTGGTGCTGCTGTATTAAGTCATCCTGCTAATTCAGTTGCTAGACTTGCTAATATGTTAAGTAAAAAAGGACAAAAAGTTAAAGCTGGCCAACCCATTATGACAGGCGGAATAACAGCAGCAGTACGCATTGAGTCAGGTGATTTCATAAATGTGAAGTACGGTGGCTTAGGAAACGTTTCCTTCTCTGTAAAAGAATAGTAGATTCATGTAGAAAATGCGGCTTACTTAAAGATATGCACAGCCGTATTTTCTACAAAAAGGCATAGAGATTTTATAAAGGAGTGAAAGATTATGCCATTAGTACAAATTCAAATTATGGAAGGTAGATCACAGGAAAAAATTAATAATTTGATGAAAAATGTGACGGATACTGTTAGTGAGTCATTAGATGCACCGAAAGAAAATGTACGTGTTATTGTAAACGAGGTGCCAAAAACCCACTGGGGTATTGCGGGGAAAAGTGCCAAAGAACTAGGTAGATAAATAATAGGGTGAAAACTACTAGAAATTTTGTTAGAAAAAAATATAAACAGTTGCATATAGAGGAACTGTAGTCTTCCCTTTGCTATAAGTTCCTCTATAATAAAAATTAAGAATTATTACTTAACTTTTATGAAACGAAACGATTATACATATTTTTTTAATAATCAATGGAAGCGTTATCATAAAGGTTAAATTCAAAATTAAAATGGGGGGGGATTTTAAATGGAAAATGAATTGAAAAGATTTGATGTTGCGCAGTTAGCTCATGTGGAGTTATTTACTCCAAACCCAGATGGAACCCTATGGTTTTTTAAGGAAATACTAGGAATGACAGAAGTAGCCAGAGAAGGTCAATCTGTTTATCTACGGTCCTATGAAGATTTCTATCATCATTCTTTAAAGGTAACAGAAAGAAATGAACCTGGATTGGGTCATGTCAGTTGGAGAGCAAGCTCTAAAAATGCTCTAGAACGTCGTGTGAAAGATTTGGAAAAATCTGGTGCTGGCCAAGGTTGGATTGATGGCGACCTTGGTCATGGTGCAGCATACCAATTTATAACCCCGGATAATCATCAGATGGAAATTCTTTGGGATGTAGATTATTACCAAGCTCCGGACAGTGAAATAACACAACTAAAAAACCGTCCACAAAAACGTCCAAACAAAGGTGTACCTGTACGTCGTATTGATCATGTTAATTTGATGTCAAGTAATGTAACAAATAACAAGAACTTTCTGATGAATGAACTTGGATTTAATTTAAGGGAACATGTTGTAAAAAATGATGGTTCAGAAATTGGTGCATGGTTAAGTGTTAGTCCATTGGTTCACGAAATTGCTTTTATGGGTGACCAATCCACTTCAGAAAAGGGGTTAGGAAAACTTCATCATCTTGCATTTTGGTATGGGTTCCCACAACATTTACATGATTTATCCGAATTATTAACGGAAAATGGAATTGAAATTGAAGCAGGACCATTAAAGCATGGTGTATCACAAGCTATGTGTATGTATGTCTTTGAACCGGGTGGAAACCGTATAGAATTATTCGGGGACTCCGGATACCTTATTTTTGATCCAGATTGGAAACCAGTAACATGGACAGAAGAAGAAGTAGAAAAAGCGATTATTTTCTATGGTGCACCACTACCAGATACTTACTTTAAGTATGGAACACCGCAAGTAAAATCACCGGTAACTACAAAATAAACGCTATAATAGATGACCTAATAAAGACCCCATCCTCCCTCTATAGGTGGGGTCTTTTCAGTATTTACTTGTTTGCATGTAATCTGATAGTGACTTATATATAATACCTTTTTTTCGTTTGTATACGTAATTTGCTCTATAAATTAGTAAGTTAATGCTCTTTTATTTTGCTTCTCCCATATCTGATAAAACTTCTCTTTTTTCATTTTAACATCCTTCTTTGCTGTCCATGGGTCATTATAGAAGTAGAATTGTTCATCATAACCAGTTATTGTTATTGCGTGAACGGTAAAACGATGCATAGGTGAGACAAGGACGACAATTGGTTTTCCATTAGATAAGTGCTTTTCTAATTCATTACCGTCTGTTCCTGTTAAATTTACACTACTCCCACAATAGCGTTTAACTAATTCTACTAACGCAGTAGGGTAAATGGTCCAACCATCCGGTGTAAATGGATCTCCAACATAACCTAGGTCTGGATCTTTGGAAGCTCTTGGCATTTCATTTGCCAATGTTATTTTATCAACTGAAACTCCTTTATATTGTAGCATCATGGTAACAGCAGTAATTTCACAACCAGTCGGAAGCTCCGGAAGTTGTCCAATTACTGGCACATTTAATTGTATCATTGGTTTTCCTCCCATGAGTGAACTTTCACTTTTCTATCATATTAACATAATTATGGAAGAGTTATTAATAGAGTATATGTTTGTCTTCCATCAATTTAAACAACTTCTATATAGCCTAATTTAAAAGGATTTGGACAATTGTCTATAACGATATGGTCTAAAATACATATAGTAATTGTGTAAATGCTAGGAGGTGTTATCAAAATGAGCGAAGCATTTGCAGGGAAAGGATACGGTGAAGGCTTTGCCTTAATCGTTGTATTGTTCATTCTTTTAATTATTGTAGGTTCTGCATACGTCGGATTTGGTTATTAATCAAAATATAAACGTAAGGAGTGTTATTATGGGATTCGGTTTTGGACATTGCGGTGGAGGCTATGGTTACGGCGGTTACGGCTACGGTTCAGGAGGATATGGTACTGATAGCTTTGTCTTAATTGTAGTATTATTCATCCTTCTAATTATTGTTGGCGCAGCTTGGATGTAGTAGGAATATAAAGTAAACGAATAAGTGTGAGACAACAGGCGATGAAACCTCCAAATGCTCGGTCATTCACCTATACCCACACCTGTTGGTCCTCCTCAAATATATTTTTTGAAATAGGGTAACCAAATAAGGTTGCCCTTTTGGTGTAGTTTAGAAAAATATTAATTATCGCGGGTTAAGGGGCAGGAATATCGCATCCCAAAATGGAGGAAAAACGAATCATTTTAGTGGGGGATAAAACCCCCCGCGCTGATTGAAGCTTCACTTTATTCGCAACGACTAAAAATGTTTTTTATTTTGGGAATGACGCCTATTTCATTTTTCTTGTTTTTCCATAGGCTATAGTGAAGAAGAATTTAGATGACCAACTGTAGGTGAATGATTACAGTTTAAAGATAGTAATACTCCGTGAAATAGAGGATTCATTTTTGAAGAAAAGGAGAATGTTAAATGCATGGATTTGGGAAAAACATACCTATGAACTATGGAATTCCTCAAAGGTCTGCCCCTGGTTTTGGGATAACACCTCTAACAGCAGGACTTATTGGAGCGGGATTAGGTTTTATAGGTGGGGAGTTGTTTGATCAACATCATCATTATCCTATTTACGGCCCAGGATTTGGAGGTTTTTATGGTCCAGGGTTTGGCGGATACGGTCCGGGATTTTATCCTGGTGCTGGTTACGGAGGATATGGCCCAGGTTACGGACATCATGGATACCCTGGGGGTTATGGTTATCCGTATTATAGAAACAATGGATTCTGATTGATGTTTTTGGAAAAATCTAAAATGTCAAGACTGGGGCTACCCGGTAATTGAAAAAAGTGGTACTTCCAATAAGTTGGTAAGTACCACTAAAGTTGTATTCTATTCTACTATCTGGTCCATCAGTGATTGTATTCTTCCCAATAAGCGACTTTTAATTGTATCGGTAATATCCATTTCATTCAATGTTTCCTTCATGTGTCCCATCCATATTTCTGCTCTTTCTGGGGTTGTTTTAAATGGATGTCTTTTAATCACTTGATTTTTATCTTCCCCATCCTGTGAAAATTCCTCGGAAATGAGACGTGCAATAAATGTTCTCTGCCTTTCTTTTAGCACTTCAATATCCACTCCACGTTCTTTAAACATGGAACGATAATACGGTTCCTTTGTTAATTTCTCATAAAAGCGTTCGATAATTTTGTCTATGGTATCTTGTGTAATTGTTTCGGACATATAGAAAATCTCCTTTGCCATTTTTATTATTTATAACTTTATTATAGTAATAAATTAGGATGACTTTAGTGAGAAATGTCACAGTTTGAGATTTTTTTAAAAATAAAACAGGTATTAAATGTCTTGAATGTCTATTCCTCTCCTTTTTTATTCCATTTTCGTTTTATTCCCCCAATTAAGAGAACAAGGAATGTAACTGAAATAAGAAGGGCAATGGGAGGTATACCTTTATGTTCAACAAAATGTTGCACTATTCCTTCCTTTAATATCATTTCTCCAGCAGTCCATGCAAGCAGTCCTGAGCCAAAAAAAATGATAACTGGATACTTTTTGATTAGTTTTAGAATGAGCTCACTAGCAGTTAATATAATAGGAATACTTAGAACGATTCCCGTTATAATTAAAAGAACATTATTCTCAGCAACTGCAGCAATGGCTAGTACATTGTCCAAGCTCATTAGCACATCTGCAAAGATAATGATTGAAACAGCCTCTTGTAGCGAATCGCCACTTTTTATATGATCTGTTTCATGATTGTCTACTAATAATTTGTAAGCAACAACAAGTAGTAACACGCCACCAACTAACTCGATAAATGGCATTTTTAGAAGATGAATCATTAAAAAAGTGAAAAGTATTCTTAATCCAATAGCACCGAAAGTTCCCCAGCGAATAGCTCTTGCTTGCAGGTCTATTGATAAATTTCGGCTTGCCATAGCAATGACTAGAGCGTTATCGCCACTAAGTAAGATATTAATGAGTAAAATTTCTAGTATAGGCTGTAAAATTTCCAAAAAAGCTTCCTCCTTACCGTATGTGGACATATTTTAATGTTGAATGGAGCAAGGGCTTGTCTTAAGGAATGGTATTTAGCAAAGACTCTTCACCATTTTTATGAAAGAAATAAAGGAGAAAGAACATATTTACTTAAAAAGATAAATGAAATCCTTCTGTTGTAATAGAATAAAAGAAATAGAAAAGCTAGAATTTCCTCCATATAAATATCATATTATTATTAGTGATCAGAAAATATATATTGAAGGAGTTAGTATGAGTAATCTAATCAAAATGCAGTTCCGGATGACAAGAGATAGCTTATTTAAGGAAATCGAGGGATTGAGGGAAAGTCTTGATGTGCAGCCAAGAGGATTCAATAATACGATTCATTGGCATGTGGGTCATATATTGGTTGTTACAGAGAAGTTTTTATTTCCGGAAAATGGAAAACTACCAACAAAATATAAAGAGCTATTTGATACAGGGTCAAAACCTTCTGAATGGGAATGGGAAGTACCAGCAATGGAGTCACTTGTTCAGCAATTGAAGGATCAACAAAATCGAATAATGGAGATACCAGACGAACGATTTGCTGATAAAATGCCTGAACCTGTATTCGGTGTTAACACGTATGGAGAAGTGGTATCTATCATTGCTCACCATGAATCTCATCATTCTGGACAAATTCATGCGATGAAGCGACTAGTTGAATAAATTATAATCTTATGACGAACAGTTTCTTTCCATAGATTTTGAGAGGGACTGTTTTTTTAACTCTCCTAATAGAAATCTAATTCTTTTAATAGTGAGGACGTGTGGATTAGCATAAAAGGACTAATCCAATCATAACCATACAAGGAGAATGAAAAAAGATGAAAAAGGGGGGAGTATTCGTTGAGAAAGAAATGGTTAGGGGGTTTATTATTTGCATTCATCTTAATGGTGTTAGTAGCTTGTTCGGGTGGGTCTGATTCATCAAATAGCGACCAAAACTCTGGAGAAGATTCAAGTAGTAATTCTACAGAAACCATTACCATTCAAGCCGCACACGTTGTCTCTCAGGATGCAACACAACATGACATGTATTTGAAATTTAAAGAGCTTGTAGAGGAAAAGTCAGACGGAAGAATAGTCGTTGATGTTTATCCTGATGGCCAATTGGGTGGAGAAAGAGAAATGGTAGAAAACACACAGGCAGGAAATATACAAATTACCTCACCATCTGTTGGAGTACTTTCAAACTTTTCATCTGCACTAGAAGTTTTTGATTTTCCATTTATATTTAAAGATAGAGAAGCGGTTTATCAAGTCTTTGATGGCTCAGTAGGTGCGGAACTATTAGCTGGTTTAGAGGAAAGTGGCCTGATTGGGCTAGGTTATAGTGAAAATGGTTGGAGACATTTGTCCAATACGAAAGAGGAAATTGTAACTCCAGATCAAGTGGAAGGGTTAAAACTACGTACAATGGAAGTACCAATGCATATTGAATTTTGGAAAGAGCTTGGTGCAAATCCAACACCTATGGCTTTCACTGAGGTGTTTACAGGATTATCTTCTGGTGTTGTAGAAGGAGTGGAAAATCCATTTCAACTTATTTATACCGGAAAATTCCATGAACCTAGTAACTATATCACTACGACTGGACACATTTTTGATCCTGAGATTCTAGTAATTAATAAAGAATTTTTTGAAGGATTGTCCGAAGAAAATCAAGAAATTATCCAAACTTCCGCAAATGAAGCAATCCAACATCTAAGAGATCTTAATAAAGATTTAGATGATGAACTAAGAGAGAAGCTTATTGATGAAGGAGCAATTATTACCGATTTATCTGATGAAGAGCATAATGCATGGGTGGAAGCTTCCATACCATTTTATGAGAAATTTACCGACGAAGTAGATAAAGAAATGTTAATCAATATATTAGAAGCTGCTGGAAATGAGAAAATCCTGAATGCTATAAGTGAATAGATGTATAGCCAGGATTTAGTGTCTAGCTAAGGCATTACTTCCTGGCTATTTAAATTTCTTAAAAGGAGGAGGTTCCTATTAGACTTTATAAACATTTGGATGAACATATTGAAACGTATCTGGCATCCATATTAATCGTATTTTTTTCGTTTCTTGTTATTATTCAGGTTATTATGCGTTATGTTTTTGATAGTCCATTGACATGGTCAGAGGAGTTATCACGATATGCCTTTGTCTGGTTTGTTTATGTAAGTGCAAGTTATGCAGTGCGGTATCAACGCCATGTTAAATTTAATATCTTAGTCCATTTAACTCGAAAGTTTTCAACCTTCGCATCGCTTTTTGTATGCTTTATTGCACTTTTATTTTGGATTAGTTTTTTAATCTACCTTGATTATTACAGTGTTCAATTAATTATTGATCAGTACCATACACATCAATTATCCCCTGCGAATCAAATTCCGATGTACCTTATCTATATTGGATTACCTCTAGGTTCCTTTCTTATGACATTTAGAGTTGTGCAGCATATTGTAAACATCCTGAAAGATATGAAAAATAACATCCCAAAATCAAATCAATAATATTGGAGGTGAGGGTAGTTGGGTACTCTCATATTATTTGGTAGTTTTATTTTACTAATGATTCTTAGTGTGCCAATCGCATTCGCTTTAGGAATAGCATCTATTCTTACCTTATTTGTTACAGAAAGAATGCCAATTGAATACATTGCACAGGGAATGTTTTCGACCGTTGATTCCTATGCATTAATGGCGGTTCCTTTATTTGTATTTGCAGGAATTTTAATGGAACACGGAGGAATGTCAAGAAGACTTATAGATTTTGCTAAATCGTTTGTCGGTCATTTTACTGGTGGGCTGGCAGGGGTCGCTATTGTGGCTTGTACTATTTTTGCGGCATTAAGCGGATCTGGTCCTGCGACTGTAGCGGCTATTGGGGGTATTATGATTCCTGCGATGGTGAAGGAAAAATATGATACTGGGTTTAGTTCAGGAGTTGTAGCTTCTGCTGGTACACTCGGTATTATTATTCCACCAAGTATTCCGTTGATTATTTATGGAATAACGACAAATACGTCTATTGGAGATTTATTTATTGCAGGTGTTATACCCGGTATCATCATAGCAGCATTGCTTTGGACTATTAGCTATTTTATTTCGAAAAAAAGAAATTTTGTTGGTTCTGGAGAGAAGGCAAGCTGGAAGAAAAGATGGAGATACTTTAATGATGCAAAATGGACGCTTCTTATGCCTGTAGTTGTACTTGGAGGTATTTATGGCGGGGTATTTACTCCAACAGAAGCTGCAGGTGTAGCAGTTGGATATAGTGCATTATTAGGTATATTTGTCTACCGGGAAATAAAGTGGGTTAAGGTACCGGATATTTTTAAACAGACAATCTTAATCTCAGGAATTATACTCATCATTGTAGCAACTGCATCAATCTATGGACGTATTCTAACAGTGGAAAAAGTTCCTTCGTCAATTGCAAACTATTTAATAGCACTGCCTGTTGAATCATGGGTAATTATTAGTCTTATCGTTATTTTACTTATATTTATCGGTATGTTTATGGAAACATTAGCAGGGATTCTCCTATTGGCACCTATATTACTTCCGGTTGTCACAGAACTTGGAATGGACCCCGTACATTTTGGGATTGTCATGATCTTAGCTGCAGAAATTGGCTTTTTAACTCCACCTGTTGGAGACAATTTAAATGTGGCAAGCGCTATCAGTGGATTATCTTTGGAACAGGTTGCTAAATCTACTCTTCCATTTACTATTACGTTAATTATAATACTATTTATCTTTGCATTTGTACCTAGTATTGTTATGTTTTTGCCGAATTTGTTAGGTGGTTAGTCTATGATTTATTTGAAGACCCCCCAATCATTTGGCGATTGGGGGTTCTTCATGTTTAAAAATTAACTCAATATAGTAAAATGTTGACAAGAAGTTAAAAAACGATTATATTTATATTAATTGCTATTCATTTTATACGATTCCGTAGCTCAGCTGGGAGAGCACTACCTTGACAGGGTAGGGGTCGTTGGTTCGAGTCCAATCGGAATCACTAACTAAAAGAGCGTTAGTCCTTTGTTTAATGAAGGATTAACGCTTTTTTATTGGCTCTAAAATATATGTTGGGGTTTTAATAAAATTTAAGCATAAAAAAACACGCAAGCTCCTATATCCTTTAAACTTGAATTGACGAGAAACAAGTGGATAGGAGTTGCGTGTATATGTATTTTAACATGAAATTACCTGGATTAGAAGAAATGAAAATAACGAAAACAGAGGAGATAGAGGGATCCTTTCATATTCATGTTCAGTTGCCAAAAAAACCTCATAAATGCCCTTCTTGTGGGGAGATAACAGAGCGTATTCATGATTATCGAGTGCAAAAAATTCAGCATTTAAAATTGTTTGAACGTAGAACCTATATTTTTTATCGTAAGCGTCGTTATAGGTGTGAGTGTGGAAAGAGGTTTGTAGAAAACAATAATATTGTCTATCGTTATCAGCGACATACGGTGGAATGGAATCAGGCGTTAGGTTTTCGAGTGATAAAGGGGAAGAATTTCAAGGATACTGCTGCCCAATTTCATACGTCATCCAATACAGCTATGCGACGTTTTGATAACGTATCAGCTGGTAAATTACGTGAGGTTAAAGCTCTGCCACGGGTAATAGCGATCGATGAATATAAGGGCGATACAAATAAAGGTAAATATCAAACCATTATCGGTAATGGTGAGACAGGTGAGCCTTTGGATATTCTTCCTGATCGGTCCGTAAAAACGGTGAAAAAGTATCTACAGGAAAAGGGAGAAAAAGTAGAAATAGTCATTATGGATATGAGTCATAGCTTTAAATCAGCTGTTCAACAAGCATTGGGGAATCCTATTATTATAGCGGATCGATTTCATTTCTGTCGTTATATTTATTGGGCACTCGAACGTGTGCGAAGACGAGTTCAAAAAGAATTCCACCCTTATGATCGTAAAAAGTGCAAGCGAATGAAGCATGTATTTTATAAGCATTATGAAGCCCTTAGCGCAAAACAACATTGGTACTTAGAAAGATATTTAGGGTTATCAGAAGATTTGAGAACAGCTTATGGGTTAAAAGAATCTTATCGAACTTGGTTTGAAGAAGCAAAGAAAATAGGAAAAGATAATATGAAAGAGGTTAAAGAAGGGCTGTATCAGTTTTATACGCAAGTAAAAGATGCGGGTTTAGAGGAATTTGAAAAAGCGATACAGACGCTACAAAATTGGCAACCTGAAATATTGAACAGCTTTGCCTTTGGGTATAGTAATGGGTTTATTGAAGGATTGAATAATCAAACAAAGGTTATCAAGAGAAATGCCTTTGGATTCAAGAGATATGATCGATTGAGATTAAGGGTATTATTACACCATCAATTTAAATCCGTAGCCAATTCAATAGGTTAAAGGGGTAGGAGCTAATAGCCCCACCCCAACATTTGACTTAGAACCA